>NZ_FUXB01000004.1:185879-291673 GCF_900167345.1 Vibrio cincinnatiensis DSM 19608 | reverse complement strand
GCGTTCCCACATCTTTGACCAGCTTAAGCGTTTGAAATCAAAACGTAAGATGTCATTCTGGTACGGTGCCCGCTCTAAGCGTGAAATGTTCTATACGGAAGACTTTGATGGCTTAGCGGCAGAGAACCCGAACTTTGTTTGGCACTGTGCTTTATCAGACCCCATGCCAGAAGATAACTGGGATGGTTACACCGGTTTTATTCACAATGTCTTATATGAGCACTATCTCAAAGATCATGATGCGCCTGAAGATTGTGAATTTTACATGTGTGGTCCTCCGATGATGAATGCTGCCGTGATTGGTATGTTGAAAGATTTGGGTGTGGAAGATGAAAACATTCTGCTGGATGATTTCGGTGGTTAATTTACAATAATCGTCTGTTGATGGCTGGCTCTGATGAGTCAGCCATTCTTTTTCTGCTATAGCAAAATGGATGTTTGTGAGAGGAAATAGGTGTGTTGGTTTTTGTAAAATAGACCTATTTTTTGTCACTTTAGCAAGAGGTATGAGAAAGTGAAAAAGTGGCTGTTTACATTAGTTGCGTTATTGCTGTTATCTGGGTGTGAAAAGTCGGTTGAATTGGTGCATTTATCTGGCCCAACAATGGGGACAACTTATAATATTAAGTACACTCAACAGGTTGGAATACCGTCATCGTCAGTACTTCAAGTCGAAATTGATCGTTTGTTAGAAGAAGTGAATGATCAAATGTCCACTTATCGTGAAAGCTCAGAGCTGAGTCGGTTTAACCGTTATTCAGGTAATGATCCTTTCTCGGTTTCTGAACAGACGGCGATAGTAGTGCAAGAGGCTATCCGATTGAATGAGCTAACGCTTGGGGCACTAGATGTGACGGTTGGGCCATTAGTTAACCTATGGGGATTTGGCCCAGAAGCTCGTCGAGATGTCGTACCGAGTGAGGAGGCTTTAGCACAGCGTAAAGCTAAAACAGGTATTGTACATTTATCTGTTGAGGGGCATACCCTGCGTAAAGATATCCCTGATCTGTATGTGGATTTATCTACAATTGCAAAAGGCTGGGGAGTGGATGTTATTGCCAATTATATAGAGTCTCAAGGGGTTGAGAACTATATGGTTGAAATCGGTGGGGAAATTCGTCTAAAAGGATTGAATCGAGAAGGCGTTCCTTGGCGAATTGCAATAGAGAAACCTGCGACAGAAGAGCGAACGGTACAAGAAATTATAGAACCAGGAGAGATGGCGATAGCGACCTCTGGGGATTATCGTAATTATTTTGAACGTGATGGTGTGCGTTATTCTCATATTATTGATCCTAAAACGGGCTATCCAATTAATAATTATGTCGTTTCAGTTACCGTGTTGGATAAATCCAGTATGACAGCAGATGGGTTAGCAACAGGGTTAATGGTACTGGGAGAGGAAAAAGGAATGGCGATTGCTGAGTTAAATCAAATTCCAGTATTGATGATTGTAAAAACAGAAGATGGTTTTAAGGAAAGGGTTTCCAGTGCATTTAAACCTTATCTCAATCGCTAAATGAATAAGTGAGTCGATATTATGAATACTTTTCTAATGACTTTTGCCATCTTTGTTGCTGTTATTGCGGCAATGGCAGTGGGCTATATTTTTCAAAAGAAAGTGGTGAAAGGTAGTTGTGGTGGCCTAGGGGCTGTTGGCATTGATAAAGTCTGTAATTGTCCAGAGCCTTGTGATGCGCGTAAAAAGCGTGAAGCCCGAGAAGCGGCGCGTGCAGAGCGCATGGCTGCTTGGGAAAAAGATCGTATTGTATAATACGCTACTCTGATCAGAAGTAGCCCAGCTTCGGCTGGGTTATTTTTTGTGTCAATGACGGTATTCCATCGGTATCAGGCACTATACTCAAAGAGTGTTCACCCTTTTGGGAGGTGTTATGGAACTTCATTACCATAGGATGAGTGAATTATTTGAGCAGTTAGGGCTCGGTAGTTCATCAAATGAAATTGAGTATTTTATCGAGACTCATCGCCATCAACGAGACTCAACTCCTCTGTACAAAGCGAATTTTTGGAATGATGCTCAGGCGAACTTTTTACGCCAAGCGATTGAAGAAGATGCAGATTGGTCGGAGCTAGTCGATCAACTCGATGTGATGCTACGCAAATAGCGTTTTTTATCTGGCTTTGCAAAAGCTGTAAACGCTTATATACTTGATACTGTGTTTTTAAACAGTGCTTGAGTGGCAAATGTCAGAGCTGATCAGAAAGATTATCCATATTGATATGGACTGTTTTTATGCTGCTGTTGAAATGCGGGATAATCCTGACTATTGTGGGCGCCCCATTGCCGTTGGTGGGCATGAAAAGCAGCGTGGTGTTCTCAGTACTTGTAACTATGAGGCGCGTAAGTTTGGCCTTCGCTCGGCAATGCCAACGGCACAGGCAATCAAATTGTGCCCCCATCTTTTGGTAGTGCCGGGTCGTATGCCTGTCTACAAATCTGTTTCTCGCCAAATTCATGCTATTTTTTATCGTTATACCGACATCATCGAACCTCTATCGCTTGATGAAGCTTTTCTTGATGTCACGAATGCCACTGCGTGTCATGGTAGTGCGACTCTCATTGCAGAGGCGATTCGCCGAGATATCTGGAATGAGCTCCAACTGACGGCATCGGCTGGTGTTGCCCCTATTAAGTTTTTAGCTAAGGTTGCTTCTGATATGAATAAACCTAATGGTATGTATGTGGTCACCCCTGATGAAGTGCAGGGCGTCGTGGATAAACTCCCGTTAGGAAAAATTCCTGGAGTAGGTAAAGTTAGCTTGGAAAAGCTTAATCAGGCCGGTTTTTTTCTGTGCGAAGATATTAAAAATACCGATTATCGTGAGTTGTTACGCCGTTTTGGCCGCCTAGGTGCTTCCTTATGGAAGAAAAGCCATGGTATTGATAACCGAGAAGTGATCACTGAGCGTGAACGTAAGTCGGTGGGAGTTGAACGTACTTTTAGTGAAAACATTGTCACCTATGATCAATGTTGGGAGGCTATCGAGCAGCGCTTATATCCTGAATTGGATATAAGACTGAGCCGAGCTTCTTCTCATCGGGCAATCATCAAGCAAGGTATTAAAGTAAAATTTGCTGATTTTCAGCTGACGACCATCGAGCATGGGCGCTCTCAGCTCGAATTAGAAGATTTTAAAACCTTATTAATGGAAGTGCTCAAACGGCAAAAGGGGAGAGAGATCCGCTTACTAGGCTTGCACGTGATGCTAAAACCTATACAACCTTTCCAGCAATTAAGTTTTTTTACTTAGCACCATAAAATGACAAAAGGCTAACTTATTTATATGATCTTTTCGATATGGTTATCGAAAATAGTTTTTGGATAAATTATGAATAAATCATTGTTAATACTCGGTTTGTTGTTTAGCCCTGCTTTGTGGGCTTTCCAGTGTCCGGTGGACGTTCAAAATGAACTGCACATCAAAAAATCACAGATAGAAATTCATACTTCCGCTGATGAGCAAGTAATACTGGATGAGGAAAACCAACTTTCTATCGCCGGAAAAAAGTTAACATTAACGGCAGATCAGCAGGCCGCATTAGCTTCTTATCGAGAACAGATTCAAGCGCTATTACCGGAACTTCAGCAGTTAGCCAGGAATAAGTTAGCGGTGGTTGATGAGCTATTGGATGACATGGCCCTTTCCCTAAATACGCCGCAAGCATTTAATAATGTTAAACAGACCATCCACTCTTTGGTGGGGAGTATTGAAGCTCGTTACTATCAAAATGAGGAGTGGATCTTTCCTGCTCATAGTTTTTCATCCATGCATCAAGAGTGGGAAAAAGAATTTGAGCAAGCAAAAGGATTCGTTAGCCAAGAATTTTTTACAGGGGCATTTACTGCATTGAGCCAAAAAATGCAGCAAGAGGGAGGGATTAATTTAACCGAACTTGCTGATCAAATGACTAAATTGAAAGTTCAACTTGAACAACGATTACAAGGATATGCGCAAGATGCTGAACAAGAAGCGAGATCATTATGTCTTTTATTCGATCAGATAAAGCAGCAAGAACAGGCGCTTCACCAGAAAATCCCTCAATTACAAAATTTTCCCGTCTTACTTAAGTAAGAGAGATTAAAAAAGCCCAACCGGAAGAAACGGTTGGGCTTTCTCCATTATTGGTCATTTGTTCTATTAGATAATGTCATTCTCTTTTCTTCTTACCATTGGATGCTTCAACTTTTTATTCTTTTTGATGGTTTTTTCAGCATCTCAACACTCCTACGTCACTAAAAATAGAGAATATGCTGGCTTTTCTCGATTCTGTTAGCAAAGTGTTCTATTAGTGATTGTGAAATCAATTTATTTCTATTATTGTACTAGCCTACTAGTTTGATGGTGTGTGAGTGGTTATGGCACAAAATAGTTCTCGTGAAACATTTGGCTCACGTCTTGGATTTATTCTGGCGGCGGCGGGGGCTGCGGTTGGGCTTGGTAATATTTGGGGTTTCCCTACTCAAGCGGCCAGCAATGGTGGTGGCGCTTTTCTACTGGTTTACTTGATCCTGATCTTTATCGTTGCTTTCCCTATGTTGGTGGTCGAAATGGCAATCGGCCGTTCAGGGCAAGCAAACCCTGTTGATAGTATGCGTTCATTAACGTCTCATTCCCTTGGGAAAAAAGCAGGAGCTTTGGTTGGTTGGGTTGGACTTAGCGTTCCTAGTGCGGTGCTTGCGTTTTATAGTATTGTCGGCGGATGGATCATTTGTTTCTTACTGGCTACCTTTACTGATTTATTGGGGATTGAAGCGGCAAGCCTCTGGCTGAAAGGCTTTTCTGTTGAACGAAACCTATTCGGTACACTTATCTTCTATTTTCTGACGATTTTGATCGTCCGAGGTGGGGTTAAGCAGGGCATTGAAAAGTGGTCAACTCGTTTGATGCCAGCGCTATTTGTATTATTTGGTATTTTGTTTATTTACATCATGATGCAGCAAGGAGCGATGGAGGGGTTAAAGCATTATCTGATCCCTGATTTTGAAAAAGTATTGGATAGAAAGTTAATTCTAGCGGCAATGGGGCAAGGTTTCTTCTCCTTGACGATTGGTGGCTGTTCCATGTTGATTTACGGTTCTTACTTAAGCAAGAAAGAAAACTTACCTAAAATGGCGATGAATGTCACTTTGGTGGATACTAGCGTGGCCTTTATTGCAGGCCTTGTGGTTATGCCCGCGATGTTTGTGGCGATGAATAAAGGTGTTGAAATTTATGCGCAGGATGGCTCACTACTTAGCTCAGATACTTTAGTGTTTACCGTATTACCCATGATGTTTGATAGCTTAGGAATGTTTGGTCAACTGTTCGCAATGGTCTTCTTTTTATTGCTCACCATTGCGGCATTAACTTCATCTATCTCTATGCTTGAGTGCCCAGTTGCGTTGGTAAGTGAACGCTTGAATACATCACGTGGCAGCACCAGTTGGGTTCTTGGTGGCATTATTGCATTTTTTAGTATCATCATTGTGTATAATTTTGCGAGCTTGTTTGGCCTTGTAGCTATGGCAGCGACTCAGTATTTACAACCAACCGCGGCATTACTGTTCTGTCTGTTTGGTGGTTGGGTGTGGAGCCGTAACGGTAAATTTAAAGAGCTGCAACAAGGTTACCCTGAGTTTTCTCAGAGCTTATTTGCGAAAATCTGGCCGAGCTATGTTCGTTTTGTTTGCCCTGTATTAGTTGTAACCGTAATTTGGGCTTCTTTTGCTTAATATTTGACAAAGCCCTTGGATGATAAACCAAGGGCTTTGGAGCTAGGCTGGAGATGGTGGCATGATTTGCCCGGTGGTTAGTGGCTCTAAATCGGTTTCGATGACTTCTTCTATAAAATCACCAACAACTTGCTCAACCATGTCATCACTTTGTCTGAAGTAAGCCAGATGGAAAATCGCATCCCCTTCATTGACCAGTGGTAAGGTTTGCTGGCCAATGACAATCCCTCCTTTATTTGCGGTAATTTCTACTTCTACATTACCAAGTGGAGAGTTGATATAAGCAAGGGTTTGCCCTTTCTCTACTTTGTCACCCAAAGAGACAACGGTTCGTAAGATGCCATCGGCTTCAGCACGTTGCCAACTGGTGGATTTAGCAATGACTGAACTTGGTGTTTTTTTGCGACTAGGGCGCAGCATACCGACAGCTTGCATCACTCGTTTTACCCCAACGATGCCAGCGTTAATGGCTATGGGTTCAAAGCGTAGTGCTTCACCCGCTTCATAAGTTAAGACGGTTATTCCTGCTTTTTCCGCTTCGCTGCGCAGTGAACCATTGCGTAATGGAGAATCAAGAATTACCGGAGTAGCAAAGGCTTGGGCGATACGCAGGGTTTCAGGGTTGCTGAGATCGGCTCGAATTTGTGGCAGATTGGTTCGATGAATAGCCCCTGTATGTAAATCAATAATGTAATCACAATTAAGGGCAACTTGAGAGAAAAAAGTGTGAGCCATTCGAGAGGCCAATGACCCTTTTTCACTACCAGGAAAGCAGCGGTTGAGATCTCGTCTGTCTGGTAAATAACGGGATTTATGGATGAAGCCAAATACGTTAACGATCGGAACTGTGATTAGCGTTCCTCTTAGTTTATTCGGATCAATCGTATTAATCAGTTGGCGTACAATTTCGACGCCGTTAAGTTCATCACCGTGAATCGCAGCATTGACCATGAGTACTGGTCCGGCGAAAGCACCATTAATAATTTCAATGGGGATGGAGAGTGGAGAGTGAGTATAGAGTTTGGCCGCTTCAAGTTCGATGACTCGTTTGCTTGCTGGGGGAATCGCTTCCCCCAAAAATGGATAAGCTTGGTTACGATTAGCCTTTGCCACGTGTTTTTGTCCTTTTACTGGCTGCATTTTTTTCAATAAATTCGACAATCATTCCTGCGATGTCTTTGCCTGTTGCTGCTTCAATACCTTCAAGGCCGGGAGAGGAATTGACTTCCATCACCAGAGGGCCACGTTCAGATCGAAGTAAATCGACACCAGCAACATTGAGTCCCATTATTTTCGCTGCCTCAATCGCCGTTTTGCGTTCCTGAGGGGTGATTTTTACCAGAGATGCTGTTCCACCACGGTGTAAATTTGATCGAAACTCGCCTTCTGCACCTTGGCGTTTCATCGCTGCGATCACTTTATCTCCAATCACAAAACAACGAATATCAGCACCGCCCGCTTCTTTGATATATTCCTGAACCATAATATTGGCTTTTAGCCCCATAAAGGCTTCAATGACACTTTCTGCTGCTTTACGGGTCTCTGCTAACACTACACCGATGCCTTGCGTGCCTTCAAGTAATTTGATCACAACGGGGGCGCCGCCTACCATATCGAGTAGGTCTTTTACGTCATCGGGTTTGCTCGCAAACCCCGTGATCGGCATTCCAATCCCCTTACGAGATAACAATTGCATTGAACGTAATTTATCTCGAGAACGGCTAATAGCCACCGATTCATTGGCTGGATAGACTCCCATCATTTCAAATTGACGTAGAACCGCTGTCCCGTAGAAGGTGACGGAAGCTCCAATACGAGGGATTACCGCATCAAAGCCGGCCAGTTCTTCTCCTTTGAAATGGATCTCCGGTTGTTCTGAATTGATATTCATATAACAGCGTAAAGCATCAATGACTTTGACTTCATGCCCGCGTTGTTTACATGCTTCAATCAAACGTTTAGTGGAATACAGTGAAGCATTACGCGACAGAATACCAATTTTCATTATTTCGACTCCTCGAAAGGGATTAAAAAAGATTGAGTAGGATCAACCATAATTCGATGATGCATCGCCGTTCGGCCTAACAGCATTCGAAATACCATGTTCTCACGATTGGTCAGCGTGATCTCAATAGGCCAAGTTTGCCCACCAAGAGAAATCTCTGATTCAATCACATAGCGTGATTCTTCATGTCCCCCTGAATCTCGTACAATACGCTCATCGATCACTTTTGCTTCACATACTGCAATTTTATCGGAATTATTTTGCAGCGGATGAATCCAAAAACGAACCCAGAGAGCCTCTTCTTTATGGAACGTCTCCATCTTAAAAGCATGGAGACAGGAAGTTCGAGCTCCGGTATCGATTTTGGCTTTTATTTTCTCAATACCTAACCCTGGAAGGCTTAATATTTCACGCCATCCGACAATGATTTTTTCATTCATGGTAATTTCATTTTTGTTGAGCATAGTAGATACGATGTTGGAATTGGTTTATATCAAGAAGTCATCGCCTTCTCCGATATATTCTTTATTCAGTCATCGCTTGAATCGAGTCGGGTGAATAACTCAGGGGAAATTCAAGGACGCGAACTCTAGCAGCAGACCGAGGGTATCGCTAATGAATAAAATTTTTCGTATCGATAAAAAACAGTAATAGGCTTGAGTTTTCTTTCAAGCCTATCTAGTCTAGCTTTTATCTTTAAGCTTTGGCAGGGATATTTTCCAGTAAAGCGATCATTTGTTCCCAGAATAAGGCAACGGTATCAATTTTCACTTTTTCATCCGGTGAGTGAGGGAATTTAATGGTTGGCCCAAAAGAGAGCATATCCATTTCTGGATAGGGTTTTTTGAACAATCCACACTCGAGCCCTGCATGAATGACCATGATGTTGGGTTTATGTCCGTAGAGATCTTGGTATATATCTCGGAAAATGTGCATGATTTCTGAGTCGGCGTCGGGCTTCCACCCTGGATAGCCTCCAGAGAAAGTAATGTGTGCTGCTGCGAGTTCTGCGATTGAAGACAACATGCTTTGTACTTGGCTGCGACCGGAATCAATCAGTGAACGAATCAGGCAGAGTACTTTCACTTGGCTCTCTTCTGTGGTGATGACTCCCACATTCAATGAGGTTTCTACCACACCGTCAATCTCGTCACTCATACGAATCACCCCATTAGGGCAGGCATTGAGTGCGGCAATGAAACGTTGCTGACTGTGCAGAGTAAAGATTGGATAAGTGGTATCAACGGCTTTGTTGAATATGATGATATCTGTTTCAACTTTACCTAATTCGGTCTTTAAGAGTTCACTATAGGTGGTGAACTGTTTATCCAATTGGCTCACCTTCTCAGCAGGCAGTGCCACCGTTACAAATGCTTCACGAGGGATCGCATTGCGCAAACTGCCGCCTCGAAATTCAATCAAACGAAGATCCAATGCTTGTGCATGTTCAGAAAGGAAGCGGATCAACAGTTTATTGGCATTACCTCGGCCAGTGTGAATATCGCAGCCTGAGTGACCACCTTTTAGCCCTTTAAGGGTCAGTTGACGGGTCACAAAACCTGCGGGTTGATCTTCTCGTTGAATATCAAAACTAAGGGCTGCATCGACACCGCCAGCGCAACCCATATAAACTTCACCTTCTTGTTCTGAATCTGTATTCAGTAGAATATCCCCTTCCAACCAGCCCGCTTGTAGGCCAAATGCCCCTGTCATGCCGGCTTCTTCATCGATAGTTAATAGCACTTCAAGAGGGCCATGCTTGATATCATTTGAGGCAAGAACGGCCAAACAAGTCGCCATACCGATACCGTTATCCGCCCCTAATGTGGTTCCTTTGGCGGTTACCCATTCCCCATCAATATAAGGTTGAATAGGATCTTGGGTGAAATCATGAACGGTATCTTCATTTTTTTGAGGCACCATATCGATGTGAGCTTGGAGTACGACTCCTTTTTTATGCTCCATACCTAAGGTGGCTGGTTTTGTGATAAACACATTGCCCGTCGGATCTCGACGAACGTTTAGTCCTTGGTTTGTTGCCCAATCAACAATGAATTGAGCTAAGGCCTCTTCATGTTTAGATGGGTGAGGAATAGAGCATATTTTATCGAAAAACTGCCATACGGGGCTTGGTGATAATTTGCTGATTTCAGAATGGAACTCAGACACAGGAGACTCCTTTTATGTGATTTTCCCGGTGAACATTAGGTTTCTTATTCTATTATTAGATTAATAGACTGAATTCGGGTGATAACATAGTGATGAGAAACAGCATACCACTATGTCCCTAGTGGGAGTAGCGCCTTTATGGATCAATTCTGTTTTTGTTTGCGATTACAAAAAAGCCGCTCACCTAAAAGACAACACCCGTTTCAGTCTGCTGCAAGGATAGGTGAAGTGGAGATAGTCCTTTTAAACATACTGACCATTTTGTAATTTAATTACCAAATAAATGAGATGTAGATCATTTTTATATTTTTATGTGACTTCAATCACGAAACTTGTTGTAATAAAATTTCTTAGTGGTATATTTATAACCAGCTTCATCAGTGAAGAGAAAATGCTCAAAGGATGAGTCCGATTTATCGCCTCCAAGGAACCGAGAAATCAATGAATAGTGTTTGATTTTAATGGTGATAGTTATGAATAAAGGTTTATCGTCTGTAATGTTCTGGAAAAATAACGCTGTATTTACTGGCAACTTTACATACCCATCAAGCTTTGGTTACTAAACTTAAGTTTGGATCTTGAACGGTTTTGTTCACCCCTATATTGGAATTTATTTTTAATCACATTTGATTAGTATAATTCACCGCCACCTACCGTTAGGTGGCGTTTTTTTATGCCTGCGATCTGGAAATACGTGATGATCATCGGTTGAACTTCGCTTCGCCAATAAAGTAACCTTCCTCATCAAACCGTTTGATCTCACCGTGCTCGTAAACGATCGTGATGTAACGGACATCAGAAAATTGCCATTTGCGCCACTGATAGACAAACTTGTCGTTCTTGACCCACCAGTAGCCTTCATCCACGTCGTTAGGGCGCTCAGAAATGCCGATTAGTTTGCCATCGGCTTGCAACGTAATGCGGTAGGGGATGTTAAAGCAGTCTTTGGTTAGCAGTGTCTGGTTGGTCAATAATGCGCGAATTTGCTGGCCATTGAGTGGTGGAGATTCGCACTCTTCCAACCGTTCATTGGGTAAGATCTGTTTGGCGATGCGAGCCAGCTGTTTGATGCCTTCTCGAATATTCTCGGTTCGGATCGACTGAAAGCTGAGCCGAAAACTATTGTTCTTATGGTCACAACAATAGTACTTGGCGCCGTTGTTGATCAAAATACCTTGTTCTTCCGCTAGTCGTTCAAAGCGTTCAGCATCAAATCCCTGTTTGTATTCGATCCAAAATGCCGTTCCCGCCAATGAAGCTACCACTCCAGATTGCGGAAAATAGTAGTTCATCGCTTTTTCCATTGTTAGCCACTTGTCGCGGTAGCGCTTGAGCAGCTTTTGCGCCAGTACATCGTAATAGCCTAGGCTGAGAAACAGAGCGAGTGTTTGGCAGTTACTTTTCGGCGGCAGGCTATGAGTGCGTACTTGGAGCGATTTGATCTGCGCGATCAGCGGCTCGGCGGCAACGATGAAACCGATGCGTAGCCCCGGAGCGATGCTGGAGGTAAAACTGGAGATATAAATGATGCGCTCGCTGTGGTATTCGCAGCGTAGCGGTGGGCAACTATTCTCGATAAAGCTGACGTCGTGCTCAAAATCATCTTCGATGATCAGAAAATCGTGCTGTTCGGCTTGGGTAATCAAAGCATGTCGCCGCTCCGGCGACATGCGTACCGTGGTGGGAAACTGATTGCTCGGTGTGGTGTATACCACATGGCAATCAGCAAGACGTTCATCGATGACTAAACCTTGTTGGTCGACTTCGATCGGCAATACGTTGGCTCGCCGAGCCTGAAATTGATGTAATGCTTCCGGATAACCGGGGTTTTCTATAGCGACCGTGCTCTGTTTGGTGATCAGCAGTTTGCTTAAATAATAGAGGCTGTTTTGGCAACCTAGCGTAATGGCGATGTTGTCTTTGGAGACAAAAATACCGCGTTTGGGGAGTACACGAGTACGGATTTGCTCGATCAGATCCTCGTAATCGTGATCATCGGAAGTCCAACTGCGGTGGTTGCTTTTGTTCAGCGATTGAATGCTGCATTTGCGCCATTCCGATACAGGAAACAGGTCTTCATCGACGATGCCATTGACGAACAAATATGGGTAATCATTGAGATCTTTGACCACTATATCCGTACAGGAGTGTTCGGCATTGAGGTAGTTAAACCAATCCAAACCACTGCTACTGGCGAGGAAAGACCGGTCTTGGTTGGCCGCTGGCGAGCCCAGTTCCAACTGTGGATTGACGTAATAGCCTTTACGTTCAATCGGCACCAATACACCTTCTTCGGCGAGCTGTTCATAGACCCGCAAAATGGTATTGCGTGACACTTTGAGTTTTTCTGCCAGACGACGGGATGACATAATGCTGGTTTGTTTGGGAACAAATCCGGCAAAGATGGCTTTCGCTATATCGCTTTTGATTTGATCTTGTAGCGTGCGCGAATCTTGGGGGTCGATATGAATAAATTGATACAGCATAGCTTTCCTGCACATCAAGCAGTCGCGTTTGATGAGTATCAACGAAGAGGAAGAGAAAACAGATGCACATCACTGCACATCTGTTCAAGGAATCGTTGACGGTCAGATTAGCGACAGCAGTTCCATTTTTATAATATCTAGGCCTTTTGTGATCAGCTCTGACTCGATAGTCAGTGGGGGAAGGAAACGAATCACGTTTGCCTTTACTCCACATGAGAGCAAAATCACGCCTTGGTGATGACACTTTAACACCAATTGTTTGGTCAGGTCTGCAAGTGGCTGACCAGTGGTTGGATCATTAAGTTCAATCGCAATCATTGCACCAACTTGGCGGATATCGCTGATTTTGGGGATTTCCTTCTGCATTTCGATCAAACTTTCTTTAAATTGCAGACCAACGTGTTGCGCTTTCTCACATAAGTTTTCATCTTTGATGATCTTAATGACTTCCAACGCAGCGCGGCAGGCTAGTGGGGAACCGGCATATGTGCCGCCAATACCGCCCGGAGCCGCTGAATCCATGATCTCCGCTTTACCGACGACGCCTGACAGTGGGAAGCCGCCAGCAATGCCTTTCGCCATGGTGATCAGATCCGGTTTGGCATCAAAGTATTCACAAGCAAACAGCTTGCCAGTTCGAGCAAAACCCGTTTGGATCTCATCACAGATCATCACGATACCGTGTTGGTCACACAGTTTACGAAGCGCGCTGACCCAAGCATTTGGCGCTTGGTAGAAACCGCCTTCGCCCTGAATCGGTTCAAAAATGATCGCGGCAACTCGTGAGGGTTCGATGTCGCAGGCAAACAGATCCTGAATCGCGTTGAGGCTCTGCGCTTCGCTGATGCCGTGGTATGCATTGGGATACGGTACGTGATAGATTTCGTTCGGGAACGGACCAAAGCCGATTTTGTACGGTGCGATTTTGCCCGTCAGGCCCATACACAAGTTGGTACGGCCATGAAAACCGCCTTTAAAGGCGATAATGCCGCTGCGCCCCGTGTATGCACGCGCAAATTTGATTGCATTTTCTACCGCTTCCGCGCCCGTGGTGACAAAGGCAGCTTTCTTCTCGAAATCTCCCGGTGCTATCTCAACCACGCTCTCCGCCAGTTCCACAAAGCTGGTGTAAGGTGTCACCATTGAACAAGTGTGACTGAACTGCTCGAGCTGCTCTTTTACCGCCGCGACGATGCGTGGGTGCGAATGACCGGTGTTGTTAACCGCAATACCGGCGGCAAAATCGATGTACTGTTTGCCTTCAATGTCGGTGATCAGCGCGTTTTCTGCTTTTGCTGCGTAAATTGGTGCGAGGTTAGCCATGCCTTTTGCGATGACTTTTTCCTTGCGAGTTTGCCATTCCGTATTTGTCATGTTTGCGTGTCCTAGTGGTGACGTTCGGCAGCTTAAAAGCCACCAAAGCAGAGGTATTTGATATTGAGGTATTCGTCGATACCTTGTTTGGCGCCTTCACGGCCAAAGCCAGACTGTTTTACGCCACCAAAAGGCGCAACTTCATTGGAAATCAGGCCTTCGTTAATGCCAACCATGCCGTATTCCAGCTTTTCGGCGATGTGGAATGCGCGGTGAATATTGGTGGTGTAGAAGTAGCTGGCGAGGCCATAAATGGTGTCGTTGGCGAAGGCCACCAGTTCTTCGTCATGGGTGAAACGGACAATCGGAGCGATTGGTCCAAACAGTTCGGTTTGGACAATGTCCATCTCTTGCGTGACGTTGGTGAGCACGGTAGGTTCTATAAATAGTCCACCAGCGGATTTACCGCCTAGCGCAATGCTAGCACCTTGTTCAACGGCGGTATCAATGTAGCCCAGCACGCTGTTTTTGGCCTTAATATCAATCAGTGGACCAATGTTGACGCCCGGTTCCAAACCATTGCCCATTTTTAGATCGGCAACGGCGACGACAAATTTGGTTACGAACTCATCGTAGACGGCATCTTGCACATAGAAGCGGTTGGCGCACACGCACGTTTGACCGGCGTTGCGGAACTTCGAGGCAATCGCACCTTGTACCGCGGCGTCGATGTCGGCGTCATCAAATACGATAAACGGTGCGTTGCCGCCCAGTTCCATTGACGTCCGTTTAATTGTGCCAGCACATTGAGTAATCAACTGACGACCGACTTGGGTCGAACCGGTGAACGAGAGCTTTTTGATGTCATTGTGAGCACAGAAAATATCGCCAACCACGACAGATGAGTGGTTGTTGAGCACAATCAGTAAATCTTTTGGTAGGCCTGCTTGATAGGCCAACTCGGCGGTAGCATAAGCTGACAATGGTGTTTGGTTGGCAGGTTTGACGATGAAGCTGCAACCGGCGGCTAGCGCTGGCGCGGCTTTGCGGGTGATCATCGCAATCGGAAAGTTCCATGGTGTAATTGCCGCCGCGACCCCAATCGGTTGTTTCACAGTCATTAAACGCTTATTGCCAGCCGGTGACGGAATGGTATCGCCATAGGTACGCTTGCCCTCTTCTGCAAACCACTGAATGAATGCAGCGCCGTACATAACTTCCCCTTTAGCTTCAGCCAGAGGTTTACCTTGTTCTAGAGTCATGATGCGTGCGAGATCGTCGACGTTATCCAACATCAAGTCGTACCAACGATTAAGAATCACGGCGCGCTCTGCGGCGCTTTTTTCTTGCCATGCAAGCTGCGCTTGTTTTGAGCGTGTGATCAATTCGTGGATGGTTTGGGTATCCAGTGAAGGAATGTAAGCCAGTATTTCATCGGTTGCCGGGTTGAGTACGGCAATGGTGTCGTCACTGGCCTCGCAAGTCGCACTCAGTAGGATTTTGTTAACAATGTGCTCCATATTTGTGTCTCTTTTGTAGGCTGATGATGGCATGTTAGACACAAAAGCGGAGCGTACGGAGTACCAGTTAGTCACTAACGTTGGTACCAGAGCGGTGAGTTTGACTGGTACCATAACAACTTTGCCACTGGCTCTATCGCATTCATTTTCCGTTCTTCATATTGAACTAGGAAACAAATCCACAACAAAAGTGTAACGATACAGGAAGAGGGACTTCTATGTTAAGTGTTAAGGGAACCAAACTGGCGAAAGCTTTTATGGCCGCGGCTGCAGGGGTGAGTTTACTGATGTGTTCAACCGCAACCATGGCCGCTCAATACAACTGGCGTTTTGCGAACTTATATGGACGTGGCACTGCGTTTGGTGAAGTGTATGAAGATCTGGCGAAGAACATCGAGACGATGTCTAACGGTCGCATCGCTGTGCAGGTGCTGTATTCCGGTGAAGGTGTCGGAACCAGCGGCATTCTGAGTGCGGTGAAATCGGGCTTGATCACTATGGGGGCTCCATTCCAACCGATGCATGCTGGTGAATTACCTGTCGGTGTGGTGGAAGTGGGCTTGCCGGGCGGTACGTCGGATGTGGCGGAACTGACCACTCTGTTCCACGACAGGGGCTGGGGAAAAGTCCTTAAACAGGCGTACGGCTCACAAGGGTTAGAGTGGTTGGACCCCTACATTCAGCCTCCGGTTTACATCATTACCAAACAACCCATCAATTCGATTGCGGATTTCAAAGGCCTGAAGATTCGAGCGCCAGGCGCGTACGGTAAGTTTCTGCGTAATCTGGGTGCATCGCCGGTGTCTTTGGCGTGGAGCGAAATCTATACCTCGCTGGCGACGGGCGTCATCGATGGTTCTATCGGTTCGAACATGATTGACCACCGCGATGGTAATCACGTGGAAGTGGCGAAATATATGTACCCAGTGCCACTGGCGGGCGCGCAAGTGCTGCCTGTTATCGTCAACAAGAAAGAGTGGAACAAACTGCCGGCTGACTTGCAGGCGATTGTGAAAGCAGCAACGGCGGCGCACGCTCAGAAGCAGATGTCAAAATCAAAACTGTGGGAATCTCAGGCTGTGTCTGAGATGGAAGCTAAAGGTCTGCAATGGAGTCCACAACCTTCAGAGGCGGATCTGAAAGTGTGGAAAGACGCCGGTATGTCACTGGCGAAAGAGTACGCAGCGGAAGACAAGTACTCGAAACAGTTGGTGGATATTCTCGAGCAACAATGATGGACGACACAGGTGAACCCGTTTGGATTCACCTGTTTTTTTATAGGGAGATTTCTATGCTTGAAGCCATTTTACTGAGGTATTGCCAGTTCACGAAGTACGTCGTCAGTCTTATTGGACGCTCAGTGTCGTATTTGCTTCCCGTGCTTGCCGCGATTGTGTTTTACGAAGTGTTTGCCCGTTACGTACTTAACCGCCCGACCATTTGGGGCTACGACACATCGCTGTTTCTGTTTGGCTACATTGCGGCATTAGGCGGCGCGTATGCTCAGCAACGCGAAGCGCACATTAACGTCGATATTATTCACGCCAAAGTATCGGAAAAAACCAGACGCATTTTTGATGTACTGACGAGCATTTTGGCGATGGGGTTTCTGGTTGTCATGGTTAAAACTTGTGGTGGTATGTTTATCGAAAGCCTTGAATTCAACTACAAGACCCAGAGTGAATGGGCACCCGCCATGCATCACTTCTGGTTGATGATTACGGTTTCGGCAGGGGTTTTTATTGCTCAATATTCCACGGAACTGATTGCTAATTTGTTTTTTTTGATCAAAGGCCGCGAATTAAATGGTGAGATTCACCAGCATGTTAATTTGATTGATCAGCCATTTAAGGTTGATAGCGACCAGCTGGATTCCATTTTTGACAAGGAGAGTCCAAATGGGAATTGAGATGTTAACCCTCGTTTTGTTGGGTTGTATTCTGATTGCGTTCGTGCTTGGGGCGCAGGTAGGCTTGGCGCTGGGTGGAATAGCGATGGGCGTTGGTTATCTGGTGTGGGGCGAATCGCTGTTTAATATCATTCCAACTACGGTCGAGAGTACTTTCTTCAATTTTATTCTGCTGGCTATCCCACTTTACATTTACATGGGACAGATTTTGACGCGCTCAGGGATCGGTAATGCGATGTTCAACGCCAGCCAACTGGTAATTGGTCGTGTACGCGGATCGCTGGCGATCAGCGTGATCGGAGTGTGTTCGATGATTGGCGCGATGGTTGGGATCATCGGCGCGGGTATCATGACATCAAGCTCGATTGCTCTCAAACCGATGTTGGATCGCGGTTACGATAAAAAGTTAGCACTTGGTGTAATCATGGCGGGGGGATCGCTGGGTATTTTGATTCCGCCAAGCATTCCAATAATAATGTTTGCTTCTTCGACTCAGAACTCGGTCGGAAAAATGTTTCTTGGGGCGATGGTGCCCGCGTTGATCACCATTTTGCTGTTAATCAGCTACGTAGTGATCAGCTGTAAGCTGCGTCCGGAACGTGCGCCGATGGACATCGACAATGATATCGAAATTCCCAAAGGTTATGAGCTGTTTAAAACCATTCGTGATGGCGCGTCATCGTTTGCGCTGATTGTAGTCGTGCTCGGCAGCATCATTGCTGGAATTGCGACACCAACCGAATCCGGTGCGCTGGGTGTGATGGGCGCGCTTTTGCTCTCGATTTTGTTTAAGCGTTTCAAACCGGAACTCTTAATGCGCTCGGGCATGCAAACGGCGATGCTGGTGAGTGTTGCTATGTGGATTATTTTAGGCGCGTCGGTGTTCAGTAACTTCCATCTATTAATGGGAATTCAAGGTATGGTATCGGGCTTTACCCAGAATCTCGATTTGCCTCCGATTGTTATCATCATTATGTTCCAAGTCATCATGATGCTGCTGGGCTTCATTATCGATGAATTTATCATTGTGTTGATGTGCGCCCCCATTTTTACACCGGTTGCTGTCGCACTCGGTTACGACCCGATCTGGTTTGGCGTGTTGATGATTCTTAACATCGTGATTGCGGTACAAACACCGCCTTATGGGTTCGCACTGTTCTATCTCAAAGGTATTGCACCGAAAGGGGTGACCATGATGGATCTGTATAAATCGGTGATGCCATTCATTCTGGTGCAGTTTGTGGTGCTGGTGATCTGTATGCTGTTTCCTGATCTGGTAACTTGGTTGCCAAACACGGTGATGAATGCCTAAACACGCCGTTTAACTCCGCGAAGATTCACAACCCCTTCCTGATGTGCAGCCAAGCAAAAGGGAGAGGTTGTGCTTATTTATGAATGGCGGTTTTTTGGCTGTTTTTTGGCCGAAGAACCTACTTTTTATGTGTAGCTGTGCATAAATGTTTCTGAGTTTCTGAAAATTCGACGCAAATTCCGTATGGAATTTGTGATTTGATAACTTTATAATCAGCGACCAATCGATTACGCAACCGTTTACTTTATTGTTATTAGGACTCGAACATGCTGGAAAGACTATTTAAACTCAGTGAATATGGCACGAATGTGCGCACTGAGATCATTGCTGGGATCACGACATTCCTGACAATGGCCTACATTATTTTTGTCAACCCGGCGATTCTTTCGGATGCAGGGATGGATCGCGGTGCGGTATTTGTTGCTACGTGTTTAGCGGCCGCAATTGGCTGCTTTATTATGGGGTTTGTGGCCAATTACCCTATTGCACAGGCTCCGGGGATGGGGCTAAATGCCTTCTTTACCTATGTGGTGGTATTGGGCATGGGTTATACGTGGCAAGTCGCACTGGCGGCTGTCTTTTGTTCAGGGATCCTCTTTGTTTTATTGAGCTTGTTTAAAATTCGAGAGTGGATCATCAACTCGATCCCAATGTCGTTACGAACGGGTATCTCTGCGGGTATTGGTCTCTTTTTGGCTTTTATTGCGTTGAAAAATGCCGGTATTGTTGTAGATAACCCAGCCACTTTGGTTTCTATGGGGGCGATTACTTCGTTACCCGCCGTGTTAGGTGCACTCGGCTTCTTCTTCACTATTGCTTTGGTGCATCGTGGAGTGCAAGGGGCGGTAATGATTGCTATTTTAGCGGTTACGGCGATGGGTCTGGTTTTTGGTGATGTGACTTGGGGAGGCGTTATTTCCACACCGCCAAGCCTTGCCCCGACATTCATGCAATTAGACTTCTCCGCCATTTTTGAAGTCGGTATGATTTCTGTTGTCTTTGCCTTTTTATTTGTTGACC
This sequence comes from Vibrio cincinnatiensis DSM 19608, assembly GCF_900167345.1. Taxonomy (GTDB): domain Bacteria; phylum Pseudomonadota; class Gammaproteobacteria; order Enterobacterales; family Vibrionaceae; genus Vibrio; species Vibrio cincinnatiensis. The sequence goes on along the minus strand of NZ_FUXB01000004.1, from coordinate 272,203 downwards.
TCTTTGATACTGCGGGAACACTCGTTGGCGTTGCCAATAAAGCTGGGTTTATTGGTAAAGATGGTAAAATTCCTCGCTTAAACCGTGCATTATTAGCCGATTCCACGGCCACTTCTGTGGGTGCATTACTTGGAACATCCAATACCACGTCTTATGTCGAAAGTGTTTCTGGTGTGGCCGCTGGTGGGCGGACTGGTTTAACGGCGGTTGTGGTTGGCATTTTATTCCTTCTTGCATTATTCTTTGCGCCATTAGCGGGAATGATCCCCGCTTATGCAACCGCTGGTGCACTTTTTTATGTGGCTATCTTAATGCTTTCTGGTCTTGTGAGCATTGATTGGCGTGATTTGACTGAAGCGGCACCAACGGTGGTAACCTGTTTACTAATGCCGCTAACTTTCTCTATCGCAGAAGGGATTGCACTAGGATTTATTTCTTACGCTCTGATTAAACTACTGAGTGGTAAAGGTCGTCATGTTTCGCTCAGTGTCTGGGCGATGGCGGCGATATTTATTATTAAATTTATTCTTGAGGCGTAAACATACCCAATTTCCAAACAATTAGGTTTAATTACAATGAGTAAAAAATTCGTTATCACTTGGGACAATATGCAGAAATTTTGTCGTGAACTTGCACAGCGCCAAATGCCTGCAGAACAGTGGAAGGGAATCCTAGGTGTCAGCCGAGGTGGCCTTGTTCCGGCAGCAATTCTAGCCCGTGAATTAGGTATCCGCTATGTCGATACGGTATGCATATCCAGTTATGATCATGATCATCAACGTGATATGAGTATCTTAAAAGCCCCAGAGCATGATGGCGAAGGTTTCTTAATTGTTGATGATTTGGTGGACAGTGGCGACACCGCTCGTCAGATTCGTCAAATGTATCCGAAGGCGAAATTCGTTACGGTTTGTGCAAAACCTGCGGGTAAAGATTTAGTTGATGAATATATCGTTGATATTGAACAAGATACTTGGATTGAGCAACCTTGGGATATGGCCCTCTCTTATGTTGAGCCAGTGAATCGTAAACAGAAGTAATAGAATTTTTTATCTGTCACAACTTTTCACTAAGAATGAGAAAATGGCCCTGCAAAGGGCCATTTTTTTGATTACTATGAAAGCTCAATGCCTTACTAACGAGATGTATTATGTCTGAATCAAGCAGTATCAACCTTTCTGAGACGTTATTCCAAAAACATAAACAAGCCAAAGAAACGTCCACTTTGACACAATACATGCCGAGCAGCCATGAGTTTCTTGAGCAAAAAAGGGAAAGCGATCCCTTTGCTTGGTATCGAAATTTACGTCGGTTACAGTGGGCTTGGCTTGGCGTCGATCCTATTGATCAAGAAGAAGTGCTCGCACATATCGCCTCTTCGCAACATTCAAGAACGCATGATAAATGGCTCGATACCGTGATAGGTTACCACAGCGGTAACTGGACCTATGAATGGATCCGATTAGGTTCTCGTTATCATAAACAGAGTGAAGCGTTATCCGGAGATTCGGCGGCAGAACGCATGTTCAGCGCTGCACTTTGCTATGGTATTGCTGGTTATCCACACTTAAAAAATGACACTTTGGCATTACAGGCGAGAGTGTTAGCCAATGAAGCTTATAAACGAGCGGCAGAGCTGACTAAATACACCATCAAAGAATTAGAATTTGAATATCAAGGTAAAAAAATTCTCGGGCATCTTCATTTATCTAACACGGATGAACCACAGCCGGTTGTGATGGTGAGTGCTGGGCTCGACAGTCTGCAAACCGATATGTGGCGATTATTTCGAGATTACCTAGCCAAACGTAATATTGCCATGTTAACCATTGACATGCCTTCTATCGGACATAGCCACCATTGGCCATTGACTCAAGACTCCTCCTGCCTGCATCAAGCGGTATTGAATCAATTATCGACGTTGCCTTGGGTTGATCATCATCGAGTCGGATTAGTCGGATTTCGATTTGGTGGTAATGCTATGGTGCGGTTGTCTTTTTTAGAATCAGACAAGATTAAGGCGTGTGTTTCTATTGGGGCCCCTGTGCATGATGTGTTGGTTTCGCAAACTAAAATGAAATTAATGTCAAAAATGTACTTAGATGTTTTAGCCTCGAGGCTGGGTAAGAATGTGGTAGACATTAATAGTTTATCTACTCAGTTAATGGCATGGTCGTTGAAAGTTCAGGGGATATTGGGTACTCGACGGATAAAAGTGCCTATTTTAGCGCTATCGATGGAAGGGGATCCTGTGTCACCAGCCAGTGATAATCACCTGATTGCGACATTTAGCCAAGGTGGGCAATCAAAGCGAGTAAAAAGTGAAAGTATTACACGAGGATATGAGCAATCCCTCGATTTAGCAATAAAGTGGCTAGAAGAGCAACTCTGTGGATGACTTTTATCATTAATTAGTTAAAAGTGAATGCCATGCATTTTTTAAATGTATGATTATTATAATGAATCGGCATTCTAAACATGGAGAGACAAAATGTCAGACGTGGCAAAGACCCCAACACACCATCGTTTACTTTCAGTATTGAAAGCCATTGGCCCTTATTTACGAGAAGGGCAATGTCAAGAAGGTGTCTACCTTTTTGATTGTTTGGCTGTTTGTATTAACGATAAAAAATCCCCTGAGAAGCGTGAATTTTGGGGGTGGTGGATGGAACTGACCGAAACCGATTCCGGGTTTGAAGCAAACTACCAGATTGGTCGATATAATGTGGCGGGAAACTGGGAAGTGTCATCTCTCCCAGAGCAAGCGATGAGCGATGTAGTAAGAACTCAGCAGGAGTTTCACCAAAAACTCGGGCAAACATTACAAGAACGTTTCTTATTAACCCTCTCTTTGCACCAACAATCTGTCGAATTTGCTTAGATTAATGCCAAGATGAATGAGAGAGTAAAAAAAGAGGCGGTTTAGCCTCTTTTTCCTCTTGTACAACCAGCGCTTGATTGCTAAAACATCACCTCTTAATGTTTTTCATTGCAGAAGAAATCATGACAACGAATCAACCATGCCAAATCACGCCACAAACAGTGGTAGTAAAGTTAGGTACCAGTGTATTAACGGGTGGTACTTTGGCACTTGACCGCGCACATATGGTGGAGTTAGTTCGCCAATGTGCTGAGCTCAGAAAACAAGGCCACAAAGTAGTGATTGTCTCATCGGGAGCCATTGCGGCGGGTCGAGAGCACCTCGGTTATCCAGCTTTACCCCATGCGATTTCCAGCAAACAGCTCTTGGCAGCGGTCGGTCAAAGTCAGTTGATTCAAGCATGGGAGTCTCTTTTTGCTCTGTATGGAATTAAAATCGGGCAAATGCTATTGACCAGAGCCGATTTAGAAGACAGAGAACGCTTTCTTAATGCCCGTGACACCATCAATGCGTTAGTGAATAACGATATTATTCCTATCGTTAATGAAAATGATGCGGTGGCCACCAATGAAATCAAAGTCGGTGATAATGATAACCTTTCGGCTTTGGTTGGGATTTTATGTGGTGCGGATAAGCTGTTATTGTTGACGGATCAAAAAGGTTTATTTACGGCTGATCCGCGTAAAGATCCGAATGCTGAATTGATCAAAGAAGTCAAAACCATTGATGACACCTTGAGAAAAATTGCAGGTGGCAGTGGTACCACACTCGGTACTGGTGGTATGGCGACCAAACTGCAAGCGGCTGATATTGCTCGCCGAGCGGGAATTGAAGTGATCATTGCGGCGGGCCGAGCTCAGAATGTTATTTTTGACTCCTTAAGTGAGCAACCGCAAGGTACACGATTCTTAGCATTGGAAGAGGCATTGGAAAACCGTAAGCGCTGGATATTGGCTGGCCCTGCGGCTTCTGGTGATATTATTATTGACCTTGGCGCAGCCAATGCACTACTGGAGAACGGCAGTAGTTTATTAGCGAAAGGGGTAGTTCGAGTTGAGGGGCAATTTGCTCGAGGGGAAGTGATTCGAGTAAAAGATCAACATCATCATTTAATCGCTCGAGGCATCAGTGCTTATTCAAGTCGTGATTTAGCTCAAATTGCGGGTAAACACAGTAAAATGATCATTGAGATTCTTGGCTATGACTACGGAGCTGAAGTGATCCATCGTGATAATATGGTCGTTATTCAAGAATAGGGAGAAATAGCGTGGATTTAATCCAAATGGGCCAAGCGGCGAAAGCGGCCTCTTTTCAACTCGCCACCACATCAACCGCACAGAAAAACCGTGCATTAGCCATGATTGCTGATGAACTTGAAGCCAATGCGACCGTTATTTTAGCTGCGAATGCACAAGATATTGCCTTGGGTAAAGAGGCGGGGTTGAGTGACGCATTGTTGGATCGCTTACTTCTGAATGAATCTCGCTTAAAGGCGATCGCCTGTGATGTGCGTAATGTGATCAGTTTATCTGATCCTGTGGGTAGCGAAATAGACAGTAAAGTATTAGAAAATGGGATGTCACTTGCACGGCGTCGCGTCCCCCTTGGGGTGGTTGGTGTGATTTACGAAGCGCGTCCTAATGTCACGATTGACATTGCAGCCTTGTGTTTAAAAACGGGTAATGCGGCTATTTTACGTGGTGGAAAAGAGACCTTTTTCTCTAATATGGAACTAGTCAAAGTTATCCAGTCGGCATTAGTTAAAGCACAGCTCCCCATTGCTGCCATTCAGTACATTGAAAACCCATCTCGTGAATGGGTTTCTCAGCTACTTAAGTTAGATGAGTACGTGGATATGATCATTCCACGCGGGGGCGCTGGTTTACATAAAATGTGTAAAGAAAATAGCACAATACCCGTTATTATTGGTGGTTTTGGGATAAGCCACATCTTTGTTGATGACAGTGCCGATCTCGATAAATCGGTTGATGTGATTGAAAATGCCAAAGTACAGCGTCCTTCTGCATGTAACTCTTTAGATACCTTATTGGTTCATGAAGCGATTGCTCAACCGTTACTCAATAAATTGGTGACAAAACTCAATGATAAGGTCACTTTTGTGGCAGAAAATCAAGCCAAAGCCTTGATGAGCGAAGCGAGAGATATTCGCTCAGCTGAGCTGGGTGACTTTGATACTGAGTGGTTGAGTTATACCTTAGGGGTAAAAGTGGTCAAAGATGTACATGAAGCCATTGAACATATGCGTACGCATAATGCTAGCCATTCTGATGCCATTATGACCAATGATCTCTTTAATGCTGAATTGTTTATTAATTCGGCTGGTTCTGCGGCTGTGTACGTTAATGCATCAACGCGTTTTACTGATGGTGCACAGTTTGGGTTAGGCGCTGAAGTGGCGGTATCGACTCAGAAACTTCATGCCCGAGGCCCGATGGGGTTAGAAGAACTGACCAGTTACAAATGGGTCGGTAAAGCCAATTATCTATCACGCCAGTAAACCAAGTAACGTGACGCTGCGTCAAGGTTAACACAATTGTGTTAATAGGTTGAGAAAAGGGGCAAATATGCCCCTTTTCCTTTTGTTCATATTCGCATTTCGGTACACTGAGTATCTTGTTATGGAGGTTATATGCATTGTCCTTTTTGTTCTGAAAACGATACGAAAGTGATCGATTCTCGCTTGGTCGCGGATGGCCATCAAGTGCGCCGTCGTCGGCAATGTTTAGCGTGTAGTGAACGTTTTACGACCTTTGAAACGGCTGAACTCGTGATGCCTAGAGTGATTAAATCCAATGGTAATCGAGAGCCATTTGATGAAGAGAAAATGGTGGGAGGCATGCAACGTGCGTTAGAAAAACGTCCGGTAAGTGCCGATGCGATAGAGCTGGCGATCAGCAATATTAAATCCAAACTGCGCGCCACTGGTGAGCGTGAAGTTCCCAGCCAACTGATTGGTAATTTAGTGATGGAACAACTTAAAGAGTTAGATAAAGTCGCTTACATCCGTTTTGCCTCTGTTTATCGTAGCTTTGAAGATATTCGTGAGTTTGGTGAAGAGATTGCCAAACTGGAAAATTGAACTTGAGGCGTAGTATGTCCAGCTTTACTCGTTTTGATTACCACATGATGGCTCATGCGCTGAAACTGGCGGAGCGTGGTCGCTTCACCACGTCGCCAAATCCTAATGTTGGTTGTGTGATCACGCAAGGTGACAACGTCGTGGGTGAAGGCTTTCACTATCGAGCGGGTCAACCTCATGCGGAAGTTCATGCGCTACGAATGGCAGGAGCGCTGGCGCAAGGGGCAACCGCCTATGTCACGCTAGAACCTTGTTCCCATTATGGAAGAACGCCACCTTGTGCCAAAGGATTAATTCAGGCAGGGGTGAGTAAAGTGATTTGTGCGATGCAAGACCCGAATCCCCAAGTTTCTGGCCGAGGCATTGCGATGTTACGGGAGGCGGGCATTGACGTTGCTGTTGGGTTGCTTGAAAGTGAAGCTAACGCCTTGAACCTAGGGTTCATTAAACGAATGCAAACAGGAATGCCTTTTGTGCAGTTAAAGTTAGCGGCTAGCCTTGATGGACAAACCGCTCTTGCTAACGGTCATAGCCAGTGGATAACCTCACCGCAAGCGCGGCAAGATGTTCAAGCTTATCGTGCTCAGGCTGGTGCCATTTTATCGACCAGTCAAACCGTAGTGAACGATAATGCCTCTTTAGCGGTTCGTTGGTCAGAATTACCCGCTCATATACAGTCAGACTATTCCCAGCACGAACTTCGCCAACCTGTACGTGTGATTTTAGACCGCCAACATCAACTGCACTCATCTTTACGCCTGTATCAAACCGAAGCCCCCGTGTTGCGTGTGGCTCAGCAGCAAGCGGAGGTGTGTGTCGCGTTGGATCCACAAGGTCGATTAGATCTTAGCCAAACCTTGGCAACGTTAGCACAGCAAGAAAATATCAACCATCTCTGGGTGGAAGCTGGGCCAACCTTAGCTAAAACGCTTCTAGAAGAAAAGCTCGTCGATGAGTTAATTATCTATTTAGCGCCTAAGATTATGGGCAGTGATGGACGTGGCTTATTTGGCGCATTAGGCTTAACGGAAATGGGCCAAGTCTTGGAGCTGAACATTAACGATTGTCGAATGATTGGGCCTGATCTTCGGTTAACCGCAACCTTAAAGCAATAAGATACGAAATTATGTTTACTGGAATTATTGAAGCGGTGGGGACATTAACCGCGATGACTCAGCAAGGCGAAGATGTTTCTATCACTGTCAATACTGGAAAGTTAGCGATGGATGATGTCAAGCTCGGGGACAGTATTGCGACGAATGGTGTCTGTTTAACAGTCGTTGCGATGACATCACACAGTTATAGCGCCGATCTTTCACTGGAAACCCTCAATAAATCGGCATTTGCGCATTATCAAGTGGGCGATAAGGTCAATTTAGAAAAAGCCATGTTGCCAACGACTCGATTTGGTGGACATATCGTTTCTGGGCATGTGGATGGTGTCGGGGAAATACTGGAGCAGAACCGTGTAGGGCGGGCCATAGAACTTTGGGTCAGCTTACCTTCTACGCTGAATAAATATGTCGCAGAGAAAGGTTCAATTACGGTTGATGGCATCAGTTTAACCGTTAATGCCTTACGTAAAGGGGCGTTTAAATTAACCATTGTCCCTCATACTTCACAAGAAACCACGATCGAGGCGTTTAAACCCGGCCATAAAGTGAATCTAGAAATTGATGTCTTGGCTCGTTATCTGGAACGATTACTTCGAGGAGACAGCCATGAAGTGGCTCCTCAATCTCGCTTAACGATGGAATTCTTACAACAAAATGGTTTTGCTTAATACCAATGCTGAGCGATGCATTGCGGTAAGCAAAGGCCTGTTCATAGGAAAAGAATGATGGCAATTAGTACCCCTCAAGAAATTATTGAAGATATCCGTTTGGGTAAAATGGTTATCCTGATGGATGATGAAGACCGCGAAAATGAAGGCGATCTGATCATGGCCGCCGAACATATTACCCCGGAAGCGATCAATTTCATGGCCACGCATGGCCGTGGGCTTATCTGTTTAACCATGACCAAAACCCGTTGTCAGCATCTTGGTCTTGCTCCGATGGTTCAAGATAATAATGCTCAATACACAACGAACTTTACTGTCTCTATTGAAGCTGCGGAAGGCGTTACCACCGGAATTTCAGCGGCTGATCGTGCCCGTACTGTTCAAGCGGCCGTCGCCCAAGAGGCGAAAGCTTCCGATTTAGTTCAGCCGGGGCATATCTTTCCATTGGCTGCCCAAGATGGCGGGGTTTTAACCCGTGCCGGGCATACTGAAGCGGGCTGTGATTTAGCGCGATTAGCGGGGTTAGAGCCAGCATCGGTGATTGTCGAAATTCTTAATGAAGACGGCACCATGGCTCGTCGTCCTGATCTGGAAATCTTTGCTGAAAAGCATGGCATCAAATTAGGGACGATTGCTGATCTTATTGAATACCGTAATCATACTGAAACGACGATTGAACGGGTGGCACAATGCCAGCTCCCTACCGAATTTGGTGAGTTTGAGCTAGTGACTTACCGTGATGTGATTGATAACCAGATTCATTTTGCCCTGAAAAAAGAGACCGCATCGACTCAAGCTCCTTTGGTAAGAGTTCATCTGCAAGATACCTTTACGGATTTACTACGGAGTGATCGAAGTGCTGAACGCAGTTGGAGTTTAGATAAAGCGATGAAGCGTATCGGCCAAGAAGGCGGAGTATTGGTGATTCTTGGTAATGAAGAGTCAACCGAACTCTTGTTGCATCGTGTAAAGATGTTTGAGCAACAAGATAAGGGTGAAGCACCGACCTTGGCGAAAAAGCAAGGAACTTCACGCCGAGTTGGGGTGGGCTCTCAGATTTTGGCTGACCTAGGGGTCAGCGAAATGCGCTTACTCTCTTCTGCGAATAAGAAATATCATGCATTAGGCGGTTTTGGCCTTAATGTGGTTGAGTACGTATGTGAATAAGTGAAGATCTTGTCATCATTCAAAAGATGGCAAGATTTCAATTCGACAAATAATGAACATTAAGTGATGTTCGTTGGCTTGAGACTTCTGGTGGTGTAGAGAGGCGTGTCAATTTCCATTAGATATCGCTCACAAATTTGTGCTAGAATCCGGCGATTCTCACTTGATGAATAGAGTTAAAGGAAAGCTTATGAAAGTGATCGAAGGTGGTTTCCCAGCACCCAATGCTAAAGTTGCGATTGTGATTTCTCGTTTCAACAGTTTTATTAACGAAAGTCTATTGTCTGGTGCCATCGATACTTTGAAGCGTCATGGCCAAGTGAGCGACGATAATATTACCGTTGTTCGTTGTCCTGGAGCCGTTGAACTTCCTCTTGTTGCACAACGTGTAGCAAAAACGGGTAAGTTTGATGCGATTGTCTCGCTCGGTTCAGTGATTCGTGGTGGTACACCACACTTTGACTATGTTTGTAGTGAAATGAATAAAGGTCTTGCCCAAGTTTCGATGGAATTTAGCATTCCCGTCGCCTTTGGTGTTTTGACTGTTGATACTATCGATCAAGCTATTGAACGCGCAGGAACCAAGGCTGGTAATAAAGGTGCCGAAGCCGCACTAAGCGCACTTGAGATGATTAACGTTCTTTCTGAAATTGATTCCTAATGGGGGCCAGCGTGAAACCAGCCGCACGTCGTAATGCACGCCAATTTGCACTACAAGCGATTTATTCATGGCAAATTACTAAAGAGAATGTGGCGACTATTGAAGAGCAGTTCTTATCCAGTGGTAAGTACGATGAAGAAGAACATCATGCTGCTGAGCCTGCTCTTGCAGCTCCAGAAACAGATGTTATCTATTTTCGTGACCTTCTAGCCGGTGTTGTTCTTAACCATACTGAATTGGATAGTAAATTGCGTCCTTTTGTTTCTCGACCAATGCAAGATCTTGATATGATGGAACTGGCATTGCTTCGCCTAGCGATGTATGAGATGACTCGACGTGATGATGTTCCCTATAAAGTTGTGATTAATGAAGCGATTGAATTGGCAAAAGTTTTTGCCGCTGAAGATAGTCATAAATTTGTAAATGGGGTGCTGGATAAAGCGGCTCCTCACGTACGAAAAAAAGCGTAAGATTATTAATGAAAGGTCAGCATCTGCTGGCCTTTTTTCTATAGCATGGGTATGGATAAGTGAACGCACATTCACCATTCCCTGTATTCGTAAATTCTATTCGCAAGCCTAGGGATTATTCCGATGTTTGGTGAATTCAACTTAATTGAAAAATACTTCTCTGATCGCCAACCTCAGCGTAAAGATGTTCATTTAGCGCTCGGGGATGATTGCGCCATTCTTCATGTACCTAATCATGTTCGAATTGCGATCAGTACAGATACACTCGTGGCTGGTACTCACTTTCTGGCCGATGCTAACCCTGCTTGGGTTGCTCATAAAGCTTTGGCTTCTAATATCAGTGATTTAGCGGCAATGGGGGCAACACCTGCTTGGGTGTCGATGGCACTGACTTTACCGAGTATTGATGAGCGCTGGTTAGCGCCTTTTTGTACGGCTTTTTTTGAGTTGGCGAATTACTATAATGTCCAATTGATCGGCGGTGATACCACCAAAGGGCCTCTTGCTATCACTTTGACAGTACAAGGATTTATTCCCCAAGATAAAGCATTACTGCGCGATCAGGCGAAGGTGGGCGACTGGATTTATGTCACCGGTGAACTTGGCGATAGCAAAGCCGGGTTAGATGTTATCCTTGACCCTAAGAAACGAGAGCACCCTTTTGCCGCCGAGTTAGAACGGCGCCATTATCTCTCGACTCCTCGAGTGTTGGTTGGTCAAGCCTTGTTGAATATTGCTTCTTCTGCGATTGATATTTCTGATGGTTTAATGGCTGACTTAGGGCATATTTTGCATCGTTCTCAAGTGGGGGCAAGTATTGATGTCAATGCCTTACCTCTTTCTAAAGAACTTAAGCAGTTTGTCGGTGAACTTTCTCTGGCTCAGCAGTATGCTTTGACCAGTGGAGAAGAGTATGAACTTTGCTTTACCGTTCCAGAAGAGAATCGAGGGGCTCTAGAAAGTGCATTAGCACATACCGCTTGTAAAGTGACCTGTATTGGTCAAATTCGTCCACAAGGCATCATTGAATTGACCAGACAAGGCAAGAAACTTGATTGGTCACTAATGGGGTATGATCATTTTAAGGAGCCTGTATGACTAATCCGATTTCACGCCTTTCTATGCGCAACCCTTGGCATTTATTGGCAACAGGATTCGGGAGTGGGTTATCTCCCATCATCCCGGGAACGGTGGGAACATTAGCATCGGTTCCTTTTTATCTGCTATTGGCGCATCTTTCTTTTTGGCCTTATGTGCTATGGGTTCTGCTTGCTTGCTTGATTGGAGTGAAAATTTGCCAAGTTACCTCCACAGATATGCAAGTTCATGATCATGGTTCGATTGTTTGGGATGAGTTTGCAGGTTTTTGGATCACCATGCTTATTGTGCCTTTTCTACAATTATCGGTTTGGGATTGGCGTTGGCCTGTAACGGGATTTGTGCTATTTCGTTTCTTTGATATGGTCAAACCGTGGCCGATTGGTTGGTTAGATAAACGTGTTGAAGGTGGGCTTGGTATCATGCTGGATGATATTGTCGCGGGTATGATGTCTGCAATAATGCTTATCATCGTGGGATCTTGGGCTGGCTGGCTTAACTAACCGGATGAATTTGTAGTATATTGCTGTTTATCAGCCTCAATATAGGCTAGGGGAACACTTCCCCCAGCCTATATTGTGATAAAACGCTTATCTTTAATATTGACCTTTTCTTTTAAGGCGCGAGTTTGGCTACGTTTTCAATTAAACGTTCACGCAGTGCTGTTTCTTCTTCTTCTGTCAATTTTCCCCCGCTGGCGCTAGTGAGAATAAATAAGTCTTCAGCCCGTTCTCCTATGGTGGTGATCTTGGCGGCATGGAGATCAATGCTGAGTTCTGAAAACGTCGCACCAACGGTTGCGAGCAATCCCGGTGTGTCTAACGCCACAAACTCCATTAAGGTGCGTTTCTTACTTTTGGTGGGGAGGAAATCAACCTGAGTACGTACTTTAAAGTGCTGTAAATTACGTGGTATACGTCGAGTTTTGATTTTTGTTGGGCGACCGTCATGTAACACATGCACTAGATGTTTTATTAAGGCTTTATGACGTATCTCTTCAATCGCTTGTCCGTTGTGATCTAAGACCATGAAAGTATCAAGAACGTAGCCATCTTTACTGGTCATGATCTGCGCGTCATGAACGTTAAGGTTACGCCTATCCAGTTCTGCCACTACGGTGGCAAATAATGCGGGTTGGTCTTTGGTGTAAACAAAGACCTCTGTCCCGCCTCGAGTGGCCTTCTTGCTGATCAAAACCAACGGCTGGCTTGGCTCATTATGTGTCAGTAGGTGACTGCCATGCCAAGCGATTTGCTTATGAGTATGACGTAAGAAATAATCGGCTTTGAAACGCTGCCAAAGTAGCTCAATGTCACGGCTTGCAAACCCTTCTTTACGCAGTAAAGCAGAAGCCATCTGTTGATTGTGGCGAATTCGTTCTCGGATATCGACCGGATATTCTAATCCGCGCCGGAGGGCTCGTTGAGTAGAATAGAACAGTTCTGCAAGTAAGGTTCGCTTCCAGCTGTTCCAAAGTTCAGGGTTAGTGGCGCAAATATCTGCAACCGTTAAGCACACTAAATATTCGAGATGTTCTTCATCGCGCACTTTTTTTGCGAACTCAATAATGACATCGGGGTCATAAATATCCCGTCTTTGGGCGGTGACCGACATTAATAAGTGATTTTGTACTAACCAAGCAACCAGCTTACCTTCGTGTTTAGAGAGTCCATGTTCAATACAGAAATCGTAAGCTTCTGCTGCGCCGATTTCAGAGTGATCGCCACCACGCCCTTTCCCAATATCATGAAATATGGCGGCAATAATCAATAGCTCTTTTTTCTGAATTTTAGGGTAGATTTCACAGCAAATAGGATGGTGTTGGTGATTTTTAGGATCGTTAAATAAATTGATGTGTTTGAGTAACCGAATACTATGTTCATCAACCGTATAAGCATGAAACAGATCAAATTGCATCTGCCCAACAATTTGGCTCCATTGAGGAAGATAAGCCGCCAAAACACCTAATTTATGCATCTGACCAAACGCTTTGTGCAGAGCATTGGGATGGCGAGTTAAGGCCATAAATTTTTTTCGTGCCGCTGGAATGGTGTGTAAAAATTTATTCAACCGACGGCGGGCAGTGCGCAGTTGGCGCATGGTAGAAGGAGCGACTCCCTGAATGGTGGAGTCACTCGCCATATGCAAGAACATATCCAAAATGGTTTCAGGCCGAGCTTGAAACAGGGCGGGTTTGCGCGCTTCAATTAATACGCCTCGGCGTTGGAAATCTTCATCGATAATCTCAGGCTCACTCTCTTCGCCATGATTTAAAATGGCTTGGTCAAATAGCTTAAGGAGCATTTTGTTGAGTTCAGCGACGCGTCGTAGCGTGCGATAAAACTCTTTCATCATCATTTCGACTGGGCGATTACCTTCACCAGTAAAACCGAGATGCTCAGCCACTTGTGCTTGATGAGCGAAGGTGAGTCGGTTGTCGTAACGTTTAAGCTCAAGGTGTAAGGCAAAACGGATGCGCCATAGAAAGTCTTGGCATTCGACTAACTCTCGATATTCAGCATCGGTGAGAAAACCAAAGCGGCTCATTTCATACAGGGATTTCGCACCAAAGTGGCGGCGAGCTACCCAGCTCAAGGTATGAATATCTCTTAACCCGCCGGGGGTAGACTTGATATCCGGTTCAAGATTATAGGTGGTGTCATGGTAGCGAGCATGGCGTTCCCGCTGCTCTTGAATTTTGGCTTGGTAGAATGTTTCGCTTGGCCAAAAAGAGTCAGAATCGACGATAGATTTAAGCTGCGAAAAGACCGCTTCACTTCCGCACAATAATCGAGCTTCTTGTAAGTTGGTGGCAACGGTTAAATCTTCACGGCCAATTTCAGCGCATTCGGATAATGTGCGTACCGCATGGCCTACTTCCAACCGTAAATCCCATAATAGAGTAATAAACTCGCTGATCTTACCGCCCAGTTCATCGGCCAGTTTGTGTTCTGACACCACTAAAATATCAATATCAGAGAGGGGATGAAGTTCTCCTCGACCATATCCTCCGACGGCAGCAAGGGCGATTTCTGGATGATGTTGAAAGCCTAAGAATTGCCAAAGTCGATGCAATAACAAATCCATGTATTCTGCACGTCCGAGTACGAGATCGTTAACCGGATGGCGAGCTAAAAATTCCTGACGTTGATAAAGGGAGAAACAGTCGAGTTGCTGCTTTAGTTCATCGACACTCAATTGAGCATCAGTAAAACGGAGAGGGGATAAATAAGGCATAGCATGCGGTCCGTGCAAGAGAGTGAACTCAGGTCTGTTACTGAATCTAACAGAGAACAATCCCCGAGCTCAAGCTCTCCTTTATATCATATCGATAGCGCTGACCGCTTTTTGCTATTAGGCGTTGTGAAAAATACTAGGCGTTGTGAAAAATACGTGGGATGGTTTCTTCTTCACGCAAGGTTAAAATCTCACAGCCATCGGCCGTGACTAACAAGGTGTGCTCCCATTGTGCTGAATTTTTGTTGTCTGCGGTATAAACCGTCCAATTGTCTTCATCATCTAGGCGGCAACCAAATTTACCTGCATTGATCATGGGTTCAATGGTAAAAATCATCCCTTCACGTAGGACGGTGCGATCATTGTTTCGGTAGTGCACCACTTGTGGTTCTTCATGGAATTCAGCCCCAATGCCATGCCCACAGTAATCACGCACAATCGAAAATTTTAAGCGCGGGTTATTTTTATTGTTGGTCTTGATGTGTTTTTCAATCGCCGTACCAATTTCACCTAATTGTACACCCGGTTTGACCTTCTTCAGCGACAGATATAGGCACTCTTGGGCAACCAAACAGAGGCGTTTATCAGCAGGAGAAACATCACCGACAAGAAACATTTTGGAGGTATCGCCATGGTAGCCATCTTTAATCACGGTGATATCGATATTCATAATATCGCCATCTTTTAGCACGGCAGGGCGCAGAATTTGACCAAAATGGCTGTCTTGTGTGGCGGGAATACCATGACAAACAATGTGGTTAATTGAGGTGCAAATGGACTTGGGAAAGCCATGGTAATTAAGTGGGGCGGGAATTGCACCTTGAACTTCAGTGATATATTGGTGGCAAATTTTATCCAGTTCTTCGGTGGTGACCCCTGGTTTGACATGGGGTTCAATCATTTCCAGAACTTGCGCGGCAAGGCGACCCGCGACTCGCATTTTTTCAATTTCTTCAGCATTTTTAATTTTTACAGACATCGGCTTTCTCTACTAATTTTTATGCACACCCGTGCTAATCGCAATATTGTAACAGTGCGAAAAGGAAGCGCAAGAACAGGGTGGAATAAGAATGAGAATGGTAGTGAATAAGTCTGTATTCTTGTTTACTTTCGGGGGGGGGATAGCGAACGACAATGTGAATGCCTTTGGCATAAAGTGAGGTTCAAACCGTAGCTATGATGGATGTTTTGCTCTTTCTCCACCAGAGTCGCGGTAATTTTTACTAGCCATATTAGGGCTAAATATGATATAAAGCGCGCCGGAATCTCGGTCTGTTTTCTTCATTTTGGCGAGATGGACTGGCTCCACACACATTTAACTTTAAATCACACACATTCCGACACGTGTTCCGGGGTGCTTCCAGTGTTTACTGAGAAGTCGGAGGCATGGGGGATGTGGAGGCCTAACCCCATAGAGGATTATATAATGGCAACTGTATCAATGCGCGATATGCTAAAAGCGGGTGTTCACTTCGGTCACCAAACTCGTTACTGGAACCCAAAAATGAAGCCATTCATCTTTGGCGCTCGCAACAAAGTTCATATCATTAACCTAGAAAAAACCGTACCAATGTTCAATGAAGCGCTTGCTGAAATGACTAAAATCGGTGAGAAAAAAGGGAAAGTTCTTTTCGTAGGTACTAAACGCGCTGCCTCTGAAGCTGTTAAAGAAGCTGCAATTGCAAGTAACCAATACTACGTAAACAACCGCTGGTTAGGCGGTATGCTAACTAACTGGAAAACAGTTCGTCAGTCAATCAAGCGTCTAAAAGATCTTGAAGTTCAGTCAACAGACGGTACTTTCGACAAGCTGACTAAGAAAGAAGCTCTAATGCGTACTCGTGAAATGGAGAAATTAGAGAAATCTCTTGGTGGTATCAAAGATATGGGTGGTCTACCAGACGCTCTATTCGTTATCGACGCTGATCACGAGCACATCGCAGTTAAAGAAGCAAACAACCTAGGCATTCCAGTTTTTGCGGTTGTTGATACTAACTCTAACCCAGATGGTGTTGATTACGTTATCCCAGGTAACGATGATGCAATCCGTGCGGTTCAACTATACTTGAACGCGGCTGCTGAATCAGTTAACGAAGGTCGCAATAAAGATGTCGCGGCAGTTGCTGAAAAAGACGGCTTTGTAGAAGCGGAATAATTTGCGGCTCTGAGTCACACTTAGCCTTATGTTTCACATGTGTGCATAGGCTAAGTTATCGTTAGCATTGGGGGCCGAATCGATAGGCCCCTAATTTTTACCATATCCTGAATCAACTGAGGAATAGAGAATGGCTGTTACTGCTGCTCTAGTTAAAGAACTGCGTGAACGTACTGGCGCAGGTATGATGGAATGTAAGAAAGCGCTTGTTGAAACCAATGGCGATATCGAACTTGCTATTGAAAACATGCGTAAAAGCGGCGCTGCTAAAGCGGCGAAAAAAGCAGGCAACATTGCTGCTGAAGGCACAATCATCATCAAAGAAGGTGCAGGTATTGCTGCTTTGGTTGAAATCAACTGCCAAACTGACTTTGTTGCAAAAGATGGTAACTTCCTAGGGTTTGCTAATGAAGTTGCAGAAGCTGCGCTAGCGTCTAAATCTGACGTAGAAGCACTGCAAGCTCAATTTGAAGAAACTCGTATTGCACTTGTGGCTAAAATTGGTGAAAACATCAATATCCGTCGCGTACAGTACATCGAAGGTCAAGACTTGGCTTCATATAGCCATGGTGCTCGTATCGGTGTTGTTGTTGCTGGTGCTGCAGATGCAGAAACACTAAAACACATCGCAATGCACGTAGCGGCTTCTCGCCCAGAATACGTTAATCCTGAAGATGTACCTGCTGATGTTGTTGCGAAAGAACGTGAAGTTCAAGTTGAAATCGCAATGAACGAAGGTAAGCCAAAAGAAATCGCAGAGAAAATGGTTGAAGGCCGTATGAAGAAATTCACCGGTGAAGTTTCTCTGACTGGTCAACCTTTTGTAATGGAACCAAAGAAAACGGTTGGTGAAATTCTAAAAGAAAAAGGTGCTTCTGTGACTTCTTTCGTTCGCCTTGAAGTCGGTGAAGGTATCGAAAAACAAGAAGGCCTAAGCTTTGCTGAAGAAGTAGCAATGGCGCAAAAAGGTTAATCGTTGTTCGATTACGCTATCAAGACCGTAGCCAAGGCTGCGGTCTTTTTACGAATACGGTGAGATTAGTTGTGATGAATATATTTATATAGTAAGTCTATTCATGACTGTTAATTAACAACACTCTTTGGAAGGTAAAGTCCATGACAACAAACCCTAAACCCGCATATCAACGTATTTTGTTAAAATTAAGCGGTGAAGCACTACAAGGCGATGAAGGTTTTGGTATCGACCCTGCTGTACTGGATCGTATGGCACAGGAAGTGAAAGAACTCGTGGAATTGGGGGTTCAAGTGGGGGTCGTCATTGGTGGCGGTAACTTGTTCCGAGGTGCAGGCCTTGCTTCTGCTGGCATGAACCGTGTTGTGGGTGACCATATGGGGATGTTGGCAACCGTGATGAACGGCTTGGCGATGCGCGATGCCCTACACCGTGCGTATGTGAATGCTCGAGTGATGTCCGCCATTCCATTGAAAGGTGTGTGTGACGATTACAATTGGGCCGATGCAATCAGTCAACTGCGCCAAGGACGAGTCGTTATTTTTTCAGCGGGTACCGGTAACCCTTTCTTTACGACAGATTCTGCCGCTTGCCTACGTGGTATCGAAATTGAAGCGGATGTCGTATTGAAAGCAACAAAAGTTGACGGTGTCTACAGTGCTGACCCTGTGGCTAACCCTGATGCTCAACTGTATGATAAACTTGCTTACAGCGATGTACTGGATAAAGAACTGAAAGTGATGGATCTTGCGGCCTTTACCCTGGCACGCGATCACAAGATGCCAATCCGTGTCTTTAATATGAATAAACCTGGGGCGTTACGCCGTGTGGTGATGGGTGAAGCAGAAGGCACGTTAATCAGTGCTGCAGTATAATCACTCTCAAGATGAAATAAGAATTAAGGTGATATTGTGATTAATGAGATCAAAAAAGACGCTCAAGAGCGTATGGAAAAAAGTGTAGAAGCGCTAAAGAACAACCTTTCTAAGATTCGTACTGGTCGTGCTCACCCAAGCCTACTTTCTGGTCTATCGGTTGAATACTATGGTTCGGCTACACCATTGAATCAAATTGCTAACGTTGTGGCTGAAGATGCTCGCACTCTGGCGATTACGGTATTTGATAAAGAGTTGACACCCAAAGTCGAGAAAGCGATTTTGATGTCTGATCTTGGCCTTAACCCAATGTCTGCGGGTACGGTAATTCGTGTACCACTACCGCCATTAACAGAAGAACGTCGCCGTGATCTAGTGAAAATCGTACGGGGTGAAGCGGAAGGCGGTCGTGTTGCTGTTCGTAATATTCGCCGTGATGCTAACAACGATCTTAAAGCACTTTTGAAAGACAAAGAAATTTCAGAAGATGAAGAGCGTAAAGCGCAAGATGAAATTCAAAAGCTAACTGATGTCGCTGTCAAAAAAATTGATGATGTATTAGCGGCAAAAGAAAAAGAGCTAATGGAAGTTTAATTCCATAAAAACTATGTAAAAAAACGCTGTGCTCACAGCCCAGCGTTTTTTTATGCTACCCTTCATCATCTTTTTGTCATCATTACGTTTCTATGCAAAAATCGCCTCTCTCTTCAGATGTACTTCCCAAGCATATTGCAATCATTATGGACGGCAACGGTCGTTGGGCAAAAGCACAAGGTAAACCTAGGGTTTTTGGTCATAAAAATGGGGTTTCGGCGGTACGCAAAACGATTTCAACATCAGCTAAGTTAGGTATCAAGGCTGTTACGTTATTTGCTTTTAGTAGTGAAAATTGGCGACGTCCTGAAGAGGAAGTCGGCGTGTTGATGGAGCTTTTTATCAGTGTTCTGTCTACCGAAGTCAAAAAATTACACAAGAATAATCTACGCCTTCGCATTATTGGGGATAAAAGTCGGTTTAGTGAGCGGTTACAAAGTAAAATAGCTCAGGCTGAAGCCTTGACCCAAGATAATACAGGGATGGTGATTAATATTGCGGCCAATTATGGCGGTAAATGGGACATCACTCAGGCAGTGCGCGATATTGCCGCACAAGTGAGCCGTGGTGATCTTCTGCTGGAAGAGATTGATGAAGCCGTTGTTGCAAGTCACTTAACCATGGCTGACCTTCCTGAGGTGGACTTGCTCATTCGCACCAGTGGTGAGTGTCGAATCAGTAATTTTATGCTTTGGCAATTGGCCTACGCAGAAATGTACTTTACCCCGGTTTTTTGGCCAGAGTTTGGTGAAGAGAGTTTAATTGAAGCGGTGACTTGGTTTGTGAATCGGGAGCGACGGTTTGGTTGTACTGGTGAGCAAATTAAGGCATTGATGACATCATAAAATAGGACGCCTAAGTTTGAAGCAAAGAATTATTACAGCGCTCTTACTTGCCCCCTTGGTTATTGCTGGGATCTTTTTTCTCCCGCTAACCGGATTTATTTTGGCCTTAGCCGTGGTCACTTTTCTGGGCTTTTGGGAATGGACTCAGTTCGTTTCCTCTTCTTCTCGCTATTTAGCATTATTACCGAGTCTCATTGTTGGGGGGGGCAGCTATTTCTTTCTTGCACCTCAACTGACGCTATCGAGTGAACTATCATCAATACAGATCGGGGTGGTAATCATAGGGGCGACTTGGTGGATTTTTTCCAGTGGTCTTGCTATCACCTATCCAAAATCTCGTTGTTGTTGGGAATCATCAAATAGCATTCGTCATCTGTTTGGTTTACTGACCTTATTACCTTTTTTCTGGAGCGTAATTTTTTTACGAGCAGAACATTTTGCTGTCGATAGCTTTCATGGCGCAAAACTCGTCTTATTTGTCTGCCTGATTGTTTGGGCGGCAGATAGCGGAGCTTACTTTGCAGGTAAAAGTTTGGGGAAACATAAAATGGCGCCGGCGGTCAGCCCCAATAAAACCATTGAAGGTCTAATTGGGGGTGTTGTGGCTGCGATGGTGGTGGGGTGGTTCTTTGCTGATGCCTTTTCAATCCAGTTTTCTTCCCCTTTTGTTATGTTACTAACCATTTTGTTGACCGTAGTGATTTCTGTCTTAGGTGACTTAGTGGAAAGCATGTTCAAGCGAGTCTCTGGCATCAAAGATAGCAGTAATATCATTCCTGGACATGGCGGTATTTTAGACCGTATTGATAGCTTAACCGCTGCTTTCCCGGTATTCGCTCTGCTCTACTTCTTATTCTAATGTCGAGTTACGATGCATGACTCGATTTAAACCATGGCGTTTTTCGATATGCGTAAATTAACGATTCTGGGAGCGACGGGATCTATCGGGGCTAGTACTCTTAAGGTGGTTGCTGAAAATCCCGAGCAATTTGTCATCGTCGCTTTAGTGGCTGGACAAAATGTGGTTAAGATGTGTGAGTTGTGTCAAACATGGCAGCCAAAGTATGCTGTGATGGCGGATGCCAAAGCAGCTCAACGCCTGAAGGAACGCTTAACCTCTTTACATCTAAACACGGAAGTGTTGTATGGCGAAGAGGCCATGTGCTATGTGGCCGCTCATGAAGAAGTCGATACGGTAATGGCGGCGATTGTTGGAGCTGCAGGTCTTATTCCAACGATGGCAGCGGTTAAAGCTGGTAAGCGAGTTTTACTGGCAAATAAAGAAGCGTTAGTGATGTCTGGTCAACTGTTTATCGATGCGGTTGATGCGTATGGCGCAACACTGTTGCCGGTTGATAGCGAGCATAATGCGATTTTCCAATGTTTACCCGTTGAGGCTCAATCTCGGTTAGGCCGTTGTGATCTCCCAGCCAGTGGTATTTCTCACATTCTTCTCACGGGGTCTGGTGGCCCTTTTCGCTACAGTGATGTTGCTTCATTGTATGATGTGACTCCTGAGCAGGCGATTGCCCACCCAAATTGGTCCATGGGGCCAAAAATTTCCGTTGATTCGGCAACCATGATGAATAAAGGCTTAGAGTATATTGAAGCTAAATGGCTTTTTAATGCCTCTCGTGAACAGTTGAATGTCCTTATTCATCCTCAATCTGTGATCCATTCTATGGTTCAGTACCAAGACGGATCAGTTATTGCTCAACTCGGTGAACCCGATATGGCAACGCCGATAGCTCAGGCTTTGGCTTATCCTCAACGCATATCGGCAGGTGTTAGCCCTCTCAATTTTACTCGTCTTAGTGAATTGACCTTCATGGAGGTCGATTATCAGCGTTACCCTTGTTTAGCATTAGCGATTGAGGCTTGCTATTTAGGTCAGCATGCGACGACTTCATTAAATGCAGCCAATGAAGTCGCTGTAGATGCTTTTTTGCGAGGTCAAATTCGTTTTACTGATATCGCAACTATTAACGATAGGGTATTGTCTAAAGTTTGTGGAACTCACAGCCCGTTACATTCCTATAACTTGGAAAGCCTACTCGAGCTCGATACAATGGCTCGCAGTTTTGCTAACCAAACCTTAAAAGAGCATATGTTATGAGTGGCATTTTGTGGAACTTCATCGCCTTTGTTGTCGCATTAGGAATTTTAGTTGCAGTACATGAGTACGGACATTTCTGGGTGGCAAGAAAATGCGGTGTGAAGGTTGAAAAGTTTTCAATCGGCTTTGGGCGTTCGATTTGGAAACGAATGGGAAAGGATGGGACTGAATATAGCATTTCGATTATCCCTTTAGGGGGCTATGTCAAAATGCTCGATAGCCGAGTGGCAGAGATCCCACTCGATCAACTCCCCTTGGCTTTTGATAAACAGCCATTATGGCAGCGCTCAGCTATTGTAAGTGCTGGGCCTATTTTTAATTTTTTATTTGCGTTAGTGGCTTATTGGTTAGTCTTTCTCATTGGCGTACCCGCTGTAAAACCAGTCATTGGCGAAGTGACGCCTTACTCCATTGCTGCTGACGCTGGAGTGGTGCCTGGAATGGAAATAAAAGCCGTTTCAGGGATGAAGACTCTGGATTGGGAATCGGTCAATATGGGGCTGATTCGTCATATTGGTAGCCCAAGCTTAACCTTAACGGTCTCTTCGCCAGGCTCCATAGGTGTAGAAGAAATCAAGACTTTTGATTTACAGTCATGGAACTTTGCCCCTGAAACAGAGTCTGCTATGGAAGCGCTAGGATTTAAACCTTTTCTGCCTGCGGTTTCGACAGAATTAGCCAGTATCTCATCCGGTAGTGCTGGGGAACGTGCAGGGTTGCAGGTCGGGGATGTGTTAACTCGAATCAATGGTCAAGCGATTTCCAGTTGGCAACAAGCGGTGTCGGATATTCAAGCCAACCCTCAACGGACATTAATCTTGGAGGTTGAGCGTAATCAGGACGTGGTTGTTTTATCGTTGACGCCAGATAGCAGAAAGCTAAACAATGGTGAGGTTATCGGTTTTGCAGGGATAGCACCTCAAGTCGCTTCATGGCCAGAGGGGTATCGTTTTGAATTACAATTTGGCCCCTTTGAGTCTATTGGTAAAGCGTTTGATAAAACTGGGCAAGTTATTCAGTTAACGCTGAGTATGCTTAAAAAGTTGATTGTCGGCGATGTGGGGTTGAATAATCTCAGCGGCCCGATTTCAATTGCTAAAGGGGCGGGAACCACGGCCGATTATGGGTTGGTTTATTTCTTAGGCTTTCTGGCTTTGATCAGTATCAATCTGGGAATTATTAACTTAGTCCCATTACCGATGCTTGATGGCGGTCACCTACTATTTTTTGCAATTGAAGCAGTAACTCGACGCCCAGTACCAGAGAAAGTACAAGAAATGGGTTATCGAGTCGGGGGAATCATTATTTTCTCACTGATGGCCTTAGCAATATTTAACGATTTTACTCGCCTGTGATAGATAAGCATTAGGCAATGGTTTGTAGTAAGGAATAACTAGAACATATATGGCGATAAAAAAAATCCTGTTAGCGACACTGCTCGCAACGAGTGTATCAGTCAATGGTGCCGAAAAATTTGTTGTTCAGGACATTCAGATTCAGGGATTACAGCGTGTTGCACTTGGGGCTGCATTATTAAGAATGCCAGTGCGTATTGGTGATACGGTTGATTCACAAGATGTGGCTCAAATTATTCAAGCGTTATACGCATCGGGAAACTTTGAAGATATTAGAGTGTTACGCGATGGTTCGGCTTTGGTCGTTCAAGTTCAGGAGCGTCCCACCATCGCCAGCGTTTCTTTTTCTGGCAATAAAGCGATTAAGCAAGAGCAACTTCAGCAAAATTTAGAGGCTTCTGGTATCCGAGTTGGAGAGGCGTTAGATCGAACCACCTTGAGTAATATTGAAAAAGGGCTCGAAGATTTTTATTACAGTGTTGGTAAATACAATGCCAATGTGAAAGCCGTTGTCACGCCTTTGCCTCGTAATCGGGCTGATTTGAAATTTGTTTTTAACGAAGGTGTTTCGGCGAAGATCCAACAGATAAACTTTATTGGTAATGAAGTCTTTAGCAATGAAGAGCTACTGTCTCGTTTTGACCTTAATGTTGACCTCTCTTGGTGGAATTTCCTCTCTGATGACAAATATCAGAAGCAAGTCCTCGCTGCGGATATTGAAGGGCTACGTACATTCTATCTGGATCGCGGATACCTTAAGTTTAGAGTGGAATCGACCCAAGTTTCTATTTCACCGGATAAAAAAGGGGTGTATATCACCCTAAACTTGAATGAAGGTTTACCTTATACCGTTAAAGATGTGCAATTCCGTGGTGAATTGATTGGAAAAGAACAAGAACTTCGTGCGCTAATTCCATTTGAGATGGGAGATACTTACCAAGGTTCTTCGGTTACCCAATTGGAAGAGGGCGTTAAGCGAGTACTTGGTGAAGCGGGCTATGCTTATCCTCAAGTACAAACTATTCCTGAGTTTGATGATGAAACCCAAGAGGTTTCACTGCTGGTACATGTGGAAGCGGGTAAGCGCATGTATGTCCGTGATATCCGTTTTATCGGTAACAATACGACTCGTGATGAAGTTTTGCGACGCGAAATGCGCCAAATGGAAGGCAGTTGGCTTAATTCCAGAGCGATTGATACTGGTAAAGCACGCCTGAACCGTTTAGGTTTCTTTGAAACGGTTGATGTACAAACGGTACGTGTTCCAGGTTCGGACGATCAGGTTGATCTTGTCTACAGTGTTAAAGAAGCAAACTCAGGTAGTATTAACTTCGGGGTGGGTTACGGGACAGAATCTGGCGTAAGTTTCACGGTTGGCTTAACTCAAGATAACTTTATGGGAAGCGGTGATCGGGTGAGCGTGAGCGCAACAACCAATGATTACCAACAAAACGTAACCTTGGAATATCGAGATCCCTACTGGAATATTGATGGTGTTAGCTTAGGTGGGCGCGTATTCTATAATAAATTTGAAGCTTCAGAGGCAGGGATCGTTGACTATACCAACCAAAGTTACGGAACGGGATTAACTTGGGGATTTCCTTTTGATGAATTAAACCGTTTTGAGTTTGGTGTTGGGTATACACACAACAAGATTGGAAATCTCACACCTTACCTGCAAGTGGAGCAATTCCTGTGTAACTTAGGGGATTGCAACCCTGACAATTTGATTACCGACGATTTTGATATCAACGTGGCTTGGACACGCAATAACCTCAATAGAGGCTATTTCCCAACCGCAGGTAACCACCAACGTGCCTTTGCCAAAATGACGGTTCCGGGTTCGGACGCACAATATTTCAAGTTGCAGTATGATGTCCGCCAGTACATCCCTTTGACGAAAAAGCATGAATTTACCCTGCTGCTTCGTGGACGTTTAGGGTATGGTAATGGTTATGGAAAAACCGATGGCAAAGATAACCTTTACCCATTTTATGAGAACTTCTATGCCGGTGGCTTTACTACTTTACGAGGCTTCGGTTCTAACTCTGCAGGCCCTAAAGCGGTGTATCGTGATTATTCTGGTTCAAACAACGGTAATGATACCGCTACCGATGACTCTGTAGGGGGGAATGCGATTGCATTGGCGAGTATGGAATTGATTGTTCCAACACCGTTTGCTTCCGATGAAGCGCGCAGTCAAGTTCGGACTAGCCTATTTATTGATATGGCGAGTGTATGGGATACGGAGTTTGATTATCGTTCTGGTGGTGCCAGTTATGGTAACCGCTATTACTATGATTACTCGGATCCAAGTAAATACCGTTCTTCGTATGGGGTTGCTTTACAGTGGATGTCTCCGATGGGGCCTCTGGTCTTTTCCCTTGCTAAACCCATTAAAAAATACGATGGTGACAATGAAGAATTCTTCACTTTCACTATTGGTCGAACCTTCTAATTTGAGGAAAATATGTTGAAAAATACTATCAAAGCAGCCAGTGTTAGCCTTATTGTTCTTAGCTCAGCGTTATTTGCTCAGGCTGCTGATGCGGCACAAAAAATCGGTTTTATTAACACCGCACAAGTGTTCCAAGCTCTACCTCAGCGTGAAGTGGTTCTTCAGCAAATGCAGGAAGAATTCAAAGATAAAGCCGCGGAACTGCAAAGTTTGCAAGCTCAGGCTAAAACCATGATCGAAAGATTAAGACGTGATTCTGAATTAATGAGCCAAGATGATGTGGATAAATTGCGTATTGAAATTGGCCAATTAGACAGTACGTACAAAATTAAAGCTCAAGCGTTAGAGCAAGCTTCTGCTCGTCGTGAAGCTGAAGAGAAACAGCGATTGTTTAAAATCATCCAAGATGCGGTACAAAAAGTGGCTGAAAAAGAAGGCTATGACATCATTGTGGATGTGAGCGCAATGCAATATGGAAAAGCGCAATACAATATTTCAGAAAAAGTAATTCAAGCAATTAAATAACAATAATTTTTTAAGACTATGAAAACACTGACTTTAGCCGATTTGGCAACCATTACTGGGGGAACGTTGCATGGTGATGCTGATGCAACAGTAAGCGCGGTTGCCCCTATGGATCGAGCACGAGAAGGGAATGTCACCTTTCTTTCGAATTCTAAATACAGCAAACATCTCGCTCAGTGCCAAGCTACCATTATTATGGTGAAAGAGTCTGAACGTGAATTATGCCCATCCAATGTACTTGTGGTTGCCGACCCCTATGTGGCTTTTGCTAAGGTTGCTCAAGCATTGGATAGTACGCCGTTACCCGCTGCCGAAGGTATTGCTGCCAGTGCTGTTGTGGCGGACGATGTGATGCTCGGTCAACATGTTTCTATTGGTGCCAATGCGGTGATTGAATCAGGGGTTGTGCTTGGCGATCATGTAGTCATTGGTGCAGGCTGTTTTGTAGGTAAAAATGCCCAATTAGGTGAACAGACTAAACTATGGGCGAATGTAACGATTTATCATGGCGTTCAAATTGGTAGTCATTGTTTAATTCAGTCAGGTACGGTGATTGGTGCCGATGGATTTGGTTATGCGAATGAACGTGGTGAGTGGATAAAAATTCCACAACTGGGTTCTGTTCGTATTGGCAATCGAGTAGAAATCGGGGCCTGTACCACCATTGATCGTGGTGCGCTTGATGACACTGTGATTGAAGATAATGTCATCATCGATAACCAACTACAAATCGCGCATAATGTACACATCGGATATGGTACAGCAATGGCGGGTGGTACAGTCGTTGCAGGCAGTACTCAAATTGGTAAATACTGCATTATTGGCGGTGCGTCTGTTCTTAATGGCCACATCCGGATCGCTGATGGTGTGACCATTACTGGAATGGGAATGGTGATGCGCAGTATCGAAGAAAAGGGCATGTATTCTTCCGGTATTCCATTGCAAACGAATAAAGAGTGGCGAAAAACGGCGACTCGTGTTCATCGAATTGATGAAATGAATAAGCGGCTAAAAGCGGTTGAAAAGCAACTAGAGCAAAAAGTAGACCGTTAATTTTTGCTGTTTTTCTAAAAAGGCTCGCAATGTGCGAGTCTTTTTCGCCTATAATGCGCCAAGACGAATTTGCTCCACCGATAAAGGTTTGGAGCTCAACCATTTAATCTATTTTAAATAGGAATATGACTTTGACTACTGAAAAGAAAATGATGGATATCACTGAAATTCAGAAGCTTCTTCCGCACCGTTACCCTTTTTTATTGATTGACCGAGTGACCGATTATGAAGAAGGAAAGTATCTTGTCGGACTCAAGAATGTGTCAGTGAATGAACCTCAGTTTACGGGTCATTTCCCTCAGTTTCCCGTTTTCCCTGGCGTGCTTATTCTAGAAGCCATGGCTCAAGCTACCGGACTGTTAGCGTTTAAAACGTTCGGTGCACCTAAAGAAAATGAGCTGTACTATTTTGCCAGTATTGATAATGCGAAGTTCCGTAAACCCGTTGGCCCTGGCGATCAACTGATCATTGAAGTTGAATTTCTAAAAGAACGTCGTGGAATCGCCTTATTTAACGGTGTTGCTAAAGTGGATGGCGGCATTGTTTGTTCCGCTGAATTGAAATGTGCACGCAGAGAGTTTTAAGATGATTCATCCAACGGCACAAATCCACCCAACTGCGGTGGTGGAAGAAGGCGCTATTATTGGTGCTAAGGTAAAAATTGGTCCATTTTGCTATGTCGACAGTAAAGTCGAAATTGGCGATGGAACAGAGCTGCTGTCTCATGTGGTGGTAAAAGGGCCAACTAAAATTGGTCAAGATAATCGTATTTTTCAGTTCGCTTCGATTGGTGAAGCGTGTCAGGATTTGAAATATGCGGGTGAAGATACACAATTGGTGATTGGTGATCGCAATACCATTCGTGAAAGTGTCACCATGCACCGTGGAACCATACAAGATCAAGGTATTACTACTGTGGGTAGTGATAACTTGTTTATGATCAATGCTCACGTTGCCCATGACTGTGTCGTGGGAGATCGTTGTATTTTTGCCAACAACGCCACCCTCGCAGGGCATGTTAAAGTGGGTAACCAAGCGATTATTGGTGGCATGTCTGCCATTCATCAGTTCTGCCAAATTGGGGATCACTGCATGCTGGGTGGGGGCTCTATCGTGGTTCAAGACGTTCCTCCTTATGTTATGGCACAAGGTAACCATTGCGCACCATTTGGTATCAATGTTGAAGGGCTGAAACGTCGTGGTTTTGAAAAAGCGGAGATTCATGCGATTCGCCGAGCTTATAAATCTCTGTATCGTAGCGGAATTAGCTTGGAAGAGGCCAAAGTTGAAATTAGCAAAGAAGTGGATGAATTTCCTGCTGTGAAAATTTTCCTTACTTTCTTGGAAAATTCAACGCGTGGGATCATTCGCTAGTTTTTTCAACGAGTATTTCTCATCTATTAGCTGAAAAAGATCGCCTCGGTTCGGCGATCTTTTGTCTTTTAAGGCAGAGCAAATCTGCAAGAGGAGTGAAGCGTGAAACAACAGCCATTGCGTATCGGTATTGTCGCAGGTGAACTTTCAGGGGATACTTTGGGGGAAGGTTTTATTAAAGCCATAAAGACCCATTATCCTGACGCTGAATTTGTTGGTATCGGTGGTCCAAAAATGATCGCGCAAGGCTGTCAATCCTTGTTTGACATGGAAGAGCTGGCCGTGATGGGCTTGGTCGAGGTCTTAGGGCGGTTACCGAGGTTATTGAAAGTAAAAGCTGAGTTGGTGCGATTTTTTACCGATAACCCTCCTGATGTTTTCGTGGGGATTGATGCGCCGGATTTTAATCTGCGTCTTGAATTAGATCTTAAAAAATCAGGGATAAAAACGGTCCATTATGTGAGCCCTTCTGTGTGGGCTTGGCGGCAAAAGCGCATTGTTAATATTGAGGCTGCAACTCATTTGGTGCTGGCGTTTCTTCCTTTTGAGAAAGCGTTTTATGACAAATTTAATGTGCCGTGTGAATTTATTGGTCATACGCTGGCCGATAGTATACCGATGCAGCCGGATAAACAGGCCGCGCAGCAATTATTAGGGTTAAGCCAAGATAAACGCTGGCTGGCGGTGTTGCCGGGTAGCCGTGGCGGTGAAATGAAGTTATTAGCAGAACCCTTCATTAGAACTTGTCAGCGTTTACACCAAGATGATCCTGAGCTTGGATTTGTTGTTGCCCTCGTTAATTCCCATCGCCGTGAACAGTTTGAGGCCGTGTGGCAGAAGGTCGCGCCTGAATTGCACTTTGTTTTGGTGGATGACACGGCTCGCAATGTCATTACAGCGGCTGATGTTGTCCTACTAGCTTCAGGGACCGTTGCCTTAGAGTGTATGTTGCTCAAACGCCCGATGGTGGTGGGGTATAAAGTGAATGCCATTACGGCATTTCTAGCCAGACGTTTATTAAAAACGCCTTATGTTTCACTGCCCAATATTTTAGCTGGGGAAGAACTGGTTAAAGAGTTACTACAAGAAGAGTGTACGGTTGATAATTTATACCAAGCGGTTTATCCGCTATTACACAGTGACAATCAAGCGTTGATTGATAAGTTTACCGAGATGCATCACTGGATTCGAAAAGGAGCCGATGAACAGGCTGCTCAGGCGGTGCTTTCACTGATAGATAAATAAAAATCATGACAGAGAAAAAAGAGAAAGATCTGGGGCCTTTTGAGATGCCAGCCGGATATTCCTTGATTGCCGGAGTGGATGAAGTTGGACGTGGGCCTCTGGTTGGCGATGTGGTGACTGCGGCAGTCATCCTTGATCCGAACCAACCTATTGCGGGCTTAACGGATTCAAAAAAACTATCAGAGAAAAAGCGTTTAGCGCTTTTCCCTGAAATTCAGCAAAAAGCGCTGGCTTGGTCTATTGGCCGTTGTTCGGCACAGGAAATTGACCAACTGAATATTTTCCAAGCCACCATGCTTGCCATGCAAAGAGCCGTTGCTGGCTTAGCCATTCAGCCGGATTTGGTTCTGATTGATGGCAATAAAGTTCCCACATTACTCATGGAAGCTCAAGCCGTGGTTAAAGGTGACTTGCGTGTTGCTCAAATCAGCGCAGCATCAATTATTGCGAAAGTGGTGCGTGACCAAGAAATGGAAGCGCTTGATAAAATTTATCCCCAATTTGGTTTTGCACAGCACAAAGGCTATCCCACCAAAGCGCATTTTGCAGCCATTGAACAGTATGGGGTGATAGAGCAACATCGCCGCAGCTTTGCGCCCGTAAAACGGGCATTAGGGTTACGGTAACCCTAATGCTGTCTATGATGGTTTAACGTCGATCCGCTTTAACGTAGAATAGCGCCATTGCACGACCTAACCCTAGCATCTAGGATTTTATTGAATGTCAGACCCAAAGTTTATCCACTTACGTATTCATAGTGATTTTTCCATGATGGATGGTTTATCCAAAGTCCCGCCTTTGGTTAAACAAGTGGCAGCAATGGGAATGCCAGCCATGGCGCTGACGGATTTCACGAACCTTTGCGGGTTAGTGAAATATTATGGTACAGCGCACAGTTGTGGTGTAAAGCCGATTGTTGGAGCGGATTTCACCTTACGTTCAGAGGAGTTTGGTGAGGAGCTAACCAAACTCACTATTCTTGCTAAAGATAATCTTGGCTATAAAAATTTAACACTGCTTATATCTGAAGCTTATCTTCGGGGGCATATTCAGCATCAACCCGTTATTGATAAAGCGTGGTTGGTTAAATATGGTCAAGGGCTTATCATCCTTTCAGGGGGAAAAAACGGAGAAATAGGCCAAGCTTTACTGAAAGGAAACCAAGCCTTAGTTGAAAAATGCGTTGAATTTTATCAGACACATTTTGCTGATAATTTTTATTTAGAACTGATCCGAACAGGCCGATCTGATGAAGAAAGTTATCTTCATTTTGCTTTAGAATTGGCTGAGCAAACTCAGTTGCCCGTCGTGGCGACTAATGAAGTTGTCTTTTTAAAGCCAGAACAATTTGATGCCCATGAAATTCGTGTAGCCATACATGATGGCTACACCCTTGAAGATCCTCGCCGCCCGAAAAACTACAGCCCACAACAATACTTGCGAACAGAGCAAGAGATGTGCGAGCTATTTAGTGATATTCCAGAAGCGCTAGAAAATAGTGTGGAAATAGCCAAGCGCTGCAACGTTACTGTGCGTTTGGGGGAATACTTTCTACCGAATTTCCCAACCGATGGCTTACCCATTGAAGAGTTTTTGGTGAAAAAGTCCAAAGAAGGGTTAGAAGATCGTCTGGAATTTCTTTTTCCTGATCCGGTGGTACGAGCGGAACGGCGACCTGAATATGATGAACGGCTGGATATTGAACTTCAGGTTATCAACCAGATGGGGTTTCCGGGCTATTTCTTGATCGTTATGGAGTTTATCCAGTGGTCGAAGGATAACGATATTCCAGTTGGTCCGGGGCGAGGTTCGGGTGCCGGGTCTTTAGTGGCTTATGCACTAAAAATTACTGATCTTGATCCATTAGAATATGATCTGCTTTTTGAACGTTTCTTAAACCCCGAACGTGTTTCGATGCCCGACTTTGACGTTGACTTCTGTATGGATAAACGGGATCGAGTCATTGACCATGTGGCGGATATGTATGGCCGTGATGCGGTTTCTCAGATCATTACATTCGGTACGATGGCGGCAAAAGCCGTGATTCGGGATGTTGGTCGAGTACTGGGACATCCTTTTGGCTTTGTCGATCGTATCTCTAAACTGGTTCCGCCGGATCCCGGGATGACACTGGAAAAAGCCTTTAAAGCTGAGCCGGCACTGCAAGAGCTCTATGATGCGGATGAAGAAGTCAAAGAGCTCATCGATAAGTGCCGAATTTTGGAAGGCTGTACCCGAAATGCAGGTAAACACGCGGGAGGGGTAGTTATTTCCCCTACGGCTATTACTGATTTTGCTCCCCTCTATTGCGATGCTGAAGGTCAGCATCCGGTGACTCAGTTTGATAAAAATGACGTTGAGTACGCAGGGCTCGTCAAGTTTGACTTTTTGGGGTTACGAACGTTAACCATTATCGATTGGGCTTTAGGGCTGATTAACCCTCGTCGTGAAAAAAGAGGGGAACCCCCCGTTCGCATTGAATCGATTCCTCTGGCGGACCCCGCATCTTTCCGTCTTTTACAAAATTCAGAAACCACCGCGGTATTTCAGTTGGAATCTCGCGGGATGAAAGATCTGATTAAACGTCTGCAACCTGACTGTTTTGAAGATATCATCGCTTTGGTGGCGCTTTTCCGTCCGGGGCCATTACAGTCGGGGATGGTGGATAACTTTATTGACCGTAAGCATGGTCGAGAAGCCATTTCCTACCCAGATGAGAAGTGGCAACACGAGTCATTGAAAGAGATATTAGAGCCGACGTACGGCATTATTCTCTATCAAGAACAAGTGATGCAGATAGCTCAGGTGCTGGCAGGCTATACTCTGGGCGGTGCAGATATGCTTCGCCGAGCCATGGGTAAGAAAAAGCCAGAAGAGATGGCCAAGCAACGTGCCGTATTTAAAGAAGGTGCGGAAAACAATGGCGTTGACGGCGAACTGGCCATGAAAATCTTTGACTTGGTAGAGAAATTTGCCGGGTATGGATTTAACAAATCGCACTCTGCGGCTTATGCTTTGGTTTCCTATCAGACTTTATGGCTAAAAACACACTATCCGGCTGAATTTATGGCCGCAGTCATGACCGCGGATATGGATAACACGGAAAAAGTGGTGGGGCTGGTGGATGAATGCCATCGAATGGGGTTAAAAGTGCTTCCTCCAGACATTAACTCAGGGCTATACCGTTTTAACGTGGATGATTCCGGGGCGATAGTTTATGGTATCGGTGCGATAAAAGGTGTGGGTGAAGGCCCGATTGAAGCCATTTTAGAATCACGAAATCAAGATGGGTATTTTAAAGACTTATTTGATTTTTGTGCGCGAATTGATTTAAAAAAGGTCAATAAGCGAGTCATTGAAAAATTGATTTTAGCGGGCGCTTTGGATCATTTAGGGCCACACCGTGCTGCATTAATGGCTTCAGTGGATGACGCGGTGAAAGCGGCCAGCCAGCATCACCAAGCAGAAGCGTTTGGCCAAGCGGATATGTTTGGTGTATTAACGGATGCTCCGGAAGAAGTCGAACGAAAATACATTCAAGTCCCCCCTTGGCCAGAGAAAGTCTGGTTGGAGGGAGAAAGGGAAACACTGGGTCTATACTTAACGGGTCACCCGATTAATCAATGCCTTAAAGAGCTGAGTAAGTACACAAGTTGCCGATTAAACGATGCAACGCCAACGCGACGGGATCAATCATTAACGGTGGCTGGCCTTGTGATTGCAGCGCGGGTGATGACGACCAAACGGGGCAGTCGGATCGGGCTTATGACTTTAGATGATCGATCTGGACGAATGGAAGTTATGCTCTATTCTGATGCATTAGATCGGTATGCAGAATTGCTAGAAAAGGATAAAATTCTGGTGGTTTCTGGACAGGTCAGCTTTGATGACTTCAATGGTGGCCTTAAAATGTCGGCGCGAGAAGTCATGGACTTGGGTAGCGCACGTGAAAAATATGCCCGTGGCTTATCCATTGCGATTGAACAATCTCAAATCGATGAGCGATTTTTTGAGCGCTTTAGTCAAATCTTAGAGCCTCACCGAGCAGGTACGGTGCCTGTCAAGGTATACTACCAGCGGTCAGATGCTAGGGTGCGTTTGACGTTAGGTACAGAGTGGCGAGTAACGCCCAACGATACATTACTAGATGAATTACAACAGTTGCTTGGCAAAGACCAAGTAGAACTCGAATTTAACTAAAATTCAGCTGCGCAATTGACGAGCTGAGTAAAAAAGGATCGGTAGATGAGCCTAAATTTTCTAGATTTTGAAAAACCCATTGTAGAACTTGAAGCAAAAATTCAGGCACTACGTGATGTCTCTCGTCACGGTGGCAGTTCGTCCGTAGATCTTGAAAAAGAGATTGAACAGCTAGAAAAGAAAAGTTTAGAGCTGAAAAAGAAAATTTTTAGTGATCTTGGCGCATGGCAAGTGGCACAGATGGCCCGTCATCCGCAGCGTCCCTATACTCTGGATTACATCAATAATATGTTCACCGAGTTTGATGAGCTGGCCGGAGATCGCGCCTATGCGGATGATAAAGCGATTGTCGGTGGCATTGCCCGCTTAGATGATCGCCCAGTTATGGTTATTGGTCACCAAAAAGGTCGTGAAACGAGAGAAAAAGTGAGACGTAATTTCGGTATGCCTAAACCCGAGGGGTATCGTAAAGCATTGCGTTTAATGCAAATGGCTGAGCGCTTTAATATGCCGATCATCACTTTTATTGATACGGCAGGGGCTTATCCTGGTGTCGGTGCTGAAGAGCGTGGGCAGTCAGAAGCGATCGCTAAAAACCTGAAAGTGATGTCAGGTTTAACCGTTCCCGTTATCTGTAACGTGGTCGGTGAAGGTGGCTCTGGTGGTGCGTTAGCTATCGGTGTTGGGGATTATGTCAACATGTTGCAATACTCCACGTATTCGGTTATCTCTCCTGAAGGATGTGCCTCTATTTTGTGGCGTGATGCAGATAAAGCCCCACAAGCGGCAGAAGCGATGGGGCTGGTGGCTCCTCGTTTAAAAGAGCTCTCTTTGATTGATGAAGTGATTGAAGAGCCACTAGGTGGCGCTCATCGTGATCACGTGCAAATGGCAAAGAACCTGAAAACGATGTTATTACGTCAGCTTTCAGAGTTAGAAGCCTTAGATCAAGAAGCGCTGCTGGAGCGTCGTTATCAGCGTTTGATGAATTATGGTTATTGTTAACGAGCAATACCAAAAAAGGGGCTGGAGATAATCCAGCCCCTTTGGGTTTTTAGGCTCAAGCGGTACACTGGCCTTTATTTATCAAATCAGCTCAAGAATTATGATGGATTTGTACAGTCACTTTTGTCAGCAGTTACGTGAGAGATCGGTTGAGCATCCCGTTTTAGCCTTAAGTGGGGGGGTGGATTCTCGAGTATTACTGCATTTACTTGCTCATTATCACCAACAGTATTCTATCCCTGTCCGAGCAGTACATGTTCACCATGGTTTGAGTATCAATGCCAATCATTGGGTAGAACAGTGTCAACATTGGTGTGATGAATACCAAATTCCTCTGTCTGTTGAGCATGTCTCTCTTGACACGAACAGCGGCGAGAGTATTGAACAACTAGCCCGAGAGGCTCGTTATGCTGTGCTTTCTCAACATATCCAAACACACGAGACCTTACTACTGGGCCATCATGCTGATGATCAATTAGAAACCTTCCTACTTGCGTTAAAGCGAGGAAGTGGCCCTAAAGGATTATCCGCTATGGCGGTTTGGGCTTCTTTTAGCCAAGGGCATTTGCTACGCCCACTGTTACATGTGCCTAGGCAAGTGATTGAATCTTTTGCCAGCCAGCAGCTGCTACAATGGGTGAATGATGAAAGTAACCAAGATGTGCGTTATGAACGCAATTTTTTGCGTCATCGAGTAACGCCCATTCTTTGTGAACGCTGGCCAACCATCCATCAAGCGGTACAACGGAGTGCCGAGCTTTGTGCAGAGCAAGAAGCGGTCATTCATGAGTTACTTGTAAACTTGCTTGCTTCTGCAATCAGCGAACAAGGGGGATTATCCATTTCCCAGCTACAACCGTGTAGTGAAGTGATCAGACGGCAATTAATTCGTCACTGGTTAGCGCAGCAAGGGGTAGTCATGCCCAGCCGGTTGCATACAGAGATGATTTGGCAGCAAGTGGCACTCGCGGAATCATCAGCAAATCCCAAACTGCAATTGAAAGAGTATCAAATACGTCGATTTGATGGTGAGCTTTTTTGTGTGGCCTCCGTAGGGGATATTCGTCACTGGCATCAAGACATTCAGCTCAATCGGCCTCTTATCTTACCAGATCAACTTGGTCGGTTAACGTTATCAACCTGTCAGACCGGCCATATTCTATTACCTAAACAACCGGATGCGTTTTGGGTCTCGTTTAACCCTGAAGGGTTATCTGCTTGTCCTGTTGGACGTGCAGGATCTCGAAAATTAAAAAAACTGTTTCAGGAATATCGCATTCCAAGTTGGCAACGTCGTCGATTACCTATTTTAATGTATAAAGAAAGAGTTGTTGCGATAGCCAGCCTATTTGTGGATCGTGATTTTTCTGGCCAAGAGTGTGAGTTGGTGTGGGAGAGATAAGTTTTTAAGATACACAATTAATGATAACCTGATGGAATAGATGGCATAAATAAGGTTAGTGAATGAATAAAAGATTAGTTGGGATATTGATGATGGGAACCCTATTTAGCAGCCCGCTCTTGGCTGCTGGAGATGCTGTGGCCGGAAAAGCCAAATCGGCTATCTGCGCTACTTGTCATGGTGCTGATGGTATTGCGGTTATCCCCGGTTATCCCAGTTTAAAAGGGCAAAATGAACA
This sequence comes from Vibrio cincinnatiensis DSM 19608, assembly GCF_900167345.1. Taxonomy (GTDB): domain Bacteria; phylum Pseudomonadota; class Gammaproteobacteria; order Enterobacterales; family Vibrionaceae; genus Vibrio; species Vibrio cincinnatiensis. The sequence continues at coordinate 235,393 of NZ_FUXB01000004.1, read as the reverse complement.
ATACTTAATCAGCTCGATGAAAGCTTATAAAAATAAACAGCGTACTGGTGGATTGGCCGTGGTGATGCAAGCACAGTCTATGATGTTGAGCGATCAAGATATTGCTGATCTTGCGGCTTATTATGCCAATCTAAAGTAGTGGTAACTTGTCGATTTACCTAACCATCGCTTGGGCTTTTTATTGATTGTTTATATCGTCTAGCTGATAATACCCGCTATCATCTGCTCGGTTCAGAAAACTTTGATTCGATCAGCAAAGAAAAATCAGTAACAAAAACACGTTTAAGGGATGAACATGAAAAAGATCGAGGCCATTATTAAACCATTTAAACTCGATGATGTCCGTGAAGCGCTGGCTGAAGTGGGAATTACCGGAATGACGGTTTCTGAAGTCAAAGGATTTGGACGGCAGAAGGGTCATACGGAGCTGTATCGCGGTGCTGAATACATGGTGGATTTCTTGCCCAAAGTGAAGTTGGAAATTGTCGTGACCGAAGATGTTGCCGACCAATGTGTGGATACGATTATTGAGACGGCACAAACCGGTAAAATTGGTGACGGTAAAATCTTTATCAGTGAGATTGAACGCGTGGTTCGTATTCGAACTGGTGAGGAAGATGAAGACGCGATTTAATCATTTTTTAAGAAGATAGGGGAGCGGCTTGTTCCTTTATCTTCTTATTCGCATTGATGGTCACGGGTTTTTATAATGAAAAAACGCTACCTACTCTTATTCCCCTTCATTGCCATTATTGCAACCCTTTCTATTTTCCATGCGATTTTTACTGTACCGGAACAACCTCAACTTTTCACTATTGGACAAGATGCTCAAGGGCGGGATTTGGTCTGTTACCAAAATTCACATTCATTCCCCCTTGATCATGATGGTCAGTTGAATATTTTGGTATGGAACATTTACAAACAAAAACGGAGTGATTGGGAGAGCGAGCTAACCCGATACAGTCAACAAGCTCAACTATTGTTATTGCAAGAAGCCAATATGACCGATGCATTACGTAATTGGATTGCCCAGCAAGCATGGGATGGCGCTTATGTCGATGCTTTTCGTGTGTTTGGGGAAGCTTCCGGTGTGCTTAACTTAGGGAGTGTTATGCCGAGTTTTGCTTGTGCTTATACGAAAAAAGAGCCTTTGTTAAGATTGCCGAAATCAGGGATTTATGCACACTACCCATTAAGTAATGGCCAACAGTTAGCCGTTGTTAACCTACATGCAGTGAATTTTACTTATGGTTCAAAGGCCTACTTGGAACAACTGGAAGCTCTACTTAAGGCTTTGCGTCAGCATCATGGTCCCATTATTGTGGCCGGGGATTTTAATAGTTGGAGTCAAGAGCGAGTTTCGGTGCTTAAGTCTGCGCTGTTAGCCATTCAGTTACAAGAGGTGGTTTTTTCTGAAGATCATAGAGTGAAATTTCTTACAGGGCTTCCTCTTGATCATGTCTTTTATAAAGGGCTTGAACTAGAAAGAGCAATAGCGCCCGAATCGAGCGCTTCTGATCATAACCCACTATTGGTTTCTTTTCGTTTATTGAATGCTCAATAAAATAAAGGGTTAAACACTGACTTTAGTCACATCAACGTACAGTTTGATTTGCTGTCCCGGTTGTAAGTATTTTTGATTGGAAAGATCATTCCATTTTACAATATCATTGGTGTTCACTTTGAAACGTGAAGCAATATCGCTTAATGTATCACCGCTTCGTACTTGGTAAAATACGGTACGAATAATGGCGCCATCCGTGCTTTTTTTCCAAATAACGATTTTTTGGCCTACTCGCAATGTATCTCTTGGCCCCATTCCATTCCATTTTGCCAAAGATTGGTAAGAGACATTATGAGCCTTTGCTATTGTCCATAAACTCTCACCACTTTTAACCGTATGGTTAAGCTTATACTGCCCACGGGCTAAGGATTGAGTCTTTTCTAAGCGGTTGTTTGCACTAAGTGCATAGGCTTTATCATCACTGACTGAGGTAGGAATCATCAAATATTGGCCAACTCGTATCGTGTGTCCGGTGAGATTATTAGCGGTTTGGATAACTTGAGTTGTTGTATTGTGTTGCCTAGCGATAACACTCAGACTATCACCACTTTTAACGTGGTAGCGAACTAATTTCATTCCCTTACCACGGTTTGTTTCTACTTGCTGGGTAAAGGATTCGACTCGGTCGATTGGAATCAAAAATTGGTGAGGCCCCTCAGGTGCCGTTGCCCACTGATTATAGGCGGGATTATAGCTTTGTAACTCTTTAACGGAGATGCCTGCATAATTAGCCGCAATGGCTAAATCTAACTGTTCTTTGGGATCCACTAAGGCCAGAACGGGTTGATTGGCGATCATCGGTACAGTAATGCCATACTTTTCTTGATTGGCAATAATATCGGCGAGGGCTAACAATTTAGGGACATAGCCACTGGTCTCTTTGGGAAGATCTAACGAGAAAAAGTCGGTTTCTTTACCTAACCGAGTATTTTTACGAATCGCACTCGAAACACGCCCCCCCCCACTGTTATAGGCCGCAATGGCGAGATACCAGTCTCCATCAAAACGAGCATTCAGGCGAGTCAAATACTCTAAAGCGGCATCGGTGGCTGCGACGACATCCCGTCGGCCGTCGTACCAAAAATCTTGTGTTAAGCCAAACATTTTCCCTGTTGCTGGAACAAATTGCCATAACCCAGCGGCGCTTCCATGAGAATAGGCAAATGGGTCAAAAGCACTTTCGACAATGGGTAATAGGGCGAGCTCTAAAGGTAAGTTACGTTGCTCAATTTTTTCCGTAATCAAATAAAGGAAAGGTTCTGCACGTCTAGCAACGGTTGATAAGTGTTGAGGATGTTTGAGGTACCAAGTGCGATAGTAATCCACACTTGGATCATCGGCGATAGGTAAGCTAAGCTGCATAGCAATACGTTGCCAAACATCCTCTTGCTCTTGAGGTGTTAAGACTTTGGGTTGGACAACCGGTGGCTTACTCATGGCAGTAGACGATGTCGTTTTGCTTACAATCTTTGTTTCTGAGATTGAGGCATGATGAGATTCGGCACTGAGATCATTGTCATGCTGGGCAACCTGACATCCTGCTAATAGCAGTACCATTACCCAGCTAAATTGTACTCGCATGTAAAACAGCCTTTCTATAAATTGGCTGCTGATAATACTTGTCGTATGAATCTGATGACAAGCAACAATTCGTTAAAATTCGTTTTTCCACTCACGTAATGCAGTAAAAATAGCTAATGGATCACTTTGTTGCGTGCGATTAGCGACGGATTTCATCACACTGGGAGCGTCAGTTCGTAAGAAAGGATTGATCCATTTTTCTCGGCGTAAGGTGGTAGGTAGGGTTGATTGACCTTGTGCTCTCAAGCGAATCACTTCATCTCGATAAATTTGTAACTGTTCATTATCGGGTTCGACGGCCATGGCAAAGGCGACATTGCTTGCTGTGTATTCATGTGCACAATAAATTTCGGTTTCTCCCGGTAGTGCTTGTAACTTGCTGAGTGAGGTAAACATTTGCTCCATAGTCCCTTCAAATACCCGACCACAACCTGCGGAAAAAAGAACATCGCCACAAAAGAGTTTGCTATCACCAATGTAGCCAATGTGACCAAGGGTATGACCAGGTAGGTCTAAAATCATAAATCGTTCATCAAACAATTCGATTTGATCGCCACCTTGAACGGGGTGGGTAACGGTTGGAATCGGTTCTTGGGTGGGGCCGACTACATTCACATTGGGATATTGATGAACCAGCTCAGCGACACCACCGATGTGATCATGATGATGGTGGGTAATGAGAATGGCTTCTAAGGTGAGTTCATGTTCGGTGAGATAACTCAATACGGGAGCCGCATCACCGGGGTCGACCACGGCACAACGATGATCGCTATTTTCAATCAGCCAGATGTAATTATCGTTAAATGCGGGTATGCTTTTGATGTGTAACATGAGTTGTCTCCGGTCACTTGGGTAAAGCGATTTAGCTATGAAACCAGCATGCAGTCAAAAAAAAATAGAGATCCCTCACTCTTGGTCGCAATTGAAAAACGGCCAGTGGGTTTGTGAATCGATTCAAACCCGAATGGATGAGTGGTGCCCTAAACTTTTCGGTTACCACATGCTAAAACTGGGTGGTTTGAGCTGTGAATTATCGAGTGGCAATTGCAATATTCAACACCAAGTTCACCTCGATATCCAGAACCCTTTGCATAGTTTGATCGCGGATGCTTATGATTTACCCTTTCTTGAAAAAAGTATTGATGTCACGATTCTCGCCCATCAGCTGGATTATTGTGACGATCCGCACCGTATTTTACGTGAAGTAGACCGAGTCTTGATTGATGATGGCTACTTAATTATTACCGGCTTTAATCCCATTAGTTTGACTGGTTTCGCAAGTTTAATGCCTTGGCGCAAGCATAATCTCCCTTGGAGCGGCCACATGTATACTCCTAATCGAATTAAAGATTGGCTGAGTGTTCTTAACTATCAGGTAATTGAGTGCGATCAATATGCGCTCTTTCCTATGCAAAAATACCGCACTTGGTGGACATGGTTAGAAAATGCGTTAGGTGGCTGGGCAAGTCCGGCGGGAAGTCTCTATTTTATTGTGGCACGCAAACGGACTTATCCTTTAAAACCGATTAAACCCCACTGGAACCTTAAGCGGCGTTTTTCTCCCGTTGGATTTAATTATCGTATTAAATCCTCAGAGTAGTGATTGACGAAATCGATGCCATTAAGGCTGATAGCCATGATCCTCTTCGGTGGGATTCTCTGCCGCTGTTCTAGCCAGTTCATCACACATTTCATTTTCTCTATGGCCGGCATGGCCTTTAACCCATCGCCATTCAACATGATGGCGGGCGGTTTCTTTATCTAACCTCTGCCAGAGATCGGCATTTTTTACCGGTTTTTTATCGGCCGTTTTCCAGCCTCGTTGCTTCCAGTTATGGATCCACTGAGTAATGCCTTGGCGTACATATTGGCTATCTGTCGTTAAAATGACCTCGCAAGGCTCTTTTAGTGTTTGTAGGGCCACTACGGCGGCCAACATCTCCATTCGGTTATTGGTCGTTAGCCGATAACCTTTTGATAAGGTTTTCTCTACTTGTTTATAACGCAGCACAACGCCATACCCCCCAGGGCCAGGATTGCCTAAACAAGAACCGTCAGTGAAAATTTCCACCTGTTTCTTCATGATTTGATACTATTGGGTTACGCACACCATTGGCATAGTCTGACATAGATATCCTTATGAATACTAGCAACAATTCTAACTACGATCGTATTGTGGTTCTGGATACCGAAACCACCGGTATGAACTTTGAAGGGGGCCCTCACTATGAAGGGCATCGAATTATTGAAATCGGCGCGGTGGAGATCATCAATCGCAAGCTGACTGGGCGACACTTTCATGTTTATTTAAAACCCGATCGAGATATTCAGCCTCAAGCTATCGAAGTTCATGGGATTACTGATGAATTTCTTATTGATAAGCCTGAATACAAAGATGTTCATCAGGAGTTTTTGGACTTTATTAAAGGCGCTGAGTTGGTGGCCCATAACGCGCCCTTCGACGTGGGGTTTATGGACTATGAATTTGGTAAATTAGGCTCAGCAATCGGTAAAACGGAGCAGTATTGTAAAATCACCGATACGCTGGCGATGGCGAAGAAAATCTTCCCAGGCAAACGTAACAATTTGGATATATTATGTGAACGGTATGGCATAGATAACTCTCACCGAACATTGCACGGGGCATTGCTTGATGCGGAGATCTTAGCTGATGTCTACCTATTAATGACGGGGGGGCAAACCTCCTTACAGTTTTCAGCAGGCAATCAAAATGGTGAGCAAGGGAGTAATACCATTAAACGAGTGACGGGGGAGCGTAAAAAGCTCAAAGTTTTACGAGCATCGGCCGATGAACTACAGGCACACCAAGATCGTTTGGATGTCGTTGAAAAAAAAGGTGTTTGCCTCTGGCGTCAGTAGGAGAAATTATGTGGCGGATAGGAATAGCGATATTAGGGTGGCTATTAAGCGTTAATGTGCTGGCAAGTAATGAGTCTGTGATGTCATTGCTGGATAATCGCTTTCGTGTCGATTCGACCATTTCACAAATTACGTTTGTTATTTATCGAGAAAAAAACTCTCAGCCCGTGGTATTAGTGAGGCCGGATGGTACGAAATATTATGCGAGACATCATCCAGACAACGTTCGTTGGTATGAAGAGCCGTCAATGGATATAGTGTCGATTGATCAGCCAATGCCCGGACCTTGGCAAGCAGTGGGTAAGGTTTCGCCTAAAAATAATATCAGGCTTATTTCTCACTTACAGATGGTCAGCGATGTTTTACCTTCCCGTTTATATCAAGGTGAGGAAATAAAATTTACGGCTCGCTTGCTCTCTGATGGAAAACCCCTGTTACTTAGAGATTTTCTAGACAGGGTGAATTTAACCGTTACTTTCACAAAATACGTTGAAAATGAACAAACGGTGAGTGAAAACGTCCGCCCTTTACCGATAGAAGTGGGTGTTTTTTCTGATGACGGACGAGGGTTGGATGAAAAACCGGGAGATGGGGTTTTCACTGTAGCACTTCCTATCACATTAGAACCGGATAAATATCGTGTGAGAATCACTTCAGGGAATGGCGTCTTTCTACGTGCGCAGGAGCAAGAAGTATTAGTGTATCCTTCACCAATCACGACGACTTTCATCCAATCCCGCTCAGAAAATCAACCACATCAAGTCATATTTAGTGGTGAAAGTGGCATGATTCAACCCGGCTCTCTGGCAGGGCAAGTCACGCATAAAGGGGCCTATCAAGAACCTTTTTTAACGCAAGCTCAGGCTGATGAGCAATCACTTAGCTTAAATTTCTCAATTCCCAATAGTGGTGAGTATGGTCATTACTCTTGGCATGGAATGTTGTACGCAACGGATTTAGGAACGAAAAGGCCACTCATTTTTCCTATTAAAGAGCGGACTTACAGTGTAGTGAGTGAAATCGATCTCTCTACCACTCGTCGTATGCAAGAAGCCGAATTGGAAAATTTACGACGATTGCAGCAAGAACAATTAATTATTCAAATGCGTGAAGAATCACGAAAGAAAGCTTTGATTTACATTGTGCTAGGAAATGTTGCTGTCATTCTTTTCATTTTGATTGGCTGGTTTATTCATCGTAAATTGAAGGCCAAAGCTGCAGCAACCCCAGAATTACAGCTTAATGTCCCGAAAAAGTAACCTTCATTTGAAAAGGCTTTTTTGACTAATAAAGAAGAAAAGGAGGCTTGGCCTCCTTTTCTGTTACCTCCTCTCACTGAACGTTTTCAGGGCTGTTAGGCTACTTCTTCCAGCTTCGGACGTGGTTTTTTTGCCGCGAGTGCTTGTGGAGCAAAATCATCTACGTTGATGGTATATAGGCGATGAGCTTCTGCTTCCGTGAGCAATTGTGCTTCCTGCTCAGTCAGTATTTTTTTCTCTAAACCCAGTTTTGCCCGCTCATCCAAGTGAGTAAAGGGATAGCGTTGACCGAGAGTCTGACACAGCTTAGTGAAAATGGGCTCTGCTTGTAGAATAACGTCAAGCGCTTGTTCTATTTTGCCTACTGGATTGTGTTCCGTTGCTGCTAAATATTGGTGACGCCCTAACCGAGTTCGGGTGGCGCTCGGTGTTTGAATAATTTGGGCAACTTGGCTATCGAGCTTATCGTTAGGGGCTTTTCGCACTCGGCCAAATGGCATGAGAAGTACTCGTAATAGTTTTCCAAGCACCGGGTTTGGGAAGTTAGCAAGGAATTCATCAATCGCCACTTCTGTCTGTTTTAAGCTGTCTTGCAGCCCCCAATGTACTAACGGTAAGTCTTCTTCGGGGCAGCCGTCATTATCGAAACGTTTAAGCGTTGCGGAACTTAGGTAAAGTTGGCTAAGAATATCGCCCAACCGTGCCGATAAGCGTTCTTTTCGTTTAAGAGATCCACCCAGTACAGCCATGGAAATATCGGCCAGCAAGGCTAGGTTTGCACTATAGCGGTTAAGTTTTTGGTAGTAACGTTTGGTGGCATCATGAGTAGGGGAAGAAGACCCATAACCATCGGTGAGGCCAAGCCAAATACTACGTACAAGATTACTGAGGGTAAAGCTAATATGGCCAGCCAATGCTTGATCGAACTGTTCAAGCGCCCCAGATTGCTCAGAGTGAGCCGCCGCCATTTCATCGAGAACATAAGGGTGGCAGCGAATCGCACCTTGTCCAAAGATAATCATTGAGCGAGTGAGGATGTTTGCACCTTCTACAGTAATAGCAATGGGAGAACCTTGATAGCCTCTGGCTAAGAAGTTAGCTGGCCCTAAACAGATACCTTTACCACCCACAATATCCATGGCATCGATAATGGCGCGCTGTCCTCGGTGGGTACAGTGATATTTGACAATGGCTGAAATAACCGAAGGTTTTTCACCTAAATCAATGGCGGCAACCGTTAAATTGCTGGCTGCATCCATAACATAAGCATTACCGGCTAAACGCGCTAGTGGTTCTTCTATGCCTTCCATCTGGCCGATTGGTTGCTTAAATTGGCGACGAATGCGAGCATAAGCACCGGTAGCTAAAGCTGCGGTTTTAATTCCCCCTGTTGAGTTGGATGGCAAGGTGATTCCTCGTCCAACTGAAAGGCATTCCACTAACATGCGCCAGCCTTGTCCGGCCATTTTGGCTCCACCGATAATAAAATCTAAGGGAACAAATAGATCATTGGCTTGGGTTGGACCATTTTGAAAAGGAACATTCAGTGGAAAGTGGCGATTGCCGATTTCAACCCCTGCTAAGTCGGTTGGAATCAAAGCGCAAGTGATGCCGATGTCGGGGGTATCTCCTAATAAGCCGTCGGGATCTTGCAGTTTAAAGGCCAAACCTAATACTGTGGCAACAGGGGCGAGGGTGATATAGCGCTTGTTCCACGTGAGACGCATTCCCAGTACTTCCTTCCCTTCCCACTCTCCTTTACAGACAATCCCAAAGTCAGGGATAGAGCCTGCATCTGATCCTGCTTCTGGGCTCGTTAAGGCAAAACAAGGTATTTCTTTCCCTTCTGCTAAACGTGGCAAATAGTAATTTTTTTGCTCTTCGGTTCCATAATGCTGTAGCAATTCTCCTGGCCCCAATGAATTTGGAACGCCAACGGTGGATGAAAGAACACCGGAAACCCCTGTTAATTTCTGTAATACCAAAGATTGGGCATAGGCTGAAAATTCTAAGCCGCCATATTTTTTCTTAATAATCATGGCAAAGAATTTATTATCTTTAAGATATTGCCACACTTCTGGGGGTAAATCGGCCAGTTCATGAGTGACTTGATAGTCATTGACCATGGCACAGACTTCGTTGACTGGTCCATCCAGAAAAGCTTGTTCTTCTGCACTTAAGGTTGGTGCTTTTATGGTTTTTAATTGTTGCCAGTTTGGCTTGCCTTTAAAGAGTTCAGCTTCCCACCAGACGGTGCCTGCATCCAAAGCCTCTTTTTCCGTTTGTGACATAGCGGGAAGCACTTTTTTAAACATCGTCAGTGCTTTACTGCTGATTAGATTTTGCCGTACTGAGGGAACGATAAACACAACGATAGCGGCAAGGTATAAAGCCCAAGCAAAGAATCCGACCCGCCCCGTTATTGATAGCGTTAACATCGTTAACGTTAGTAAAACTAAAGCGGTGAAAAGAGAGGTTCGATGGTACAAGCATGCGCTTAGCACCACAAAAAAAATCAATAGAGAGAGCAAGATTTCCATAATTATTTTCCTTATCCAGACAACAGGGTTCTCTGATTTAAAAGTGGTCTAACCAGTCTGATTGTAATTAAAAGATTAATGGAATGTAAAATGTAATATTGTCTAAAAAGTGTCCTGGGTGAAAAGAAAACACAAAAATGTGCTGCATACGCCAATTTTATCGAGAAAAAATCAGGTTAATTGACTAATTTGTGGGGGTGTTGCTATCGACAGAGCGAATCGTTTGGGTAAACTCAATTGCGTGTAAGTTTTCTTATGAGAAAACTTTTCTGCCAGCAGAATAACTAAGAGACGAGACCTATGTACCAGGATTTGATTAAACGTGAACTGACGGAAGCGGCGGAAGTGCTGAATGCATTTTTAGCAGATGAGCAGAATATTACCAATATTGAAGCCGCAGCAAAAATGATTGCCAATTCTTTTAAACAAGGGGGAAAGGTCCTTTCTTGTGGTAATGGTGGGTCACATTGTGACGCGATGCATTTTGCCGAAGAGTTGACGGGGCGCTATCGTGAAAACCGCCCGGGTTATCCGGGAATTGCCATTTCTGATCCCAGCCATCTTTCTTGTGTCAGTAACGATTTTGGTTACGATTACGTGTTTTCGCGTTATGTTGAAGCCGTCGGTAGCCAAGGTGACGTTCTCTTCGGCCTTTCGACTTCGGGTAACTCAGGAAATATTTTAAAAGCGATTGAAGCCGCTCAGGCAAAAGGGATGAAAACCATCGCCTTGACCGGAAAAGATGGTGGCAAAATGGCGGGGTTAGCGGATGTCGAGATTCGCGTTCCTCACTTTGGTTATGCAGATCGTATTCAAGAAGTCCATATTAAAATCATCCATATTATTATTCAGTTAATTGAAAAAGAGATGGCATAAACAGGGTGGGCTGACCGTTTATGTTGGCCCTCCGTTAGTGAGATGGTTTAAAGAAGGAGTTGTTTAAACCATGTGTGAATTACTCGGAATGAGTGCCAATGTACCAACTGATATCTGTTTTAGTTTTACGGGGTTGATGCAGCGAGGCGGAAGAACCGGCCCTCACCGAGATGGTTGGGGTATTACCTTTTATGAAGGGCGTGGTTTTCGGACTTTTAAAGACCCGGCCCCCAGTTGTCAGTCACAAATTGCTCAACTGGTGCAAAATTATCCGATCAAAAGCTGTGCGGTGATCAGCCATATTCGTCAAGCGAATCGTGGTGGCGTGAGTTTAGAAAATACACACCCTTTTACGCGTGAATTATGGGGGCGTTACTGGACCTTTGCCCATAATGGTCAACTTGTTGATTACCAACATCTCACTCAAGGTCGTCATCGTCCGGTCGGACAAACGGACAGTGAAGCGGCTTTTTGTTGGTTACTGGATAAGTTAGAACAGCGTTACCCTGCTATCCCTCATAATATGCAGGATGTTTTTTACTATGTGAGCCAGCTTTGTGATGAGTTACGTAATAAAGGGGTATTCAACATGCTGCTTTCCGATGGCGACTACGTGATGAGCTACTGCACGAATCATCTTTATTGGATCACCCGTCGAGCCCCATTTGGCCATGCGGCATTGATTGATGAGGATGTGGAAGTGAACTTCCAAGAAGAAACCACCCCCAACGATGTGGTATCCGTGATTGCGACTCAGCCATTAACCGGTAATGAAACTTGGCAACGAATGAAGCCGGGAGAGTTTAATTTGTTTTATTTAGGTGAGCGAATTGCAACGAATGTTGAGCAATTGAAAGCGGTGGCTTTTGCTGCTCCGAAGCCGGGTAATCAAGCCCCTTAAGCTGAACTTTAATCAATCAAATAAAAAGGGTAGCAGAGCTACCCTTTTTATTTGATTGATACTACGGCCTATTATTGGTCGGCATAACCATGGATCCCCAGAGGTTCTCCATCTAAAAAGGCTTTGCCTTGCTTCATGGCTAAACGCTCTTCCACAAACCACTGCACTACTAACGGATAAATACGATACTCTTGAGTTTGCACTCTCTCTGTTAGTGTTTCAACCGTATCCTCATCAAAAATGGGCACTTTTGCTTGAAGAATGACAGGGCCACCATCCAATTGTTCTGTCACAAAATGGACACTAGTGCCATGTTCTTCATCCCCAGCATGGATGGCTCTTTGATAGGTATTAAGGCCTGGATACTTAGGTAATAGTGATGGGTGAATATTGATCATGCGTCCTAAATAGTGGCGAACAAAATCACTACTGAGAATTCGCATGTAGCCAGCCAAAACGATCAAGTCCGGTTTGTATTCATCGATATGCTTCATTAATGCTTCATCAAAAGCATCACGAGTCTCATAAGCTTTAGGATCAACAAAATGCGCTGCTGCTCCTGCTTTTTTGGCTCGTTCTAAAGCATACGCTGTTGCTTTGTTCGAAAAAACGGCCGTTACTTTGCCACCATGTTTACTTGTCTCACAGGCATCAATGATCGCTTGTAAATTGGAACCATTCCCTGAAACTAAAACAACAATACTTTTCATGAATTATTTGATCTCTACTTGCTCTTCATTGGCTTGTGCCGACGCTATTTCACCGATAACCCACGCGCTTTCGCCTTCTCGCTGTAACAGTTCGACGGCTGCTTGTGCTTGATCTTGCGGTAGGGCAATAATCAGACCGACGCCACAGTTGAAGGTGCGATACATTTCTCGTGTTGCCACATTTCCTTTCTGTTGTAGCCAAGTGAAAATGGCAGGCCATTGCCAACTGTTGCCATCAATGACAGCTTTTGTCCCTTCAGGTAACACGCGAGGGATGTTTTCCCAGAAACCCCCGCCAGTAATGTGCGAAATGGCGTGAATATCGTGTTCAGCAATCAGTTTTAATCCTGATTTGATATAGATTTTGGTTGGTTCTAATAGGTGTTCGCCAATGGTTTTACCTTCCAGCATTTCGCTTTTATCGGCACCGGACACTTCCAGAATCTTACGAACCAGAGAGTAACCATTTGAGTGCGGACCGCTAGAACCGACAGCGATCAGAGCATCTCCCGCTGCCACTTTGCTACCGTCGATGATGTCTTCTTTTTCTACCACACCGACACAAAAACCCGCGACATCATAGTCTTCGCCTTCGTACATTCCGGGCATTTCTGCGGTTTCGCCGCCAATCAGAGCACAGCCCGCTTGAACACAGCCGTCAGCAATGCCAGAGACTACATCTGCTGCTGTCTCTACGTCTAGTTTACCCGTGGCATAATAATCAAGGAAAAAGAGCGGTTCTGCACCTTGCACAATTAAGTCGTTCACACACATAGCGACTAAATCAATCCCAATGGTGTCATGCTTTTTCATATCCAAAGCCAGTCGTAACTTGGTTCCGACTCCATCGGTTCCTGATACGAGAACGGGCTGCTTATATTTGGTTGGGAGTTCGCATAAGGCACCAAAGCCACCAATACCACCCATGACTTCAGGGCGACGAGTACGCTTTACTGCACCTTTAATTCGTTCAACAAGCGCATTGCCTGCATCGATATCTACGCCAGCATCTTTGTAGCTAAGAGAAGTGTTGTTACCGCTCACGGGGAAAGTCCTCGATCTAGTTGGATATGAAAACGAGGCTATTCTACAGGGCTTAAAACAAAAAGGAAAACGTTTGCGTCAGATTTTTTATCGAGATTTTAGGTCGGAAAATCGCAAGAAATGAGTGTATAATCGGAAAGTTTATTTAAATTATGCCGGAGATGGAAATGAAAGTTGTTGAAGTAAAACACCCTCTAGTAAAACATAAAATTGGCCTGATGCGAGAAGGTGATATCAGCACGAAACGTTTTCGTGAGTTAGCAACCGAAGTGGGTAGCCTGTTAACTTATGAAGCGACCTCTGACTTTGAAACAGAAAAAGTGACCATTGAAGGCTGGAACGGCCCCGTTGAAGTTGATCAAATTAAAGGTAAAAAGGTGACGGTCGTTCCCATTTTACGAGCTGGGTTGGGTATGATGGATGGGGTATTGGAACACATACCTAGTGCCCGTATTAGTGTTGTGGGTGTTTATCGAGATGAAGAAACATTAGAACCCGTACCTTACTTCAACAAACTGGCTTCCAATATTGAAGAACGCATTGCGATGGTGGTTGACCCAATGCTTGCCACCGGCGGCTCTATGATTGCGACGATTGATCTACTTAAAGAGAAAGGATGCAACCAAATTAAAGTCTTGGTTTTAGTTTCTGCGCCTGAAGGTATTGAAGCGTTGGCAAAAGCACACCCTGATGTTGAGCTGTATACGGCAGCTATTGATGAAAAACTCAATGATAAAGGTTATATCGTTCCTGGATTAGGGGATGCTGGGGATAAGATCTTCGGGACGAAATAGTTCAGTGATTTTGCAAAGAAGAGGAGCCAATGGCTCCTCTTCTTTATTTTAGTTATTTATTTAGACGCAGCGTTCCGTTTTTTCTGGTGGCATTTGTCGCTGTACTCTTATGGGGGGCGGCTGATGAATCACGATGTGATTTAAATTGTTCACGCCCTTTTTTAGAATTAGGTGCATGGCGATGTTCATGTGCCTCTCGACCTTTAAAGGTTCGATGCGTGACTGGTTTTGAGGTCCGACTATCAAATAATTTAGCATCGGTTGCTTTTTGGATGGTTTGGCCTTTACTGTCCGTTCGGGAGGCTTCTTCGGTAGTGATTGAGCCTTCACACATAGCTAAAATTTCGTTGACTTCAGCTTCTGTTAAATAACGCCATTGGCCGTTAGGAATACCCTCTAAGGTAATATTCATGATCCTGACACGGCGCAATTTAAACACTTCATAACCCAATGCTTCGCACATGCGGCGAATTTGTCGGTTTAAGCCTTGAGTGAGAACAATGCGAAATGCATACTTTGTTTCTTGGGTAATTTTGCAAGGAAGCGTTACTGTATCGAGAATATTCACACCATTGCCCATCTGGTGAATAAATTCCTCGGTGATCGGCTTATTTACCCGCACCACATACTCTTTTTCGTGATTATTCCCTGCGCGGAGAATTTTATTCACAATATCCCCATCGTTTGTTAAAAAGATTAATCCATCTGAGGGTTTATCTAAGCGGCCGATAGGAAAAATACGTTTACTGTGGCCAATGAAGTCAACAATGTTTCCGGGGACATCTCGTTCCGTGGTACAGGTAATCCCCGTTGGTTTATTTAAGGCGATGTAGATGGGCTTTTCTTTATAGCCAACTGGGGAGCCATCAATACAGACGGTATCTTGCTCTGTGACTTTTGTTCCCATCTGGGGAATTTCCCCATTAATGGTGACTCGACCTTGTTCTATTAATTTGTCGGCTTCTCGACGAGAACAAAATCCTGTTTCACTGATGTATTTATTTAAACGTTTTTCATGGGTTGGCATGGTTGCTCCTGACGTTTCGCAACGGAGTGGTCAATTAAAATGATAATGCTATCTGTATAACGCGAGCATTTTACCAGCTATTGTGGGTTAACCAAGCCGTTTTTGGTGGCGTTCTCGGTTATCATCTTTTTGGTTACGACTTTTTCGAAGTAAAAGATAGACCGCTCCCGTTCCACCATGGAAACGTTGTGCGCTATGAACACATTGCACTTCATCGATTTGAGTTAACCAATGGGCGACAAAGCTTTTCATCATCGCTGGTGGGGTAGAACGTTCTCCCCGTCCGTGTATGATTAATAGGGTTCGCATATCCAATTTCATGCAGTGAGCTAGGAAACGGGTAACTTCATCTCGCGCTTGTTTTAGTGTTTTACGGTGTAAGTCTAGCCTCGCCTGAATTGGGTATTTGCCTAAGCGTAATTTCTTATACACACCATCCTGTACGCCATCTTTCTTGTATTCCACCACATCATCGGGCTTTAGCATCGGAGCAGAGTCAATGGAGAGATAGTCGGGATCTTGTTCTGAAAGAGCGATGGCGGATTGACGTTTCGCTAATTGTGCATCAGTCACGGTGTACCCTTTCTTGAGTTCAGCCACATCATGGGTGAGAGGTTTTACCTCTCCCATCATTTGCAGAAACAGGGCTAAATCATCATCGTGAGACATAGTGGTACCTGAAAAGAGCTACTTAATAGCGTGATTATACCGATTCAGATAGCAAAGAGGATCAGAGAGAGAATAAAAAACCGGAGTAGACAAGCTATCTACTCCGGTGCATAGCATGACACTATTATAGAATAGGTGCTAGGCGATCTAGTGAGGAGATTTGTCGTTCATGGCTTAGCTGAAGAAAGCTGTATGAAACAGAGTTAGACTCATCAATGATAACTATCATGGCTGATCATCCGACTGTATTATTCAGAAGGATATTGAATCATTGAGAAATCTATGTTTCCTCTAAAGCGTTGAAGAC
Source organism: Vibrio cincinnatiensis DSM 19608 (assembly GCF_900167345.1). GTDB lineage: Bacteria > Pseudomonadota > Gammaproteobacteria > Enterobacterales > Vibrionaceae > Vibrio > Vibrio cincinnatiensis. The sequence continues at coordinate 219,241 of NZ_FUXB01000004.1, read as the reverse complement.
AGGCCTAGGTTAAGAGATGGCTAAATTTTCAACACTGATCTGGATCAATTGTATGGTCAAGGTTGCGATTATGTTTCTTTTGCTGTGTTATTAATCACACTTTTAGTGTATTTACTCGTCTTTTTCGTTCGAAATAAAGGAAAAAGAGAAAAGCAAAGAAAAGGGCTTGCTTAACAAAGTAGAATGGGTAACATACGCCTCCGTTGTCGGTGAATAGCGCAGTTTGGTAGCGCATCTCCGGTTTTAGGAATAGCGGACCAGAGGGTGACCCTCTTGTCGGATTCTCTAAAAAACCTTGTCGGTGAATAGCGCAGTTTGGTAGCGCATCTCCGGTTTTAGGAATAGCGGACCAGAGGGTGGCCCTCTTGTCGGATTCTCTAAAAAACCTTGTCGGTGAATAGCGCAGTTTGGTAGCGCATCTGGTTTGGGACCAGAGGGTCGGGGGTTCGAATCCCTCTTCACCGACCACTATTTTAAGCCTCAGTCGAAAGACTGGGGCTTTTTACTTTTAGCACTCTTACGGCTGTAATGAGCAAGTTGCCTGCTGACTATGATTTAATTGTGTAATAGCAAAGCCTTGTTTTTTAAGTAAATCTAGTACGTTGTTGTTGCCGACTAAATGCAGTGACCCAACCACGACGACATAATATCCTTTGGGGTTGGAGTAGAAGGCTGGGGTACTGAGCTTTTGGGCCCACTCACGGTTACGTTGGGTGATAAAGGCTTCTCTCATACCTTCAGACATTCCACTATGCTGCATAATGGTTGCTAATTTTTCTTGATCACCTTTTTGCCAGCTTTCAATGAGACAATCGGTCATCGTTTGATTGCTTTCCCATTCATCCAGTAGAGCAACGAGCATCTCTTGCCCATCGTTAGGTAAATTTGTGAATAAGTCGAGCTGATATTGCATACTTTCCAAGCTTATTAGTGGTACCTCTGCTTGGTTTGCTTTTCGAATTAAGTGGGCATCGACGCCTTTATAAGCCGAGTAGCCAAGTTGTTGAAACTGGAGGAACTGTAACAGTAAGGCACTATTCCAAGGAGGAAGCTGTAATAAAGTATCGGTGCTTTGGGACAACTGTTCAGCAATGGTCGCCAACTGTTTTTTCTGAGAAAGTGTTAGGACTTGCTCACTGGTAAATGTGTTTTTTGGGGGAAGAATATTGGGTGAATCTTGAGTATTGGCCTCAATAATCAAGCCATGACTTTTTTCTAATGCTTCATAGATCGGTGTGGGTAATGGATACATATCGGGGATTCCCACATGAATAGAGCCGATCACCATTAATGTTAAATTATCCTTTTCTACCTGCCAATACAGCGGTTCGGCTTGACTTGATAAGGTGACTATCGAGAGTAACCCGATCAGGAATCGAGAGATTTTCAAGTAAGGAGCTCCTGATATTTATGTGCGACAAAAACGTTACTTTAACGGAGTTTAAACAAATTTGACGAAGATAAATGTTCGATGTTTGTCACAAATTAGCGTTTATCTTCTCGAACTTGATGGGAGCCGTGAATAACGAAAGATGAATTTGATCACACCAAGGATTGAAACGGGCTTTGTTTGTGTGATTTTGATCGAATTAATCTCGTCAAAATAGAAATGTCGATTTTGACGGTGATTTTAACTTGTTGATATTAATGTTTTTTATATTTGTTTTGAACGTTAAAGTTTGAGGTTGATCACCTCATTGCTGGATTAATTTTACGGCTAGAAATAACTCGCGTTATGGTGAACGTCATTAAGTGTAGCCATTGGCTGATGTCGTCGTGAGATGTGAAGGGATATATGACCATCCCATCCGTTTTCAACCTAAAAGTAAGGTATTTCTTATGTTGAACAAGAGTGTGATTGCCGTTTCAGTGATAGCAACTTTAGCCGGTTGCTCAATGATGAACTCATCAAACCAGTCTGTAGTTAATTCACTCGCGGATAACCTAGATATTCATTATACCGTTTTCACCAACCATGGTGCGGATGAAGGACTTGAATGCCAAGCATTGGGAGCAGAGTGGGCTTCTTGTAATAAAGTGAATATGACCTTGGTAAACCAAGGTAACGCGGTGGATTCAAAAGATTGGGCCATTTACTTCCACAGTATTCGTTTGATTTTAGATGTAGACAGTGATCAATTTAAAGTGACCCGTATTACAGGAGATTTGCATAAACTGGAACCTACGGAATCATTTATGGGGTTGGCTAAGGGAGAAACCATTACGCTTCCTCTGATTGGTGAATATTGGCAGCTGTTTGAAACAGACTTTATGCCTCGTGCTTTTGTCACGGCACCCAATGCAGAACCCAAAGTGATTGCTTCACTCAATACTGAGGAGGTGGATAGTTTTGTGAGTGGACTATCCGGAAATAATCTAAAACGTACCCCTAGCGATAATAATGTCTTTGCGAATGCGTTGACTCGTTTTGAAAAAAACGCTGATGTAGCTTTGCAAGATGTGTCAAGTTCCTTATTACCGACCCCCATGAAAGTGGAAAAAGGTAATGGAAATTTAGATATCTCGGCGGGTTTAGCACTGCCCAAAGCGGCTTTTGACGAGGCACAACTGGCTGCCATTCAAACACGAGCGATGATTGTTGGCCTGAATGTGAATGGTTCACTTCCGGTTTCTATTGCTGTGACACCAAAGTCATTTAGTGGAGCGTTGGCTAAGTCAGGAGCCTATCAACTGCGCATTAATGATAAAGGTATCGTCATTCATGCATTTGACCAAGCAGGGGTTTTTTATGCCGTACAATCAATTTTGGGGTTGATTGATAGCCAGCAGCCAGACACATTACCTCAACTCTTTATTCAAGATGCCCCTCGTTTTGATTATCGTGGCATCATGATTGACGTTGCCCGCAACTTCCATAGTAAATCAGCAATTTTAGCGACATTAGATCAAATGGCTGCGTATAAAATGAATAAGTTGCATCTACACCTTACTGATGACGAAGGGTGGAGAATCGAAATTCCAGGGTTACCTGAATTAACGGATATTGGTGGGCAACGCTGTTTTGATTTAACCGAGACAGAATGTCTATTACCGCAGTTAGGTTCTGGGCCGACAAGCCATAATTTTGGTTCTGGTTATTTCAGTAAAGAGGACTACATTGAGATTTTGCAATATGCGAAGGCTCGTCATATTGAAGTGATTCCTGAAATCGATATGCCTGCTCACGCACGTGCAGCCGTTGTTTCGATGGAGGCGCGTTATCAGCGTTTAATGCAAGAAGGGAAAGAAGTGGAAGCCAATGAGTACCGTTTGTTGGATCCACAAGACACCTCAAATGTAACTACGGTTCAATTCTATGATCGTTTAAGTTTCATTAACCCTTGCCTTGATTCATCGACTCGCTTCGTGGATAAAGTGATCAGTGAAATTGCTGCCATGCACCAGCAAGCGGGAATGCCGTTAACCACTTGGCATTTTGGTGGTGATGAAGCGAAGAATATTAAGTTGGGTGCTGGTTTCCAAGATATTAATGAGACTGATAAAGTGAGTTGGAAAGGCAATATTGATCTTTCTGCACAGGATAAACCATTTGCTCAATCTCCACAGTGTCAGGCAATGATTGCTAGTGGTGAAGTGAGTGACTTTGCTCATTTACCTAGCCATTTTGCTGAACAAGTGTCGAAGCTTGTGAATCAACAAGGAATTCCCCACTTCCAAGCTTGGCAGGATGGATTGAAATACAGTGATGATGCTGAGTCATTTGCCACTCAGACCACTCGAGTCAATTTCTGGGATGTCTTGTATTGGGGAGGAACATCATCCGCTTATGAATGGGCTGAGAAAGGTTATGATGTAATCATTTCTAACCCTGACTATGTTTATATGGATATGCCTTATGAAGCGGATCCTAAAGAGCGGGGCTATTATTGGGCAACACGTGCTACCGATACGCGTAAGATGTTTGGTTTTGCACCAGAGAACTTGCCACAAAATGCTGAAACCTCACTGGATCGTGATGGCAATGGATTCAGTGGTAAAGGAGAGGTGAAAGCGAAACCATTCTATGGTCTCTCCGCCCAGCTTTGGTCTGAAACGGTACGCAATGATGAGCAATATGAGTATATGGTCTTCCCCCGCGTATTGGCTGCCGCTGAGCGAGCTTGGCACCGAGCCAGTTGGGAGAATCGCTACCGAGTCGGTGTTGAATATTCACAGCAAACCTCTCGTGTTAACCAAAAAGCGTTAACAGCGGACTGGAATCGCTTTGCCAATGTGGTTGGGCAACGTGAGTTAGCAAAATTGGAAAAAGCAGGTATTGATTATCGCCTCCCTGTTCCTGGAGCGGTCATTAAGAACGGACATTTGGCCATGAACGTTCAGTTTCCTGGAGTGACGTTGCAATATTCATTCGATGGTGAGCAATGGCAGAACTTTGATGCGGCGAATGCCCCTAAAGTCAATGGTAAAGTGTGGATTCGTTCACTCTCTACCAGTGGGCAACGAGCAAGCCGTGTTACGATGATTGAATAATCACTCGATACATTGAATTCATTTCACAATCGATTAAGCCTCTCACGTGTGAGAGGCTTTTTTTATGATAAGTCAAGGCTTAACAACTTAGGAAGACATCGACTCGATAGCTACCTTTGTGATCACCCTACACCAATTAATCATCAAAACGGGTTTTAACTAACCGTAGTCGGTTGGCATTACTCACCACGGTAATAGAAGAAAGTGCCATGGCCGCTCCGGCAACTACTGGGCTCAGTAAAAAACCGAATGTGGGATAAAGCACCCCTGCGGCAATCGGAATGCCAAGCGTATTGTAAATAAAGGCACCAAAGAGGTTTTGACGCATATTTTTCAACGTAGCTTTAGAGAGTTCAATGGCATTGACCACGGCTAGTGGTGAGGAGTTCAAGAGGGTCATTTGCGCACTTTCAATAGCGACATCACTGCCGCTACCCATGGCTATTCCAATGTCTGCTTGTGCTAGCGCTGGCGCATCATTGATACCGTCTCCTACCATCGCAACATGCCGCCCTTGCTGTTGCAACGCTTGAATATGTTGCGCTTTTTGATCGGGTAACACTTGAGCGATCACCTGAGCAATGCCTAACTGTTTGGCTATCGCATCGGCAACACTTTGCTGGTCACCAGTCAACATAACGCTATGAATACCCATTTCGTTGAGTGCTCGAACGGCTTTAACGGCGCTTTCTTTAATGGGATCGGCAATCGCAATCAACCCGATTAAGCGGTTATTGCGCGCAATGGCTACCGGTGTCCACGCTTGTTTAGCAAAAGTGTCGATGGCTTGTTGCGCGATGGTGAGATCAACGGCGAGAGAGTGCATGTGAGGTAAAGAGCCAATGACTATCTCATCCTCTTGATACTGTGCTTTTACCCCCTTACCGCGTTGATTTTCAAATTGCTCAATCGGGACTGCATTCACTTGCTGCTGCTTAGCATAATCACAAATTGCTTTAGCTAATGGATGTTCGGAGTGTTGTTCTAGCCCAAAGGCAAGGCTCAGTAAGGTGGATTTATCCCCTTCAAGGCAGAGCACCTGTTGTACGCTCGGTTTGCCTTGGGTCAATGTGCCCGTTTTATCAAAGACGACCGTATCAATGTTACTGGCTGATTGTAAAACGTTAGCATCACGAATCAAAATGCCCATTTCTGCGGCTTTACCCACACCAACGGTAACCGACAGCGGGGTGGCTAAGCCAAGCGCACACGGGCAAGCAATGATCAGTACGGTGGTGGCAACCACTAGCATATAACTGGCTTTAGGGTCCGGGCCAAACCAAAACCACATGGCGGCAGAAAAGAGCGCAATGGCGACCACCACCGGAACAAAGACTGCTGAAATTTGGTCGGCTAATTTGGCGATAGCCGGTTTACTGCTTTGCGCTTGGCGAACCATTTGAATGATACGAGCCAGCATGGTTTGCGAACCAATACCCGTAGCTTGGATCAATAAGCTGCCGTCTTGGTTGATGGTGCCTGCGGATACCGAGTCTCCGACCTGCTTATGAACGGGCAGCGGTTCTCCGGTCAGCATCGCTTCATCTACGTAAGAGTCACCCTCTAACACCATGCCATCAACCGGGGCTTTTTCTCCGGGTTTGATACGTAAAGTCATCCCTTGAGTAATGTCTGCTACCGCAATGATCCGCTCACCGTTTTCGGTCACTTGGGTGGCTTGTTGTGGCTGTAAATTGATTAATGCTTGCAGTGATTGCGTGGTTCTGGCTTTTGCTTTGGCTTCAATATAGTGACCGAGAGAGATAAGCCCAATAATCATGGCAGAAGCTTCAAAGTAAACATGACGGGCCGCCATCGGGAACCAATGAGGAAAGCTCACCACTAACATGGAGTAAAACCAAGCAGAACCGGTACCTAAGGCAACTAAAGTATCCATGGTGGCTCGGCGGTGAGTTAAGGCTTGCCAAGCATTGACATAAAAGCTGCGTCCGGCACTGGCGAGCAGAGCGAGACAGGTAAGCCCAACGATACCCCAGCCAATTTGGTCTTTGCTGCTTGTAATCATCATGCTGCCACCAACGACTCCCCAAGCCATCAGTGGACCGCCCAACAGTAAACCCAGAATAGCGCTGCGTTTATGCTCACGTTGCGAAGCGGCTAATTGCAACTGCTGTTTCGCTTGTTGCTGATTGGGATCGTCAAGAGCTTCTGCCTGATAACCCGCTTGTTTCACTGCGGCTAACAGTTGTTCGGTAAGCGGGTGCTCACTCATGACGAGTGCGCTTTGCTCAGCTAAATTGACTTGAGCTTTTTGAACGCCGGAAACAGACGTTAATGCCTTTTCCACGGAAGAGACACAACTGGCACAGGTCATCCCCTGAATCAGTAAGTGGGTACTTACCTTACTGGTGTCTGGTTGAGCCTCAATATGCGGTGTGGTGAGTGGTGATACCTGTTGTGTCGAGTTGGGTTTGGCTTCGATCTCGACTTTCTCCATTGGTTGCAAGCTTGCCTGATAGCCAACGTGCTGCACCTTGTCGATAATCTCTGCGTCAGTGAGTGTCGTAACTAAGCTGAGACTCGTCTTTGTGATATCCAATCGAGCAATCTGTGGCTCTTGGCTAAGCACTGTGGTGAGTTTATTGACGCACTTACCACAGTTAAGACCAGCTAAGTAAAAGTGTGTAGGTTGGGTGGTTTGATAACCTAACGATTCAATGCTATCCACGACATTATCGAGTGAAACTTCTGTATCCAATTCAATAAATGTTGGCGATAGCGAATGGATTTGAACCGTAAAGTCACTCTCTAGTTGGCGCTCAAGCTTACGGGCACATCCCATACAATTGAGCCCAGATAACGGCAAAGCATAATGGTTCATGGTCATTCCTCCGAAATATTGAGGTAAGGATAAACCTTGACCTAAAGGTAAGGTCAAGGGGGTTTCTTGAAGTTTCTTGGGTCTGTGCAATGGGAGTGATAGAATAACGCGCAAAATTTCGCTCATGCCAACATCCGGCTGAAGTTTCAGAAAAAGGTAATAAATAATGACGGTTAAAACTCGTTTTGCTCCTAGCCCAACGGGCTATCTACACGTAGGGGGAGCTCGTACAGCTCTTTATTCTTGGTTATATGCGAAAAGCCAAGGCGGGGAATTTGTTTTACGTATTGAAGATACCGACTTAGAGCGATCAACTCAGGCGGCGGTTGATGCCATTCTTGAGGGAATGACATGGCTGGGCCTAGAGTGGGATGAAGGCCCTTACTACCAAACGAAACGCTTTGATCGTTATAACGAAGTGGTTGACCAACTGTTAGCGGAAGATAAAGCCTATAAATGTTATGCCTCGAAAGAGCTGCTGGATGAAATTCGCGCAGAGCAAGAAGCCAATAAAGAGATGCTACGTTACGATGCCGATCATCCTAAAATTCAAGCCGTAAATGCTGCGGCTAAAGAGGGCGATCCCTGCGTTATTCGTTTCCGTAACCCGAAAGACGGCAGTGTAGTTTTTGATGACCAAATTCGTGGTCGAATTGAAATTCGTAATGATCAGTTAGATGACTTGATCATTCGTCGTACGGACGGTTCACCGACCTATAACTTTTGTGTTGTAGTCGATGATGTCGATATGGGCATTACTCACGTTATTCGCGGGGAAGATCATATCAACAATACTCCTCGCCAAATCAATATTTATAAAGCGATGGGCGCAACCATTCCAACCTTTGCTCATTGTGCGATGATTTTAGGTGATGATGGCGCAAAACTGTCTAAGCGTCATGGTGCGGTTTCTGTGATGCAGTATCGTGATGAAGGGTATCTGCCTGAAGCTTTGATCAACTATTTAGTGCGTTTAGGTTGGGGACATGGCGACCAAGAGATTTTCACTCGTGAGGAGATGATTAACCTCTTTAGCTTAAATGCGATTTCTAAATCCGCATCCGCCTTTAATACCGATAAATTGTTATGGTTAAACAACCATTACATTAAAACCTCGGATCCTGAATATGTGGCAAAACACCTTGAATGGCACTTTACTCAGCAAGGCATGGATAAAAACCAAGGCCCAGCTATGGCAGACATCGTTCGCCTCGTGGGTGAACGTTGCCATACCTTGGTTGAACTGGCCGAACAGTCTCGCTATTTCTATCAAGACTTTAGTGAGTTTGAAGCCAATGCAGCGAAAAAACATTTACGCGGCGTTGCTAAAGAGCCTCTAGCTTTAGCTTTAAGCAAAATCGAAGCGCTAACGGAGTGGAGTGTTGAAGCGCTCCATCAAGTGATTGCTGACGTTTGTGAAGAACTAGAGATTGGTATGGGCAAAATTGGGATGCCGCTGCGAGTCGCTGTCACCGGTGGTGGTCAATCCCCCTCGGTTGATGCTGTCATGCACTTGATCGGTAAAGAGCGAGTAGTGAAACGTATTCAAATGGCGTTAGATTTTATTGCAGAGCGTGAAGCGAACGCATAATTTCCCTTTCCTCATTGAAACCGTAGCGATGGCTACGGTTTTTTTTGTCCACTAAAAAGACCCGTTAAATCATTTTTATATTGATCCGTGACTAATCGATGGGGTTTATCTTCAAATATCACCTTCAAGTGACAAAAAATTAACACGAATAACCTGTCCCTTTTATATATATTTATTATAGTTATTGAATGTGGTCCGTTGTATCACGGTGGTGTTGGTGTTTTTCCTGTGGCGAAACACTTATGTCGAAATAATGATAATAACAAGTTAAAAGGAAGAGTTATGAAAAAGTTAGTTGCAATGATCTCTGTATCTGTCATGGCGGTTTCATCATCAGCGATAGCGGATGTTTATCTTGGAGGCAAAATGGGGCAAACGTGGCTTGATGACGCATGTCGAGCTGGGGATGTCTGTGAAGACCGAGATGCAACGTTAGGTGCTTATCTCGGCTATAACGTTAATCATTGGTTTGCCATTGAAGCTGGGTATGACATGTTGGGTAAATTTACTGGTGTTGGGCTTAATGATGAGCGTGTCAAAGCCATTACCTTTGCGCCTAAATTTAGCCTGCCCATCTCTCAAAGTGTTGATCTTTATGCCAAACTTGGTGGAGCGTATGTTGATTATGGGAGTGAAAGCGATTATTCCTTTTTAGGTGCAGCTGGTGCTGAATTTTTTGTGACTCCTAATGTCTCGCTCCGTACGGAATATCAACTACTCACTGATATTAATAATGATCAGGTAAGAGCTGAAGCCAATACCGTTTCATTAGGCGTGAGCTATCGGTTTGGTGGAGCCTCACAACCTGCAACCGTGAGTGAAAGTCGACCTGTTGAAGTGGAAGAAGTTATTATTGTTGAAGAAGCACCAGTGATTGATGTTCAACCTAAAATTGTAAAGAAAACGTTTGAATTTCAACAGTTAGACAGCAGTAACTTTGCTGTTAATAGCGCTAAACTCAATGAGGAAAGTAAAGAACAACTCAGTGATTTAGTTCTCTTTTTAAATGAATACCCTCAAGCTAACGTGATCGTCACTGGGCATACAGATTCATCAGGTTCGGCAGCGTATAACCAAACGCTCTCTGAAAAACGAGCGAAAGCTGTTGCGGATGCGATTGTGGAGCGTGGTATTGAACCTTCGAGAATATCTTGGAAAGGGGAAGGTGAGAGCAAACCGATTGCCTCTAACGCCACCGCTCATGGGCGTGAACTTAACCGCCGAGTCGATATTGTTATTCCTGAGTTCGAATATTCAGTAAAGCAGTAAGCCGTATGATGCATTTATGAATGAAAAAAAAGCCCACTTTGGTGGGCTTTGAGTTTATCGATAACCTTATAGCCATTCTTGTCTATTTTAAGTCAATGCTGTTTAAACGCCCCATGTAAATAAGAATATCAAGGTATGCGTTATGGGCATCCAGTAGGGCTTTTTTTGTTTTTGTATAAGCGGCCAACTTACCGTGCTTTTTAATTGAGCAAACTACGCTTTTAAATACACAATTACCTTCATTATCGTAACAGCGCCAAGCGGCAATATAACAGGCGTCACGATAGTCAGGGTTTTCTTTCGTTGGACGAGGTTTGTAAATGATTTTAGGTTCCAAACTATGGGGAAGCCGAGTCATTAAATAGGGGTCTTTAAGGATTTGTCGCCAAAATTTCCCCCACATTTCACGACCTAGCTCATTACGTAACTTAATGGCTTTTTTTAACCCTTTTTTTTCTCCGATACGAATATAACCCACCGACCGATGTAAAACAGTATCATCGGGCGTGTGAATATGAATTTTGTAGGCAGTTTTCGCTTTTGAGATAAAGCGATGGCCAGTATTCGTTTCTAGGTTACTTTTTCTCATACCTATCGCTATAGAGTGTTTTGTTAATAACTGAGTGGCAATAGTAATCGGGATAGCGAAATTAGTCTAAAACAATAAGAGTATAGTACATCAGAAGCGTGTCAGAATTGTGCGAAGATAGTTACCCGAAGTGAGTATTCTTCGTTTAATATCAAATGAGACAGCTTTAGTAAGGGATTATGATGGAAAACAGCGCTCGCCATATAAATCAATGTTTCTGGAAAGGGAAACATTTTCCACAGCTGGTTATTCGTTCAACACAAGATAGCCGACAAGCATATAAAATGCACAGTCATAGTGAGTTTTCGATTGGCATTATGACGGCAGGTAGGACCTGTTTATCCATTAAACAGGAAACAATGATCCTCTCCCAAGGAGAGATCACCCTTATTGAGCCAGAAGAAGTCCATGCTTGTAACCCTATCTCAAGGGAAAGTCGCAGTTATCATATGCTGTATGTTGATCATCGTTGGTGTTTAGACAGCTTATCTCGTTTACATGGTTTTAGGGTTGAACACTTTGTTTGTGATCGGCGAGTTATTCGGCATGCTGCTCTTTTTAAGAAAATCACTCAGTTAATTCCATCACTTATTCTTCATGATAATGATCATTATGTTGAAGAAATGAAAGAGCTGTTACACCAACTGCTTTTCTCCTATTGTTCCCCCCTCATTTCTGAACGCTGTTGTCATCGATTAGCTCATCAGGTTCAACAGCAGTTGTTAAAGGACATCACTCAGCCCCCATTACTCGATACGATTGCTCAAGAGTTCGGTTATTCACAAGAGTCTATCATCCGAATTTTTAAGCAACATTTTGGTATAACTCCAAAAGCCTTTCTTAATAATTATCGAATTGAGCAAGCCAAATTACGGCTACAGTCAGGGATGAAGATTGTCGATGTTGCTTACGATATGGGCTTTTCTGATCAAAGTCAGTTGCACCGAATGTTTGTTAACTATACGGCTTCAACACCTAAGCAATATAAGCATACCGCGTCAATTTTAGACAATAAATAGGGAGTAAAAGAGCCTATAGTGCAAGAAAAACAGTACTATAGGTGGATTATTCATGTCTTTTACTCTCTTTTTTCCTATCGCTTTTCCAGCTCTCGCTCTTGCTCACTTTGTGGCTTTACTTAGCCCCGGACAGGATTTTTTTCTGATTGTCGGGCATGCAATTAGGCATAAACTCAAAGGTAGTGCCTATATTTGTTTTGGTATTGCTTTAGGGAACGCCATTTACATTTTGATTGCTATTCTTGGTTGGGCTCATCTTCGAGATAATCAGCAGGTTTTTTCCACCATCGAAGTGTGCGGTGCGTTATACCTCATGTGGATTGGCTACCAGTTAATGAAGAATCAGGCTAAGCCGTCGCTGGCTAGCAATGGGGCCGAGAGGATACCGTCACGTCTAAAACAGTTGGTTCTCGGGTTTAATTCTGCATTATTAAATCCTAAAAACGCGTTGTTTTATATGAGCTTGATGTCCGTCATTTTAGGAAATGATGTGACCTTACTCCACCAGATAACCTGTGGTGTTTGGATGGTTTTGGTGGTGTTATTGTGGGATTTTTTGATTGCAGGTGTGATTGCGCAGCCAACGGTCCAAAAGTCTTTAGAAAAAAGTATTCCCATTATTGAAAAAATAGCCGGTGCCATACTCATCATGTTTGGGATCGGGCTATTTTTGCAATAATGATGGGGAAAACCAAAAAGGGCTAACTCAAAACTGAGTTAGCCCTTTGATAAATATGGCGCTCCCGACAGGATTCGAACCTGTGACCTGCCCCTTAGGAGGGGGCCGCGCTATCCTGCTGTGCCACGGGAGCGAGGCTCCTATATTACTGAATTATTATCATGAGATCATGTATTATGGCCGAGTTTATAACTGTTTGTGCATTACATCGCCAATTTGAATGCTAGAAGCCAGTTCTGGTTGATCTACTGTTAACTCTGCTTCTTTTTCGTAAACTCGGGTCACGGTTAAAGTAATGTCGCTTTGAGTCACTTTATTCCGAGGGAGTCCATTTTGATCAATAAAAGCGCCAGTATGCCAAAGTTGTAACTTATCTCCTTCCTGAACACCATGAATTCGACCTAAGTCCATACTGAGGGTATTGCCATATTTAGCGACCACCTCAGGTAATGTTATTTTACAAGAGAGATCCGTTTCTAAATCAAGCATGATATTACGGCTGACTCGTAATAACATCTGTCCATAAGTGGATGCCCAAAAACGAGCACTTCGTGTATCGATATTACTGGTTTTTGCAAATGGCCAACTGGAGACTTCACGGTAATTTTTCTTGGATATTTCATGCCCGGTTTTACCGTCAAAGACTTGCAATTCTAAAGCAAATTGTCGATTAATCGTATCATCTCGTAGTAAGTGTTGCTCAATGGTAGAAGTTAAATCCGTAATGGAACCTCCAACAATATAGTGAGCACCAAGATCTTGTGCGATCATCTTTATTCGTGTTGGGTTTCGGCTATCTAAATCATAATCAGTCGTACCGACAGAGACAAAGCTGTGTGCTTCTTGAGCTATCTGTCGATCAAGGACATCGGCAAAATCATCACCTAATTGATAAATTTGCCCCATGACCGCTTGTTGTGGGGAGGCAAGATCAATATTCCCGATCAAAACGGTCTTCTTATACTGGTTGATGTGGCAAGCCGTTGCCGATGGATAGATATCTATTCGTGCAACAATGTTCATGACATTCCTTCGAACCTTACGGCTTTCTACCGAAATGTAACGAATTTCATGGTTATCAAATAAATATTCTTGACGGTCTGTTTCCAGTAGTGGCATTAAGGAGCTGATACTCCCAATGTCACCTCCGGCAAAATTTACCGCTTTGTAGATGGCATCTTCGAGCGCATGTAGCCTTGCTACTTCTTCTGAGGAAACAATGGTCGCAGTTCCGGTGACTTCATACCAGGCTGCATAACTGCTTGGTACCCAAAAGTACATAAAAAGTATTGAAATTAAAGAATAAATATTTTTTTTCATGATAATTTGCCAGTTAGGTACAAAATTTGCTTTACAGATATTAGCTGATGTAGGTATGCCATTCTGAAGCGAAAGCTGATAAAGAAAAGCAAAGAGCGTTCCAGTTTTACCCACATGAATGGATGGGACGTTAGCCTTAGTATATCTGGAGATGAAGAGAATGAAAAAATGGCTTTCCTTAGTGCCTGCGGTTTTCTTGACTGCGTGTGCTTATGCCCCGATTTATAACGGTAAAGAGCCATACAATGGTTCACAATTTATGTTAATGGAGAGTCCTCGCCACACATTGGATTTCTTTATTGATAGTTTGACAGAAGATCTCGTTCAGTCCAACACCAGTGTTACTGCGCGGACGCCGATAGCCGTAACTTCATTTGTTGATCTACAAAATATGGATACGACCAATTGGTTAGGTAATTCAGTATCAGAAGGGTTGATTTATCAATTCCAGCGCCGGGGATTTAAAGTGGTGGATTTTAAAACCACGGGATCGATACAAGTGACACAGCAAGGGGATTTTGCTTTTAGCCGAAACTGGAAAGATTTAGCCCCAGAGCAAGAGATACAATATGTACTGACTGGGACTATGTTACGCCAAGAAGGCGGCGTATTAGTGAATGCCCGAGTGGTGGGGATGCAGTCACGAATTGTGGTTGCGACGGCACAAGGCTTTTTACCTGAAGATCGTATCGGGCGTGATTTGGATACATTGAACACTATCCGTACACAAGATGGGGTATTGATTCGTTCCGATCCAACGATTACTCGCCCGTATAATGTCATCTTACGACCTTAGGAGAGAATAATGAAAGCGGGATTCTTATTTCTTTTGCTTACACTAATGATGTCTGGTTGCCAGCCTTTACAGTCTATGCGTAGCGATGATTGGCTAACGGCGGTAGGGTATGCCAGTATCAGTGAGCAAAGAGGTCGAGATGAAGAAGAAAAACAAGTCAGGGCGATGAGGGCCTCTAAAATTGATGCTTACCGTGAATTAGCTGAGCAAATTTATGGTATGCGAGTGACTGGGCGTGCGGATCTACAGGATCAGCGTCTCGGTACTGAGTTGACTTCTGGTGCTGTTGATGGGGTCATTCGAGGTGCTGAAGTCGTGCGTAGTTATAAAGTCGGAGACAGTTATGTAACGGAACTACGACTCGATATCCGAAAAATGGACCGCTTACGTAGCTATGGTGAAGTACAGCAAGTCCCTGAAAAGCGCCAACAAACGTTATTTTAACTCTTTCTTCTCTCCAGATATAAAACAAGCGGCAATTTGATTGCCGCTTGTTTTATTTTTATCCATTACGCTTTAATAAAATAGAAAGCCTTAAGCTTTTAGGTTCGTGCCCAGCGTCGAGATGGTATGGGTTTGCCCAGTCGCATTATAGGTCATGCCTATTTTCCCGTGGCTTTGCTGCATTAAGTTATTGAGTTTATTAAAGCTAAGTTGGGCTCGAGCTAAGGCTTCACCGTTGATATTGTTCGCTTGTTGGCAGTCATGAACGATGGATCGGATTTGGTTCATTAGGTTATGTAAATGGTCATCTGCTGTTAGGCTCTTAACATCAGGATGCCGAGATATTCGTTGATCAGTTTGTTGCAGTTGGTTGACTAAGGTGATCTTTTTTTTGGCAATCGCCTCAATATCCGCAGAAATTCGGCTAGTAATTGCTCGTTTCTCTTGATCCAATAACGCGGAAAGCTCTTCAGCATTTTTTAATTGGAATTCGATTAAGTCTTTTAATACTGCCATGAGTCACTCACCTTTAATCGCTTATGGATAAGTTGTTAAAAGCCACCGAGCTCCTGTTCAAATTTCATTATGTTGTCCGCCAGCTTTTCTGGGTCGACCACATAGGAACCGTTAGCGATTGCCTCTTTAATCGCCGCAACCTTTGCACTGTCAAAGCTAGGAGTGGCGGCCATTTCATTATGCATCTCGCCAATCGCTTTGCTTTGAGTACTGAGTGAAACCGCGTCTTGCTGTGGGGTCATACTTGCTCGGGCTGTATTGGCCGAGCTGGATGATGTTGAGTTTGTATCTGAACGAGCAGGTGCACGACTGGTTGTCGTTAGCGAATGACCTGAACGTATATTATCAATACCTGCCATAAAAGAGCCTTTAAAAATGATCAACGTGTACCGTCAATATCGACGAATTAGGATGAAACTTTAGTACTTTATTTCAGCATAAGGCAAATTATTTACCCGTTAGCTTGTGAGTATACGGTTAAAATCGAACGGCAACTTCACCCATGCCGATGACTTGTGCATCGATTATACGGTTTGAACGTTCATTTTTCACTTTTATCTGTTCACCTAAGTTCCCATCAGAAAGTGCCGTTCCTTTAGTTGTGATGTTCATCCCATTACTTCCGGCTCGGATCAACACGCTTTCATTACGGCAAACCACGCATATATCATTGTGGTTAATTACATCCCCTAGTTGTAGGTTTTTCTTTGTTTTTGCCCCAATAACCATATCTTGTGAGGAAAATCCTTGCCGTCTAAAGCGTAGCAGATCTACCATACTAATAGTAACATCATGTTCTGTGATTATTTGGCCGCGTGAGAGCGCGTTAGCGGTGGTGACCATGGGGACGGTAATCGTCAGTCTGACGGGAACATACACTCGCCAACCATCGGCTGGACATTCGACAAGAACCGTAATATTACTGGCAGAACCGTTGTAAGATGAGGATGAGGTGTATAATTCCTCAGGGCAATCGGTCGCAAAAATACGTTCATCTATGTTGGCTGCATTAACAACCAATTCTCCACCTGGTGGCTTATCTACCGTATTGATAACATGATTTTGAGCAGCTTGTTGAATCTGCTCTATCTGTTCTAAAGTGGCGGAGAATGTAGAAAGGCTAAAGAAAAACAATAAAAAGCCGATAGAGTTATAAAAAAAGTGGTAGAAAGCTCTACACTTAACAGTGATATATAAATATAAACGGGTTTTCGAAAACATAGTTCGCTTCTCTAGTTTCTTTGTTGCCTGATTTAGACTATCACTTTTCCTTGTAAAAAGTTTGAGATGGAGATGAGCTTATGACGGGTATTCTTGATTCTGTGAATCAACGTACGCAACTTGTCGGTCAAAACCGAATGGAACTACTGACTTTCCGTCTTAACGGGCGTCAGCGTTATGGTATTAACGTCTTTAAGGTTAAAGAGGTTCTCCAATGCCCTAAGCTTACTGCCATGCCTAACTTACACCGTTTGGTGAAGGGAGTGGCCCATATTCGAGGTCAAACCGTTTCTGTGATTGACCTCAGCCTGGCGGTAGGTGGTCGTCCAACCGTTGACATCGATAAAAGCTTTGTCGTTATTGCTGAATTCAACCGAACCATCCAGGCTTTTTTAGTCAGCGCTGTCGAACGTATTGTTAATATGCATTGGGAGGCGGTCTTACCCCCTCCTGAAGCGGCTGGGAAAGGCAACTACCTGACTGCGGTGACGAATATTGATAATGAATTAGTCGAAATTCTCGATGTTGAAAAAATTCTAGCAGAAATCGCGCCAGTTAATGAAACGATGGATGCGAGCATTGGGGAAGAGATAGCTCAAGCGGAACAAGAGAAACAAATTGTTCGCCGAATTCTCATTGCAGACGATTCCAGTGTTGCTCGCAAACAAGTGCAAAGAGCGATAGAGTCGATTGGTTTTGAATGTATCTTAACCAAAGACGGTAAAGATGCGTATGAGAAGCTGCTTAGTATGGCGAAAGAAGGCAGTATTTATGAGCAAATCTGTTTAGTCATTTCTGATATTGAAATGCCTGAAATGGATGGTTACACATTAACGGCAGAAATTCGTCGTCATAATGATTTGAAAAACCTTTATGTAATTCTTCATTCATCATTGAGTGGAGTCTTTAACCAAGCGATGGTCGAAAGGGTTGGAGCGAATAACTTCATTGCTAAATTTAATCCTGATGAACTGGGGAATGCGGTGAAAGCTGCACTAGTAGAATAAAGAGAACTGAATGACTGCTATTACTATCAGCGATCAAGAGTATCGTGATTTTTGTCGGTTTTTAGAATCCCAGTGCGGTATTGTACTGGGAGACAGTAAGCAATATTTGGTGAGAAGTCGCCTTAGCCCACTCGTGACCAAATTTAAGTTAAGCTCTCTTTCAGATCTGCTACGTGATGTTGTGACAGGGCGAAATCGAGAGTTACGTGTTGCTGCCGTTGATGCCATGACAACCAATGAAACGTTATGGTTTCGTGATACTTATCCTTTTACGGTATTAGCGGAACGTTTATTGCCTGAAATGGCAAAGAATAAACGTCCCATTAAAATTTGGTCTGCGGCCAGTTCCTCCGGCCAAGAGCCTTATTCAATGGCGATGACCATCCTTGAAGTCCAGCAAAAACGACCAGGAATGTTGCCAAGCGTTTCGATTACAGCCACAGACATATCCAATAGTATGTTGGATATGTGTCGTGCAGGTATTTATGATAATTTAGCGTTAGGAAGAGGGCTCTCACCGGAACGTCGTCGTGCTTTCTTTGAGGAAGTCGGGGATGGGCGTATGAGAGTAAAAGATAACGTCAAGCGTTTGGTGAATTTCCGTCCTCAGAACTTGATGGAAAGTTATGCATTGCTGGGTAAGTTTGACATTATATTTTGTCGCAATGTGCTGATTTACTTCTCTCCCGATATGAAAGCGAAGGTGCTTAACCAAATGGCGAACAGCTTAAATCCGGGAGGGTATTTATTGCTTGGTGCCTCGGAGTCATTGACGGGGTTGACGGATAAATTTGATATGGTGCGTTGTAACCCTGGCATCATCTACAAATTGAAATAATGTAAACCCGGACGTGTTCCGGGTTTTCTTCCCCTTCCTTTCTCGATCATCTGGTCTAAATTTTGCCTTAAGGTTTTCATTACAGAAACGCATATTTGGCTCTTCTGGTCGATATGAGTATTCGTGAGGCGATAACTTCCAAAGTTGGTATGTTAATTGCTTTATCTATTCGGTAACAGTCAGTTCTTAGTAAAGAGGCAAACATGTCTATTTCTTTTGATAAAGCACTCGGTATTCACCAACACACTGTTGGTGTGCGTGAGCGTAATGCTGAGGTCATCTCGACCAACATTGCTCAAGCCAATACTCCAGGCTTTAAAGCAAAAGGAATGGATTTTAAACGGGCATTGCAAGCGGCAAGTTCAGGGGCAAGTATTAGTCTTAGCCGAACGGATGGTCGGCATATTCCTGCCTCAAAGACAGTCACAGGGGAAATGCTTTACCGCACGCCGACTCAACCGGATACAGGAGATGGCAATACGGTGGATGTGGATTTGGAGCGTAATTTATTTATGCAAAACCAGTTACGTCATCAAGCGTCTCTAGACTTCTTAGGAAGTAAGTTTAAGAACTTAACAAAAGCAATTACGGGAGGTAACTAGATGAGCTTATTTAATGTATTCAATGTGACTGGTTCTGCCATGAGTGCTGAATCTGTTCGTCTAAATACAACCTCAAGTAACTTGGCTAATGCAGACAGTATCAGTAGTTCAGCGAAAGAAACGTACAAAGCCAGACACGCCGTGTTTGGTGCTGAACTCAGTAAAGCTCGTTACCACCGTGATCCCAATATTCCTGTAAAAGTATTAGGTATTGTGGAGAGCGATAAACCACTTACGGCAGAATTTAATCCAGACCATCCTTTGGCAAATGATGAAGGCTATATCTACAAACCGAATGTCAATGTCATGGAAGAAATGGCCAATATGATTTCTGCTTCTCGTTCATACCAAACGAATGTGCAAGTCGCGGATGCAAGTAAACAAATGCTGCTGCGCACGTTGCAGATGGGTCAATAAGGGTAGGAGGTAGCAGATGGCCGGAATCAATAATATTGGTCAAAGCGGATTGTCCTATGTCGACCAACTCAAAGCGCTTCAAGAGCAGAAGAAAACCGCTGAGACAACAGGAAAGCAAGATCTTAAACAAGAAGATTTTCT
Source organism: Vibrio cincinnatiensis DSM 19608 (assembly GCF_900167345.1). Lineage (GTDB taxonomy): Bacteria > Pseudomonadota > Gammaproteobacteria > Enterobacterales > Vibrionaceae > Vibrio > Vibrio cincinnatiensis. Next base: position 199,459 of record NZ_FUXB01000004.1, on the reverse strand, counting down.
TTCTTTGTTAACAAAACAATTGGCACAACAAGATCCATTCAAACCAGTCAGTAATGACCAAATGATCGCTCAGATGGCATCCTTTGCGACGGTGGATGGTATTGGAAAAATGAATGATCAGTTTGAAAGTCTTAACTCTTCAATGACCTCAAACCAAGCCTTACAGGCTTCATCACTTGTTGGTCGTGATGTGCTGATTCCTGGTGCAGCTGGCATAAAAACCGGGAGTACTATGGCGGCAATGGTGAAGCTTCCTCAATCAATAGAGAATCTCTTTGTGCGAATTGAGAATGAAGCTGGTCAACTGGTTCGTACCTTTAATGTCGGCTCTAAACTCGGTGGTGATAACCGTGTTGAATGGGACGGCAATGATGAAAACGGTAATCCTTTGCCGGATGGAAAATACAGAGTTAAAGCATCGGGTTTACTGGATGGACAGAATACTGAATTTGGCGTGTCAACGTATGCCAATGTCAACAGTGTCCTTCTTGGTAAAGGCGATGGTAACGTACTGCTCAATCTGGCTGGTTTTGAATCACCAGTGCGACTTGCTGAAGTACTAGAAGTTGGCAAAGCATAACCATGCTAGCTAGATAGGAGAATTTGTCATGTCATATATATCTCTTAGTGGTTTATCTGCCGCTCAGTTAGATCTTAATACCACCAGTAATAACATTGCGAACGCCAATACCTACGGCTTTAAAGAGTCTAGAGCTGAGTTTGGGGATGTGTATTCTACATCCCTATTTACTAACTCGAAGACCACGCCGGGGCAAGGTGTTCAAGCGAACAAAGTTGCTCAGCAGTTTCATGAAGGTTCTAGTATCTACACGAATAACCCTATGGATTTGCGTATTGCGGGTACGGGTTTTTTTGCTGTTGCTAAAGATCGTCTTATCCCTCAACAAAACGAATTGACACGTAATGGTGCTTTCCATCTAGATAAAAACAACTACATGGTGACGTCGAATGATCAATTCTTATTAGGTTATGAAGTGAATGCCGATAATGGGGAAGTGCTTTCTTATGAGCCGAAGCCTATCAACATTCCCGCACAATTTGGTAAACCTAAACAGACATCTAGCATCGAAATATCAGCAAACCTTCCGGCGAATGGGGATCTAAAAGATCCTAATTTGTTTGATTTCAGTAATCCAGATACTTATAACCGAACTACGTCCTCAACCATTTATGACTCAATGGGGCAGCCATATAAATTAACGACTTATTATTTGAAAGATCAAAATGAGAATAATAAGTGGAATACGTATTACACGGTGACGGATAAAACCGGTGAGAAGCCGATCAATATTGTGAATGGTGATGCTACCTCGCCTTCTGGGCATGTTGGTCATACCTTGCGTTTTAATAATGATGGTACGTTAGCAAGCCTGAATAGTGGGCAACCGATAGTTTCTTCACCACTGGGTGAAGGTGACAACCCCATTGATTTAAATGGCGCTGATGGTAGCCAAACTTTATCCTTTGACTTAAATGGCGCGACGCAATTTGCCGCACCTTTTGAATTAACCAAATTTGATCAAGATGGGGCCACCACAGGGTTCTTAACTAAGATTGATTTTGATGAATACGGTAGTGTTCTAGCCACGTATTCAAATGGGCAGAACGTCACTTTAGGTCGTGTCGCTATGGTTCGCGTAGCCAATGAGCAAGGGCTGGATAAAAAAGGTGGCACCCAGTGGGATGCGACTCAACAGTCTGGGGTGAAAATCTGGGGTGAATCCAGTAAAGGTTCATTTGGTACCATCAGTAATGGCGTTCTGGAACAATCGAATATTGATATGACTCAAGAGCTTGTTGATCTTATTTCCGCTCAACGGAATTTCCAAGCAAACTCCCGAGCGCTAGAAGTGCATAGCCAGCTACAGCAGAATATCTTACAAATTCGTTAATCGATTTCTTCAAGTCATCGATAAATGGCTTTAACCACTCGAACTGGCAATGGCTGGTTCGAGTTTTCTTTCTCCTCTTTTCCTCCTTTCCGTTTTTCTCCCCTATTGCCGGTTTGCCGCATGGTCGTCGCATTTACAGTAACTTATTGATTATTAATCATTTGATATATTGGCACGTCAATTGCTTATCTGTTAGTCATTGATGATTGTGGAGAACACCAAATGGATCGCGCACTGTTTCTTGCCATGAGTGGCGCCAAGCAAAATATGCAGGCGATGCAGCTAAGAGCAAACAACCTCGCTAACGTAAGTACGACGGGATTTCGTGCCGATTTAGAGCAGGCTCGCTCAATGCAGGCTTATGGAGAAGGGCTTCCTAGCCGAGTGTTCAGTATGACTGAGCGGCCAGGAAACCGTTTTGATCAAGGCAGTGTGATCACTACCGGTCGGGATCTGGATATCACCATTCAAGGTGATGGTTGGATTTCGGTATTGGATAAAACGGGTAAAGAAGGTTTGACCCGCAACGGCAATCTACGCATTGATGAAAATGGTTTATTACTCAATGGTAATGGCCATCTCGTTCTCGGTGAAACCGGAGCGCCGATTACGTTACCGATTCCTTTAAATAAGGTTGAAATTGGTAACGATGGTACGATTTCGGTTCGCCCGCAAGGTGCTCCTGCTGAAGCGATGGAAATCGTGGATCGTATTAAGTTGGTTCGTCCAGACAATCAATCACTTTTTAAAGATATTAATGGATTATTTAGATCTAAAGATGCGAACACCGAATATGAAGCAGAGGCTAGCGTAAAAATTCTTACGGGAGCCCTTGAAGGAAGTAATGTGAATGCTGTTGGTGAAATGACCAGTTTGATCGATTTACAACGTCAGTTTGAAATGCAAGTCAAAATGATGAGTACCGCAGAAGAGATGGATAAGTCATCTGACTCTCTGCTTCGTATGAGCTAAGTGAGAGGAGTTCAATATGCAACCTGCATTATGGGTAAGTAAAACTGGTCTTGATGCGCAGCAAACTAACATTGCGACCATCTCGAACAACTTAGCAAACGCCTCAACCGTTGGTTTTAAAAAGAGCCGAGCTGTTTTTGAAGATCTCTTCTATCAAAATATTAACCAGCCTGGTGGCCAGTCATCACAAAATACCGCTTTGCCGAGTGGTTTGATGTTGGGGGCGGGCTCAAAAGTGGTGGCAACGCAAAAGGTGCATACAAATGGTAATGCGCAGACCACGAATAACAGCTTGGATATGATGATTGAAGGTGATGGTTTTTTTCAAATCTTAATGCCTGATGGAAATATTGGTTATAGCCGTAATGGTCAGTTCACGCTGAATGCTGAAGGCGCTATTGTGACTTCAGGTTCAGGCTACCTACTTCAGCCAGAAATTGTGGTTCCTGAAGATGCCATTTCCGTTACAGTTGGTAATGACGGTGAAGTTTCTGTTCGCTTACGCGGCCAGCAAGAAAACCAAGTGTTAGGCCAGATCACGACCGTCGATTTTATCAATCCGGGGGGGCTTGAGCCGGTCGGACAAAACTTATATTTACCAACCGGAGCCAGTGGTGACCCGCAAGAAGGGGTTCCTGGGTTGGATGGATTAGGGAATATTCGCCAGTCTATGTTAGAAAGCTCCAATGTGAATGTCACTGAGGAGTTGGTTAACATGATAGAAGCTCAACGAGTCTATGAAATGAACTCAAAAGTGATTTCTGCCGTCGATAAAATGATGAGTTTTGTTAACCAACAACTTTAATGACTGACTAAGAGACCATTGTTATGAAACATCTATTCAGTTTACTTTTTATTACATTCCTCTCTGGATGCAGTTTGTTACAGCCTTCTCTTGAAACGGCAGAAACCATTCAAGGAACCACGGTAGTGGATGCGGTTGAAGGGGATAAGTCATCGGATTCTAGCTCAGGGTTAATGGATGCACTTCGTAACCGTGTGGATCCGGTCGCAGGGGATCCTGCATGGGCTCCTATTTACCCTAAAGCTAAACCAGAGCACTATGCCGCAGAGACAGGGTCTTTGTTTAATCTTGCTCGAGCAACCAGTCTTTATGATGATACAAAACCGCGTGGAATTGGTGACATTATTACGGTTAATTTGAATGAAAGCACGAAAGCGGCAAAAAGTGCTGATGCCGATTTATCCAAAAATAATGACGCGAGTATGGATCCCCTCAATGTTGGTGGGCAAGAACTCAACATCGGTAACTACAATTTTTCCTATGCTTTAAAGAATAATAATAAATTTTCAGGTAGTGCAGAGGCAAATCAGAGTAACAGTATTAAAGGCTCCATTACGGTTGAAGTCATCGATGTACTTGCGAACGGTAATTTAGTGATTCGTGGCGAAAAGTGGCTAATGCTGAACACGGGAGATGAATATATTCGCCTGAGTGGAACCATTCGACCTGACGATATTGATGCGGAAAATACCATTGCTTCTAACCGAATTTCTAATGCTCGGATCCAGTATTCAGGTACGGGGAGCAATCAAGATATGCAAGAACCGGGATTCTTGGCACGATTTTTTAATGTCTCGTTGTAAAGGTTATTTCTTCGTCGATATTTTGGCTGTGTAAAACAGTTTTTCAGCGCGGCATTGGATAAAAAGAAAGGGTTACTCACCATGAAAAAATTCACTGTGTTATTAATGATGCTGGTTGCCACCAGTGCCCATGCCGTTCGTATTAAGGATGTGGCTCAGGTTGCTGGTGTTCGTAGTAACCAACTGGTGGGATATGGCCTTGTGACGGGGTTACCTGGAACCGGAGAGTCAACGCCTTTTACGGATCAAAGTTTCAATGCCATGTTACAAAATTTCGGCATTCAATTGCCGCAGGGAACAAAGCCAAAAACGAAAAATGTTGCCGCTGTGATTGTGACTGCAGAATTACCTCCTTTTTCGAAACAAGGGCAAACGATAGATGTGACGGTTTCTTCTATCGGTTCTGCTAAAAGTTTACGTGGCGGAACATTAACCCAAACCTTTCTTAAAGGCTTAGATGGGCAGGTGTATGCGGTGGCACAAGGGAATTTAGTGGTGAGTGGTTTTAGTGCCACTGGAGCGGATGGTTCAAGTTTAGTGGGAAATAACCCGACGGTGGGCATTATCTCTAGCGGGGCAATTGTTGAGCGAGAAATTCCTACCCCTTTCAGCCGTGGTGATTTTATTACCTTTAATTTATTTCAATCAGATTTTACTACAGCACAACGGATGGCGGATGCCGTTAACCAATTCTTAGGTCCAGAGATGGCTTCTGCGATTGATGCGACTTCCGTTCGGGTTAGAGCTCCAAGAGATGTGAGCCAACGAGTTGCCTTTTTATCTGCGATAGAAAACATTGAATTTGATCCTGCGGATATGGCGGCGAAAATCATAGTCAACTCCCGAACTGGCACCATTGTGGTTGGGCAGCATGTTCGTTTAAGGCCTGCGGCGGTTACTCATGGTGGCATGACGGTTGCCATTAAAGAGAATTGGAATGTTTCTCAGCCTAACCCATTGGCTGGGGGAAATACGGCAATTATTCCTGATACCGATATCGAAGTGAGTGAGAAACAGGGGAAAATGTTCAAATTAGAACCTGGAGTTACACTGGATGATTTGGTTCGTGCGGTGAATGAAGTTGGCGCTGCTCCGTCTGATCTCATGGCGATTTTACAAGCCTTAAAAAATGCAGGGGCTATCCAAGGTCAACTGATCATTATCTAAGAGGTTTATGATGATTAATAACTCAAACGATATTGGCTTTATTCATGATCTTGCTAGCTTGGATAAGCTTCGCCAAAAAGCCGTGAGTGGTGACGAAGGGGCTGAAAAAGATGCTTTGACAGCGGCGGCTCGGCAATTTGAATCTATTTTTACCTCAATGATGTTAAAATCTATGCGCGAAGCAAACTCGTCATTTAAATCGGATCTGTTTAGCAGTCAGAATGAAGACTTTTATAGGCAAATGCAGGATGAGCAGATGATTAGTCAGCTTAGTGCGTCGGGGTCACTGGGCTTGGCCGATATGATAGTTGCACAACTTTCCGCGGCACAAAGCGGTGTGGCGACAGAGCAAAGCCAAAGCCGTGATGACTATTTCCAAGATATGATGCAACGTGTTCAAATGGCTCGTGAATCAGCCGCTCGTCGCCCTCATGAAGCCGTGAATGATACACCATCGTTAGCGAATAAAAACGCATTTGATTCACCTCAATCGTTCGTTTCATCCTTAAAACCTTATGCAGACAAAGTGGCTAAGACATTGGGAATTGATGCCTCTTTACTACTTGCACAAGCGGCTTTAGAAACGGGCTGGGGGCAAAAAATGGTGGCTAACGCACGAGGCAGTAGTAACAATTTATTCAATATTAAAGCAGATAGAAGTTGGCAAGGGGAGCGCGTTACCACACAAACCCTAGAGTATCATGATCAAACACCGGTCATGGAAAATGCCGCTTTTCGCTCCTATGCGACTTTTCAAGAAAGCTTTGCCGATTATGCTCGCTTTTTGGCCCGTAACCCTCGCTATCAGACAGCTTTGCAACATGGTGGGGATAATGAAGCCTTCATTCGAGGTATTCATCAAGCTGGTTATGCGACTGATCCCCAATATGCCGATAAAGTTTTACGTGTGAAAGCTCAAATTGATCAGATGGATTCCATCTAGTTTTACTCCCTTCCTCTCTAGGGATGTTGTCCTCATATTTAGGCCAGCATCCCTCATTGATTATTATTTTATCCTTTATTTTCCTTTGGTTAGCTTTATTTTTATTGTGGCATATATATTGCATTCTTCTCTATTAGTAGGCCAGAGAACACTGGCATCTTAGGGCTTTTTTGGGGGCAATATGGCGTCTGATCTTCTGAATATGGGTGCGCAAAGCGTATTAACTGCTCAGAGACAACTCAACACCACGGGTCATAACATTGCTAATGCGAATACCGAAGGATACAGTCGGCAATCCGTTATTCAAGGCACGAATGCCCCACGACAATATGGTGGCCAAACCTATGGTATGGGCGTGCATGTGGAAAATGTTCGCCGCTCTTGGGATCAGTTTGCCGTGAAAGAGTTAAACCTTGCCACTACCGATTATGCCTTCAAAGAAGATACCGAGGAAAATTTGGATATGCTATCCAAACTGCTTTCTTCTGTGGCATCAAAAAAAATACCAGAAAACTTAAATGAATGGTTTGATGCTGTGAAGTCACTGGCAGATACCCCTAACGACGTCGGTACTCGTAAAGTCGTTTTAGAGAAAGCGGAATTAATTACTCAAAACTTAAATGATTTCCATGAGACCGTTCGACGCCAATTTGATGTTACCAATAAAGGGTTAGATGTTGGTATTGAACGTATTAATCAGTTGGCGCTAGAAATTCGTGATGTACAGCGGCTGATGATGAAAACACCTGGCCCCCACAATGACCTTATGGACCAACATGAAAAATTAGTTTCTGAACTTTCTCAGTACACTAAAGTGACGGTAACCACTCGTAAAAATTCGGAAGGGTTCAATATACATATTGGTAGTGGCCATACTTTGGTATCGGGAACCGAAGCAAGCCAACTGAGAATGATTGATGGTTATCCCGATGTTAAACAACGTCGTTTAGCGATTGTGGAAGGCAATACTCTCAAACCTATTTCTGAGAAAGAGATTGGTGGAAAATTGGCCGCTCAATTTGAGATGAGAGATGAACACATTCCTTATTTAATGGATGAGATTGGCCGACTGGCTGTTTCCTTCTCTCACGAAGTTAACCAGTTACAAAACCAAGGGTTAGACTTGCGTGGTAATGTTGGAGAAAACTTGTTCAGCGACATAAACTCAGATTTTATTGCCCATTCTCGTGTCGTCACTTCCAGCAATTCGAACACGGATATGGCAGTATATATTGATGACTTAAGCCAGTTAAAAGGCGGTGAATTTTCACTGTCGTACAATGGTAACCAATATATCGCCTCTTTTCCTGATGGGCAGCAAACAGCGTTAACACCAAATCAAGGTCATCTCTATCTGAATGGACTAAAAATACAGGTGAATACTCCTCCTGAAATGGGTGAGCGAGTCATTATCCGTCCAACGCGTAATGGGGCGGCAGATATTAAGATGGCAACGAATGATGCGACAAAGATTGCCGCACAAAGCTACCAAGCTTCTACCTCCTTTGCACAAGGCAATGCCAAATTTACGATTGCTCAAGTTGGAGATATTAAAGAATTTGAAGCTTATGTCGTGCCCACGTCTGGCGGCGCTGGCAATGAGATGGAAGTCCGGGTGGTTAATAAAGATGGTCAATTATTGGCGATCCAACCTTATCAATTTTCTGAGGGTGAACAAGCGTTAAGTGTGGTGATTCCTGCGCAAGTACCGGGAGGGCAAGCGACAGCATTTAACTTAACAAGAGGCGCAATCGTTAATGATAAGTTCACGGCTAACCTAAACCCCGCTGAAGGGGATAACGGTAACTTGCGGAAGATGATTTACCTGCAAACCAGCAAAAATATGAACGATCATGAATCGACCATTATCAGCTTATATCATAATTTAAATACGGATTTTGGCCTGAAAATCTCGACGGCTTCTCGTCTCTCTGATGTGGCCCGTTTAGAACGAGATGCTGCACAGGCAAGAATTGCATCGGTATCAGGGGTTAACCTTGATGAAGAAGCTGCCAATATGATGAAGTTTCAACATGCTTATATGGCTTCATCACGCATCATGCAAGCCGCTAATGATACCTTCAACACTATTTTACAATTAAGGTAAAGGGGAGAGATAAATGCTCAATCGTATTTCTAGCTTCCATAATTATCAATCGGTGCAGAATGATCTTCGTCGTCAAGAAAACAAGCTACACCATAACCAAGCGCAGTTGGCCTCTGGTAAAAAGTTACTCTCCGCAGGGGATAACCCTCTGGCCACGCATTACATTCAAAATGTCACTCAACAAGAAGAACAGCTGCGCCAATACCTCGATGCCATCGTATTGGTTCGTAATCGTTTAGAACACCAAGAAGTGATTATCTCTAATACCGAAGATTTTGCGGATAAAACCAAACGTATGGTCATGGAAATGATCAATGGTTCCTTGTCACCAGAAGACCGGGCTGCTAAAGCACGTGAAATTGAAGAGATCTCTAATAACTTTTTCAATCTAGCGAATGTGCAAGATGAATCAGGCAACTATATCTTTGCTGGAACAAAACCCAAGAACCAGCCTTTCTTTCGAGATAATTCGGGGAATGTTAGCTACTACGGGGATGGCTATCAGCGGAAAATGAAAATATCCAGCAGCTTAGAAATTCCGTTTAATACACCTGGCAATCATATTTTTATGGAAATCGATAACCCATTTGGTGATTTTGAACCAGATTATGAGTTGCGTGAGGGTTCGGAACTCTTGCTTGAACGTGCCACGAATGCTGATACTGATGATAACGCCAGTTATAAAGTGACCTTTGTGGATATGCAAAATGGTGATTTTGCCTACCAGTTAGAGCGAAATGGTGAAGTGGTTGCTATTGATGACCTGAACCCAAGAGAGGGTATCCAGTATCAAGGGCTGACCATTCATATTAAAGGGCAGATCACCGCAGGTGATTCTATTTCCCTCACTCCGCGTAAAACATTTAGTATTTTTGATAGTTTTAAGAAAGCGATTGATTTATCGGAAGGTTCCGTTTCGGATGCTTCCAATACCGCTAAGTTGCATCAAATCACAGAAGAGTTCCATACCGCTTTTATTCACTTGAATAAAGCTCGGACGGAAGTCGGGGCTCGCCTGAGTACTTTAGATATTCAGGAAGATCAGCACGAAGATTTTAAAATTAGCTTGGCGAGATCGAAAAGTCAGTTTGAAGACTTAGATTATTCACAAGCGGTGATTGAATTTAACGAAAACTCCCGAGCGCTACAAGCCTCTCAGCTAGCGTTTGGGAAAACCAAGGATTTGACGCTTTTTAATTATCTCTAAATGTCTATAAATCTCCCTCACTACCGTCGTTTCTCTCATGCCATATGTGCAATGCCGTATGTGCCAGAGTGTGGTAGTAAAGAGGTTCTGACTGTTTATTGATTAAACCATTGAATAGGTCAGTGGAGAAAAAGCGGCAACAGAGCGGCAATTAGGTCGGTTAATTCAGTCTTTGCTTGACTTTTTAGGTGTTGGAATAATTTTGTTATTTTAAATTTCAATAAAAAACAGATAGTTATAGTGTTTATTTTGTTTTTGAAAAAGTTGGCATATAAATTGAATTACTTAATTCAGAGTTGATACAACCCGTTCTTAAATATGCCGGAAGGCGTATTTGGCAAGTGATTTACGGTCAGTGCTTCCAAGAGAGTAAAGCTGACCGCTTCGCAAAGGCTTGCGAACTCGATAGGAGAGCAAAGTATGACCATTAACGTAAATACCAACGTATCGGCAATGACAGCCCAACGTTACCTAAACAAATCGAGCAATGATTTAAATACCTCGATGGAGCGTCTTTCTTCTGGTAACCGCATTAACAGTGCCAAAGATGATGCCGCTGGTTTACAAATTTCAAACCGCTTAACTGCGCAATCGCGTGGTCTTGATGTCGCCATGCGAAATGCCAACGATGGTATTTCTATTGCACAGACAGCAGAAGGGGCGATGAATGAGTCAACCAGTATCTTACAGCGTATGCGTGACTTGGCTCTGCAATCAGCTAACGGCACCAACTCTTTATCAGAGCGTCAAGCACTGAACGAAGAAACATCAGCTCTACAAGATGAGTTAAACCGTATTGCGGAAACAACCTCATTTGGTGGACGTCGATTACTGAATGGTTCATTCGGTGAAGCCTCATTCCAGATCGGTTCCAGCTCAGGTGAAGCGATTATTATGGGCTTGACGAGTATTCGTGCCGATGATTTTCGTATGGGTGGACAGTCTTTTGTTGGCACGGAAGGCAAAACAAAAGATTGGAGCGTACCAGAAGCATCGAATGATCTTAAGTTGGAATTCAACAATAAAGCAGGGGATCCGGTTTCTATCGATATTTTGGTTAAAGCGGGCGATGATATTGAAGAAGTGGCGACTTATATTAATGGCCAAACCGATCAGCTTATTGCCTCTGTTGATCAAGATGGGAAATTACAAATTTTTGTTGCTGAGCCTAACATTGAAGGCGATCTAACCATCTCTGGTGGTTTAGCGACAGAGTTGGGATTGGTGGGCGGTCCTGGGGAAAAAACCACAGTACAAGATATTGATATCACGACTGTTGGTGGCTCACAGAACGCCGTTGGCGTAATTGATGCAGCGCTTAAATATGTCGATTCCCAACGTGCGGATTTGGGGGCAAAACAAAACCGTTTGAACCACAGTATTAACAACTTGGCCAATATCCAAGAAAACGTTGAAGCCTCGAAGAGTCGAATTAAAGATACCGATTTTGCAAAAGAAACGACGCAATTGACGAAATCACAAATACTGCAACAGGCTGGAACCTCGATTCTGGCTCAAGCTAAACAGTTGCCAAACTCTGCAATATCATTATTGCAGTAGTCCCTTGGTGTTTCATTAATAAGCTCAGACGTGAGTGTGTAATGAAAATACCTTGGCAAAGTATGGCTATTGGCCGTTGATAAGCTCTCTCAGATATACCTGCTTATTGGCTAAAAATAGTCATACATTCAGGTTAGCCTAAGTGTGTTCATTTCTCTTGATCTCCACATTGGTCATGGCTGCCTACCATAGCCCCGGTTCTCTCAAAGGAAAAGGGGCTTTTTCTTTTTAGCCTGCATTGTTCATCGCCTATTCTCTTTCCTTCTCCCCGACCACTTTCCAAAAAACTTTAGTCTTGTTTTATTATTTTTTAGCCATTTGTGCTGGAAAGCTCAGTTTTCAACCCTTTGGAATCTTTTTCAGTAATAAAGCATGATTTTACTAAAGATAAGTCTCCACTCGCCGTTAATAGAAGTAACTTTGAGAGAACTACGTGGTATTCCGAGACGTCGGAAACCGTTCGGGCAGTTCCGCTACGTCTAAAAATAAATAGGAGACACCAATATGGCGGTCAATGTAAATACCAACGTGTCAGCAATGACAGCACAACGCTACCTAAACAGTGCAACCAGCGCCCAACAAACGTCAATGGAACGTTTGTCTTCTGGATTTAAAATTAACAGCGCTAAAGATGATGCTGCTGGCTTACAAATATCGAACCGTTTGAACGTACAAAGCCGTGGTTTAGATGTGGCGGTACGTAACGCCAATGATGGTATCTCAATGGCACAAACTGCTGAAGGTGCGATGAACGAAACCACCAACATCTTACAACGGATGCGTGATCTCTCGCTACAATCTGCAAACGGCTCTAACTCTAAATCTGAGCGTGTTGCGATTCAAGAAGAAGTCGGCGCGCTCAATAAAGAGTTGAACCGTATCGCTGAAACCACATCATTTGCAGGCAACCGACTATTAAACGGTACGTTCCAAACTAAAGCGTTCCAAATCGGTTCACAAAGTGGTGAAGCGGTCATGCTGACCATGAAAGACATGCGCAGTGATAACGAAATGATGGGTGGTAAGAGCTATATCGCACAAGATCTTGCTGCTGGTGAAAGCTGGAAAGATTGGCGTGCGGCTGATGGTGATACACTAGAAATAAGCATCAATGGTGCAGATCCTATTACCATTAATGCGAAAGCGGGTGATGATATTGAAGAACTTGCTACTTACATCAATGGTCAAACGGATGCGGTACAAGCTTCTGTTAATGAAGATGGTAAGCTACAAGTCTTTGCTAGCAATAAAGATGGTGTTGAAACCGTTGACTTTAGTGGTGGGTTGGCTGCAGACTTCGGTATGTCTGGTCCATCTGAAGTAACGATCAATAGTATTGATGTAACCACCGTTGGCGGCGCACAAGAAGCGGTAGCCGTTGTGGATGCAGCGCTTAAGTATGTGGATAGCCACCGTGCTGAACTGGGTGCATTCCAAAACCGTTTTGGTCATGCTATCAATAACCTAGACAACATCAATGAAAACGTGAATGCGTCTAAGAGCCGAATCAAAGATACTGATTTTGCGAAAGAGACAACGGCATTAACGAAAGCACAAATCCTGGGTCAAGCATCAAGTTCAGTACTTGCTCAAGCGAAACAAGCACCCAATGCGGCATTAAGCCTGCTTGGCTAATAGAGTCAAATGACAAAAATCCAGCTTCGGCTGGATTTTTTTATACCTGAAAATTATCTAGCACTTTTTTGCTTTATAGATCAATAAATTATCACAAGATTGTTACTGTGTTTCTGGCTAGTATTACCTCTAAACCTAGTAAATCTTGATTGAAAAGAGGCTGAATGATCTTAGGTGTGGTCGTTTATTGTTAAGTTATGATGCTCTCCACTTCCTCCTATTCATCCTCTCAGTGATTAAATGATAAGTTGAACGAAGCCTTGTCACGGTAAAAAGAGCCATAGCACTCAACGATGCTTTGGGTGATAGGATATGGTTGGAGGGAGATGACTGAATAGAAAAAACAAAACCCAGCCTAAGCTGGGTTGTTTAATGATGGTGCGGAAGGAGAGACTTGAACTCTCACACCTTGCGGCGCCAGAACCTAAATCTGGTGCGTCTACCAATTTCGCCACTTCCGCACAAATT
>NZ_FUXB01000004.1:0-185712 GCF_900167345.1 Vibrio cincinnatiensis DSM 19608 | reverse complement strand
TGTAAATGGCAGGTCTACCTGGATTCGAACCAGGGAATGGCGGCATCAAAAGCCGCTGCCTTACCGCTTGGCGATAGACCTGTAATACTGAACTTGGTGCGGAGAGAGGGACTTGAACCCTCACGTCCTAACGGACACTAGCACCTGAAGCTAGCGCGTCTACCAATTCCGCCACCACCGCAAATTCAGTGAATGCCTTGACAGTATTGACTTAAATAAGTTGGCAGGTCTACCTGGATTCGAACCAGGGAATGGCGGCATCAAAAGCCGCTGCCTTACCGCTTGGCGATAGACCTACAGCAGGGAATAATTACCAACTACGCCCTTTAAATATGGTGCGGAAAGAGAGACTTGAACTCTCACACCTTGCGGCGCCAGAACCTAAATCTGGTGCGTCTACCAATTTCGCCATTTCCGCAAATATTTTATTGATAACGAGACAATGGTGCGGAAGGAGAGACTTGAACTCTCACACCTTACGGCGCCAGAACCTAAATCTGGTGCGTCTACCAATTTCGCCACTTCCGCGTCTCGGTATCAAACGTTATTATAATGAGAATAACGTAAAATAATGGTGGCTACGACGGGATTTGAACCTGTGACCCCATCATTATGAGTGATGTGCTCTAACCAGCTGAGCTACGTAGCCATCTTTTCAGAGCGAGAAACTATAATACAATCTCGCTATGAGTTCCAATAGTTTTTACATATTGAAACTTAAAGAATTATGGCAGGTCTACCTGGATTCGAACCAGGGAATGGCGGCATCAAAAGCCGCTGCCTTACCGCTTGGCGATAGACCTACAGCCGTCATGCTTTAATGAAAAAGCGTGACTTAATTATGGTGCGGAAGGAGAGACTTGAACTCTCACACCTTGCGGCGCCAGAACCTAAATCTGGTGCGTCTACCAATTTCGCCACTTCCGCATGTTTCCTAAATACTCTAAAAAAGAGTGCTTAGGAAATGGTGGCTACGACGGGATTTGAACCTGTGACCCCATCATTATGAGTGATGTGCTCTAACCAGCTGAGCTACGTAGCCAAAACAACAGTGTTTTATCGACCTATTGCTGTTTTCAGTGATGGGTTGCCTTATCGCTGAGAACGGTGCGCATTATGCGGATATGGTCTCAGAGCGTCAATAGTTTTTTTGAATAAATTCGCTGAAATCAGCCGTTCGAGTTTTTTTTAAACAAAGAGCGCTGTTTCTGATCAAAAACGGGTGTTAACACGACAATATTATTACTTTTAACTCGATACTATTTTTCATTTTTTGCGCAATATATGAACGATAAAAGCCAACGCGAGGTTGGCTTTCTTACTTAAAAAGAGGTTTAGACGTTAAAGCGGAAGTGGATGACATCGCCATCTTTGACAATGTAATCTTTCCCTTCTAGACGCCATTTACCCGCTTCTTTAGCGCCACTTTCTCCATTGTATTGGATAAAGTCATCATAGCCGACCACTTCGGCGCGAATAAATCCTCGTTCAAAGTCGGTATGGATTTTACCCGCCGCTTGTGGAGCGGTAGCACCCACAGGAATGGTCCAAGCGCGAACTTCTTTGACTCCTGCTGTAAAGTAAGTTTGTAAATCCAGCAGTTCGTAACCAGAGCGAATGACTCGGTTTAATCCCGGTTCTTCAATACCTAAATCGGCTAAAAATTCATCACGTTCTGCATCTTCTAATTCAGACAATTCTGATTCAATCGCAGCACAGACGGCTACAACAGAGGCTTGCTCTTTGGCTGCATGCTCACGAACCGCATCGAGATAAGGGTTATTTTCAAATCCTTCCTCATTGACGTTGGCAATATACATGGTGGGCTTAAGCGTTAAGAAGTTTAGATAGCCTACCGCGGCCAGCTCTTCTTTTGTCAGTGATACTGAACGAGCTGAACCACCTTCAGTCAGAACCGGCAGTAATTTTTCCAACACGGTTAGTTCGAACTTCGCGTCTTTATCTCCGCCTTTAGCTCGTTTTGCTTGACGCTGGATGGCACGTTCACAACTGTCTAGGTCGGCGAGAGCCAGCTCTAAGTTGATGACTTCAATATCTTCAAGCGGCGATACTTTGCCGGCGACATGCACGATATTTTCATTTTCGAAACAACGTACAACATGGCCAATGGCATCGGTTTCTCGGATATTAGCTAAGAATTTATTTCCTAAGCCTTCACCCTTGGAAGCGCCAGCTACAAGGCCGGCAATATCCACAAACTCCATTGTCGTTGGTAGAACGCGCTGCGGATTAACAATTTTTGAAAGCGCGTCAAGACGTAGATCTGGAACCGGAACCACACCGGTATTTGGTTCGATAGTACAAAACGGAAAGTTTGCCGCTTCAATACCTGCTTTTGTTAGTGCATTAAAGAGTGTGGATTTACCAACGTTAGGTAAACCGACAATGCCACATTTAAAACCCATGCTTTGTAACCTTATTCAGCTTTGAACGTGTGTAAGCGATTTTGCGCTTTTGTTAGGCCATCTTTGAGTAAAATATCTAGGCTACGAACAGATTCATCGACCGCAGCTAGTATGCACTCTTGCTCTTTGCTAGGAGCTTTGCCTAGCACATAGCCTGCTACTTTATCTTTATGTCCCGGATGACCAATGCCAATTCGAAGACGGTAAAATTCTTTATTGTTGCCTAGTTTATTGATGGTGTCTTTTAAGCCATTGTGACCGCCATGTCCACCACCTTGTTTAAACTTGGCAATACCAGGGGGGAGATCAAGTTCATCATGTGCGATCATGATCTGCTCTGGATTGATTTGGTAAAACTTCGCTATAGCGGCAACGGCTTTACCAGATAAGTTCATAAAAGTAGTGGGGATCAGTAAACGTAGATCTTCACCATTAACCATGATTCGGCCCGTTAAACCAAAAAACTTTGGTTCACTTTTTAGTACGCAGTGGTGGGCTCGAGCCAGTTCTTCTACCACCCATGCACCAGCATTGTGCCGAGTATTTGCGTACTCTGGTCCCGGATTGGCCAGTCCGACAAGTAATTTAATTGGTTGACTCAAGGCTAGGATCCCTTCGGAAACGAAAAAGCGCAGTATGATAGCATAGAAAAGTGTAATAGGGCGAGGGAGCACCTGATGAGGCTCGTGACGAAATAAAACGCCCCATCATCGATGGGGCGTAATAACAGCAAGAGGTGAATCCGGTGATTAGTTAAACATCGCTGAGATAGACTCTTCGTTGCTGATACGGCGAATAGCTTCAGCCAGCATACTGGATAGTGTTAACTGAGAAACTTTTCCTGTTGCCGCCATTTCTTTAGATAAAGTGATGGAGTCGGTAACAATGACTTGATCAAGTACGGAATTTTTGATGTTTTTCGCGGCATTACCAGAGAAAACAGCGTGAGTTGCATAAGCAAATACCCGTTTAGCTCCGCGTTCTTTGAGTGCTTCAGCCGCTTTACATAAAGTGCCACCAGTGTCAATCATGTCATCAACAATGACACAGTCGCGCCCTTCAACATCACCGATGAGGTTCATAACTTCAGAGACGTTAGCACGAGGACGGCGTTTATCGACGATAGCAATATCAATATCACCCAGTGCTTTTGCGGTTGCACGAGCACGAACGACACCACCCAAATCAGGAGAAACCACAACGGGATCTTCTAAATTACGTGCTTTCATATCTTCCAATAGCACAGGTGTACCGAAAATATTATCAACAGGTACATCAAAAAAGCCTTGGATTTGCTCTGCGTGTAAGTCAATGGTTAACACGCGGTCAACGCCCACGTTAGAAAGAAAATCTGCAACAACTTTTGCAGTAATGGGCACACGGGCAGAACGCACTCGGCGATCTTGGCGAGCATAACCAAAATAGGGAATAACGGCAGTAATACGGCCTGCTGAAGCGCGGCGCATTGCATCAATCATTACTACCAATTCCATTAGGTTGTCATTGGTTGGGGCACAAGTCGATTGAATAATAAATACATCGCTACCACGAACATTTTCGTTGATCTGCACTGCCACTTCTCCATCAGAGAAACGTGAAACAGTAGCATCACCAAGGGAGATGTATAGACGATCAGCAATACGTTGGGCTAGTTCAGGTGTGGCGTTACCAGCAAATAGCTTCATATCAGGCACGGTGGAAACCTCAGGGTTGCGTCCAGTTTTTAATTAGGTTGGGTGTAGGCTGATTGGTGGTCAGCCAGTGTCTCTTTTAGCGGTGATACATTGCGCCCTTGGGCCACAAATGCTGAGACGTTGTCAGGGAGCTTGGCAAGGACAGCATCGGCGTCTTTCTTGCTCACAAACTCAGCAAAAACACAAGACCCCGTCCCGGTCAATCTTGACGGCGCGTATTGTAGCAGCCATGAAAGTTGCTTATCAACCTCTGGGTAAAGTATTCGGACAATTTTTTCGCAATCGTTTTCGTATTTGTTGGCAAAGAGTGTTGCTAAATCTCGCTTTGGCGTGTTTCTGGGTAAATCAGGATGAGTAAAAATATCTTTCGTGGCAATACTGACATTGGGGCGAACAACGAGATACCATTTTTCATCAAGGGTAACAGGACGCAGTTGTTCTCCAACGCCTTGAGCAAAAGCTGCTTTACCGTGAATGAAAACAGGGACGTCAGCCCCTAAAGTGAGTCCGATGCTTGCGAGCTGTTCATCGGTTAGCCCGGTTTTCCATAAATGATTCAGAGCCACTAACACAGTTGCTGCGTTCGATGACCCACCTCCAATTCCTCCTCCCATCGGTAGTCGTTTAGTGAGTTGGATATGAGCGCCTAATGAGCAGCCGGTTTGTTGTTGAAGGGCTTTTGCCGCTTTCCAAATCAGATTGTCTTGCTCAGCTACCCCTGGTAATTCTGGAGTGAGATGAATGAGGCCATCCGAACGGATACAAAGGGTGATTTCATCTCCATAATCAAGGAATTGAAATAGAGTCTGTAATTCATGGTAACCATCGGAACGCTGTCCGGTGATGTAGAGAAAGAGATTAAGTTTGGCTGGAGAGGGCCATGTTGTCGAGTGTTCATTCATGGGTTAATGTCCATTTTGAAATCACTAGGTTAATGGAAGTTGTTTCTTGAGACAGGGTGAGCTTATCAGGCAAAGGGAGCATCACTCCTTGCCATTGGTATTCGCGGTATTGTTGGTAATTCACGTGCCAATGCTGCTGCTCCGTCGTTTTATCTAACCAAGCCAGTGTGTTATGACTATTGAGTTCAAATTGATCGGCTTGGGATGGTAGCCCTAATATCCAGTCTTGCAATAATTCAATGGGAATATCCAATCCTGTCAACTGTTGCACTAACTGCTGAGCGCTGCTTGCTCGATAGCGCTGATCGTCACGGGTTTGAACTTGAGCTCCGTGCTCATCGATGGATAAGTTTAAAACCGTCTGCCCTAGAAAAGTGGTGAGCCTTAACTGAGTTCCTGTGGGGCTTGTTTGCCACTGAAAATTGAGCGATTGACGTTGCTCTGGTGAGCGATAACCTAATTTCCCTACCAACTGAAATTGTTTAATTTGACTCAGTTGGGCTTGGTGGGTTTGCCATTTCACATCGCTGAACGGTGGTGAAATACTGCTACAGCCCGCTAAGCTAGCAATGAAAAAAAACAGCAGGAAAATACGTGGCTTAGTGCTCATGGTATGCTCGTTATTGATCCATTTAATTGACGTAACCGCATTGTATATGCAGTGAGGGTTTTGTTGGCGGCGAACACACAACTTAGCCACATCCGTTGCGTGAAGTTTCGTGTGATCCTCGCTCTTCTTCGCCGTTGTTACTTTACGTGTTTTGAACGTGAAAGTCGCCTTTACTATATCACTGATATCACGAACTCAGGAAAACAAATCCCCCTAGCTCTTTCAATCACTAGGTGCATCAAGTAAAATTCGTCGCTTAATCCATTTCTTACCTGAGAACCCTCGATAGATGTCCTTGCTTGCTATTGGTATCAATCACAATACGGCTTCGGTTGAGTTACGAGAAAAAGTGGCCTTTGGACCGGATAAATTGTCTGAAGCGCTGCGTGATCTCTCAAATCATCCTTATGTCAACGGGAGTGTGATCCTGTCGACTTGTAACCGTACAGAGCTTTATTGTGATGTAAAAGCGGCCAGTAAGAATAAACTGATTGAATGGTTATCGCAGTTTCACCAGGTCAACCCTGAGGAATTAAAACCCAGCCTATATATTCATGAAGAACAAGCGGCGATTCGCCATCTGATGCGAGTCTCGTGTGGTTTAGATTCATTGGTCTTAGGGGAACCTCAAATTCTCGGGCAGGTGAAGCAAGCATATGCGGACTCAAAAGAGAGCCGCATGGTGGATTCAGCGTTAGAAAAGCTATTCCAAAAAGCGTTTTCCGTTGCTAAGCGGGTGCGTACAGAAACAGACATTGGTGGAAATGCCGTTTCAGTCGCTTATGCTGCTTGTACTTTGGCTAAACACATTTTTGAATCGCTTTCTGATGCCACGGTTTTACTGGTTGGCGCGGGAGAAACCATCGAGCTGGTAGCGAAGCATTTAGCAGGGCATCGCTGTAAACGGATGATTGTTGCGAACCGAACTCTTGAGCGAGCAAAGGTGTTAGCGCAAGGCTTTGATGCCGAAGTTATTACACTCAATGAAATTCCCGATTATTTAATTCATGCGGATATTGTAATCAGCTCTACAGCAAGCCCATTGCCTATTATCGGGAAAGGGATGGTAGAAAGCGCTCTTAAAGTTCGCCGTCATCAACCGATTCTGTTGATTGATATTGCGGTTCCCCGTGATATAGAGCCTCAGGTTGGTAATTTGGATGATGCCTACCTTTATTCTGTGGATGATTTGCAGTCAATTGTTGATAGCAATATACAACAGCGAAAAATCGAGGCGATTCAAGCTGAAGTCATCGTCAGCGAAGAAAGCGCGGACTTCATGAGCTGGTTACGCTCTTTACAGGCCGTTGATAGTATTCGGGATTATCGCAAAGCCGCGAATGAGATACGTGAAGATCTGTTGAGTAGAAGCTTGCAAGCGTTGGCCGCAGGTGGCGATGCTGAGAAACTGCTGATTGAGCTTAGTAATAAATTGACGAATAAACTTATTCACACTCCAACTCGAGCGTTGCAAATGGCTGCCGAGCAGGGGGAGCCAGCTAAGCTGGCCATTATCAGACAAAGTTTGGGTCTTGATGACCTACAATAATTCTTGATTCCTTACCTATATTAAAGAAGACACTATGAAAGCATCGATTTTAGTTAAGCTTGAATCTCTGGTGGAGCGCTATGAAGAAGTGCAACATCTATTGGGTGATCCAACCGTAATCGGTGATCAGGATAAGTTCCGAGCGCTCTCCAAAGAGTACTCACAGCTCGAAGAAATTACCCAATGTTTCCAAGCTTATCAGCAAGCTCAAGACGATTTAGTGGCCGCCGAAGAGATGGCCAATGAAGACGATGCTGAGATGCGTGAAATGGCGCAAGAAGAAATCAAAGAAGCCAAAGCGGCGATTGAGCGATTAAGTGAGGAGCTGCAAGTTCTTCTATTGCCTAAAGATCCCAATGATGACCGTAACTGTTTCTTAGAAATTCGAGCGGGGGCCGGGGGGGATGAAGCGGGGATTTTTGCCGGTGATCTGTTCCGTATGTATAGCCGATTTGCTGAAAAGAAAGGATGGCGAATTGAAGTCATGTCGTCCAATGAAGCAGAACATGGTGGTTACAAAGAGATGATTGCCAAAGTCAGTGGCGATGGTGCCTATGGTATCTTGAAGTTTGAGTCAGGCGGTCACCGTGTGCAACGGGTTCCGGCGACTGAATCTCAAGGGCGAGTACATACTTCGGCATGTACCGTTGCGGTCATGGCGGAAATTCCTGAAGCGGAAATTCCTGAAATTCGTTCAGTGGATCTTAAAATTGATACTTTCCGTTCGTCAGGCGCGGGTGGTCAGCACGTTAACACGACCGATTCCGCTATTCGTATTACCCACTTGCCGACCGGAATAGTAGTGGAATGTCAGGATGAACGTTCTCAGCATAAAAACAAGGCCAAAGCGATGTCCGTTTTAGCGGCTCGTATTGCTAAAGCGGAAGAAGAAAAACGAGCAGCTGAAATTTCGGATACCCGCCGTAACCTTTTGGGGTCAGGGGATCGCAGTGACCGCATTCGTACCTATAACTACCCACAAGGGCGAGTTTCAGATCACCGTATTAACTTAACGGTTTATCGATTAAGTGAAGTGATGGAAGGTGATCTACAAGCCTTAGTGGATCCTGTCATACAAGAACATCAGGCGGATTTATTGGCGGCATTGGCAGAGCAAAACTAACGGATGTCGATGAATATTGAGGCGTTAGTTGCCTTAGCAAAAACACGGTTAGCAGAGAGTGGCAGCGATTCGCCGTCGCTCGATGCTGCGGTGTTGCTTTGCCATGTATTGCAAAAACCCCGTTCTTATTTATTAACTTGGCCCGAAAAAGTACTCACCTCCGAGCAACAAACAGAATTTGATGCACTATTAACTCGACGTCTTAGTGGGGAGCCAGTGGCTTATATCATTGGTGAGCGAGAGTTTTGGTCATTGCCGCTAAAAGTGTCACCTTCTACGCTAATTCCTCGCCCTGACACTGAACGTTTAGTGGAATTAGCTCTAGAAAAAGCGGAACAAATACCGGGTGACATACTTGATCTTGGGACGGGTACGGGGGCTATAGCATTAGCATTAGCGTCAGAATTGCCTGCTCGTCATGTTTTTGGTGTCGATTTACGCCATGAAGCGCAACAGTTAGCCATAGAAAATAGCCAACGTTTGCAGATTACCAATGTCACATTTTTGCAAGGCAGTTGGTTTACCCCGCTGGTAGAGGGTATAAAGTTTGCACTAATTGTGTCCAACCCTCCTTACATTGAAGAAAGCGATCCTCATTTAGAGCAGGGGGATGTCCGGTTTGAACCGAAAAGTGCTTTAGTGGCTGAGGACAATGGATTAGCGGATATCAAATATATCGCCCAAACGGCACGAGAGTATTTACTGGCAGAAGGGTGGCTGCTCTTTGAACATGGTTATGAGCAAGCTACTGCGGTTCAAACCATTCTCAAGGAGTTAGGTTACCAAGCCATTACTACAGAGCAAGACTATGCGGGTAATGATCGAGTGACACTCGCTCGTTTATAATTTTAAGAGGACAATATGTACGAAGGACTTAAACATCTCCATTTATTGACGATTGCGCTTAGTGCTTTTTTATTATCGGTTCGTTATCTATTGATGATGATGGACTCTCCATGGTTACAGCATAAATTCCTCAAGGTTTTTCCTCATATCAATGACAGCTTGCTTCTTTTTACCGGGATCTGGCTGATTTTTATCACGGGTTTTATTCCTTACACCTCAGCAGCACCGTGGATGACGGATAAATTAACCTGTGTTCTCGCTTATATTGCATTAGGCTTTTTTGCGCTCAAGTTTGGTCGTAATAAATGGTTGCGAACCTTTGCTTTTCTTGGAGCGATGGGGTGGTTAGTCATGGCCGGAAAAGTGGCCATGAGCAAAGCCCCGATGTTTTTTAGCTAATGTTATGAACACGAGCAATGACTATGTTGAACTTGTTTGATGAAGATTTTGATGCGATGGAGTTAGTGGAAGGCGCTCTCGCTTTAAATAAAGCCATCAACCCAGAAACAAAAGTAGAATGGGCTCTGGCTGAGTTAGAGGCACTATTACATCAAGCGAAAGTGATGCTACCTCTCGATCTTGAACCTAAGCAACGCTTTGCGGCATTACTCGATCTATTTTATCGCCAGTGGGGGTTTTGTGGTGATAATGAGGCTTATTTTGACTCACGAAATGGCTTTATGGATAAGGTGTTAGAGCGTCGGCAAGGTATTCCCGTCAGTTTGGGGGCTTTATTACTTTATTTTGCTCGACAGTTTGATTTTCCAGTACATGGCATTACCTTTCCTACTCAGTTTTTATTAGAAGTCCGTTGGCCTGATGAAGAGCCCTTGTATCTCAATCCTTTTTCTGGTGAATATGTTAGTTACCATATTCTCAATGCTTGGCTTGTGGGGCACAAAGGGCCTTTAGCGCAGCTGCAGGCTGAACATCTCCAACCCGTAGATCATCCTACAATCATTGGCCGTTGGTTAGCATTATTGAAAAGTGCGCTGCTGCGTGAAGAGCGTTATACTTTAGCCCTGCGATGTACCAATTTAGCGTTAACCTTTGTGCCAGATGATCCGTATGAAATTCGAGACCGAGGCTTTATTTACCAACAGTTGGATTGCCATCAGGTTGCCCTCTCGGATTATCAATATTTTATTCAGCATTGCCCTGAAGATCCGGCGGCTGAACTGTTAAAGAATCAGATGAATGTGCTCACTCATAATCCAGTGACGTTGCATTAATCACAACGAAGAGAAATAGACATGGAACAAAAAATTGTTCACATCGGTGATATTCCGGTTGCTAACGATAAACCTTTTACCTTATTTGCTGGGATGAACGTGTTGGAATCACGTGATCTTGCTATGCAGATCTGTGAGCACTATGTGAAAGTGACAGAAAAATTGGGTATTCCGTATGTTTTTAAAGCTTCGTTTGACAAAGCGAATCGCAGTTCTGTGCACTCCTATCGAGGCCCCGGTTTAGAAGAAGGGATGCGTATCTTCCAAGAGTTGAAAGAGACATTTGGTGTAAAAATTATTACTGACGTGCACACTGAAGCTCAAGCTCAGCCAGTCGCTGATGTTGTGGATGTGATTCAATTGCCCGCATTCCTTGCCCGTCAAACCGATTTAGTGGAAGCCATGGCAAAAACGGGGGCGGTCATTAATGTGAAGAAACCTCAGTTTATGAGCCCAGGTCAGGTGGGGAATATTGTTGAGAAGTTTGCCGAATGTGGCAATGATAAGATTATTCTCTGTGAACGTGGCTCTTGCCATGGCTATGATAACCTAGTGGTTGATATGCTGGGCTTTGGTGTTATGAAAAAAGCCTCAGAGGGCAGCCCGATTATTTTTGATGTGACTCATTCGCTACAGATGCGTGATCCATCAGGGGCGGCATCGGGTGGCCGCCGTGAGCAAACTGTTGAATTGGCTAAAGCTGGGCTTGCGACCGGCATTGCTGGATTATTTATTGAAGCTCATCCCAATCCAGAAAAAGCACGATGTGATGGCCCTTCAGCGCTACCACTTGATAAGCTAGAGCCTTTCTTGGCTCAGATGAAAAGTTTAGATGACTTAATTAAGAGCTTTGCCCCAATCGATATTCGTTAATTAGGCATCACTAGGTAAGAACGAGTGAGGCTTCCTTACTCGTTCTTTTATTTTTGAGTGATAAGGAGTGATGGATTATGACCCCAGCAATCAATTTGGTTAAGAAAAAGAAAGTGGCTCACACCATTCACCAATATGAGCATGATCCGAGCCATGCTAGCTATGGTTTAGAGGCTGCAGAAGCGCTTGGGCAAGATCCTAATACGGTCTTTAAAACTCTGCTTTTTTGTCTTAATGGAGAAGAAAAAAATTTAGCCGTCGCGGTGATCCCTGTTGCTCAAAAATTGAATTTAAAACTCGCCGCGAAAGCGGCCAAGGCAAAAAAAACAGAGATGGCAAACCCTGACATTGCACAAAAAACGACGGGTTATGTGGTGGGAGGCATTAGCCCACTAGGGCAAAAAAAATCATTACCCACATTTATTCATAATAGTGCGCAAAGTTTAGCCACTATGTGTGTCAGTGCCGGGAAACGAGGGTTAGAAATTGAATTAGCCCCTAGTGATTTAGCGATGCTCACTAGAGGCCTTTTTGCTGATTTGTGCCAAGAATCTTAGAGCCAAGGTACAAATAGAAATTGAGAGAGCATTAACGCCTAGCGATGCTCTTCAATTTGAGTATTGTCGACTACGTGGCTTTCACCGAGATCATGAGGCAAAATCAAGTTTAAGATGATAGCAACAATACCGCACAGGCTTACCCCTTGTAAGCTAAAGTCACCAATACCGAAAGCCATTCCTCCGATACCAAAGACCAGTGTTACGGCAACGATGACTAAGTTACGTGATTTATGCAGATCCACCTGATTTTTGATCAGGGTATTAAGGCCGACGGTCGCAATCGAACCAAACAGTAAAATCATAATCCCCCCCATCACAGGAATAGGGATGGTTTGCAGTAAGGCGCCCAGTTTTCCAACCAAGGCTAAAATAATGGCTGTGACCGCAGCCCAAGTCATAATGACAGGGTTAAACGCTTTAGTGAGCATCACGGCGCCGGTGACTTCACTATAAGTGGTGTTCGGTGGCGCTCCGACAAAACTGGCTGCCATAGTGGCAATGCCGTCGCCAGCAATCGTGCGATGTAGCCCCGGCTTTTTCAGGTAATCTTTGCCTGTGACATTAGAAATAGCCAGCATATCGCCTACATGTTCCACTGCGGGGGCAATAGCGACCGGAATCATAAATAAGATGGCATTAATATTAAATTCTGGAAAAGTGAAGTTCGGTAAAGCAAACCATGCCGCTTGTTGAACGGGGGCAAAACTGACGACACCAAAGTAAAGTGAAGTACTGTAACCTGCCGCAATCCCAGCACAGATAGGGATCAGCTTAAGAAAACCTCGGGCAAAGACACTCATACCCACGGTGACTAATAGTGAAATCGCAGAAATCCATAATGCG
Organism: Vibrio cincinnatiensis DSM 19608; assembly: GCF_900167345.1. Lineage (GTDB taxonomy): Bacteria > Pseudomonadota > Gammaproteobacteria > Enterobacterales > Vibrionaceae > Vibrio > Vibrio cincinnatiensis. The sequence continues at coordinate 173,054 of NZ_FUXB01000004.1, read as the reverse complement.
GCTTGCGCATCAACCAACTGCACAGAACCATCCCCTGTTCTCCCCAATGCCATATTGACTGCCGTAGGGGCAAGGCCTAAACCAATCACCATAATGACCGGGCCAACCACGACAGGGGGCAGTAATTTATGTACGATTCCGACACCACGGACTTTGATTATTGCTCCAAGTAGCACATAAACAATCCCTGCGGCCATTAACCCCCCCATGGTTGCTGCAATTCCCCAAGCTTGAACGCCGTACATAATAGGAGCAATAAAAGCGAAGGAAGAGGCGAGGAAGATGGGGACTGAGCGGCGGGTGATAATTTGGAATAAAAGAGTACCGATACCGGCACCGAACAGTGCTACGTTAGGGTCGAGCCCAGTAAGTAATGGAACCAGAACCAGCGCTCCAAATGCAACAAATAACATCTGTGCGCCTTGAATGGCATTTTTCATCGTATTTTCCCTAATGCTGAATAAAATTCGCGGGATTCTATCATCTTTGCAAACGATTGCTATGGAAAATAGATCAAATTTCTTCCATTTTAGGCCGGTTATCAACCCATAAAAGTTGAAGGAAATTTGACAGGGGCGTGAGAGGGTTGCCTTGCTCGAAGATCGATAGTTGCTTATCATCAACGCTTACTCGTGAGGAGATAGGAATACTATGCGCTATTTACTTTTGCTGATAATGGGATTAATGAGTTTACCTGGACTCGCTTCTTCTAAAATTAGCCTATACCAAGCTGAAGTTGTCCTTGATGGGCAACAACGTGATGCAGAAGCCAATGCCAGAATGAGAGGCCTACAGGAAGTGATTGTCCGAGCGTCTGGTAACAAGGATGCGGTCAATAATGAGGTTATACAAAAAGCGTTACGGCAAAGCGCACAGTATTTAAATCAAATGAGTTATGGCCAACAAGATGGGCATCGAACCCTGAATATGACTTTTAGCGCTCCTCATATCCGAACTTTACTGACGCAAGCTCAATTACCCTTCTGGCCTGAAACTCGAAGCAATATATTGGTGTGGTTGGTCGAAGAGTCCAATTATGATCGCCATATTAGTTGGGAGTATTCAAATAGCGAACTCATGCAGCAACTCAAAACCAGTGCCCAACTGCGAGGTTTACCGTTAACGATTCCTATCGGCGACTTTGATGACATTACGGGAATTCAAACTTCAGATCTATGGGGAGGCTTTTCTCAACCGATTAGCTTTGCAAGTCAACGTTATCCTACTGAGGCGATATTAGTGATAAGGGCACAAGGTAATACTTTACGCTGGACGCTTTATGACCAACCTGCAGAACAAATGTTAGCCTCACCAAAGACGCCAATGGTTGGGCAAACAAGTGGCACGCAAGCGGCGAGCTCACTGATTGATGAACTGAGTGATTATTATGCCCAAAAAGGGGGGGTACTCGTCAGTAGTGAGTCTTCTCAAAAGTTACTTGTCGAATTTAAATCCGTTAACTCTCCTTTGACTTTCTTTCGATTAGAAGAGTCGGTAAAGCGTTTAAGTTCAGTGGCTTCTCTTGATGTGGTAAAAATTAAAGGTGATGAAGTGACCTTTCATGTCCACTTACTGGCGAGTGAGGAAGAGTTTACACAAGAAGTACTAAGAATGAGGCAGGTGACTCAGCGAACCGTGCCTCAGCCTGCTGTGATTCCTCCCCCCTCCTCTTTTCAGCAAGGGGAATCAGAGCCATCGATTCAGCAAGAGAGCGAGATAGAGGGATCTGAGAAGCTAAACGTCGAGCAGACGTTGGCAGTTGAGCCACAAGAAACTAAACTTTATTTTTCTTGGAAAGAGTAATCAAGAATGGCGTTGATTTGCATGAGGAAACCGTTATGAATGAACACAGTGAGCAGACTTGTTCCTGTTGCAGTGACACGATGAGCCAAATCAATGAGCGGTTAACCCTAAGCGTTCAAGAGTCACAAGCTATCTATCAGCATTTGTCTCAATCGCTGACCTCAACGTCTTCATTGATGAGTGAAACACAGTATTGGTTGATTAATGCTAAGTTGTTTGACGGTGAAACGTTAACGATTAAAGATAACGTCAGCCTATTTATCGATGGGGATAAAATAGGTCAAGTCGTCGTCGGGCAAGATGCGAAAGTGGAAGGGTATAAAACTTTAGACTGCCAAGGTTACACGTTAATGCCCGGCTTGATCGATGCACATTGGCATTCATTGTTGTGTGCTATTACTAAGCCACAAGCGATGATGGAAGCAATGACGTATATTCATCTGCTGGCGGCGAGAGAGGCCAATAACACTTTAATGAGAGGGTTTACCACCGTCAGAGATGCGGGGGGGCCTTGTTTTTCTTTAAAAAAAGCGATTGATCAACAGATCTTTAATGGGCCTCGTATTTATCCTTCGGGGGCAATGATTTCTCAAACCTCCGGCCATGCTGATTTTAGAATGGCTTCAGAATTATTTGAGTGCCATTCCTTAAGCCGTATCGAACGTGAAGGTATCGCCTCTATTGCTGATGGGAATGATGCGGTACTGAAGTCGGTTCGTGAGCAGTTAATGCAAGGCGCTTCACAAATTAAGCTGATGGCAGGGGGCGGCGTCGCTTCACCCCATGATCACTTGTTCACCAATCAATATACCGAGAATGAGCTTAAAACGGCGGTAGAGGCAGCAAAAGATTGGGGCACTTATGTCATGGTTCATGCTTATACAACACACAGTATTCAGCGAGCGATCAAATGCGGTGTGCGTTGTATTGAGCATGGTCAGCTTTGTGATGAAGAAACGGCACAGCTAATGGCCGAACGTGATGTTTGGTGGAGTCTACAGCCTTTCCTCGCGGATGAAGATGCCAATGTTTATCATGATACAAACAGTATTCACAAACAACGGCTAGTGTCAGAGGGAACGGTAAGAGCCTATGAGCTGGCAAAAAAATATAAGGTGAAGCTTGCTTGGGGAACGGATATTTTATTTACCCCCAGTAATCTGGCTAAGCAAGGGAAGATGTTGTCTAAACTGACGTGTTTCTTTAAACCGTTAGAAGTCTTGAGAATGGCAACCAGTAGCAATGGGCAGTTACTGAAATTATCAGGCCATTGTGATCCTTACCCAGGAGAACTTGGCGTGATTAAAGAAAACGCATTGGCGGATCTTTTATTGGTTTCTGGTAATCTGAATAATGATATTAGCTTTTTAGACGATCCTGACAAGAAGATTGCAATGATTATTCAGGCCGGAAAAATTAAGAAGCAGATTCTATAAATACGGATTCCAACTCAATATCAAAATCGCCCCAGCGTTCAAAAGCTAGGGCGTTTTTGTTTGAGTTACTTATCTTGACCAAATTGAGCTTTCTCTGCCTTTTCCACTTCGGACAGTTTGGTTAATTTTAGTCCCAGTTCTTTACCACGCAGACGTGCATAAAGCGTATTGCCAATAAAGGCACCACTGGTGAAAAGTAATTCTATTGCCGCCAACCAGCGTTCACCGTTATCGACATATAAAAGGGTGAGAGCATGTAAAAAATAGAGCATGAGCACAAAGTTTGCCCAAGCATGAGTATAGGGTTTTCCTTTCATGATCCCCGGCAATGGCAGTAATAGCGGGATAAGCCAACCAATAGTGACCGCCAGTGGCGATATATGTGGATGTGGAGACCAGATTAATTGCCAAAGTGCAATCCAAATCATTAGTGAGAGTATTCCCCCAAGTGCTAGCCAGCGCACCACACGAGTCTGAGGGGAGTGGTAGATTGTCATGATCCTTCCTTGAGTTGACGTGCAATACGAGCAAGCCGTTGCCCTAGTTTTCGAGCTAATTCACTTTCATCGCTCGTTAATTGCCCTGATGAGGAAACATAACTCGCCCCGTAAGGTGTTCCACCAGAACGAGTCGTGTGAAGTTTTGGCTCAGAATAGGGAATACCAACAATTAACATACCGTGATGGAGCAAAGGGAGCATCATGGTGTGTTGGGTTGTTTCTTGCCCACCATGTAAACTTGCTGAACTGGTAAAAAGGCAAGCAGGTTTATCGATTAAATCTCCATTGATCCATAATGGCGTGGTTTGGTCCCAAAAGTGCTTCAGCGGGGCGGCCATATTGCCGAACCACACTGGGCTACCAAAAGCTAAACCGTCACACTGTTGGAGTTCTTCCATCCTAATAATGGGGTCGCTCACTGGAACGAGAGGATCATCCAACGGCGCGACTGTGCGTAATAAGGCTTCACAGCCTGAGACAGACTCTATCCCTCTGGCTATCTGCCGAGCCAGAGCGAGCGTTCCCCCGTGACGGCTAAAATAGAGAACAACTAAGCGCGTGCTCATAAAATTTCAAGAACTTGCTCTGGTGGCCGTCCATGTCTTGCTTGACCGTTAGCGACAACAATAGGGCGTTCAATCAGTTTAGGGTGCTCAGCCATCGCTTGAAAGAGCACATCATCCGAGAGTGTTTCATCGGCGAGGTTAAGCGTTTGATAAAGGGCTTCTTTCGTACGCATCATACTACGGACAGTGGGCAGACCAAGCTGGGTATACAGCTGTTTTAACTGGGCAACATCGGGTGGGGTTTCTAAGTATTTAATAATGGTGGGCTGAACGTGTTGGGCTTCAAGCAATGCCAGTGTTTCTCTACTTTTAGAGCACTTAGGATTGTGGTAAATGATAACAGACATAACTTTTCCTTTAGGTCATTATTATAGTAATTGTGGTCAATTTTGAGTGATGACGGATTATTTAAGCGATAAAAAACGCTCTCTTTGTACCATAAGTTGGTCGATACGGGCATCATAACGCGCTTGCTCTAAGCTACCTAACGTTGCTCGTTGGCTGGCCTGAGTATAAAACTGTATAGCCTTGTTCCAATTCGCCCCTAAGGCAAGAAGCTCGGCGCGAGCCGCCAATTCTTCAGGTTCATTACCTTGATGATGATTTGCTTCCGCCAATAAGCTCCAACCATTGCTATCATTGGGATTATCATGGGTATAGCGTTGCAATAACCGAATTGCCTCAGCGTATTTCTCTCCCTTGAAAAGGGCGTTAGCATAGTTGATAAGCAATACGGCGTTATTGGGCTTTTGTTGCAGAGCTTGAGCCAGAAGTTGCTCAGCGTCGTGGGTTCGCTTCGTTTCGATGAGTAAATCGGTCATCGCATCAAGATAGAAATTGTTATCCGGATTACTTTTTAATAAGGCTTGCAATAGCGGTTCTGCTTGTTGGTACTGTTTGGTATCGAGGTAAACCAATGCTTTACCATAATCAAAAGCATCGGTGAGGTTTTCTTGAGACTTTTTCTGAGTTCGATTGAACCAATCTAGCGCAGCATCACTACTGATCCCCGCATAACGAGCAACCACCCGTGAACGAGCAAGGTGATAATTGAGCGAGGGGGGGACTCGAACTTCTGGGTACTGCTGTGCTCTTGCTCGACTATCGGTGATGCGATCTTCGGGTAATGGGTGAGTGAGGAGCATGGGGGGAGGCGTACTGGCATAACGGTATTCATCCGCTAGGCGGCCAAAAAAACGAGGCATAGCCTGAACATCAAACCCGGCTTTCGCTAACGTTGCAATACCAAAGCGATCCGCTTCTTTTTCATTACTTCGAGTATAGTTGATTTGGCTTTGCATACTGCCTGCGGTTGTTGCTGTAATCGCGGCAATTCCTGCTTGTGGTGCGGCAATAGCAAGCAATAGCGAGCCCGCTAATGCGGCAATGGTGGCTGGTGAGCGGCGTGCTTGCTCTTCCATGCTGCGAGCTAAATGGCGTTGGGTAACATGGGCGATTTCATGTGCCATGACAGAGGCCAGCTCACTTTCTGATTGCGCATGAAGCAGTAGCCCTGAGTGTAGGGCAATGTAGCCACCAAAAAAGGCAAAGGCGTTAATATTGCGGTCACGAATCATGAAGAAAGTAAACGGGGTTTTTACATCATCGGCATGAGCCACTAATCGATGGCCGATTATATCGATATACTCATTGATAACAGGGTCGTTGATGATGGGTTTACTGCTTCTTAACATACGCATATAAGCATCACCATAAATCCGTTCTTGATCTATGGTTAATGTTGAGCCTGCAACGGTGCCAATATCCGGTAATTCAATACTATCGACTCTTGATACATTCGCATAAGAGAGTGAGGGAAGGCTTAGTGTTGCTACTAAGCAAAGGCTAATTAGTGAACGTGACCGTTTTATTATCATAACTATGTGGAAAACTCCGAACTCATCTTTCACTAAGACCATGCCTTGTTCGATAGGTTTCGCATGGGGTTGATCAAAGAAAAACAAACAGGCCCAAACTGAACAATATCATGAGAAAACAATGGCACCCAGAGCAAAAGCCGATACAATGTGCTTCTCCCAAGTGACCTCAGTATATTGAGTTGCGTGATCAGTTTCGTTCGATATGCTGAAATGACTCGGATATGCCTATATTAAGGATTGAGAGGCAGAATGGAACCTAATATTCTCGATTTACGTGAACATCGATGCCCAATGACACTTTTGCTTGCGAAACGTCACATCTTGATACTTGATCACAAGCAAAGTACCACTATTCTAATCAACGACCCTAGTTCGGTTCGTGATATTCAATCTTATTTACAGCAGCAGGGTTTTCTCAGTAAGTGCCAACCTGTGGCTGATTATTTCTCGGTTTATGTTTCTAAGGAGAGTTTGCCCAATGTTTGAAATGTTGAATCGCTGGTATCAGCGCCGTTTCTCCGATCCTCATGCCGTCAGTTTAATCGCCATTCTTTTCTTCGGTTTTATTATCATTTATTTCTTTGGTCATTTGATTGCACCTCTGCTCGTTGCACTGGTATTGGCTTATTTGTTGGAATGGCCAGTGGTTCAATTATGCCGTTTAGGCATTCCTCGTACGGCTTCTGTCGTTTTGGTGATTTTTCTATTTATCGGCCTGATGTTTTTGGCGATATTTGGGTTGGTTCCAACAATTTGGCAGCAGGTGGTTAACTTAATCAATGATATACCCAACATGTATAACGGGCTTCAGCTGTTTATTGCCAGCTTACCTGAGCGTTATCCTGAACTGGCGAATTTACAAATTGTTGAATCTCTTATCAATAATGCTAAAAACCAAGCTCTCAGTATGGGGGAATCGGTGGTAAAAGGCTCTCTAGCCTCGTTGGTGAGTTTAGCGACGTTAGCGGTATATCTTATTTTGGTGCCCATGCTGGTCTTTTTCCTACTGAAAGATAAACAGGAATTGCTTAGTGTTGCCAGCGGTCTTTTACCGAAAAACCGCAAACTGGCTACCAAAGTTTGGGTTGAGATGAATCAACAGATTTCGAATTATATTAGGGGCAAAGTATTAGAAATTCTCATTGTGGGTGGGGTGAGTTACGTAACCTTTGCTATTTTAGATTTACGTTACGCGGCCTTGCTGGCTGTTGCGGTCGGTTTTTCGGTGCTAATTCCTTATATCGGTGCGGCAGCGGTTACCATTCCTGTTGCTATCGTAGGTTTATTCCAATGGGGAATGACCCCACCTTTTTATACCTTATTAATTGCCTATACCATCATCCAAGTGCTAGACGGGAATGTATTAGTTCCTGTGCTCTTCTCTGAAGCGGTTAATTTGCACCCGATGTCAATCATTATCGCGGTCTTAGTCTTTGGTGGGTTATGGGGATTTTGGGGGGTCTTTTTTGCTATCCCTCTCGCAACCTTGGTCAAAGCAGTTTGGAATGCGCTTCCCAGCAATGATGATACCCCTTCACCAACAGAATAAGATGAGGAAGTGAATACCATCATCAACGAAAGTTTGTAAGACGAGCACTTAAGTTTTCATTTGGCTTGGCGATATAGAAATCATAAGAATAAAAAAATGGAATAGAAGTCGAGGGAAATTATGAAATTTAGTCAAAAAATTGTAGCTGCTTCATCAGCGCTTTTATTGGTTATTGTGGTGCTGTTGTCTTTACAGCAATTATCGACGGTACGTTCTGAGGTCCAATCCTTGGTTCAAAACAGCTTGAAAGAGATGGTCTTGGGGGTAAAAAATACCATTTCATCGGAAATGAGCAGCAAAAAAGGGTTGGCCCAAGTGATGACGGAAAGTCTTGAACTTGACCCGACGAATCGGCAATTTGTACAGGATGTTTTAGAGAAACCAACGCTTAAAAAGAGTTTTTTATCCATTGGATTAGGCTATGAAGTGGATGGGTCTATGGTAGAGAATGACGATGGTTGGGAGCCTGACAGTAGTTATGACCCCAGACGTCGCCCTTGGTATATGGAGGCTAAAAGCCAGCAGTCGATGATTGTGACAGCCCCTTATATCGATGCTTCTACAAAAAATATGATTATCTCTATTGGCGTGCCGGTGCGTGAACGTACCCGTTTCATCGGAGCAATGTATTACGATTTAGAACTAACCCCTCTGGCTGAGTTAGTTAACCGTGTGAACTTATTCGATGCGGGTTATCTTTTCATTGTGACAGAGAAAGGCAACACCATCGCACACCCTAATGCCTCTTACAACGGGCAAGCGCTATCGAGTTACCTTCCGCAAGTGGCCTTACAAGAAGGTATGCGAACGGTAGAATTAGAGGGGCGTCCACATCTGGTTTACTTTAGTGAAGTTCCTAATGAAAATTGGTATGTAGGGGCTATTGTTGATGAATCTCAAGCCTTTTCGGCGCTCTCTAAATTACGCAATAGTTCGATCATCTATACCTTTATTGGGGTTGTTATCAGCATTATTGGATTAACGATACTGATCAATTTCTTAATACGCCCACTCGGTTTACTCAACAATGCTATTCAGGATATGGCTTCTGGGCAAGGTGACTTGACCAAACGTTTGAACACCAATACTGATAAAGAGTTTGCTGAACTGGCTTATGGTTTTAATGCCTTTACGGAAACCTTGCAAAAACAGATTCAGCAATCCAAAGCGATTGGTGAGGAAATTATGCGAGGAGCTGAGCAAACCATGTCAAGTGTTGAGGGTTCTTCGGCGGCAATGCGAGATCAATTGCAAGAATTAGAGCAATTGGCTACCGCGATGCATGAGATGTCAGTAACCGCAACTGAAGTGGCAAATAATGCTCAAGGTGCGGCTTCGGCAGCGAAAGAAGCCGATGAAGCAACGCAAGAAGGCTCCTTAGTGGTCAGCGATACCTCTCAATCGATTGACCGTTTATCTGCACATATCGAAATGGCCGTTGAAGAGGTTCGAGGCCTTGAATCGGCGACTGCGAATATCGAAACCATTTTGAAAGTCATTAATGATATTGCTGACCAAACCAACTTACTTGCACTGAACGCGGCTATTGAAGCGGCTCGTGCGGGAGAATCTGGACGAGGCTTTGCGGTGGTGGCAGATGAAGTCAGAACACTAGCGCAACGGACTCAGCAGTCCACGACTGAAATTCGTACCATGATTGAGCAGCTACAAGTGGGATCCAATTCCGTGTCTGTTGCGATGAATGAAAGCAAAACCACGGCGGAAGATGCTGTAGCTAAAGCGCAGTTGGCGGACGCGGCATTGCAGCGTATTCGTCATGCGATTCAGCAGATCAGTGATATGAACTTGCAGATAGCCTCTGCCGCTGAGCAGCAAAGTTTGGTTGCAGAAGAAATCAATAACAATACGGTTAAAATTAAAGATCTATCGACACAAGTATCGGAATCGGCAGAAGAAGCGAATATTGCGATGCAGGTTCAGGCAGAAAATGTTCGTGAACAAGATGCTATCTTGAGTAAATTTACGGTTTAATGATGCGTTGCTCCTTAAGGGGCAACGGAAACTTTCATCTAAAAAAGCCATCCGAACTTGTGAGGATGGCTTTTTCTTAAGAGGGAGAACCCCGCTTCTTTAGAGGCTGATTATGAATGTTGAGCAAGGTAAGTTAAAACGACTTGGTGATGATCTTTTGTTTTAAATTTATCAAATACCTGCTCAATGATACCTTGCTCATTAATTAAAAAACTGATGCGGTGCAAGCCATCATAGGTTTTTCCCATGAATTTTTTCTCTCCCCACACACCGAATTGTTCGGCGACGTGGTGATCTTCATCCGACAATAGGGTGAAGTTGAGGTTGTCGCGTGCGATAAATTTACCGAGCCGAGCAACCGGGTCGATACTGACGCCTAAGACAACAATATTATAGTTGTCTAGTTCAGCTTTGCTGTCTCGTAACCCTTTAGCTTGTACGGTACAGCCAGGTGTCATGGCTTTAGGATAAAAATAGAGCAGCACTTTTTTATCGCTAAAGTCGGCAAGTGAAACGGTTTTTCCGTCTTGATCTTGAAGTGAAAAGGCGGGCGCGGGCGAACCGACTTTCAAAGTATTCATGGTTATTCCTTTCCTTTTATTGGCTGTTTTTTATAAAGTTTAATGCGCCTCGAACGTCTAAATGCTGGCATAGGGTTTCGAAATCTTCTTGCAACTGCATTAAATTACACTCGCTATTGACTTGTGCGGTGATCGCAATATGAAAGTGATCGGCTTCTGTGCCTAATTTGGACTTGTGGATGGTTTGTGCACTGAGAGATGCCATCCCCATATGGCGTTCGGCAAAAAACTGGGTAAACTTTTCGGTCAACCCCAGCTTGTCATCGGATTCCACATACACTTCTACAGTGTAAGCACTCGCTTGTTGGTTATGGGGGGAGGTTCGCTTCATCATGGTGATCAAATCCTGCTCTTGACCCAACAACGGTAAAGTCGTTTCAACCCGAGAGATGCTATTCGCTTTGCCCGATACCAGCATAAGCAATGTGAATTCATTACCAAACAGTGCTATTCGGCTGTCAACAATATTGCAGCCAGCTTGAGTAACCAATTGGACGACTTGGTTACAGATTCCTGGGCGATCTGAGCCGACAGCGGTGATCACAAGATGTTGAGTCATAAGGTTGCTTCACTTGATGTTTTTCTGCATGTTAGCACAGTTATGAAATGATAGAGAAACCGTTGTGAACGCTTAGCATGTAAAGCCAGTAACCTCCTTTTGAGTGAGAAAAAAACGGCGGATTTCTCTTTTTTATAGACCATCATCCGTGAAATTACCTTCCATTGACATGAGGAAATGGTATCCGAGTCTACGTTTTGTTGAGCTGAGAGTTGGTGGAATCTCAAACATCTGATAAATATTCACAGATATGCTCGGTTTAAGCAGATTTCCCCCCTTGTCTTTTTTAAGTGCCATGCAGTACCATGCAAAGGTTATCAATCAAGGGAGATAGACATGTTTTCAGGAAGTATGGTTGCGTTAATAACCCCTTTTCACCAAGATGGTGAAGTTGACTATTCCAGTTTGAAAAAATTAGTAGATTACCATATCGCAGCCGGTACTGACGCGATCGTTTCGGTAGGGACCACCGGTGAATCCGCGACACTCTCGGTGGAAGAGCATGTCAAAGTTGTCGAAAAAACCGTTGAGTTTTCTGATGGGCGAATCCCTATTATCGCTGGAACCGGTGCAAACGCGACTCATGAATCGATCACGTTTAGCCGCCTGTTGCACAATACCGGTATTAAAGGGTTTCTCAGCGTGACACCCTACTATAATAAACCGACCCAAGAAGGGTTATTTCAGCACTATAAAGCCATCAGCCAAGAAACCGATGTTCCTGTTATTTTGTATAATGTACCCGGGCGCACGGCGGTTGATCTTCGACCTGAAACAGTGGCACGCTTAGCGGAACTAAAGAACATTGTTGCACTCAAAGATGCTACGGGTGATTTAAGCCGTGTTGCGCTGCACCGTGAATTATGTGGCAATGATTTCATTCTACTCAGTGGTGATGATGCCACTGGGCTTGAGTTTGTAAAACTCGGCGGGCAAGGCGTGATTTCTGTCACCAATAATGTTGCCGCAGCAGACATGGCAAAAATGATGAAGCTGGCGTTAGCGGGTAAGTTTGAAGAGGCAGAAGTCATAAATCAGCGTTTAATGCCATTACACAAAGACTTATTTGTGGAGTCGAGCCCGATTCCGGTGAAGTGGGCAGCACATAAACTAGGGTTAATTGCTGACGGTCATTTACGTCTGCCGCTTACTGAGCTTTCAGAACAAGCTCGTCCATTGGTTGCCCAAGCCATGACCGAAGCTTGTATTTTATAAAGAGTTATAACGATAGTGCTGAGCTTTTCGTTTCGGCCATTTAGGAGTTTCAATGAAGTTATCCCGCCAGCTGGTTGTTGGTTCACTGGCTGTTTTGGTTTTAAGTGCTTGTTCAAGTAGCCCTGCGCAGCGACGCCAAGCAAAGAATGATTTTACTTACTTAGAAACAAAACCCTTTACACCTTGGGTGTTACCTGAAGGAGCCACTCCTCAGTATTATCCGAACTACGAAATACCGAAAGGGGAGTTTGTGGGTGCGGTTGGAGGCGAAGTCGATATTCGTCCACCTCAGCAGATCCTTGAACTGATCCCTGGTGCTCGTTCTGAGCGGCAAGATGGAGATTCCACATTATGGATGATTCGTCAAGATGAGGTCGATACTGTTTGGCAGACGGCATTGTCGATGTTGCAAGAACGTGGCGTGAAGGTGAGAAAGCAAACTGACAACTATCTGGAAACAGATTGGGTGAACTGGAGTTCGGAAGACGAAGATACCACGTTAGGTAGCCGGTATGAATTTTCTCGGGTAGCTGCGAATAACCGATTTGGCTTTAGAGTTTCACTCATTGATTGGCGTGAAAATGGTAAAGTTGTTCCTGTGAGTACGACCAATAAAGAGCGATATAACATCTTCATGACCAATTTGGTGACGAGTCGTTACGATCAATATCGACGTGAGGAAGCGGCGCGTCGAGCGGAGGAACTGGTTAAACAGATCCCAATTACTATGGGGGCTGATCGCAGCGGTTTGCCGGTGATTATCGCTCGTACTCCTTATGAGGTACTATGGCAGCGTATACCGACTTTAATGCCAAGCATGGGCTTTACGATTGAAGAACGAAATCAGTCACAGGGTACAATTAAAGCAAGGTATGCCTCACCAGACGATGAGTTTTGGTATCGTATTGGTGTGAAACCGATGAATTTAAGAGCGGGGACTTACACCTTCTTATTGGGTGATTTAGGAAACCGAACCTCGATCAATGTAACAAACTCTGCGGGAAGGCCTGTTGAACAAGAACTGTTGCAAGAAATGGTTCCGGTGTTAGCCGCTATGGTTCAGCCAGAAGAGTAGAAAAATACGTTATTAGGTAAAGAGGGTGCGATGGCATCCTCTATTTTTTTTCGTCCTGTTTATCCACATCTGATGTAGAGGATCTATTTTGCTCAGATAAGTTGGGGTGAAGCTTTTTATCCAGCTCATTGAGTTTATCTAAATCACTTTTTTCTTTTTGTTGAAAACGAATCTTAGAAAGGTGTTTTAAGGCTGCTAAATTACCAACAATCACGCTCATTGCTATGATAGAAATTACCCAAGGGTTGAGTAAAAAATCCATACTATTTTACCTTTGCGATATTGATGATGTAGTGATTGTAGATCATCTCTAGGTTTTGCAGTACGGTTTGTTTTCCTTCCATCGACTCTTTGTCCAACTCAGTTTGTAGCGTCTCGCGTGTGAGTGCTGTTAAGCATTGTTCTGCGGTATGTTTATGACTGATATGCCAAGGTTCGAAAGCCACACCACCGCCATTTTCTTGATAAGGAAAGAAGAAACCAAACTCGGCAATATGCGTTTTCAACCAAGCATAAAAAGGGGCTTGATGAGCTTGTAAGTATTCCCAAGGTTCCAGTTGTAGTGATGTTCCTTCGGGTAATGCTTTTCTATCAAAAATATCAAAGTCAGTGCCCCAATGGTGTCGACTGGCACCGGGTAAGGCAGACCAACGCAAAATGGCCAATATCTTCTCTTTTTCAGAGTAAGGCGATATGTCTAGTGGGTGGCCATCGTCATCCAAAATGGCCATTTCTCCTTTCATTTTTCGATCCCAGATACTCTGCTGGCGAGTAAAAGAGCGAAAACCACTGGCGATATTGAGATTAAAGCCTGCGAGATCCGCTGCCTGTTTTAAGGCCAGCAAATCTTGGCTTACTTGGGGATGAACCCAAAAGGCTTTTTGCCCGATGATCACCGCAGTAAGGTGATCATCCGTCTTACCTGTCAGCTGTTCTGGTGACATCATTTGATGAATAGTTTCTCTAAGATTTTTTCATACATATCGGTCAGTTTCTCTAAATCCGCAATACTGACACACTCATTAACTTTATGAATTGTGGCATTGACTGGCCCTAGTTCAACCACTTGGGCGCCCATTTTGGCAATAAAGCGCCCATCAGAAGTCCCTCCGGTGGTTAATAGCTGCGGTGCTTGATGATTGACTTCTGTCACACCGTGAACCACGGCATCCAATAAATCCCCCGTGTCGGTTAAAAATGGATGACCACTCAAGGTCCATGTGAGTTCGTAATCGAGCCCATGGGCATCAAGGATGGAGTGTACCCGGCGTTTGATCTCCTTATCGGTAAGTTCCGTACTAAAACGGAAGTTAAACTGGACATCAAATTCCCCTGGAATCACGTTGGATGCTCCTGTCCCTGCCTGTAAATTTGGAATTTGAAAGCTGGTGGGTGGGAAGTAAGCATTCCCATCATCCCAAGTGGTCGCAGCTAATTCAGCCAGTGCAGGAAGAGCATGGTGAACCGGGTTGTTGGCTAAGTGAGGGTAGGCAACGTGGCCCTGAACCCCTTTAATTTTTAAATCACCCGTGATTGAGCCTCTACGCCCATTCTTGACCACATCGCCCACTTTTAAGGTGCTGGATGGCTCACCCACGATGCACATATCAATCAATTCATTACGAGCCATTAAGGTATCGACAACTCGAGTGGTGCCATTAATAAAAGGGCCTTCCTCATCGGAAGTAATAAGAAAACCAATGGAGCCTTTATGGCTTGGGTTCTTTGTAAGAAAGCGTTCTATTGCGACAACCATACAAGCCAGTGAGCCTTTCATGTCAGCGGCCCCCCGCCCATGTAAATAGCCATCAATGACGGTTGGTTCAAAGGGGGAGGTGTGCCACTGGAAAAGTGGCCCTGCTGGAACGACATCGGTATGGCCAGCAAACACGAAGAGTGGGGTTTCTGTCCCTTTTCGAGCCCAAAAGTTGGTGGTGTCATCAAAGATCATCTCTTCAATGGTAAATCCCAACGCTTTCAACCTCTCGATCATGACTTGTTGGCACCCTGCATCATTAGGGGTGACCGATTCACGGCTAATTAAATCTTTTGCAAGAGCCAGTACGGGACTGTCTGTCATCCTTGAAATCCTTGTATTTAAGAAAAAAGTTCACTGTATTGCTGGGGGGTAAAGCCAAGATAGAGGGTCTCTTTTACACGTAAAATAGGCCGTTTGATCATCGCAGGCTGTTCAAGAAGAAGTGCGAGTGCGTTGGCTTCATTTAGGCTCTCTTTTTGTTCTTGGCTGAGTTGGCGGTAGGTCGTTCCCCGTTTGTTGAGAACCTTTTCCCAACCGAGTGACTGAAAAAATTCATTCACTAACTCAGGAGTAATACCATTTTTTCGGTAATCATGAAATTGATATTCGATGGCTTGGGTCTCTAGCCATTTTCTGGCTTTTTTTATGGTATCGCAGTTAGGGATACCGTAAAGCGTGATGAGCATACTATTCCTTTGAAATGGATGGTGATTGGTCTTATTCAACCTTGTTTTATGAGGCGATCCTAACAGGAACCGTGGGTGGTGACAAAATGAATACCGCAGGTTTTTCTTCTGTAGGAGCATCGAGTGATGGATAAGCGTAAAACACGGGTAACAAAAGAGGTAGAAAAGTGCTTGATAGAATGGTCGATTAGCCAGTTCTTGATCAATCTCAACAAACTTACTGGTAAAACAGAAATAATGTGCTTTGCACTATTTAGGAGGTATCAATGGAACTGAGTCCTGTTTTTGCAAGGCGGTTATATTTAGCTTTGTTAGTTGAAAGCCTTGAGCGGCCTAATGTCCCGAAATTAATTGAGAAAACGGGATGGCCTCGCCGCACGATTCAAGATGTGATTAAAGCCATGCCGGGAATCGGTATTGAGCTTAATTTTGTACAAGATGGTCGCCGGCATAATGATGGCTATTATCGACTCTCTGACTGGGGGCCTTTTGATAGCCAGTGGGTGATTGAGCGTAAGGGAGACATTGCTGCAAGCCTTGGTTTTCATGCTTAAGCTCATGGTCTTCACTCGTGTTATTTCCCCATTTGGGTTGAGTGGTGTCATTGGGAGATTGGCGTGTTAACGCTGGATTCGCTATCCTTTTAAGCCAGCATTGCTGGCTTTTTTGCATTGATCATGCTTCGTTTTCTCTCCCCCTTTGCTCCTGTGGTGAGTCTCTCTCATCTTTTCTCCAGTTTATCATGTAAACGTTGAGCAATATCTTTGGTTGTTTTTACTCATATTTTTCATTTTGTAATATAACAATCAATAGTTATCTTGTTTTACTTCATGTAAACGTTTCCACTTTTGGGGTTTTTATCACAGAAATACCTCAACGTCTGCTGATAGACTTATTGCCACTGGATTCAAGTTGGAAGAGTAAGGGGTGACGTGTGAGTGTTTTAATTACAGGAGGGATGGGCTATATCGGTAGTCACACTTGTGTGCAGATGATTGAAGCCGGTCTTGAACCCATCATCATTGATAATTTATGCAATGCAAAAACGGAAGTATTGAACCGAATTGAAGCATTAACAGGCAAGAAACCGACCTTTTATCAAGGTGATGTGCGTGATGAGGCGTTGTTAGATTCCATTTTTTCGGCACATACCATTCAAGCCGTTATTCATTTTGCTGGACTAAAAGCCGTAGGCGAATCCGTCAGTAAACCGCTCGAATATTACGATAACAATGTTAATGGGTCATTAGTTCTGCTGCGCAGTATGCGTAAAGCTGGAGTGAAAACCATCGTCTTTAGTTCTTCTGCTACTGTCTATGGTGACCCTAAAGTGGTGCCTATCACGGAATCGTCCCCGACAGGGGCAACGACAAACCCTTACGGCAGCAGTAAACACATGGTTGAGCAATGCTTAAGTGATCTGTTTGTTGCTGAAAAGGACTGGAGTATCACTTTGCTGCGCTACTTTAACCCCGTTGGGGCTCATCCATCCGGTTCGATGGGCGAAGACCCGCAAGGTATACCGAATAATTTGATGCCGTTTATCGCCCAAGTTGCGGTAGGGCGGCGAGAAAAACTGTCGGTATTTGGTGATGACTACGCCACTCCTGACGGAACGGGGGTGCGAGATTATATCCACGTCATGGATCTAGCGGATGGTCATATTGCAGCGCTTAATACGGTGGGGAAAAAAGCGGGATTACACGTTTATAACTTGGGAACAGGAAAAGGTTCCAGCGTATTGGAGATGATTGCTGCCTTTAGTGATGCTTGTGGTAAACCCGTTCCTTATGAAGTGTGTCCACGTCGTCCTGGGGATATCGCTCAGTGTTGGGCGAGCACCGAAAAAGCAGAGCGGGAACTGGGATGGAAGGCCCAATATACCCTTGCCCAAATGACCGTAGATACTTGGCATTGGCAGGTTAATAATCCGAATGGGTACTCCCCTGTGTAATTGCAACCATAGCATTGTTGCCGAATAGCCATTCCCACTTTATTGGAAGGCAGAGAAAAATTTAAAAGTTGAGTAAGTAAGATGTCGAATGTTGAATTTAACCCAGTGGATCATCCTCATCGCCGTTATAACCCATTAACGGGACAATGGATTCTGGTTTCTCCGCACCGAGCCAAACGACCTTGGAGTGGGGCAGATGAAAAGCCATCCATGGATGTGCTTCCCAGTTATGACGAAACGTGCTTCTTATGTCCGACGAATAAGCGCATTTCTGGTGATATAAACCCTGATTATCAAGGAACGTATGTATTTAACAACGACTTTGCTGCATTGATGACGGATTCTCCGGATGCGCCGGAATCAAAGAATCCCCTTTTTAAAATCCAAGGGGTTCGTGGTTTGAGTCGGGTTATCTGCTTTTCTCCGGATCACAATAAAACCTTGCCTGAACTGCCCGTTGAAAAAATTCGCGGTGTGATTGATACCTGGAATGAGCAAATTGAAGCGCTAGGTAAAGAGTATATTTGGGTTCAAGCCTTTGAGAATAAAGGCGAAACGATGGGCTGCTCTCAGCCTCATCCGCACGGACAAATTTGGGCAAATAGCTTTTTACCCAATGAAATTGAACGTAAAGAGCACCACCTAAAAGCCTACTACCAAGAAAATAGCAGCAATTTGCTGGTGGATTACGTGCAAGCGGAGTTAAGAGATGGCTCTCGCATCGTCGTGGAAACCGAACATTGGGTTGCACTTGTCCCATATTGGGCGGCGTGGCCATTTGAAACCCTGTTATTGCCGAAAACACATATTCGCCGAATGAGTGAACTTTCCAATGAACAGCGGGATGACTTAGCGGTGGCGATCAAAAAGTTGACCAGCCGTTATGACAACTTGTTCCAATGTTCTTTCCCCTACTCAATGGGCTGGCATTACGCACCGTTCTTTGAAGAAGGCACCGATATTGACCACTGGCAGCTTCACGCGCTGTTCTACCCCCCATTACTACGCAGTGCAACTGTGCGTAAATTTATGGTGGGCTATGAAATGTTGGCAGAAAGTCAACGCGATTTAACCGCTGAGCAAGCGGCGCAGCGTCTGCGTGATGTCAGTGATGTCCATTACAAAGAACAATAACGTTTGTCATAGTTGAAGTTGCATGCGGTTGATTGCATAGATTCCAGAGGATCTATGCTCATCGGGTTGAATTCGTTGGTCGCCTAGCTGCAATTTCAACTAGTTAAGAGGCCTCATTATCGTGGCTTGATTTCGAGCTGCTATGAAAGCATTAAACAGTTTGAGTATTTACTATGTCTGATCTAATCCAAAATGTGAAAGCGTCTTTTGAGCAAGTGTTGGGGTATGCGCCTAGCCATATTATCCAAGCACCTGGTCGTGTGAACTTAATTGGGGAACATACCGATTACAATGATGGTTTTGTCCTACCCTGTGCCATTAACTATCAAACCGTGGTTGCCGCCGCAAAACGTGAAGACAGCCTCGTGCGGGTGGTCTCTGTGGATTATGGTAACGCATTCGATGAGTTTGATATTACCCAAGAGATTAAGTTTCAAGAGAACAAAATGTGGGCAAACTACATTCGTGGTGTTGTGAAGTCTCTTCTTGAACGCGGTTACTCGTTTACCGGGGCAGATATTTCAGTCAGTGGTAACGTACCTCAAGGGGCGGGCTTAAGCTCATCTGCCGCCCTTGAAGTGGTGATTGGTCAAACCTTCAAAGAGCTCTTTAACTTAGACATTAGCCAAGCGGATATCGCACTAAACGGCCAACAAGCGGAGAATGAATTCGTCGGTTGTAACTGCGGCATCATGGATCAAATGATCTCTGCTGAAGGCCGTGAAAACCACGCCATGCTTTTAGACTGTCGTAGCCTAGCCACTCAAGCGGTCCCGATGCCGGAAGAGATGGCAGTTGTGATCATCAACTCGAACAAAAAACGCGGTTTGGTCGACAGCGAATACAACACTCGTCGTCAGCAGTGCGAAGAAGCCGCTCGAATCTTTGGCGTGAAGGCGCTTCGTGATGTGACGATTGAGCAGTTCAATGAGAAAGTGTCTGAACTGGATGACATGGTCGCAAAACGTGCTCGTCATGTGATCACTGAAAACGACCGTACCGTAGAAGCGGCACAGGCATTGAGAACACACGATATGAAGCGCATGGGCGAACTTATGGCCGAATCGCATGCGTCTATGAGAGATGATTTTGAAATTACGGTGAAAGAGATCGATATTCTGGTTGAAATGGTTAAAGAGGTCATTGGCGATCAAGGTGGGGTACGAATGACGGGTGGCGGTTTTGGTGGGTGTGTGGTTTCCTTGGTGCCACTTTTATTGGTGGATAAAGTGAAAGCGACGGTTGAGGCACATTACCAAGCAGCGACAGGATTACAAGCGTCGATGTATGTTTGCCAAGCGACACAAGGTGCGGGTTTGGTTAATGAGTGGTAAGGAAGATTGAACATGTCAAACTTTGAACAACTTGAGCAATCTATGGGGCAAGCCCCCTCCTTTGATGGTCAGCCAGCAAAATTAATCCATTTAACGAATGCTCAAGGAATGACGGTATCCTTCATGGATATAGGGGCCACTTGGCTCAGTTGTACACTGCCCGTCAATGGTGAACACAGGGAAGTACTATTGCGTTCCTCCAATATGGATGAACATATGAAGCAAAATGCTTTTTTTGGTGCCATTGTCGGTCGCTTTGCTAACCGTATAAACAAAGGAAAATTTACCCTTGATGGGCAAACTTACCAAGTGGGTATTAATAACGGTGAAAACTCCTTACATGGTGGTTTAGATGGGTTTGATAAACGGCGTTGGGTCATTGTGGAACGGGATCAACAAAGGGTAGTGTTTGCTTTGCATTCTGAGGATGGTGATCAAGGATATCCGGGGTATTTGGATGTCAAAGTTGGGTATCGGTTAACCAACGATAATCAGATCTGCATTAATTACCATGCTCATGGTAATCACATCTGTCCTGTAAATTTAACCAACCATGCTTATTTTAACTTAGCGGGGGAAGGCTCTTCTGTAAATTGCCTCGGCCATACATTACAGATCAATGCTTATCATTATTTACCGACCGACAGTGGATTGATTCCAACGGGAGAGTTAAAAAATGTTTTTGGGCGTAGTTTTGACTTTACCCGAGCGAAGTTGCTTGGTGAGGCGTTGCTGAGTGATAACGATCAGCAATTGGCGGGCGGCTATGATCACTGTTTTGTATTCATGGATGAAGTCACCGATGGAAAAAAAGCGGCCGCGGTGCTGGTTGCGCCTGAAGGAGACGTCAGCATGACGGTCAAAACCACCAAACCAGCCATGCAGCTCTATTCTGGTAACTTCCTAGCTGGGGAGCAGGGAGCTTCAAGAACTTATGCTGCTTATGATGGCGTCGCGCTAGAGACTCAGTATTTTCCTGATGGTCCCAACCATCCAGAGTGGGAAAAACAGAACGGAATTCTTAATGCTGGCGAAGTGTATCAACATCAAACCAGCTACCAGTTTATTTTTTAGCTAATTATTCCCATTGATAGGTTAACTGACATTGTTGTTAATTTTTAGTCAGTTGTTTTTCCTCTAGGCTTAAAGAGGCATAGAGTTGATGTTGATAATGATTTCATCAACTTTCATTTATACAGTGACTTGGGGGAGTGACTGTATAAATTAGCCTCTAATGCCTATGAGGATTTTTTCGCTATGAGTGATTAGCCATTTTTACCGAATCTCGTTTGACCATCGTTGGTGAATAGCGTTTAGGGCTGTTATCCAGGGTGTTTTCATCTTTAGCGAGTTGCAGAGCGAGTAATGCTGCTTTTTCTGCCATCATCTGAATCGGGTAGCGGATAGTGGTTAGGCGAGGTTTCACATAGCGAGCGATTAAACCATCATCAAAACCAATGATTGAAATCTGATTAGGTACTTCAATACCATTTTCCTCCATCACGGAGAGAGCGCCAGCAGCCATATAGTCGTTATAAGAGACAATAGCTGTCATATCAATGGCTTTAGTCAACAAGTTCGTCATAGCCAATTCGCCCCCTTCGCTGCTAGGATCGCCATATTCAATGTAAGAGTCTGGTAGTTGAATATGATGAGCGATGAGTGCCTCACGATAGCCTGCGATTCTCTCATCAGCGTCAGAAATGGGATGGCTTGAAGCAATACAGGCAATCTGTTGATGCCCTTGGCGAATTAAAAACTCGGTGGCTAGATAAGCCCCTTTCTGATTATCAAGGGAGATGCAGCGTTCTGCCAATTGCGGAATATGTCGATTTATGACAACCATTCCCTTTGTTTCTTTAGCAAAATTGATTAACTCTTCATCAGATAAAGCTTTCGAGTGAATCACCAAGGCATCGCAACGGTTATTGATAAGAAGTTCAATGGCCCTACGTTCATCATCTGCATTGTGATAGCCATTGCCGACCAATAAATGTTTACCATGTTGATGTGCAATGGTATCGACGGCTTTCACTAGCGTACCAAAAAAAGGATCAGACACATCCGAGACCAAGACCCCCATCGTGTTGGTACTTTGGCTGACCAGTGCTCGTGCTGCAGCGTTAGGCCGATATCCTAGGTCGTGCATTGCTTTGGTGACGGACTCAATAGCACTTTTACTGGCTTTAGGAGACTGATTAATGACACGTGACACTGTTGCAACAGAAACGCCAGCCGCCTTTGCGACATCTTTAATAGTAGCCATAGAAATTCAACCTTTATCAATGCATTAGGTGAATTAAACACTTTTCGACTACCCATAGCAATGCCTGAGAGGCAAGTGATGAAGAAATGAGATTTAATCCCGATTTTTGCTGGTGATAAATCTCTTTTCTATTATCAGTAACATGAACTCCATACTTTCAAATGGTGAGTTTCATGAACAGGAATAGGGAATAACCGATGCACGACGAATCATTGTTGGAACAAAAATTCGAATAGGATCGGTCGCTGTTTGCCCATTCGCTAACAAAAAAGCCAAATGTACGGCTTTTTCTGCCATCATCTGAATGGGGTATCGCATCGTAGTCAGTTTAGGGCTAAGGTATTTGGCAATGATACCATCATCAAATCCAATCAAAGAGACATCTCGTGGAACAAGAATGCCATTTTCATCTAAGATGGATAAAGCGCCAGCCGCCATATAATCGTTGTAGGTTGCAACGGCAGTCAGTGGCAGGTTTTTAGAGAGAAGGTGAGTCATCGCTTCTTCGCCACCTAATTCGGTTGGTGCACCATACTCAATGTAAGAAGCGTTAATTTTAATATTGTACGCTTTAAGGGCTGATAAATAGCCATTTCTACGTTGTTCAGTATCTTCGATCTCGTGATTAGAGCACACATAACCTATCTGCGTATGACCCATCTTGATGAGATATTCAGTGGCTAAATAAGAACCTCGGTAATTGTCGAGGGCGATACAGCGTTCTGCTATTTCAGGAATATAGCGGTTGATCAATACCATTGTTGGCTTTTCTTCAGCAAAACGGATCAGTTCCTCATTACTCAGCGCTTTGCTGTGAATAACAAGAGATTCGCATCGGCTATTAATGAGGAGTTCAATCACTTCTCGCTCAAAATCTGCATTATGGTAACCATTACCAATCAGCAAATGTTTTCCATTTTGGATAGCAATAGAATCAATGGCTTTAACCATACTACCGTAAAACGGATCGGAGACATCACCAATGAGAACACCAATGGTATTCGTTGTTTGGCTAACCAACGCTCGTGCATTTGCATTAGGGCGATAACCGAGTTTCAGCATCGCTTTTTGAACGAGGGATTTGGTTGAGGCACTGGCATGTGAGGAATTATTCATTACTCGAGAAACGGTAGCAACGGAGACTCCCGCTTCTCTTGCAACATCTTTAATGGTAGCCATACATATCTCGTATTAATCAGTCAATAGAACAGGAAGAACAATGTACAGCCTCTGCTACCGAGCAGAGGCTGATGACATTAGGCGATGTGAGCTAAGGTGGCCGGCGCTTTGTTAACTCTGATATTTTCACCTTTTGCATTAAATAAATGGATCGAATCAAAGTCAGTATAAAGAGGTATTTCTGTATAAGGTTTGATAAAGAAATCACCAGAATTTAAAAATTTAAAATCATCTACACCTAAGCTTTGGCCGAATATATAGGTGCTACTTCCTAAGCGTTCCACCACTTCTGAGTGAAAGACAAAGGTTAAGTCCCCCGCTTCTTTATTAAGATGTTCAGGCCGTATCCCAACGGTAATGTGCTCTCCTTCGTGAACTTGTTGAGTCATGATGAGTAATTCTGTATGAGTCTGTTGATTTCCTAGTGTGATCGTTAACTTCTCTGGTGACCAACTTTCTACTTTCGCGGAGATAAAATTCATTTTTGGAGAGCCAATAAAACCGGCAACAAACTGATTTTCTGGATGGTAATAAAGTTCCATCGGGCTACCGACTTGCTCAACACAGCCTTGACGTAGTACGACAATTTTATCCGCTAAAGTCATTGCCTCGACTTGATCGTGAGTAACGTAAACCATGGTTGATTGTAATTCTTGATGTAGCTTGGCGATATGTAAACGCATTTCAACCCGTAATTCGGCATCCAAATTAGACAAAGGCTCATCAAATAAGAAGACATCGGGATTACGCACAATCGCTCGGCCAATAGCGACCCGTTGCCGCTGACCACCCGATAATTGAGCCGGTTTTCGATCCAGTAAGTTATC
The DNA here is from genome assembly GCF_900167345.1 of Vibrio cincinnatiensis DSM 19608. Lineage (GTDB taxonomy): Bacteria > Pseudomonadota > Gammaproteobacteria > Enterobacterales > Vibrionaceae > Vibrio > Vibrio cincinnatiensis. Next base: position 148,759 of record NZ_FUXB01000004.1, on the reverse strand, counting down.
TAGTTGTAAGGCTTTAGCCACTTGAAGAACTTTACTTTCAATTTCTGTTTTTGGTGTTTTATTGACCTTTAATGCGTATCCCATATTTTCGCCAACAGTCATGTGTGGGTATAAAGCATAAGATTGAAAGACCATGGCAACGCCGCGTTGTGAGGGTTGGACATCATTGACGATTCGATCTTTGATCGAAATGGTTCCTTCTGATATTTCCTCTAGCCCTGCGATCATTCGTAGAAGAGTTGATTTACCACAGCCTGATGGACCAACAAAAACCACAAATTCACCATCTTTTATGGAAAGGTTTACATCGTGAATGGTTTTTATATCACCAAACCGCTTGATTACATTTGATAATTCAATAGAGGCCATAGGGCTTATCCTTCATGATTTTAATTATTAACTTGTTGATTTTAAATTAATTGATAGTGATTTTGCCAAGTGGCTTGTTTTTGTTTTAAAGATTATAAAACTTAGTGTAAACGTATTCCATTTTTTGGGCTTTTTTTGTGTTAGCTGTCACGATTGTGAGCAAAATTTATGGTCAATACAAAGGGAAGCGCCTATTTTAAACCGGGTAATCGTTTTACTTATGCATAGAAAAAAACCAAAACTGCATCCTACACATTAACCTAGGAGACGTTATGAAAAAACGTACATTAATAAAAGCAATGAATGCTGCTCTAATCGCTGGTTGCACTTTTTCTTCCCTCAATGTTGTTGCCGCAGGCAAGTTGCTTGTATGGGAAGATATCCAAAAATCAGCAGGTAATGCCCAAGCGACAAAAGCGTTTGAACAACAATATGATGTGAAAATTACGGTTCAAGAATTACCTTATGGTGGGCAAGTTGAGTCATTACGTATGGACGGTCCTGCTGGAACGGGGCCTGATGTCATCAACTTACCGCACGACCAAATAGGCAGTGCCGTTGTGCAAGGTTTATTGGTCCCACTTAAGGTTGATCAAACAATACTGGATACGTTTACAGAGTCGGCAGTTGATGCGTTAACCTATCAAGGCCAGCTTTATGGATTACCGAAAGCGGTAGAAACGTTGGTGATGGTTTATAACAAAGACTTGATGCCAGAATTACCGAAAACAATGGAGGAGATCTATCAAGCCTCTAAGCAATCCCGAGCACAAGGTAATTATGGCCTATTAGCGAAATGGGATGAAATTTATTACACCTATGGCATTTTAAAAGCGATGGGGGGGGATGTCTTTGGCAAAAATCCAGACGGCAGCTATGACTCAAAAACGATTCTTTTAAATACCGAAGGTGCGGTTAAAGGTGGTGAGTACGTAGAAAAATTCTTTAAAGAAGCGATTTTTCCTCGAGGAATTATTGGTGATTCTGGCTTGAATGCGATTGATTCACTATTTACGAGCCAAAAAGCCACCATGGTGCAGACTGGACCTTGGTCATTTCAGCCATATAAAGAAGCGGGCATCAATTATGGTGTAGCACCTTTACCACTGCTGCCTAATGGTGAGCATATGGGATCGTTTATGGGAGTAAAAAGTTATAGTGTTTCAAGTTACTCAAAAAATAAAGAGCTAGCACAAAAGTATATTGAATTTATCAATAATTATGATAATTCAAAACGACGCTTTGAATTAACGGGTGAAGTTCCCGCAGTAAAAGCATTAATTGATGATCCGATTATTAAAGATAATGAAGGCGCTCGGGCTGTCGCCATACAAGCTGAATTTGCCACACCCATGCCATCTATTCCAGAAATGAATGAAGTGTGGGGACCGGCTAATAGTGCACTACAGCTTATCGCCACAGGAAAGCAAAAACCTAAAGAAGCATTAGATAGTGCAGTGGAAGCGATTCAGATGCAAATTGAAGCGAACCACGCAATGATGGGATGGTAAGTTATTTTTAGCCAGCCCTTACTAGGGCTGGCGTTTGTCGTTGTGTTCAGGATGTGTATTATGCCTACTTTATCTCCAGAGATATTACCGAGTGATATTAAATATAAAACTCAACATAGAGTTGTGGCTTTATGGTTGTCAATTATCCCAGGATTAGGACAGCTATATAATAGACAGTTTGCTAAGTCAGCCATTTTTTTTATTTTTTTGTTGAGCTTTTATGGCGTATTTTATGACTTTCTAAAAGAGGGCTACTGGGGGCTGTTTACTTTAGGGGAATCATTACCTGAAGATAATTCTGTTTTCTTACTTGCAGAAGGTATTATTTCTCTTATTGTATCTGTTTTTGGGATTGGCGTTTATAGTTTATCCTTTTACGATGCTTATTCGAATGGCAAGCTTCGAGATCAAGGGAAAGAGTTAAATTCAATTCGTCGACAGTATCGTACGATTATTGAATCTGGGTTTCCTTACTTGATGGTAACTCCTGCATTCATTCTGTTGGTTTTTGTTGTTATTTTCCCTATTGTTTTTGGTTTCGCTATCGGTTTTACTAACTATAATTTGTATAATTCACCACCCGCAAAATTAGTGGATTGGGTTGGCCTCAGAAATTTTATTAATATTTTCAAAATTAACTTATGGCGTAATACTTTTTTTGATGTATTACAGTGGACGGTAGTTTGGACTTTAGTTGCTACAACACTACAATGTACAGTTGGTGTATTATTGGCGATATTGGTAAATCAAAAAGATCTAAAATTTAAACCTCTAATTCGAACCATTTTTATTTTACCTTGGGCGGTTCCCGGTTTCGTTACTATTCTTATTTTTACCGGAATGTTTAATGAAACATTTGGTGTGATTAATAATGTTATTTTAAACTTTTTTGGTATTGACCCTAAACCTTGGTTAACCGATCCATTCTGGACTAAAACGGCACTAATACTGATTCAAACATGGTTAGGGTTTCCATTTGTCTTTGCTATGACAACCGGTGTATTGCAGGCAATTCCTAATGATCTGTATGAAGCGGCAACCATTGATGGGGCGAGTAAGTTTCAGCAAATGAAGACCATTACGATACCACTTGTTCTTTTTTCTATTGCTCCGATATTGATCACACAATATACCTTTAATTTTAATAACTTTAATATTATTTACCTCTTTAATAATGGCGGGCCAGCCGTGATAGGTAGTAATGCTGGCGGAACAGATATATTAGTTTCTTGGATTTATAAGCTAACGATGTCATCGTCACAATACTCTATTGCCGCAGCCATTACACTATTGCTGTCTATTTTTGTTGTTGGCATTGCATTATGGCAATTCCGTATGACAAATTCATTTAAAGACACGAATTAAAGGACTTGAAAATGAGTATTAAAAGAAGCAATGCCATAAGGTTGACGCTTAGTTATATACTAATTGCTATTGTTAGTATTATTATTATTTATCCATTGTTATGGACCGTTGGAGCTTCATTTTATCCAGGAAATAGTATTATGGGAGAGTCGATTTTTCCTGACAACCCCACATGGAGTCATTATTTAACACTATTTGAAAATAATAAGGTTTCCTATTTAACTTGGTATTGGAATAGTTTGAAAATTAGTGTGATGACCATGGTATTAACACTGATCAGTGTTTGCTGTACCGGATATGCCTTTTCTCGTTTTCGTTTTAAGGGACGTAATAATAGTTTGATACTGTTTCTATTACTCCAAATGGTACCTCAGTTTTCGGCCTTGATTGCTATTTTTGTTTTAGCTCAAATGTTAGGGTTAATTAATAGCCATATCGCTCTTGTTTTAGTGTACGTAGGGGGAATGATCCCCATGAATACCTATCTGATGAAAGGGTATTTAGATGCGATTCCAAAAGATCTTGATGAATCAGCACGTATGGATGGTGCAGGTAACTTCCGTATTTTTATTGAGATTATACTGCCTATATCCAAACCCATTATTGCGGTTGTTGCTCTATTTTCTTTTACCGGCCCACTTGGTGACTTCATCCTTGCAACCACAATTTTACGTACGCCAGAAAATTACACGCTCCCCATTGGCTTATACAACTTAGTGGTTGAAAAAATGGGGGCAAGTTATACCACATATGCTGCTGGTGCAGTGCTTATTTCTATTCCAGTTGCAATGCTTTATTTGTCATTACAAAAGTATTTTGTTTCTGGTTTAACCGCGGGTAGTACAAAAGGATAAAGTGATGAATGTAACCTACAAAAAAACATTAGCTGCCGTTCTGAGCAGTGCTCTATTATTGGCTGGATGCAAGTCTGGTGAAATGTTTTCAGACAGTAATAGTACACAATCAGTCATTATTCCTGCTCAAGTTTCTGAATATTTTATTAAAGGAATGGATGTTTCTATGATTCCTGAAGTCGAAGCTTTAGGCGGAAAATATTATCAAGATAATCAGCAAAAAGACCCAATCACTATTATGCAAGCGCACGGTATTAACTATTTGAGAATGCGTATTTGGGTTGATCCACAAAGTGCATCTGGTGTGGAATATGGCGGCGGAAATTCTACCTTAGAACGTGCCATTGCAATGGGGAAACGAGCCCATGAGCATGGAATGAAATATTTATTAGATATTCATTATAGTGATTTTTGGACTGATCCTGGTAAACAGGTGAAACCAAAAGGGTGGGAAACGCTCAGTTTTGAAGAGTTGGTTGCCCAAGTCGGCCACTACACGGAAGAGGTGATGCAAGCCCACCGAGATGCAGGGGTGATGCCTGAAATGGTCCAAGTCGGCAATGAGCTTAACAGTGGAATGCTTTGGCCCGATGGGAAAAGTTGGGGAGGCGATGGACACGAATTTGATCGCCTCGCTGAACTTTTAAACGCTGGTATCCAAGCGGTTAAAGCGGCCTATCAAGAGAATGAAAATGTTGAGATCATGCTGCACCTAGCGAAGGCGGGAGATAATGGAGCGTTCCGTTGGTGGTTTGATGAGATAACAAAACGTAATGTTGAATTCGACATTATTGGCATGTCTTATTACCCATTTTGGCATGGTCCAATGGATAAGGTAGAAGAGAACATTGCCGATGTGATTTCTCGGTATGGTAAACCCGTTGTGATTGCTGAAACCTCTTACGCTTATACTACGGCCAATGGTGATAGCTTAGAGAATGCTTATACCGGTGCTGAACCTGCTGAAGGGTATCCGGTGAGTGTTGCTGGCCAAGCGCTGTTTTTGAAAGAGATGATGGAGCTGGTTAATGCCGCACCAGAGGGGAAAGGCCTTGGTATTTTCTATTGGGAACCCGCTTGGTTACCTGTCGATAATGCAACGTGGGCCACTCAAGCTGGTATGGAATACACCAATGACTTTTGGCAAGAAGGAAATTCTTGGGATAACCAAGCCTTGTTTGATTTTGAAGGAAACGTCCTCCCCTCAATGAACGTTTTTAAAAATGAATAAAGCATGACGCTAGGAGTTGTTGTTATGGAAAAATGTTTACCTATTCTGCCTAAAGTCAATCATCTACTGCATGGCGCGGATTATAACCCTGAGCAATGGTTGGATCGCCCTGATATCTTAGAAAAAGATATTGAGTTGATGAAGCAGACTCACTGTAATGTCATGTCAGTAGGGATTTTTAGTTGGGCTACATTAGAGCCAGAAGAAGGTGTTTTTGATTTTACTTGGCTAGATGAGGTCCTCGATCGTTTAGCAAACCATAATATTCATGTATTGCTAGCAACACCAAGTGGGGCTCGCCCCGCTTGGCTTTCGCAGAAGTATCCGAGTGTTCTTCGTGTCAATGCTGCGCGGGTGAAACAATTACATGGAGGGCGCCATAACCACTGTTATACCTCTCCAGAATACCGGGAAAAAGTTCGTATCATGAATACGAAATTAGCCGAGCGTTATTCTACACACCCTGCGGTTATTGGTTGGCATATTTCAAACGAATATGGTGGAGACTGTCATTGCCATCATTGTCAGGCGGCTTTTCGTTCTTGGCTTAAAAAGCGCTACATCAGTTTAGATGAACTGAATAAAAAATGGTGGAGTAAGTTTTGGAGTCACACGTATCAAAACTGGGATCAGCTCGAATCACCGTCACCGATTGGTGAAAATGCCGTACATGGGCAAAATTTGGACTGGAAACGTTTTGTTACCGAGCAAGTGACGGATTTCTGCTTACAAGAAATTAAGCCACTCAAAGCAGTGAACCCAAATTTACCTGTTACTGCAAACTTGATGGAGTACTTTTACGATTACGATTATTGGAAATTGAGTAAAGTCATTGATATTGCATCATGGGACAGTTATCCCTTATGGCATAAAGGGGAAGATGATTTAGCATTGGCTTGCTATACCGCGATGTACCACGATTTGATGAGAACCCTTAAGCAGCAACCTTTCTTATTAATGGAATCGACACCAAGCCAAACTAACTGGCAGCCCATTACTAAGCTAAAAAAACCGGGGATGCATTTACTTTCCTCGATTCAGGCCGTGGCACATGGTTCGGATTCGGTACAATATTTTCAGTGGCGTAAAAGTCGAGGATCATCCGAAAAATTCCATGGTGCCGTGGTTGATCATGTTGGACATGTCGAGACGCGTGTTGGGAAAGAGGTGGCTCAAGTGGGAGAGTGGCTAGAAAAGATCTCTGCTTTAGCTGGAAGCCGAACCGAAGCTGATGTGGCGATTCTCTTTGATTGGGAAAGTCGCTGGGCCATGGATGATGCGCAGGGCCCTCGTAATCAAGGCCTTGATTATGAGCAGACGGTTAATGAACATTACCGAGGTTTTTGGGAGCAGGGAATTAACTGCGATATCATCGAACAGCTTTGTGATTTCTCACCTTATAAAGTCATTGTCGCGCCAATGCTTTATTTGATTAAGCCTGGTGTTGCTGAACGTATAGAAACGTTTGTTCAACAAGGTGGCGTCTTTGTTGCGACTTATTGGAGTGGCATTGTTGATGAGCACGATCTCTGCTTCTTAGGCGGATTTCCTGGGGGAGAACATAGCCCGCTACGGCGAACGTTTGGTATTTGGGCTGAAGAGATTGATTCGTTATACGACGAAGAGCGTATTACTGTCATTTCTGATGAGTCTAACCAATTGGGTCTGCAAGGTAACTATCAAGCCCGTCATCTGTGTGAACGAATTCATTTGGAAACCGCACACTCTTTAGCCACTTACGGTAGTGACTTTTTTGCGGCTACGCCAGCGGTGACCAAACATGAGCATGGTCTGGGAACGGCTTATTATATAGCGTCAAGAAATGATCAACGTTTTCACCGAGATTTTTATCGAGGGATCGTTAAACAACATCAAGTAACATCCTGTCTTAATGTGGCACTACCGCAAGGTGTTTCCGTAACTTTGCGCTACAAAGAAGAAGAGGTTTATGTCTTCATCATGAATTTCAATGCTTATTCTGTTGATGTGGATTTAACAGGTGAGTCATTGATAAATATGGTTTCAGGGAAGAAGGTTGAGAGTGTTTTATCATTAGATGCGTACGGTGTTAGCGTGCTATATCGCTAACTTTGCTAACCTGAATGGTTCCAAGCCGACTCTTCTCAGAGTCGGCTTTTCTATTTCTTAAGAGAAATAGCATGGAATGTTGAACTGTGATCTATTTATCAAAAAGACAATGTTTTTATTTGTTTGTGGTAACGTTTACATAACTGTGACCTATTTATAATTTCTTGTTTATTTTTTTCGCTATAGTGTTTTCGAAACATAAGGACGCGTCTTTATTAGGCGACGATAATAAAAACTGAAACTCGAAGGACACATTGATGAAGATGAACTTAAAACCTCTAGTTCCTGCCATTCTTGTTGCTTTATCTGCTCTACCTGTCCATGCAGTGGACTTTTCTGGTTATGTTCGCTCTGGTCTCGGCATTTCTAGCAATGGAGGTGGCGTAGAAGGGGGAGATGAACTGGCTAAATCTAAATTAGGCCGCTTAGGTAATGAATTTGATACCTATTCGGAAATTGGTTTAGGGCAAGAGCTCTATCAAGAAGATGGGAAAAGCTTTTATTTTGAAAGCATGTTTGAAATGTCTTCTACTGGAAATTTAGAAACAGAAAAAACAACGGATGATAGTGCGAACTTTGCTATCAAACAGCTCAATCTCCAGGCCAAAGGCTTTATCCCTGCTGCACCAGAAGCAACGATTTGGGCGGGGAAACGTTTTTATCAACGCCACGATCTCCACATTATTGATACTAAATATTGGAATATATCCGGTTATGGTTTTGGTGTTGAAGGCGTCAATATTGGTTCTGGTGCATTATCGACCGCCATTATTCGTGGCGATCAAGACGGATTAAACATTAACTATTTAGATGTTCGCTTTGCAGGTTTCACCCCATGGGAAGGGGCTTGGACGGAAATTGGTATTGACTATGCGTTACCAAACCCAACTGACTCTCAAAAAGAGGGGGGAAGTGATTTTGATAACGGTCTTATGTTGACGGCAGAACTAAGTCAAAGTTTTTCTCGTGGTTATAACAAAATCGTCTTGCAATATGCAGACAGTGGGCTTGCTCAGAATATGGTGTCACAAGGTGGCGGTTGGTTTGATGTTTGGAGTGGTAACGTAAACAGTGCTAAAGGTTACCGTATTATCAATACGGGAGACTTCAAGGTCAGTGAAAATATCTCGTTTAACCATGTGCTGACTTATGGTTATGCAGAAGATCATGGTGACTGGGTTAAAGATGAAGATCTCTTCTCTGCCGTTATTCGCCCTCAGTATACATGGTCTAAGCATAATAAAACGGTTTTCGAGTTAGGTTACTACACCCAGACGAAAACTTGGACATCAGGTACGGAAGAAAAATCGGGTGGGCAAAAATTAACGATTTCTCAAGTATTGAGTGCTGGCGAATATCTGTTTACTCGTCCTGAAATACGACTCTATGCCAGTTATCTAAAAGACAATGAAAATAAGTCATTTAATGACGGGCGTGATGACGACGACATTAAAATTGGCGTGCAGATCGAAGCGTGGTGGTAAATCACCTTGTGGGGCAGCATTGTGTGCTGCCCTTATTTATTCAGGATGGATGAATACGATGCAAATTATACCAAATACCCTTGCTAGCTTAAGTTTGCTGCTTTTTGCTCACTCTTCTTTTGCTTTTACAAAAGGCGCAGATATCAGCTGGTTGACTCAAATGGAAAACAGTGGCTATCAGTTTTATAACGATTGGGGATATAGGCAGGATGTGTTGTCTATTTTACGCGATCATGGAATGACAGCTGTACGTTTACGGGTGTGGGTTAACCCAGCTGACGGTTATTATAACTCATTGGACGATGTTATCGTTAAAGCGCAGTGGGCAAAGGCGGCGGGTATGGATGTCATGATTGACTTTCACTATAGCGATACTTGGGCCGACCCGGGAAATCAATGGAAACCGAATGAGTGGAAGAATCTCAACTTTAACGAATTAATGGGGCAAGTGTGGTCTTATACTCGGGACTCTTTAACCGAGTTAAAAAATGCAGGGATCACGCCTAAGTGGATACAAATAGGTAATGAAACCAATAATGGCATGCTATGGAATGATGGTTTGGCATCCAACAACATGAGAAATTTTGCGTGGTTATTTAACAGTGGACGAAATGCCGCCAAAGAGGTATTTCCTCAAGCTAAAATTATTGTTCATTTAGCCAATTGCCATGATAACGCCAACTTTCGTTGGATTTTTGATGGTTTGAAAGCCAATGGTTCTGAATGGGATGTTATCGGTGCTTCTTCTTACCCAAGAAGTGCAACGGGCCTGACTTGGCAGCAAGCCACCAATCTATGTCGGAATAATTTGAATGATATGGTGAGTCGATATGGATCCGAAGTGATGGTGACGGAGGTAGGAGTTCCTTGGGATGATCCAGAAGCCAAGGCGATTCTCTCTGACGTCATTAGTAAAGTTCGTAGTGTTAATCAAGGGAAAGGGATAGGCGTATTTTATTGGGAACCTCAAGCTTATAGTTGGCAAGGGTATACATGGGGAGCATGGGATCCAAATACTCAAAGACCAACCGAGGCATTAGATGCCTTCTTAGAATAATATCCTTCAGCCTGATTGCTATAAATAGCTCAGGCTTTTTCCTGTCAATGAGCTTGAATTATTATCAAAAGAGTGAACATTAAGTATCACCAATAGGTCATATATGAAGTGGTTAACCTTTAAAGTAAAAATATTAATATTAATGATTGCGACAATTGTGGCAACCATCGCGGTCTCTTTTATTAGTGTAAAAAGTGTCATTAATGATTATATTTATCAATCATCGATGAATAATATGACGAAGACGGTATCATTGATTGAAGAGAATATTAGTGATTATATCCAAAGTAAATTAAATTTAGTTGAAAGCGTTGAATTTGGCATCATGCATATTAAATCTACCAAAGATAAGCTTGGATTTGAACGGGTAGTAAAAGTGATGAATAAAATGGCGCTGAGTGATGAAGGCAGTATGGATGATGCTGAAACTCAGGAATATATTCAGTTAGCTCGCTCCCACACTGATGGTATTCATGTGAGTGAAGTGAGTCTGAAAGATGGAAAGTTGAGCTTAACGTTATCTCGTAAGAACAAGAATATCGTCGATTTTTTTGTATTGGATCTGAACGTTCTTGAAAACGTTATAGAAAAATTTGATACCGATGGAACCTATTTTCAACTTATTGCTGATAATGGCGTATCCATTTATACCAATAAACCCCAAGTATCTTCTTTACAAGAATTGCAAAGTCAAATAACAATAGGAAATCGGCATTGGAAATTGATTAGTTATATTGACCAAGGGTTTATTGCTTTGCAGACGACGCGGATTAATACCCAAATAAATATTTATTTAATTAGCTGTGCGATAATTATGTTATTATTAAGTAGTATCGTATTACAGTTATTATTGCGTCCGGTAGAAAGGTTAAGACATTTAGTCCAAGGGTTAACGGCTGGCGAAGCAGATTTAACACAACGTTTAACTGTAAATAGCGGTGATGAATTTGGTCAGATTTCTCAGGCAATCAACCAATTTATGGCTCAGATACAAGATATTTTTTCACAAATAAAACGGACCAATCTAGAGATAGAACCTTTGATTGTGCAACTGAATGGCCAAGCGAAGAATAATATGATGTCGGCAGAACAGCATAGCGCCGAAACACAAGATATTGTTAAAGCGATGAACAGTGTTACACAGCTCTCAAGTGAGGCTCAACAAAGTACCATTCAAGCGGCAGAATTTGTTGAATGTGTAAAAGAGCAGATGAATGAATCTGCGCAAGCTGGGCGTCGAGCGTCAGGTAGTATGGATACCCTTGCTCAAGATGTGAAAGCCATGTCATGTGAAGTTCAGCAAATCACGCGAGATTCACAAGCCATTAGTAATATTCTTCAAACCATTAAGCAAATAGCGGATCAAACCAATTTACTGGCTTTAAATGCTGCGATTGAAGCGGCTCGAGCTGGGGAAAGTGGGCGAGGTTTTGCGGTTGTGGCTGAAGAGGTCAGAACATTGGCCGCTCGAACCGGATCTTGTACCAAGGAAATTGATGATCTATTCCGCCAATTCACGCTGACAACAGAAACGATACAGAAAAAAATGGCCACTACTCAAGAAAATTGTCATGTCTCTGAAGCCAGCTCGGCTACGGTGGTTGCTCAGCTTGATGACATGTCTTTAGCGATAAATCGTATTTTACAACAAAACTTAACCGTAGCCGACATCGTCACGCAACAGACACAAGTCATGAATTCGGTCAACGAAAATATGGCTGAGCTGAATTTGATCGTCTCTAGTATGAGTCAAAATGAAAAAATAGCCTATCAAGCCAGTGCTGAGTTAACTCAAATGTCTGCGGCATTGAGCCAGTACATTCAGTGTTTCAGAACATAATCTATCGGCGGTAGTTTTATCGGTAATCACTAAGTGTGCCCGTTGCCCTTGGTTATTACCGAAGCCAAAACGTGGCAAATCCGAGCCAACTGGCCACCAGCAGTGCCCAAGGTAATAAAATTAGATAACGTGATGTTGTCGTAACGGAGTCGTCATCGGTAATGTGGGTGTTATCGTCTTCAAGGGCGGAAGGGGATTTGTCTTTCAATACTTTTTTACGTGCTTTATCTGCTTGTCGGTTCTTTTCCTTTTGCTGCTTTTTATAGAGCGCAATCCCTTTCTCTATTCCTTGCGCAATCAGTTTGGTCTGCTCTTTGGTTTGGCCTGGTTTTTGAGTGGCTTTGGCTATCGACATGGCTTCTTGTTGAGTTTGTGGTGAGGGTATGGCGGTTTTTTTCATGAGCGATCCTTTTGCTTTGTCGATAGGTTAGCATGCTGCAACGTTTTTACTCAAACGGCAAGGTATTCAATCATTCAGTGATCAAAAAGAGGATGAGGCACTTTGCGGTGTCTCTTTCTCGTGTTGGAGTAGGTTATTTCTGATGATTGCGTTAAAGTATTGGCAGTGATTTTATCAACCATCCAAGACAGTGCGCTATTCTTTCGAACATTATGATTCTCATGGTTACTTAAAAGCTTCCTTATGGCTTTGGCTTGGGTGGTTATTTTTAGCGCGTGCTTGGGTGGTTTTTGTCGTGGCTGGGGTGAGCCGAGAAAACGGCCCAACGATTCTTCGCTTTATTTACCCTGATACACAAATGCTCTACTTAGGATTAGTCGCTGGGATACCGAGCCTGTTTTTGATGTGGCTGATCCATTTACGACATATCAAGCGTTGGTATGTTTGGATTTGGGTTGGCTGGGGCCGAACGTTAACCTTGTTGACACTAGCCGTTCAATGGCTGCAAACGCTCTACCATGTTTATCTGCAACACGGCGCTTTTCAGTGGGCTAATGCGCTAACATTACTCATTTTATTATGGTTTTTCTTGTATCTTGCTCGTAGTCAGCGAGTGAAAGACTGCTTTGACTCTTTCTCCTCTTCTGCGCATTTGTCACAAGAGGCAGGCAGAGTGGCGAAGAAGCCATGATCGGTATCAAAACTATAGAATCTCTTTTTATTACACTGTGTAAAACAGCAAAGTGAGGACACATTATGTCAACGCCACAGTCGGCCATTTTACCGGATGCAGAGCCCTTTGCTCTGTACAGCATTTTGAAAATCAAGCATAACCATGCTCAGGTACTGGCTCAATTACAAACGCTTCCTGCCTTCGTTGAAGACATTAATAACACACAAGCGGGGGCTGAACTGACGCTATCGCTCGCTTTTACTAAGGCTTTTTGGCAGCGAGTGAATGCCCCGATGCCGGAAGAGTTGATCGATTTTCCTATTCTTGGTGAAGGGGAAATACAAGCGCCAAGTACAGACGTAGATGTGCTTATCCATTGCCATTCTAAACGGCATGATCTGCTGTTTTACGTGATGCGAAAATGCTTAAGCGAGATTGCAGAATCTGTGGATGTGGTGGACGAAACCTATGGTTTCCGTTATTTAGATGCGCGAGATATGACCGGTTTTATTGATGGGACCGAGAACCCCAAAGAGGAACAGCGCCGTGAAGTTGCGATTGTTCCTGAGGGTGAGTTTGCTGGTGGCAGTTATGTGATGGTGCAACGTTTTGTGCATAACTTACCTGCGTGGAATCGGTTGAACATGGCGGCGCAGGAAAAAGTGATCGGCCGTACTAAACCCGATTCCGTTGAACTCGATAAGGTTCCCGCCGCTTCTCATGTTGGTCGAGTGGATATTAAAGAAGAAGGCAAAGGGCTGAAAATTGTTCGTCATAGCTTGCCTTATGGCAGCGCCAGTGGTGAGCATGGCTTATTATTTATTGCTTACTGCCAAACACTGCATAATTTTAAGGTGATGCTAGAAAGCATGTATGGTGTTACCGATGGTAAAACGGATCAGTTGCTGCGTTTTACCCGTGCGGTGACAGGGGCGTATTTCTTTGCGCCATCACAAGAGATGCTAGCGGCATTAACGATTCAGTAGGTTCCGTATTTTCCCTTCTTTCTGCCGGGCTTTTGTCCGGCATTTTATTTCAAGTTTTTCCATGAGTGGTCGATAACGGAGTTACGTCAACGTAACCGTTAAGTGGGAGTGGTAATACCGAATGTCAATGACGGTGAATACCAATGTTTCTGCGTTAATGACACAGCGTCATCTCAATAACGCCACGGAAAGGCTAAACCAATCGCTAGAGCGACTATCTTCAGGTTCTCGAATCAATCGAGCCAAGGATGATGCAGCTGGGCTGCAAATCTCTAACCGTTTAGTGACACAAATGCGAGGGTTAGAGGTTGCCGTACGTAATGCCAATGATGGGGTTTCAATCATGCAGACCGCAGAAGGGGCCATGCAAGAAACCACGGCATTATTACAACGAATGAGAGACTTGTCTTTGCAATCGGCGAATGGGTCAAACAGCCTTGCAGAGCGTCGAGCGCTGCAAGAAGAGATGAACGCCTTAGATGATGAAATTAATCGAATAGCAGAAACCACCTCTTTTGCGGGAAGAAAGTTACTGAACGGCTCATTTGGGCAGTCATCTTTTCAAATTGGTGCCGCGGCCGGTGAGGCGGTTTCCCTGTCTCTAAAAAATATGCGTTCAGATACGCTGGATATGGGGGGCTTTAGTTATCTCTCTGCCCTATCGGCCAATGATCAATGGGCGGTAAGCCATGAACGTCGAGATTTGACGATCGACTATCTTGATGCCTTTGGAAATAACCAGCAAATAACCGTACAAGCCAAGGCGGGAGATAATATTGAACAGCTTGCCACTTATATCAATGGTCAAACAGAGCTTCTTTCTGCTTCGGTGAATGAGTACGGGCAGTTACAACTTTATATGCCCGGAAAAGAAACCGCTGGCACCCTATCATTGAGTGGGGGCTTGGCTGATGAGCTACAACTTGGGCTTGATGGTTATGATTCTGTGCATGATCTCGACATTACCTCGGTGGGCGGAGCTCAGAGAGCGGTGTCAGTGTTAGATACCGCACTACAGTATGTCGATAGCCATAGAGCCGAACTTGGTGCATGGCAAAATCGGTTTAGCCATGCGGTGAACAACCTTGATAACACGCATGAAAACTTAGCGGCCTCCAATAGCCGGATTAAAGATACCGATTACGCGAAGGAAACCACGCAAATGCTTAAACAGCAGATCCTTCAACAAGTGAGTACCTCTATTCTTGCTCAGGCGAAAAAACAACCCAACCTCGCGCTGAGTTTACTCAATTCATAGAAAATCGAAATCTATCGGCATCGGTTAGTAAAACTTGAATGAAAAAAGACGTTATTTCTTCTTTTTGTGAAGATATTGCCCATTTTTATCAGCCAACCGTTTTTTTTAAAAAAAACACATTTTTTCCCTAAAGCTTTTTTTCTGTACGCCGTTAAGAGAATAACTTTGAGAGAACTACTTGGTTTTCCGAGACGTCGGAAACCGGAAATATCGGAAAATCAATTGGAGAAATCACCATGGCAGTGAATGTAAATACCAACGTATCAGCAATGACCGCACAACGTTACCTAAACAGTGCAACCAGCGCACAACAAACATCAATGGAACGTTTGTCTTCTGGGTTTAAAATTAACAGCGCGAAAGATGATGCAGCCGGGCTGCAAATTTCTAACCGTTTGAATGTACAAAGCCGTGGTTTAGACGTTGCGGTACGTAACGCCAATGATGGTATCTCAATGGCACAAAC
This sequence comes from Vibrio cincinnatiensis DSM 19608, assembly GCF_900167345.1. Taxonomy (GTDB): domain Bacteria; phylum Pseudomonadota; class Gammaproteobacteria; order Enterobacterales; family Vibrionaceae; genus Vibrio; species Vibrio cincinnatiensis. The sequence goes on along the minus strand of NZ_FUXB01000004.1, from coordinate 133,177 downwards.
CGCTGAAGGTGCGATGAATGAAACCACCAACATCCTACAACGGATGCGTGATCTCTCGCTACAATCTGCAAACGGCTCTAACTCTAAATCTGAGCGTGTTGCGATTCAAGAAGAAGTCGGCGCACTCAATAAAGAATTGAACCGTATTGCAGAAACCACATCATTTGCGGGTAACCGACTATTAAACGGTACGTTCCAAACTAAAGCGTTCCAAATCGGTTCACAAAGTGGTGAAGCGGTCATGCTGACCATGAAAGACATGCGCAGTGATAACGAAATGATGGGGGGTAAGAGCTACGTTGCCGCGACAACCACAGATAAAGACTGGGGGGTAACTGCGGGAAATAATGATCTTACCATCACGATTACCGACAAAAATGGCGATGTGCTGGATCCTATCGATATCGTAGCCAAAGAAGGCGATGATATTGAAGAATTAGCGACTTACATCAATGGTCAAACCGATGCTATTCGTGCGTCTGTTAACGAAGATGGACAGTTACAAATTTTTGCCAGTAATACCGATAATGTCGACAGTGTCGCATTTTCTGGGGCTTTAGCTACGGAATTAGACATGCAAGCCCCTTCTGAGGTAACGATTAATACTATTGATGTGACCACGGTGGGTGGGGCACAAGAAGCGGTAGCGATTGTTGATGCAGCGCTTAAGTATGTGGATAGCCATCGTGCTGAACTGGGTGCATTCCAAAATCGTTTTGGTCATGCTATCAATAACTTAGATAACATCAATGAAAACGTGAATGCCTCTAAGAGCCGCATTAAAGATACCGATTTTGCGAAAGAGACAACAGCATTGACGAAAGCGCAAATTCTCGGTCAAGCATCAAGCTCGGTGCTTGCTCAAGCGAAACAAGCGCCCAACGCCGCACTAAGCCTACTTGGCTAATCGAGTTAAACGAAAAAAATCCAGCTTCGGCTGGATTTTTTTATGCCTAAAATCGGGGGGTATGGGGAGGTGACTTCTCTTTAAAGAGCGAACTATTTGATTGGAGACTATTATTATTTATTGACGTTGATCACTTTTTTTTACTTCAGAGAAAAAAAGTAAAAAAATGACACATTTTTTTCTAAAGGATATCTAATCTAGGCCGTTAAAGGATACGAGAGAAATGAGGTGTACCGACGAGGGGTGAGAGACTCGGAGGAACACTAACAATCGCCTAAGGAGATCAATACTATGGCAATTAACGTTAACACCAACGTTTCGGCGATGACCGCACAGCGTCACCTCAATAATGGGGCGGCAGGTGTGCAGAAATCAATGGAACGCTTGTCATCCGGATACCGAATAAACAGTGCGCGAGACGATGCTGCCGGTTTACAAATATCCAACCGTTTAACTTCGCAAAGTCGTGGTCTGGATGTTGCTGTCCGCAATGCCAATGATGGTATCTCGATTGCACAAACGGCTGAAGGTGCGATGAATGAAAGTACCAACATTTTGCAACGTATGCGAGATTTGGCACTGCAATCATCAAATGGTTCTAACACCCGTTCTGAGCGTTTAGCGATTCAAGAAGAAGTGGGTGCGTTGAATGATGAACTCAACCGCATTGCTGAGAGTACCTCTTTTGGTGGTAACCGCTTATTGAATGGTACTTTTGGTAGTAAATCTTTCCAAATTGGGGCTGACTCCGGTGAAGCGGTCACATTAACGATGGGAAGCTTGCGCTCGGATACCACGGAGATGGGCGGAAAAGCTTATCGAGCGGAAACGGGACAAGCCGCTGATTGGCAAGTGACAACGGCAACCGAACTGACCTTGAATTATACTGATAAGCAAGGGGAAGTTCGTGATATCTCCATTAATGTAAAAGCGGGGGATGATCTTGAAGAAGTCGCTACCTACATCAATGGCCAAAATGATGACATTCAAGCTTCTGTTGGTGAAGACGGTAAGTTGCAACTTTTCGCTTCATCACAAAAAGTGATTGGCGATGTCACCATTGGTGGTGATTTGGGGACTGAAATTGGCTTTGGCGCTGGGCAAGATGTGACCGTTAAAGATATTGATGTCACAACGGTGGCAGGGTCACAAGAAGCCATTGCTTTGCTTGATGGCGCGCTAAAATCGGTGGATAGCCAACGTGCACAATTAGGGGCATTCCAAAACCGGTTTGGCCATGCAATTAGTAACTTAGAAAACATTAACGAAAATGTGAATGCTTCTCGTGGTCGTATCAAAGATACTGATTATGCGAAGGAAACCACAGCAATGACTAAGTCACAAATATTGCAACAAGCCAGTACCTCTGTCTTGGCTCAAGCAAAGCAGTCACCATCTGCAGCTCTTAGCCTGTTAGGTTAATTTCAGGTTTGAATGAGTAACATGGGTAATTTGATGTAAGTCGAGTTACCTATAAGGTGGAAGGGAGATTGTTATGGAAGTTCCATCCTACACATCGAACATCCAGCCTTACGGCTCGCAAAGTGGCATTAAATTTGCTTCAGAAAACGAGAGCGTAAAAAGTGTTTCGAATTCAAAAGATAGTCACCGTTCAGGGCCGTCTGAAAAAGTAACAGAACAAGTCTCTGAACAGCTCAAACGCAGTCAAAAACAAGCGTTAGAGATGACTATCAAACAGACCCATGAACGGGAACGTTTGAATGAAGAGCAACGAATAAAAATCCTTGAACGAATGGATGAATTTGTCAATTCGATCAACAAAGGATTATCGTTCAGAGTCGATGAAGAATTAGGACGGGATGTTGTGACAATATATGAAGCCGCAACTGGTGACATTATTCGTCAGATTCCTGAAGAAGAAATGCTTGAAGTTTTGCGACGTCTTTCTCGTGAGCAAGGCCCAAAATCTGGGTTGCTGGTGGTTAAGGCGTAATCGTATTGTTGAGGTGATTGAATGAGTTTAGGCCCGATGGGGATGAACACTGGTTTTGATATCAATAATGTAGTTAGTACTATTGTTAATGCAGAGCGGATACCTAAGCAGCAAAGCATCGACAACAAACGCTATGATATTGATACCAGTATTAGTGCCTATGGGCGACTTAGAGAGTCGCTGGATACGATGAAAAATCTCATGGCGAATTTTCGCCAAGAGAAAGCGTTCGCTGTGCGAAGAGTTGACACTTCGGACGATAACGTATTATCCGCCACGGCAAATACAGAAGCCATGGCGGGTAAGTATGCGGTTGATGTATTGCAGCTTGCTCAAAGCCATAAAATTGCATCGGAGGTTATGCCGAGTGATGTTAAGTTTGGCCCGGGCAAGCTGCAAATTTCTTTAGGTTCGAAAAAATTTACGGTTGATGTCGCTGAAAATGCTCAATTAAGTGATGTTGTCCGTGGCATAAACAGCCAGAAAAATAACCCCGGTGTACGCGCTTCCATCATTAATGATATGGAAGGCCCTCGACTCATTGTTGCTTCCAACCTTTCTGGTGAGAAAAATCGTCTTTCTATACGAGCCGATTCTGAGGCTGGAGATGCGCTGAAACGTTTAGAATATAAGACACTAGAAGATCGCGTTAAAGATTTAGAAGCGGCTCGGGCACAGGCTCAGCAGTTGATTGCTCCTTTGACACCAGAGCAACAAGAGATGGCGGCCAAAGTGGCCGATAAAATAGGGGGCGCCGCTCGTGAATTGGATGAAGAAATCGCTGCGCAAGCGGCACAGGTCGCCGAAGCTTCCGAGGATTTATCCGGTTCAGAAATAAAAGCGCTTGAAGAGGCTAACCGCTATCTTAAACCTGAGGAGCGCATTCCCGGTTGGACGGAAACCGCGTCGGGAACGTTGTTAGATTCTTATTCTGAACCTAAGCCTGAACTTGATGATAAAGCGTTAGCTAAAGCGCCGGATGTTCCGGGATGGACGAACACCGCATCTGGCACGTTAACCGATTCTTATGTTACGCCAAAAGAAGCCCAAGCGAAATTAGATGCAAAACTCGCTAGCGAGCAAGCGGCTATTGATGAGGCGGTAAAAAGCGGCAAGATGACGCCGGAAGAAGCAAAATTGGCTCAGCGTGAAAAGCTTTCGGATGAAGAGCGTGAAGCGCTTGAAACCATGGAAAAAGTACAAGCTGAGTTGAAAGCGGCCCAACAATCTTTTGATGAGTACCAAGGTATGATTCAAGTACAAGCTGGGCAAGATTCTCGAATATTACTGGATGGTATTGCTACGCTATCTAGTGATAACAATGTCATTGAAAATGCGATTGAAGGGGTTAATTTAACCTTAAAAGGAAAAACGGAACCTAACCAGCGTCCTGCGGAAATTGGTATTGAGTATGATAGGGAGAGTGTTCGAGAAGATATTGAACAGTTTGTCGCCTCCTACAATCAGTTTTATCGGATAAGCAAAGAGCTCGCCAGTGTGGATCCCAATACTGGTCGAGCGGGGCCATTAGCTGGGGATAGCATTGTTCGCAGTGCAGACTCTAGGCTAAAATCGGTCTTTTCTTCGCCTATTGAGCAGGCACCAGAGAATTTAAAAAGCCTGACTGAGTTTGGTATTACCACCACTCGTCAAGGGACGTTAGAAATCAACTATGGTATGCTTAATCGTCAGTTGAACACGAACTTTACACAATTAGGTGAATTTTTTGGTGGAAATCAAGGGTTTGCTAAGCGTGTAGAAGATGCTATTCAAGGGTTAACCGGCGCAACTGGATCCATTCGTACTCGAGAGAACAGTTTATCGGAACAAACTCGTCGTTTATCTAAAGATCAAGATGCTTTAGATCGTCGTATGGATGGTTTAGAAAAACGGACACATGCCAAATTTTCAGCGATGCAAGATGCAACAGGGAAAATGCAGTCCCAACTAGCTGGCATGATGAATGCTTTAGGTTAGTAATATGCAAATGACCCTTCAAGTTTTATGTGATATCAACCATCAAATCAAAGAAAAGTTGATGGTTGATGAGATAAATACTGAAGAAATTATTGTGTTGGTCGATAAAAGAGAAACCCTGCTAGGGGAACTGCTGAGTTATATTGCAAGTAACCCACAGTTTGCGCAATCTGCCGAATGGCAGAGTGCCATTTTAGAGACACAACACCTTGTTGAACTGATGCAGAGAAAGACACAATCGATAGGGCAGGCGCTTCATAAATATCGATACGGCAATAAATCCGTTCAGCAATACAAAAAGTTTTTATAAGAGGAAGACTATGCGTGGTTCTTTACAGGCGTACAAAAAAGTATCAGTGGATAGCCAGCTCACGGCAGCCTCACCACATAAAATTGTGCAGATGCTGATGGCAGGTGCAATTGAGCGCTTGATTCAAGGCAAGGCCGCCATGCAGCAAGGTAACATCCCTGTAAAAGGTGAACGTTTGGGTAAAGCGTTAGATATTATCATTAGCTTGCGCAGCAGTTTATCGATGAAAGAGGGCGGTGAAATTGCACAGAATTTAGATATGCTTTATGAGTTTATGATCACTCAAATTTCTACGGCTAACCACAAAAATGACCCACAACCTATTGATGATGTTATCGATATCATCCGGGAGATCAAGTCAGCTTGGGATCAAATCCCAGCGGAATATCACAATTTAACCGCTTCAGAAATCGGGATGTAGGATTTATCCTAATCTTTTAACCGGTATCACACCTGATAATTGCTTGGTTGCCTTATTTTTTTAATTAAATAGAATAGAAGCCACTAACTAGCCAAGTGGCTTTTTTGTTGCTGATTTCACACGTTGTTTATCCTTGCTTTGGCTGCTTAGCGCTGTATTTAGCCAAGAGAGTGATTCTCAAAGGTGTTCACACAACAATCTCAGAATTAAGGCAAATATTCTCACCTATGCAAGGTTTAGCAAAACTACTTGTCATTGAAGACGACGTTTCTGTTCGTCAAAGTTTCAGCACAATCCTAGAATTCGTGGGGGAGCAGTGTGAAGTCATTGACTCTTCACAAATTGATCGTATTGATTGGTCTGGCCCTTGGGCTGGATGTATTCTGGGTTCAGTTGATGCTCCTTGTTTGCCTGAAACGCTAAAAAATACGCTTTTTCATGCGAACCACATTCCTTTACTTGTCGCAAACAAACACTTTTTTTCTTTTGAATCTTTCCCACAGTTTGTCGGCGAATTAGAGTTTCCCCTTAACTATCCTCAACTAAGTGAAGCATTGCGTCATTGTAAAGAGTTTTTAGGTCGTAAAGGTATTCAATTACACTCTTCTTCACGTAATAACACCCTGTTTCGTAGCTTGGTTGGACAGAGTCTTGGCATTCAAGAAGTTCGTCATTTAATTGAGCAAGTCGCCAGTACCGAAGCCAATGTTCTTATCTTAGGAGAATCGGGAACCGGGAAAGAAGTCGTTGCTCGTAACATTCATTATCACTCTCCTCGTCGTCGAGGGCCTTTTGTTCCTATTAACTGCGGCGCTATTCCAGCGGAATTGCTGGAAAGTGAATTGTTTGGCCATGAGAAAGGGGCTTTTACCGGAGCGATTACCGCCCGTAAAGGACGGTTTGAGTTGGCGGAAGGTGGGACACTGTTTTTAGATGAAATTGGTGATATGCCTACCAATATGCAAGTGAAACTCTTGCGTGTGCTTCAAGAACGTTGCTTTGAACGAGTGGGGGGCAACACCACCATTAAAGTCGATGTTCGAATTATTGCCGCGACTCACCGAGATCTCGATAATATGATCAGTGAACAGCGTTTTCGGGAAGATTTATACTATCGTCTCAATGTTTTTCCTATTGAAATGCCAGCGCTGAAAGATCGCAAAGAAGACATTCCTTTGTTGTTGCAAGAATTAATGACCAGAATGGAATCCGAAGGGGCATCTCCCATTTGTTTTACTCCTAGATCCATCAACTCCTTAATGGAACATGATTGGCCTGGAAATGTGCGTGAATTAGCGAATCTTGTCGAGCGGATGGTCATTCTTTATCCTAATAGTTTAGTGGATGTGAACCATCTTCCCACTAAATATCGCTATAGTGATATTCCGGAGTTTCAACCTGAGCTGAGCCGTTTTAGCTCAGTGGAAGAGCAAGAACGAGATGTCTTGGCGAATGTTTTTTCCGAGGATTTCAATTTTGAACAAGGGGATGAATTTTCGCTAAATGGGCATTTAGATACACCACAGGCGCTGCCTCCAGAGGGCATTAATTTGAAAGAGCTCTTAGCTGATTTAGAGGTCAATTTGATTAATCAAGCGTTGGATGCTCAAAGTGGGATTGTGGCTCGAGCGGCGGATATGCTGGGAATGCGCCGCACCACATTGGTTGAAAAAATGCGGAAATACAATATGCAGCGGTAGTCATTTTTCCGTGAGTCAATTTATTGACCCTGCTGTAATTGTCTGAAATAAAAGAATAATAGCCTGGCGTGCAATTTGCATGTTAGGCTATTGTTGTTTTTTAAGGTCAAAGATTAGCGATGGATAACTCAATGCAAAAGCAACATTCGCATTTGGACTCGTTGGAAGATCAAGTTGAGCGTTATAAACAAGTGTTGGATGTGATGCCCGCAGGCGTTATCTTACTCGATACTCAGGGAATCGTGCGTGAAGCCAACCCAGAAGCTCAACGACTTTTGCAAATCCCCTTACTGGGCGAAAAATGGTATACGGTGATTCAAATCGCATTTGCGCCTCGTGAAGATGATGGGCATGAAATATCATTGCGTAATGGACGAAAAGTTCGTTTAGCCATCTCAGCATCAACCACAGGGCAGTTGATTTTGATCACCGACTTAACGGAAACTCGTTTACTACAATCTCGTATTAGTGATTTACAACGATTATCTTCGCTTGGTCGTATGGTGGCTTCTTTAGCTCATCAGGTTCGAACTCCCTTATCTAGCGCTATGTTATATGCGGCGAACTTGTCTGCGCCTAATTTGCCTCTTTCGACGCGAGAGCGATTTCAAAATAAACTGCTTGATCGACTGCATGATCTAGAAAAACAAGTCAATGATATGCTGCTGTTTGCTAAAGGTGGAGATAATAAAGTTATCCAACCTTTTTCTATTGCCGATTTAGTGGCTGAGTTTTCACCCATGGTGGAAACAGCATTGAAAAATAATCAGATAGATTATGACTTGCAAGTTGAGCAAGAAGAGACAAGGTTATTGGGGAATGCTAATGCGGTCGCGTCTGCAATCAGTAACTTGGTCATGAATGCGATTCAAATTGTGGGTAAACATGCACAAATTGATGTGTTTTTTCGTCCTGTGAATGGTGAATTAAAAATTTCAGTACAGGATAATGGCCCCGGTGTACCGGAAGAATTGCAGCATAAAATTATGGAGCCCTTTTTTACCACTCGTTCTCAAGGAACGGGATTAGGGCTTGCTGTCGTGCAAATGGTTTGCCGTGCGCACGATGGCCGATTAGAGTTGATGTCACAGTCAGGGGAAGGGGCATGCTTTACCATGTGTCTTCCTCTTGAACGTCAATCCCAACCCTCTCAACCAGATAGTGGAGAATGATCATGGCGCAAAATAAAGTCTTAGTCGTTGAAGATGACGAGGGTCTACGTGAAGCGTTGGTGGATACGTTGGCGCTAGCGGGGTATGAGTGGCTCGAAGCGGATTGCGCTGAAGATGCATTGGTTAAGCTAAAAAGTAACCCTGTCGATATTGTTGTCTCTGATGTTCAAATGGCGGGGATGGGCGGGTTAGCCTTACTGCGCAATATCAAGCAACATTGGCCTAATTTGCCTGTTTTGTTAATGACCGCTTATGCCAATATCGAAGATGCGGTTGCAGCCATGAAAGATGGTGCGATTGATTATATGGCTAAACCTTTTGCGCCAGAAGTATTGCTGAACATGGTCAGTCGCTATGCACCAGTCAAATCTGATGATAATGGCGATGCGGTGGTCGCTGATGAGAAGAGCCTCAAACTACTGGCCTTAGCGGAAAAAGTCGCAAAAACCGATGCGAATGTCATGATTTTAGGTCCGAGCGGTTCTGGTAAAGAGATCATGTCGCGTTACATCCATAACGCCTCCCCGCGTAAAGAGGGCCCCTTTATTGCCATTAACTGTGCAGCGATCCCTGACAACATGTTAGAAGCAACCCTCTTTGGTTATGAAAAAGGGGCGTTTACCGGGGCGGTACAAGCGTGTCCTGGTAAGTTTGAGCAGGCACAAGGTGGCACGATTTTGCTCGATGAAATCAGTGAAATGGATTTAAGTTTGCAAGCAAAATTGTTGCGTGTGTTGCAAGAGCGAGAAGTGGAACGCTTGGGGAGTCGTAAAAGTATCAAGCTTGATGTTCGAGTTCTTGCAACCAGTAACCGTGACTTAAAAGCCTATGTGCAAGAAAATAAATTCAGAGAAGATTTGTATTATCGGCTCAATGTTTTTCCCATTACTTGGCCTGCACTTTGTGAGCGGAAAAAGGATATCGCCCCCTTAGCTAACCATTTGGTTGAGCGGCATTGTAAGAAGCTGGGGTTACCTGTTCCTAGTATTTCAATGGCCGCCATTACCAAGTTGCAGAGTTATCCATGGCCTGGCAATGTGCGAGAACTAGACAATGTGATTCAACGGGCATTAATCTTAAGTGAGCAGGCAGACATTGATCAGCAGCATATTTTACTCGAAGGATTGGATTGGCAAGATGCTTCAGGTTTACAGACCCTTGTTGAAGAAGGGGAAGAGCGAGCCTGTCCTGACATTAAACCTCTAACAGAAGTGGGTTCAGAGCCCAAAAGTTACCCTAGTACTACGGGATTAGGGGATGAACTTCGAGATCAAGAGTTTTCTATTATCATGGAAACTTTGGTGGAGTGTCATGGACGTCGCAAAGAAATGGCTGAGAAGCTAGGCATTAGTCCACGAACATTACGGTATAAGTTAGCAAAAATGCGGGATGCGGGTATTGATATTCCGGGATAAGAACAGAAGTTGGTAAGGTTTCAAGTGGCATATTAATTGCTGCACTATTAAATTATTCTATCAGAGTCAAAGAATTGGCACCCGAGGTCACAATGAAATTAGATAGCTTACACAGCGAAATGCAGGCCATGATGGTAGAAGCGGGTAACCGTAATCCTACTGTGACAGGACAAAAAATTGGCGCTGATTTTGGTAATATGCTGACTCAGGCTATCAATAATGTGAATGGGTTACAAAAAACCTCCAGCGATTTACAAACTCGTTTTGATCGAGGGGATGAGGGCATTTCATTATCAGATGTGATGATCGCTCGTAATAAATCTAGTGTTGCATTTGAAGCAACGATTCAAGTACGCAATAAACTTGTTGAAGCGTATAAAGAACTCATGAATATGCCAGTATAACCACATAAGGTATGAATTGTGGCTGAAGATAAACAAACAACCGACTTGGCACTCGCTTCTGGTGGAGAGCATGCTTTATCCACGAGTGTTGATCTTGATGGTGGCGTGCAAAATCCAGATTTAGAAGAAAAAAGTTCTTCTAAATTAGATTTTGCCATGGGCGATCTTGACCTGTTACGACAAATTGTTCTGGTGCTATCGATCTCTATCTGCGTGGCTTTAATCGTTATGCTGTTTTTCTGGGTGAAAGAACCTGAAATGCGCCCTCTTGGGGCTTATGATATGGAAGAACTCATCCCAATTCTGGATCATCTCGATCAACAAAAACAAAACTATCGTCTAGATGGTAATACCATTTTAGTACCAAGTAGCGATTACAACAGTATTAAACTCAATATGGCTCGGATTGGGTTGAATCAGTCACGTAATGCCGGTGATGACATCCTGTTGCAAGATATGGGATTTGGTGTCTCTCAGCGTCTGGAACAAGAACGCTTAAAGCTGAGTCGTGAACGTCAATTAGCGAAAGCTATTGAAGAAATGCGACAAGTCAATAAAGCCCGTGTTTTATTAGCGTTACCAAAACAAAGTGTGTTTGTTCGTCATAACCAAGAAGCGTCAGCCTCTGTTTTTCTGACTTTACGTACCGGGACGAATCTTAAACAAGAAGAAGTCGATTCTGTGGTTGATATGGTGGCGAGTGCGGTTCCAGGGATGAAACCGACTCGCGTGACCGTGACGGATCAACACGGGCGTTTGCTCAGTTCCGGTTCACAAGACCCGATTTCTTCTGCTCGACGTAAAGAACAAGAGCTTGAACGTCGTCAAGAAGAGAATTTGCGCAGCAAAATCGACTCCGTACTGATCCCTATTTTAGGGTTGGGTAACTATACGGCTCAGGTGGATATTGAACTCGATTTCAGTGCGATTGAACAAACTCGTAAAGTCTTTGACCCTAATACTCCTTCTACCCGCAGTGAATATACCTTAGAAGATTATAATAATGGCAATGTGGTTGCTGGTATTCCTGGTGCCTTGAGTAATCAACCTCCTGCTGATGCGTCGATTCCGCAAGATGTTGCTCAAATGAAAGACGGCTCTTTACTTGGTCAAGGTTCTGTTCATCGTGAAGCAACGCGTAACTTTGAATTAGATACCACCATCAGCCATGAAAGACGGCAAACGGGAGTGGTTAATCGACAAACGGTGGCGGTTGCTGTCAGAAACCGACCCGTGGTAAACCCTGAAAATGGGCAGATCACTTACCAACCTTTAACGGAAGGGGAGCTAAGCGCTATTCGCCAATTATTGATTGGTACGGTTGGTTTTAATGAAAATCGTGGTGATCTATTAAATGTATTAAGCATGCAGTTTGCTGAACCAGAGTTTGAGCAATTGGCCGATATTCCTATTTGGGAAAATCCACACTTCAACGATTGGGTTCGTTGGTTGGCGAGTGCATTAGTGATTATTGTTATTGTGCTAGTGCTGGTTCGCCCTGCAATGAAGAAACTGCTTAATCCTACGGCTGATGATGATGAACAGCTCTATGGACCTGATGGGCTTCCGATTGGGGTTGATGGCGAAACCAGCTTGATTGGCAGTGATATCGAAGGGGGTGAGTTGTTCGAGTTCGGATCCGGTATTGATTTGCCTAATTTACATAAAGACGAGGATGTACTGAAAGCGGTACGTGCTCTGGTCGCTAACGAGCCAGAATTAGCGGCTCAAGTTGTGAAGAATTGGATGCAAAATGCCTAATGAAATTATGAATAAAGATACTGAAAACGGTATCGATATTGCCAATATTCCTGGGGAAGAACGTGCGGCTATCTTATTGCTGAGCCTCAATGAAGAAGATGCGGCTGGGATCATTCGCTATTTAGAGCCAAAGCAAGTTCAGCGAGTGGGAAGCGCGATGGCGAAAGCGAAAGACTTGAGCCAAGAAAAAGTGACGGCGGTTCACCGCGCATTTTTGGAAGATATCCAAAAATACACCAATATTGGTATGGGGAGCGAAGACTTTATGCGTAATGCATTGATTGCTGCCTTAGGTGAAGATAAAGCGAACAACTTGGTTGATCAAATTCTACTAGGAACCGGCTCGAAAGGGTTGGATTCATTGAAATGGATGGACCCAAGACAAGTGGCTAGCATTATTGTTAATGAACACCCTCAAATACAGACCATCGTATTGTCTTATCTTGAACCCGATCAGTCTGCTGAGATCCTTGCCCAGTTTTCTGAGCGAGATCGTCTCGATCTTATGATGCGTATCGCTAACCTTGAAGAAGTTCAACCTTCAGCCTTGGCGGAATTGAATGAAATCATGGAGAAACAGTTTGCAGGTCAAGCTGGTGCGCAAGCCGCGAAAATTGGTGGCCTGAAAGCCGCTGCGGATATTATGAACTATCTGGATAACAACATTGAAGGTCCGCTTATGGATCAGATGCGCGAGCAAGATGAAGACCTCGCTACTCAGATTGAAGATCTTATGTTTGTCTTTGAAAACTTGGTGGAAGTTGACGATCAAGGTATTCAGAAATTACTACGTGATGTTCCACAAGATGTATTGCAAAAAGCACTCAAAGGGGCTGATGAAACCTTACGTGATAAAATCTTTAAAAACATGTCGAAACGTGCAGCTGAATTGATGAAGGACGATTTGGAAGCCATGCCTCCGATTAAAGTCTCCGATGTTGAAGCTGCGCAAAAAGAAATTCTGGCCATTGCTCGGCGAATGGCAGACAACGGGGATCTCATGTTGTCTGGCGGGGCTGATGAGTTTTTATAATAAACAAGGCCTGCTGACTCAGCAGGCCTTGTTTATCGTCGAATGAGGTGTCTCATGACTGGAGAGAGAAAACGTGGTTTTATCCGTTTAGGTTCTGATGCCACCATAGAACCGCCGAAAAAATGGGGGCTGCCCGATTATGCGAATGGACAGAATAAAACCGCCAAAGAGACCGCATTAAATTATGATCCTGCTTGGGTCCCGAATTTTGATGAAGAGGAAGCGGACTTACCACATACACTCAGTGATGAAGAGATTGAACTGATTAAACAGGCCGCTTATCAAGAAGGAGTAGAACAGGGGCAAGCCGAAGGATATCAGCAAGGTTTTGAGCAAGGTAAGCAAGCGGGTTTTGATGCGGGTCACCAAGAAGGGATTCAGACAGGGGAAGCCGAAGGATTAGCGGCCGGTCAATCACAGATCCAGCAACAAGTTGAACATTTCTTAAACTTAGCGAACCAATTTGCACAGCCGCTGGAGCTAATGAATGCTCAGGTAGAAAAACAGTTGGTTGATATGGTGTTGGCACTCGTAAAAGAAGTGGTGCGAGTGGAAGTTCAAATGAACCCCCAAGTGATTTTAGATACCGTTAAAGAGTCGGTTGAAGCTTTACCCGTTGCCGGCCATACCATTCATGTCAAACTTCACCCCGAAGATTGTGAAATCATCAAACAAGCTTATGGTGAAAAAGAGCTTGAACTTCGTCAATGGACATTGGACAGTGAACCCGCCCTTAATCGAGGGGATGTGCAGATAGAAGCGGGTGAATCAAGCGTGAACTACCGTATGGAAGAGCGTATTCGTAGTGTACTGCAACGTTTTTGTGGCACAAATCGTCATCATCAAGGGCAAGACTAATGCAAGCGCTGGCAGACCGATTAGCACAGTATAAGACTCAGGGATTAACGAGCCGGCCTGTTGCTTCAGGTAAGTTAATTCGGGTGGTTGGATTAACCTTAGAAGCCACAGGGTGTCGAGCGCCTATTGGGAGTTTGTGCTTAGTGGAAACCATGTCTGGTGAAATGGAAGCGGAGGTTGTGGGCTTTTCTGGTGATCGCTTGTTTTTAATGCCCAGTGAGCAGATTAATGGCGTATTACCTGGTGCCAAAGTCACCCCATTAACAGAAGAAGCAGGCCTTGCGGTGGGGATGGAATTATTGGGTCGAGTCATTGATGGAGTCGGGAACCCCTTAGATGGGCTTGGCCCTATTTATACCGATCAATATGCCACCTTCAATGCTCAGCCCATTAACCCTCTATCACGCAAGCCGATCACTGAACCCCTAGATGTGGGAATTAAAGCCATTAATGGCTTATTGACGGTTGGAAAAGGTCAACGTATTGGTCTGTTTGCGGGTTCAGGGGTCGGTAAGTCGGTCACCTTGGGGATGATGACACGCGGAACCACAGCTCAAGTAGTGGTGGTGGGATTGATTGGTGAGCGTGGCCGAGAAGTGAAAGAGTTTATCGAAGAGATACTGGGTATCGATGGCCGTCAACGTTCGGTTGTGGTTGCCGCTCCTGCGGATGCCTCCCCATTAATGCGTTTGAAAGGTTGTCAGACAGCATTGGCGATTGCTGAATACTTTCGTGATCAAGGGTTGGATGTTTTACTGTTGATGGACTCATTAACCCGTTTTGCACAAGCTCAGCGAGAAATCGCGTTATCGGTGGGAGAACCACCAGCCACGAAAGGTTATCCACCGTCGGTTTTTGCAAAGTTACCCGCGTTAGTGGAGAGAGCGGGTAATGGTGGTCCAGATCAAGGTTCTATCACCGCTTTCTTTACCGTATTAACGGAAGGGGATGATCTCCAAGACCCTATTGCCGATGCTTCTCGTGCGATTCTTGATGGGCATATTGTGCTTTCTCGGGAGATGGCTGATGCGGGGCACTATCCTGCCATTGATGTTGAGAAGTCGGTCAGCCGTGTGATGCCACAGATCACAACCGATGAGCATATGTTGATGTCAAAAGCCGTTCGGCAAATACTCTCCATTTGTCGAAAAAATCAAGATTTGGTCTCGATTGGGGCTTATAAACCGGGAACTGATAAAGCGATTGATAGTGCCTTTACCCTAAAACCACGATTAGATCATTACTTACAGCAAGAAATGAAAGAGTCCGTTCCTTATGAAATGTGTATTGGGATGTTGAAAAATGTCCTTAGCATGGAGTAAGGATAAAAAATGGATAACGCTTTAGAGTTTTTATTAGGACAAGCCAAAGAATCGGAAGATAAGGCGGTATTGGCACTAAGTAAAGCCAGAAATGAATTAGAAGGTTACTATCAGCAGTTGAAACAGATTGAACAGTATCGTTTGGAATACTGTCAGCAATTGGTTCAACGTGGCCAAGCGGGATTGACGGCTAGTCAATATGGCCATTTAAATCGCTTCCTAACGCAATTGGATGAAACTTTAGCAAAGCAACGTAGTGCTGAACAGCATTTCACTCAGCAAGTAGAAAATTGTCAACAGCATTGGATGAGTGTCCGCAAGCAGCGCCGTTCTTATGAGTGGCTGATTGAGAAAAAACGGAGTGAAAGGGAGCGTTTACAGGCTCGGCGGGAGCAAAAGCAAATGGATGAATTCTCGACACTCAGCTTTAATCGCCAACGTCTTCGTTCTAGTTCTCGTTAGTTTTTTCATCGCCTTGTTTTGGCTCATTTATTGCATAATTTAAAGTTCTAATCCTAGATGTCGTCAAGGCCAAGCAGAGCTTTTAGGTATTAAATACAATGCGAGCGGTGTGAATATGAATATCAATCCAATCTCTTCAGTTGATAGCAAGCCCATCTCCAGTGTGAGTGGCGCAACCAATGCTAACTCAAAAAATACCTCAAGAGAGGGCGAAACTGGAGAGGTGAGCGGGTTTTTAGATAAATTAACCGCACTTCTGTTTCATTCTCAATCAGAAACGGAGTCAGATAGCGCTGACTTGGCGGCTTTATCTGCGAAGTCAGAAGAGATTCCCACCGAGTTGCTTGATAGCCGTGATCTTGAGGCGGAGCCAGTGATGCCAGAGGCTCAAGATGGGGAGCCGATAGCTCATTCGAAGCATGTTGATATGGTGTCGCTCTCTACTTTGGACCATGAAGCGAATCAGGAACCTTCTATCACGACTGCACAAGTGATGAATCAGGGCGATGAATTGTTAGGTCGGTTGCAGCAAGCAAATCAAACGTTGTTAACGAATCCAAGCGGCAAGAATTTGCCCAAGGAAGAAAGTGCACTGATTGATGTTGCGGTTGTAGATAGACAAGATAACGCATCACTAGAGGATCCGGAATTTTCTACTTGGGATAACCTCGAAACCGCTTTCAATCAATCAGACTTAACTCATTCAAAGATTGAATTTTCTGATCAAGTTATTGACGAGTCAGGAGAGCCAGTGATTCAGTGGGTTGACGGACAATCGAACATTCGTACGCAAGATCAACACGCAGCATCACAAAATGAACAACCCCAGCCAGAAGAAGAGGGGGAGACAGTGTTGATGGCAGCCGGAGCGCAGACAGAACATGTAACCCCATTCACTCAAGGGGATGCACATGTTCGTCATGAACCGAGTAAGTCTGTTGGTCCAAATGGTCAGTCCTCATACGCTGCGATGGCGGGGGCATCTCAACCCATCACTAATCAGGCGAGTGTATCCGCGACGGTGACTGAAGCTCCTTTTACAACAGTACCATCGACTCCCGTGATGGACTCAAATGTATTAAAAGTGTCATTAAATGGCAGTGTACTTCTTGGAAAAGAGAAAGAGCCTCTCAACTCAGACGCGGGGAACGAGCATCTCTTGGCTCAGCAATTAGCCAGTGCGGCAGGGCAATCGACAACGGCGCAATCTGCGGGGCTGCGTAGTGAATCGGTATCCGTTCAAGGGCAACCATTACCTTTAGCGCTGAATAACGGCGCGGTGGCGGATGAAATGGCCGAACGAGTGCAGATGATGATGTCGAAAAACCTCAAGAACATTGATATTCGTCTTGATCCCCCAGAACTGGGTCGTTTACACATTAGAATGAACATACATAGTGATGGAACCAGTGTACAATTTACGGTTTCTAATGCTCAGGCACGTGATGTGTTAGAGCAGTCTATGCCTCGTTTAAGGGAGATGTTAGCTCAACAAGGTGTTCAGCTAGCGGATACTTCAGTACAGCAACAAAATGCTGGTCAGCAGCAACGCTACTCTGCAAATGACAGCGAATCTAGAGGTACTGGCGGCCGTGATCCTTTGGGGAGTGACGAAAATATTGAGTCTGACATCAAACTTGATTTGAATGTGACAACAAAGCGTGATGGAATCAGCTATTACGCTTAAACTAATAAGAAAATAACCGCATAGAGTAAGTTATGGCTACTGATGAGAATGCACCAAAAAGTAAAAAGAAACTGTTTATCATTGCCGGGGGCGTTTTTGTCTTACTATTGATTGCCGGGGGCGCTTTTTTCTTTATGGGGTCAGGGAGTTCTGAACCTAGAGACGCAGTAAGATCTCAGGAACGCGCCACTCTTGATCCTGTGTCTTATGTCAATATAGCTCAGCCTTTTGTTTTCAATGTCAGTGGAGAAAACCGTGGGCGAATGGTACAAGTGAAAGTACAGCTGATGGTTCGTGGTAGTAAAAATGAGAATTTAGCTCGTTATCACTCCCCCTTGGTGGAAAGTACACTGCTAGCAACCTTTGCCTCTGCAACGGTTGAGCAATTGAGAACGACATCTGGTCGAACGGAATTACGAGATAAAGCAACGGAAGATATCAAAGCCGCAATGATACAAGTAGTGGGGGAGCCTGTGATAGAACGAGTGCTCTTTACTGACTTTGTAATGCAATAGGTGAGTACGTGACTGATTTATTAAGTCAAGACGAAATTGATGCGCTGCTTCATGGCGTAGACAGTGTCGATGAAGGCGAAGATGAGTTAGATTCCGCTGATGCGGGGGCTGTCTCGTTTGATTTTTCATCACAAGATCGCATTGTTCGCGGTCGGATGCCGACTTTAGAGCTGATTAATGAACGTTTTGCTCGGCATATGCGCATTAGTTTATTTAATATGCTTCGCAAAACCGCAGAAGTTTCGATCAATGGCGTACAAATGATGAAGTTTGGTGAATACCAAAATACCTTGTATGTCCCCACCAGTTTAAACATGGTTCGTTTTCGCCCTCTTAAAGGTACCGCGCTTGTCACAATGGAAGCTCGGTTAGTCTTTATTTTGGTGGAGAACTTCTTTGGTGGCGATGGTCGTTATCATGCTCGAATTGAAGGGCGGGAATTTACGCCTACTGAACGCCGAGTCATTCAACTATTATTAAAAATCGTCTTTACTGACTATAAAGAAGCTTGGTCTCCGGTGATGGGGGTTGAGTTTGAGTATTTGGATTCTGAAGTGAACCCAAGTATGGCTAATATCGTCAGCCCAACCGAAGTGATTGTGGTCTGTTCATTTCATATTGAAGTGGATGGTGGTGGTGGCGATTTTCATATGGTCATGCCTTATTCGATGGTTGAACCGATCCGGGAACTGCTTGATGCAGGGGTTCAGTCGGATAAAATGGAAACCGATGTGCGTTGGAGTTCCGCACTTCGGGAAGAAATTATGGATGTCCCCATTAATTTTCGCGTTAACTTATTAGAACAAGATATTGCCCTACGCGATCTAATGGAATTACAAGCAGGTGATATTATCCCGATTAATATGCCTGAGCATGCGATAATGTTTGTGGAAGACTTGCCCACTTATCGAGTAAAAATGGGCCGATCCGGTGAAAAGCTGGCGGTACAAATTTCAGAAAAAATCCGCCGTCCAGATGTGGTAAAAACCGATCTTGCGTTCTTGGGCAAAGATATTATTGCCGAATTAGAGAACGATGAACTGGAAGATGACGAACAAGTACAAGATTAAAAAAATAGGTAGCGAAGATGTCAAAATCAGATGATCAAAAGCTGGCAGATGAGTGGGCTGCCGCTCTTGGAGAAGACCCTAACGCCCCTGAAATCGATGTTGATGAGGTATTAGCGGCTCCGTTGGATGAGTTAAGGGATACAGCGCCACCCATTACCGATGATGAACGTCGTAAACTCGATACCATTATGGATATTCCCGTGACCATCTCGATGGAAGTCGGACGCTCTAAAATCAGTATTCGTAACTTATTGCAATTAAACCAAGGTTCAGTGGTCGAGTTGGATCGTATTGCGGGCGAGTCATTAGATGTGATGGTTAATGGCACCTTGATTGCTCATGGAGAAGTTGTAGTGGTCAACGATAAGTTCGGTATTCGCCTGACGGATGTGATCAGCCAAACGGAACGAATTAAGAAACTGAGATAACTTATGAAAAAGCTCATAAGTTTATTGTTCGTCTCATTCCCTACTTGGGCGGCAGAGGCGGCTTCATTGGATATAGCGACCACCTTTGGGTCGCTTTTATTCGTTGTTGTGCTGATTTTATTTTTAGCTTGGTTACTCAAGCGTATGCGCGTGCCAAGCTTTGGTCAGCAAAAAGGCTTTCAGGTCATTCGCCAATTACCTATTGGCACAAAAGAACGATTACTGGTTGTTCAAGTGGGGAAAGAGCAGTTTTTGATTGGGGTCACCGCTCAATCGATTCAATTAATCTCGAAGTTGGATACGCCGCTCTCGCAAGATGTTAACGATGAAGGCTCATTCACTAATCAACTGACTCAGTTACTGAAAAAACATGATAAATAATCGCCGATATACTTTTTTCTCTATGCCATTATCTTGGGTGATAATGTTGGTTTGCTCAGTGATTTTTCTCTGGCCTTCTTTAGCGAGTGCGCAGCAAACGTTGGAGACACCCATTCCAGCCAACACCCTTGCAGATCGTGGGGTAACGGTGAGTGTTATGGAACAAGAGCAGGGAGCATCGAGATCCTTAGCACTCACAAGCCGTAGTGGAGGCGGTGGAATTCCTGCCTTTACCATGACAACGAATTCTGATGGTAGTGAAGATTATTCGGTCAACTTGCAAATTTTAGCCTTGATGACCATGCTTGGTTTTTTACCAGCCATGGTTATCTTGATGACCTCTTTTACTCGAATTGTGGTTGTCATGTCGATTTTGCGCCAAGCCATGGGCTTACAACAAACCCCATCGAATCAGGTTATTATTGGGATAGCGATATTTCTGACCTTCTTCATTATGTCCCCGGTACTGAATCAGATAAACGATCAAGCGATTCAGCCTTATCTTAATGAACAGATCTCTGCGCGTCAGGCTTTTGATTTAGCTCAAGACCCAATGAAAGCTTTTATGCTCAAGCAAACACGCATTAAAGATTTGGAAACATTCGTGCATATTGCTGGCTCAGATGTTCAAAGCCCTGAAGACGTTTCGATGGCTGTTTTAATACCTGCGTTTATTACTTCAGAACTCAAAACGGCTTTTCAAATTGGCTTTATGCTGTTCTTGCCTTTTTTAATTATTGATTTAGTTGTAGCGTCAGTTTTGATGGCTATGGGGATGATGATGCTCTCTCCTATGATTGTCTCATTGCCTTTTAAGTTGATGCTTTTTGTCTTAGTCGATGGTTGGAATCTCATTTTATCCACCTTGGCAGGCAGTTTTGCCTTGTAGCGGGAGAAGCCGATGACACCTGAACTGTTTGTTGAGCTGTTTCGTGAGTCGCTGTGGATGGTACTTATTATGGTGTGTGCCATCATAGTTCCTAGCTTACTGATTGGTTTAGTCGTGGCCATTTTTCAAGCCGCTACATCGATTAACGAACAAACTCTGAGTTTTTTGCCGCGTCTTATTGTGACACTTCTGGCGTTAATGATGTTTGCTCACTGGATGACACAGATGTTGATGGAATTTTTCTTAGCCATGGTTGAGCGTTTACCACAGGTTCTCTATTAGGAGTATTGATGGAATACCCGACGAGTGTGGTGCTGGATTTTATTGCTCACTATTTTTGGCCTTTTACCCGAATTTCGGCCATGTTAATGGTGATGTCTGTCACGGGGGCTCGGTTCGTTTCTCCCCGAATTCGTCTTTATCTCGCTTTAGCGATTACCTTCGCCGTCATGCCCGCTATTCCTGAAATTTCAGAGGAAGTCCCGCTTCTCTCTTTTCAAGGTTTTTTAACGACTTTAGAGCAGTTAATCATTGGTGTTGCTATGGGGATGGTGACACAATTTTTGATCCAATCTTTTGTTATTTTGGGGCAAATTCTCGGTATGCAAGCTAGTTTAGGCTTTGCATCGATGGTTGATCCGGCTAACGGTCAAAATACGCCTTTATTGGGTCAACTGTTTATGTTTCTGGCGACCATGTTTTTTTTGGCGACCGATGGTCATCTACAGATGATCCAATTAGTGGTGATGAGTTTTAAAAGTTTACCCATCGGCAGTGGCTCACTGACAAGTGTGGATTTTCGGGAGTTGGCACTGTGGCTTGGTATCATGTTTAAAGTGGCGTTGAATATGGCCTTGTCTGGCATTATCGCCCTGCTTACCGTAAACCTTTCTTTTGGGGTGATGACACGGGCAGCCCCTCAGCTGAACATTTTTTCACTTGGTTTTGCTTTTGCATTATTGGTCGGTTTATTGCTTTGTTGGTATATCGTAGGCGGTTTATTTACTCACTATGAACTCTTCTGGTCAGACGGTGAACAGCAACTTTGCCGCTTGATTCGCTTAAATTGTTAGGAGGCGACGATGGCAGATTCTGACGGACAAGAAAGGACCGAACAGGCCACCCCCCGACGGTTGCAACAGGCGAAAGAAAAAGGCCAAGTTGCGCGCTCAAAAGAGTTGGCCTCGGTTTCTGTATTAGTGGTAGGGGCGGTATCACTGATGTGGTTTGGTGATCGATTAGCGCGAGGCTTATATAGCATGATGGAGCGCTTATTTTCACTCAGCCGCGAAGAGATTTTTGATAGCAGTAAGTTGTTTGAAATTATTGCGGGAACCTTCGTGGGGTTATTGTTGCCATTAATGCTGATTTTGATCACGCTTTTTGTGGCCGCATTATTTGGAGCAGCAGGGGTTGGCGGTGTGAACTTTTCTGCGGAAGCGGCAATGCCTAAGTTTTCTAAACTCAACCCGTTGAGTGGTATTAAACGGATGTTTGGCCTACAAAGTTGGGTGGAATTGGTCAAATCGATTTTAAAAGTGCTGCTGGTGGCGGGGGTGGCCTTTTATTTAGTTGATGCCTCAAAGAGCGATCTCTTCCAGTTAAGTTTGGATGTGTTTCCTCAGAATTTATTCCACGCTTTAGATATTTTGCTGAACTTCGTTTTGCTCATTAGCTGCTCTTTATTGGTGGTTGTGGCGATTGATGTGCCTTTTCAGATTTGGCAACACGCTGAAAAGCTCAAAATGACCAAACAAGAAGTTAAAGATGAATATAAAGATACCGAAGGGAAACCTGAGGTGAAAGGACGGATTCGGATGCTGCAGAGGGAAGCGGCTCAGCGGCGTATGATGGCTGATATTCCTCAAGCAGACGTCATTATCACCAACCCAGAACACTTTTCTGTGGCTTTACGTTATAAGCAAGAGACTGACCGTGCACCCGTTGTGGTGGCGAAAGGTGGGGACTTTCTGGCGTTAAAGATTCGAGAAGTCGCTCGTGAGCACGATATCATGATTGTTCCAGCTCCTCCTCTCGCTCGTGCGCTTTATCATACAACGGAGTTAGAGCAAGAGATCCCTGATGGCCTGTTTATGGCGGTAGCACAAGTGCTCGCATATGTTTTTCAGCTTAAGCAATATCGGCGTAAAGGGGGAGAGCGTCCGGTGCTTAAAGAAGATAATCTGCCTATTCCACCGGATATGCGTTATTGATGAGACTGGGGCTATTTTTCTGGAATAGACAAGAGAATTAATAATGCCCCATTGCCACCAAACTCTAATGGTGCTTGGTGAAAAGCCAACACATCAGGGTGCTGAGCTAACCACAGTGGCACCTTTTGTTTAAGAATATGCTTACCTATACCATGTTGAACACAAGCACAGTGTACGTTTTCTTTTAGGCAGTAAGCTATCATTGCTCCCAGTTCCCGCTTGGCTTCGAGCTGAGTCATGCCATGCATATCAAGAAAAACATCGGGGACATATACGCCACGGCGCAACTTCTTGACTTCATACTTTGAAACGTCACTACGAGCGTAACGGGTTGGCCCTTCTTCACTCAGCATTGGTACAAATTCGTCAGAAAAGTAAAAATCGTTATCACTAGCTTCGCGTGAGGTTCGGCGGATTTCTTTTTGTTTGGGGTTTCTGTTTGGTAGCTGGACTATGGTATCCTGCGCAAACTTTTTTACGCCTTTTACTGCATCCTGAAACAGAGAAAAATCATCAGCATCGAGATCAGCGTTTGGATTGAAATCGGTGTGTTTTTTGTTCATGTTGGGTAAATAATCGGTTATGAATCGGAATTGGCAGTATTGTAGCGCTTTTCGGAGGCAATTTTGGATAAGATTTTTGTAGATGAAGCAGTTTCTGAACTGTATACGCTTCAAGATATGATTCGTTGGACGGTGAGTCGCTTCAACGCCGCGAAACTCTTTTATGGTCACGGAACTGATAACGCTTGGGATGAAGCGGTTCAACTTATTTTACCGACGCTCTACTTACCGATTGATGTGCCTCCTCATGTCCTGAGTTCACGCTTAACAGGCAGCGAACGTTTACGCGTGGTTGAGCGAGTGGTGAAACGCATTAATGATCGGACTCCAGTAGCGTATTTAACCCATAAAGCATGGTTTTGTGGGCTAGAGTTTTTTGTTGATGAGCGTGTATTGGTGCCTCGTTCTCCAATTGGCGAGATAATTCAAGCTGAATTTGCGCCTTGGTTAGTGGAAGAACCGACTCGAATTATGGATTTGTGTACCGGAAGTGGCTGCATTGCCATTGCTTGTGCTTATGCTTTTCCTGATGCAGAAGTCGATGCGATTGATATTTCGACGGATGCGCTACAAGTGGCTGAGCAAAATATTCAGGATCATGGTTTAGAGCAGCAAGTCTTCCCTATTCGTTCCGATCTGTTCCGAGATTTACCTCAAGAGCACTACAATATCATCGTGACTAATCCACCTTATGTGGATCAAGAAGATATGAATAGTTTACCTGAGGAGTTCAAGCATGAACCCGAGCTGGGATTAGCCGCTGGAACTGACGGGCTTAAATTGGTTCGCCGTATTTTAGCCAATGCTCCTCGTTACCTGACCGAACAAGGTATTTTGGTGTGTGAGGTTGGTAATTCGATGGTTCATTTGATGGAACAATACCCAGATATTCCATTTACTTGGCTGGAATTTGAAAATGGCGGGCATGGTGTCTTTTTATTAACCCGTGAGCAGTTAGTGGCGTGTGCGGATGAGTTTGCACTGTACCGCGATTGATCATTGAATCGCCATTAAGCGCCGGCTTCGTGCCGGCGCTTTGGTCTCCGCTAGAAATTAGTGCGCGATAGGGGCTTTACATCATTCGTTAATCAAGCGAGTATGATTCTACGAATAATAGTCATGAATGCGATGGGCGAAACCACACGCTCAACGTAAGCGAGTATGAGGAAACAATGGCAGGAAACAGTATCGGACAACATTTCCGAGTGACCACATTCGGAGAAAGTCACGGTATCGCACTAGGATGTATCGTTGATGGATGCCCTCCAGGTTTGGAAATTAGCGCCGCCGATCTACAAGTTGATTTAGATCGCCGCCGCCCTGGAACCTCGCGCTATACCACACAGCGACGTGAGCCGGATGAAGTGAAAATTTTGTCCGGAGTGTTTGAGGGAAAAACAACGGGCACTTCGATTGGTCTGTTAATTGAAAATACCGACCAACGCTCAAAAGACTACTCGGAAATTAAAGATAAATTCCGCCCCGGTCATGCCGATTATACTTATCACCAAAAGTATGGTTTGCGTGACTACCGAGGTGGTGGCCGCTCTTCTGCTCGGGAAACGGCGATGCGTGTTGCCGCTGGGGGAATTGCTAAGAAATATCTCAAACAAGAATTTGGTATTGAAATTCGAGCATATTTGTCGCAAATGGGGGATGTCTCGATAGAGAAAGTCGATTGGAATGAAATTGAGAACAATGCCTTTTTCTGCCCTGATGCTGATAAGGTGGATGCGTTTGATCAACTGATTCGTGAGTTGAAAAAAGAGGGTGACTCCATTGGGGCTAAAATTCAAGTGGTGGCGACTCAAGTTCCGGTTGGTTTGGGCGAACCCGTGTTTGACCGTTTAGACGCGGATATTGCACACGCTCTCATGAGTATCAATGCCGTAAAAGGGGTTGAAATTGGTGATGGTTTTGAGGTTGTACGTCAAAAAGGCAGCGAACACCGAGACCCACTTACTCCTCAAGGCTTTGCTAGCAATCATGCAGGGGGTATCTTAGGCGGTATTTCGTCTGGGCAAAACATAGTGGCAAACATTGCCCTAAAGCCGACCTCAAGCATTACCGTTCCTGGTGAAACCATTACCCGAGAGGGGGAGGCGACTCAGTTGATCACCAAAGGTCGTCATGATCCTTGCGTGGGTATTCGTGCGGTACCAATTGCTGAAGCGATGTTAGCGATTGTATTGATGGACCATTTACTGCGTCATCGAGGTCAGAACCACGGTGTCCATACGGAAACACCAATACTGTAAGGTTTTCCGTTTAGCAAAACCTCATATCTTGTATCGGATGTGAGGTTTTTTTGTTAGGAAAAGAGAATTAATGCAGCGGTTTATCGGTTTCAACCAAATGGAAAGAAGGTAAACGCCACTTAAATCGAACCGCAGCCATACGTAAAAGATAGCCGACGACTAAGGTGGTAATCGTATTGGTTATCTCACTGACCCCCAGCTCAAGTAATGTCAGATAGAGTCCTGATGCGACGAGTGTGACTGAAGCGTACAGTTCATCATGCAAAACCAAAGGGGTTTGGCGGCAGATTAAGTCTCGTAATAAGCCACCAAAGACGCCAGTGACTAATGCGGCCACCATGCAGATCATCACATGATGTCCCATACCTAGCGCGACTTTAGTACCAATGATGCTAAATACAATCAGCCCTAGTGCGTCTAAGCGAATAAATAACCCTTTTAGTTTAATGACCCAGCGATAAACCCCAGTGGTTAATACGCCAGCTAGGCAAGTAATTGCAAGGAATTCTGGGTTTTTTACCCAGCCTAATGGGTAGTGACCAAGTAAAATATCACGCACGGTGCCACCACCAATCGCGGTGGCACTGGCAACCAACATAACGCCAAACCAGTCCATTTTACGGCGACCCGCACTGAGTGCGCCAGTCATTGCTTCCGCCGTAATACCAATAATATACAGAACGCTCAATAACATGTTGGTACACCTTACCTATTCATCTGAAGCTTGAGAAAGCGAGAGTGTAAGAGGAATTTTTCAGGTTGGCGAATGAGTTTTTATATAGATGAAGTCACGGATAGATTACTTAAACTAATTATTAGACCGAATGGGTGGGCGTGAGTGAGTGTCATGTCAGAGAGTGTTGATTCATTTACAGGCCGATTGTCAGGGTAGCTCTTTACCCCGTGATAAAAAACCGAGAGAATGCCTTTCGTTAATGAGAGGGGAGAGGCAAGTACCCATGACACATCAATATCAGGATCTCATCACCATTTTTAACCAGACTTTTTTTACTGATTATCAGACCCAATTAGAATTAGGGGGTGAGGAGCCGATTTATTTACCTGCGAATGAGCAAACGCCTTATCACCGAATTATTTTTGCTCGGGGTTTCTATGCCTCGGCTTTGCATGAGATTGCACACTGGTGTGTTGCTGGGCCTCAACGACGGTTACTGGAAGATTTTGGCTATTGGTATGAGCCTGATGGGCGGTCGGCGGAAGTGCAGGCGGAGTTTGAACGCGTCGAAATTCGCCCTCAAGCTTATGAATGGATTTTTGCACAAAGTGCGGGTTTTCCATTTACCGTCAGTTGTGACAACCTAAATGGTGATATTGAGCCAGATCGATTAGCCTTTATGCATAAAGTGCATCAACAGGTGCTAGCACTGTTAAAACAAGGGTTACCCTTGCGAGTGAAACGGTTATCGGATGCCTTGCGCCAGCACTATGCTAGGCCACCTTTAAGCCCTGACCAATTTATAGTGAAATAATGAGTAAAAGATGATTATTGAATTTGAAGAAAAATGGCTGAATTTGATTGATACGCGTATTGAGTCCGCCTCTGATGATGAGCTGTTTGCTGGGGGGTATTTGCGCGGTCATATTTCACTCTCTGCTGCGGCTTGCGAAGAAGAGGGGATTGATGATTTGACTGAATTTAAAACGCGAATCGAACAGAGCTTAACGGCGGCACGTTCAGAGTTATCACCGGCGGATAGAGCGATTGTTATTGAACTTTGGCAACAACTGGTCGCGCAAGTTTAAAATTCCGTTGCAGTGAGCCATTGAAGAAAAAATAACGCAAGGGGAAGTGTCGATGATTGCGACTTGTTCAAAATATTTGAATAACCCCATTTGATTTTACGACTTGCGACTTGCGACTTGCATGATGGATGTTTATTCTAATTGTTATCTTAGGAACGGTGAGGTTATCACAATGAAAGTTATCGCATTTGGCGCAAGTACCAGCTCAACATCAATCAATAAAGCGTTGGCAACTTACGCGGCTGGTTTGATTGACGGTGCCGATGTTCAAGTACTGGATATTAGCCAGTATTCAGTGCCTATGTTTAGTGAAGATGTAGAAAAAGAAATCGGTCAAGCTGAAGGCGCTCAAGCTTTCTTGAATGATTTAGCGCAAGCGGATGCCTTTGTTATTTCATTTGCTGAGCATAATGGCCACCACCCAGCGGCGTATAAAAACTTATTTGACTGGGCAACACGAATCGACCGTAATGTCTTTAAAGATAAACCTGCGGTTTATTTAGCTACTTCACCAGGCCCGGGCGGAGCGAAATCCGTATTAGCTGCAGCGATAGGTTCTGCGCCATTTTTTGGTGGTAATGTTAAAGCCTCGCTCTCTATTGCCAGCTTCTATGATAACTTTGACCAAGAGTTGGGTAAGGTTACAAACCCAGAACTGGCGGCCCAAGTTCAAGAAGTCGTCGCTCAATTAGCGAAATAAAATGATTTATTGATTGAATGCTCTCAAACGCCTCGTCATTACGAGGCGTTTTTACATCACTCAAAAGCCATGGTACAGAGTGCTATTCTATTGGCTGAGTAACTTGCCTTTTTTCAGTTTGCGGATCCACATCCGACTTGGATGCAGCGTTTCAAGCACATCAACAGCAAGGGGAAGCGGATCCCCACAGATTTGTGATGCCAGAACTTCAGCCATTAAAGGGGCAGAGCTTAACCCCCGAGAGCCCAAGCCCAGTAATCCATATAAATGCGGATAATTTGAAACGGGAGAGATTTGTTCTGGGGACTGTTGAGGTAAATCTGAGTACTGCTCAATAATTTGGTCACGTTGACCGATATTGCCAACAAAAGGTAGATGATCTCGGCTAACACAGCGGATGCCTTGCCGAGATTGATTACCTGACACCTCTACCCGTTTAGGCCAAGGTTGGTTGGGAATACAACGCGTTAAGCGCTGAGCATTCTCTTGCTGTGCCTGAGGGTCAAAAAGACGGTCTAACGATTGTCGGTCGTAACTTGCGCCAAGGCAATGAGTGTTGTGAGTAGGGCTATTGGGGGTCATATAACCGTCATAACAAAGCACCGAATGAAGTGAGTTTAAGGTTGAATTTGTAGGCACGTGGCTCACTTGGCCTTTCACTTTACCTAAAGGAATGAATCGGGTCTGCTCGAATTGATCAAATTGATGACCATTAGCAATGACCACACATTGATGTTGAAATGATTGGCCATCACTGTCTAATTGCCAACACTGTTGGTTTTCCAACCAAGTTAATTTATTAATTGGTTGTTCGAAATAGGCGGTTAATGTTCCTTCTTCTTGTAATAATGTCAACAATGCTGTGGTGAACTCTGCCGGGGATAACCAGCCACCAAGTGAGTAATAAAGGCTAGGCATATCAATCGGTAAGCCTATTTTTTCTTGAGTTTGCTCTTGAGTGAGAAACTGAACCAGCGCATCAGGAAAATGGCCTTGCAACATACGGGTGAGCTTATCAGTGGATCGGGCATCCCACATTAACTGAGTCACCCCACACCAATCATGCTCAAACGGACAGTGTTGTGCTATCTGTTTAACGATTTGACGAGTGAAAAGAAATGCTGGGGCAAAGACACGAGATACACTGCTGTGTTCACTATTGAGTAGAGGGTAAACCGCACCTTGTCGATTACCGGATGCTCCATCTGCGGGGGTGGTATCTGCGCAGTATAAGGTTACAGGAACGCCGCGTAGAGAAAGTGCGTAAGCCAGGGTTGCACTGGCAATACCGCCACCAATAATGGCCACCTCTTTAAGGTTGGTGACTTTTTCTCTGTGATAGCAAGGGTGAATATTGGTGTATGGGGTTTTGGATGCCAGATGGCCAGTAATCATTTCTCGTTTTGTACCAAAACCCTTGACCTTTTTCATGTCAAATCCGGCTTCGATAAGGCCTCTGCGAACAAATCCCGCGGCGGTAAAAGTCGCACACGTAGCCCCTTGTTTGGCTAATTGGCTCATGCCGTTAAACAGATTTTGATTCCACATTTCAGGGTTTTTACTGGGCGCAAATCCATCAAGAAACCAAGCATCAACCAATCCTTGTGGCGGAACTGGCACCTTGGGCATGCAATCTTTAATATCCCCGAACCACAAATCAAGCGTTACGGTTCCGCCAGCTAATAGAATGCGATGGCATTCAGGAACGGCAATTGGGTAATGCTCTTGTAATTGCTGAGCATACTCGGCCAGTTCTGGCCAAGATTGATGTGCTTTGATCAAATCGGCTTTGTTGAGTGGATACTTTTCAAAACTGATAAAATGCAATGTTTTTAGCGTAGAATCAGGGGATTGCTGTAAAAACTGATCAAACCACTGCCAAGCCGCAAGGAAGTTGAGTCCAGTTCCAAATCCTGTTTCTGCGATAACAAAACGGCGTTGGTCATACTCATGCCATCTTTGTGGGAGATGATTTTTTTCAAGAAAAACGTAACGAGTCTCTTCTAATCCATTAGTATTAGAAAAATAGACGTCGTCAAATTGGTCTGAAACAGGTGTTCCTGCGTCATTCCAAGCTAATTGTGCATGAGTAATGGAAGTCATAATCGATGAGTTCTAGGAAATATGCGTTGAATAAGGCAAGATTGTACGGATTTATAGGAAAGCTGACCACTTTTGTTACTTATCTTCGTTATTATCTAACGAGAAATTTTGAATTATAGGAATGTTACATGAAACGAGTCGTAATCACTGGTATGGGTATTGTTTCCAGTATCGGTAACAACGTCCAAGAAGTTTTAGCATCTCTGAAAGCTGGCAAATCAGGCATTACTGCTTCTGAGCAATTTAAAGAGCAAGGCTTACGTTCTCAAGTGTGGGGCAATCTGAAAATTAATCCTGCGGAACATATTGATCGCAAACAAATGCGTTTTATGGGCGATGCCGCTGCGTATGCTTATTTATCCATGGAACAAGCCATTGCAGATGCAGGGTTGACGCCAGAACAAGTTTCTAATGATCGTACTGGGATTATTGCTGGTTCCGGTGGCGCATCATCATTAAACCAAGTGGTGGCTGTTGATACACTACGTGAAAAAGGCGTGAAACGTATTGGGCCTTATATGGTCCCACGTACGATGTCTTCGACCGTTTCTGCGTGTCTGGCGACTCCATTTAAAATCCGCGGTGTGAATTATTCTATCAGTTCGGCATGTGCCACTTCTGCTCACTGTATTGGTAATGCGATGGAACTGATCCAATTGGGGAAACAGGACATCGTTTTTGCGGGGGGGGGTGAAGAGTTAGATTGGTCTTTGACC
Organism: Vibrio cincinnatiensis DSM 19608; assembly: GCF_900167345.1. Taxonomy (GTDB): domain Bacteria; phylum Pseudomonadota; class Gammaproteobacteria; order Enterobacterales; family Vibrionaceae; genus Vibrio; species Vibrio cincinnatiensis. The sequence goes on along the minus strand of NZ_FUXB01000004.1, from coordinate 102,194 downwards.
ATGATGTTTGATGCGATGGGCGCACTATCAACAAAATATAATGATACACCAGATCAAGCATCACGTACTTATGATGCCGACCGTGACGGTTTCGTTATCTCTGGTGGCGGTGGCATGTTAGTGATTGAAGAGTTAGAACACGCTTTAGCTCGTGGTGCCAAAATATATGGTGAAATCGTGGGGTATGGTGCGACATCTGACGGCTATGACATGGTGGCCCCTTCTGGTGAAGGTGCGGCTCGTTGTATGAAAATGGCGATGCAACATGTTGATCGTGTGGATTATGTGAACACCCATGGTACTTCAACACCGGTTGGTGATGTGAAGGAGTTAGGTGCGATTCAAGAAGTCTTTGCGGGTAACAGCCCAGCCATTTCTGCCACAAAAGCCATGACGGGTCATGCTCTTGGTGCGGCGGGCGTTCATGAAGCTATCTATTCTACCTTAATGCTGCATCATAATTTTATTGCTCCAAGCATTAATATTGAAACATTAGATGACGCCGCTCAAGGCTTAGATATTGTGACTGAAATGCGGGAGCAGCCATTAACAACGGTTATGTCTAATAGCTTTGGATTTGGTGGAACGAACGCCACGCTGGTGATTAAAAAGTACTCAGCGTAATTACTAAATACCGTAAGGTAAAAAGGTTTCCAGAACCGATCGGTATCACCGATCAAACAGACGCAGACTCTGTCCCCTGGAGAGCGGGACAGGATCCTTTTGTTCTGGATATTCACCCGGTAGCCAATTGGTACCGGGTATTTTTATTCTCGACACAGTGAACGCTTTTCTGCACAATGCTTGCCAAACAGACGGCGCGTCTTGGTGAGTTGAGCTATCTTCTCATTGTTCCCCTTTATTCCTCAAAAATAACTTGTGTGAACCTGCTATGAAAATATTGATTGATGAAAATATGCCTTATGCTGAGTCGTTATTTGGTCAGCTTGGTGAGGTGATTTTAAAACCTGGGCGAACACTTACCGCTGACGATTTAATCGATATTGATGCTTTGATGATCCGCTCTGTGACAAAAGTGGATGAGCGCTTACTTGCTAAAGCGAACCGATTAACGTTCGTTGGTACGGCAACCGCAGGTACGGATCATGTAGACCAAGCCTTATTGGCTGAGCGGGGCATCTTTTTTACCGCCGCCCCTGGTTGTAATAAAGTTGGGGTTGCCGAGTATGTGTTTAGTGTTTTGATGGTACTTGCTCAGCAGCAAGGTTTCTCGGTATTGGATAAAACCGTAGGCATTATTGGTGCAGGCCAAGTTGGGAGTTACTTAGCTGAATGTTTAACGGGCTTGGGTATTAAGGTACTTCTTAACGATCCTCCTAAACAAGCTCAAGGGGATAGCCGTGAGTTTACCGAGCTGTCTATACTATTAGACAATGCGGATGTGATTACGTTACACACCCCGATTACTCGTGAAGGTGAATGGCCGACACACCACTTGATTAATGAGTCGGTTCTACAGCGGTTGCGTGGTGATCAAATTTTAATTAATGCAGCCCGTGGTCCTGTTGTTGATAACGAGGCGCTCAAAGCCCGTTTGCAGCAGCAAGATGGATTTACGGCGGCGTTAGATGTATTTGAGTTTGAACCCCAGGTGGATTTGTCGTTACTGCCATTGCTTGCCTTTGCAACGCCACATGTCGCAGGTTATGGTTTAGAAGGCAAAGCGCGTGGTACAACGATGGTGTTTAATCGCTATAGTGAGTTTCTAGGGCAAGCATGTTGGGCAAACCCCTCAAGCTTGCTTCCTGTTGCTCCTATTCCAGAAGTGACATTAAATCGACGATGGGATGAAGCGACGCTGCTGAACTTAACTCAATTGGTTTACGATGTACGACGTGATGATGCGCAGTTTCGCCGAGAAATCCAGCAACCCGGAGCCTTTGATCAAATGCGTAAACAGTATTGGGATCGGCGAGAATATAGCGCAATCAGGCTCGTGGGGGATGAATCTTGTCAACTCGAGCCACTAGCGAAATTAGGTTTTAATATAGAGGTAACGAATGAGCCAAGAATTTAATGTTGCCATTTTTGGCGCAACAGGAGCCGTGGGTGAAACGATGTTGGAAGTTCTGCAAGAACGTCAGTTTCCGGTCGGTGAATTATTTTTACTAGCCAGTGAGCGCAGTGAAGGTAAAACCTACCGTTTTAACGGTAAGACAGTCCGCGTACAGAATGTGGAAGAGTTTGATTGGTCTCTTGCTCATATTGCGTTGTTTTCTGCAGGTGGAGAGTTGTCTGAACACTGGGCTCCGATTGCCGCTGAGGCAGGCGTTGTCGTGATTGATAACTCTTCACAATTTCGTTATGACTACGACGTTCCATTGGTGGTTCCAGAAGTTAATCCACAAGCCATTGCGGAGTTTCGTAATCGAAACATTATTGCTAATCCGAACTGTTCAACTATCCAGATGTTGGTGGCCTTAAAACCGATCTATGATGCTGTTGGTATTGAACGTATTAACGTGACCACATATCAATCCGTTTCTGGTGCAGGTAAAGCGGGTATTGATGAACTTGCAGGGCAAACGGCTAAGTTACTGAATGGTATTCCGGCAGATCCTCAAGTATTCAGTCAACAAATTGCTTTTAACTGTATTCCACAAATTGATCAATTTATGGAGAATGGTTATACCAAAGAAGAGATGAAGATGGTGTGGGAAACCCAGAAAATCTTCAATGATCCTTCGTTGATGGTTAACCCTACTTGTGTGCGAGTTCCGGTTTTTTATGGTCATGCTGAAGCTGTACACATTGAAACCAGTCATCCGATTGATGCCGAACAAGTGATTAGGTTATTGGATCAAACGGATGGCATCGAGGTTTTTCAAGGCGAGGAGTTTCCAACGCAAGTGCGTGATGCTGGTGGTAAAGACGGTGTGTTAGTCGGACGTATCCGTAATGATATTAGCCATCATAGTGGTATCAACTTGTGGGTTGTCGCAGATAATGTACGTAAAGGTGCAGCAACGAATGCGGTACAAATTGCAGAAGTCTTGATCCGTGATTACTTTTAGCTTAACGCTTGGATATGACGAGTAATAAAAAAACCACCGTGCGGTGGTTTTTTTATGTGATTACTTTACTTTGTGAGCATCAGGATCGGTTTTACAGTTTCCGTTAGCACATTTACCGTACAGATAGAGACTGTGATTGGTTAATTTAACATTGTATCGAGCAGCAATCTCTTTTTGGCGCTGTTCGATAATATCATCTGAAAACTCAATCACTTCACCGCAATCGAGACAGACTAGGTGATCATGATGATGTTGAGTCGAGAGCTCAAAGACGGATTTGCCCCCTTCAAAGTGGTGGCGAGTAACAATGCCCGCATCATCAAATTGGTTTAAAACTCGATAAACGGTGGCAAGACCGATCTCTTCCCCGAGATCAATCAGCTTTTTGTACAGCTCTTCAGCACTAATATGTTGGCACTCTGGCTGTTGCAATACTTCTAAAATCTTTAGCCGTGGAAGGGTTACTTTAAGACCAGCATCCTTTAGCGCTTGGTTATTGTCTGACATATACTTTCCCGTTGATGATCTGCCGTCGTAAACAGAAGTCAATATTGCTCAATATTATAGGTCACCGAGTTAAAACAATAAACCACGAAGTTCAAAGGGTTACTGTCTTTATTAATAAAGTCGTGTCAAATCACGGTGAAATCTGATTAGACCAGTTACAATTGTGCAACATTAACTGCATTGTACTTCTCAACCTTGAACTAAAGCTACCCTTTATTACTAAGAGGCTGAGAGTTTCTTGAGTCTAAGGCACGGATAGCATGAATAAAACACTGGAAATGTTATATAAACCGAATATTGTGAAGTGGGCACTAAATAGTTGGCCCCCTTTCTGGGGAGCTGGAATAAAAATAGAGTCGATCAGTGATGACTTTCGTGAAGCAAAGCTTCGGTTAAAATTACGTTGGTGGAATAAAAATGCCAACCGATCCCAGTATGGTGGGAGTATTTTCTCTCTTACTGATCCCGTTTACTCTTTGATGTTGATGGGTATTTTAGGTAAACGCTATTATGTGTGGGATAAAGAAGCGAGCATTAATTTTATTAAACCCGGCCAGAGCGATCTCTATGCTGAGTTCTTGATTTCCCAAGCTCAGTTAGATGACATATTGGCCGTCACCGCTAATGGGGATAAATGTTTTCCTGAATTTATTATCCATGTTAAAGATAAAGAGGGAACGGTGGTTTCCGAGGTGCATCGTAAGTTATACGTTCGAAAAAGACCCAAGTACCGCACCAGTGGTGGTGATATGCTGCCTTCATGAGAGTTATGTACTCAATGTTTTATCTTGATGTCTGATACTGCTCACACAGTTCAATCCATGCTTCAGCGGTACGGGACACGTACCGTTCACCGTGCCAAATTACGCTAAGTCGCCAATCAATTGTTGGGGTGATTGGTCGTATCAGTACCCCCTCGCTCTGTATCCGTTGGCAAAGGGGTTCAGGCAAAAAGGCGACACCGACTCCACTTTTCACAAGGGCAACCAGAAAGTCCCATTGGCTGCTGCGTGCTGCAATTTGTGGGGTAAATCCTTGTTGTTGACAGAGAGACTGCACACAATCACTTAAATTAAATTCTTTGGTATAAAGATAGAAAGGTTCATTTCTCAACTTGTCCCAAGTCATTTTCACCATCTCTTTCCAAGGAGAAACATTGGGAAGAACGGCATAGATGGGATAGCTATCCAGCACTAAGGTATTCAGGTTTTGCTCAGCATGAGGAGAAAGCATGGTGACCGCGACGTCTATCTCGCCATTCAATATCGCTTGTTCTATTTTTCGGCCTCCGTATTCCACGATTGTCATCTCAACATTCGGGTAAGCTTGGCGGTATTGTCGAATGATCCCTGCATAGAGATGCCCAACCATCGGGGGAATTCCTAATCGAAGTTGACCTCGCTGTAATTGGTTGAGGTCTATCAATTCAGCCTTCAGTTGAGTTAGATGCGCGAGGATTTCTACGGCACGTTGATAGACAATTTCTCCTGCTTCGGTGAGCCAAAAACGCCTTCCTTCTCGATGTAATAGTGGTTGGCCGACTTCAAGCTCAAGGCTACGAATCATTTTACTGATGGTGGGTTGTGTTACATAGAGCTGCTCTGATGCACGGGTAAAACTTTGTTGGTTAACGAGTTCAACAAAGTATCGAAGCGCTTTAATGTCCATGATGACCTCGGTGTTCTAAACATTCCATTTTGGAATGATTTTTATAATAAAAAGTCATTTTATGCAGGTTTGTTACCTTACTATACTGTGACTAATTTCACAAAAACATCGAATAATAGAATGAGAAAAATAGAAAATGGTTTGCTGACTTTAGGTCAAATTTTGGTTTTAGCCTTGATATGGTTGATTGCCGATTACTTGGTACATCGTTTTCATCTTCCAATCCCAGCTAACTTAACGGGGATGCTTTTGTTACTGGTACTGGTGTTTAGCCGAGTTGTGAAGGTGGATTGGTTGCGTAAAGGTGCATCGTGGCTGCTGGCGGAGATGTTATTATTTTTTGTTCCAGCGGTAGTTGCGGTCGTGAATTATCAGCCGCTAATGCGTCAGCAAGGGCTACGTATTATGCTGGTTTTAGTGATTAGCACCATTGTGGTGATCGCTGTGACCGCTTGGGTTGTCGATAAACTCTATCGTTTCGAATTAAAATGGGCTCGGCGCAAAAGCCATCCGGTGAAGGGAGCATAAGATGTCGATTCATCTATCGTTACTGGGCGTCGCTTGCCTTATTTTAACGTTGCTTCTTTATTACGGCAGTAAAATGCTGTACCAACGTAAACGTTCGATATTATTAATGCCACTTCTGCTTGCACCTTTACTCTTAGTGGTCATCGTGATGGGGTTAGGTATCCCATATCAAGCCTATATGGAAGAATCTCACTGGCTGCTCTGGCTACTTGGCCCAGCCACCGTCGCCTTTGCTATCCCGGTTTATGATAATCGTAAGCTGATTGGTCGCCATTGGCTTTCATTATCTGTTGGGGTTTTGGTGTCGGTCGTTGTTGCGGTGGGCAGTACCGTTTTGCTTGCGCGCTGGTTTGAATTGCCAGAACTCCTACAGCGCAGCTTAGCCATGCGTTCGATCACCACGCCTTTTGCTGTTGAGGCAACGCGTTCTATTGGTGGACAAAGTGACTTAACGGCTCTATTTGTGGTGTTAACTGGCGTCATTGGTATGGCGGTGGGGGAAACCGTATTAACCGTACTGTCGATTCGCTCTCGTTTTGGTAAAGGGGCGAGTTTGGGGGCTTCGGCCCACGGAGCAGGAACGGCTAAAGCCTATCAAATAGGAAACTCTGAAGGGGTCGTATCTAGTGTTGTGATGATGATTGCAGGGATGGTGACTGTGTTGATTGCTCCATTTTTGGGGCAACTTTTGTGGTAATAGGTGACGGAAGATAAGTGAATTTAGGTAAAAAATAGCCCTCAGTTCAGAGGGCTATTTTTTAGTCGTCTAGCTCAGCGAGACACATTTCTTCATAAACTTGGTTTACCCAAGTTGTAACACGTTGCTCGGTGAGTTCTGGCTGGCGATCTTCATCAATACACAAACCAACAAAGTGGTTATCATCCACTAATGCCTTTGAGGCTTCAAATTCGTAGCCTTCTGTCGGCCAATGACCCACGATTGTTGCTCCTTTCGCTTCGACGATGTCACGTACTGTCCCCATCGCGTCACAGAAGTATTCCGCATAGTCTTCTTGATCTCCACAACCAAAAATGGCGACCAATTTAGTAGAAAAATCGATGGCTTCTAACTCAGGGAAAAAATCATCCCAGTCACATTGAGCTTCACCGTAATACCAAGTAGGGATGCCTAGCAGCAGAAGATCGAAATTATCGATATCCTCTTTACTACTTTTGGCGATATCTTGGACATGGACCAGTTTTTTACCGAGTTGTTTTTGAATCATTTTTGCAATAGCTTCGGTGTTACCTGTATCGCTACCAAAAAAGATACCTACACTTGCCATAGAGTCTTTACCTTTACATTGTTATCGGTTGATGGGGAGTGATGCTAGGTCATTAGCCCAGCCCTGAGCCTTCCCAACTGAGTTGAATAAGGCCTTTGGCAATAAAGCCCGCGCAACCTAAAAATAGCACCAGCCATACGATACGACGGCCAAATGGCGGAACATTACCTTGTTTCAATACGTCTTTTATTGCCATTCCAATGAAGAAAAAAATGGACGCAAAAAGTAGATCAAGCCCAATCGATTCGAGCATGTTCATATAGTCGTAAAGCATGGTTATCCTTTATACCAATTTGCTTGCGCGAACTATACCACTGTTATTCGTCAAAGTTAATCAGCCCATGAGCTTTGATTTGCCCCTTGTTTTTATAAGGTTTATGGGCTTAAACGATGAATTTTCGGATTGCTCGCAATACTTCGGCGGGTTTTTCGGCATGTAACCAATGTCCTGTATTAGCAATTACATGCGCTTTGGCATGGCTAAATTGTTGTTGAATCGCTGTTTGATGTTCTGCGGTTAAATAATCTGAATCGGCTCCTTTAATAAAGAGCGTCGGCGTCTTATTTTTCGGGATAGGTTCCCAACCGAGAATGTTTTCATAGTTAGCTTTTATTGCCTTCACATTAAAGCGCCAAGTCATTACACTGTCTTGGTTGATGAGCGATTTACTGAGAAATTGACGTACGCCTTCCAACTGAATGTGCTTGGCTAAAATCGTCATGACTTCACTACGGGAGGCGGGTTTTTGTTCTAGAATCGCGTCTAACCCTGCCAAAACATTATCATGTCGACGTACCGTATAAGCAATGGGAGCCATATCGAGTACGATTAATTTCTGAATGGCTTCTGGATCTACATCGGCCAGTTTCATGGCGACCTTACCACCCATTGAGTGGCCGATGAGGGTGGCTTGAGAAATTTGAAGATGCTGAAGCAGTCGAGCCACATCTCGCGCCATTAATGCATAGTTATGTTCTGGCGAGTGAAAAGATTGACCATGGTTACGTAAGTCAATACTTAATACTTGGTGATCTGTTTTTAGGTCTCGGGCTAATAATCCTAAATTATCCAAACTCCCAAATAGGCCATGGATCAAAACAACGGTGTGACCCTCACCTTCGAGTTTATAATTGAGCAGTGCTGACATTTTATCTTAATAGTAATGGGTTTAACGTAGAGTCTCGGCAAAGATCTCGCTATAATCCCACAGAGTTTAAACATTGAGATTGTGAAAAGCGAATGAAAACAATAGAGGTTGATGAAGATCTATACCGTTACATTGCTAGCCAAACCCGACATATTGGTGAAAGCGCGTCAGATATCCTGCGCCGTTTGCTGAATGTGGATAGACAGTCTATGCAAGAGCCAGCGTCGGATGTGCTGGTGACTAAAGGTATAGTTGTGAGTAAAGATGCCGCTCAAGAAACGAAAATCGATAGCGTCAAAGAGATGCGTGCCTTACTGATTTCAGATGAATTTGCTGATCTGAAAAAAGCGATTGATCGTTTTATTTTAGTGCTTTCTACACTCTATCGTGTCGATCCTGAAAGTTTTTCTGAAGCCATGTCGGTTAAAGGGCGGAAACGAGTGTATTTTGCGGATAATGAACAAACATTATTAGCTAATGGGCAAACCACGAAGCCTAAAGCTATCCCACATACGCCATTCTGGGTGATTACCAATAATAACACGAGCCGAAAACAGCAAATGGTTGAGCAAGTTATGGTTCGGATGAATTTTCCGACCGAGATCATTGATAAAGTGACTCAATCTATTTGACTTTTTAGAGAACAAAGGCCAAAAGTCTGATTGAAACCTCATAATATGCAATTAAAACAGCGTACTATGGGGTTTTTTATTTGTCGTTATTTTACATAGGATGTCATTATGGCTATGCACCCACGTGCAGGACAAAAAGCACAACAGCAGGATTTGCACAATATCCCCGCCCTTGTGGCCAACTACTACTTATTGCAACCCGATCCAAAAAATCCGCAACATCAAGTTCAGTTTGGTACATCAGGCCATCGGGGTAGCGCCGATAAGGCGACATTTAATGAAAATCATATTTTAGCCATTGCTCAAGCAGTGGTGGATATTCGAGCGGAGCAAGGAACGAATGGCCCTATTTATGTGGGGAAAGATACTCATGCTCTATCAGAACCAGCATTGAGCAGTGTACTTGAAGTTCTGATTGCCAATGGTGTTGAAGTGATTATTCAAGAAAATAATGGCTATACACCAACACCGGGCATTTCCCATGCCATTTTGACTCATAATCTTCAGCATACGGCGAAAGCGGACGGTATTGTGATTACCCCATCGCACAACCCTCCTCAAGATGGTGGGATCAAATACAACCCAACCCATGGTGGGCCTGCTGAGGGGGAGTTAACCCAAGCGATTGAAAATCGGGCTAATCAACTGATTGCGGAAGGGTTAAACGGTGTTAAGCGTCTTTCTATAACAGAAGCCAAACAATCCCCATTATTGAAGCAAGTAGATTTGGTGAAACCTTATATTGATGACCTTGTTAATGTTGTTGATATGCAAGCGATTCAAAAAGCCAAGCTAAAAATAGGTGTGGATCCTCTCGGTGGGAGTGGTATTGATTATTGGCGTCAAATTGGGCAAGCCTACAACCTAGACTTAACCTTAGTGAGTGAAGCGATTGATCCTACTTTCCAATTTATGTCATTAGATAAAGATGGCGTGGTGCGTATGGATTGTTCATCCCCTTATGCGATGGCCGGACTATTAGCACTGAAAGATCAATATGACCTTGCCTTTGGTAATGACCCTGATTATGACCGTCATGGTATTGTAACCCCACAAGGCTTGATGAATCCCAACCATTTCCTCGCGGTGTGTATTGATTACCTTTATCGTCATCGTACAGAGTGGAACGAAGAGGTTGCCGTTGGCAAAACATTAGTGTCCAGCGCTATGATTGATAAAGTCGTTGCTGATTTAGGTCGTGAATTATGTGAAGTGCCTGTTGGATTCAAATGGTTTGTTGATGGCTTATATTCCGGAAAATTTGGTTTTGGTGGCGAAGAGAGTGCGGGTGCTTCTTTCTTACGTACAGACGGTACACCTTGGTCAACGGACAAAGATGGCATTATTTTATGTTTGCTGGCTGCTGAAATTACTGCCGTTACCGGGAAAAATCCTCAACAATATTATGATGAACTCGCCGCTAAACATGGTGATTCATATTATAGCCGTATTCAAGCGGTGGCGAATGGACCACAAAAAGCAGTACTCAGTAAGCTATCACCAGAAATGGTTTCTGCTCAGACATTAGCCGGTGACCCCATTACGGCTCGTTTAACCCATGCTCCGGGTAATGGTGCCGCCATTGGTGGGCTCAAAGTGACTACAGAATTTGGTTGGTTTGCCGCTCGCCCATCGGGAACGGAAGATATTTATAAAATTTACTGTGAAAGCTTTAAAGGGGCGGAACATTTAACCCTGATTGAGCAAGAAGCGCAGCAGATTGTTAATCAAGTTTTTAACGACGCTGGTTTGTAAACACGTTATGAACCCTCTGTTGGGAAGGGAAGTACGAAGTACTTCCCTTTTTTATTTGAGCTAATTGACGTCAGCCGATGCTGGCCAATGGCGAGGCATGATAAACCAAAAGAGACCCGATTCACTTTGGCAATGAACAAACCCCTGATCGTGTTGGCCAGCTAAGTAAAGGGATGATGTTTTTTCTCGGCCTGTTAACCATTGGGGTTTATCTAAAGGGTAGAGTGGTTCACCAATCAGAGATACTTGATCGTGATAGCACCAATGTCCTTGAATTTGCGTGTGATTGAGCGGGTAGCCTAAACAGTCTTTGGGAATGGCCTCTGGCTGAAATGGATTGGTATATAAACGCCCTTGCATCAGTAAATGCGGTTTTGCCTTCGCCCACAATGGGTAGTTCTCACAGAAAGTAGGATGGGTTGAGAGGATTAACTGGTGGTTGAGCATGTGGGAAAGTTTACTATCCAGTCGATCTTCCGCATTAGGGCCATACCATACCCCTTGATGAAGAAGGTAAAATTTTATTGCCACTTCCCAGTGTTCATACTCATTGGTATGGCGATTTTTAGCAATAAAATCAATAGCACCAAGCGTTTGCCCATGTTCATTAAGTTGAATTTCTTCCGATACCGCATTATAACGCGGGGTGAGAGTAAACAGTTGCTGGCATATAAACTGATAAATAAACCCTAACCTTGGGTTTCCTTGATAGGGGGGCCAGTGTTGCTCATTCGGTGGTGGCGTAAAAGGCACTTTTGCCACCAAAGGAAAAGAGTGCTCAAACAGGGTTGGGGTTTTGACGACCCAAGTGATCAGTGGTGTTATGTCCATAATGCTTACTCTTACTGCGACCGTACAGTTTTCGACATTCTAGCTTGAAATTGTTATAACCACGCCATGCTAATCAAGTAATGGAACACAAGATGAACAATTTTCAGCTAGAAGCTTTGCTAAATGAGACCTTGTCCCCACAATTAATCAAAGATTATTGCCCTAATGGGTTACAAGTCGAAGGTAAACCTGACATCAAAAAAATCATTACCGGTGTGACTGCGTCAAAAGCCTTGATTGAACAAGCAGTAGAACGTCAAGCGGACGCGCTACTGGTTCATCATGGCTATTTCTGGAAAGGAGAGCCAGAATCCATTCGTGGGATGAAAGGGGATCGACTACGGACTCTGATAAAACATGATATCAATTTGCTGGCTTATCATTTACCTCTCGATATTCATCCTCAACTGGGTAACAACGCTCAGTTAGCCCAGTTGCTTGAGATTGATGTCGAAGGCGGTTTAGAGGGACACCCTCAATCTGTGGCAATGTATGGCGCTCTACGTCATGTGTTGAGCGGAGAGGAATTGGCAACCAAGATAACTCAAGTGCTGGAACGCCCACCGTTACACATTGCACCTGAGCAGCAAGATAAACCGATTAAGAATATTGCTTGGTGTACTGGTGGTGGGCAAGACTACATAACGCTTGCTGCCGAACAAGGAATGGATGCCTTTATTTCAGGAGAAGTTTCTGAGCGAACGACCTATATAGCGCGTGAACTTAATATTCACTATTTTGCAGCGGGCCATCATGCCACGGAGCGTTATGGTGTGAAAGCCTTAGGGGAATGGTTGGCGAAGGAGCATGGGGTTGAGGTCGAGTTCATCGATATTGATAATCCAGTATAACAAGGTAAAGAGCGAGGTATTGACCTCGCTCTTTTCTTTATCCAACAAATATTAGGAACTTATTCACGTTCATGGAGTGGTTGGAAATTTCTTAGCTTCTGCCCCGTATAAAGCTGACGTGGACGACCAATTCGGTTATCTGGGTCACTGTGCATTTCATTCCAGTGAGCAATCCAACCAATGGTGCGAGACATAGCAAAGATCACGGTAAACATTGAAATGGGGATACCAATGGCTTTCAAAATGATACCTGAATAGAAATCTACGTTAGGGTAGAGTTTCTTCTCAATAAAATATTCATCTGAAAGTGCGATGCGTTCTAGTTCCATTGCCACATCCAAGAGTGGATCTTGAATATTGAGTTCTTTCAATACTTCATGGCACGCCTCACGCATCACGGTCGCACGAGGGTCGTAGTTTTTATACACTCGATGCCCAAAGCCCATTAAACGGAATGGATCATCTTTATCTTTTGCTCGTTCAACATATTCTGGGATCTTATCGACAGAGCCGATTTCTTCCAGCATACGTAGGCAAGCTTCGTTTGCTCCACCGTGAGCAGGCCCCCACAATGATGCGATACCTGCGGCAATACAAGCAAAGGGGTTGGCTCCTGATGAACCAGCCAAGCGTACGGTTGAGGTTGAGGCGTTTTGTTCGTGATCGGCATGTAAGGTAAAGATTTTATCCATGGCACGAGCAACAATAGGGTTAACTTCATATTCTTCACATGGATTGGCAAACATCATGTGGAGGAAGTTTTCCGCGTAAGTCAGATCATTACGTGGATAGATAAAGGGTTGGCCGATGGAATACTTGTAGCACATTGCTGCGAGAGTGGGCATTTTAGATAACAAGCGATAAGCTGCAATCTCTCGGTGTGTATCATTGTTGATATCAAGTGAATCGTGGTAGAAAGCCGCAAGTGCTCCTACAACCCCACACATGACAGCCATGGGGTGCGCATCACGACGGAATCCATGAAAGAAACTCGCAATTTGTTCATGAACCATGGTGTGGCGAGTGACGGTCTTCTTAAACTCATCATACTGTTGTCGGGTAGGGGCTTCGCCATAAAGCAGGATGTAACAAACTTCTAGATAATCTGCGTTATTGGCTAATTGATCGATGGAGTAACCTCGATGCAAGAGAACACCTTTATTACCATCAATATACGTGATTTGAGATTCACAAGATGCCGTGGCAAGAAAACCCGGGTCAAAGGTAAAGTAGCCATTCGAACCTAACTGACGAACATCGATCACTTGAGGGCCCATAGTCCCATCCATGATCGGCAGTTCGATCGGCGCTTTTCCTTCAATGTGAAGGGTTGCTTTCTTATCTGCCATAACAATCTCCTTTGTTTATTATTTAATCCGTCCAGGATGTTTGTGTGTCATTCTTGTACGTCTGATCTCATTTAAAGTCAATTTTTCTCCTCTGTTGTGTGCACTTACTTTGATTTTTTATACAGATAAAGTTAAAAATCTGTTCTGTGTAGCAAAAATTGTTACATCATTTGTTGTATAATGTTGCCAGCCGAATATCGGCGTAGCAAAATTTAGTGAAAACCTCATAAAATCAATATAAAAAAATAAACACGAAGTAATCATTGAGTTTTATTTTTTAACCCTTATTTTACATTTTTATTATGATAATTCTGGTGAATATGTTGAATAAATAGAGTGGATTTTATCGGTTTATCACTAAATTTCATTCATAACTATAAATGCTTCAATTAGAGCTGAGTGAGCAAGCCCGTGAAAGAAAGAAAGTTAAGACCTGTTAATCTAGATTTGCAGACCATAAGCTTTCCGATCACTGCAATCGCTTCTATCCTCCACCGAGTGGCGGGGGTTATTACGTTTGTCGCGGTCGGTATTTTGTTATGGTTATTATCCCTCTCCTTATCCTCACCGGTTGGATTTATGGAGGCGAGTGAAATCGTCAGTGGTTTCTTCGTTAAATTTATCTTATGGGGCATCTTGACTGCGTTGGCCTACCATATTATTGGTGGAATTCGTCATCTGATCATGGATCTGGGTTATTTCGAAGAGCTTGATACAGGTTCAATGACGGCCAAAGTGTCATTTGCCATTACTGTTGTTTTATCGTTATTGGTGGGGGTGTGGTTATGGTAAAGCATGTCTCTTCATTCGGTCGTAATGGGGTTCATGATTTTTTATTACTCCGCGCGACAGCGATCATTTTAACCTTGTATACCATATATATGGTGAGCTTTGTTATGTTCACCGATATTACATACCTATCTTGGACGCAATTCTTTGGTAGCACGTCAACTAAAGTGTTTACTATGTTGGCACTCGTTTGCATTCTTATCCACGGCTGGATTGGTTTATGGCAAGTACTCACTGACTATGTTAAGTGCTCGAAGCTGCGAGGTGCATTGCAGCTTATCGTTATCACGGCCTTATTTGGGTACTTTTTCTCTGGACTATTTGTATTGTGGGGTGTGTAAGTGACTATTCCTGTTCGTGAATTTGATGCTGTTGTCATCGGCGCAGGTGGTGCAGGTATGCGTGCTGCACTACAAATTTCAGAGCAAGGTTTAACCTGTGCTTTGCTTTCGAAAGTTTTTCCAACTCGCTCTCATACCGTCTCGGCTCAAGGTGGTATTACGGTTGCTTTGGGAAATTCCCATAAAGATAACTGGCAGTGGCATATGTATGACACGGTGAAAGGTTCAGATTACATTGGCGACCAAAACGCTATTGAGTATATGTGTAAAAATGGGCCTGAATCTGTTATTGAGCTAGAACGTATGGGGCTGCCTTTTTCTCGTTTTGAAGATGGCACCATTTATCAACGCCCCTTTGGTGGGCAATCTAAAGAATTTGGTGGTGAACAAGCTGCGCGTACGGCGGCGGCGGCTGACCGTACTGGCCATGCTTTATTACATACGCTTTACCAACAAAACATTAAACATAAAACCACGATTTTCTCAGAATGGTATGCACTTGATTTAGTGAAAAACCAAGATGGAGCCGTACTCGGTTGTACTGCGTTATGCATGGAAACCGGAGAAATTTGTTACTTCAAATCCAAAGCTACTATCTTAGCTACAGGTGGGGCTGGGCGCATTTATGCCTCAACAACCAACGCACACATTAATACTGGTGATGGGGTTGGAATGGCACTGCGAGCGGGTGTTCCGATGCAAGATATGGAAATGTGGCAGTTCCATCCCACAGGCATTGCAGGTGCGGGGGTTCTGGTTACAGAAGGTTGTCGTGGTGAAGGCGGTTACCTACTCAATAAAGATGGTGAGCGTTTTATGGAGCGTTATGCTCCAAATGCGAAAGACCTCGCTGGCCGTGATGTGGTGGCTCGTTCAATGATGATCGAAATTCGTGAAGGCCGTGGCTGTGATGGTCCATGGGGTCCACACCTTAAGTTGAAACTTGATCACTTAGGTAAAGAGGTGTTGGAGTCTCGTCTGCCTGGCATTTGTGAGCTTTCACGTACCTTTGCACACGTTGACCCTGTTAAAGAGCCGATTCCAGTTATCCCAACCTGCCATTATATGATGGGTGGTGTTCCGACTCAGGTTTCTGGGCAAGCATTAAAACAAGATGCATCAGGTAAGGATCTCGAGATTCAAGGCTTATTTGCTTGTGGTGAAATCGCCTCAGTTTCTGTTCATGGTGCAAACCGTTTAGGGGGGAACTCACTGCTTGATCTTGTGGTGTTTGGTCGTGCAACCGGGTTACACCTAGGCGAAACATTGGCTGCCCAAGCTGAAGCTCGCCCTGCGACTCAATCAGACATTGAAGCTTCTTTGGCCCGTACTATGCGTTGGGAAAATAGCACCAGTGGTGAAGATCCTGTACAAATCCGTAAAGATCTCCAACGTTGTATGCAAAACAGCTTCTCAGTATTCCGAGAAGGGGAAGCCATGGCAACAGGGCTTGAAGAGCTAAAAGTGATTCGTGAACGTCTAAAAGACGCTCATTTGGCCGATAAATCTAAAGAGTTTAATACACAGCGTATTGAATGTTTAGAACTCGACAACTTGATGGAAACGGCATTTTCGACGGCAGTAGCAGCAAACTATCGTACCGAGAGCCGAGGCGCTCATGCTCGTTTTGACTACCCTGATCGTGATGATGCAAACTGGTTGTGTCACTCTATTTATAATCCGGAAACTGAACAAATGAGCAAGCGTGACGTGAACATGTCACCCGTTCATCGTGAAGCTTTCCCACCTAAAATTCGTACATACTAAGGGAGGAATAACGAATGAAACTGAACTTCTCTTTGTATCGCTACAATCCGGATGTCGATAAAAAGCCTTATATGAAAGACTATCTACTTGAAGTCGAAGATGGCTCGGATATGATGGTGTTGGACGCGCTGATTTTATTGAAAGAACAAGATCCAACGATTGCGTTTCGTCGTTCATGCCGTGAAGGAGTATGTGGCTCTGATGGTTTAAATATGAACGGTAAAAATGGTTTGGCCTGTATTACACCGTTATCTGCCTTGAAAGGGGGTAAAATCGTCATTCGACCTTTACCTGGTTTACCGGTAGTACGTGATTTGATCGTTGACATGACACAGTTCTACGATAATTACGCGAAAGTGAAGCCGTTTTTGATCTCTGAAGGTGAATTGCCGCCATCACGTGAACATTTACAGTTACCAGAAGAGCGTGAGCATCTTGATGGTCTGTATGAATGTATTATGTGTGCTTGCTGTTCTACTTCTTGCGCTTCTTTCTGGTGGAACCCGGATAAATTTATTGGTCCTGCTGGTTTGTTAGCCGCTTACCGTTGGCTAATTGATAGCCGAGATACTGCAACAGATGAGCGCTTGTCAAATCTTGATGATGCATTTAGCGTTTTTCGTTGCCATGGCATCATGAATTGTGTAAGTGTTTGTCCTAAGGGACTAAACCCAACGAAAGCGATAGGCCATATTAAGTCCATGTTGGTCAATCGTTCGGTTTAGATGATAAAAATTGCAGGCCCTTAGGGCCTGCCTTTATAGCTCGGCGTAAGACCGCAGCAAACGTGAAAACTACTGGTTAAGGGAAAAGAATGCACAACGGCGTGATGAAGGCATGGCTCGAGTCTTCACACTTGGCTGGCGCCAATGCAACGTATGTAGAAGATCTCTACGAACTGTATCTAAGTGATCCCGACCTGGTAAGTGAGGAGTGGAAACGTGTTTTTGAAGGTTTGCCTGCGCAACCTGATCATGTGGTTGAACAACCACACTCACGTATCCGTGATTACTTCCGGCGACTCGCTCAAGAAACGAAGCATTACAATGTCCAAGTTAGTGATCCTGAAGTCGATGCAAAGCAAGTAAAAGTTCTGCAGCTAATCAATGCGTACCGCTTCCGCGGGCATGAAGCAGCTCAACTTGACCCCCTAGGTTTATGGAAACGCCCTCCCGTGGCGGAATTAGCTCCTTCCTTCCATAACCTGACTGATGATGATATGGAAGAAACGTTCAACGTGGGTTCTTTTGCCGTTGGCGCAGATACCATGAAGTTGAAAGATATCTACCATTCTCTGAATAAGATTTACTGTGGCTCGGTTGGTGCAGAATACATGCATATGACGGATACAGAGCAAAAGCGTTGGATTCAACAGCGTTTGGAGCCTGTATTAGGTGAGCCTAGCTTTACGCTGGACGAGAAACGAACCTTCCTTGATGAACTGACCGCTGCCGAAGGGTTGGAGCGTTATCTCGGTGCGAAATTCCCAGGTGCTAAGCGTTTTTCCTTGGAAGGAGGAGATGCCTTAATTCCAATGACCAAAGAGCTTATTCGTCATGCCGGTAAGAGTGGTATGCGAGAAGTGGTGATCGGTATGGCTCACCGTGGTCGTTTGAATATGTTGGTCAACGTTTTAGGAAAAAAACCGCAAGGCTTATTTGATGAGTTTGCTGGTAAGCACGATGAAACTTGGGGTACTGGTGATGTGAAATATCACCAAGGTTTTTCGGCTGATTTCGCCACAGAAGGCGGAAATGTTCATCTTGCTTTGGCTTTTAACCCTTCACATTTAGAGATTGTTAACCCTGTAGTGATGGGCTCGGTGCGAGCTCGTCAGGATCGTTTAGGCGATTCCGAAGGGAGTCGAGTTCTACCAATTACCATTCATGGCGATTCAGCGGTTGCGGGTCAAGGGGTGGTTGCAGAAACCTTTAACATGTCACAGGCTCGTGGTTATTGTGTCGGTGGAACGGTTCGAATTGTTATCAACAACCAAGTTGGATTTACCACATCAAACCCTCGAGATACACGTTCAACGATGTACTGTACTGATATTGCCAAGATGGTACAGGCTCCGATTTTTCACGTAAATTCTGATGATCCTGAAGCGGTTGCTTTTGTGACTCGAATGGCATTGGATTATCGTAATGAATTCAAACGTGATGTCGTGATTGAGTTGGTGTGTTATCGCCGTCATGGCCATAACGAAGCCGATGAACCGAATGCGACTCAACCTTTGATGTACCAGAAAATCAAGAAGCATCCGACACCTCGCAAGCTTTATGCTGATGTTTTAATTGAGCGTGGTGAAAGCGATATAGAAACCGCCACTCAAATGGTGAATGAATACCGCGATGCTTTGGATCATGGTGAAGTAGTGGTTAAAGAATGGCGACCAATGACGATGCACTCGGTGGATTGGTCTCCTTATATTGGACATGATTGGAACACCGCTTGGGATAATGAATTTTCATTAGAACGTTTACAAGAACTAGGCCAGAAAATTTGCCAATACCCCGAAAGCCATAAGTTGCAAAGTCGAGTTGAAAAAATCTACCACGATCGAATGTCCATGGTATCGGGTGAGAAAATGCTCGATTGGGGGATGGCTGAAACATTAGCATATGCCACGTTAGTGGATGATGGTCAACGTATTCGCATCTCAGGGCAAGATTCAGGGCGTGGAACCTTCTTCCACCGCCATTCGGTCTTACACAACCAATCTGATGCAAGTACCTACATCCCATTGGCGAATGTTCATGATAAGCAAGGGCCTTTTGAAGTCATAGACTCAGTGCTGTCTGAAGAAGCCGTTTTAGCTTTTGAATATGGTTATGCTACGGCTGAGCCTGGTGGATTAACGATTTGGGAAGCTCAGTTTGGTGACTTTGCCAACGGTGCTCAAGTCGTGATTGACCAATTTATTTCATCAGGTGAACAAAAGTGGGGGCGTTTGTGTGGTTTGACTATGCTGCTTCCTCATGGATATGAAGGCCAAGGCCCAGAGCACTCCTCAGCTCGTCTTGAGCGATATTTACAGCTTTGCGCTGAACAAAATATGCAAGTGGTGGTTCCATCAACACCGGCACAGGTCTATCACATGTTGCGCCGTCAGGTAGTGCGTAAAATGCGTCGACCTCTAGTGGTCATGTCACCTAAGTCTCTGCTGCGTCATCCGTTATGTATATCGAGTATGGAAGATCTGGCTCAAGGGACTTTCTTACCGGCTATTGGTGAGGTGGATAACCTTGACCCTGCGAAAGTGAAACGAGTCGTTTTCTGTTCAGGTAAAGTGTATTACGACTTATTGGAGCAGCGCCGTAATCATGCGCAAGAGGACGTGGCGATTATTCGTATTGAGCAGCTTTACCCTTTCCCATTGGAGGAAGTTCAAGCGGTAATCGCGCAGTATACGAATGTAGTGGATTATGTCTGGTGTCAGGAAGAACCTCAAAACCAAGGGGCTTGGTACTGTAGTCAGCATAATTTTCGAGCGGCGATTCCTACCGGCGCGGATCTTAAATATGCCGGTCGCCCAGCTTCGGCATCACCAGCCGTCGGTTATATGTCGGTACATATGAAACAGCAGAAAGCGTTGGTAGAAGACGCTCTGACCCTAGCTTAAGAACTAGAAGTAAAAGGAAGAGACAGATTATGACAGTTGAAATTCTGGTTCCAGATTTA
Source organism: Vibrio cincinnatiensis DSM 19608 (assembly GCF_900167345.1). Classification (GTDB taxonomy): domain Bacteria; phylum Pseudomonadota; class Gammaproteobacteria; order Enterobacterales; family Vibrionaceae; genus Vibrio; species Vibrio cincinnatiensis. The sequence continues at coordinate 82,023 of NZ_FUXB01000004.1, read as the reverse complement.
CCTGAATCAGTCGCAGACGCAACGGTAGCGACATGGCACAAGCAACCGGGAGACGTCGTCGCTCGTGATGAAGTGATCGTCGAGATCGAAACGGATAAAGTGGTGTTAGAAGTTCCAGCTCCTGAAGAAGGTATTTTGGAAGCTATTTTGGAACAAGAAGGTGCGACCGTTTTGTCTAAGCAACTCTTAGCTCGGCTTAAACCGGGTGCGGTTGCAGGTGAACCAACACAAGATAGTACGGCAGCGACGGAACCATCTCCCGATAAACGTCACAAAGCCGTTCTCACCGAAGAAACGAATGATGCATTAAGCCCAGCGGTTCGTCGTTTATTAGCCGAGCACAGTTTAGAGGCTTCGCAAGTGAAAGGCTCCGGTGTCGGTGGCCGCATTACTCGAGAAGATGTTGAAGCTTACTTAGCGGCGAATAAAACTCAACCTGAGGTTGAACAAACGGCTATTGCAGCCCCTGTAGCTGCACGTAGTGAAAAACGTGTTCCGATGACCCGCTTGCGTAAGCGTATTGCTGAGCGTTTGCTCGAAGCCAAAAATAGCACAGCGATGTTGACGACATTTAATGAAGTCAATATGAAGCCTATTATGGAACTGCGTAAACAGTATCAAGATCTGTTTGAGAAGAAGCATGGCATTCGCTTAGGTTTCATGTCTTTCTACGTTAAAGCCGTGACAGAAGCGCTTAAGCGTTACCCTGAAGTCAACGCTTCGCTTGATGGGGATGATATTGTGTACCACAATTTCTTCGACATCAGTATTGCTGTCTCAACGCCGCGTGGTTTAGTCACTCCTGTATTGCGAGACAGTGATACGTTGGGCTTGGCTCAGATCGAGAAAGGCATTAAAGATTTGGCGGAGAAAGGCCGCGATGGTAAGTTGACCGTAGATGAATTGATTGGTGGAAACTTTACCATTACTAATGGCGGCGTTTTCGGTTCTCTAATGTCAACACCTATCATTAACCCACCGCAAGCTGCGATTTTAGGAATGCATAAAATCCAAGATCGAGCCATGGTGGTGGATGGTCAGATTGAAATCTTACCAATGATGTATTTGGCATTATCTTATGATCACCGCTTGATTGATGGTCGAGAATCCGTAGGCTTCCTCGTCACGGTGAAAGAGTTACTGGAAGATCCAGCACGCCTATTATTGGATGTATAAAATTTAGACGTGATGAACGTTTAAGTACGGGGCCGGATCTGCTCAACATCCGGCCTAATTTATCAGCCATTAGCTACTCATTGAGAGTATCCCTACAGACGTACAGCCCAACAAAGTATTAGGCTATATGGAATAAAAATATACAAATGGAATAACATAATGAATTTGCATGAATATCAAGCCAAACAGCTGTTTGCAGAATTCGGTTTGCCTGTCCCAGAAGGTTATGCTTGCGATACTCCACAGGAAGCTTTTGAAGCTGCTGGGCGTATTAGCACCGTTAAGAAAGTCGTGAAATGCCAGGTTCATGCTGGTGGTCGCGGTAAAGCGGGTGGTGTAGAACTGCATGAAAGTAAAGATAGTATTAAAGAATTTGCTCAAAAGTGGTTAGGGAAAAACCTAGTTACTTACCAGACGGATGCGAATGGACAACCAGTGTCAAAAATCTTGGTTGAAGAAGCGTCCAACATTGCCAATGAGCTCTATCTGGGAGCCGTAGTTGACCGTGCCACCCGTCGAATCGTTTTTATGGCTTCGACTGAAGGTGGCGTAGAAATTGAGAAAGTAGCAGAAGAAACACCAGAGCTTATCCACAAAGCTGCGATTGATCCCCTTGTTGGACCTCAGGCTTATCAAGGCCGAGAACTCGCATTTAAACTTGGTTTAAACGGCGATCAAATTAAACAGTTTGTGAAAATCTTCATGGGATTAGGGCAGATGTTTACGCAGTATGATCTTGCTCTCTTAGAAATTAACCCGCTTGTGGTGACAGCAGAAGGTAACCTACTGTGTTTAGACGGTAAAATTAATATCGATTCAAACGCTTTGTATCGCCAACCTAAATTACGTGAGATGCATGACCCTTCTCAGGAAGATGCGCGTGAAGCCCATGCAGCGCAATGGGAGCTTAACTATGTTGCCCTTGATGGTAATGTGGGTTGCATGGTTAATGGTGCCGGTCTTGCTATGGGTACTATGGATATTGTCAATCTACATGGTGGCAAGCCTGCCAACTTCTTAGATGTGGGTGGTGGTGCGACGAAAGAACGTGTTGCTGAAGCATTTAAAATTATCTTATCTGACGATAATGTAAAAGCGGTTCTGGTTAATATTTTCGGCGGAATCGTGCGTTGTGACATGATTGCGGAAGGGATCATCGGTGCTGTAAAAGAAGTCGGTGTGGAAGTCCCAGTGGTGGTTCGCCTAGAAGGAACCAATGCGGAACTTGGCCGTGAAGTGTTAGCGAAATCGGGTTTAGATATCATTGCCGCTGAGTCGTTGACAGACGCAGCGAAGAAAGTGGTTGCTGCTGCGGAGGGCAAATAATAATGTCAGTATTAATTAACAAAGACACCAAAGTTATTTGTCAGGGCTTTACTGGTGGTCAAGGAACTTTCCACTCTGAACAATCTATCGCTTATGGCACTCAGATGGTGGGGGGCGTATCTCCCGGTAAAGGTGGAACGACCCATCTAGGTTTACCCGTCTTTAATACCGTTCGTGAAGCCGTCGAAGCGACAGGGGCGACAGCATCGGTTATTTATGTACCTGCGCCATTTTGTAAAGATGCGATTTTAGAAGCGATTGATGCTGGCATCCAGCTTATTGTCACCATTACTGAGGGCATTCCAACCACTGACATGATCGACGTAAAAGTGAAGTTGGAAGAAACGGGTGTACGCATGATTGGTCCAAACTGTCCGGGAGTGATTACTCCGGATGAGTGTAAAATCGGCATTATGCCTGGTCACATTCATAAGAAAGGTAAGGTCGGTATCGTATCTCGTTCTGGAACCCTTACATACGAAGCGGTGAAACAAACCACGGATGAAGGTTTTGGTCAGTCTAGCTGTGTGGGGATTGGCGGCGACCCTATCCCAGGTTCGAACTTTATTGATATTTTAAAACTGTTCCAAGAAGATCCTGAAACCGAAGCTATTGTGATGATTGGTGAAATTGGTGGAACCGCTGAAGAAGAAGCAGCTGCCTTCATTAAAGAGAATGTGACTAAGCCAGTTGTTTCATATATTGCAGGTGTAACCGCGCCTCCGGGTAAACGAATGGGGCACGCGGGAGCGATTATTTCTGGTGGGAAAGGCACGGCAGATGAAAAATTTGCAGCGCTAGAATCCGCCGGAGTAAAAACTGTGAAAAGCCTAGCTGATATAGGTCAAGCCTTACGTGAAGTGACAGGCTGGTAAGTCTTTATCGTGATGGATAAAAAGAGCCACCAGATATCGGTGGCTCTTTTTCATGTGTTAACGTTGTTTAATCCATTGGCTTAGCATAAACATCATCGTTGCACTGACGACAACAGAAGGGCCTGCCGGGGTATCAAATTGCCAAGAAAAAGAAAGCCCTGTCAGTACACAAATAATGCCAATTGAAGAGGCAATCAGTGCCATCTGCTCTGGTGTTTTGGCGACACGTCTGGATGTTGCTGCGGGAATGATCATCAAAGATGTCATGATTAACGCACCCACAAACTTCATGCCAACTGCAATAACCACGCCAATCAACAACATTAGGATCAAGCGCATTAACTCAATGTTGACCCCTTCAACACTTGCCAACTCTTCATTGACACTGCTGGACAGCAAAGGTCGCCAAAAGAGATAAACCAATCCACTTACCGCAATGACACCACTCCAGATAAACCAGAGATCCATAGGGCTAACTGCGAGGAGATCACCAAATAAGTAGCTCATGAGATCAATTCGTACATTATCGAGAAAACTGACCGCAATCAGGCCAAGTGATAGAGAACTGTGAGCTAAAATGCCGAGTAATGTATCGGTCGCAATCAGTTTTTGTCTTTGCATGGTGACTAAAATAATAGCAAGCCCCAAGCAGCAGATGAGTAAGGCAAAGTAGAGATTAATGTCGAGCAAAAAACCAAGAGCAAGACCAAGTAAGGAGGCATGTGCGAGAGTATCGCCAAAATAAGCCATTCGACGCCAAACAACAAAAGAGCCCAAAGGCCCTGCAATAATAGCGATTCCGATTCCGGCAGCAATAGAAGGCAATAAAAACTCAATCATGGTGATGGTGACCGTGTGAATGGTGAGAACAAATTTGAGCATCTCCTTTAACAGGTTGACCCGCTAAATCGTGATGGTGTTGGTGATTATGCTGATAGAAAGCCAGAGTCTCTCGGCTGCGATGACCAAATAATGCCAAATAGCTGGGATGCTGAGAAATATCAGCAGGAGAGCCTGAGCAACAAATATGGTGATGCAAACAGATGACTTCATCCGTTTTTGCCATCACTAAGTGTAAGTCATGGGAAACCATAAATACGGCACAATGAAAACGAAGACGAATCGCATCAATCAGATCATAAAGGTCGATTTGCCCTTGTACATCGACCCCTTGGGCTGGTTCATCTAATACTAAAACATCGGGGCGTTGTAGTAGTGCGCGTGCAAGAAGCACCCGTTGATTTTCACCACCCGATAATTTATGCATATCACTGTGATTAAGGTGTTCAGCGCCGACTAAGAGTAGTGATTCATTGATCTCTTGCGGACTGTACTTACCTGCAAGGCGAAGAAAGCGATTAACTGTTAATGGCAGCGTATCATTGAGTTTGAGTTTTTGGGGGACATACCCAATTTTGATATTCTCCCCTCGGGAGATGGAACCGGAATCTTGCGGATGTAGCCCGAGTAATACCCGGACTAACGTGGATTTTCCTGCCCCATTAGGGCCGATTAATGTTGTGATTTTGCCGCGAGAGAGCGACAGATTGACCTTGTCTAAAACTCGGCGCTGATTGAAATCAACACAGATGTCATGCAATTCAATTAGCGTTGACATGAAAGAAACTCATTTGCAATTAAGTGATGTTATAATGTAACATTTCGAATCTACGAACGCTACCAGCAGGAAATTATATCATGCTATCGAGATTGACACTGATCGCTATGCTAACCACATTACCTTCAATGGTGTTGGCCAGCGATATTTTGACCAGTATAAAACCCATTCAGATGATCACTTATGAACTGACAGCTCAAGTAAGCACACCTGATGTTCTTGTTGCTGCGAATGCTTCGCCGCACGATTATGCGCTTCGTCCGTCAGATGTAAAGCGGATTCGTCAGGCTGACCTCGTGATTTGGTTTGGGCCTGATCTCGAACCTTTTCTAGCTAAATCATTAAGTCAACACAGCAATGTATTGACCTTGAGTGCTATTCCCAATTTAGCTTTGCGTTCATATGGAGATGACCATTCTCATGCTCATGATGGTCACGATCATGGTACTCATGACCCTCATTTCTGGCTTGGAATTGAACAAGTCAAAACCGTCGCGCAAGCAATTGTACAGCGATTGATTGATACTGACCCAAAGCATAGTAAGCTTTACCAAGCGAATTTAGTCCAATTTTTAGCAAAATTAGAGACGACAGATAGCAAGATTACCCAAAAACTGGCCTCGATAAAAACTAAGCCTTACTATGTGTTCCATGATGCTTATGCTTATTTTGAAGAACGGTATGGGCTTAATAATATCGGGCACTTTACCGTAAGCCCAGAACGGAAACCGGGAGCCAAAACACTGATTAGTATCCGCCGAGATTTAGCGAATAACCAAGCCAAGTGTGTTTTTTCAGAGCCGCAATTTCAACCCGCTGTGATTGAAACGGTGGTACGAGGTAGCCAAGCTCATATTGGTGTTTTAGACCCATTAGGTTCCTCTATCCCAGTACAAACGGGGAGCTATTTTACTTTTCTTGATCAGTTAGCAGAGAGCTTTTACGCTTGTTTATCTCAGTGACTGAACGAGGTCATTAAATGGCCCAGTCTGAAGATAGCCGGATCTGATTCTAAACAGAAATAATAACAATCGTGTTCTGATGTACTCATCCGGATACGATTGTTTCAAATGAGAATCGTATCTGTTGTCCATTATTCTAATGGCTGAATGTCGAGTTTATACTTTGGTCGTGTTGACCTATTGGATACTCTATCAATTAAACCTCTATAAACCGCATCACATATTCCTTCATCATTTCTATCTAATTGAGTTCTTTTCGATAAAATACTCTACAGTTGCTCATCCGCCACTCTATTCACCCTAAGACATGAACGATAATACGATTCATTGGAATCAAGACTCGATGGTTTACTTCATCCCGAGTATGATTTAATTCGCTATAGAAAATAACTGGCTTTCTGTCACTCATCGAGGTAAGGGGATTAGGGTGTTTTTTCTATCGGGTAAAGGAAATATTTTGTATCGTATATTATTCGCTATCTTCTTGATGGTTGGAGTTTCACCTCTATCAGCACAAACATTAGATCAGACATCGTCGATATTTTATCCTTTACCGGCCTTTTTACAGGGCAAAGTGTTTGTCGCCAAACAGCTTTTTTTAGGAGATGAAGGCGGGATTTGGATCCATGATATTCATGGCAAGGTGGTCTTCTTTGATGGGCAAACCATTTTGCCAAGGCGAGGGTCTGTCTTACCAAAACCTTATCAGGAATTAGTCTATCAGCAAGGGGCATTTTGGACCTTTATTGACAACGAACTTTATCGCACTTATCCGGGAGGAGAACCGGATCTGATTCTGAGTTTAACGCCCGGCGTCGTGATTAAAAATATTGGTGCATCCAATGGTTACCTTTGGTTAACCGATAATCGTTTTTTCTATTCTTATCATCTCGAAGATGGCGAATTACGAACCCTTTCTTTAAGTAAACTTTACCAACTCAATCAAGCCAGTAACATCATCATTAATGATGCGGTGAATGTTCGAAATAAATGGGTTTTAGCGACAAACGTTGGAACCTATTTATCCAAACAGAATCAATTTACCCACATTACTCAATCAGGGAAGAATGCGATAGAAAGCTTATTTCTTTCTTCACTAAGAAACCATCTATTGGTGGGAACTCACCACGGTGCTTTGGTTATTGATATTGAACACCCTGATCAAGTGGTGAAAAAAATCGGAAACTCTACCGTTTTTAGCATGATTGAAACGGAGGAAGCTTACTGGATAGGGACCGACAATGGGCTATTGATTTATTCATTAAGCCAAGATGACATCACGGAGTTTTCTGGCATAAAGCCCACTGAATATGGGTTACCAGGTGGGAAAATTTATGCTCTTGTTAACGATCAACGTGGTGGTATCTGGATAGCAACCAATAAAGGTATTCGATATTTCTCACTTTTTAGTCAAAAGCTAACTCGTCATTTTACCGATAACGCCGCTCAAGATGGCATCGTGTCTAGCGTTAAAAAATTACAACCTCTGCTGGGTTCAAGTCACTATTTAATGCTTACCCATACAGGGCTTTTTTTGTTGGATATGCAAAATGACAAAATGAAAACACTGATCTATCAAGGGGAAGTGAATGATGTCCAGCAAATAGGCCAACAACTTTGGATTGCGACAGATCATGGGGTGGTTCGCCATGAGCTTTCTAACTCACCGTTACCTTTGTCCCCGATCCCCAGTCGGTTACCCCATAATAAGACTGAGTTTTTAACGGCAGATCAACAAGGTACGTTATGGGGAGCTTCTGGTGACCAGCTTTGGGCTTATCAGACACAGAGAAATCATTATGTCGATTTTAGCCAAGAGTGGCAGTTCTTTCACCATTCACCACTCACCATCACTTGGTTGCATGCTAGTCAAAAATATGGGTTGCTGATTGGTACGGAACAAGGGGTTTATCGATTAGATAACGATCAAATCACCTACTACAAAGAGAGTGCTCCTTATGGTAGCAGCCTACAAGTGGTTGAAGCAACGAATGGTACGCTTTGGTTTCTGAGTGAATTTGGTCTTTTTCGTTTCCATTCTCTTAATCATCCGGCAATCGCCCTTCCTCTGGTAGAAGATAACCTTCGTTTGAAGTGTTTATTACTGACCTCTCAAGGGCTGTGGCTGTCATCATCCCAAGGGATCACGCTTTATCACTTTGATGGCTCAATTCAGAAACAGATTGGTGCCCCTTATGGGCTAATCAATAATGAATTAGAAACGGGGATTTGTGCTGCCAGTGGAGGGCGAGGCCAAGAAACTCTGCTTTTTTCCTCTGCACACGGGCTTATTTATATGCAAGCCGAAGAGATAGCGGATACCCCCCTTCCGAACGCTCCTATTGTATTGAGTCAAGTGAGTATCGATTATCAACCGACTCATATTGGTGGGCTTTCTCAACAAAAACTAGAAGTGGATTATGGCAAGGCAATCAGCTTTCATTTTGGTTCAGCATCACTCACTGGTAATCAACGTCTTGAATTTCGAATTAATCATGATGATTGGCAGCCGTTCGAAGGGCCTCATCTTACCTTAGATCACCTTTTCCCTGGTGAGTATCGCTTGTCATTACGTAACCAGAATGAACCGACACAGAGATTTACTTGGGGATTTCATGTTCTGAAACCTTGGTATTTCTCTTTATTGGCATGTATAGGCTATTTACTTATTTTGACGATTTTGATGGTGTTATTTATCCGTTGGCGAGCTCGGGTGATGATTCGTCTTAATGAAGATTTACGCCAGCAAGTGGCATTAAAAACACGTCAAGCCCAGCAACAAAGTAAAATTCTGATTAGCCATAATCAACAGTTACGTAAGCAAATGCAGATTCGTCAGTTATGGATTGACCATTGGTTAGCCAAGAGTCGGTCATTATTAACGCTACTGATAGAAGAGGCCATCACCAAGAAAAGTAATGCACTGTTACCATTAGCTCAGAGGCTTACGACACAGTTTAAGCAAATCAGCCTGTTAAATGAGGGCAAAGTTTCTCGTGGTATTAATCAGCCGTTAAAACTGGTACTGGATACCGTACTTGAAGGTTGGAAGCCTGAATTTGAACGGCTTGGGGTTAAAGTTGTCTGCGATTTTCCTGATCGGCTTCCGGATATTTGTCTTAAACAATCGGGTCTTGATGCTATTTTTAACGCTATTTTTTCCGATGCGCTAGAGCGTCTTCATCCACATCAGAGGTTGTCGATTACAGGGAGGCAACAGAAAGAGTGGGTTGTGGTGACCATAACAGACTGTGCAGAATCGACTGAGCGATTCGATTGGCAGATGGTGACGTTTGATGATGATGGAGCTCTGACCTTCCCTGAGGCGGTTGATTTAACCGGAGGAGAGTTCAACTATTTTTCTTCCTCTGAACGTAATTTGATTGAACTGAAATGGCCTGCTTATGTTCAACCTACGGCGGATGCTGCTGTGGATATTCATTATGCACCAGATCTTTCCGAATCTCATTGGTTGGCGAAGTTGGAGAAAATCATAGCGACTCATTATGCAGACCCCGACTTTACGACTTCTACTGCCGCCTCACAAATGTTCGTATCTGAACGCAGCCTACAACGCCGATTTAAACAGGCGACCGGAAAAACATTTAAAGAGTACTTAACAGAATATCGTTTGGATCAAGCGTGTCGCTTATTAATGAGTGGAGAGAAAATTTCTCAGGTTGCCTTTCTCTGTGGCTTTAATGACCCCTCTTATTTTAGTCAGCGCTTTAAGCTGCATTTTGGATTATCTCCATCACAGTTTACTGAAGATGAGATTTCATCCTCCTCACATTGAGCCGATTCCCTCAGATTGAATAGCGATGGATTTTTATTATGGTGTCAATTGAACGTAAGGTTTCAGGCCAGAATGAAGAGAGGGATGAAAACAATAGAAAAAAAAGATCGTGGCATAGCCGGGGGGACTATACCACGGGTGTCAATGACACCTTCGCTTGCTGCCGGAGTGATATGGACAGTGTCATATCACCTCTGGAATTCTATCGGTAGGGATAAACCCCGTTGATGAAAAGACTATACTTAAAGCTACTTATTTCACGTATAAAATTAACGACAATGTAACCTGATAAAACCGCCATTCTTGATGTTTGTTTCTATCTCTTTGTTTTCTATTTAAATTTTATTCTTTTATCTTGTCGGGCGAAAGTTTTATCCCTACCACGATGGATAGGGATAAATTCTTTGACGTTTTTAACGAATCTGTTTTAGCGAAAGTAACGAGCTAATTTGTGGGATCTTTGATTTCACACAATGATTCATACGTTTTTAAAGCGTATCATTTAACTAAGAAATAGAAATCCTTCTCATTTACAATACAGTTTGCGTGGCAACCAATGAAACTATCTGAATTGAAAGCAGGTGAGTCTGGCCTCATCGTGGCGTTGAATGAATTGTCGATAGATATTCGTAAAAAACTAATGGTAATGGGGTTGTTACCAAATACCCAAGTTACCCTTATTCGTCGAGCTCCTATGGGAGACCCTCTTCAGATTGAAGTTAGAGGCGTTTCTATTGCGATGCGGGAAAGTATTGCCGCAGCGGTGGAAGTGGAGAAAGCATAATGGAATATCAAATTTTAACTGTCGGAAACCCCAATAGCGGTAAAACAACGCTGTTTAACGGCTTAACTGGTGCTAAGCAACAGGTTGGAAACTGGGCAGGGGTGACCGTTGAAAAGAAAACGGGCCACTATCGTCATTCTGGTGATGAGTTTCGGGTAACAGATTTACCGGGTATTTATGCCCTAGACAGTGGTAATGATAGCAATAGTATTGATGAGTCGATAGCGTCTCGTGCGGTGCTCACTCACCCTGCTGATTTAATCATTAACGTGGTTGATGTAACTTGCCTAGAACGTAGCCTGTATATGACGCTACAACTGCGTGAGCTAGGGCGTCCAATGGTGGTCGTTCTAAATAAAATGGATGCACTGAAGCGTGTGCGCCAAAGTATTGATATCAAAAAATTGGAGCAGCTGCTGGGTTGTCCTGTTTTAGCGTTGTCTGCAAATAACAAACATCAGGTACGTCGTTTTAAAGAGCGATTGCATAAAAGGGTTGTGCAAGGTATTGCGCTTAAACAGTTAGAACTCGATTATGGCATGGCGTTTGAACAGGCCATTTCACAGTTAGAGCCCATTTTTGCTGGGCAGGAAGTGTCCGCTCGTGCTTTAGCCATTCGAGCGTTAGAGAATGATTTATTAGTGCTCAATGAGCGTATGGAAGAAGAGCGCCATCGGATTCATAGTGAACAGCTGAAATGTGAACTGGATATTGATTTACTTGTTGCCGATGTGAAATACACATTTTTACATCATTGTTGTCAACAAGTTCGTCGGAGTGAAGGGAAACTAAGCCACACTTTTACCGAAAAAGTGGATCAGGTCATTTTAAACAAATGGGTAGGAATTCCCTTCTTTTTCGCTGTTATGTATTTAATGTTTATGTTCTCTATCAATATTGGTAGTGCTTTTATCGATTTCTTTGATATTGGTGTTGGGGCATTATTGGTTGATGGCGGCCATTATCTGCTTGATGATCATCTTCCTCTTTGGTTGGTGACTCTACTGGCTGATGGTTTGGGGGGGGGGATTCAAACGGTCGCAACGTTTATTCCAGTCATTGCCTGTCTGTATATTTTCCTTGCTCTACTCGAAAGCTCTGGCTATATGTCGCGTGCTGCATTTGTGCTTGATAAAGTAATGCAGAAGATAGGCTTACCAGGCAAAGCATTTGTTCCATTAGTTCTTGGATTTGGCTGTAATGTGCCAGCTATTATGGCCACTCGGACGCTGGATCAAGAGCGTGAGCGAAAACTGGCGGCATCGATGGCACCTTTTATGTCATGTGGCGCTCGATTACCTGTCTATGCACTTTTTGCGGCGGCTTTTTTTCCAGACAATGGACAAAATATCGTATTTATTCTGTATCTCTTAGGCATCGCTGCGGCAGTCTTTACTGGATGGGTATTAAAGAAAACCTTATACCCCGGCTCAAGCGATAGTTTATTAATGGAAATGCCTGATTATGAACTGCCGACTTTACAAAATGTGTTGATCAAAACATGGCAAAAATTAAAGCGCTTTGTCTTAGGAGCAGGGAAGACCATCGTTATTGTGGTTACCATTTTGAGCTTCTTTAATTCTTTAGGTACAGATGGCAGTTTTGGTAATGAAGATAGCGACCAATCTGTCTTATCCAGTGCGGCTCAAGTTGTCACACCGATATTTGCTCCTATTGGTATTAATCAGGATAACTGGCCAGCAACGGTTGGTATTATTACTGGAATTTTTGCCAAAGAAGCCGTTGTTGGTACGCTTAATAATCTTTATACCTCTGTTGAAGAGGAAGAAGAGGCGTTTGATTTACTCGCCAGTTTGCAAGAGGCGGTGATGTCTATTCCTGAAAATTTAATGGGTCTCAATTTTGCAGATCCGTTAGGTATTGAAGTGGGTGACCTTACGGATAATGAGGCAATTGCTGAAGATCAAGAGGTAGATGCTTCAATTTTCGGTAATTTACAAAGCTATTTTGTGAGTAGTTATGCCGCATTTTCTTATTTGATCTTTATTTTGCTATATACACCTTGTGTCGCGGCGATGGGTGCTTATGTGCGTGAGTTTGGTGCGAAATACGCTCGTTTCATTGCTGTATGGACAATGGGGCTCGCTTATGGAGCCGCTGCTCTATTTTATCAAGCCGCGCATTTTAATGATCACCCCGTGAGTAGTGGTGGTTGGATTTTGGGAATTGTGTTGACGTCTGTTTTGGTGTTCCACTACATGAAACGTCTGGGGCGTAAACATCAGACACTTGAGGTACAATTGGCATGATTTTATCTGAGCTAAAGCAGGCGATTGAACAACAAGGGTCGGCAACCCGTAAAGATCTCGCTAAACGTTTTGCTCTGAGTGAAGATGGTGTCGATGCAATGCTTGCCATATGGATCAAAAAAGGAGTGATTTCACGTTTGATTGATACCAATGCGGCGAATTACGTGACTCGAGTTCGGTATTGTTTAAATCGTGAGAATAGCTTGTCATTAACCGTCACCATGTAATGTCATGGTTTACTTTACTAAAAAGAGTCGCCATATGCGGCTCTTTTTATATTAGAGGTCAAGAATCAGCGTTAATGGTGGGAATAATGGTATCGGTTTATCCCTCGGAAGAGAACAGCGTACTCAGTGATAAAATATTACGTAACTTCTGTAGCATCTCTTGTTGATCTTTATCGCTACGTTGCACACCTTCCGTATTGCCCCATAAGGGCCCAGGCCAAGCACAGTCAGTGGTAAAGCGAGCTATGTGATGAATATGCAGCTGGGGAACGATATTACCTAAAGCCCCTAAATTAAGTTTATCTGGCTGAAATAAAGCTTCGAGAGCTTGGCTGACAGCCTGTGATTCAAGTAAAAATTGCTGTTGATCTTGCATTGGTAGGTGGTGAAGTTCTTTGAGTGGGCTTTTTTTAGGTACTAGGATAACCCAAGGCACCGCCGCATCTTTATGAAGTAAGGCTAAGCAGAGAGGAAATTGCCCAATCATATCGGTATCTTGGGCTAGCTGAGGGTGAAGTTCAAAGTGCATATCTCAAATCCATCATATTTCAATGATGAGATTATATCGCTAATAGGGAAAGAGATCCGCAACAGAGCGTAGGGGAATAGAGAGAAAAAAGGTTGGCGTAGCGGCCAACCTTTTTGACATGAGATAATGTTAAGGTTACATCCGTTCTAGCGTATGAATTCCTAAAAGATCCAAACCTTGCTTAATGGTTTTCGCTGTAAGGGCGGCTAATTTTAAACGGCTCTGCTTGATGGATTCTTCACTCGCCACCAAAATTGGACACGCTTCATAGAAACTGGAGAATTGACCAGCCAACTCGAATAAGTAGCTACACATAATGTGTGGTTGGCCCTCACGAGCAACGGCTTGAACCGCTTCTTCGAACTGAAGCAATTTAGCGATCAAGGCTTTTTCCTTTTCTTCACTTACGATGATTTCACCATTCAGGTTTTCCATCGCCACGCCTGCTTTGGCAAAAATAGAGGCTACGCGAGTATAAGCATATTGCATATAAGGTGCAGTATTGCCTTCAAAGGCGAGCATGTTATCCCAATCAAAGATGTAATCCGTGGTGCGGTGTTTTGACAAGTCGGCGTACTTCACGGCTGCCATCGCCACCGTTGTTGAGATTTGAGCTTTTTCTTCATTAGAAAGCTCTGGATTTTTCGCTTCAATTAAAGCTAATGCACGATCTTCTGCTTCATCTAAAAGAGCGGCGAGTCGAACAGTACCACCTGTACGGGTTTTAAATGGACGGCCATCTTTACCTAACATCATCCCAAAGGCGTGGTGCTCTAGGCTGACGGCTTCAGGGATATAACCCGCTTTACGAACGATGGTCCAAGCTTGCATCAAGTGCTGATGCTGACGTGAATCAATGAAATATAAAACGCGATCAGCCCCTAATTGTTCATAACGATACTTTGCACAAGCAATATCGGTGGTGGTGTAGAGGAAACCGCCATCGCGTTTTTGGATAATGACGCCCATCGGTTCGCCATCTTTATTTTTAAATTCATCCAAAAAGACCACTTGTGCGCCATCGTCTTCTTGCGCTAGGCCTTTTTGCTTAAGGTCGGCAACAATACCAGCCAGCATATCGTTGTACATGCTTTCTCCCATCACATCATTTCGAGTGAGGGAAACATTGAGGCGATCATAATTGCGCTGGTTCTGGATCATGGTCACATCGACCAATTTTTTCCACATTTCTAAGCAAAAAGCATCACCACTTTGTAGTTTAACCACGTAGTTACGTGCTTTTTCTGCAAAGGTTTCATCTTCATCGTATAGCTTTTTCGATTCACGGTAGAAGGCTTCGAGATCCGCCAATTCCATGGAGACTTCACCCGATTGCTGCTGCACTCTTTCAAGGTTGGCGATAAGCATACCAAACTGCGTGCCCCAGTCACCAATGTGGTTAGCGCGGATCACTTTATGGCCTAAGAATTCAAGAGTACGGACGACCGCATCTCCAATAATGGTTGAGCGTAAGTGTCCAACGTGCATTTCTTTGGCAACGTTGGGGGCTGAATAGTCAACAACGATGGTTTGCGGAGTTTCTTTG
Organism: Vibrio cincinnatiensis DSM 19608; assembly: GCF_900167345.1. Classification (GTDB taxonomy): domain Bacteria; phylum Pseudomonadota; class Gammaproteobacteria; order Enterobacterales; family Vibrionaceae; genus Vibrio; species Vibrio cincinnatiensis. The sequence continues at coordinate 66,914 of NZ_FUXB01000004.1, read as the reverse complement.
GCAACACCCAAAGCCGCATCCGCTAAAGCAAGTTCTGCTTGCTGTGCTAGAAATGACTCACATAGAAAAATGTTAATAAAACCTGGGCCAGCAATTTCAGTTTTGCTCGCAATACCGTCTAAATCGAGAACATCCAGAACTTTTTGTGCGAACTCTCGTGGGTTCATGCCCAGTTTTTTGGCGGCACCCATTACGCCATTTGCTTGATAGTCGCCAAATTGTGGTTTAGCGGATTGGCGTACCGCAGCAGGTGTCCCTGCTGGCGCACCAGCGGCTTCAAGAGCCTGAGAGACTTTATCATTAATCAGTGCTTGAATATTCACACGTGTGTCCTTCAATTCCGAGAATTGGTGAGGTATGCATTAATGTCACACAAAAGGTGTGAATGCATATCTTGATCTTGTTCATAAATTGGCGCACATAATAGCAATATTCTGAAATGGCTTATAGGGTGAAAATTAGGAATTTTTCTACTTTCCCCATGTAATGTTGATAACATAGCGGATAAATCCGTCTTTTTGGCTAAGGCTATGTGTTCTTTACTGATTGAATCTTCTCTTCATCCTCAACAAATGAAAAATCAATTCAATGATTTTATGGGCAAAGTTCAGCAACTTTGCCAACTTTTACAGCTCGATCTTTCCTCTTTTTTATTGGATCACATCGCGTTAAGAATCAATGATAGGTCATTGGCTGAAGCGGCGCATCAGGCATGGTTAGAGCATGGCGATGTTTTATCTATGGCAGAAATACATGGGCGGCCGATTATTGTTTTCGCGTTAACTCAACCTTTGGTGAGTGAAGGTTGGTCGGTTGATTGCCTAGAGTTACCTTATCCGGCTGAGGGAAAATCATACCCTCAGCAAGGCTGGGAACATGTGGAGTTTGTTGTTCCTTCTGCTGCTGAGAATGCAGAGGCGTATCAGCAAGATATTTTACGTCAATTCCCATCACTGGCTAAGCAGTGGGAGCAATTGGCTAAATTGGGTATTCAGACCAAACTGTCTTCACCGAAAGGAGAGGGTGAGCGTCTCGCTAACCCTACGCTGGCGTTTAAGTGGCAAGGGGTCTGTATTAAGTTACACCCCCATAGTTTAACGTCTATCATCCAATCGGAGCACTAACCTAAATCACAGGCTTTGGGGCGGCGTTGAAATTGGGAAGCTGATTTAATCGTTTCTCCTCGTTTAAGAGGTTGATGATCGGGGTGAGCGTTACCCTGAGTATGCATAATTAAACGGTTAGCGGTTCTTGGTTTGAGCTCATTGACGATGAAGCGAATCATATCTGAGCGGCGAAGTTGTTTAAGTTCATCCAGAACTTGCTCTCGTTGATCAAACGTTTCATCTTTATTACCAATCGCAACCCATAAACGTTGCGCTCGACTTCTCAATGTGGAATCCGGGGCAGCAATCTGATTCCATAACCCGCGTTTACTGCTATGCCATTGATATTCATTCAGTTCCAGTAAGACCATGTAAAAGGCGTTAAGAAATTCATCAATTGAGCGAATCAGTTCAGCAGGAGCCGCATTCGGCGATTGCACATAAAGCACAATACCAGGGTGGCGATTGAGAGGCATATTTCCGGTACCAACCATATAACCAAGCTGCTGTTTGGTTCGGATTTCATGGAAGAAAGTGGCCGACATTAAATGATTAGCCAGAGAGTAAAGCGCAATATTACGAGGTGTAATCTCTTGCGATTGGTAATAGACCACAATGGCTGAGTCATCTTGGTCACAGTCGATTTCGTATTGAAACGTACCATTATTACCGAGCATGACCAGTGGCCGCAATGATTCCTGATAAGATTGATTACTCACTCTTAATGCATCTTTGAGCACTTCAGCCATGGCTTGCGCATCTTGCTGTTGCCAATCGCCATAGACAAACATTTCTACATGAAGTTGGCTAAGAATTTGTTCAACAAAAGGGGCTAATTCTTGGCGCTCAATGGTGTCGAGCGCCGTAAGCAGGTGACCATAAGGCGGATTATTGGGCTGTAATAGCCCCGTCATGGCATTAAACAGTTGCGATATTGGACGATCATGCGCCGCATTACGCCAATTCCGTTGTAATTGATGTTTGACTGTTTGAAAGCGATGTTCACTAAATTCACGCAAGGCAAATTTATCTAAAATCATTTTCATTAATTGCGGTTGTTTTTGACTAAACCCTGATAATGACAAGGTGACGCCGCCTTGATGTGCGTACATGTTATAGCTCATTCCTGCGATTTCAGCTTGGTAAGTCTCTTTTGCTAAGCTATCAAGAAACATCTCTACACATAAACGAGTCATCACAATGTTGCGCGTATTGGCAACGGAGTGAGGGCTATCAATGGCGATATAAATCACCCCTTTAGGTACCCTAAACTCGTTTTCTTGCAGGTGCCATAAACGAAAACCGGGTAGTTCTTGAAGCACTTGTGGCTGAGTTTGTGGTTGTTCTAACGGTTTAGCCTCCAACTGCTCACAAATAAAAATATTCTTCGGTGGTAGGCTCAATGGCCAGTGAACATCTTGTAAACGAAATTGCTGAAGTTGGTGTGGCGTCCATTTTTGGACTGCGTAAGGCGTTTGATACCACCGAGCTTTACGATCATAGTGTAAGCCTTGGGCAACAAGGGTTGCGCGTAAGTTTTCAGGGGTTAAATACGCTAAAATCTGTCGCAGCAATTTTTCATCATAAGCTTGCATCATGTAGTCACCATAAATGATGTCTGCAGATGAGTAGTGCTGCATATTAATAACGAGGTGGCTTACCATGTCTAAAGGACGAGCATTTTCTTGAAACCGAAACGCCGCTTCGAGAACGGCTCTTTTCTCCATGTAACGCCACTCGTTAAGCCCTTGTTGACGAATGAGGGTTAAGGTTTGAAAAACGGCTTGAATGATCGCTTCAATATGTGTCACACCTTGCTCGGTTAATGTGCAGCTGATGGAAAATTCACGATAATTACTTCCACTGCTGCCTCCTCCGGCAGAAAGAGAGGTGATCCAATCGCGCTCTTTCAGCGCAATCAATAAGCTGCCTTCACCTTCATAGCCTAATAAGTGAGCAAAATAGGAGAGGGGTTTTCGTTGATAATAAGCATCGGTACTCGGCATCGGAAAGCTTAGGATCAGTTTGCGAATTTCTTTTAGCGGCTCGATAGAGATCAGTAGGCCGGTGTGCTCTTCGGTTACAAAGGGAGGTACAATATTTTTATTTGCTTGCTGGGTATTTACAATCTCCGTGAACTTATCGGTCGCCCACGTTTCCAGTTCATCCAGAGACTGTGGCCCTAACAATGTTAGCGTCATTATATCTGCGGAGTAATGATCTTGATAAAACTCGATAATTTCATCACGGATCGACTGCCCTTCTCGATCAGCTAAGGTTTCTTGGTTCCCCACCGAAAATTTAGCGAAAGGATGAGCTTGGTTGATGGTCTCTTTTTGTACTTGGTACAGCCGACGAGAATCGTCGTTTAATTTCAGTTTAAACTCAGAATCGACAGCTTGGCGTTCTTTATCTAAGGCCTCGGCATTAAAGAGCGGAGCAATAAAAAACTGGCTAAATCGGTCAAGTGCTTTATCAAAAGTATTGGGGGAAACATCAAAGAAAAAGCAACTGTGCTCCGTTCCGGTCCAAGCATTATTACTGCCACCATGCTGGCTAATGAACTGTTGAAAATCCCCACTTTTTGGGTATTTTTTTGTACCAAGAAAAAGCATGTGTTCTAAGTAGTGTGCCAGCCCTTGGCGTTCTATCGGATCATCAAAATGCCCCACTTTTACCGCTAAGGCTGCTGCCGATTTTTGTGCGCTAGAATCATGGATCAAAAGCACTCGCAAACCATTGGTCAACGTTAGATTACGGTAGCGATTAGAATCATTAGGGCTAATGTGCACAGGGTTCTCCGAATTGAGGGAAAAGAAAGGATAAGTGGGTGTCAAAAAAATATCGTATTCATGACCTTTTGCTTTTAATCATAACGAAATTGCGGTAACGCCGTGATTTGCATTTAGACCTATGTTGTTACTAGTATGGGTCTGAAACTTGTTGATGCCAATGAATCGGGATTAAATTTTTGAGCAGGCAAACATTTTGATCACCGAAAAGACTTTTCGGGAGATTGTTATCTCTATCGAGGTCTTTCCATTTTATACTGTTATAATCGCTAGTATTAATGAGCCCAAATTGGCGAAGACAACGAAACGTGGCGGATTAGAACATGAGGATAACCCGCTATCAATAAAGTAGATTAGGTAGAGATAATGAAAATTGTGATTATGCGCCATGGTGAAGCTCATCACTACGCGGCTAGTGATGCGGAACGAGCATTAACAGAGCGAGGGCGTAATGAGTCTCTGGCCGTTGCACGAGTATGCGCTGAGCAACAAGATCTACATCAGTTTGATAAAGTGTTGGTGAGCCCGTATTTACGCGCACAGCAAACATGGCAAACGATTTCACATTATTTTTCAGCCGAACAAGTGGAGGTTTGTGAAGATATTACGCCTTATGGTCAGGCTGATTCTGTTTATGATTATTTGGTAGCATTAATTGAAAGCGAACAATTAGAGAGTATTTTGTTGGTTTCACATCTTCCTTTAGTGGGATACCTTTGTTCTGAATTTGTAGCGAACATGCCTGCTCCTATGTTTCCAACTTCAGGGGTTATGTGTATTGAATATACCCCCCATGCTTCTCAGGGAGAGGTGTTGTGGAATGTGCATCCTTAGCGAAAGTGACAGGGTAAAAGGGCTGCTTATGGCAGCCCTTTTATTTTGCAATGAAAATAAGTGATTCCTCTTTATAATGGCGAGTCATTTTTTTGACTATTTATTATGGAATAAAAATTGCATGATAAATTGGAAGTTAGAGGGGTAACGTACGGTTACCTCATGAAATATCATTAAGTTATAGCTGCATGCCTATGAAATTTACTCTGCCATTTGCGGATAAATTACCTAACATCCCTCAACGCAGTTTACCCGCGATTGGTGCGCCGATCATGGTACTGGCAACGTTGGCGATGGTGGTATTACCCATCCCAGCGTTTTTACTCGATTTGTTTTTTACCTTTAACATCGCCCTAGCCATGGTGGTGTTACTCGTGACCGTCTACACTCGGCGTCCACTTGATTTTGCTGCTTTTCCGACGGTGTTGCTGATTGCAACCTTGTTGCGTTTGGCATTGAACGTGGCTTCGACTCGAGTTGTTTTACTGTATGGGCATGAAGGTTCGGGGGCTGCGGGTAATGTTATTGAAGCCTTTGGTAGTGTGGTTATTGGTGGAAACTATGCCGTTGGTTTAGTTGTCTTCCTTATTTTGATGATCATCAACTTCATGGTGGTGACCAAGGGTGCCGGGCGTATTTCAGAGGTAAGCGCTCGCTTTACCTTAGATGCCTTACCAGGTAAACAAATGGCGATTGATGCGGATTTAAACGCAGGGTTGATCGATCAAGAACAAGCTCGCACTCGACGATTTGAAGTCACCAAAGAAGCTGACTTTTACGGTTCAATGGATGGTGCCTCTAAATTTGTTAAAGGGGATGCGATTGCCGGTATTCTCATCTTATTTATCAACATTATTGGCGGGCTTATCATTGGGATGATCCAGTATGGTTTGAGTTTTAGCCAAGCAATGGAAATTTATATCCTACTGACTATTGGTGATGGCTTAGTCGCACAAATACCTTCATTGCTGCTCTCTATTGGCGCGGCAATCATGGTGACACGCCAAAATACCGATGAGGACATGGGGCAACAGGTGATTTTTCAACTGTTTGATAACCCCAAAGCCTTGACGATTACAGCGGGCATTCTTGGCGTGATGGGGTTGGTTCCTGGTATGCCTCATTTCTCTTTTCTAGGGTTAGCCACACTGGCTGGTGGAGCCGCTTACTGGTTGCAACGTAAGCAAGCCAAAGAGAAAGAAACGGCGCAATCTCCGGTGCAAGCCCCATCTGAATCGACTGCTCAGCGAGAGCTCTCTTGGGACGATGTTCAGCCAGTCGATGTGATTGGTTTAGAAGTGGGCTATCGTTTGATTCCATTGGTTGATCGTGACCAAGGTGGAGAATTACTCGAGCGCGTTAAAGGAGTGAGGAAAAAACTTTCACAAGACTTTGGGTTTCTTATTCCTCCAGTACATATTCGGGACAACTTAGAATTAACCCCCAATAGTTACCGGATCACGTTGATGGGCGTCGCCGTTGGCGAGGCTGAGATTCGACCAGATCAAGAGTTAGCGATTAATCCTGGGCAAGTGTATGGCATGATTGATGGAGAACAAACTTTTGATCCTGCATTTGGCTTAGAAGCGACTTGGATTCGAGAAGATCAACGAGAACATGCACAAGCATTGGGCTATACCGTAGTTGACTCTTCTACCGTTTTAGCAACGCATCTTAGCCAGTTATTAACAAATAACGCATCTCAGCTTTTGGGCCATGAAGAAGTACAAAATTTATTAGAAATGTTAGGTCGAACGGCACCTCGGCTGGTTGAGGGGTTTGTTCCAGATCAGCTCTCACTTGGAACCATGGTTAAGGTTTTACAAAACCTACTCAATGAAGCCATTCCTATTCGTGACATTCGAACCATTGTGCAGACTTTGGCTGAGTACGCGAGTAAGAGTCAAGAACCTGACATTTTGACAGCGGCAGTCCGTATCGCATTAAAACGATTAATTGTTCAAGAAATCAATGGGATAGAACCTGAGCTTCCTGTTATAACACTTGTTCCTGAGTTGGAACAAATCTTGCATCAGACCATGCAAGCCTCAGGTGGGGAGTCGGCCGGTATTGAACCTGGCCTAGCAGAACGCTTGCAAATGGCGCTTAGCCAAGCGACACAAGAGCAAGAACTCAAAGGAGAGCCAGCCGTATTACTGACCTCAGGAGTATTGCGTTCAACCTTGGCGAAGTTTGTCAAAAATACAATTCCGAATTTGCGCGTGCTTTCTTATCAAGAAATTCCAGATGAAAAACAAATTCGAATTGTGCAGGCGGTGGGTAATTAACCACCTTAACGTAAAGTACGGATATCTGCTTTGAAAATAAAACGATTTTTTGCCAAAGATATGAGAATGGCCTTACTGCAAGTAAAAGAAGAATTAGGTGCAGATGCTGTGATCATGTCAAATAAAAAAGTCGCAGGTGGGGTTGAGATAGTGGCCGCTATTGATGGTGAGCCCGCATCAAATACCCCTCCGGCTACGAAGCAATACCGAGTGCAGGCATCTCAGAACGACAACCGGATCGCTTCATTGGCTGCGGCATCGGCTCGGCAGTCCAAGAGAGAACTCGAAGAAGACCGCGTCAGTTTACAGCAGAGCAGTGATGCGAATGGTCGTTCCATGACTCAGCGTTTTGCGAGTATGCTCAAGCAATACAGCAACAATCAAATGTCAGGAGCAGAATCTCGTCAAGAAAACGAAGATTCACTGACCGCATTGCTGAACCGAAGAAATAACTCGGGTTCTTCTCGTCAAAAAGCCAATGAATCTTCCTTGGCTAAGCTTATGGGCGAAGAGAGTACGCTACCACGACAGCGTACACGTTTGGATCCCACACGCTATGAACAAAAAACGAGTGAAGATATCATCTTAACGCCAAATGAACTCGAAAGTATGCGTGAAGAGATGAACTCGATTCGCCGATTGTTAGAGCATCAAGTCTCTGGATTGATGTGGCAAGAAGTTGAGCGGCGCGAGCCTCTACGAGCCATGTTAATTAAACGATTAGAGCGGATGGGATTATCGCTGGATCTTGCTGACCAACTGGCTTGTTATATCCCCGAGGACACACCGCCTCCCAAGGCTTGGAAAGCCTTATTAGGCTTAGTGTCAGATCAAATCCCGGTCGTTAAAAAAGACATTTTAAAACGAGGGGGCGTTGTTGCACTACTTGGCCCAACTGGCGTGGGCAAAACAACCACCGTGGCCAAACTGGCAGCGCGTGCAGCGATGGAGTATGGCTCAGATAATGTCGCTTTGATTACTACCGATACATATCGGATTGGAGCGCATGAGCAACTGTCTATTTATGGGCGAATTATGGGTTGCCCTGTAAGAGTTGCTAAAGATTCCAAAGAGTTAGCCGATGTAATCTCTCAGTTACGTAATCGACGGCTAATTCTCGTTGATACCGCTGGAATGGGGCAACGGGATGTACGCCTTTCTGAGCAGTTAGATACTTTGATGCAAGAAAGTGGAGATGTCATTCACAGCTATTTAGTGTTGCCAGCTACCGCACAACGAAAAGTACTACAGGAAACCATCGAGCACTTTAGAAGAATTCCTCTTTCAGGGTACATTATGACTAAGCTCGATGAATGTTTGAGCTTAGGTGAATTTGTCAGTGTTGTCGTTCAAAACGCGTTACCGGTTGCGTATATCGCTAATGGACAGCGTGTTCCCGAAGACATAGTGATTGCTCAGCCTAAATACATGGTAGCAAAAGCGAATGAGTTACTTGAGCAGTCGACAGAAAATGAACCTCATTACTGGAATAGTGATTCAGAGAGATTCTAGGCGGCGGACAGATATGACGGATAATATGATATATGATCAAGCAAGTGGCTTACGCCGTTTAACTCAACCTTCGGTCACCAAAGTAATCGCTGTTACTGGTGGTAAAGGTGGGGTGGGTAAGTCAAACGTGACACTTGGTATGGCTATCTGTATGGCTCGCCAAGGAAAGAAAGTCATGGTACTGGACGCCGATTTAGGTCTAGCAAATATTGATGTAATGTTAGGCATTCGCCCTAAAAAAAACCTAGGTCATGTTTTAGCCGGTGAGTGCGAACTAAAAGATGCCATCGTTGAAGGACCTCATGGTATAAAAATCATTCCCGCGACTTCGGGGACCCAATCGATGACGGAGCTTTCTCATGCTCAGCATATTGGTTTAATCCGTGCATTTGGTTCTTTAGAAGATGAAATGGATATCCTGCTTGTGGATACGGCTGCAGGAATATCAGATATGGTGGTGAGTTTCTCTCGTGCGGCGCAGGATGTGGTTGTGGTAGTATGTGATGAACCAACGTCTATCACTGATGCATATGCGTTGATCAAACTTTTAAGCAGAGAACACCAAGTTCAGCGATTTAAAATTGTCGCTAACATGGTGAGAAGCTATCGTGAAGGAAGAGAACTGTTTGCTAAATTGACATTAGTAACAGAACGCTTCTTAAATGTGAGCTTGGAACTCGTCGCGTGTATACCTTTAGATGATAATGTACGTCAGGCCGTAAAAAGACAAAAAATTGTTGTCGATGCTTTTCCACGCTCACCGGCCTCATTGGCTATTAGCTCCTTAGCGAATAAAGCCTTAACTTGGCCCATTCCTCGAACGCCAAGTGGCCATTTAGAGTTTTTTGTGGAACGGTTGTTAAACCGAACAGAAATAGTAGGGGAACCCTTTGGTGAATAAAGCGCTTACTTATGATCAATACGGACATATGACGAGTCAGAAGCTGTTTCTGGACAAATATGCAGTATTGGTTAAGCGTATCGCTCATCATTTAATTGGTCGTTTACCTCCAAACGTGTTGATTGAAGACTTAATCCAGGCTGGCATGATAGGCCTGCTTGAGGCTCAAAAGAACTATGACGGAAGTAAAGGCGCAAGTTTTGAAACCTATGCTGGTATTCGCATCCGTGGTGCGATGTTAGATGATATTCGGCGTGGGGATTGGGTGCCACGCTCCGTACATAAACATAATCGGGAGATTAGCCAAGCCATTGCCATACTCGAAGGTGAGTTAGGTCGGGATCCAACGGATTCCGAAGTTGCTCGGCACATGGGGATGTCTCTTGATCATTATCACACGGTATTGACCGATATCAACTGCTCTCGAATTGTCGGGATTGAGGATCTCGGCGTATCAGATGATGCCCTCTCACCATTAGATGATGGTGAAGATAATTCTCCTTTTCAGGGAGTGGCTGACGAGGCTTTTCGTAAAGCATTGGTTGAGTCAATAAAATCACTTCCTGAACGTGAAGCTTTAGTACTTTCGCTCTATTATGATGAAGAGCTAAACTTGAAAGAAATTGGTGAAGTAATTGGCGTGAGTGAGTCCCGCGTGAGCCAAATACTAAGTCAATCCATGCAACGTCTACGAACCAAGTTAAGTTCCTGGACACAAAACGACTAAATATCACTGACTTTGAACTCAGTGGAGGCAATTTTGAATAAAAACATGAAGATCCTTATTGTTGATGATTTTTCAACAATGCGCCGTATTGTTAAAAACCTACTTCGTGATTTGGGTTTCAATAACACGCAAGAAGCAGATGATGGGTTGACGGCGTTGCCTATGCTTAAAAAAGGTGGTTTTGATTTCGTCGTCACAGACTGGAATATGCCGGGTATGCAAGGTATCGACTTACTGAGAAATATTCGTGCTGATGAAGAACTGAAACACTTGCCAGTGTTGATGATTACCGCTGAAGCGAAACGTGAACAAATTATTGAAGCGGCACAGGCCGGAGTCAATGGTTACATCGTTAAACCGTTTACGGCTGCCACATTAAAAGAGAAGCTAGAGAAGATCTTTGAGCGTCTATAACTTCCATTAATGTAGTGATAGCTATGAAGGCAAAAATTGTGAATGCCAAACGAATAAACTGTATATGCAGAAATTTGTTAGCGGTAAAGGTATCGAATTCATTACGCGAGCAAGGCTAAAACAGGATGATTTCATTAGAGCAAGCAAAAGAACTCGTTCAACTACTAGAAAACGGACAGCAAGAGAGCGCTGATCAACTGGTTAAACAGGTTTACGAATCTGAGGGTAATCCTGTATTACAGGAAATCGGCGCATTGACTCGGGATCTACATGATTCCATGCGGGACTTTCATATTGATGAACGAATGAGTCAAATTGCCAATGATGAGATTCCTGATGCTCGTGACCGATTACATTATGTCATTGATAAAACTGAAGTTGCAGCTAACAAGACGATGGATGCTGTAGAGCGTTGTATGCCAATGGCTGATCGCTTGCATGAAAGTCTGTTATCGGTTCGACCTCAGTGGAATCAATTGATGCAAGGTAGAATTGAATTAAGTGAGTTTAAAGCATTGTGCCACCGTATCGACGATCTTCTTTCTCAAGTTGAAGGTGATAGCAGTGAATTACGAGGACAACTCACCGAAATCTTAATGGCACAAGACTTTCAAGATTTAACCGGACAGATCATTCGACGTGTGATCACATTAGTGAGTGAAGTTGAAGGTCGTTTAGTGGATATTTTGACGGTATTTGGCAAGAATCAATTACAACAACAATCAGAGAAAGTTGAAAAAGCGACTTGTGAACCTGAGGGGCCGATAATGAATCCTCATGAACGCATTGATGCTGTTTCATCTCAAGACGAAGTCGATGATTTATTATCGAGTCTTGGATTTTAGGGGTAACGTATGAGCTACGATTTAGACGAAGATATTCTTCAGGACTTTTTGGTTGAAGCCGGTGAGATTTTAGAGCTGCTATCAGAGCAGTTGGTGGAGTTAGAGAATAACCCACAAGATCGAGACCTTCTTAATGCTATTTTCCGCGGTTTTCATACGGTAAAAGGTGGAGCCGGTTTCTTAGCGTTGACAGAGTTAGTTGAAACCTGTCACGGCGCTGAAAACGTGTTTGACTATCTACGTAATGGGCAACGAAGTGTTACACCCAGTTTGATGGATACCATGCTTCGTGCATTGGATACGGTTAACGAACAGTTTCGTGCAGTACAAGATCGTGAACCTTTGCAACCTGCAGACCCTCAATTAATTGAAGAGCTGCACGAGCTGTGCAAGCCTGAGTCTGAAGATGCCCCTTCTGCTAATGAACAATATGACCCCGTTGTTGAGGTTGAAGAGGTTGTCAGCACTCCGGTTGCAAAAGTCCCTGCAGATGATCCGGTTCCGGTCGAGAGTAGTAACACAATATCCAGCAGTTCAATCGATGATATTAGTGATGATGAGTTTGAAAAACTGCTGGATGAATTGCATGGCAAAGGCCGAGCACCGGGAGCGGAAACCAAAGTGGCTCCTGAGCCTGCCGCACCTGTTTCTACCCCAGTCAATAATGATGCGAATGGCGACATTACGGATGATGAGTTTGAAAAGCTGCTTGATGAGTTGCATGGTAAAGGGAAAGGACCTTCTGTGCATGACACTGCCGCGTCATCAACGCCAGCGGATAAAGCTCCTGCCAGCCCAAAAGCTGGCTCTAGTTTTAGTTCAGACAGTGATCTGATGACAGATGAAGAGTTTGAACGTTTACTTGATGAATTACATGGCAGTGGTAAAGGCCCTTCGGTTGATGAACTAGAGTTAGCGACAAAACCAGCAAGTGTAACGAACTCAGCTTCAGCGGGGTCAAGTAAACCGGCTGAGGCTAAACCAGCCGTTCAGCCGGCTGCTGGAAAACCGGCTCCTTCTGCTGCGCCTACGCCTGAAAAATCCGTTCCTGCTGTGGCAGCGGTTGAAAAACGTGAAGCAACGACAGCGGTAAGCGCTGCGAAAAAACCACAAGCAGAAGCCACCGTTCGTGTTGATACTTCAACTCTCGATACCATTATGAACATGGTGGGTGAATTGGTGTTGGTCCGTAACCGTTTGTTGAGTTTGGGCTTAAACAGCAACGATGAAGAAATGTCTAAAGCGGTATCGAACCTTGATGTCGTCACGGCTGATTTACAGGGTGCGGTGATGAAAACGCGTATGCAGCCGATTAAAAAAGTGTTTGGCCGTTTCCCTCGCGTGGTTCGTGATTTGGCTCGAACGCTTAAGAAAGATATCGTGCTGGAGTTGCGAGGTGAAGAAACTGATTTAGATAAAAACTTGGTTGAAGCGTTAGCTGATCCTCTCATTCACTTAGTTCGTAACTCTGTCGATCACGGTATAGAGATGCCGGATGATCGTGTGGCCTCAGGTAAACCTCGCACGGGTAAAGTCATTTTATCTGCCTCACAAGAAGGGGATCATATTGAACTGGCTATCGTTGATGATGGTGGTGGTATGGATCCTGATAAACTCAGAGCTATTGCGGTTAAACGAGGTATCATGGATGAAGATGCCGCATCACGTTTGAGCAACAAAGAGTGTTTTAACCTTATCTTTATGCCAGGTTTCTCCAGCAAAGAGAAAATTTCCGACATTTCTGGCCGTGGGGTCGGAATGGATGTTGTGAAAACAGCCATTAATACGCTAAATGGTTCGATTGACATTGATTCAGAGTTAGGGAAAGGAACAAAAATTACGATTAAGGTTCCGCTAACGCTTGCGATTTTACCGACCTTAATGGTAGGGGTTGCTGGACATCCTTTTGCTTTACCATTGGCGAGTGTGAATGAAATATTCCATCTTGATTTAAGTCGGACCAACGTTGTTGATGGGCAATTAACGATTATTGTTCGTGATAAGTCCATTCCTCTGTTTTATCTGCAAAACTGGTTAGCTCCACAAGCAGGTAAGGTAGAAGCTCGTAAAGGGCATGGTCACGTCGTTATTGTTCAGATAGGTAATCAGCGTGTTGGTTTTGTGGTCGATACCTTAATTGGTCAGGAAGAGGTCGTGATTAAACCGCTCGATAAATTACTTCAAGGAACGCCTGGTATGGCGGGAGCGACCATTACCAGTGATGGGCATATTGCTCTCATTCTGGATATCTCAGATTTACTGAAAAAATACGCGGCAGCATCGCGTTTTTAGTAGTGATTTCGCTACTTAATAATAAGGATAACTATGGCGATTAAAGTATTAGTTGTTGATGATTCGAGCTTTTTCCGACGTCGAGTGAGTGAGATCATCAACGCCGAATCGCGTTTAGAAGTCATTGATGTGGCGACTAATGGCCGAGAGGCCGTAGATAAAGCTCTGCGCTTAAAGCCAGATGTCATTACTATGGACATCGAGATGCCAATTATGGATGGCATAACAGCGGTACGTGAGATTATGGCGAATAATCCCACTCCTATTTTGATGTTCTCCTCGCTCACGCACGATGGAGCGAAAGCAACATTGGATGCTTTAGATGCTGGAGCTCTCGATTTTCTTCCGAAAAAGTTTGAAGACATTGCCCGTAACCGGGATGAAGCCGTGTTGCTGCTACAGCAAAAAGTCTTAGATATCGCAGGTAAGCGAACCTTTATGCGCAGGAGCTTACTGACAAAATCGCCAGTAGCACCAAGCAGTTCAACTCGTCAGGTTTCAGCTTCTACCACGAATACCTCGGCGGTTAGTCGCTCGGTTGCTCCAACGGCTCGTTTTAAAGCATCAGGAAAGAAATATCAGCTCACTGCTATCGGCACATCCACGGGGGGCCCCGTAGCTTTACAAAAAATTCTGACTAAATTGCCTGCAAATTATCCTCATCCTATTGTGCTTATTCAGCATATGCCCGCGACTTTTACGGCAGCGTTTGCTAGCCGCCTTAATTCATTATGTAAGATTGAAGTAAAAGAAGCGGAAGATGGTGATATTTTACGTCCCGGAGTGGCTTATCTCGCACCGGGGGGGAAACAGATGATGATTGATGGCCGACCAACGGCGGCACGCCTTCGGATTATTGATGGTGGCGAGCGAATGAACTATAAACCTTGTGTTGATGTCACTTTCGGTTCTGCCTCAAAAATTTTTGGTGATAAAGTTTTATCTATGGTGTTGACTGGGATGGGAGCCGATGGGCGAGAAGGGGCTCGTATGCTAAAAGCTGCGGGTTCAACGATTTGGGCGCAGGATGAAGAAAGCTGTGTTGTTTATGGTATGCCACAAGCGGTTGCGAAAGCGGGGATTTCCTCTGAAGATCTCCCTCTTGAACGTATAGCTGAGCGGATGTTAGTTGAAGTCGGTCTGAATTAAGGAAGCATCATGATTGTGTGGAGCGTTGCGAACCAGAAAGGGGGAGTCGGTAAAACGACGACGACTATCACTCTTGCAGGCTTATTAAGCAAACAAGGCAAGCGTGTATTGTTGGTGGATACCGATCCTCATGCCTCGTTAACAACGTATCTAGGTTATGATTCCGACGCGGTACCCACCAGCTTATTTGATCTTTTTCAATTACGAGAGTTTACTGAGCAGAGTGTTGAGCCGCTTATCTTGCATACGGATATTGAAGGTATCGATCTTATCCCTGCCCATATGTCATTAGCGACTTTGGATCGGGTGATGGGTAATCGCAGTGGGATGGGGCTTATCCTTAAACGTTCATTGCTGAGTTTACGTTCACGCTATGATTATGTGTTGATTGATTGTCCTCCTATTCTCGGTGTTATGATGGTCAATGCTTTGGCTGCCAGTGACCGAATCCTAATACCGGTACAAACGGAGTTTCTTGCAATGAAAGGGTTGGAGCGAATGGTCCGCACTTTGGCTATTATGCAAAAATCTCGTAGTCGTGAGTTTAAAGTGACGATAGTACCGACTATGTACGATAAACGGACTCGGGCTTCGCTGCAAACGTTGAATCAATTGAAAAAAGACTACCCTGATCAAGTATGGGCTTCGGCTATACCCATTGATACTAAATTTAGAGATGCCAGCTTAAAGCGCTTACCGGTTTCCCATTTTGCGGAAGGGTGCCGAGGTGTCTTTGCCTATAAGCAGTTACTGCTGTTTTTAGAGAGGTTAGCTATTAATGAGTAGCCCATTATTATCCAGTGAACAGGCATTAGAAGACTACTTTACTGCGTTATTAGAAGATGAATTTGATGAATCAGAGTGGCAAGTTGCTCCTGTTTCTCGTGAGGCGGATTTTCCCCTTGAGCCTCAGCTTGCTCCGGCATTTCAGGTTGAAAGTGAGGTCAGTCATACTGATCAAACTTTAGCTGAATTTGAATTACCAAATTTAGACGATGTGCAACGTTTGTTGAGTCAGTTAGAGAATCGCAACCCTGTCGATGAAGTAGGCATTGAAGCCATTTTAGAACAAAATACTCAACAGATAGCTCAATCGGTTCAAACTTCTTTTGTCGTGGAAGCGGAAGAAATTCAAGAGTGGGATGTTGAACCTTATCAGGAAGTCCCCCTTCCCAACATAACTGAAACGGTTGAAGATGAGGTGGCTGTTTCCCAAACAGACATTGTAGAAGAAGTCTCTCTCCAGACTGAAGAAACGATCTCTACCCCAGAGGTACAAGTGGAAGCTTCTGGTATCGGTCAGTGGGATTGCCCCATTCGAGAGACAAAGTTCCAAGTGTTGTACTTTGAAGTGAATGGGGTCACTTTTGCTGTTCCTCTTGATGAGCTCGGAGGGATTCATCGTAAAATGGCCCTCAACCATTTAATTGGTCGACCACCATGGTATTTAGGGTTACAAACGAGTCGAGAACATCAATTAGATGTAGTGGATACCGCTAAGTGGGTCATGGCTGAAAAGCTACGTGATGACTCATACAAAGAAGAGTATCAATATATTGTCATGCTAGATGAAAGCATGTGGGGCCTAGCGTGTACCAAGCTGCTGGGTACCGAATGGCTAAGTGGTGACAAAGTACGTTGGCGAGAGCAAGTGGGTAAACGTCCTTGGCTCGCTGGAATGGTTAAAGAAAAAATGTGTGCGCTTATTCATGTTCAAGCATTAATCGCTATGCTTAACGCAGGACTTGATGTAAAAGCACTCGATAAATAATTTATATGTTTGTCGGTAACGACTTAGAGAGGAAACGGTATGTCTGAAGTAAAAGTGAGAAAAGAACACTCAAACGATGAAGTGCTTCAGTGGGTGACATTTCAGCTAGAAGAAGAAACGTATGGTATTAATGTAATGCAAGTTCGTGAAGTTTTGCGTTACACCGAAATTGCTCCAGTCCCAGGCTCTCCAGATTATGTATTAGGTATTATTAACCTACGTGGTAATGTGGTCACTGTGATTGATACTCGCTCACGTTTTGGTCTGATGTCTGGGGAAATCACCGATAATACACGTATCATTGTTATTGAATCTGAGCGCCAAGTGATTGGTATTTTGGTAGATAGTGTCGCCGAAGTGGTTTACCTACGCTCTTCAGAAATTGATACTACACCAAGTGTCGGCACCGATGAGAGTTCTAAGTTTATTCAAGGTGTTAGCAACCGTGATGGCAAGCTGTTGATTTTGGTTGACCTGAATAAACTACTATCAGACGAAGAATGGGATGAAATGGCTCATCTATAATGGGTGATTTACTCGAATTAACGCCTCCTGTGCTTGCAGGAGGTGGGCTGTTTTTGGCTTTATTACTGATGATTGCTTTACTCTCATTGCGTCGAGCGATGCGTCGTCAAGCGGATCACTTTCGTCAGCAAACTCGCCATTTAGATAAAGAGTTACAAAAATCAACAAAACAGCTATTAGAAGTGCGTTCAGTCACGATCGGACTTGGGCAGCGAGTAACAGAGCAACAAGAGATGCTCGTACATTTGAATGAACGCCTTAAACACTTAGAAAATGCAGACACCGATGCACGTTTGTATAGCCGAGCAACAAAAATGGCGAAGCTGGGTGCTGATATTGATGAATTGATTGAAGAGTGCGAGTTACCTAAAGCTGAGGCGGAGCTGATGCTTTCGTTACAGAAAAAATTGGCAGGAAAAGAAGCGATTCCACCACTGACGAGCGATCCTGATAGATAATCGTCATATTCCGTTGGCAAAAAACGTTGAAAGATTTCTCTCTAGTGATTAAGGAAGCATAAGCTTCCTTTTTTTGTATGTATTTGATGCCTAGTTGTCCCCTAAATTACTGTTGCTGATCCTTTGTTATTTGTATATAGGTTGGGTGTGGTTTGTTTCTTTTGCTTTGTTTTTTTGTTGTATCCACTCGGGGTTAGATAAATCCGTTTGTTAAACGGCGCACACAACTTGACGGCCTTAGGTATGAATAACCTTGTAATACCAAAGGGTTAATTTGCCGTTATTTAGGGAATATTTAACAGATTCTTACGCAGTTTCGTGACCAGTAAGACCCTTATTCTATTTTGTCTATTTGTGGCTGTGTTACTATGGTCGCCCCAAAATATAGATATAGAAGCTCATGCTGGAAGCAAAAAATCTCACGGCTATTCGAGATGATCGAGTGCTCTTTGATGGCTTGTCTTTTAACATTCAAGCTGGTGAGCTAGTTCAGATTGAAGGTCGGAATGGGACAGGTAAAACTACGTTACTGAGAATGATTACTGGGTTAGGGCATCGTGATTACGGCCAAATCTTTTGGAAAGGGGAGAACATTGCTCAAGAGCGAGAGTGTTTTCACCAAGATTTACTTTTTCTTGGACACCAAACAGGAATTAAACGTGAATTAACCGCATTCGAGAATCTGTTTTTCTATCAAAAGCTGATTGGTCTCGTTTCGGAAAAGTATGAACTATACCAAGCATTGGCCAAAGTTGGACTTGCTGGGTATGAAGACGTTCAGGTGGCACAATTGTCGGCTGGTCAGCAACGTCGGGTTGCTTTAGCTCGTCTTTGGTTGAGTTCCCAGCCTTTATGGGTGTTAGATGAGCCGCTAACGGCCATTGATAAACAGGGCATTAAGGTTCTAGAACAACTGTTTTTGCAGCATACCGAAGCAGGAGGTGTGGTGATATTAACGACTCATCAAGACATGTTTGCTGAGAATACCCAATTAAGAAAAATAAAATTGGGAGAGGGGTAATGCTCTCGATTTTAACCGCCATTATTCGCCGTGAACTTCTGATCGCTTATCGCCGACAAGCCGATATTTTAAACCCTTTGTGGTTTTTTATTATCGTAATTACGCTTTTCCCTCTAAGCATTGGTCCTGAACCTGCACTTTTATCTCGAATCTCCCCCGGAATTCTTTGGGTTGCCGCGCTATTATCCGCACTACTTTCATTAGAGCGGTTGCTGCGTGATGACTTTCAAGATGGAGCTCTAGAGCAAATGATGCTTATACCGACCCCTCTTTCTTTGGTGGTGATGGCAAAAGTATTGGCTCACTGGTTGCTCACCGGTGTTCCGCTTATTTTAATTAGCCCTCTGTTGGCGGTGTTATTGTCATTGGACTTCAATACTTGGGTGGCAGCGGTCTTAACCCTCGTTTTGGGAACACCCACATTAAGTTTTATCGGTGCTATCGGTGTAGCTCTTACCGTTGGGTTACAAAAAGGAGGGGTATTGCTGAGTTTATTAGTTCTTCCGCTCTATATCCCGATTTTAATTTTTGCGACATCAGCAATTGATGCGGCAACACAAGGTATGCCTTATAACGGGCAACTGGCCATATTAGGTGCGATGTTGATGGGGGCAATAACATTAACCCCTTTAGCGATCAGTGCAGCTTTACGTGTCAGTGTGAATTAGTAATTATTTGAATAAAAACTGGACAGAAAAGATTCAGTGACAAAAGCAAGAGTGAGACAAAATCATGTGGAAATGGCTTCATCCTTATGCCAAGTCTGAAACCGTGTATCAGTTATGCGGTAAGTTTTTACCTTGGTTTTCTATAATGGCATTGCTATGCCTCGTGATCGGTACGGTTTGGGGATTGGCATTCGCACCTTCAGATTATCAGCAAGGTAATAGTTTTCGGATTATTTATATCCATGTCCCATCGGCAATTATGTCAATGGGCGTTTATCTCTCTATGGCTATTGCTGCATTTATTGGTCTTGTTTGGCAGGTTCGAGTTTCTGATATGGCCGCTTTGGCAATGGCACCGATTGGGGCGGTTTTCACCTTCATTGCGTTGATTACCGGAGCTATTTGGGGAAAGCCCATGTGGGGCGCATGGTGGGTGTGGGATGCACGTCTTACATCAGAGCTTATTTTACTTTTCCTCTATTTAGGTGTTATTGCACTGTATCAAGCGTTCGATGATCCTAAAATGGCGGCAAAAGCTGCCGGTATTTTAGCCATTGTAGGCGTAATAAATTTACCCATTATTCATTTTTCTGTGGAATGGTGGAACACCTTACATCAAGGCGCTACGATCACGAAATTTGCCAAACCTTCGATCTCATCAAATATGCTTTGGCCTTTGTTAATCTCTATTTTGGGTTTTGCCTTTTTCTTTGCGGCACTAACTTTGATTCGGTTACGTAATGAAATTATTCAAAGAGAACGTCATCGCCCTTGGGTCATACAGTTAGCCACACAATCACAGGGAGAGAAATAAATGTATTTTCATTCTTGGAGCGAGTTTTTGGCGATGGGGGGATATGCAGAATATGTTTGGAGTGCATTCGGTATTACGTTTTTTTCGATGTGGATTTTATGGGGAGTCAGCGTGCGCCGAAGTCGTCGGTTACTCAAGGACGTAAAAGAGAACGTAGAGCGTCAAGCTCGTATTGACGCCGCAAAAAAAATGGAGAATACCCTATGAACCCAAGACGAAAAAAACGGCTTACGATGATTTTGGCGATGGTTATTGGCTTAGGAGCAACCACGGGACTAATTCTTTACGCTTTAAGTCAAAATATGGATCTGTTCTACACACCAACAGAATTGGTCAATGGGAAGAATGGGAAGACGCCAGAAATCGGTCAACGATTGCGAATTGGTGGTATGGTGACGGTGGGGTCGGTTTCAAGAGATCCGAACTCACTCAAAGTCAGCTTTTTATTGCACGATGTAGGACCTGAGGTAAAAGTGGAATATGAGGGAATTCTTCCTGATTTATTTAGAGAAGGTCAAGGTATTGTGGCTCAAGGAATCCTTAAAGACGCTACCACCGTTGAGGCATTTGAAGTGTTAGCGAAGCATGACGAGAACTATATGCCAGCAGAAATTGCGGAAGCGATGCAAAAAAGTCACGCCCCTTTAACTTATACCTCTGAACAACAACAAGGAAGCCTGCAATGATCGTCGAAATTGGCCATTTTGCGCTGATACTCTCTCTTGCTTTTGCGGTCTTACTGAGCATTTTACCTATGGTTGGTGCACAAAGTGGTAATCATTTATTAATGAATAGTGCTCGTCCTCTGTCATGGGGGATGTTGGTGATGCTCGCTGTCTCTTTTGCTATTTTATTATGGGCATTTTATGTTAATGATTTTACTGTGCTGTACGTGGCCAGTAATTCTAACAGCCAATTACCTTGGTATTACCGCTTAACTGCAGCTTGGGGCGCACATGAAGGCTCTTTGCAACTATGGGCATTGATTCAGGCGGGGTGGACTGTGGCGGTGGCGAGTTTTAGCCGAGGAATGCCGCAGGAGTCAGTCGCTCGGGTGTTATCCATCATGGGAATGATCACGGTTGGCTTCTTGTTATTTATTATCGTTACCTCGAACCCTTTTATCCGTACGTTGCCACACTTTCCTATTGATGGCCGGGATCTTAATCCGCTACTGCAAGATCCGGGTTTGATTGTTCATCCTCCACTGCTGTATATGGGGTATGTTGGCTTTTCAGTCGCGTTCTCATTTGCGATAGCTTCTTTGATGATAGGGCGGTTAGACACGGCGTGGGCACGGTGGTCACGTCCTTGGACAACGGCAGCATGGCTATTTCTCACTTTAGGTATTGCCTTAGGATCATGGTGGGCTTATTACGAATTAGGCTGGGGAGGCTGGTGGTTTTGGGATCCCGTAGAAAATGCCTCTTTAATGCCATGGTTAGCCGGAACCGCTTTAATGCATTCTCTTGCCGTTACTGAGAAACGGGGGACATTCAAAGCCTGGACGGTGTTACTGGCTATTTCAGCCTTTTCTCTTAGCCTGCTAGGAACATTTTTAGTTCGTTCTGGTATTCTGGTTTCTGTCCATGCGTTTGCTTCTGATCCTGCTCGGGGAATGTTTATTCTTGCTTTTCTCGTCATTGTTATCGGTGGTTCTCTATTGTTGTATGCGCTAAAAGGAGGAACGGTACGTTCACGTGGTCATTTTGACCTGATTTCTCGTGAAAATGCTCTATTAGCGAATAACATTTTATTGATGACGGGATTAGTTGTGGTACTGATCGGGACCTTATTACCCCTGGTCCATAAACAGTTGGGGCTGGGTTCGGTCTCTATTGGTGCTCCTTTCTTTGATAGTGTTTTTGCTTGGTTAATGGTGCCTTTTGCTTTTTTCTTAGGCGTCAGCCCGTTGGTTCGTTGGAAGCGTGACTCTTTGTCTAGCCTTGTTAAACCGATTGTCGTTTCCGGGGTATTTTCCTTGTGCTTAAGCGCGATCTTTATCTCCCTCTTTACGGATGAATTTCGGGTTATGGCCTATATGGGATGGGTAATGGCTCTGTGGATCATTATCTTACATGGTGTGGAATTGTATCAACGGGCCACTCACCGACACCCCTTTTGGAGTGGAGTGAAAAAATTGCCTCGTAGCCATTGGGCGATGGTGCTTGGGCATTTAGGGATGGCGATCACTGTCATTGGGATCGCTATGGTTCAAAACTACAGTATTGAGCGAGATGTACGGCTAGCCCCAGGCGAACACTTTACCTTAAATAATTATGATTTTTATTTTAAAGGTTTAAGAGAGCGAGATGGACCCAACTATGATGGTTATATTGCCGATTTCGAAATTACCCAAGAAGGTATATATATTAATACGTTACATGCAGAAAAACGCTTCTATCGCACGGCTCGCTCTATGATGACAGAAGCCGCAATTGATCGAGGTTTTACTCGTGATTTATATATCGCCATGGGTGAACAGTTGGGCGATAGCAATGCATGGGCGGTGAGGATTTATCATAAACCTTTTGTTCGTTGGATCTGGGCGGGGAGCTTATTAATGGCATTAGGTGGAGTGTTTGCGATTAGTGATAAGCGTTATCGCTTTAGAAAGCGATCACCGCAGGAGGGAGAACATGAGTAAGAAAGTGTTATTTATCCCGTTATTGGCATTTTTGGTGCTCGTTGGTGTTTTTACCGTTCAACTAATGAAAAACTCAGCGGGAGATGATCCGACAAAGTTAGAGTCCGTCTTAATTGGCAAACAAGTCCCGAAATTTACGTTAGAAGATTTAGCGGAGCCGGGAAAATATTATGATCAATCCATCTTTACTGGTGAGCCTTTATTACTCAATGTCTGGGCAACCTGGTGCCCAACGTGTTATGCCGAACATCAGTTCTTAAATCAGTTAGCTGAACAAGGCGTGAAAATTATTGGGTTAAATTATAAAGATCAACGTGATAAAGCCGTGAAATGGTTAAATGAACTAGGGAATCCATACATCATTAGCCTTTTTGATGGACGGGGAATGTTTGGTTTAGATTTAGGGGTTTATGGTGCTCCGGAGACGTTTTTAATTGATGCTAAGGGGGTTATCCGCTATCGGCATGTCGGGGATGTGAATACCCATAATTGGGTCAACCGACTTGAGCCCATTTACCAGCAGCTTGTGCAGGAGACTCAACCATGAAATGGATTCATTGGGCCACGCTGATGACATTGATCATCTCATTATCCAGTTGGGCCGTTATTGATATTTATGATTTTGATACGCCAGAGCAAGAAAAACAGTTTCATGAGCTGAGTAATACACTCCGTTGCCCTAAGTGCCAGAATAACTCTATCGCCGATTCTAATGCTGAATTAGCTCAGGATTTACGGGAAAAAGTGTATGAAATGACCAAGCAAGGATATCAAAAGCAAGAGGTTATCGATTACATGATCGCTCGTTATGGGAATTTCGTTACCTACAAACCTCCTTTTACACTCAGTACTGCCATTTTATGGGTTGCGCCTATTTTGGTATTAATGGTGGGATTTAGTGTGATGGTTAGGCGTAGTCAACGCCATAAGAGTGCACGAGCTAAGATGGATGATTGGGATACTGAGAAAGAAGCGCGTTTAAAAGCATTACTGAACGAGGAAAGCCAAGGAGATAAGCAGGCATGATGTTATTTTGGTTATCTACGCTTATTTTAGTGGCTATAGCAAGCCTCTTTATTGTTACGCCTATTTTTAAGAAAAAAATCAATAATGACAACCAACTACGTGATGAGTTAAATAAAGCTTTTTATCAAGATCGCTTAGCGGAATTGGAAGTAGAAACACAAGAAGGATTAGTTGAAAATCCACAAGAACTGATTGCAGAGCTGAAGCAATCACTATTAGATGATATTCCTAGCCAGTCGGAGCCTGTGCGGACATCCATCATCTCCACGAAAGCTCTGTTAGCGTCTTCCATTATATTAATGATTGCGATTAGTTATGGATTTTATTCACGATATGGCGCTTACCCTCAAGTTAAGCGTTGGCAAGAGGTGAGTGCCCAGTTGCCCGAGCTCAGTAAAAAGTTGATGGCCCCCTCACCGGATGGGGTTGAGCTGACCGATCAAGAAATGAATGATCTCACTTTGGCTTTACGTACACGCTTACATTATCAGCCTGATGATGCCACAGGATGGCTATTATTAGGGCGGATAGGGATGGCTAATCGGGATATGCAAACGGCGATTGGGGCAACCAAAAAAGCGTATGAATTGAACTCTCAAGATAGTGGTATTCAATTGGGATACGCACAGGCCTTGATGCTATCTAATGATGAATGGGATCAAAATCAAGCGAGAAGCTTACTACTTACACTGGCTCAAGCAGAGTTTGTTGATCTTAGGGTGTTTTCATTATTGGCTTTTGATGCTTTTGAAAGTGGTCACTATGCTAGTGCTATCCACTATTGGCAGCAGATGCAACAGATGATTGGGCCTAATGATGCTCGTTATGATATGCTCGCTCGGAGTATTGAAAGTGCTCAACGAAATATGTCAGTAAATACAGATACCGCTCTTTCTGTTAAAGTGACCATTCATTTAGCGGATCACGTGAAAGTCCCTGAGAATGGAGTATTGATTGTCTCTGTTCATAGTGCTGACGGGGCACCTATTCCAATTGCTGCTGGGCGTTATCCTTTGAATTCATTTCCGATGACGGTTGTGCTTAATGACACAGACAGTATGTTACAAGGTAGTCAATTATCTGATTTAGAACGGTTAATTATTCGGGCTCGTTTGGATAGTGATGGTAATGTGGCAACACGCGAAGATGATTGGTTTGGGGAAAGTGCTGAAGGGGGGCTTGGCGATCATATTGACGTTATTATTGATACGCCATTTCTCTGACACTGATGTGCTAAGTTAATGTGGTGTAACAAAATTTACTTTGTTAGCATTTCTGGTTGTAGGAAAAGGCCAAGATGATCTTCTTGGCCAATAAAGATGGATGATTACCATGACAAGCCGTTTATCACGGTCTGTGACCCTTTTATTTATGTTCATTTTGGTTGGATGCAGTTCGGTACCGGATGAGTCTCGTCATCAGGGGGATCCGTTTGAAGGGTTCAACCGTACCATGTGGACCATCAATTATGATTATCTTGATCCTTACGTAGTTCGCCCTGTTTCAATCGCGTATGTTGATTATGTCCCTTCTCCGCTTCGCCGTGGTTTGGCGAATTTCTTGTCAAACTTAGATGAACCTGCCAGCATGATTAATAATTTAATTATGGGCAACGGTGAAAAAGCGCTCGATCATTTCAATCGTTTTTGGCTGAACAGTACCTTTGGTCTACTTGGGCTTTTTGATATCGCTTCTGAGGCAGGTATCAATAAACACGATGAGAAACAGTTTGGTGATGCGGTTGGGCATTATGGTGTCGGTAATGGCCCTTATGTGATGGTTCCGGGCTACGGCCCTTTCACCGTTAGAGAAACGGCGGATATGGCTGATGGATTGTATGCTCCACTTTCTTACTTAAATATATGGGCAAGTCTTGGTAAATGGGCTATCGAAGGTATGGAAACTCGTGCCGCTCTCGTACCGCAGGAGGCCATGCTAGAGAACTCTCCTGATCCCTATGCGTTAACACGAGAAGTTTATTTACAGCGTCGTGATTTTAAAGCGGAAAGAGACACGAGTGTTTATGATGAGAATGAAGAAGATTATCTGGATGATTATCTGGACGGGGGATTTTGAATGTCGACGTCAATGTGATTAAGTCGACACCACTCTGCCACTAAAATATTCATTGGCAACAATATATTCAGTATTACGAATCAACTCATCTTGCATTTCTGCCCAATGCTCAGGGGTATCTTGCTCGTCAATGATGGGGATAACGCCTCCTACCCGAATATTAAAGGGGGTCAGTTCTCTTGCCCAGCTTTGGGTAAAACCTGAAACCATAGAGTTCGCATTTTCAATGCCCGCTCTTTCCGCTAACGTCGAGTAGAAAACCATATTAATAATCACCCCTTTTGTTTGATATTGGCGCATCTTCTCTGCACATGCTTGCCCAAAAGTAAACAGCGACGTTGCCATGGTAATAATTTTCTGAATAAACAGCTCTGTTGGATGATCATCAATGACTGATGGAAAAGGAGGGGAAGGCCAGTAGTTGATCAGTACGTTAGGCGCTGTCTGATGCCTAGTTTCAATATGGGTAAATAACTGATCAATACTTGCTAGAGAATGATCGGCCAGTATGTAGTAGTGCGCATCCTTCGCCACCGACTGACACCGTTTCCAGCTCTTAATCAGTTCATGTTGATTGGTATCGCAGAGTATGATTTTCGCTCCTAATTGAGCAAAGTGAACCGCCAGTGTACTGCCTAATGATGATCCCGCTGAGGTAATTAAAACGAGTGCACCGTTAATATTCATATCATCTCTTCCTTGGTTTTTGATTCATGTAACCAATGAGTCAGAGTCAAAGCATGGTAGAAGAGTGGGAATTAGGGTGTGAATAGGTTCAAAGAAAATTTTAAAATGCCGTGTCGATGAGAGAATATTGGAGATGGTTCACGTTTTGCGTTTATGCAAAGGGAAGCTGCATTCGCTAAATTTGAACTCGCAGCTGATCATGCCGTAAAGCCATGTTGAGCTGTGGATAGAGATCCGTAGTCAGTAAGGTTTTTGACGACTTGGTAGCTAAACTTCGTCGTTCATGACCTGAAAGGTTTAAATAGACCTCTTCAGGGAAACCTTGTGTATCTTCGGGAAGATAAGTGAGGGCCTCTGGTTTGAGATAGTGTGAGAGCTTGGCACTGGCTAACCCTCCAGCATGGAAGTATCGAGCTTGTTGAGCGGATATTTGATAAGAACTTTGATCATTACGTAGCGGTTGCAGTTCAGGCAGTTCGAATCGTTGGCGAAGTAACTGCTCTGTGGTTTTTTTTTCATCAACCGGTTCTATAGGGCAGCTATCGCGCACATCATTAGAAAAGAGTGCCATGAATAAAGCAAAGTCGGCGTGGCGACCTTGCTGAACAGCTTGACTGATGCTTGAGCCAATATGCAGTTCATTAATGATTCCGGCTTTGTCTAAGGTATGTACTTGCATTATTTCTCCTCGATGCCTTTCTAATAGCGGCATTGAGGCAAAAAACTTTAATAAAAAAGCCTGCAATATGCAGGCTAAAGAGCATCATAATTTATTGATACAACATTATTTTGCTAGATTCTGAGCAACGAAGCCCCAGTTAACCAACGCCCAGAAACCATTCATATAGTCTGGACGTAAGTTACGATAATCAATGTAGTACGCGTGTTCCCATAGGTCTACGGTCAGTAGTGGGGTTACGCCCTCTTCAGTGATGGGGGTCGCTGCATTGGAAGTGTTCACGATAGCCAATGAACCGTCTGCTTTCTTAACCAACCAAGTCCAAGATGAACCAAAGTTATTAATCGCAGAATCAGTGAATTTTGCTTTAAACTCTTCAAATGAACCAAAAGCGGCATTGATGGCATCCGCCACTGCACCCGTCGGTTCACCGCCACCATTTGGGGATAAGCAGTGCCAGTAGAACGTGTGGTTCCAGACTTGAGCTGCGTTATTAAAGACACCACCCGTTGAGGTTTTGATGATTTCTTCTAACGTTTTGTTTTCAAACTCAGTTCCTGGGATCAGACCATTGAGTTTAACCACGTAAGTGTTGTGGTGTTTACCATAATGGTATTCCAATGTTTCTGCTGAGATATGTGGTTCTAGTGCATCTTTTGCGTATGGTAACGCAGGTAATTCAAATGCCATTGCTCTATTCTCCGTATTTCGAGGAAAGAAGCGGCTTAGTTGACGAGGTCGATGGAAATTAGAGCTCTCGACAGACCAATACCCTTCCTTCGATGGCTTCCAGTATTATTGTATTTCGTCGATACGACTGACTTGTTAGCTATTTTAGCAAGTTTTTACTTTATTAACACCCCATCACTAAGAAAAATTTTATTCCTAGCCTACACCTTTAGAGTTATTCATCGAAAACCATAAATATATTGTGCTTTTTATTCTGACTTAATGATTTAGAATGGGGGAATCAAACTAGCCATCCATTAAGAGGAAGCAATGGAAACCATTGACAAAATCAAACAGCAAATCGCAGAAAATCCGATTCTCCTATATATGAAAGGGTCCCCCAAACTACCAAGCTGTGGTTTCTCTTCTCAAGCCGCACAAGCGTTAATGGCGTGTGGTGAAAAATTTGCTTATGTAGATATTTTGCAAAATCCGGATATTCGAGCTGAACTACCTATTTACGCCCAGTGGCCGACTTTCCCCCAATTATGGATTGAAGGTGAGTTGATCGGTGGTTGTGACATTATTTTAGAAATGTTCCAAAAAGGTGAATTGCAACCACTTGTCAAAGAAGCGGCAGGGCGCGCATCGGATAGTCATGAGTGATACTGTATAAAATTACAGTTTTTGCTTGATTTTGTAAGGCCACATTGAGTAATGTGGCCTTAGTTTTTTTATCGATTCTGTATTATGAGCCGCTTATTTATTGCTGAAAAACCCAGTTTAGCGCGAGCGATAGCTGATGCGTTGCCTAAGCCTCACAAAAAAGAGCAAGGATTTATTCGCTGTGGTCACGGGGATATCGTGACCTGGTGTATTGGCCATTTATTAGAACAAGTCGAGCCAGATAGTTATGATGAACGTTATAAAAAATGGCACCTCGCTGACTTACCTATTGTGCCAGATCGCTGGCAACTAAGGCCAAGAAAAAGTGCCAGTAAGCAACTTTCAGTGGTTCGTAAACTGTTAAAAGAAGCGCAGGAAATTATCCATGCGGGTGACCCAGACCGCGAGGGACAATTGCTTGTTGATGAGGTGATTGACTACTGTAAGGTGGCAAAAAGTCAGCAGCAAGCCATGCAACGTTTGTTGATTAGTGATCTTAATTTACCGGCGGTTCAGCGAGCTCTGTCTTCGATGCGCAGTAATCGAGAATTTATTCCGCTATCCGTTTCTGCGTTAGCGCGTTCGCGTGCCGATTGGTTGTATGGCATGAATATGTCACGAGCTTATACGCTATTAGGTCAGAAAGCGGGATATCAAGGTGTCTTGTCGGTTGGGCGAGTACAAACGCCGGTGCTAGGGCTTGTGGTACGCCGTGATGAAGAGATCGCCCATTTTGTACCGAAAGACTACTTTACTCTGCATGCCTTAATTCCTTACCAAGATGGAGAGCATCGGTTTGATATTCGAGCGCGGTGGCAACCGAGTGAGGCGTGTAAACCTTGGCAAGATGAAGAGGGGAGAGTGCTTCACCGCCAGTTAGCTGAAAATGTGGCTAACCGTATTGCTGGGCAAGCGGCAAAGGTGATTGAGTCTGAACAAGATCAAACGAAACAAGCCGCGCCGTTGCCTTACTCTTTATCAGCGTTACAAATTGATGCGGCTAAGCGCTATCAACTCAGTGCGCAGCAGGTGTTGGATACGTGTCAATCTCTTTATGAAAAACACAAGTTGATTACCTATCCACGCTCAGATTGTCGATATCTCCCTAAAGAGCACTTTATACAGGCAAAGCAAGTCACCTCGGCTATTGCTCATAACCTGAGTGAGCTGCATCATGCTGTGGAGGGAGCGGATTTATCTCGTCAATCTAAAGCATGGAATGATAAAAAAGTTGATGCTCACCATGCCATCATTCCGACGCCGAAAACTGCTTCGGTCAATGGGCTATCTGCCACTGAACAGAAAATCTATGGCTTAATTGCTCGACAATATCTTATCCAGTTTTACCCTCCTGCTGTGTATGCTGAAGCGAAATTAGGGTTTGATATTGCGGGGGGGAAATTTGTTGCGAAAGGTCGCCAGTTAATATCTGCGGGATGGAAAATATTGATGGGGCAGAACCTACAGCAAGAAGAGGGAATTGATAGTGTGCCACCTCTTGCAATCGATCAGGTCTTGACCTGTCGAGAAGGAGAAATTAAAGCGTGTAAAACGGAGCCACCTCGTTATTTTACCGAAGCGACCTTACTGCAAGCTATGACCGGAATTGCACGATTTGTTGAAGACAAAGAGTTAAAGAAAATTCTCCGTGATACCGATGGTTTAGGCACGGAAGCAACCCGAGCAGGCATTTTAGACACATTATTTAAACGCCAACTCTTACGGCGAGAAGGCAAGGCCATTCAAAGTACCCCGGCAGGGAAAGGGCTTATCCATGCTCTGCCTGTTGAGGCGACTTACCCAGACATGACGGCGCATTGGGAGCATCAACTTCAGGCCATGGCCGAACGAGGTCAAGCCTATCAACCCTTTATGCAAGCATTAGAGCGACAGATTAATCAGTGGATGAATCAGGTTAAGACAGAACCTGTACCCAGTTCTTTATGTTCCTTACCTACAGTGAAACGAGCCCCCTTCTCCCGAAAAAAAACTCGCCGCTCTACGAAATATTCTCAGGTGTGATCTACTAAAGTGCAGAGTTATTCACTATTATGATATGAGTAGTTATGCAGTTGTTATCACTAAAAAATCAAAAAAACTCCATATAAAGTCTAATTTTTTGTTGTGCGCTCGTACAATATATTCCATAGTTAATTGATATGATGGCTCTATATCGCGGCCTGAATATATGGATTACTGAAATAAAAAACTATGAATATCATTATTATGCTTGTGCTAGGAAGGTAACATGTTAACGATACTTCGAGCGCTGAACGTGCGCCAAAAAATTCTAGTGATAGAAGTCATATCGCTAATGATCATTGTACTGATCAGTCTATATGGGGTTAATCAACTGAAGGGGATGGCATACCAAGAACGCCAGAACAGTATACAACATCAAGTGGAATCGGTCGTCAGCTTAGTGAATCACTATGCGCAGCTCTCAGGAGTTATGGGGGAAGAGCAAGCGAAACAGCAGGCTATCGAAGCAATCAAAGCTCTACGTTATGACGGAGATAATTATTTTTGGGTGATGATGCCGAACGCTCAATTAGTTTTACATCCATTTCGACCTGAAATGACAAACAAAGATATGAGCCAAGAGCGTGACGGTGCAGGACGTTTTCATTGGCAAGAGATGAGCCGAACCGTACAACGTCAGGGTTCAGGGTTTGTTGAGTACACTTTCATTTCACCTCAAGGGCAAGTGGAAGATAAGATCTCTTATGTTGCGAGCACTCGTAGTTGGAACTGGATAATCGGCACGGGTGTGATTGTGCATGATATTGATCAGGCCGTTTATCGTAGTGCTTTATTCTATGTAGGGCTGGCCTTAATCGGTGGTGTTGTTACTTTGTTCTTTTCCAGCATTATTGGAAAAAACATTACCAAACCACTGGCTTTGTTTGTGTCTAAGGTAAAACGAGCGGCAGAAGGGGATATGACCGTACGTTTTAACCCTAAAGGACGAGATGAAATCGCCAGTTTGGGGCATTCAATTAACACTATGATTGAGCATACCCATCAAGCATTATTGACGGCCAAACAATCGGCCATGAGTGCGGCGCAAATGGCATCAAGTATTGCCTCAGCCAGTGAGGAAACCGCGACCAGTACTCAGTCTCAGCGCATGCAGTTAGAGCAATTAGCGACGGCAATGAATGAAATGAACGCCACCATTCGGGATGTTGCACAAAATGCGGAGCAAACTGCCGCTTCAACGGATGATGTTGCCAATCAAGCGTTGGATTGTAATGGTATGATGGAAAATACCGAGAGAAATATAGAACTTTTATCTCAGGAAGTTTCACAAACCGATCAGTTAGTGGATGCTCTTCGTCATGATGTTGAGGGGATTAATGATATTGTGGATGTGATTCAGGCCATTTCTGAGCAGACCAACCTATTAGCCTTGAATGCCGCGATAGAAGCGGCAAGAGCTGGGGAGCAGGGGCGGGGGTTTGCTGTGGTTGCGGATGAAGTTCGTCACCTTGCTGGAAGGACTCAGCAGTCAACTCAACAAATTCAGCAAACTATAGAATCTTTGATTGGTCGAGCAGATAGTGCATCTCAAGCGATGAAACAGTGTCATACCCGAGTAACGGAAAACGTTCAAATTGCTAACCAAACTCAGAAAATGCTTAAGCAAATGGTCAGTGAGTTAACTCGGGCTAATGATATGGTGACTCAAATTGCAACGGCGGCAGAGCAACAAGATACGGTTGCTGAGGAAATGAATAGCAATGTAATTCATATTAATCTTTCTGCGGATCAGATTAGCCAGTCTTCTCAAGATCTGGCTGAACAAAGCCAACAATTGGCAGAAAGTGCCAATCAACTGGATGAGCAATTACAACACTTTAAAGTTTAGCCCTACAGGCGGCTTTTTCTGCCCCCATGAAATGAGCCACTTTATGGAGGCAGACTAAGCCGTCGCTTGAGGTATCATTCCTGATATCCCCACGAATTCCTCTTAACGTCGCATTTTGGTGAAATGAGGATTGGATTTTTGGTGTTTATTATATTAATGTTAATTAAATTAGGTAAGTCTAATTTACTATGGTTAATGTTAGGAGGATACGATGAAACCAAAAGTACATGAGTTCTTTGATCCCAATACCTTTACTTATAGCTATCTCGTGGTTGATCCAAAGACTTTACAGTGTGCGGTAGTGGATTCTGTGCTTGATTACGATCCGGCTTCAGGGCGAACCTCATATGAGTCTGCGGATAAATTGATTGCGTTTATTCATCAACATCACTTATCGGTCGCGTGGATTTTGGAAACCCACGTGCATGCTGACCATTTAAGCGCTGCGCCGTATATTAAACAGCAAGTTGGTGGCAAATTAGGTATTGGTCAGGGTATTACCGTAGTACAACATACCTTTGGCAAACTATTTAATGCAGGTTCAGACTTTTGCATGGATGGTAGTCAATTTGATCATCTCTTTACCGATCAAGAAAGCTTTATGGTTGGAACTCTTTCTGCCAAAGCGCTCCATACTCCAGGTCATACACCAGCTTGCATGACTTATGTGATTGGTGATAGTGCTTTCGTTGGGGATACTTTGTTTATGCCTGACTATGGAACAGCTCGTTGTGACTTTCCTGGTGGTGATGCTCAAACCCTTTATCAATCGATTCAAAAGCTCTTCACTCTTCCAGATGAGACAAGAGTGTTCATGTGCCATGATTATAAAGCACCCGGGCGGGAAAAATTTTTGTTTCAAACCACAATAGGTGAGGAGCGTCAGGAGAATATTCATATCAAACAGGGGATCAGCGAAGAGCAATTTGTTGCGATGAGGCAGTCAAGAGATGCCACCTTGAAAATGCCGACTCTGATTTTACCGTCGGTACAAGTTAATATGAGAGCTGGAGTTTTGCCTCCTGCTGAGGAGAATGGGGTCCAATATCTTAAAATTCCACTAAATAAAATTTAACGGATAGGAGAGCCTTATGCTGGCATTGATGGAATTAACCAGTGACGTTACTGTTGCACCACAAATTTTACCCACCGACATCCGTAATATTGCACAGTTAGGTTTTAAATCAGTGATCAATAATCGACCCGATGGGGAAGAGGAGGGGCAACCCTTAAATGAGATGATTGAGCATGAAGCTAAAATCTATGGGCTTGAATATTATCATATGCCAGTGATCTCTGGTCAGATAACGTCGCAACAAGTAGCGATGTTTACGAAATTGCTGGAAAACGCGCCTAAACCCATACTGGCTTTTTGTCGAACAGGTACGCGTTGCAGCCTGTTGTGGTCAATGGGCAGTGAAGATTTTGCTACGCTAACAGCTCGTGTTGCACGTGCGAAAGAGAAAGGATTTGATCTCAGCCGTTTGCTTGAGGCGGCTGAGTCACAATAGCCCTTTTTGAGCATGGAGTAAGGAAAAGCAATAGAATGAAAAGTTCATGGGGAAAATGGTTACCCATTCTTGAATGGTTGCCTAATTACCGCCGCCAAGAGGCAATGAAAGATATCTTAGCCGCCATCATTGTTACGCTTATGCTTATTCCTCAAAGCCTTGCCTATGCAATGGTTGCCGGTCTCCCCCCCGTGACAGGGCTTTATGCCAGTATTTTACCTCTGGTGCTTTATGCCTTATTGGGAACCAGCAAAACGCTCGCAGTTGGCCCCGTGGCGGTAATTTCTTTAATGACAGCAGAAGCCATAACACCCTTGCATGCGGTGGGTACTCCCGCCTATTTAACCACTGCGGCAACTTTGGCTTTTCTTTCTGGCATTATTTTGCTGGCGATGGCGATATTTCGTTTGGGGTTTTTAACAACATTCTTAAGCCATCCCGTGTTATCGGGTTTTATGACGGCTTCGGGTATTATTATTGTGATTGGGCAACTTAGCCCTATACTCGGTATTTCCTTGCAAGAAGAGCGTCTAGCCAATGTCTGGCTGGTGATGCAAAAAATAAATCCTTATACCATGATGATTGGTGTCGGTTCATTAGCCATTTTATTGATTGGACGACGCTATTTATCTCCTCTTCTTATTCAACTCAGATTTCCCCCTTCTTGGGCTGGGCATGCTACAAAATTGCTGCCTGTTATGGTGATGGGGGTTAGCACTCTTTTAGTCATCAGGTTCGAACTGACAGAATTGGGGGTGAGTGTTGTTGGCCAAGTTCCAAGCGGTTTACCTCATTTCTCCCTACCAATACTAGAATTAGCCCTAATACGTGATTTATTGCCCGCAGCAGTGCTTATCAGTGTCATTGGTTTTGTTGAATCAGCTTCTGTTGGTCAAACATTAGCGGCCAAACGACGCCAACGTATCGAACCCAATCAAGAGTTAGTGGCTTTAAGTGGTGCGAATATAGCTTCTGCGATGCAAGGCGGTTTTCCTGTCACCGGAGGGTTATCTCGCTCGGTAGTCAATTACGATGCAGGGGCTGAAACCCCTTTAGCTGGTGCTTTAACCGCGGTAGGGATTGCGATGACAGTCCTCTTTTTTACCTCGATCTTTACCTACCTTCCTCATGCGGTTCTTGCTGCCATTATTATTGTTGCCGTTTCTTCTCTTATTGATATTAAAGGCATCTTTTCAACGTGGCAAACCGCGAAAAGTGATGGTGTCGTGATGGTTGCTACCATTTTAGGTGTCTTAGTGTTTAATATTGAGTTGGGGATTTTATTGGGAGTGGCGTTATCTCTCGCACTCTTTTTGTGGCGGACTAGCCGTCCTCATATTGCGGTGGTGGGGCGAATTGAAGGGACTGAGCATTTTCGAAATGTACAGCGATTCCAAGTTGTAGAGAGTAAAACCGTATTGACATTGCGTATTGATGAAAGTCTCTATTTCGCTAATGCTCGTTATTTAGAAGATAAAGTCCCTGAATATTTAGCCCAATACCCCGATGCTCAATCTTTAGTCTTAATGCTTTCTGGCGTCAATAGAATTGATGCGAGTGCCTTAGAGAGCCTGAGCTTGATTGCCGAGCGGCTGAAAGAGGCGGGGGTTCAAATGCACTTGTCGGAAGTAAAAGGCCCTGTGATGGATGAAATGAAGCATTCACCGTTTTTTGCCCATTTTACGGGGAAGATCTTTATTAGTCAGTACCAAGCATTTACGGCATTAACACAATCTGAAAGCACCGAAGAGAAGACGCAATAATACCTATATATGAGACCAATGTCACAAAAATAAAGATGTTTCTAAATGTTTCATATATACTGTCGGCGACTAATCGTAGTCAGTTTGATTTAAGAGGTATTTCAAGTGGAATTTATTCGCTCCCTTTTCGTTAGAACACCAAAAGAGCGTCGTCATTATGGTGTTGCTTTGTTTATCGGTATCATCAGTGGTGTTATGTCAGCATTTGTTAAGTGGGGGGCTGAAGTCCCATTACCACCTAGAACCATTAGTGATGGCCGTGCTGAATTTAACCCACCTTATATTTTCTTAAGGGACTACCTTGGTATTGATCCCACACAGACAGTTTATACTTTTGCTGAGCACATCATTAACCCCGTTATGGTGACTCATATCATCTTTTCTCTGACTTTTGCCATTGGTTACTGTGTGATTGCTGAAATTTTTCCAAAGGTAAAAATGTGGCAAGGGGTAATGGCGGGTTTGATCGTCACCGTCTGTACGCATGGTACGGTTTTTGTCTGGCTAGGCCTGACTCCGACTTGGTCTCACCTTCCGGCTAGCGAGTATATTTCAGAGATCTTTGGCCACATTGTCTGGTTCTGGTCTATTGAAATGATTCGTGGTTATCTGCGTGAAAAAATGACAAAAGAGCCCGATCCAGAAGTGGTGCTAAGTTAAGAGAGTAGACAGAAGCGTTGTTTTTTCCTTCGCTTATTTGGCAACCTCTAGAGGCTTTTTAGAGGTTGCCAGACGTGAGCTCTCCTTTCTTATTGGGGCTGACGTGTTTTGGTATTATTTAGCACTAAATTGTCGCACTAAGCGTTGTAAGCTTTCTAAACTTCCCACCAAAGTATGTGTTCGCTCGACAGAAGAAGAAGATAATAACTTTGTCGATTGAATCGCTTCTTTCATTCTAAGAACATGTTCACTCATACCTTGAGTCACTTGTACTTGTTCCGTAATGGCTTGTGATGTTTTGGCACTTTGCTCACCAATGGAAGCTAAATCATTAACGATAGCCTCAAAAGACGCCTTACTTTTTTGAGATTTAATCACACATTGCTCAGATGATTGGATGCCGTTTTCCATTAGGTTGCCCGTCTGATTGACAGCCGTTTGCAATAATTCAATCTTTTCATGAATCTCTTCTACTGAGGCACTGGTTTTACTAGACAGAGCTCGAACTTCATCGGCGACAACCGCAAAACCTCGGCCATGTTCACCCGCTCTGGCTGCTTCAATAGCGGCATTTAGGGCCAGTAAATTAGTTTGCTCTGCAATGCCTTGAATCATCTCAAGAATAGTTTCAATGCCATTGACATCGGTATAGAGTCGCTCTAGTGCCGCTTTAGAGCTATCTAAGTGTTGACTCAGCTCAAGGACGGTTTCTACCGCTTCATCAATCGTCTGTGTGCCTTCTTGCGCTTTATGTCTGGCATGACTAACAAATTCAGCGCTTTGTTTCGCTTGCTTAGCGACTTCGTCAATGGAATTTAGCATCTCTTTTGAAGAGACCGCCATCGCATCTGTTGCGACATTCTGTTCGCCTAATTCATTATCAATCGATTGACAATTTTTCATCTCATCATTGGCCGACTGAAGTAGGCTAGTCGCAGTTTCGTTGGCTCGAGCCGTTGCTGCTCTTAATTCGGCTCGCTTCATCATCATGGCAAGTTCGATGCGTGAAACATCATCACAATAGCCAGTATAAGGTTGCTCCATTAGGGGGTTATCGTAATCATTTTTCGCTAATATATTGATCGCATTAAGGCGTTTTTGCATTACCACTAAAAAGGCAAACTGAGCAAGGGTTAACGGAATCAGTGTGCTCAGAAGAGTAATGGGAGAGGCCGATGACATGGTGAAGAGACCAAGAACGACGAGTTCTGCGATAACGACACTCAAAGAGAGTGTCATCCACTTGACTCGTCGTATGGATCCCTTTCCCTGACGAAGTTTTGCATAGAGTGAATAAGCGCGTGAAATTTGTGCATCACTTGGTTGCGTCCTGACGGATTGGTATTCAAAGACTTTACCGTCTTTACCCATGATGGGAGTCACAAAGGCTGAAACCCAGTAGTGTCCAGAGCCTTTACATTTGTTTTTGACTAATCCCATCCAGCTTTTTCCAGACTGAATGTATTGCCATAACTGACCGAACGCCGCTTTAGGCATGTCGTCATGTCGAATTACATTGTGGGGATGGTGAAGCAGTTCTTCTTCTTGGTAACCCGAAACCTTGCAAAAATCCTTATTACAATAGGTGATATGGCTATCAGGGGTTGTGGTGGATATCAGGCTATCTTTGTCTGAGTATCGTACTCTTTTATCTGCCATATTCATCTCTTTAATGCTAATTAACTAACAATGATTCATACAGGTTATCAAAGGGTGAGAATGGATACCTGTAAGATTAAGAGAACTACATTATCAGACAAAGATGACAAAAACTTGATGTGTATCATTAAGATGTTATCAAATAAGCCATGAGACCAATAAAATATCTGTATATAAAGTAAGCGATAATAATCTCGCCTCTTTCATTCGATGGGCTTTATTTTTTCATCATCTTAGCAAGATCAGCAAAAGGGTTATAGGTGGCACTTTTATGCTCGTCTAATCGGGCAACAGGATCGACGCCATAACGCTCATGTTCTGTATATTTCGAGTGCTCGTGATCGTGACAATATAAGCATAATAATTCCCAGTTACTGCCGTCTTCAGGGTTATTTGTATGATCATGATCTTTATGATGGACGGTTAATTCTCGTAAATTTGAATAAACAAATTCACGGGCACATTTGCCACACACCCAAGGATAAAGTTTTAGTGCTTTCTCGCGGTAACCACTTTCTTTACGCGCATATTCAGCGCTAGAACCATAAAAGTCGGATGCCATAATTTTTCCTCAATAAGTTTATTGAACACGACGATATTAAAGACGAAAACGCTTCGTTGAGCAAAGCTTGAATGAAAAAATTATCGAAAGGCTTTTAGATTGAGCGGTGGCTGGTTGTATGGCTATAGCGAAAAAGAAGCAAGATAGACTTATTTTTGAGTCAGTTTAGTTGGTGATTTTGCTCTGGTTGAGCGAGATAATGATTTGGCTGCTAAAACGAGAAAAGCCCTTGATAAATCAAGGGCTTGAATGTGGCGGAGAGATAGGGATTTGAACCCTAGGTACGCTATTAACGTACGCCGGTTTTCAAGACCGGTGCTTTCAACCACTCAGCCATCTCTCCGTTGTGGGCCGAATAGTAAAGGGATTCTCCCAGCTTGTAAAGTGCTCACTGTATCGTTTGCTGAATTTTTGTTCGTGTTGGGTGGTTTTGGCTGCTGATTTGAACTTATTGGTCTATTTTGTATAAAAACCTTTAAGTTTAGAGCACGGTTTACCACATTAAATCATCAGGAACCACATAGTCTGCATAAGGATCATCTTCATCAATCGTTGCTTCTGACTCACAAGGTGCATTAATTATACTCAGCTCATCCCGCTGCCAGATTTTTTGGGCCACAATATTAGGGATAATGGCATAACTTTCTTCATAACGGGCGATAGCGAGTAGCCCTTTGATCAATTGATCTCGTGTTTGAGAATCAACATAAAGGGTTTTTACTAAAGTGCCATCCGTGAAATGGTATTGGATATCTCCACTATTTAAGGGGAGTTTATTCATTTCAATCAACTGCTTGACTTGGGCTTGAATTTCTTTCGTTAATAACTGTTCTTTTTGTTGTTTATTGAGAGCTTTATCTCGCTCTTGTTGCTGCTGTTTATTGGCTTCAACGGCGGCTTTTACTTCTCTTGCTTGTACACGTGATTTTTTAGAGCCTTTCTGCGCTTTCTTTAATTTTTTTTCATTAACAAGGCCTGCTTTGAGCATCTGCTCTTGAAGTGATAATTTTGTCATGGGTTGTTCCAGTCAATAAAGAATGACTAAGTGTACCGACTCGTTGTCAGCAAGGAAAGAGGGCAGGGAAAACCGAATGAGGAGCGATAAAGCTTAGGCTAAGAGGAGTAATAAGCCACCGACTTTTGCCGCTGCGGAAAGATATTTCCCCGCGGTATAGGAGGTATCTGCCGGTTGCTTCGGTTTTTTCGGGTGATCCATACCTAATGCTCCGTGAGTAAAGGCTTCCACCTTATCACCTACGGTCTTTGATTTTAGCTGCTCAGCTTGGCTTTCTTGATCCAGTTCATTTAAGGCGGCAAGTAATGCTCTTCCTTCTTCTGATAAAGTGACTTTTGTACCTTCAGATTTCAGTGGTGGAGCATCATGTTCTACAACATCTGGGTTTTTTAGCGTTGAAGAAGGGGTCATCATACTCGGTGAATAGTGAGCGGGGATCTCTGTGCTAACAGAATTCATCAGGCTTCTCCTTCTTTAACATGGCATACCTAGGTCGGAGCATGACAACGGCATGGCCATGCTTATCCTTGGGATATTATTAATATCGACTGTTTATCTAAAAACTTGTGAATATTTTTCTGAACAATTGATTTTGACCAATATATAAGCAAAGAGTGTGCCTGAATATTTATTAAAGAGTATCGCTAGGGGGATTGTTACCCGTCCTTGTGCTCTTTTCTGTAAATACGAATCATAAAATCGGCTTCACAGGTGAATGTTGCTGCCAGCTTGAGTTCTTCTCGTAGACTTTCTGTGGCGCGCCAAGCAAAGGGGGTCATTTGAAGAAGATCAAAAGCCTCAGGGCCGGATAAGGACATGGTGTAATGCAGTGGTTGTTGGTGCTCGAGAGTAAAGCCTGTAATTTGTTCTGGCGTTTCATCATGCAATTGAACTTGCTGATAAATTTTTTCTTTTAATTGGTAGAGGTGCCGACCCGCAGGGGTCACCGTTATGATCGCTCCATTATCGGTGAGCACTCGGTCAAGTTCTTCTGCTTTACAAGGGGCATATATCCGTAAAATGGCATCCAGTGATTGGTCTGCAAAAGGAAGACGGTGACTAGAGGCAACCACAAAATTGACATTTGGGTAGCGTTTAGCGGCAAAACGAATGGCAACTTTTGAAATATCTAAGCCGTACGTTTTGGCGTGAACGGTCTGATCTTGAATGGCGGCGGCAATATGGTGAGTGTAATAACCTTCACCACATCCAATATCAAGCAATCGGTGGGAGGTATTGGTTAGAGTCTGAACGCAGAGTGTACTGACCGCCTCTCGCATTGGATGGTAATGATCGCCTTGTAAGAAACGGCGTCTTGCTTGCATCATCTCCTTATTATCACCGGGATCTTTAGAACGTTTATGATGAGCTGGCATTAAATTGACATAGCCTTCTTTGGCAACATCAAATTGATGTCGATTATCACAAAAGTAACTGTGTGCTTGTAAGTGTAGGGGGTGATGGCAAAGGGGACAGACGTAAGCCATAAGAATCCAATCATCAGAAAAAGAAGAGGCTAAGTTTAACGGTAAGCGAACGAAATAAAAAGGACAGCCGATGCTGCCCTTAAGATTATTGAGCCGATAACGTTGTAGAAAGTTGATAACGCTCACCTGGCTGTAGCGTTTTACCCTCTTCTAAACTATTGGCATGCCATGTCGATTCAACACAAAGCATGGTTTGATAGCCCTCATTGTCCATATCTGCCATTGCTTGTGCGCCTTGCGACCATGGATTCCACAAAACGGCCGAGTTATGACCGTGATTTTTAATCAGTAACGTTCGATTCAATACCGGATCTTTAACCCGAATTTGCGCTTCTGGCTGAGTGTATACTCGGTCAATTGTATCGGTGAGAACAAGGCTATTGGTACCCGCTGTTTTTTGTCCATGGTTAAGGTTGTCGAGGTATTCAAGCCCCATGCCCGTTGTTTCCGTTTGACGGATATCGCCCACATTTAGATAAGTATGTAATGCCCCAGAGAATACCCATTCTTTTTTATCCGTATTGATTATTTCAAGGGTGACCTGCAAGGTATCACGGATTTCGACCAGTAATCGAATTTGGAAATGGTGAGGCCATATTGCGAGCGTTTGTTCAGAGGTTTCCAGTCCGAGAGAAATCATCACCCCTTGTTCATTTTCTCTATGTTCAACCAATGTCCATTCTGTTGAACGAGCAAAACCGTGAGCAGGCGCTGCGATTCGTCCAAACCATGGCCAACATACCGGAATACCACCTCGCAGAGCGGCTTTGCCATCAAATAGAGTATCAGAGCTCATCCAGATTAAATCAGGCTGCCCCTTAGGTTGAAAGGAAAGGACATGGCCACCGTGCAGTGCAATACCCGCTACGGCCTTATCGTGGATAATACGAACAATTTTAACGTTATCTTTTTCAACCATGGTCACACAGTTGGAGAGTGCGGTTAAAGTAGGGAGGGTAGTTAAGTCCATGTATCGCTCCTGAAGTCTTCATTCCTAGAGTTATAGGATATTTTTCTATTCTAGATAAGCAAAAAGGCGACACAAAGGCCGCCTTTCTTCTCAACGAATTTCTTCGCTAATCGTTACATTATTTAGAAATGTGAGCGATTAGGTCTAGAACTTTGTTTGAGTAACCGATTTCGTTGTCGTACCAAGATACTACTTTAACGAATTTGTCAGTTAGTGCGATACCTGCTGCTGCATCAAAGATTGAAGTGCGAGTGTCGCCATTGAAGTCAGTTGATACTACTGCATCTTCAGTGTAGCCCAGTACGCCAGCTAGAGCACCTTCAGAAGCGGCTTTCATTGCGGCTTTGATTTCTTCATAAGAAGCAGGTTTTTCTAGGTTAACTGTTAGGTCAACAACAGAAACGTTTGCTGTTGGTACGCGGAAAGCCATACCAGTTAGTTTGCCGTTTAGTTCTGGAAGAACAACGCCTACTGCTTTAGCAGCACCAGTTGAAGATGGGATGATGTTTTGAGCCGCACCACGACCACCACGCCAGTCTTTTGCAGAAGGACCGTCAACGGTTTTTTGAGTTGCAGTTGTTGCATGAACAGTTGTCATTAGACCTGATTCGATACCGAAGTTATCGTTCAGAACTTTAGCAATAGGCGCTAGACAGTTAGTAGTACAAGAAGCGTTAGAAACGATGTCTTGACCTGCGTAAGATTCGTGGTTTACGCCCATAACGAACATAGGAGTTTTGTCTTTAGAAGGGCCAGTCAAAACTACTTTTTTCGCACCTGCAGTGATGTGAGCACGTGCAGTTTCGTCAGTTAGGAAGATACCTGTTGCTTCAGCAACAACGTCAACACCGATGGCATCCCATTTAAGGTCAGCAGGGTTACGCTCTGCCGTTACGCGAACAGTTTTACCGTTAACGATTAGGTTACCGTCTTTTACTTCAACAGTGCCGTTGAAACGACCGTGAGTTGAGTCGTATTTTAGCATGTATGCCATGTATTCAACGTCGATAAGATCGTTGATACCTACAACTTCGATGTCGTTACGCTCTTGTGCTGCACGGAATACGAAACGGCCAATACGGCCAAAACCGTTAATACCTACTTTGATAGTCATTATAGTTGCTCCACAACTTAATTTCTGATTAAAGATAACTGGTAGTAAAATTACAGAATCCAGTAAGTGTCTGCAACAGATAATCGGACTTAACTTGTTTAAAGTCAAAAAAAAGCAGCGCTTTTTTTAACAATCCGTTGCAAGTGGTTAAGATTTAGCCTGGGCGCTGCTTTTTATCTCTACCGATTGACGTAAAATATCCCCAAGTCATCAGCGTGTGATGGCTTGTTTGTTATTCCTTGTATCATGGTGAGAAAGTATGTGCTACAAAACATAAAATGCGCAAGTTTTTCATGAAAAAAGCATAAGATTCAGGGGTTATTGAGGAGAATGTCTGCATGACTGAAAAAGAAAAAAATATCGTAAAACCAGATGGATACTGGCGCGAAGTGCTCAGTGATGAAGCTTATCATGTTTGCCGTCAGCAAGGGACAGAAGCCCCATTCAGTGGCCAGTTGCTGCACAATAAACAAACCGGTTTGTACCATTGCACGTGTTGTGAAGCACCATTATTTAGTTCTGAGAGTAAGTATGATTCTGGATGTGGTTGGCCAAGTTTTGATGCGCCAATTAATGAGAATGCCATTCGTTATTTAGATGATCATAGTCACGGAATGTTACGAACTGAAATTCGTTGTGCGGTGTGTGATAGCCATTTAGGGCATGTATTCCCCGATGGCCCGCAGACCACAGGGGAACGTTTTTGTGTTAACTCTGTGTCGTTAATTTTCAACAAAAAGTGAAAAAAGCGGTGATAATTTCAGCATGTATTGTTGAAAGCTTACATTCATGCGGTGAATCATTATGAGCTTGGCACTAAACGATGGGTAAATTCCCCTTTACGAATGGCCTTTGCTAATTGATCGGCTAAACCATCGAGTTGTGAAAATTTCGCATCGGTAAAGGAATACATCAATTTTAGTTCCGATTGAGAGGCGACTGAAACACCAAATTCTTTACCTATCATGGCCCATAAATAGGCATTTTCTTTTTGGCCGAGAGTTTGATAAGTACTGGCGAGCGATTGAAAAATTTCTGGGTTGACTTGTCTGGGCGGGCTCAGTTCCAGAGCTCGTATCAATAAGTGTATGGTTTTTTCTCTATCCCGAGTGGTATAGAAGGTTGCTAAGGCATATTGCATCTCTGCATTATCCAGTT
Organism: Vibrio cincinnatiensis DSM 19608; assembly: GCF_900167345.1. Lineage (GTDB taxonomy): Bacteria > Pseudomonadota > Gammaproteobacteria > Enterobacterales > Vibrionaceae > Vibrio > Vibrio cincinnatiensis. Next base: position 22,577 of record NZ_FUXB01000004.1, on the reverse strand, counting down.
CAGGTCTTCCTTCTAATCGTAAAAATTCGCGGCGAGCTTGTTGATCTCCGGTTTGGCTCCAAAGAAAATACAGCGCTTCAGGTGTGCGCAATTGATGTAGTTCTTGGGTTAAGCGTTTTAATTCTTCACCAGAATTGATTAGCGCAGAGAATCGTCGTTGGGTCAGTTCCGCTTGATCAATCAACTGAATTTGAGCGGCGAGTTCTAAGCATTTTCGATAGGTTGTAGTTAACTGGTATTCGGTGATTTTATTTTTAACACTAGGGTTCGATAACACCTCGTAACGGTGCCAAATCAGGTCTGTACGAGCAACTCGGCATTGCCCATCATTGATATTGAGTTTTTCGCACTGCAAAGCTGGGTTGTCAGCACAGAGTTTGTCAGTGTTCTTGCGATTTTCAAGGCACCCACTGAGTAATACAACGAGCAGTAAGGTGGAGGCTTTTATCCAGTTCATAATTGCAGCTTGTGATCCGATAGACTTATTTATTTAGCAATACTTGACTCACTATGTTGGGTCGCTATGGTAGCTCCAATCTTAGTTATCAAGGAAAAAGGTCATGAATGCACATCAATTGATTGATGCTATCACCCCTGAGGCATATGAGCGTTTACTCTTCGCAGTAGAAACGGGTAAGTGGCCGGAAGGTACACCACTTTCGTCATCACAGCGAGATTATTGTATGCAAGCTGTGATGTTGTATCAATCAAAGCATAATGTTGAGGCCGACCATATGAGTATAGCGATTGGTGGCGAGATGGTTTTGAAATCGAAAGCCGAGCTTAAAAAACGCTTTCGATCTGGGCAGGAAGATATCGTACGTATTAATCCTAATCAAGAATAATCATCTAGGACTTAGGTAAGAGATTTCTGAATTTCTATAAACCATGAATGATGATACAAACCCGACAACACCTGTTGAGTATTGTCGGGAATAGACCCCGTTTTGCCTAGAGCGTGAGGTCTAGGTCATGCTCTCATAAGCTCATTTCACCCCGCAGTACTTGTTGCATTTTCTCTTTTACTTCTTGGTAAGAAAGGTTCTGGCTGAGTAAAAAATGCAATTTAGCAAGCGCGGCTTCTGGTGTCATATCATAACCACTAATCACGCCTGAATCGGCGAGAGCACAACCGGTCGCGTACCCTCCCATATTCACTTTACCTGCAAGGCATTGGGTCAGGTTGACCACAATAACTCCCCGCTGAGAGGCATCGTGTAAATGGGCTAATAGATCGGGGTTTTGTGGAGCGTTCCCAACCCCAAAAGTCAGTAAAATCATGGCATTAACAGGTTGTAGTAAGGTGTTACGAATGACTTCATGGGAAATGCCTGGGTACATAGTGATTACACCAATCGGTTGCGGCGTGATGTTATGTACAAAAAATTCACCCTGAGGTTTTTCTCCAACTTTAACATTATTGCTAATTTGTATGTTGATACCCGCTTCTAGCAATGGTGGTAAGTTTGGTGAAGTAAAGGCACTAAAACCATCCGCATGTGATTTGGTGCTTCGATTGCCTCGCATCAATTGATTATTGAAAAATAGGGTGACTTCATTGATGGGGTAATTAGCCGCAAGATGCAATGAATTCAGTAGGTTAGCTTGACCATCTGAACGGATTTCGGCGAGCGGAATTTGTGATCCTGTGACGATAACAGGTTTACCTAAGTTTTCAAACATGAACGATAAAGCTGAAGCTGTGTAAGCCATGGTATCCGTACCATGGAGTATGACAAAGCCATCGTATTTATCGTAATTATCGCGGATGTCATCCGCAATGACTTGCCAATCTTCCGGTGTCATATCGGAGGAATCAATCAAGGGATCGTATTCATGAATGGTAAACAAGGGCATTTCTGGACGGTGGAATTCAGGCATACCTGCCAGTTGTTTTTCCATAAAACCGGCCACAGGGACATAGCCATGGTCGGATTTTTTCATGCCAATAGTACCGCCAGTGTAGGCAATATAAATATGCTTTCTAGTCATAGGAGTATCGCTTATTGTAGGGAACAGGAGCAAAATTATAGCGGAAACCTCTATAATAAAAAGAGGCACAGTCCTAGAAAGTGCCTCTTAATGATGGAGTTTGTTAAAGAGTTATCCCACTCGATATTCTAGTCGCTTTGGCAAGTCAAACACAGTGCATAATATCCTTTGGGATCATTAAGTTGATTAAGCATGGAGGCATCTTGTATTAACTGTTGTGTCACTGGGTGCCACGTTGCGGGGACTAAACTAGAGATATTGACATCAAACCTAGCTTGCGCTTCACTTAGCAGATTTTGGATGAAGCGTTGAGCTGGGCTTAGCGGTTCTTCAACCCAATAAAGGTTATAGTGTTCTAGCTGTGCAAGTTGAGCGGCGATGGCGATGGCGTCATCAAAATCCCCCAGTGTATCTACGAGCCCGTACTGCTGTGCATCTTTGGCCGTCCAAACATGCCCTTGTGCAATTTTGTCAACGTCTTCAATCGTTAAGTTACGATTTTCGCTAACCAGAGAGATAAAACGTTGGTAGCCATGTTCAATACCCATTTGGATAGCATCTTTAACATTGTCGTTGAGTCCACTGGTGATCCCAACGCCAGAGAAAGGTGAAGTTCCAACCCCATCGGTATAAATGCCGAGTTTATTCAACCCTTTCTCAAAAGTGGTGATAACACTAAAAATACCAATTGAACCCGTTAGTGTGGTTGGCTGAGCGACAATTTTGTCGGCACTCATTGAAATCCAATATCCACCTGATGCTGCTAGGCTAGACATAGAAGCAACAACCGGTTTTCCAGCAGCTTTTAGTGCTTCTATTTCATTGCGAATGACCTCAGACGCAAATGCACTACCTCCTGGGCTATCGACTCGTAAAACGACCGCTTTAACGTTCGCATCTTGACGGGCTTGGCGAAGTAATCCTGCTACGGTATCTCCCCCCACATTTCCACGAGATTGGGTTCCATCCATAATTGCGCCACTTGCTACGACAATCGCAATATCATTGGCGCTAGGGGTAAAGGTGGGTTTCATCATATTGCGGTAACGGTAGTAACCCACCGCGTTATAACTGTCTTCACCATCGCTACCAAACACTTGGGCCAACTCATGGCGAACCTGCTGTCGGGTTGCGAGTTGATCGACTAATCCGAGTGAGAGTGATAACTCTGCTAAGTTACCAGAGGCATTTCTCAGTAACGCCAAAAATTCTTCCATGGTTGGATTCAACTGTTGAGGATCAAGTTGACGGTTACTGGCTACATCACCGATATAAGCTCCCCAAAGTTGACTTAGCCATTGACTTGCTGCCTCTCTGGCTTCATCGGACATATCATCACGGATAAAGGGTTCGACTGCTGACTTATAACTCCCCACTCGAAATACATGGGTATTAACATCAAGCTTTTCTAATAAACTTTTATAGTACAAGTTATAGTTACTGTAACCACGTAACATAATGCCGCCATCGGGAGCTAAGTAAATTTTATCGGCATAGCTTGCAAGGTAATATTGGCTTTGGTTATAAAAATCTCCAATCGCATAGACGGGTTTGCCTGATGATTTAAATTCATTGATGGCTTTAGCGATATAACGCAATTTCGTTAAGTTCGTTTCAGGCATTTCTCGCAAGGCGAGGACGACTCCTGTCACCTTATCATCGTTTTTTGCATAACGGAGCGTATCAACAATATCAAATAGGACATTTTCTCGTGGTAGCTCTCGACCAAACAGTGAATCACTGAGTGAATCCATCGGGTTAAGGTAAGAGCTTTGTTCAACAATGGGACCAGATAGATTAAGCACAAGGGCAGAGGCTTTATCCACAGTAGGAGCAGGAGAATCGGCATTCAGATACAAAAAGTAAACAATAGCGATGCTTAATAAAAAGATAAGGTTAGTGAGCGCTAAACGGATAAAGGTAATAACTTTCCAAAACCCTTTAAATATCAGCCCAATAAATCGAAATAGTTGTCTCATTGTTTCTCCAATGCAACCGTGGATGATGTTCTGAAAATCGTGTATCACATCCTACGTGATCTGCCATACCCAAACAACTACAAGATTGATCGGTGTTACAAAAATGTAAACACTTGTTTGATTTTTATTAATGGCAGGATTATTCTGGTCCGACCATAATGAGAACAACAAAAGTGATGTTGCTATGTACCCACATTTATTACAGCCACTAGATTTAGGATTCACCCAACTGCGTAATCGCGTGCTGATGGGGTCAATGCATACTGGCCTTGAAGAACACAAAGAGGGTTTGCATAAGCTGGCTGCCTTTTATGAAGAACGAGCTAAAGGCGGAGTTGGCTTGATTGTGACGGGGGGATTCTCCCCGAACCTACGGGGTCGATTGCATCCCTTTAGTGCCGAATTTAGTAAAGCTAAACATGCCAAAACACATCAGGTTGTGACGGAGGCGGTTCATCGTCATGGCGGAAAAATTGCGTTACAGCTACTGCACGCAGGTCGTTATGCCATGCATCCTTTTGCCCAAAGTGCGTCCGCCATTAAAGCCCCAATAGCCAAATTCTCACCTAGTGAAATGAGTGTTAGACAAATTCGCAAAACCATCGATGCTTTTGCCAACAGTGCTGAACTTGCTCAACTGGCTGGGTATGACGGTGTCGAAGTTATGGGCTCGGAAGGTTATCTCATCAACCAATTTATTTGTAAACGAACCAATGTTCGTTATGACGAATGGGGTGGAAGTTATCAAAACCGCATTCGCCTTCCCTTAGAGATTGTACGTGCTATTCGTTCTGCGGTTGGTCCAAACTTCATTATTATTTTCCGTTTATCTATGTTGGATTTAGTGGAAGAGGGCAGCACCTTTGAAGAGGTGATTGAACTGGCTAAAGCGTTAGAGCAGGCCGGCGTGACTATTATGAATACGGGTATTGGCTGGCATGAAGCTCGGATTCCTACCATTGCAACTCAAGTACCGCGAGCCGCGTTTAGCTGGGTTACCGAAAAAATCAAATCACACTTGAGTGTGCCAGTGATCACTTGTAACCGAATTAATACGCCGGATCAGGCAGAGAAAATTCTCGCCAGTGGGCAAGCCGATATGGTATCGATGGCTCGACCCTTTCTTGCGGATGCGGAATTTGTGGCGAAAGCTGAACAAGGGAAAGCGGCATTGATCAATACTTGTATTGGCTGCAATCAAGCCTGTTTAGATAATATATTTCAGGCAAAAAGAGCTTCCTGCATGGTGAACCCTCGCGCTTGCTACGAGACAGAGCTTACCGTTCAACCGACCGTGATAAAGAAAAAAGTTGCAGTCATTGGCGCGGGGCCAGCTGGACTGGCTTGTGCGACAACATTATCTGAACGTGGGCATCAGGTTGACTTATTTGAACGGCATGACCGAATTGGTGGTCAATTTCGTTTAGCTATGCAAATCCCTGGTAAGGAAGAGTTTCGAGAAACGATTCGCTATTTTGCTAACCGCATAGATCAAACCGGTGTTCACTTACACCTTGCTAGCGAAGCTACCTTTGAGATGTTAGCGGATTATGATGAGATCGTGATGGCCTCAGGAGTAGAACCAAGGCAAGTACAGCTAGATGGCATCCATGATTCTGAAAAAGTGGTGGATTATCAAACTTTCATTCGTGAGAAGCCCCCAATTGGTAACAAGGTTGCCATTATTGGTGCCGGAGGGATTGGTATTGATGTGGCGACCATGTTGACTGAGCCTGAAGAAAATAGCTTAGAAGATTGGTTGCATGAATGGGGCATTGATAAAGAGATGACGCACCCTGGTGGTTTGTACCCCTATCCTGAAGTGTTGAGTGAGCAGCAAGTCTGGTTATTGCAACGACGTAAAGGCCGAGTAGGGCGGGGGCCGGGTAAAACCACGGGATGGATCCATAAACGTACATTAGAAAAACGAGGTGTACATATGTTGGGGGGCGTGAGCTATGAAAAGGTTGATACACAGGGGCTTCATATCACGCAGGATGGAAAACCTCAGCACTTAGCCGTAGACCAGATTATTCTCTGCGCAGGTCAAGAATCGGTTCGACCATTTGAAGATAAGTGGGCTCAGTTTGGCAATAAATTACATGTTATTGGTGGTGCAGATCAGGCTGGAGAGCTGGATGCCGTGCGCGCTATTCGCCAAGGTGTAGAGTTGGCTCTGAAACTGTAGCTATTTACCATCACAGTAACGGAGCATCCCGTAAGGGCCGATAGCGAGATCGGCCCTTCATCGTTTTTAGGTCATAGGGTATGGGAAATTATAAAATGACCGTTTTATTGCCATAGACAAAAACATGATCGTTAATCACTTTATTGAGGGCTTTACTTAATACATTTTTTTCGACATCTCGACCTGCCTGTGCCATATCTTGAGCACTAAACGTGTGATCGACCGGAATAACATCTTGCTTGATGATCGGACCTTCATCCAAATCGTTGGTTACAAAGTGAGCGGTGGCACCAATGATTTTTACGCCACGTTCATAAGCCTGTTGATAGGGCTTAGCACCAATAAAAGCGGGTAAGAAGCTATGATGAATGTTAATAATCTTATGGTGAAATTTCTCTACAAACCCAGGTGTTAGAACACGCATGTATTTGGCCAGTACCAAGAAGTCAGGATGATAAGGTTCTATCGCGGCAAGCATTTTCTGTTCATGTTCTTGTCGGTTTAACCCTTCATGAGAGATATGATGGTAAGGAATATCAAACTTCTCCGTTAAATTTTGTAACTGGTCGTAGTTACCAACGACAGCTGCAATCTCAACATCTAAGCTGCCATCATAAGTTTTCATAAGAATGTCACCTAAACAGTGCGCTTCTTTGGTGACGAGAATGACAATACGCTTACGGGTTGAATCGATCAGCTTACGTTTCGCACCATTTGGAAGAGCGTTATCCAAATCGGCAAGAAACGTCGTGTCATTAAAATATCCCTCCAGTTCCGTTCGCATAAAAAAATGGCCGCTGGTGTTATCCACAAACTCATTATTATGAATAATATTGAGCTGGTGCTTGTAACAAATATTGGTGATTTTTGAGATAAGGCCTGGGGCATCAGTGCAATGCGTCAGGAGGGTTTTTCTTTCCATCAATAACTTCCGTGAATACTTTTTCGTGCAAAAATAAAGGGGGCTGCCAGAACGGTGATACAGCCCACAATGTGTCGTCTATAATTAATCTATTATCAAAGTGGATTCAACAACAATCATGGCTAGACACTCAACGGCTTTTTCTTTTTATGCTAAACAGAGCGCATTTAAGGTGGTGTTTATGGACAAAGAATTACTTGCACGCAAATTGTATGTTGAGCGAGTGCATGCTCTGATGGGAGATAACCCGATTGATGAAGCGTTGCTTGATGCCATGTGGGAAAGTAAAGCATCTCCAGTCGACGCGGCTAAAGCAATGATGTCCTCTGCCAGTGATGGCTACGATGCACCGATTTGGTTGTCTCGTTATCTGAATCGCAAATAAACCTTTACCCTAGCGAGAACGTGATTTGAGTTCGCGCTAGGGTAGCAAACCTGCCATAATCGCTAGCATTCTACCCTGCACTTATTTTTAGAATGATAGCAAAGACTTTTTCTCAACACGGGGCTTTAGGCAAAGCCATTCCCGGCTTTCAAGGTCGTCAAGCACAAGTCGATATGGCTAAAGCTGTAGCGAAGGCGATTGAGCAACAATCACAATTAGTGGTTGAAGCGGGTACCGGAACGGGAAAAACCTTCGCTTATTTAGTTCCAGCCTTACTGAGTGGCAAAAAAGTCATTATCAGTACGGGGTCTAAAAACCTGCAAGAACAACTCTTTCATCGTGATTTACCACTGATGGTGAATGCATTGGGTTTTCATGGTCAAGTGGCGTTATTAAAAGGGCGGTCCAATTACCTTTGTCTTGATAGGCTCAGCCGACAGATGGTTGAAAGCCATAATAGTGAGAGTGATCCCGCCTTACTGACTCAATTGGTGAAAGTGCGCAGTTGGTCTTCAGAAACGAAAACCGGTGATCTTGGCGAGTGTGACGCATTACCGGAAGATAGCCTTGTTATCCCCACTATTACTTCAACGAACGACAATTGTTTAGGCAAAGAGTGCCCAAGCTATCAAGATTGTTTTGTCTCTAAAGCTCGTCGTAAAGCGATGGATGCCGATGTGGTGGTGGTTAATCATCACCTTTTTCTTGCCGATTTGGCTATTAAAGAGACTGGATTTGGCGAATTGATTCCTGAAGCGGATGTGTTTATTTTTGATGAGGCCCATCAATTACCGGATATTGCTAGTCAGTATTTTGGTCAGTCAGTCTCAAGTCGACAAATTCAGGAGTTAGCGAAAGATATTGAAATTGGTTATCGCACCGAAGCCAAAGATATGCGTCAATTGCAGAAAGTCGGGGATAAGCTGCTCCAAACCGCGATGGATTTACGCCTTTTATTGGGAGACTCCAGTTTTCGAGGAAATTGGCGAGAGGCGATGGCATCGGTTGCGATAGCTCGACAAATAGAGCGATTGCAGGAAAGTTTAGATTTTGCCATCGAGGTGCTTAAGTTAGCGCTAGGGCGAAGCCAGTTACTTGACACAGCATTTGAGCGAGCTAATACCATTAAAGGGCGAATTGAGCGAGTTTGTGATGTATCGGTCACGGGGTACTCTTACTGGTTTGATACAACTCCCCGTCATTTTAGCCTGCATATTACACCACTGTCGGTTGCGGATAAATTTCAAGAGCAGATCACCCTCAAACAAGGGGCGTGGATATTTACTTCTGCAACCTTAGCGGTGAACGATGATTTTAGCCACTTTACTCAACGACTTGGTCTGGTGCCCAGTGAGCAATTTTCTCTACCGAGCCCATTTGATTACCAGAGGCAAGCGAAGCTCTGTGTGCCTCGATATTTACCTGAACCGAATAGTCCTGGGCTTGCGGATAAATTGGTACGAATGCTCGCTCCTGTGATTGAACAAAACCAAGGACGTTGCTTTTTCCTTTGTACTTCCCACAGTATGATGCGGGAGTTAGGTGAACGATTTCGTGCTTGTTTAACTTTACCTGTCTTACTGCAAGGAGAGACGAGTAAGCAGAAAACCTTAGCGGAATTTATGGAATTAGGGAATGCGCTGCTTGTCGCCACGGGGGCGTTTTGGGAAGGGATTGATGTTAGAGGCGATACCCTAAGCTGTGTTATTATCGACAAACTTCCGTTTACTGCACCGGATGACCCACTGTTAAAAGCCCGTATTGAAGATTGTCGCTTACGGGGAGGGGACCCATTTGCTCAGGTCCAATTGCCAGAGGCGGTGATTACTTTGAAGCAGGGTGTAGGACGACTAATTCGAGATCAGAAAGATAAAGGCGCATTGATCATTTGTGATAACCGCTTAGTGACACGTGACTATGGTGGCGTTTTTCTTGCCAGTTTACCACCCATTCCCCGAACACGGGATTTAGCCGTGGTAACAGACTTTCTGCAATCTCTATCTAAAACCTCAATCAATTAGAGACATTCATGAGCGCAAAAATTCTAGCTTTAGATACCGCAACAGAGGCTTGCTCTGTTGCTTTAATGGTGGGTGATGACGTTTATTCCCGTAGCGAAGTGGCTCCTCGTGATCACACCAAAAAAATTCTACCTATGGTGGATGACGTTTTACATGAAGCCGGGTTAACCTTGCAAGATCTGGATGCCTTAGCGTTTGGTCGAGGCCCAGGCAGTTTTACTGGGGTACGAATTGGCATTGGAATTGCACAAGGTTTGGCGTTTGGAGCGAATTTGCCAATGATAGGAATTTCAACCTTAGCGGCATTAGCGCAAGGCGCTTATCGGGAACAAGGGTTAACCCGAGTGGCTTGTGCCATTGATGCGCGTATGAGTGAAGTGTATTGGGCTCGCTTTGAGCGTCAATCCAATGGCACTTGGTTTGAGCTTGATGCTGAATGTGTAATAGCACCAGCGTTATTGGTAGATAAGCTGGCAAAGGAAGATGCGGATCAAACATGGGCAACCGCAGGAACGGGATGGGCAGCCTATCAAGAAAGCCTATCGACTTTCCCCTTTATTCTGCAAGACAGTGGGCTACTCTATCCCCAAGCACAAGATATGGTGGTTTTAGCGCAACAGGAATGGCAACAAGGTCGAACGCTTCCTGTTGAAGAAACAAGCCCGATTTACTTGCGTGATACTGTGGCTTGGAAAAAATTGCCGGGTCGAGAGTAATCGGCAAGTACCATCACATCTAGAATGCTGAACGGATAACAAGCTGGGCCGGTTTTGAATTATTCGTTCACTCTGTGAGTTAGGTAGGATCAGTATGGTTTCAATAAATGGATTGCCCCCCGCTCGAATATCGAATACGCATCGAGCTTCCAAAGCGAAGAAGAAAGAAGAGGCAAAAGGGCAAGCATCGGTTAGTCAAACTAGTAAAGTGGCGGATGCGGTTTCTCACTCAATTCGTCAGGTCGATCCTGCCGATATTCATCGTGCACGGCTCCAATATGATTTGCCAGAAGGTCAGGCTCGTAAAGCGTTGGAAGAATACCTTGGGGTCATGAATCAGGCGAGAAAAGAGGAACTGGCCCAAATGCTCGGTGTCGATATGTATATCTAACAAAAGGGGAATCCCATGATACATCATCTAGTTCGTCTGTTGTTACTCTCGATACTTGCGATGCTGACGGCTTGCTCTTCACTTCCTCCTCAATTAGCCAGTGATCAGGCATCGGTTATTTCAGATTACGCGCAATGGTCTCAAATGGGAGAAAATACGGAAGGGCATGTGAGGTTGGGTGGTGTCATTGCCCAAGTGACCAATCTGTCTGATAGAACGCGCATTGAGATTGTGAACTTGCCGATTGATTCCTTGGGGCGTCCTAATTTGAGTCATGAACCTCAAGGGCGCTTTGTGGGCTATGTGGATGGATTTTTGGATCCCGTCACCTTTGGTCCAGGGCGTTTGATTTCCGTAATTGGTACAACGGCTCCCTTGGAGCGAGGAAGCGTGGGTGAGTATGATTACCTATTTCCAGTCATGAACATTCATGGTTACTATTTATGGCGAGTGGAAGAGCGGATCATCGTTGATGATATGGGGCCTTATCTTTTCCCCTGTCGCAACTTTCATTGTCGTCATATGGATGACTACCCACGTAGTGGACGTGTGATTCAAGAAGTAAAGTAATGTTGCAATCTCAATTCTATCCTCTTGAATATGGGCAACTGGCCGGGCTAACTGTTGGTTGCCCGAAACAAGCGGGAGTGACCATTGTATTCTTACATGGCTGGTTAGATAATGCGGCCAGTTTTCAAACGGTGATGGACGAGTTACATTCACTCGCGCCAGACTGGCATCTTTGTGCCATCGATCTACCGGGGCATGGATTTTCCTGCCATAAACCTGCTGGTTGTTACTACCCATTTCACGACTATATTGACGATATTTACCAACTTTTGCTTACTATTTCACCGAATAGACTGGTGTTGGTAGGTCATTCACTTGGTGCTTTAATCGCAAGTTGCTATAGTGCCGCCTTTCCTGACCAAGTTGCAGGATTAGTTCAGATTGAAGGCTTGGCACCTTTGGTGGAATCTCCAGACAATAGCCTTGCACGTTTGCGAAAAGGGGTCGTTAGCCGTCATCGTTTGCGCCGTAAAGCCGAACGTTATTATTCAAGCTTAGCGGATGCTATTCAACATCGAGCCTCTGTTAATCAATTGCCAACTCACTTAATCGAGCCCATCGTTTTAAGGGGAAGTGTGCAAGTGAAAGATAAATGGCAATGGCGGTATGACAAAAAGCTAACCAGTGAGTCACTTTATCGTCCGTCATACTCTTATGCACAAAAGGTACTTGAGAGTATTGTTTGCCCTCATCAGGTGATATTGGGGGAACACGGTTTTGAATCCCTTCAGCAAGACGTAGCAAGCAATGTGCATGTAAAGATGGAAAAACATGTCATTTCAGGTGGTCATCACTGTCATCTTCAGCAGCCACTACTGGTAGCGGAACTAATATTTGGCTTAGTTAACAAAATTTAAACAAGTGTTTGAGTGTTTCGTGCTCAAGTGCTCTGGCTGTGCTGTAATAGAGATCATTTTTATAACAAAGATAATGATTATTCTGCCAGCCAATTACGAGGAGTATTACTGTGGATAAACCATGGCTTTCACGTTATCCCAACGATGTACCGGAAACCATTAATCCAGACCAATATTTATCATTGGTTGAGATGTTTGAGCAGTCCGTACACAAGTATGCGGATCAGCCTGCTTTTATGAATATGGGGTCAGTGATGACATTTCGTAAATTGGAAGAACGCAGTCGTGCGTTTGCTGCCTATTTACAAAATGAGCTTAAGTTAAAAAAAGGCGATCGAGTCGCCCTGATGATGCCTAATTTATTACAGTATCCAGTCGCTCTGTTTGGAATTTTACGCGCAGGCATGATAGCGGTTAACGTAAACCCACTTTACACCCCTCGAGAGTTAGAACATCAACTGAATGATGCTGATGTTCGCGCTATTGTGATTGTTTCTAATTTTGCGAATACGTTAGAGCAAATTGTTGCCAATACTCAAGTTAAACATGTGGTTTTAACTAGCCTTGGGCAAATGCTTCCTCGTGCAAAAGGCACCTTGGTCGATTTTGTTGTTAAGTATGTCAAAGGCATGGTGCCTAAATATGACCTTCCGGGCGCGATTTCTATGCGCAAGGCATTACATAAAGGCCGCCGTTTGCAATACGTGAAACCCTTTATGTCAGGTGAAGATATTGCGTTTTTGCAATATACGGGAGGAACGACAGGTGTTGCGAAAGGGGCAATTTTAACGCATCGCAATATGATTGCGAACGTGCTTCAAGCGAGAGGCGCTTATGGCCCAGTATTGCGTGAAGGGCGAGAGTTAGTGGTGACGGCGCTTCCTCTATACCATGTTTTTGCTTTAACGGTAAACTTATTGCTGTTTATTGAAATGGGGGGGAGTAATTTAATGATTACTAACCCACGAGACATTCCTGGTTTTATTAAAGAGCTGCAAAAATATCCCTTTACAGCCCTTACCGGGGTGAACACCTTATTTAATGCACTCGTGAATAATGAAGACTTCCATGAACTCGACTTTAGCAACATGAAGCTTTCTGTTGGCGGTGGAATGGCCGTCCAACGCGCGGTTGCGGATAAATGGAAAAAGATCACTGGTATCCATTTGCTTGAAGGCTATGGTTTGACAGAATGCTCTCCTTTAGTGACCGGAAACCCTTATGATCTTTCTGATTATTCCGGTGCCATTGGTTTACCCGTCCCTTCGACTGAAGTTCGAATTGTGGACGATGAAGGCAAAGTGTTGGGCTATGATCAAACGGGAGAGCTGCAAGTTCGCGGCCCTCAGGTCATGCAAGGATATTGGCAGCGTCCAGAAGCGACGAAAGAAGTCATCGATGAAGATGGTTGGTTATCAACGGGTGATATTGTTAAGTTTGATGAACAAGGGATGCTGTATATCGTTGATCGTAAGAAAGATATGATTCTGGTTTCTGGCTTTAACGTTTACCCAAATGAAATTGAAGACGTGGTTGCATTGCATGGCAAAGTCTTAGAAGTTGCTGCGATTGGCCAGTCCCATGAAGTCTCGGGTGAAGTCGTCAAAGTCTATATTGTGAAGCGCGATCCTAGCTTGACCAAAGACGAAGTCATCACGCATTGCCGCAAACACTTAACGGGTTATAAAGTCCCCAAACTGATTGAATTCCGTGAAGAGTTGCCAAAAACCAATGTAGGCAAAATTTTACGCCGCGTGTTACGTGAAGAAAATGATGCCCAGCAAGCGGAAAAGGCAAAATGCGCTTAGATCAACCAGTAAGTCATTGCCAATTATAATGCTACAATGCCGACCTCAATCGTCGGCATTGTTATTTTTTAAGGTTGTCGAACCTAAATAAGACAAGGCAAAGTGAGCCATTTGTGAATTATCAAATTATTGACCAACTTAATGAACTACAACGTGTGTGTGCGCTTGCTCGCCAAGCAGATGTTGTCATGCTGGATACCGAGTTTGTGCGAACTCGTACTTTTTATCCTCAATTGGGACTCATCCAATTATTTGATGGTGAAAATCTTTCGTTGATTGATCCATTAGCGATTGAGGAAATGAGCCCTTTTATTGAACTCTTGCAAGATACGTCAGTGCTCAAAGTGTTGCATGCCTGTGGTGAAGATCTGGAAGTGTTTTTGCACAGTTTCGGTTGTGTTCCTTTTCCTATGGTTGATACACAATTGATGGCGGCATTTATCGGTTATGGGCTTTCAACCGGATTTGCAGCATTAGCACAAAATTTGCTGAGTGTTGAATTAGATAAAAGTGAATCGCGTACCGATTGGCTTGCGCGTCCCTTATCAGAAAAACAGCTGGATTATGCTGCGGCAGATGTTTTTTACCTTCTGCCTATGTATGAACAACTGCTAGAGAAAGTGATGCAAGCGGGATGGTGGGAAGCGGTACAGCAAGAGTCTTTATTACAGGTAGAGAAAAGAACGCGTATTACTGATCCTGATAACGTTTACTTAGATATTAAAGGCGCTTGGCAACTGAACCCTCGTGAATTGGCGATCTTAAAGCCATTAGCGACTTGGCGTTACCGTGAAGCAGTGAAGCGAGATTTGGCGCTTAATTTTGTCATTCGAGAGCACGATTTGTTAACCATTGCACGCTTAGCGCTTCATTCTTCCAAGCAGATGGAAGAAGAAGGGATCGACCCTCATGTGATTCGCCGCCATAGCGCCAAAATTTCACTGATCGTAAAAGAGGCGAAGCAAACTCCCGCCGAGCAATATCCTGAAGCGATAGTTCCATTAATGGATTATCCAGGCTATAAGCAATTATTTAAAAAGCTGAAAGATGAAGTAAAACAGGTGTCGCATACCTCTGGGTTGGCCACTGAATTTTTAGCATCGAAGAAACAGTTGAATCAATTAGTCAATTGGGTATGGAATAAACAGCGGGATCCAGAACGTTTACCTGATCTTATGCAAAACTGGCGTTTACCGTTACTCGGTGAGCGATTAAATCAACTAATAAAGTGATATCGAAACCAATGGTTCTCTAACTTCCCTGCTATTTCCCATCATGATTACTCCCGTCTTCGTCATCCCTGCCCGCGCGGGGATGACGCTGTAAGCATGAGACTTACGGTATGGTCATTGACTCAGAAGAAAGAGCCTAACCCACATCCCATCCGCTCAAACAAGCAACGAAAGAAGAGCTGGCCGCTACTTTTCTTCGTCTGGCAACTTAACATTCAGTTCCAGAACGGAAATATCATCACCTTTATGCTCGAAGGAGAGCTCGACCATTGAAGGATCAATCGCCACATACTTGGCGATCACTTTCAATATATCTTCCTTAAGCTGAGGCAAATAAGTTGGAGCAGGATCACTTTGACTGCGACGTTCTGCCACAATGATCTGTAAGCGCTCTTTGGCTAAACTGGCAGAATTTTTTTTCTGTGGACGGAAAAACTCAAGTAATGACATAGTGTTAGCCTCCAAAAAGTCGTTTAAAGATGCCTTTTTTGGGCTCAGTTAAAAAACGAAACTCGATTTCCTGCCCTAGTAAACGTTCAACGGTATCATCATACGCTTGGCCTGCATCGGATTGGTCATCAAAAATGACGGGAACGCCTTTGTTCGAAGCATTTAATACCGCTTGGCTTTCAGGAATGACTCCAAGCAAAGGAACATGTAGAATCTCTTCCACATCTTCAACACTGAGCATTTCACCCTGATTCACACGGGCTGGATTATAACGTGTGAGTAACAGGTGCTGTTTAACCGGCTCAAGCCCTTGCTCAGCTCGTAATGATTTGGAATCAAGGATACCTAATATGCGGTCAGAGTCACGAACAGAAGAGACTTCAGGGTTTGTGGTGACAATGGCTTCATCGGCATAATACAGCGCCATCAATGCGCCTTGTTCAATCCCCGCGGGCGAGTCACATATAATGAACTCAAAGCCCATTTCATGGAGTTCATTAAGAATACGTTGTACCCCATCTTTTGTTAGGGCATCTTTATCTCGTGTTTGTGACGCGGGAAGGATAAACAAGTTTTCATTGCGTTTATCTTTGATCAACGCTTGGTTTAGCGTCGCTTCTCCGTTAAGTACATTGACAAAATCGTAGACAACGCGGCGTTCACAACCCATGATCAAATCTAGGTTACGCAAACCGATATCAAAATCGATCACCGCCGTCTTTTTTCCTTTTAAAGCCAGCCCAGACGCAATAGCGGCGCTGGAGGTGGTTTTACCCACACCGCCTTTTCCTGACGTTACAACAATAATGCGTGCCATCTAATTTGTTTCCTTTAGAATCTAAATCGTGAGTAATTCAAAATGTAGGGACTCTTCGCTTAAACTGAGCATCACTTTCTTTTGCCAAAACTCACCATTAATTTGATCGCTTAGCCAATAATTTCCTGCGATGGAAACCAGCTCTGCTTGTAAATCGTGGCAAATAATTCTTGCCTCTTTCTGTCCACTGGCACCTGCAATCGCTCGGCCTCGTAGAGTGCCATGAATATGAATCGATCCATCCGCGATCACTTCTGCCCCTGGGCTAACATGGTTTAATATGACCAAGTCGCCATCTTTTGCATACACTTGTTGCCCTGAACGAATCGGTGTTCGGACAATTTTAGTCGGCGTCATTTGGGCTGGGGCTTGTGATGGCGTATTACTGGCCGTCATCACCGCAAACCCAGCGTCAAAAGCTTGTATTTGGCAACGTTTATCTTTGCAACCAGTAATGCCTACAGGCACAAAACCTGCGTCAATAATGCCCTTTTTTAGCGTAGCAAAATCAATGTCACCCACCACGTTATCAATATTTAAAACGATGGGCGCGTTAGCAAAAAAAGCGGGCGCTTGCTCGGTTTTCTGCTTGAGAAAATCGACCGTGGTATCGATTTGGTTATCAGCAAGATGTAACACTGATAAAGTAAAACTACGGCCTTTTAGGTCAGGTATATTTGACATCGTAACGTTGACCTCAATAAACGCTTGTTCTATACCTAAGCAGGCACATTTTCGGCGCACACCTATAGCAAGGTTGCTTGGATATACAACAATTAGCGTTGTCGGAGACTATAGGTGTCATGTTATATTCAGCGCCTTGGTACAGCAAGTTATCTTGCGGTCAATTAGGTGATTTCCTCGCAATTTTAGTGGTGGTTATCCGAAATGAGAGCAAATCCACCCACAAGGTGGAGAAATTCAATGAAAAGGGTTGGCATGCTTTGTTCTATCTATAAAAGTTCAAAAAAAGAAGGTACTTATCTCTATATTCCAAAGAGAGACGATTTTTCACAGGTTCCTGACACTTTAATGCAGACCTTTGGTAAACCTATTTTTGTGATGTTGGTGAATCTGGCGAGCCGTCAGTTGGCTCTCGTCGATGTGGAAAAAGTCAAAGTGGCACTAGAACAGCCGGGTTTCTTTTTACAATTGCCGCCCCCACCAGAAAATTTACTAGAACGCTATAAAGAACAAAAAGAGCAGAATAAATAATGTTCGTGATTCGGAAGGTTTGAGGAGAGTATCTTGAAAAAAATCTTGTCAGTTGTATTAGGTTTGGCGTGTTCATGGCCGTTATGGGCGAATACAGTGAGTTTTGATCAGTATATTGAAGGGTTAAAGCAAGAAGCTCGTCAAGAGGGGATTTCTGAAGCTATCTTAACGGCAGCTTTTGCTAATGTAGAGCATCGACCTCGAGCGATCACCGCAGATCGAAATCAACCCGAAAAACGATTAACGTTGGATGAATATATTCCTCGAGCTGTGCCTAACTGGAAAGTTGAGCAAGCCCAAGCGCTATACGAAGAGCACTACGATGAACTCTCCCGTATCGGTAAAGCGTATGGCGTTCATCCTCGCTTTATTGTCGCGCTGTGGGGGGTTGAAAGTAATTTTGGGCGATTCACAGGAAACTATTCCGTCATCGATGCATTGGCAACGATGGCTTATGATGGCCGCCGTGAAGCCTTCTTTCGTAAAGAAACTATGGCGGCGTTACAGATTTTACAACAAGGGCATATTAGCGTTGAAGAGATGAAAGGCTCATGGGCAGGTGCAATGGGGCAATGCCAGTTTATGCCTAGTTCATTTTTGGCTTATGCGGCTGATGGTAACGGGGATGGGAAAAAAGATATTTGGGGGACCAAAGCCGATGTCTTTGCATCTACCGCTAATTATCTGAGCCAGTCTGGGTGGGATGACCAATACACATGGGGTCGACAAGTAAAGATACCAAAGGATTTTGATCGCAGCCTCGAAGGCCGTCAGCCGGAAAAAGGCAAGTATCTAAAAGAGTGGAGTCAGCTTGGCATTACACAGTATGACGGACAGCCTTTGCCTAAGTTGAAAGAGGATATTCAAGCATGGTTGATCATCCCCGATGATGAAAAAGGGCGAATTTATTTAGTCTATAACAACTATAACGTGCTGATGAAGTGGAACCGTTCGCATTATTTTGCACTGGCGGTTAGTCATCTTGCCGATCGAATTCAGTTTTAATTAAAGTGTGTATTGTTACTTAAAGGGCTGGTAAACAGCCCTTTTTGATCATGAAAGTAGGAGTGAATGTGTTGTCAGAACGTGCCGGACAGATGGTGATTTTTGCTGCATTAGTGAAACAACAAGGGTTTACCGCAGCAGCTAAAACACTGGGGGTTTCGGTATCTCATGTCAGCAAGCAGTTGGCACAACTGGAAGCTTCACTCGATGCAAAACTGATTCAACGTACCACTCGTAGTTTTACCATTACGGAAACGGGGCAAGCGTTTTATCGTCATTGTGCTCAACTTGTGAACATTATTGATGCCGCACAGTCGGAGTTAGAAAGCCAACGTGATGAAGTGTCTGGTTTGTTAAAGCTTGGCTTGTCACAGTCATTTGGTACTTTGCATATTCTTCCGGCTTTAGAAGCCTTGCGTCAGCAGTATCCTAAGTTGCAAGTCGAAGTGCATTTATTTGATCACAAAGTCGATATGTTACAAGAGGGGTTAGATCTCTGGATCACCAGTAATGAACATATTCCAGAAGGGTATATTGCTCAGCGCTTGGCAGACTGCCAATTTGTTGTGGCCGCTTCGCCTGATTACTTATTGCAATATTCTGCACCGAAAACCCCCCATGATTTGCTCGCGCATAATTGTTTAATTTATCGCAGTTGGGAGCGTGATTACACCCATTGGTCATTTGCGAATGCTCAACATCAACTCACTATTCAAGTATCCGGAAAT
Source organism: Vibrio cincinnatiensis DSM 19608 (assembly GCF_900167345.1). GTDB lineage: Bacteria > Pseudomonadota > Gammaproteobacteria > Enterobacterales > Vibrionaceae > Vibrio > Vibrio cincinnatiensis. Next base: position 3,301 of record NZ_FUXB01000004.1, on the reverse strand, counting down.
TATTCTGTCGATCTTGCTGAGGCTGTGCGAGATGCCGCCGTTGCAGGGTGGGGGATTGCCTATTTAGCGACCTATTTAATCCGAGATGAATTTCGTCAAGGTAAGCTAATTCAGTTATTGCCAGATTGGCACGCTAATCAAGTTATGCCATTTTATGCCGTCTATCCGAGTCGGCAACATATGCCCAAAAAAATTACAGCGGTGATTGAGTTTATCAAAGCGAAAATTGGTTCACCTTGTTATTGGGATGCTCGCCTTGCCCCATACCTTCGTTCTGGGCTCTCCTAGCCTATTGCAAGGAAACATTATTTCCTTACTGATAAATACTATTTCTATATGGAAATAATATGATTAAGCAATCGTTTAGTTTTTTAAAATTCAATGAGTTAGCGTTTGATTGTCATGACGATGATTTTTGTTTCTACTCTATTAACATTTGCGACTTGCGCATTCTCATTTGAAGAATAGAATCCCACGCCTTCCCTTATTGATAAACTTTCGGATTCTTTTCATGAGCTCACTTCTTGGTGTTGCCGCGATTTTGTGTATCGCTTGGCTACTTTCTACAAATAGAAAAAATATTCAATTAAAAACGGTGATTCCAGCCTTTTTGCTGCAAGTCGGTTTTGCGCTGTTGGTACTGTATGTTCCGATGGGGAAAGAAGTATTAAATAAGGTGACAGGAGCGGTATCACATCTGATTGATTATGGACAAGAAGGGATCAGCTTTATCTTTGGCGGTTTAGCCAGTAGCAACATTGGATTTGTGTTTGCGATCAATGTACTGGGCATCATTATCTTTTTTTCTGCACTGATTTCTGGCCTTTATCACCTTGGGATTATGCCTAAAGTGATTAACATTATTGGAGGCGGAATTCAGAAGTGTTTAGGGACTGGGCGAGCGGAATCACTCTCTGCCACGGCTAATATTTTTGTTGGAATGATTGAAGCGCCATTGGTGGTGAAGCCTTATTTAAAACACATGAGCGATTCTCAATTTTTTGCCGTCATGACTTGTGGGTTAGCTTCTGTCGCGGGAGGCACACTGGTGGGGTATGCTTCATTAGGTGTTAACTTGAACTACCTCATCGCAGCTGCATTTATGTCTGCGCCTGCGGGCCTATTAATGGCCAAAATGTTGGTGCCCGAAACAGAGCCACATACTCTACAACAGGCGGATGATGAAGTTGATATTCCCAAAGCGACCAATGTGGTTGAAGCCGTTGCCGATGGAGCGATGTCTGGTTTAAGAATTGCTGCCGCGGTGGGAGCCACACTACTGGCCTTTGTCAGTGTGATTGCATTATTGAATGGCTTACTGGGATGGGCTGGCAGCGTAGTGGGCATAGAGCTAAGTTTTGAACTGATCTTAGGCTATTTATTTGCGCCTATCGCTTGGTTGTTGGGTATTCCATGGAATGAAGCAATCACAGCAGGGGCTTTGATTGGTAATAAAATCATCGTCAATGAATTTGTGGCGTTTATTCAGTTAATGAACGTCCAGTCTCAATTAAGTGAACATTCTCAGGCGATAGTGACTTTTGCCTTATGTGGTTTTGCAAATATTTCGACGATGGCTGTACTGATTGGTGGGCTCGGCAGCTTAGTTCCTGAGCGACGCAGTTTTATCTCTCAATACGGGTTTCGTGCCATCAGCGCTGGAGTGTTAGCCAACTTAATGAGTGCCGCTTTAGCTGGGGTAATTCTTTCTCTTTAAACACTCAAACGGCGACGCTGAAATACGGTCGCCGTTTGTTTTTTTCTCATGGCCTAGAAGAACTCGATGAGTGAATTATTGGTGGCGATCCAGAGTATGAAACTGCTCGCAAGCCATCAATGTGTTTTCAATTAAGCTGGCGACTGTCATCGGCCCTACGCCTCCTGGAACTGGCGTAATAAAGCTGGCGCGAGTACTTGCTACCTCATAATCGACATCACCCACTAACTTGCCAGTATCGAGTCGGTTAATACCTACATCAATGACGACGGCCCCTTCTTTTACCCAAGCTCCCGGAATAAAGTGAGGTTTGCCGACGGCTACCACTAAAACATCCGCTTGACGAACGTGCTGTTCTAAATCTTTGGTAAAGCGGTGGCAGGTGGTGGTGGTACAACCGGCTAATAGCAGTTCTAATGTCATTGGTCGGCCAACAATATTTGATGCGCCGACAATCACAGCGTGCTTACCACGTAGGGGAATGTTATAGCGCTCTAAAAGCGTAATGATCCCTTTAGGAGTACATGAACGTAAGGTAGGAATTCGTTGAGCCAAGCGGCCGACATTATAGGGATGAAATCCATCAACATCTTTATCTGGCAGAATACGCTCCAGTACTTGTGTGGTGTCAATACCAGCTGGCAGAGGTAACTGAACCAAAATTCCATCAATGCTAGTATCGGCATTTAAGTTATCAATTAAGGCCAATAACTCAGCTTCGCTCGTATTGGCTGGCAGGTCATAAGATTGAGACACAAAGCCGACTTCTTCACATGCACGACGTTTGCTACCGACATAAACTTGGGATGCGGGATCTTCACCAACCAGTACCACAGCAAGCCCGGGAGCTCGTCGCCCAGCATCTATCCGGGCTTTAACGCGAGCGGCGACTTCCGAACGCACCGTTTGGGAAATTAACTTTCCATCAATATTTTGAGCCGTCATGACTTTCCTTACTTACTCATTGGTAGCCAAAAATTTTGCGCGAATTGTCGCAGAAATCAAGATAAATATCCACAGGCAATCGTTTGCTTTGTTTGCGATTTCATCAATCGTGGATAATAGAATGTAAAAAGGGAGGAAGGCGGTGATAAGAAGGGCGAGTCGTACTTTTTAACTCATCAATAAAGCGGTTAAACCATAAAGAGAAGGGGGGAGATATTTAATCAATGAGTGCTGAAAGAGGAAATGAAGTGTGCGATTGCTTCTAATTTAGGCACTTAACACAAAAAACAGGATAAAGCCGTTGATTTACCGCATTGAACTCGTATAATTCCCTCCCTGTAGCGCGCCCTTAGCTCAGTTGGATAGAGCACGTGCCTTCTAAGCATGTGGTCACAGGTTCGAATCCTGTAGGGCGCGCCATTGATTCTAGGCATGAGCAAGTCACTTCTTGATCATGCCTTATTCATCTCTATCGACTCTCTTTCTTCTTTTCATCCCCATTTTTATCAATAGGCATAAGCCTTCTTCAGTTTCTCAGTCTTTCTTTGGCTTTGATGTGATGGACGCACCTCCCTTCTAGCGTCGTTGTGCCAAACTAATAGTACAACCATTAAGAGCAGGAGTAACAAGTATGTCTAT
>NZ_FUXB01000049.1 GCF_900167345.1 Vibrio cincinnatiensis DSM 19608 | reverse complement strand
CACGGAAACCGCATGAACATCACTGCCCTGTAAGGCTTTCGAGAACCTTACTTAAGTAGTTTTCATCCATTGCGCAGTTCATCCGTTTACGTTTGATACCACCTTTAAACGTGGTTTCGCTCTTTAATAGGTTCAAACAGATCTGCCTGATCCTTGCAAAAGCCTCTGCTCGATCGTCCGCTCTAATACGCGAATTGTCCTCACAAAATGCAGTATCAAGTGACCAATGCATGACCTCTACACCCCAGTGAGAACGAGTCGCTTCAAGTAACGTTTGAGCTTCCAATTCTTTAGAGCATATGTAGTAACGAATACTCACATCTTGCTCTGTTGCTACTGCCGATTCTTGTCGAATTGAAGCCACGATGCCCATTGATTTAAGCCCAGGCCATTCATGTTCAATATCACCCAAAACCGACAAATCTCGATTCACTAAAGCCACTCTCGTTTCTATTCTTCCGTGACTTTTTTCTTGAGTACTATAAGAACTACCGTCGAAGTCTTGAAGCATGCTCATTCGAAAATAATCATCAAAGGCTTGCTCAAGCATTCCCTGATTGCCTTTGACCGCCAATAAATAATCCGCTTCTTTATCAAGGATTTTCTGCGCTATTTTCTTTTGGCAGCCCATGGCATCAATCGTAATCAAGCAGCCCTTTACATCTAGCAAGTCTAGTAGCTTGGGGATCGCGGTAATCTCGTTACTCTTAGAATCAACCTTCAGTTGCCCAATGCTCATTCCATTTGCTGTAGCAAAAGCGTTCACCATATGGATCGTTCCCTTGCCTTTCGAGCGGTCATAAGAGCTGCGTAATGTTTTACCGTCGATGGCAATCACTTCACCATCCGTCAGTGTATGGCAGTCCTTCATCCAAGCAATGAAGCTTCTTTGCAAAGCGACAGGATTAATCATACCCATCACACGGGACAACGTATCCGCAGAAGGAATTCCAGCTTCAAAGTGACCATATCGTTTAAGGAAATCTAAGCGAGCATTACCAAAATCGATAATGCCATCCCAGCCATCTTGACCCGACAAAACACCACAAATTGTCAGCAAAATAATGTCTGATAATTTGTGTTCTACTTTGCTTTCTTGTCGATAGTCTTTAATGATTTGGAAATGCATAAATGGGTTGATTAACTCGCTCATATGTAGGCTCCTATATTGTCTAGGAGCTATTACAAAACAACAGAAATGATCTACAAGGTGATCTTAAATTTCATGTCGTTACATTCAATAGTTGGGGTGAGTGATAGGTTCAAAGCTAATTTTTAGCATCTCCGCAGCCCTTATATATCAACGATCTGGTGAGTAGACCGCCGGAACCTCCCCGACAGCCTCTCGCAGAACCGTACGTGAACCTCTCAGCTCATACGGCTCCCATTAAGCCAACGCTGTTC
>NZ_FUXB01000032.1 GCF_900167345.1 Vibrio cincinnatiensis DSM 19608 | reverse complement strand
GAGACAGTTCGGTCCCTATCTGCCGTGGGCGTTGGAGAATTGAAGGGGGCTGCTCCTAGTACGAGAGGACCGGAGTGGACGAACCTCTGGTGTTCGGGTTGTCACGCCAGTGGCATTGCCCGGTAGCTAAGTTCGGAATTGATAAGCGCTGAAAGCATCTAAGCGCGAAGCGAGCCCTGAGATGAGTTCTCCCTGGCAGTTTAACTGTCCTAAAGGGTTGTTCGAGACTAGAACGTTGATAGGCAGGGTGTGTAAGCGTTGTGAGGCGTTGAGCTAACCTGTACTAATGGCCCGTGAGGCTTAACCATACAACACCGAAGGGGTTTTGTGGGCTCAATTGAGTGCATTGAATGTGTGAGAACGAGAAACAGCTTTCCGAATTAAAGAATTTGCTTGGCGACCATAGCGTTTTGGACCCACCTGATTCCATGCCGAACTCAGCAGTGAAACGAAACAGCGTCGATGGTAGTGTGGGGTCTCCCCATGTGAGAGTAGAACATCGCCAGGCTTTTATACTTGTTTTTAGACGTAAGGTCTGAAGACGACAGCTCAATAAAGCAGTCAGTCAGACTTTATCGAGTAAGAGACAATGTGGAGCGGTAGTTCAGTTGGTTAGAATACCGGCCTGTCACGCCGGGGGTCGCGGGTTCGAGTCCCGTCCGCTCCGCCACTGATGGATTAAAATCTTTGCTTTCTGCAAAGATTTTCTGTTATAAGCAAATAGATTTAGGGGTGTAGCTCCAATTGGCAGAGCAGCGGATTCCAAATCCGCGTGTTGGGAGTTCGAATCTCTCCACCCCTGCCATATCACTTAAACCTTAACAGAGATGTTAAGGTTTTCTTGTTTTTATCTTTATCAATTTTACATCTCGGCCTATTGCGCCACTTTCTGATTTCTATCCATGTTATCGGTTCGTAAATCTCTTTAACTTAATCATTTATTAACATTTTCGTTGTTATGATGGCCTTAAAAAGAAGGGATGTGTAGTATCCCATGATTAGGTCATGAATGTAATGTGGATAGTATGTTAGTGTTGAGTTGAGCAAACCTAGTCAATGTTATGGTTATATTCTACATAATCAGGAGTCGAAAATAAGTTATGAATAAGGTTATTGAAACGATTCAAGCCCACCGTTCTATTCGTGCGTTTAAAGAGCAACCAATCAGCCAAGAGCAACTGGATAGCATTATTGCGTCTGGCATCGCTGCTTCGTCTTCTAGTTTGATTCAAGCCATTTCCATTATTCGAGTAACGGATAAGGAAAAGCGTGCTCAACTCGCTAAACTGGCTGGACATCAGCCTTATGTCGAGAGTGCCGCTGAGTTTTTAGTTTTCTGCATTGATTATCAGAGACATCATTCGATTAATAACGAGGTTAAACCTGAATATATGGAACTAACCTTAATTGGCGCAATTGATGCTGGAATTATGGCTCAGAACTGTTTACTTGCTGCTGAATCGATGGCACTGGGGGGCGTCTATATCGGTGGTTTGAGAAACTCACCTAATGAGGTTGATAAATTGTTGCAGTTACCTCCATATTCGGCGGTTTTATTTGGATTATGTTTAGGTTATCCAGATCAAAACCCTGAATTAAAGCCTCGTTTAAGTCCAAAGGTTATTCTGCATGAAAATTCTTATCAGCCGTTAAATTTAAAGCAGATTGAACAATATGATCAAACGATGAACGACTATTATCAGGCTCGTTCTACGAATACAAAGCAACAAGGCTGGTCTGAACAAATTTGTAGTAAACTGAGTCAGGAATCGAGACCTTTTATTCTTGATTACTTGAATAAAAAAGGATTGGCTAAAAAATAATGGATAGAAATATCCCCCTACCTTTCTATGAAGGCGGGGGATGTTTTATGAGTTACTACGCTGATCTGAAGAGGCTTGCTGGTTTTTTCTCGCATTACTAAGCATATTGTTAAAGTAATGGCGTAAGGAGTAGAGCATGCATAAGCTTGGGATAACCATCAGCGCTGTTAAAATAAAGAAGAGTGACCAGTTATTGAGATACTCAGCGAGTTCGCCACTGAAAGAGGCGAGAGTAGTTCTACTGAAATTACCCAGAGAGGCAAGCAAAGCATACTGTGTTGCAGAAAAAGCTTGTCCTGTCATGACCGTTAAAAAGGATACAAATGCTACGGTCGAAAATGCTGTTGTAAAATTATCTACGAAGATCGTGGCGAGAAGTAGGTGCTCATTGGGGCCTACTTGGGCTATCCAAGCAAACATTAGATTACTGGCTGACATGGCAATACCACCAATCATCAAGCCTCGTACAATACCAAATCGGACATTGAACATACTACCTACAAACGTAAACAGCATGGTTACGCCCCAACCAATCAGTTTTGAGTAATAACCGATTTGTTCATTACTAAAGCCAATATCTTTATAAAAAGCGATCGACATTCTACCAAGAAAAGCTTCGCCTATTTTAAATAAAAAGACGAAGAGCAGTAATGTTATCGCAACACGAGAGCCATTTCGACGGAAGAAATCGATGAATGGTTCTAATAGAGTGACGCTTAACCAGCTAATTACTTTAAAATGCACAACTTGGTTATGCCTCTCTTCGGCTTGCTTTTGCAGCATTTCTCTATAGGTCTGTGGCTCTCCAACGAATAAAGTAAATAACATAAGTAAGACAAGCACGGCGGCCATTCCGTAATAAACCATATTCCAGCCAATAGCATCCGCATTGATAAAAGCAAAGTAGCCGGGTAGTGAGTATCCTGTCCACCAACCAATGACTGCCATGGCGGATGCTTGCGGTAATTTGGATTGATCTGACTTTTGAAAGCTATCAATGCGAAATGCATCAATAGCAATATCTTGAGTTGCCGATGCAATAGCAATTCCGAGCGCCAGAATTGACATAGCGAAAAGGTTGTTGGCTGGGTTTATGCCAGCAATCAATAGGGTACAGATAAAAACAAAAAATTGACAAAAGAGAATCCAGCTTCGCCTTTGCCCTAACCAAGTATGCAAAAAGGGTAATTTGACGCGATCAACTAAAGGAGCCCATAAAAAATTGATGGCATAAACCGAAAATACGCTACCAAAATAGCCAATGGCGGCAAGTGTTAAACCCGCATCTTTCAACCATCCAGACATATTTGAGCCGATCAATACCCATGGAAAGCCACTAGAGCATCCCATCATAAAAATCCATAGTAGTCGGCGATCGAGATAGCTTTTAAATGTTTCTGACCAAGTGAGAGACTGAGCGTTGCTCGGCATGAACCAAAATCCTTATCAAGCTAGCCCCAACAAGGGTTAGGGCTAGCTAAGATTAATCAATGAGTGTTACCTTCGTAACGATAATCGGTGTGACAGGAACGTCATTCATTCGCCCCTGAGTATGAGTAGGCTGGGTTGCCATATGTTGAATCGTGTTAAACCCTTCGATCACTTCACCAAAGACAGCATACCCGGCTTGTTTTGTATTTGCATTGAGAAAACCATTATCAACAAGGTTAATGAAAAACTGGCGGGTGGCTGAATTGGGATTAGCCGTTCTCGCCATCGCTATTGTTGCTGTATTATTTTTCAAACCGTTACTGACTTCATTCTTAATGGATGGGTAACTCTCTTTGGGGGTCATGGTGTGATCAAAGCCGCCACCTTGAACCATAAAACCAGGAATGATGCGATGAAAAAGAGTCCCCGTATAACTGCCATCTTCAACGTACTTGAGGAAGTTAGCTGTGGTGATTGGGGCTTGCTCTTGATTAAGCTCAACAACAAATTGGCCTAACGACGTTTCAAACTTGACCTTTGGCCCAGCCCAGAGGTTCATACTCACGAAAGTAAACAGAATCAGTAGCCACTGTTTAGCCATGGAAACGTTCCTTCATATAACTTTTAAGCTCATCATCATTTGCCATTTCCTTAAGAACTAAGTTAATGACATCGTTGAGTACTTTTTCTATATCCTGATTCGATGCACTCAATGCGGCGCTGCGTTTTGCTGTGCCAGTATAGCTTTTCACGAGTTTACCTCTTGGTGTCTCCGCTGTGACTTCAAGCGTCACTTTCGCATCCATTTCGTTGGAAGTGATAGAGTGAGAGACATTAACAAGGAGCTCTTGGAGTTCTAGAGTGAGGCTGTTTTCGCTGTTAACTGTTAAGCGAAAACCTTGTGATGTAAACTGTTCCGATAGAGCATTTTCAATCGCAATACGGACGTTTTGTTTTGGGTGGATAGGTTCGATATTATTGCGTCCACTATCGACGAGAGCAACGTATTGTGCCGAACGGACGTCTTTACTGACTAAAGTAAATGCCGCGTTATCGACAAAAGTACTATTACTTAGTACTGCTTCAGGCATAAAGTTGATCTGTGCTTGTTTTGGTGCTGCACACGCAGTGAGTAGAACCAGTGTTGCGGCGATAACCAGTTTTTTCATGGTCAATTCCTTTCGTTAAATAAATCGATTTAATAGGGTCAGTCTTATTGCTTAATGGCTTGTAAGATAACAAATTTTGTATTACTGGCGACAGTTTTTACTTGGGCTTTGCCAAATAATCTTTTGAGCTTTATATCGTAGCCGAGATGGCGATTTCCGATCACCAATAACTTCCCTTCTTTTATAAGAACACGTTTTGAATCACAAAACATTTGCCATGCAATATGATCGGTAATTGCTTGTTGTTGATGAAATGGAGGATTACAAACGACAAGTTGAGTACCATTATCCTCAAACCCATCTAAGCAGTTGTTGACTAAGCACTCGAATGGGTGATTAGGTGTAAGATTTTTTAGCAAATTTTGTCTTGCTGATTCTACGGCCATAAAGCTTTCATCTACACAGATTAGTTTCGCTTGTGGATTCAGCTGCCCCAGTTTTACAGAGAGCACACCATTGCCACATCCTAGATCAATGACGGTTTGAAGCGTGTCATCAATTGGTAAATAATTAAGAAGAAAACGAGCTCCTTGATCGAGCTTCTCACCAGCATAAACATTGGGTAAGTTTATTAATTCAATAGGATGACTGACCACCTTCCAGACGGTGTGAGGTGAGACTGGAATGATAGAGTTTGCATCTGCTTGGCTAAAAATAAGGCGGTGTTTTTTCCAAGCTAAAGAGGTTTGTGTTTGACCTAAATATGTATCGAAAAGTTGTAATGTCGAAGTATGGATCTCTCTGGCTTTATTGACTGCAATCACAGGGCTGTTACTGTTTAGAGAACGCCTTAACTGACTTAATTGCCACACTAAATGACGATTATTGCGAGGTATCTGCATCAACACTAAGTCTATATCAGAGGGAATTTTCTCCATGGTGTTAGTGAGTGTCACTGAGGGGCAGCCGTTAGCAGTTAAGTTTTGCTGAATGGCTTGGTGAGCAACAAACGAATCGCTCATCACTGTCACCCTATGCGATTTTGAAAACCAGCAACTGAGTGCTCCAAAATGGTCATTGAGGATCAAAATATGCTGGTTGGATGTCAGTGATAATGACTCTACATGAGAAATGAGGTACTCGTCTCCAGCATCCCATGCTTGCAGTGTTTCATTACTTCGCTGTGGGAAGCGATGTAGGGTAAAAGTTTGATCATGCAAGGTTAGCTCAGTTTTCATATTGGGTTATCAGCATAAATTAATGACCCAGCTATTGTCGCAAATGGTTGCAGAACAAGAAACCAAAACCTTTCCCTTATTGTTTCCCGCGAGTAGACTTATACTTGTCTTGTATGAACATTGTGTATTAAGGAAACGCTATGCTTCAAGAAGTTATTGAAACGAAATTGCATAATGCATTTCAACCACAGTACCTCAAGGTGATCAATGAGAGCTATATGCACAATGTCCCTGTAGGCTCTGAAAGTCATTTTAAAGTGATTGTGGTGAGCTCTGATTTTGAAGGAGTAAGATTGATCGCTCGTCATCGTCAAGTTAACCAAGCTTTGTTGGACGAGTTATCCAACCATATTCACGCATTAGCCATCCATACTTATACTCCACAAGAATGGCGTGAACAGCAAGACGGAGCGCCAGATAGCCCAATGTGTATGGGGAATAATCACTAAGGCTGAATACCAACGTGATATTGTTATGTGGAAACGTGCCACAGAGTGTTTTTTTTTGACAAATTATTAACAATGCTGCCAATGATAGTATGAATGCTCATTGTGATATTTGATAACTCTACGCAATTATTCGTAAATTTTGTGAAGTATTTTAATTGTGCGATACATCAAATTTATGATTATTAATTAATCTCTGCGGAGTATTTCTTTGTAAATAAAGCGAATGAAGCAGGGATTGGTCATGGAATCATATTCCCAAAAGATGCTAAACTACGGCACCTAATAAGTCTCATTGCAAAAATGTGATAAGACCTTAAAAAGGATGTTGCGGTTTTGGTGTTTAAAACAACCCAAATCGGGCACTGTAATGTCGTGTCTAGAGTACAGTTAACGGTATTTTGGCTTACATCCTAAGGCCAATATCGTCGTTTAATGTCTCGAATTTACGCAATGAAAGAATCTTTTTCCCAATAAAAAAGTAGTGCAAGTGCGTATGATTACAATAAAAAAGGGTTTGGACCTTCCTATTGCTGGAACTCCTGCCCAGGTGATTAATGACGGCCTCGCCGTCACCAAAGTCGCCTTGCTTGGCGAAGAGTACGTGGGGATGCGTCCAACGATGCATGTTCGCGTGGGTGATGAAGTGAAAAAAGCTCAAGTTCTTTTTGAAGACAAAAAGAACCCCGGAGTGCTCTTTACTTCTCCTGTCTGTGGCAAAGTTATTGAAGTGAACCGTGGTGCGAAACGAGTGCTTCAATCCGTTGTGATTGAACTCTCTGGCGATGACCAAGTGACCTTCAATCAGTTTGAAGCCAATCAGCTAGCGAGTTTAGACCGGCAGACGGTGAAAACTCAATTGGTTGAATCTGGCCTCTGGACTGCGCTGCGTACTCGTCCGTTTAGTAAGGTTCCCTCGATTGACTCCCACACTCACGCGATTTTCGTGACGGCAATGGACACCAATCCATTAGCGGCTGAGCCGAGTGTGATCATCAATGAACACTCCGAAGCCTTTATCGCGGGGTTAGATGTGCTTTCCGCTCTGACCGAGGGGAAGGTGTATGTGTGTAAAAAAGGGGCGAGTTTACCTCGTTCATCACAAAGCAATGTTGAAGAGCATGTGTTTGATGGCCCTCATCCTGCCGGTTTGGCGGGGACGCATATGCACTTCTTATATCCTGTCAATGCGGCCAATGTGGCGTGGAGCATTAATTATCAAG
>NZ_FUXB01000021.1 GCF_900167345.1 Vibrio cincinnatiensis DSM 19608 | reverse complement strand
AATCTCTCCACCCCTGCCATATCACTTAAACCTTAACAGAGATGTTAAGGTTTTCTTATTTTTATCTTTATCAATTTTACATCTCGGCCTATTGCACCACTGTCTGATTTCTATCCATGTTATACCAATCTGGAAAATTAACGGGTCAGCTCTATCCACCTTCTCGAACACATCTGTCTGACTCTGGTCGAGCATTCCAAAAAACTATTCCAAGCCCGACATACTTTGGAGACAATGTCTCCGTGATCCGCAAAAGACGGATTGGCTCGATAGTGTTGTCTTAACCAACTCCACACTTGTTCTATTTCTATAGGGTTTAATTATGGTGAGTAGGGAAGGGAGGAAGCTTGATCACACATCGATAGACTCAAATCCTATATGGCTTGGGATAATTTTGATTGTGGATGTATGTTGAATATAAAAAAGGAGCCCTCTAGGCTCCTGATGTGTTATGGATATGATCGTTTACTTTTGTAGTAATGAGATATCGGCAATTTGTAAGAAGAGGTTCCGTAGATTATTTAGTAATGTTAAACGGTTCTTCTTCAAAGCTTCATCATCAGCCATGACCATTACATTATCAAAGAAAGCATCCACAGGTTCACGCAGCTCAGATAACTTGTTTAATGCTTGTTGATAATTGCCACTCGCAAATGCAGGTTCTAATGCTTCACTCATCACTTCTACGCGTTCAGCTAAAGTTTTTTCAGCTGGTTCCTGTAGAAGAACAAGATCAATTTCGGTGCTAAGTTCGCCATCAAATTTAGCCAGTATATTACCAACTCGCTTGTTTGCTGCGGCTAGTGCTTCAGCGGCTTCTAGTTCACGGAAATGAGAAACGGCTTTGACTCGTTGATCGAAATCGGCGGGTTTCGTTGGGTGACGGGCTAATACGGCTTGGATGATATCCACGCTAAATCCTTCATCTTGGTACCAAGCACGGAAACGACCAAGCATAAATTCAACCACATCTTGCTCAACTTGGGCATTGGTGAGTCGATCACCAAATAACGATTTTGCTTTTGCGACAAGATCAACTAAATCAAGTTGGTAGCCATATTCAACGATGATACGTAAGACACCTAATGAGGCTCGGCGCAATGCGAAAGGATCGCTCCCTTTAGGGGCTTGGCCAATACCAAAGATACCAACAATAGTATCCAACTTATCTGCAATAGCGACAGCTGCAGACACGCCATTTGTTGGGAGTTCATCTCCTGCAAAACGAGGCATATACTGTTCGTTGAGCGCAACCGCCACTTCTTCGGCTTCTCCGTCATAACATGCATAATGCATACCCATTACGCCTTGAGTATCAGTAAACTCAAAGACCATAGAGGTCATTAGATCACATTTTGCTAATAGGCCAGCTCGTTTAGATTTCTCGACATCGGTACCGATTTGCTCGGCAATATAACCAGCTAGCTCGGTAATACGGTCTGTTTTATCTTTTATCGTACCAAGTTGTTGTTGGAATATGGCGGTTTCAAGTTGAGGAAGACGATCCACTAACTTACTTTTTAGGTCGGTATTGAAGAAAAATTCAGCATCCGCTAAGCGAGGTCGAACGACTTTTTCATTTCCTTCAATGACGTGCCGAGGTTCTTTGGATTCAATATTTGAAACAAAGATAAAGTTAGGTAGTAGGTTCTTATTGGCATCGTATACTGGGAAGTATTTTTGGTCACCTTTCATTGTATAAACTAAGGCTTCGGACGGTACTTTTAAGAATTTTTCTTCAAATTTTGCCGTAAGTACGACAGGCCATTCGACCAAAGAAGTAACTTCTTCAACGAGGTCATTTTCTAGATCTGCTGTTCCACCTACTTTTTGTGCCGCTTTTTGAGCTTCAGCAATGATTATGGCTTTACGAGTATCATAATCAGCAATGACTTTACCGCGCTCTTCTAGGAGGGCTGGGTATTGTGCTGCATCCTCGATAGTCAATTCAGCTTCACCCATAAAGCGATGACCACGAATGGTTCGAGTTGATGGAACGCCTAAAATTTTGCCTTCAATCAGTTCATCACCGAGTAAAATAGTAAGGGTTTTTACTGGACGAATAAATTGGGTTTCTTTATCTCCCCAACGCATCGGCTTGGCGATAGGCAAGTTAGCTAATGCTTTAGCCGCCAACTCAACAATAATTTGCTTGGTCGCTTGACCTTTAACTTCTTGTTTGAAAAGTAGCCACTCACCTTGTTCGGTTTTTAATCGATCTGCTTGTTCAACTGTAATTCCATTACCTCGAGCCCAGCCTTGTGCTGCTTTGGTTGGGTTTCCTTCGGTGTCGAAGGCAACAGAAATTGCAGGGCCACGCTTCTCAACAACTTTGTCTGCTTGTTGTTCAGCCAGTTGTGTGATTTTTAACGCTAAACGACGAGGGGTTGCAAACCATTTTAGATCTTGGAATTCCAGATCAGCCGCCGTTAATTCGGCTGAAAAGTTCGCGGTAAATGCTTCTGCGAGAGTTCGTAATTGTTTTGGTGGTAGCTCTTCTGTGCCGAGCTCAATAAGAAATTCTTTTGCCATGTTATTTCTCCTCACCCTTTTTACACATAGGGAAACCTAACGCTTCACGGGAGGCGTAATAGGCCTCTGCCACGGCTTTGGTTAGGTTGCGAATCCGTAAGATGTAACGTTGGCGTTCTGTTACCGAAATGGCCTTACGTGCATCCAAGAGGTTAAACGCATGAGCCGCTTTTAAGATGCGTTCATAAGCAGGCAAAGAGAGCGGTTTTTCGAGTTCAAGTAGATGTTTACACTCTTTCTCACACTGATCGAAGAAGGTGAATAAGAAATCAACATCTGCATGTTCAAAGTTGTACGTTGATTGCTCTACTTCATTTTGATGGAAGATATCGCCATAGCTGACTTTGCCTAATGGACCGTCTGTCCAAACTAAGTCATATACAGAATCAACACCTTGAATGTACATGGCTAAGCGCTCAATTCCGTAAGTAATTTCACCGGTCACGGGTTTACACTCAAGCCCACCGACTTGCTGGAAGTAGGTAAATTGAGTGACTTCCATGCCGTTTAGCCAAACTTCCCAGCCTAGCCCCCAAGCGCCAAGAGTCGGGTTTTCCCAATTGTCTTCCACGAAACGAATATCGTGAACTTGTGGGTCAATACCGAGCACTTTTAGTGAACCTAGATAGAGTTCTTGAATGTTGTCTGGTGAGGGTTTGATGATCACCTGAAATTGATAATAGTGCTGCAGACGGTTAGGGTTCTCACCATAACGACCATCCGTTGGGCGACGTGAAGGCTGAACATAGGCTGTAGCAATAGGCTCAGGGCCAAGTGCACGTAAGCATGTCATCGGATGAGAGGTACCAGCGCCTACTTCCATATCTAATGGTTGAACAATGGTACAGCCTTGTTGGGCCCAATAATCCTGCAGCGCGAGGATCATACCCTGAAAGGTTTTGATATCGTATTTTTGCATAGTCAGGTTCGCGCGATTCTTCTGTCTGAATTGATAAAAAATAACAATCAAGTATACCGAGTTATTCCCTGACAAAGTAGAGGTAATGTTGACTAATTAATCACCAGAAATGACTTTTAGCTAAGTTTTCGCCTATCAGAGAATATAAACGATGTGAGTTAGGGAATGTGGACCATTTATCTGTTGAGATTATCAGCAAAGCTGGATAGAATTCTTATGTCTTTGGGGAGTAGCTTATCGAACAACTTATCTGCGTTGTTTGATTCGTTCGTCAACATAATTGGTGAAAAATCACTGTGGCGTTCGAGACTCAAAATCCACTTGAGTTTAGCAAGACCTTAGGCAAACAAAACGAACCGGGGTGGGGCGTTGCGTTTGTCTATGGTTATCATAATCCCGCCCCAATGAGCCTGTCGTGAGTGTTTTAGCTATTTCAATTACTACTGTTGCGTTAGCCGAAATTGGGGATAAAACCCAGTTACTGTCTTTGCTACTTGCTAGCCGATACCGAAAACCCATTCCTATTATTATTGCTATTTTCTTGGCAACGATTGCTAATCATGCTTTAGCAGCATGGTTGGGCGTGGTTGTGGCTGATTACCTTTCCCCTGAACATTTAAAATGGGTTGTGATGGTGAGCTTTTTGTTGATGGCTGGGTGGGTATTGATTCCTGATAAGTTGGACGAGGATGAAGGGATATCTAATCGAGGTCCTTTTGTGGCTAGCTTTATCGCATTTTTTATTGCAGAGATTGGCGATAAAACCCAGATTGCCACTTCAATTTTAGGGGCGCAATACGCTGATGCATTACTTTTCGTGGTTATTGGGACGACGGTTGGAATGTTATTGGCGAATGTTCCTGTGGTTGTCATAGGTAAACTCTCTGCTGATAAAATGCCACTCGCTTTAATTCGAAAAATAGCTGCGGGTCTTTTCTTTGCTCTAGCGATGGGAGCGGTGCTATTTTAAGTTCTAGATCACGCTCTACACCAAAAGCGTGCGAGAGCGTGATATCTGCCATATTCGTGTCATACGAGTCGTGCTAGGGTTATCAGTAACGATTGTAAAAAGAGGGTGTATGTATGCTGGCACGTTATATAGGAATGAGCGCTAAAAGTCAGAGTTACTTATTCTCTTTTGGTTTGTTATTAACTTTGTTGGGAATGGTATTGACCAATATGTGGTTACCGATGGTTATCGGTGCCATTATTATGGCAGGGTTAACCGTGGAAGCGTGGATCCGTGTTGCTTACATCATTCCATTGCATGATGAGTTAAGAAGCATGCAGCAGCAACTGAAAAAATTACAAGCTGATATTCGTTCTATCGAATATCAAGAATAGAAAAAAGGCAGCGTAAAGCTGCCTTTATCGTGTTAAGCCATTCCCTTTTTTATCAAGTATTGGTAGGGCAGAGCTTCGGTTTGTGCGGCAATCAACTGGTGATCCATAAAGCGGCAAAAACTAGGGATATCTCGCGTTGTTGAGGGATCATCTGCCGTGATCAGCAATACTTCCCCTTCTTGCATATTTCGAATTGTCTTCCTGACCATCATCACGGGTTCGGGGCAGCGTAATCCTTGCGCTTCTAATGTTAGCGTGGCTAATTCAGGATCAAAATTCATGGTCGAGCCTAAGATATAGATATGACAATTAAGAGATAGATAATACTGGCGAAGGAAAAATATTCAATAAACTCTTGGCAAAGAGATCAAAATGGTATAATTTAATTAACAATTACTTAACATTGTAATTGTGCGACACTTAGCTTTATTCCGACATTATTCCTAGTTTTCTTGGGCTTCCCCGCCGAAAGGCGGGATTTTTTTGTTCGTAATTTATGAAACGATATTGGCTTCCAACGAATATTTACAGCTTAATCACAACGCGACCCGTAATTTGGCCATTGGTAATGGCTTTCGCGTATTGTGGTGCTTGTTCTAGGGTGATTTCATTACAGGCTTGCTCGAAATAACTGGCGGGTAAAAGTTTAGCAAGGCTTTCCCATACAGCGATTCTTTTTTCCGTTGGACAAGATACAGAATCAACCCCTTGTAGGCGGACATTACGTAAGATAAATGGCATGACGGTTGTGGGTAAATCAAAGCCACCGGCTAAACCACAAGCAGCCACGGTGCTGTTGTAATCCATTTGCGCTAAGACTTTTGCTAAGACTTTACTGCCAACGGTATCAATGGCTCCGGCCCAGATCTGTTTTTCTAATGGGCGAGCCGGTTGTTCGAATTCTGAACGATCGATAATGCGTTTGGCTCCGAGTTTTTCAAGTAAAGGTCCGTTTTCTGCTACTCGTCCTGTCACGGCGGCAACATGGTAGCCTAAATTGGCCAATAGCGTGACAGCAACAGAACCGACACCACCACTGGCTCCAGTAACAAGAATTTCTCCTTGGTCTGGTTTAATATTGGCATCGAGTAAGGCTTGTACACAGAGCATGGCGGTAAAGCCTGCCGTTCCAATCATCATTGCCTGTTTGCTACTCAGGTTTTGAGTTAATGGAACCAACCAGTCTGCTTTTAGGCGAGCTTTTTGCGCCATGCCGCCCCAGTGATTTTCACCCACACCCCACCCTGTGAGTACGACATGATCGCCGGCTTTATAACGAGTATCTTGAGATTCAAGTACGGTTCCCGCCAGATCGATTCCCGGTACCATAGGAAATTGACGAATGATTTTACCTTTACCTGTAATGGCTAAGCCGTCTTTGTAGTTGAGGGAAGAGTAGTCAACGGCCACTAAAACCTCTCCTTCTGGTAATTGGGATTCATCCAGTTGTTCAACGGCGGCAAGGGTACGTTTTTCTTGTTGGGTAAGGACTAAGGCATTAAACATTCCGATCTCCAAATTTCTATAGCAACGATAATTTGTCGCTAAGTGTAGTACTGAATGGCGGATGACTAAAATGAAACTTTAGCATTGGTACTATGCGTATAACGCATTAGAGAAGAAATAATGCCAGTCATTGACTGGCATTGAGTGAGTTAAGATAAGAAAAATTGGTAGGAAGGATTATCCGTTTCATCTTTACACTGGTAGCCCAGTTCACGGAGATGGGCAGAAAAACGGGACAGATCACGTTCTTCCAGCTCAAAACCGCACAGGACTCGTCCGTAGTCTGCACCATGATTACGATAATTAAATAGGCTTATATTCCAATGGGTGCCCAATGTGCTTAAAAATTTCAGCAATGCTCCTGGGTATTCGGGGAATTCGAAGCTATACAGCCGTTCTTTGAGTGGTTTGGAGGGTTTTCCACCAATCATGTACCGTACGTGTAACTTCGCCATTTCATCATCGGATAAGTCAACCACAGGATAGCCACTGCTACGTAATTCACTGATGATGGTGTCTAGCTCATCTTGCCCTCCGAGCAATCGAACCCCAACAAAAATATTAGCGAGTTGATCATCGTTGTAACGATAGTTAAATTCCGTTACCGCTCGGTTACCGATAATATGGCAGAATTCAAAAAAAGCCCCTTTACGCTCGGGAATGGTGACGGCGAGCAGCCCTTCGCGTTTTTCACCGAGTTCACAGCGTTCAGAGACATAGCGTAAGCCATGGAAATTTGTATTTGCTCCCGAGAGAACGGTCGCTAACTGTTTTCCTTCAATATTATGTTTTTCAACAAATTTTTTCAGCCCAGCTAACGCTAATGCTCCAGATGGCTCTGCAATTGCTCGGGTATCTTCAAAAATATCTTTGACGGCCGAGCAGATTTCATCACTAGATACGGTAATGTGACCATCAATGTATTGCTGACACAAACGGAACGTTTCATCGCCAATGCGCTTTACCGCAACCCCATCAGCAAACATACTGACTTGATCTAGCACGACGGGTTCTCCGGCATCTAAAGCGGCTTTCAAACAGGCGGAATCTTCAGGTTCAACGGCAATCACTTTTATTTCAGGCATCAATTGCTTGACTAACACGGCAACCCCCGCAGCTAAACCGCCGCCACCAACCGGGACAAAGATATAGTCTAAGTGCCCATTTTGTTGCAGCATTTCCATCCCCATGGTGCCTTGACCTGCAATGACGAGTGGGTGATCGAAAGGGGGAACAAAGGTATAGCCGTGTTGTTCGGTTAATCGCTCAGCTTCCGCTTTGGCTTCATCAAAATTATTGCCATGTAAGACAACATGACCACCAAACCCGCGAACGGCTTCAACTTTGATGTCTGGGGTGGTTTTGGGCATCACAATAGTGGGTTTGATTCCCAACCGGCTGCCAGAAAGTGCCATACCTTGAGCATGATTGCCCGCAGAGGCGGTGATCACTCCTGCTTGTTTTTGTGTTTCGGTTAAGTTGGCAACCATGTTATATGCACCGCGCAGTTTAAACGAGTGTACGGGTTGACGATCTTCTCGCTTTAACTGTACTCGGTTTTTGATACGGGCAGACAATCGAGGCATCTCTTGTAAGGGCGTGACAAGCGCCACCTCATAAACTGGAGCTCGGAGTATTTGGCGTAGGTAATCTGAGCCCGTTTGTCTTGTTAAACTCATTCACTCTACCCCTCGAGCTTAGATTTATCGCGTACTGCCCCTTTATCTGCGCTGGTGGCCATACTTGCGTAAGCTTTCAGTGCAAAAGAGACCTTACGTTGGCGGCTTTCGGGTTTCCATCCTTGTTGATCTTGCTTCGCGCGCCGTTCTGCCAGTTCCGCTTCCGACACATTTAGGGTAATGGTTCGATTTGGTATATCGATAGCAATAATATCGCCGGTTTTGACTAAACCAATAGTACCACCGTTGGCGGCTTCAGGAGAGGCATGGCCAATAGAGAGGCCCGATGTGCCACCAGAAAAACGACCATCGGTGAGGAGCGCACACTCTTTACCCAGTCCCATCGATTTAAGATAGGTAGTTGGATAAAGCATTTCTTGCATACCCGGTCCGCCTTTTGGACCCTCGTAGCGGATCACCACCACATCACCCGCTTTAACCTGACCACCGAGAATGCCTTCAACCGCCGTCTCTTGGCTTTCAAAAACCACGGCTGGTCCGGTAAAGGTCAGAATACTTTCATCTACACCGGCAGTTTTTACAATGCAACCATCAAGGGCGATATTGCCTTTTAGTACTGCTAAGCCACCATCTTGGCTAAAGGCGTGAGCTTGGTTGCGAATACAACCTTCGGTGCGATCATCATCTAAGCTTTCCCAGCGGCAATCTTGGGAAAAGGCCTGTGTAGTACGAATGCCGGCCGGCCCTGCGCGGTAGAATTCTTTTATCTGCTCGGAATGAGTTTGCATGATGTCATACTGAGCTAATTGCTCTTCGAGCGTTAAACCTAAGACGGTTTTGGTCTGCGCATTGAGTAGCCCTGCTCGATTTAATTCCCCCAGAATACCCATCACACCGCCAGCGCGATGCACATCTTCCATATGGTATTTTTGGGTAGAGGGGGCCACTTTACATAAGTGAGGGACTTGACGTGACATACGGTCGATATCGGTCATATCAAAATCGACTTCACCTTCTTGAGCGGCAGCCAGTAGATGTAGAACGGTATTGGTTGAACCGCCCATTGCAATATCTAACGCCATGGCGTTTTCAAATGCAGCTTTGTTGGCAATATTACGTGGCAACGCCGATGAGTCTTCTTGTTCGTAGTAACGTTTGGTCAGTTCTACAATACGGCGGCCAGCGTTTAAGAATAGTTCTTGGCGATCTTTATGAGTAGCGAGTAGTGAACCATTACCCGGTTGAGAAAGGCCTAGCGCTTCGGTTAAGCAGTTCATCGAGTTGGCGGTAAACATACCAGAACAAGAGCCACAAGTCGGGCAAGCGGAGCGTTCAATTTGCTCACTCTGTTCATCAGAGACTTTGGGGTCAGCGCCTTGAATCATGGCATCGACCAGATCCAGTTTGATGATTTGATCAGAAAGCTTGGTTTTCCCTGCTTCCATTGGACCACCAGAGACAAAAATAACCGGAATATTCAGGCGTAGTGAAGCCATCAACATTCCCGGAGTAATTTTGTCACAGTTCGAAATACACACCATGGCATCGGCGCAGTGAGCGTTGACCATGTACTCAACCGAATCGGCGATGAGTTCCCGTGAAGGCAATGAATAGAGCATACCGCCATGCCCCATAGCGATACCATCATCGACAGCAATGGTATTAAATTCTTTGGCAATACCGCCAGCCGCTTCAATTTCCCGAGCAACCAGTTGGCCGAGATCTTTAAGGTGTACATGGCCGGGAACGAATTGAGTAAAGGAGTTGACAACCGCAATGATTGGCTTTCCGAAATCTTCTTCTTTTACTCCCGTGGCGCGCCACAATGCGCGAGCACCAGCCATATTACGTCCATGGGTTGTGGTGGCGGATCTATATTTTGGCATTGTCTGTCGTCCTTTTACTTATCTTGTGGGTATACGTAATCTAACCAGCCCCACTTATCTTCCGTGGTGCCATTGAATAGGCCAAAGTAGGCTTCCTGCATTGCCTTGGTGATTGGGCCGCGTTTACCTGAACCAACGGTGATTTTATCAACGCTACGTACCGGAACAATTTCAGCAGCCGTACCGGTCATGAAAATTTCGTCAGCAAGGTAAAGGGCTTCTCGAGCGATGTTGACTTCACGAACTTCATACCCTTGTTCCTTAGCGAGCGTCATTATGGAATCACGGGTGATGCCGGGGAGGATGGAGCTCGTCGTTGGCGGGGTAAGAATAACGCCATTTTTGATGACGAAAATATTTTCGCCAGCCCCTTCTGACAGGTAGCCATCCACGCTTAAGGCAATACCTTCGGCGTAGCCATGACGTCGCGCTTCACCACCAACCAGTAGAGAGGATAAGTAGTTACCCCCGGCTTTTGCTGCTGTTGGAATGGTATTCGGCGCTGCACGATGCCAGCTAGAGATCATCGCATCAACGCCATTTTCTAGCGCTTCTTCGCCGAGATAAGCGCCCCAAGGGAAAGCGGCGATGATCAGATCCATTTCTGTGTCGTTAGGAGGGCAAACACCTAGCCCGACATTCCCCACAAACGCTAATGGGCGAATATAAGCATTATCGAGTTTATTCATGCGAAGTGTTTCACGTGTCGCTTCCATGATCTCTTCTATTGAGTAAGGGATAGGAAAACGATAGATTTTTGCAGAATCCGCTAAGCGCTGAGCATGTTCACGATGGCGGAAAATGATCGGACCTTTTGGAGTGTTATAACAACGTACTCCTTCAAACACAGAGGTGCCATAGTGCATCGCATGGGTTAATACGTGAACGGTCGCATTTTCCCATGGCATCATTTCACCATTGAACCAAATATACTCTGCAGTTTTTGTTGCCATGTTTGCCTTCCTTAAGCACAAATTTTTTGTTGTAAATTGTTATTGGGCAATTCGTTACTGTTGATGGTGGTGACGTCAACAGAACGAACGTCCCATAATTTTTCAATCTGATTGGTCAACGTAGTGATTGGCCGATCACTATCGACAATGATCTCTACGCTGGCGATATGGCTTTCGTGGTTTTGCGTTGCGGCCACTTGTTTAATGATAAATCCACGATGGCGAACCACACGCAGTACTCGCTCTAGCAATACGGGTTTATCATCGGCTTTGATATCCAGTAAGTATCTTTGCATAGTGAGTCTCCTAGGTGTTTTCTAACATATCGTTGTTGGACGCACCCGGTGGAACCAGTGGCCAGACGTTTTCTTCTTCATCAATCAAAACATGCAATAAATAGGCAGTTTTGCTTGCCAGCATCTCTTTAAGTGCAGGTTCAACTTCTTCTTTTTTGGTGATGGTTTTACCCGGAATATCGAACGCTTGAGCCAGCATTACGAAATCAGGATTGTCATCCAAAATCGTTTCACTGTGTCGACCATCAAAAAAGAGGGACTGCCATTGACGTACCATACCTAATCGCTGGTTATTAAGCAGCACCATTTTGACCGGGATCTGGCGGCGTTTGAGGGTTCCTAGTTCTTGAACGTTCATCATAAAAGATCCATCACCAGAAATAAGGATAGATTGATCGTCTGGGCGAGCGACGGATGCTCCCATGGCTGCTGGTAATCCAAATCCCATGGTGCCTAACCCCGCCGATGAGATGAAGTTTTGAGGTGCTCTGGGTTGGATATGTTGGGCGGCCCACATTTGGTGTTGACCTACATCGGTCGACACGATAGCGGAGTCCGGCATCATATCGGAAAGCTGTTTTAGGAGCAGAGGCGCATAAATGGCGTCTCCGGGATGGTCATATCGCCACTTAAACCCTTGACGTAAACTTTCACTATGGTGAGCCCAAGGCGTGAGATCTTGGCTAGTTTCTAGCTGTGGCAGAATAACGTTAATATCACCGCGTAAGGCCGCATTAGCACAACGCAACTTGTTAAATTCAGCGGCATCAATATCAATATGGATCACCTGAGCATGAGGGGCAAAGGTGTCTAGCTTTCCTGTCACTCGGTCATCGAATCGAGCCCCGACGACGATCAGAAGATCGCTCTCTTGAACCACTAAGTTTGCCGCTTTTGTGCCATGCATGCCAAGCATGCCCAGATAGTGAGGATCATGGCGCTCAATGGTTCCCAGACCTTTTAAGGTGCTCACTGAAGGCATGGGATTTAGGCGTAAAAATTCGCGCACGGTCTCAGTCGCTTTTGCGAGTTGGACACCACCACCTACATAAAGAACCGGACGTTTGGCTTGGGCGAGTAATTGCTGAGCTTTGCTTAATTGTTCAGGGTCGACCTGTGGAATCGCTGGTGGCGTAAAATTGGGCAGGATAGAAACCGGTGCTTGACCTAACTGAACATCTTTAGCGATATCAACGATAACTGGCCCAGGACGTCCGGTTTTAGCCACTTCAAAAGCTTCGGCTAAAGTGGGTGCAAGTTCATTAATATCGGTAACGAGGTAGCTGTGTTTGGTACACGCCAGAGACATACCAATCACATCCATTTCTTGGAAAGCATCTGTGCCAATATGAGAGCTGGCGACTTGGCCGGTAATGGCAACCAAAGGAACGGAATCTAAAAAAGCATCGGCCAGTCCGGTGACGAGGTTGGTGGCTCCCGGGCCTGAGGTAGCCATACAAACCGCCACTTCTTGTGTTGCTCTGGCCATTCCAATGGCTGCCATTGCGGCCCCTTGTTCATGGCGGCATAGGATATGTTCGACCCCACCATCATACAGCGCATCATAAATAGGCATGATTGCACCACCCGGATAACCAAAAATGGTTTTGATTCCCTGCTGTTTTAATGCGGCTACGACTAGTTGTGCTCCTGTCATCGTAAACCTCCCTGTCGGCAACCGATGTTGCCGTCATTGGTTATATTTTTTATGCACGTCATGTGCGGCTCCCCATTCTTCCTGTTATGTAATGTTCAAAAAATAAAACGACATGGCTTTTTTATTCACAATAGTTGTAAAAAAACCCCCGGACTTTTCAGTGCGGGGGTTTTTTTGAATCTGTGTGTTATTTTGCGCCCACAAGCCCCCGCGCGGTCCGAATAATGACCACGATAAGCAGGCTAATCAGTGAGTTAAAGTGAGCGCTTAAATTCATCATATCTGTTCTATTTGTTGTCGTACTATGGTGCGAAATTGTTTGCGTCTCTAGTGGTATCACACATCTCTGTTACATGACAAGCAAAAACTCATTCTTTTTTCACATTCTTTTACTGTTCTTAGCCGCTATATCTCTTCTAGGGCCTGAATTTTCTTTATCTGGCTTGTTGAATTTTTTATTGTGATACCTAAGGAAAGTGATGGGACTTGCGATTATCCATAGTCGAGCCAGCATAGGGGTTCAAGCACCAGCGGTGACCGTTGAGGTTCATATCAGTAATGGTATGCCCGGATTTAATCTGGTTGGTCTACCGGAAACTACGGTGAAAGAGTCACGGGATCGAGTGCGTAGCGCCATCATTAATTCTCGCTTTGAATTTCCTGCCAAACGAATTACCGTAAATTTAGCGCCAGCAGATCTACCAAAAGAAGGTGGGCGGTTTGATCTGCCGATCGCATTAGGTATTTTAGCCGCTTCAGAACAATTACCTCTTAATCATCTTGAGCGTTATGAATTTATTGGTGAACTGGCTTTATCCGGTGAAATTCGGCGGGTGAAAGGGGTTTTACCCGCCGCTTTGGCCGCTCACAAAGCCAAACGTAGTTTAGTGGTGCCACAAGAGAATGGCGATCAGGCTGCGCTGGTCAGTGAGGGCTTGCATAGATCGGCACAGACACTCATTGAGGTTTGTGCCGATCTGTGTGGTCAGAAAAACTTGACGCTTTTTCAAAGTAATAAACAGCATCAACCGTTGAATCATCAACGCGATCTACAAGATATTATTGGTCAGCAACAAGGGAAGCGTGCATTAGAAATTGCGGCGGCAGGGAGCCATAACTTATTGTTTCTTGGCCCGCCAGGGACCGGTAAAACCATGTTAGCGTCACGCTTGTGTGATTTATTACCCGAAATGAGCGATGAAGAGGCGATGGAAACGGCATCGGTTGCTTCGCTCACCGAGCAAGATATTAACCAGCATAATTGGAAGTTGCGCCCTTTTCGTTCGCCTCATCACTCGAGTTCGATGGCTGCACTGGTGGGTGGGGGGACGATTCCAAGGCCGGGAGAAATCTCTCTGGCACACAATGGTTTGCTTTTTTTAGATGAAATGCCAGAGTTTGAGCGTAAAGTGCTCGATTCGCTTCGAGAGCCTCTTGAATCGGGAGAGATTATTATTTCTCGGGCACAGGGTAAAACGCGTTTTCCGGCTCGCTTTCAATTGGTGGGGGCGCTTAATCCGAGCCCGACAGGCTACTATGAAGGTAATCAGGCTCGGGTGAATCCTCAGGTTATTTTGCGTTATTTAAGCCGATTATCAGGTCCACTATTGGATAGATTTGATATGTCGATAGAGATTCCAGCTTTGCCGAAAGGAACCTTATCTCAAGGGGGGGATCGAGGTGAGAATACAGAGACAGTTCGTCAACGTGTGTTGGTGGCGAGAGAGCGAATGATAGCGAGAAGCGGTAAGGTCAATGCTTTATTACAGAGTCGTGAAATAGAGACGTATTGCCGACTGCATAAAGCAGATGCGGAATTTTTAGAAAGTGCCTTACATCGCTTAGGGTTATCAATACGAGCTTATCATCGCATCATTAAAGTGGCACGGACCATCGCAGATTTACAAGGAGAAGTGGATATTCAGCGGACCCATTTGGCTGAAGCTTTAGGTTATCGTTCTATGGATAGGCTACTGAAACAATTATCTGCTCAGGCTGTGTTCTAACATTGATCGTATTTTGATGGTGTAGATTTTTCTTCTTATCTAGCCGTGACTTCAATATTCTGGTTATTTTTTGCTATCTATCAACGATAAAAAAGGAGCATTGCGATCCTTTTTTATCGTTGATTATTCACGTCATCGATTATTTACTTAACAGGTGGTTGATGAGCTCAAAATATTCATCTATGGTTTTGATGCCTTGAGCTTGCACCAAGTAACGGTTATTAACGATAACCGCAGGAACCCCAGTTAGCCCGCTATCTTGGAACTGTTTATCAAATCGGCGAACCATGGAATCGGCGGCAAATCCGTTGAAGGCGGCATCAAATTGAGCCCCATCAATTCCCTCATCAATAAAAATTTGACGCAGTTCTTGATCTGTTTTAGGTGCTTTTCGTTGATTATGGATACGGTTAAACATTACTGGCACCATTTGTTCTTCAACATTGAGCGCGAGCATCGTTGCGTAAGCTTTACTCATTGATTTACCCATTTTGCCACCCATAAATGAAACATGGTTTTTTTGTAGGGTAACCTTTTCAGGAAGTTGGGCTTTTAATTGTTTAATCACGGGCTCAAAAGAGTAGCAGTGTGGGCAATAAAAAGAGAAGTATTCACTCACACTCGGTTGGCTTGAATGAGGGAGATCGAGCACTTTATAGTGAACACCTTCTTTAAATTGAGCGGCCTGTACAGAAAGGCTTAGCATTAGGGTTGCAACCAGTGCAAACAACTTTTTCATATTAACTCCATAATTCTCTTTTGAGGCGGTTTACCAAGTGGGCGTGAGTGATAGTGCTGGCTCTTGTAATGCGGCAAGCTGTTCTTTAAAGGCCAGCACCTGACCTTCCCAATATTTTGGATCATTAAACCAAGGGAAAGCAAGTGGAAATGCGGGATCGTTCCAACGTTTTGCCAACCAAGCCATATAATGCACCATGCGTAGACCACGCAGTGGTTCAATTAGTTTCAATTGATTGGGGTTAAAATCGCAAAACTCTTGATAACCTTCAAGCAGAATATCTAATTGGATCAACTTCTCTTGTCGATCTCCACTTAATAACATCCATAAATCTTGAATAGCTGGGCCATTACGAGCATCGTCTAAGTCAACAAACATGGGGCCATCTCGCCATAAAATATTACCCGGATGGCAATCACCGTGTAAGCGAATGAGATTATCAGTGGGTTGCCAGCACTGTTCAAGGTGAGAGATCAGCAGGTTGAGATCGTTAAAAAATGCATTTTCTAAGTGCGAGGGAATAAAAGAAGCGTGTTCGAGAATCTTTCTCGGTTGGTAGAGGTATTCTTCTAAACCAAGCGTTGGACGGTGGACAAAAGGTTGGATTGCTCCAACTTTATGAATGCGACCAAGAAAGCGGCCGACCCATTCTAGTTGTTGTTCATTATCCACTTCAAACTGACGTCCCCCCATGCTATTAAATAGGGCAAAATAGTAACCTTGATAATCATGTAAGCTCGATCCATTGATGACCAGAGGGGGAGCCAGTGGAATTTCAGCGTCCTCAAGCTCCAGTGCAAAGTCATGTTCTTCTTGAATTTGTTCCTTACTCCAACGCTGTGGCCGATAGAACTTGACGACAAACCGGCGGTGTTGCTCATCACTAAACTGATAGACACGATTTTCGTAGCTATTGAGCGCCAAGAAGCCAGATTCAGCACGAATACCGATACTTTCTAACGCATACCAGATTAAATCAGGGGTCAGAGCATCAAAGTGAAAGGTTGCTTGAGACATTGTTTTAAAAGGGCTTATTGCTAAGCCCTTTGCCATAGTGTACGAAGGTTAAAGGGGTTTTATAAACCGACTCTCTACCTCGGTAGAAAAAGATTGACTGTCGCTGAGTATAAACTGAATTGTGGTGACCGTTGAGGGAAGATTCTCAGGAGCCACCCCCAGACTAAGAGGAACATTGACCATTTCTCCTGGTTTGACGTTAACCTGTTGTCGTCCATACCAAGAGACATCCACTAAACCGCTTACCTGTAAATGATAGGTCTGGGGTTGCTGGGTCTTATTGATGATCTTCAAGGTGTAAGTATTTTCTATCTCATGGTTGTTATTGGTTCTAAATAGTTGGTTTCGATCTCTGATCACGGTTAACCCAGCGGGGTCAACACTGGTAACCTGTACAAAGAATAACCCAAGCATCAAGAGTAATGCACCCGCGTAGCCCAATAATTTCGGGCGTATTACTTTCGTTTTATTCCCTGCTAAACGATGTTCGGTCGTATAGCTAATGAGCCCTTTTTCATAGCCCATTTTTTCCATGGTGGTGTCACAGGCATCAATACAAGCCCCACAGTTGATACACTCATATTGTAAGCCATTGCGGATATCAATTCCGGTGGGGCAAACCTGTACACATAAATCGCAGTCAATACAGTCACCGAGCCCTAACGCTTTTGGATCTGACTTTCGTGAGCGAGGGCCTCGTTGTTCTCCACGTTTTGAATTATAGCCCACAATAAAGGTGTCTTTATCAAACATGGCGGACTGAAAACGGGCGTAAGGACACATATGAATGCACATAATTGAGCGCATCCAACCCGCATTTCCATAAGTACAAAGAGCAAAAAACCAGACCCAAAAAAGCGCCCAGAAAGAAGCTTCTAACGTGAAAAAATCAATGACGAGATCTCGGATAGGGACAAAATAGCCAACGAAGGTAAATCCGGTTGCCAGAGCAATGGCAAACCATGCGAGATGTTTGATGGTTTTTCGTAGTGCTAAGTGAGCGGTGAGTTTGTTTGAATCTTGCTTGCGGCGTTTATTAGCACCACCTTCGAGCTTTTCTTCAAACCAGATATACATAAAAGTCCACACCGTTTGTGGACAGAGATAACCACACCAGACTCTGCCTAAAAAAGTGGTGAGGAAGAATAATCCAAAAGCGGCAATCATAAACAAGAGAGCAAGCAGTGTCAGATCTTGTGGATAAAGTGTCGTGCCAAAGAAATTAAACTGTTGTTGGCTAAGATCAAACAGAATAGCTTGGCGTTCACCGTAAGAGAGCCATGGAATCAATGCAAAAAGTAACAATAAAAACCAACCGCCATAACGGCGTAATCGTTGGTAGGTTCCTTTACTTTCCCGTACGTAAATACGATGACTTGGGTTAAAGCGATCGCCTTGCTGGTCTTTTGGTGTGATCTCTTTAACGTCAATTTTATCTTGACTCATACCCCATCCTTTTTTGGTGACATGGTGCAACTTCTTATGTTTACACTCTTTAACATTGCAGCTTCACTGAGCAGTGTATGGGAATAAGGTGTGAAATTATAGCATTGGTAACGTTTTTGTTTCTTTAACGCAATCAAGATTTAACAATAAAAGGGGGGGGAGATTGAGCGGTGCGCAGGAAGGGATAAAAAGCAGCCGATGGCTGCTTAAAAGGGATTACTTAATAATACCTCGTGCTCGTAAAATGGCACTTTTAAAATCATCTTCATAATCTTTTTTAATACCGGGAATAACCGCCTCTTTACTGCTATTACGCATTTTAAGATGATAAATCAGCACGTCATCGGTGAGTGCTTCTAATGCTCCTTTATACCCAGCTTCTTGAGCTAATTGAGCAATAAACTGGACTAAATTGAGTTCTGACGCTTTTTGCCATTCCGGTTCTAATAGCGCAAGTAACTCTTCAATTCGATGGCATTGCATCGCTTTCTCCCTATTCTTGTAATGGTTTTTTGATAAAGATAGCAAATTGAATAGAGAATACCAATAACCTCCTAGTTTCTGGAATACTTAGGTTCGGACTTGGTGGAATGGATGGATTTAGCTTCTTTTGTTCGCAAGGGAGTGTGGTAAAGAAAAAAGCGCAGTTTAAACTGCGCTTTTTAACTTAAGCGGCTTTAACCACTTTTGTTTCTGGCGATGCGATTAACGCATTTTTTTCCACAAGAGTGGAGGCAGACGCGATTTTTTTTGCAATCGGAGCAGTAGCAAAACCACTACGACGGCGCATTGCACTACGGTTCGTGTGCGAAAACCTGACAGTTGTTGGGCGCATTCATTTACCTAACGGTCAGGCACATCCATTGCCGATGTTATGGCCTAAATAACTATGAGTTAATCTTCACACGCTCTGCGGCGAAGGAGTGCTCATTCTGGCGATGCCAATCCAAATAGTTATTTAGGAATAATGATATGCTTGCATATCGTAGATAGACTAACATTAACCGAGTCATTGATCGATAGTTAAACCGTCTTTCTGTTAAATAAGTGAAGAAATTGTGTGAAAGTGTCGCTGGTGGTGTTGTCTTTTACGATGATGGATGAGAAAAAAACGGAGTGAGGAGGGAACCTATGTCATTGCTCAAGAAAACCTTAGCCAGCTTTGGTATTGGCTCAGCAAAAGTCGATTCGGTATTACATCAGGAGGTTCTTTTTCCCGGGCAGAGTGTCAAAGTGACTATTCATGTTTATGGTGGCTCCTCTGAGCAATGGGTTGATAATATCGAACTGAAGTTGTGCTGCCGATATATTGCTGAAGCGCCACAGGAAAGGGGCCAACCATCTGGTCATCCTTTACGACGTATTCCTCAAACTCATGTTCTGGCTCATTGGTCTTTACCTTACGCTTTTACGATTAGTACTGGGGAGACGCGTGATTTTGACATTGAACTACAGGTGCCGTGGAATACGCCGGTTACGATTGGTGACTCGCAAGTTTGGCTAGATACGGGGCTGGCGGTCGCGCTCGCTCGAGATCCTAGTGATAAAGATACGTTAACAGTTAGGCCTGAACCTTTAATGGAAGGCATTTTTACCGCTTTAGAGCAGCAAGGTTTACGTTTACGTCAGGTTGAGTGTGAGGCGGCCGAAGGGTTTGAATCTCCTTTTGTGCAAGAATTTGAATTTGTTCCCATCGATGGCCCATTTCATGGACGTTGGCGAGAATTAGAGATCGTCGCTTATCGGGATCGGCACTCGTTACAACTGTGGTTTGAAATTGACCGTTATCAGCGTGGCGCAACAGGAATGCTCGCTAATCTATTGGGAACGGGACAGCTTACTAGGCAACTGACCTTAAGTTCAACTTTGTCTCCTCAGCAAGCGGGAGAAAAAGTATTGGCGTTTTTAGATTCAGCCACTTAATTAGAATTTACACTTTTCAGCTTACACGTGTAAGTTTGATGTGCCATACTGAGGGCTACGAGATGACTCAATATGGGCACCATTATGTCTTCCAGTCAATACAGCACAAAAGAAGAAATTGCGAATGCCATCAGTCATGGTATTGGGTTGCTATTAGGCATTATCGGCTTAGTGTTGCTATTAATAAAAGCGGTTGATCATCGAGCCGATCTTCTCACAATTACCAGCATGGGCCTTTATGGTGGGAGTGTTATTCTCTTATTTTTGGCTTCGACACTTTATCACTCCATTTCTCAACAACGGGTTAAACATTGGCTTAAGGTCTTTGATCATTGTGCCATTTATTTGCTCATTGCTGGGAGCTATACGCCATTTTTGTTGGTCAGCTTACGTACGCCGTTGGCGATTAGTTTGATGATGGTGATTTGGTCTATCGCTTTGTTCGGCATCATTATGAAAGTTGCCTTTATGTCTCGCTTTAAGAAATTCTCACTAGTGAGTTATCTTGTGATGGGGTGGTTATCGCTCATTGTGATCTATCAGCTTGTTCTTCATCTTGATGTGGGTGGGGTGACCTTATTAGCGCTCGGTGGAATTGTGTATTCGCTTGGGGTGATTTTCTATGTTGCAAAACGCATCCCTTACAATCATGCGATTTGGCATGGATTCGTGTTAGCGGGATGCGTATGTCATTTTCTGGCAATCTACTGGTATGTTGAACCGATGTAATTTATCGAGTTTCTAGCTGAGAAATGGTGACCATTAGCTGATAACGTTCCGCAAAAGGAACATCAACTTCAATCGCTTTACCTGCTACCGATGATTTGGGGCGAAGGTAGGTGTCAGCCATGCGTTTGATCGATTGCCAGATGGTGACAGTTTGTTGAGTCAGCTCAACCCCTTGTTCGTCCCAAATGGTTACCGCTAGGCGAATATTAATTACCGATTGGGTGCTTTGGTTCGTGATCGCTGTGGGTAAAATAAGTTTTCCATCACGATAACGGGCACTGCCGAATACGATGTCTATTCCGGACTCACTGATCTGTAAGCTAGGTTTATGGTCATTAAGTTCCACCTTATATCGTTTCGTGGTGATCAGCGGTGCCGCAGTTGGCTGGATTGAGGTTGACTCTGGGGTTGTTCTTAAGGCCAAATAATGCCAAGTAAAGTCATCATTTAGCTGAATTTGGCGACCATCTTTGAGCGTCACCACTTCTGCGGCTGTGACGAGAGGAAACCAGCAGGCCAGAATTATTGAAAGTAGGTATTTCATGTTTCTCCTTAGCGTCGCCAAAAAGCGGGGAAAAATAGCACTAAAATGGTAAGAATTTCGAGTCGCCCCATCAGCATGCCTAAACTGAGTATCCATTTAGCTGCATCTGGTAGGGGAGCAAAATTACCAGATGGTCCTATCACGCTGCCAATTCCCGGTCCTACGTTTGCCACTGCGGTAATCGCACCTGAAATACTGGTGATGGGATCAAGCCCCATGGCGGAGAGTGAGCCCGCAATCACAATAATAGTAATAAAAAACGTTAATCCAAAAGCGATGACCGAGCGAACAATATCTTCATTAACAGGGCGTTGATTATAACGCTGTACAAACACACCTGAAGGATGAATCAGTTTCATCATTTGCTTATTGAGCAAGGCAAAGCCAATTTGGAAGCGAAAGACTTTAATCCCGCCGGAGGTTGAACCTGAACAAGCACCAGACATCATCAAGAAAGCAAATAATGTCGTGGGCAGGGCACCCCATGCGGTAAAGTCATCTAAGCCGAATCCGGTTGTGGTGACAACGGAGACGATGTTAAACATGGAAACCCGTAGTGCATCCAATACCGAATAATCATTATGAAGCGTCAGCCATACCGCAACCACTCCGCTGGTAATCATGAAAAGTAGGAAAAACCCTTTCACTTGCGCATCGGTTAATAATTCTTGAATACGACGTTTTCGTAACGCAGAAACGAAGAGTAGAAAAGGCAGCCCACCTAAAAACATAAAGAGCGTCGCTACCCAATGGGCTCCGTTTGAGAAATGGTTCATCGAACCATCAGAGGTTGAGTATCCGCCAGTGGATAGGGTGGTAAAAGCGTGATTAATGGCATCAAAAAGGCCCATGCCTGTGAGCATATAACCAACAATACACATCCCCGTTAAAATGAGATACACAGCCACAATGTTTTTGG
This sequence comes from Vibrio cincinnatiensis DSM 19608, assembly GCF_900167345.1. Classification (GTDB taxonomy): domain Bacteria; phylum Pseudomonadota; class Gammaproteobacteria; order Enterobacterales; family Vibrionaceae; genus Vibrio; species Vibrio cincinnatiensis. Next base: position 13,780 of record NZ_FUXB01000021.1, on the reverse strand, counting down.
CAACCGTTTTGGCTCGTGGGCTGCTTTTGTCAGACCAATCGGATGATTCAGTTTGGAATAGTTTCATGCCGCCCACGTTCAACATGGGCAAGACTGCCACGGCCATCACAATAAAGCCGACCCCTCCTAACCATTGTAAAATAGAGCGCCAGAGTAAAATGCTAGGAGCCATATCATCTAACCCACTCAATACTGTTGAACCTGTTGTGGTGATACCAGACATCGTTTCAAAATAAGCATCGGTAAAACTGATGTGGTTGATGAAGACAAAAGGCAGGGCAGCAAAAGCACTGGCAATGGTCCAGACCAAACTGGTGATGAGGAACATATCCCGCACGTTGAGGCGAAAGGTTGCGGTTCGTCCCAGCGTTAAACAGAAAAAGGCCATTATGTGTGTGATGATAACGGCTTGGGCGAATTCGATGAACCCCTCGGTGCCGCTGACAAAGGCAACCAAGGTGGGGATGTACATGAATAGGGCGAGTTTAGACAGCACTAGCCCGATAACGAATAAGATTGGGCGTATATTCAGCATAACGCCAGTTACCTATAAGAAAAAGGGGCTTGGCTGGAATAAGCTTTCCACGTCAGGCACGTATTTTTTATCAACTAAGAACATCACAACGTGGTCGTCTTGTTCAATAATGGTTCTATCATGAGCAATCAGCACTTCTTCACCGCGCACGATTGCACCAATGGTGGCACCTGGTGGGAGTTTGATTTCTCCCACGGTTCGTCCTACCACTTTGGATGTTGTTTCATCGCCATGGGCAATGGCTTCGATCGCTTCTGCTGCTCCACGACGTAGCGATGACACGTTGACAATGTCAGCACGACGAACATGAGTAAGCAATGCCGAAATGGTGGCTTGTTGTGGCGAAATGGCTACGTCAATTACTCCACCTTGAACAAGGTCAACATAGGCACTGCGTTGGATCAGTACCATCACTTTTTTCGCGCCCATACGTTTAGCAAGCATGGCCGACATAATATTGGTTTCATCTTCATTGGTGAGTGCAATGAACACATCAACTTGATCAATATTTTCTTCAGAAAGCAGTTCTTGATCGGCAGCATCACCACAAAAAACAATGGTGTTTTCTAACTCTTCAGAAAGTTGTTCGGCTCGTTGGTAATCACGTTCAATGAGCTTCACGCTATAGGTATGCTCTAAACGTTTCGCTAAACTGGAGCCAATATTGCCACCGCCTACAATCATGAGACGACGATACGGTTTTTCTAGCCGCTGTAATTCACTCATGACTGAGCGAATATGGTTACTAGCAGCAACAAAAAATACCTCATCATCGGCTTCAATAATGGTGGTGCCTTGTGGACGAATGGGGCGACCTTGGCGGAATATGGCAGCAACACGGGTATCAATATGTGGCATGTGTTCACGTAGGGCGGATAACGCATTCCCAACCAAAGGTCCGCCATAGTAGGCTTTAACGGCCACCAAACTCACTTTTTCCTGCGCAAAACTTACCACTTGCAGTGCGCCAGGATATTGCACTAAACGCTCGATATAGCTAGTGACTAACTCTTCAGGGGCGATTAGGTGATCAACAGGAACAGCACCAGATTGAAATAAGGCTTCTTTTTCTTGCAAATATTCAGGGGAACGAATACGAGCCACTCGGTTCGGGGTATTAAAAAGGGTAAAGGCCACTTGGCATGCGGCCATGTTGGTTTCATCGGTATTGGTTACTGCAACCAACATATCCGCGTCTTGTGCACCTGCTTCCCTTAATACATTGGGATGGCTTGCGTGACCATTAACTACTCGTAAGTCGTATTTATCTTGTAACTCACGTAACCGTTCTGAACTTTTATCGACAACGGTAATGTCGTTGTTCTCACCGACTAAGTTCTCAGCGAGTGTGCCCCCAACTTGCCCGGCACCAAGAATGATGATTTTCATACCTTGTACTCTTATTATTCACCCATCAACCGCCAATGAAATCTGGTTGATAATGTGCAGACTCTATGATGCTTGTTTGTGGAGAACGGCGTAGTAAAAACCGTCCATATCTTCTTCGCCCGGTAATATTTGTCTTCCCGGTTGGCTGGGATCCGATCCTACTAATTGTGCATTGGTGGTCCGCGCTAAAAATGCTTTTATCTGCTCGCTGTTTTCTTGTGGTGTAATCGAACAGGTGGCATAAACCATAGTGCCACCGACTTTTAACTGTTTCCACATCGCATCCAGAATTTCACTTTGTAATTGAGCCAATGCCTCAATATCGCTCCCACGACGTAGCCACTTAATATCAGGATGACGACGAATGACACCCGTTGCTGAGCAAGGAGCATCAAGCAAAATACGATCAAATTGCTCTCCTTGCCACCACTCTTCGGGGTAGCGAGCGTCACCACAAATCACATCGGCACGCAATTGCAGTCGCTCTAGATTGTCATAGACTCTTTCAAGACGTTTTGGATCACTATCGATTGCCACCACTTCAGTATCTTTAGTATGTTCTAAAATGTGTGCGGTTTTACCCCCTGGCGCGGCGCAGCAATCTAAAATCAACTCCCCTTCTTGAGGCTGTAAGTAGTCAACGGCTAGTTGGGCGGCGGCATCTTGTACAGACACCCACCCTTTATCAAAACCAGGCAATACGCTGACATCGCAAGGAGAGGCTAATTTTATGGCGTCAGAGGCTTGAGTGTGCACGGTGAATTCAATGTTTTCATTTTCTAGCAGTGTAAGATATTCATCTCTGGTGTGATATTGGCGGTTAACACGTAGCCACATGGGAGCTTTACTGTTATTGGCTTCAATAATCTGTTCCCATTGCTGTCGATACGCTTCTTGTAATAGCTTGAGTAACCAACTGGGATGGCCATATTTACCCGCATTATGACTAACGGAGATGGCATCTAACGTTTCCTGATCTCGTAAATAGCTGCGTAAAACGGCATTAATTAAGCCGCTTAAGTTACTTCCTCGCAGTGTTTTTGTTCCTTCAACCGTCTCGGCAACCGCAGCATGGGAGGGAATGCGCATAAAACTGAGTTGGTAAATACCCACTAAAATAAGATGGTGAAAAACGCGTTTCTTACCTTTTAATGGGTTATCCATTAGTTCATTGGCAATGGATTCTAAGCGTGGTAAATAACGCAATGCGCCATAGCAAATTTCTTGTAAAAGCGCATAGTCTCTTGGACGAATCGTTTTCTGTGCCGCTGGAAGAGCGTGCGAAAGAGAGTGGCCTTTATCAACCACTTGAAACAATACATTGGCTGCCGCAGCGCGAACATTCATGAGCAATACCGAATTGAAAATAAAAATAATGAGGGCATCTCTGCCCTCGTTAAGGTTTAACTGAGTTGGCTACCAACTTCAAACCAACTTGCACGAGCATTGAGAATATCCTGCACTGGCATGGCTTTTTTTCCAGGTACTTGCAATTGTTCAAGAACCAGTAAGCCGTTGCCTGTGGCAACATAAATGCCGGATTTGTCTGCTTGAATAATCGTCCCCGGTGCTTGATCACAAGCTCGAGGATCTACTCGGCTTTGCCATACTTTTATCGTATTGTCAGCGACACCGAAATGACTCATGGGCCAAGGGTTAAAAGCACGTACGCAGCGTTCGATACAGGCGGCTTCTTGTGTCCAATCGATTTTCGCTTCTTCTTTACTCAGTTTCTGGGCGTAATTGGCTTTGTCATCATCTTGCTTGACTGGTTGAGTCGTACCGTTGGCAATATCCGTAAGGCAGTCAATCAATGCGTGTGGACCTAGCGCCGCTAATTTTTCGTACATAGAAGCACTGGTGTCTGTCTCTGAGATAGGCAGGGTCGCAATTTTTAACATATCCCCCGTATCAAGGCCGACATCCATTTGCATAATTGTGACCCCTGTTTCTTGGTCTCCCGCCCAGATTGAGCGTTGAATCGGAGCCGCTCCACGCCAGCGGGGCAAAATAGAGCCGTGTACGTTAATGCACCCCAATTTAGGGAGGTCGAGCACCGCCTTTGGTAATAATAGCCCATAAGCGACGACCACCATTAAGTCAGCATTGAGCTCAGCAAATTGTTGCTTGGCTTCATCAGACTTAAAATTTTCAGGTTGATAGACTGGAATATGATGTTCAATCGCAATCTGTTTTACCGGGCTAGCCGTCAACTTCTTTCCTCGCCCTGCAGGGCGATCTGGTTGAGTATAGACCGCAATCACTTCGTGCTCCGAAGACAACAACGCCGCCAAATGACGGGCGGCGAAATCCGGAGTACCTGCAAAGACAATACGTAATGATTGGCTCAAGGTAACCTCTCTATTCGAGTTATTGATTTTTCTCGTTGAAACGCTTAATTTTTTCCAACTTCTCTTTGATGCGTTTGCGCTTTAATGGCGACAAATAGTCGACAAACAGTTTGCCTTCTAAGTGATCAAGCTCATGTTGAACACAAATGGCCAGCAAATCATCGGCATCAAAGGTGAACTCTTCACCTTCTCGGTTGAGCGCTTTCACTGTGACCTCTGCTGCTCGAGGCACAAGAGCCCGCGCGCCAGGGACAGATAAACACCCTTCTTCAATACCGTCTTCACCACGCTTTTCTAAAATTTGTGGATTGATCAGGACCATAGGTTGATCGCGGGTTTCTGAAATATCAATCACCACGATGCGTTGATGGATATCTACTTGTGTTGCCGCCAAACCAATGCCTTCTTCGTCATACATGGTGTCTAACATGTCATCGACGATTTTTTGAATTTCAGGCGTGACTTTGTCGACCGGCTTAGCAACGGTGCGAAGACGATCATCTGGAAATGTTAATACTTGTAATACAGACATATACACTCGAAATATTGAACTGTGCCGAAACAGCTTAATGCTGGTTGGCTCAATTCTAGACATTTTATGACCTAAATGACAGCATCGAGCAACATTTATAGCAAACCCTCTGTTATCTACCGGCCAAGGAAGCAAGGTCATGAACGTATTTATTCGTTACTATCGCCGAACAGCACTTACCTTCAGTATGCTGTTTATCTCTCTCAGTGCTCATGTTTCAGCCTTGGCTAGTGAGCCTACGGTTTTGGCTGTGAAGAGGGATGCACCGAAAACGTACATTGTGGTGAAAGGCGATACCTTATGGGATATTTCAGCGCTATATCTTGATAGCCCTTGGTTATGGCCAAGACTTTGGCAAGTGAATCCAGAAATAGACAACCCTCACCTTATTTATCCGGGAGATAAACTAACACTCGTGTGGCGCGACGGGCAACCCGTGTTAAGTTTGAAACCTATGGTTAAGTTAAGCCCAAAAGTACGCTTACAGGAAAAGCAATCATTACCAACAGTTGAAGAGGGATTATTGCTGCCTTATTTATTGTCGGATCGTCTGATTGAAGAGACAGAAATTGCACAAAGCCCACGCGTGTTAGGTTCGAACGATGGGCGGCAGTATTTAACCAAACAAGATACGGTCTATATTTCTGGAGAGTCTAGCCATGCTCAATGGGGGCTTTACCGTCCAATGAACTCATTTGAGCGTGGTGATAAGAGAATGGTTGCACTGCGTTTATTAGCGACGGCTGAGCGATTGGAAAGTCAAGAACAAGTCACCGCACTTTCCATTCATCAATTCGCGCAAGAAATCATGGTCAATGATCTCGCTCTCGCTGAAGTGGGATTGAATCAACTGAATTTATCCACCTCTTTCTTTCCTAGGCCTGCGCCACAGGGAGTTCAAGCAACCATTTTAGGGACGCTGGAAGGAAGTCAATATGCAGCAAAAAATCAGGTTGTTGTAATTGATCACGGTAAAGATGATGGATTGATGCAAGGCAGTATGTTTGAGCTGTACCAACAGGGTGCAACCGTTTATCAAGATAAAGAAGGATATAGCTACAAGTCGAATCGTGGAGAACCGATTAATCTACCACAACGCAAAGTGGGTACCTTAATGGTCATTCGTCCTTATGATGCATTTAGCCTAGCTTTAGTGACGAACAGTGAGGCACCGATTGATCACACTGTATTGGTATTCTCTCCTATTCACGATGAAGAGATTGCTTCCTCGGTTGCTTCTGTTCCGTAAATTGATTTGGCGAAATCAATGCAACACAAAGATCTCTGTGCCTGGCTCGCTTTAAGCTTTACACCGAAGCTAACGCAGAAGATGATTACGCGATTGTTGAGCTTAGACTCTCTGGCAAACATGTTCGATTATTCCTCTCAGCAGTGGTTAGCTTTAGGACTGAAGCCAGATCAAGTGGATTATTTGATGCATCAGGCTAAGCGAGAGGTTGAAGCTTGTTTAGAGTGGCAATCGAAAGAGGCTGGGCGACATATTATTGCTCTGTATGATGATTCGCGCTATCCCCCTTTATTGCGTGAGGTCGCATCTCCACCGAAAGTCTTGTTTGTAGAAGGGCGATGTTCGACTCTTGTGAACCCACAAATTGCGATTGTCGGTAGTCGAGATGCAACGATAGATAGTCGGTACATTGCCCAACATTTTGCTTCGCAATTAGTGGAACATGACCTCACGGTTACCAGTGGGCTTGCTCTAGGAATTGACGGTTATGCGCACGATGGGGCTCTAAAAGCGTCAGGGTCAACCATTGCGGTTTTAGGTTCGGGGCTCGAATGTATTTATCCGACGAGGCATCAATCCTTAGCTGAGCGAATAAAAGCCGATGGAGCTTTAGTCTCTGAATTTCGTCCTAATACAAAACCAAGGCCAGAATATTTCCCGCGGCGTAACCGTATTATTAGTGGCTTATCATTAGGGGTCTTAGTGGTTGAAGCCGCTGAAAAAAGCGGTTCACTGATTACTGCTCGCTATGCTTTGGAGCAAGGACGAGACGTTTTTGTGGTTCCAGGCCCAATACATATCACCAATTTTCAGGGGAGTAACCGTCTTATTCAGCAGGGAGCTTGTCTTGTTCAAACGGTGGACGATATTCTCGCTGAAATCACTTTGCTGACTCATTGGTCACAAAAATCTGCCATTTCCGCTCAAGAAGACCTTTTTTCTCCATCAAATGGTCAAGAAGAATTGCCATTTCCCGAGCTGTTAGCTAACGTAGGAGTAGAAGCGACACCCGTTGATATTCTTGCACAGCGGACCCATATCCCTGTACAAGAAGTCATGATGCAGCTCTTAGAGCTTGAGCTTTTAGGGCACGTTGTTGCAGTTTCCGGTGGCTATATTCGTAAGGGGAGGGGCAAGCTATGATGGATATTTTGATGTATCTGTTTGAAACGTATATCCATAGCGATGCTGAGTTGCAAGTGGATCAAGATGAGCTTGAAGATGAGTTACTTCGAGCGGGATTTCACCAGAAAGAGATTTATAAAGCCCTCCATTGGTTAGAAGAGCTGGCTGCATTGCAACAAAGTGATGCGCATTCAGCGATGGCAACCTGTGCAGCGACTTCAATGCGGGTATATACAGCTCAAGAGATGGAGCGGCTCGATCTTGAAGCACGTGGTTTTTTGTTGTTTCTTGAGCAAATTCAGGTATTAACGTCAGAAACTCGTGAGATGGTGATCGATCGAGTGATGGGATTAGAAACCAATGAGTTTGAATTAGATGATCTCAAATGGATTATTCTGATGGTGCTGTTTAATGTCCCTGGCAATGAGAATGCTTATACCTTGATGGAAGAGCTTCTGTACAGTAAAGAACAGGGTATTTTGCATTAATTGATATGAGCAATAAAATTGATCCTACTTTATTTTCTGCTCATGAGCAGGCGTTAACTCATGAGCCTTGTCCTTTGTGCGGTGGGGAGTTACAGCTTCGCCGCGCTAAGCATGGTCCTTTTCTAGGTTGTAGCCATTATCCACAATGCGACTATATAAAACCGCTTCATCAGAATGATGGTCATATCATTAAAGAGTTAGGCGTTCCTTGTCCGGAATGTGGGCATGAGCTAGTACTTAGGCAGGGGCGGTTTGGCATGTTTATTGGTTGTAGCTCTTACCCAGATTGCCGGCATATTGAATCGCTAGATAACGATGAACAAAATCAGAAATCGGAGTCGTTACTCACTTGTCCGGAATGCCATAAAGGGCATTTAGTTGAGCGAAAATCCCGTTTTGGTAAAACCTTCTATGCGTGCGATGCTTTTCCTAAATGTAAGTATGCGCTTAATCAACCCCCTGCTGCTGGGGTATGTGAGCGGTGCGGTTTTCCATTATTAATGGAAAAAAAATTGGCAAGTGGAACTAAATATCAATGTGCAGATAAGAAGTGTGCTCATCTCCAAAATGATTAACGACGCAATAAAGCGTCGTTAATTTTTTTAGGGCAATCGCTAGATAGCGAAAAACCCATTTGTGTTAAACAGAAGAGCTACGTTTTTGTAGGGCAGGGAAGCAGATGGGGTCGAGTATGGTCGCTAATTGATTTAGTTTACGATCGAGCTCCCCAGAATAATCGGCGGTGACATTAATGTGTCCCATTTTTCTTCCTGCGCGTTTCTCTTTTCCATACCAATGAATATGGCAGCCTTCCATCGCCAGCAGTTCATTAGGCAAGCTATCTTCACCGAGAATATTGATCATGGCGGTTTCTCGAACCAACTTAGTGCTACCTAAAGGTAAACCGCAGACAGCACGCAGGTGATTCTCAAATTGACAGACTTCGGCACCCTGTTGAGTCCAGTGACCCGAGTTATGTACCCGTGGCGCAATTTCATTGACCAACAAGCTTCCCTGCATATCAAAAAACTCTAAGGCCAGAACACCGATATAGTCGAGATTTTCAGCAACCGCTTTAAACATCACTTGTGCTTGTGCTTGCAATTGAGGGGCATCAATGGCAGTTGATAAGCTCAATACCCCATCAACATGAATATTTTCAGCAAGAGGGTAAACGGCAATATTCCCATCTCGACCACGAGCGCCAACTAAGGAGACTTCTCGATCAAAGGGAATAAACTGTTCGGCGACAATGGCTTGATTTTCGGCGCTGGCTAAACATTGTGCCATTTCAGCCCAAATACGCTCGACATCATCACTGGCTTTCAAGCGCCATTGACCTTTACCATCGTAGCCGCCTAAGGCGCTTTTCAACACCATCGGCAGACCGATTTTTTCAATGGCAGTAGCAAAGTCTTGGCGGTTATTGATGACAGCGTAAGGTGCATTTCGTACACCCGCTTGATCCAGTAAGGCTTTCTCAAGGCGACGATCCCCTCCTGCCTTAATCGCTTCAGTGGTGGGCTGGAATTTACCACTCTGCTCACAGACGGCGAGTACATCATGAGGAATATGTTCAAACTCAGCGGTGATGATGTCAGCTTGCTCAATCGCTTGTGGTAAACCGTGTCCGATTATCGTTTGTGTTAATGGGTGGACAACATGGTTACTGGTTACATCAAAGGCTGAAAGTGTGATGTTCAGTGGCGCTCCAGCGAGAGACATCATGCGGGCGAGTTGACCCGAACCTAACACCAATACATGCATGAATTATTCCTCGGCTGGGTTAGGGTTAGCGAGTACCGCTTGGGTTTGTGCCGCACGAAAGGCTTCTACCTTTGCCATGACACTTTCATCATGAGTGCCGATGATTTGTGCCGCTAGTAGACCAGCATTAGCGGCTCCAGCTTCACCAATAGCCAGTGTGCCGACCGCAATGCCTTTTGGCATTTGGACAATTGAATAGAGAGAGTCTAACCCCGAAAGTGCGCGTGACTGAACGGGTACACCCAAGACAGGAAGAGCGGTAAAGGCTGCAGCCATACCGGGTAAGTGAGCGGCGCCTCCGGCTCCAGCAATAATCACTTTTAATCCACGCTCTTTGGCACTGGAGGCATAATCTGCTAACAAATGAGGCGTTCGATGGGCAGAAACGACTTTAGTCTCGTAAGCGATGCCAAACTGATCAAGCATCTCTGCTGCCAGTTTCATGGTTGGCCAGTCTGATTTTGAACCCATGATAATGCCGACTTTCATCTCAAATTCCTTTAAGCTTGGTAGTTAGGTGAGTGAGCTTGTGCGCATTATACGAGGAGTTTTTTTTGCAAGCAAACGTTTGCGTAAAAGAGAAAAGATATTGACATAATTTATGCTTAATTTGCTTTAGCGCTCTGGCTTGATAATTTGTAAACTTAGGCTCAAGTGAAACCCCCTGCGACTTTTAGGAATACACGTTGGATAATTTTGAACAGATATTACACTCCTTGCGTACTGGTGAAGTGATTGCTTACCCAACCGAAGGCGTGTTTGGGGTTGGTTGTGATCCTGATAATCCTCAAGCGGTTGAGAAATTACTGCAATTAAAGCAGCGTTCGGTAGATAAAGGCTTAATTTTAATTGCCGCTAGCTATGAACAACTTCTTCCATATATTGATGAAAGCCAACTCACGTATGAACAACTGATGGCGGTTAAATTGACTTGGCCCGGCCCAGTGACTTGGATTATGCCAGCCAGTTCACAAGTCTCGAAATGGGTAAGTGGTCAGTTTGATACGATTGCAGTACGAGTCACGGATCATCCCTTAGTACAAAAACTATGCCTTGCTTATGGGAAGCCTATTACCTCAACCAGTGCCAACTTATCTGGTCTTCCCTCCTGTATGACGACTGAAGAGGTGATACAACAGTTCGGTGATCAACTACCGGCTGTGTTACATGGGAAAACAGGGGGAAGAAATAAGCCAAGTGAAATTCGAGATGCCAAAACTCAGCAAGTACTGAGACAAGGATGATCTGGAGTAAAGGAATAAGATAATGTCGACAATTGATAAGCAAGCGGTGAAAGACTTTTTGCTCCACCTTCAAGAGACGATTTGCCAACAATTGGAAACTGTGGATGGAAAGGCTACTTTTGTTGAAGATGAATGGTATCGTGAACCCGGAGAGCGATTAGGTGGTGGTGGTCGGACTCGAGTGATGCGTTATGGCCTAGTCTTTGAGCAGGGGGGAGTCAATTTTTCTCATGTCACAGGTCAACAGATGCCTGCTTCTGCAACCGCTCATCGGCCAGAGTTAGCGGGGCGTCAGTTTGAGGCGATGGGGGTATCACTTGTGATGCATCCGCATAACCCTTACGTTCCTACCTCTCATGCGAATGTGCGTTTTTTTATTGCAGAAAAAGAGGGGGAAGCACCGATATGGTGGTTCGGCGGTGGTTTTGATTTAACCCCGTATTATCCGTTTGCAGAAGATTGTCGAGAGTGGCATCAGGTGGCCAAAAGGCTCTGTGAGCCGTTTGGCTCACAGGTTTACGGTGAGCATAAAGCTTGGTGTGATACTTATTTTTATCTGCCACATCGTGAAGAAACACGAGGGGTAGGCGGACTGTTTTTTGATGACCTCAATCACTGGGGCTTTGAGCGCTGCTTTGACTATATCAAAGCCGTGGGTGAGGGGTATACTCAAGCCTACCTACCCATTGTTGAGCGTCGTAAACAGACCTTATATGGCGAACGTGAACGACAATTTCAACTTTATCGACGTGGTCGTTACGTTGAATTTAACTTAGTTTTTGACCGTGGAACACTGTTTGGTCTACAAAGTGGCGGACGGACGGAGTCTATCTTGATGTCGATGCCACCATTGGCACGCTGGGAGTATGACTATCAGCCTGAGAAAGGAAGTGCTGAAGCGAAGCTTAGTGAGTTTTTAGTCCCGAAAGAGTGGTGACAGAAAACAGACCCAATGATACGGTCTCAGCAGAGACCTTTGCGAAATAGGCTAGAATATGGATTTTCATAACGATCATTATGCTGTGTTTGGTAACCCTATCGGACACAGTAAATCCCCTTTCATTCATACGTTGTTTGCTCGTCAAACCAATCAGAAGATGATCTATACTGCCGAACTGGCTCCAGTGGATGGCTTTCAAGCCGCAGTGCAGCAATTTTTTTCACAAGGTGGAAAAGGGTGCAATGTTACAGTTCCTTTTAAGGAAGCGGCTTACCAGTTTGCCGATCGTCTGACTGAGCGTGCTCAACTGGCTGGAGCAGTTAATACTCTAAAAAAGCTCGATGATGGAGATGTGATTGGAGACAATACTGATGGTGAAGGGTTAGTCCAAGATTTATTACAAAATCAGGTCATTCTTGATGGCGCTCGTATCTTACTGATTGGCGCGGGGGGGGCGGCTCGTGGCGTAATAAAACCTTTGTTAGATCAACACCCTTCTCGTATTACCATTACCAACCGCACATTCAGTAAAGCCGAGCAGTTAGCAGCAAACTTTGCGCCATTTGGTTCTGTTGATGCGCAAGCGATGAACGAAATCAACCACAGCTTTGATATTATCATCAACTCTACCTCGGCAAGCTTAGCGGGAGAATTGCCCAAACTACCGTCAACCATTTTTACTCACACCAGTGTGGCTTATGACATGATGTATGGTAAAGGGGAAACTATTTTCAACCAGTGGGCGTTAGAGCAAGGTGCGGCTAATGCTTATGATGGGTTAGGTATGTTGGTGGCTCAAGCCGCTGAAAGCTTTATGCTCTGGCGAGGGCTACGTCCGGGAACAAGACAGATTTTGCGAGAACTTAGAAAAAATCTAGCGGGAGAGATATGAATCAGTCGATTCTTTTTCCAGATATTCAGCATTGGAATGAAAAGCTGCACGTTATCGAGTTTCCAGCCCAGCAAGGCGGGGCTCTTATTTCTTGTCAGATCTCTATTCAACAATTAATTCAATATTCTGGACAAGCCATCAATAGCCCAGAACAAGCTCTTGCGGTATTCGATACAGTACGTTTTGATCTCGAAGAGCTTGCTGAAGCGTTGATTGAGGAAGAAGCCTTTAATCAATATGGTAATGTAGAGGTGATCAGTTGATCACCTCTACATCATTGAGATAATCATTCTTGGTCTGTACATAGTTGTCTGCGGATTTGACTAAAAATGCACGTTCTTTATCTGTCAATGGACGAACCTGTTTAGCGGGGCTCCCAACATAGAGATAGCCACTTTCTAAAACTTTACCGGGTGGGACTAAACTACCCGCGCCAATCATTACATCACTACTAATCACAGCACCATCCAATACAATGGAACCCATCCCAATTAATACTCGATCCTGAATCGTACAGCCATGAAGCATGACTTTATGCCCAACCGTAACTTCATTGCCGATCAACAATGGATAGCCATTTGGATTCTCACTATTTTTATGTGTGACATGGAGTACGCTTCCATCTTGGATATTAGAACGATTTCCAATACAGATGTGGTTTACATCACCACGAGCAGCCACTAAAGGCCAAATACTCGCATCATCACCGATCGTGATATCGCCGACGAGAACACTAGATGGGTCAATATAAACACGGGAAGCTATCTGGGGAGATGCACCTTTATAACAACGAATCGAGCTCATTATTTCTCCTAATCTATTTTTATGTCGTTATTCTCAGCTAAGTGTAACCCGAATTAAGTGATAAAAGATGTGCTTTGGGTAAAAAATACGCAGTCGAAAGGAATGCATAAAAAAACACTTGCCAATGTGATGTCGATCTCTATAATGCCGCCTCGCTGTCACGGGAAAGTGCCTCAGTGCCAACCCAAACAGCAGGTAATTTTACAAGGGTAACACCTCAAAAATAAACGTAAAAAAGTGTTTGACACCGACGTTTATCTCGCTAAAATTACCGCCTCTTCCGATACGGTGTAAGCCAAACGGTAAGAACGCTCTTTAACAATTTAAACCAATCAATCTGTGTGGGCACTCGTTGATGATAATCAAAAAGATTTATCGATGAACTGAGTGACCAATCAGAATCAAGTTTACTTGATTTTGGCACAGTCAATTCATTATCGTTCTGTTGGAACGATAATAGCTTT
>NZ_FUXB01000010.1 GCF_900167345.1 Vibrio cincinnatiensis DSM 19608 | reverse complement strand
GTGTTTTAACAAATTGAAAGGGGTTTTATAACTGACTTATAGCTGAAAGCTTTACGGAACCCCCAGCCTAGCTGGGGGTTTTCTCTATACAAAAAGAGAGGCGAATTGATCGCCTCTCAATCTAGATGGTATTTTTTTACCGTAATCAGCCAAGTAGTTAATACGTGTCGTCAAAAACAAGTGCTGTAACAAACCTTTGTACGGAGCTCATACATTAAAAGTTAAAATGAAGTAAAATACACCATGCATCTAAACCACAAGATGGAAACTGATAAATAAGGTAGAGAAAGTTGCAAGTAAGTTTACCTAAGCACCTACAAATCAAGAAAGAACATCACTATGTTTGGGCTCATTACCTTAGGAACTGGTCAAACTCCAAAAAAGTATGGTTTGTTACTGCAAAAGGCAAAGTTATACATGAAAGCACCAAATTGGTCGCAAAAGAGAAATTCTTTTACAAAGTCCAGCATTTGACCAACGACCATATAGCTTGTCTTAAAGCTGTAGCGGCTCTTAGCTCACCAGAAACAGAACAAGAACACCTGCGATTGCTGCAGGAGTTCCTAACTCTTCAGCGTCTTGAACAATTTGTCGAAGAGTACGGTAAAACTTCAATTGAAGTTCAACAGGAGATAAAGGCTGCCAAAGAAAATTGGCTAGAGAATAAGTATACCGCACTCGAGGAACGAGCTAAGCCTGTAATATCAAAACTAGCTAAAGGTCGATTATCAGTATTAGACAATGAAAATCACTTTATCCATTTTTGTCATTTTCTTGGACATCAATTCGCTAGAACCAAATCATTCAGATCCACCGCTAATGTAATAACTAACCGCCTCCCAAAGAAGCACGACAACCAACAGTATTTAGCAAAAATCTCAACGGAATGTAGATGGTTCAGTAACTACCTAATTGGTGAGAATTTTGGTGCATCCCTTTACCAAAGCAATCATTTTGACAACTACTGCATGTTAACTAACCATACTGAAGAACCATTTATCACCAGTGATCAACCAGTTATAAACGTGCATGAATCACTTACTGATGAAATAAAACAAGTTTCAATTAATGAGTGTGACCTTTATTACCCATTATCACCTAAATATGCATTGATAATCAGCAGCTCGAACAAATACCCAAATGGAACACTTAAAGTGAACTTAACAATGGTACAAAAACTAAATACTAAGTTGGCTAAGAAGGCACATATCCATATTTTCAGTTCTCAAGAGTCTGTTGTTAAGAGATACGCTAAGTTTGTTGGGGAAAGAGACCAACAGTCACAAAATCAAGAACTTCCTGACTTTGGCTAACAATAAAAACTAACAAACATTCGGACTGTAGTTATGTCAGCAATAGCTGTTCCAGAATTGCAACAAATGTGTACATTTAATCACCAAACGACTCTATCATACTGCCTTACCCCTTACGTCACCTTCTTTCCTCATTAAATCCAAAAATATTCAGGCATATGTCATCAATGTGAAACCCCATCATTGATTCCGACAGGAGCTTGAAATGAATCCCAAAACTTCCGATTACCAAAAGCAGCAACGCTATCAGGAAAATGAAATCCTAGAGCATGCCGCTGAGATACTGGCTACGCGCTACGTGCGTGGTGACGCCCTAACCAATCCTGATGCCACCAAAGAGTATGTGCGCTGTAAGCTCGGCAGCTATGAGCGTGAAGTGTTTGCCTTATTACTACTGGATAACCAAAACCGACTGATTGAGTTTAAAGAGCTGTTTCAGGGAACGGTGGACGCGGCCAGCGTCTACCCGCGAGAAGTGGTGAAAGCGGTATTAGAAGTGAATGCCGCAGCGGTAATCTTTGCCCATAATCATCCATCCGGTGACTCAACGCCGTCTCAAGCCGATAGACGCATAACAGAAAGACTCAAAGATGCATTAGCGCTGGTGGATGTTCGCGTTCTCGACCATATCGTGACAGGCGATACCTGCACCTCATTTGCTGAAAGAGGTTGGTTATGATTGAGCAACATTATGGTGAGCTTTCTATTGATGATGCTTTACATTCGTCACTGGAAGCACTTTTGAATCGATACACTCTCCCAGAGAACGCTGAACGACTCGTACTGAACTGCCGCCAAATGAGTTACTACCGACATCGACAAGGTTTGCATCCGATAGAGGTACAGTTTAAACGTGAGTCAGCTTCAAGCCCTTGGCTGGTGGTGTTCTTTGCCAGCTTCTCTTATCCCGATGACAGCCGCACAACCGTTGAGCCTGAGTTGTACTTTCATCTGGCTAATCGCTGGTGCTATCAACCCGATGTGGGAAGCACTGATTTATCCCATCCTGAAGTACAAGAGCTACTCTCGGTATGGATGAAAGCCTTTGCTCGCCACCTTTCTCGCAATGTCTTTGATGACGTGCAACTGACGATAGTCGGCACGTTCCAATAACTCTCACTCTGTTATTTCTTATTTGAATCCTGAAACAAGGAGGACCCACTATGTCCAAATTAAACTTCACAGCATCATTATTACCTGTGTCTAAGAAACTGCATAAGCTGTTAAGTGAGCAACTGACCACTTATTTACTGACTAATGAAGCACTGACCACCAGCCGTTATCTGGTGTTTAACTTTCGTGATAAAACATACAGCGCGGAAGAAGGCGGCTTCCATCCGGTTGAGATGGCAATTTGCCAAACTTCAACAGGAGAATGGAGCATTGAGTACATCACGGGGTCTGAAGCCCAATGGAACGAAAACGTACGCTAAGCTTCTTACCCCGCTGAACGCTCACTTGCCAACTTTTTAGCAACCCGTATTACTGTACGACCTGAAACATTGGTAAGTTTGGCGGTATCACTGATACTCAGCTTGTTGACTACTCGTAGCTGATAGATTTTTTCGTGTAGTTCTGAATCGGCTTGCCGCCCTCTGTATTTCCCTTCCTCTTTGGCTTTCTTTATTCCTTCAGCCTGACGGCGGCGGCGATCTTGGTAATCTTTTCTCGCGATAGCAGCTAGCATATCCATCATCATGCTATTTATAGATTTGATCATGGGGTTTTGCGCCCATTTCAGCGAAAAGTCCAATGTGAGCCCTCAGCCTTTTATTTATAAGGGCTGAGGGCTACGGCATATTTTCTTTCTTAGCCCTATAAAATACGAACATATGACAAAATCGCTTGGTGTTCACAAGATTTCTGAACCATTTTTGAGAAGGTTTTGGACAGAACCTTCTTACAAGCTTCGCGCGGTTTCTACCCTTCAGATTACTTTTGGTATCCTAAAATGACAAATGGCACCTCGCTATGAGATGCCGATAATGAAAGGTTCTGGACAATTTCGTTCATTCATCAACAAACCTATCACGCCATCCGTACGCATAATACTTCACTTTAGACGGTGTAATATGCATTCCTTAATTATTGCGTTTGCGCCCCCAACCACTCTATGAAAAGCTTAACCTTTTGAGTGTGCTTATTTGGCAATGTGGCTACGTAGTACTTCTGCTTGCAAAGCACTTCGGTTCCGGGAAATGGAGTAATTAGTTCGCCTGACAAAAGTCGCTTATTTACTAGGCTAAATCGCCCCATAGCAACACCAGCATTGTTAATTGCTGCTATCACAGCTAGGTCTGAACGGTCAAATCCAATACTAGATATATCTTCTACACCTTCAAGGTGGTTGGCTTTTGCCCATGTCTTCCATTCGTCCTCATTTGAATCATAATCCCATGCCTGATTGTCGTGGAGTAACGTGGCATTGCGTAAATTTTGAATAGTTCTAGTTAGATCATGTTGCTTGGCATATTCACTTGTGCAGACGGGTATAATCGTTTCGGAGAATATCTCTTGGCAAAATAGTTTATCTGGCATGTGATCATCAAAATATATAGCCGCATCAATACCATACCCCTGAAAGTTAATGTTTTCGTTTCCTGTTAGAAGTTTTAAATCTATTGACGGGTAACGCTCCTTAAAAGAGTGAATGCGGGGAACCAGCCAGCACTGCGCGAAAGATGGACGAGAATATACGGTAAGTGGCCCTGATACATCACCACTTTTAACATCGAAAATTTCTTGATTAAGATCATTCAATGTTCTTTTTAGAGATTGATAGATTCGCTCTCCTTCCTCGGTAAGCGTTATTTTTCTGTGAGTTCGCTCAAAAAGTTTAATTCCAATCTCTTCTTCAAGCTTGGTGATCCTATGGGATATTGCACTCGGTGTTAGTGACAGTTCATTCGCAGCTAAGGAAAAAGAACTATGCCTAGCGGCAACTTCAAATGTGTGTAGCTTTGAAAGCTGGAAGCTATTGAGACAGCTCTGCTTAATAAAAATATTGTCTTTCGTGTACATATTGAAACTCTAGCTGGATACTCAGGCGTGTTACCTACAGTCCATACTAGAGTATACTTGTGAAGAAATTACACGTATTGGGGGGGTATTTTTTCTTTAAGCGACTTAGATCACGCAGTTGTTTAAATCTAGTTCATGTGAAGGTGATTATTCATCGTTTGTCACATCCGACACCGCTCTGTTTAATGTGCAGGAAATTAAACAAACATAAAGGTCTGAACATGGATTCTAACATCTGGATCATCGGTACCCTCATCCTCAGTATAATCATGATCGTTTTTTCGATTGTACGTTTCAAATTACACCCTTTTCTTGCATTGCTATTAGCTAGCTTTTTCGTTGGCACATCGATGGGCATGCAACCTTTAGAGATGGTAAATGCCATTGAAAGCGGAATTGGTGGAACTCTTGGCTTCTTGGCTACAGTTATTGGTCTCGGAACCATACTTGGCAAAATGATGGAAGTGTCTGGTGCTGCTGAACGCATTGGTATTACTTTGCAGAAAATACGCTGGCTATCTCCAGAAGTAATCATGGTACTTATTGGCTTGGTCTGTGGTATTACTCTTTTTGTTGAAGTAGGTGTTGTACTCCTCATCCCACTAGCATTCTCTATCGCAAAGAAGACCAACACATCCCTACTGAACTTGGCAATACCTCTATGTACGGCATTGATGGCTGTCCACTGTATTGTTCCACCACACCCGGCAGCACTGTATGTGACTAATGAACTTGGTGCAGATATTGGTTCAGTTATTGTTTATGGTCTGGCAATAGGTTTGGTTGCTTCGCTCATTGGTGGGCCACTTTTCTTAAAGGTGCTGGGTTCCCGATTACCATTTAAAAATGTACCAGAAGAGTTCACTTCTCTTCATGTGAAAGAAGAATCGGAATTACCTTCGCTTGGTGCAACCCTGTTTACTGTACTTCTGCCAATCTTCTTAATGCTGATGAAAACCGCAGCAGAGCTGAATATGGAGCATGGAACAGCGCTTTACACAACATTGGAGTTTATCGGAAACCCTATCACTGCAATGTTTATCGCCGCGTTTGTGGCGTACTACACGTTTGGTATCAAGCAAAATATGGGTATGGAAAGGTTACTCAGTGAAACTGAAGGCGCATTTTCATCCATTGCTAATATCTTGCTCATTATAGGTGCAGGTGGCGCATTTAATGGCATTCTGAAAGGTAGTGGTCTGGCGGATGTGCTTGCTCAAATACTGTCGAACCTAGACATGCATCCAATTCTACTTGCTTGGTTGGTTGCTATCATTCTTCACGCCGCCGTGGGCTCTGCTACTGTAGCGATGCTTGGCGCGACAGGCATTGTGGCACCACTACTACCGCTTTACCCCGACATTAGTCCAGAAATCATTACGCTTGCCATTGGTTCAGGCGCAATCGGCTGTACCATTGTAACCGATTCTCTTTTCTGGCTTGTAAAACAATACTGCGGTGCTTCTATCACCGAGATTTTCAAATACTATACGTCAGCTACCTTTATTGCATCATTCGTAGCTCTGGCTGGCACATTCCTACTATCTTATATCGTATAACAACAAGGTATTATGATGACTACTAATATCAATCAACTTACCGAACAGTATCCGCTAGTAAAAGAGCTTATCGAGCTTAAAGAGATATCTTGGTTTAATCCATCCATCACTAGTCTTGAAGAAGGGCTGCCCTACGTTGGGCTTGGTGTAGAGAACATTAAGGACGCAAGTGACAGGCTCAAAAGGTTTGCTCCTTATCTTGTCAAAGCGTTCCCGGAGACAGCGGAAACGAGTGGCATCATTGAATCTGAAGTGGTTGCTATCTCAGAAATGCAAAAAGTGCTTGAACATGAGTATGACACTCAAATACAAGGTCGAGTACTACTTAAAAAAGACAGCCACCTACCGATTTCTGGCTCCATTAAGGCTCGCGGTGGCATCTATGAAGTCCTGACCCACGCTGAAAAGCTTGCTATGGAAGCTGGATTGCTTACCGAGTCAGACGATTACAGCAAGTTATTTAGCGAAGAATTTCGTGATTTCTTTAAGCAATACAGTATTGCAGTAGGTTCAACCGGAAATCTCGGGATGTCTATTGGGATTATGAGCGCCAAATTAGGTTTTTCTGTTTCTGTGCATATGTCTGCTGATGCAAGAGAGTGGAAGAAAAACAAACTTCGTTCTCATGGCGTTAATGTTGTTGAGTATGAACAAGATTACGGTGTTGCGGTAGCGCAGGGCCGCAAAGAAGCTGAAAATGACCCAACTTGCTTTTTCATTGATGATGAAAACTCTCAAACTTTGTTCTTAGGTTACTCGGTTGCTGGAGAACGCCTAAAGAAGCAGTTTAACGAGCAAGGTATCATAGTAGACGCACAGCATCCTCTATTTGTTTATTTACCGTGTGGTGTTGGCGGTGGCCCCGGTGGTGTTGCATTTGGCCTTAAAATGGCTTTTGGAGACAATGTTCACTGTATTTTTGCTGAGCCAACACATTCTCCATGTATGTTGCTCGGTGTTCATACCGGACTCCACGATGAAATAAGTGTTCAGGATATTGGTATTGATAATATTACCGCTGCTGACGGTCTGGCTGTAGGTCGCGCTTCGGGTTTTGTCGGCAGAGCGATGGAAAGATTATTGGATGGTTATTTCACTGTCACTGATGAGCGTATGTATCGCTTACTGGGTCAACTGAGTAAGTCTGAGGATATCCAACTCGAGCCTTCAGCACTAGCAGGCATGATGGGGCCTGTAGTGGTAACGAATGACAGTGACTATAGAGAACGAATGCAATTCGACGATACAATTATGAGTAATGCCACCCATCTGGTTTGGGCAACAGGTGGCGGTATGGTTCCAGAAGTAGAAATGTCGTCTTACCTGAAAAAATCTGGCGTTTAATCAAAAGTGATTTATTGGCATTCTGCTTCGGTAGATTGCCAATAAGTATAAGGAGAAATTCATGAAGACTAAAATCCATACAGAGCAAGCTCCCGCAGCTATCGGCCCATATGTACAAGGCATTGCTCATAATGGTGTTATCTATACCTCTGGTCAACTTCCTTTAGATCCAGAAACAATGTCATTTGTATCTGGTGGTATCAAAAAGCAGACAAAGCAATCGTTACTAAACCTTAAAGCAATATTGGATGAAAGTGGTTCAAGTTTGGAGAACGTGATAAAAACAACGTGCTTCTTATCTGATATGAACAACTTTATGGCTTTCAATGAAGTGTACGAAGAAGTATTTGGTATTGATAACCCACCCGCTCGTTCATGTGTTGAAGTTGCACGACTGCCAAAAGATGCATTAGTAGAGATTGAAGCGATAGCAATAACAGATAAGTGATAGTAACAAAGGCTCGACCCTTCAATAAGTTGAGCTCTTTTTTCTTGAATTGTATAGCGATTCATTTCCTTCTGTTGATCAGCAACCAAACCTATAAGTACATTCCAGTCAGGTTTCATGTCTGTTGCTTTGGAATAAATATGCAAATGTGAGTTTGGACGAAAACTGTTACAAGATGAACGTTTCTGGGAGATTACGAGCATGGGTCTGTAGCCTTATGCTTAATACCGATGACTTATCAGCGCCCTAGTCGTTTTTTTGCATCTAGAAGCAACAAGTCATAAAGTTGCCTTGCAGCGAGACCTGTACGAGTGCCTTTGGGTGCGACTAGATGTAATGGAACCTGATAGCGCTCTCCTCCCACTAATGGCAGCCGCACAATTTGACTGGTATCGTATTGAGCTAAACGATGATCGGGAATTCGGCAAAATCCAAGGCCACTGACTACTGCCTGCCATGCATGGTCAAAGTTATCGACAGTGATGCGACGCTGGGCCTTGAGCCAACCAACGTTCTGCCCTTTGGTATTGTTACCTAAATCACGCGCTACGATCTGCGTTACGGCCTGTAAGTCTTCGTTACAAACGGAAGTTTTCTGTGCCAACGGGTGGGACTTATTCACTACAGGGATCATCGTAATTGTAGCGAAGGCTTCAGCTAGGTGATTTTCTACAGGCAAAGGAACTATGGATATATCAGCCCATTGCTGAGTAACGGCTTCGGTAGTAGATGATAGCGATGTTTCCTTAACCTGTACTGATGTAAAGCTGTTCTCTTCTAAAAACTGACGCATAGGCTGATACAGCCAATCCCTATTGCACAGGTGGTCTATCGCAATGGTTATTTCCGGCTCAATCCCTTCTGATAAATGCTTGCTGAGTATTTCAAGATCTCTAGCTTGCTCCACCATGGGAATCGCTCGGCGCAACAACACTTTAGCATTTTCAGTAAGCACCGTTCTTCGCCCCTTCAACTCGACCAGTGATACGCCTAATTGGGTCTCTAGTTTCTTAATTGAGTACAGCAAGGTTGTATGGCTCTTGTTCATACTTTGCGCTGCCGCCTGTATACTGCCACACCGTTCTACTTCTGCTAACGTATGCCATTGTTCAAGCGTAGACTTTGTTCTCATGGTCGAATTTTCCCACATTAAATGACGGAATTTTGAACTTTATTGTAGAATATTTTTATTTAAGATAACACTCACTGCTTGGTACTGACTCAGCATTTTTTGATGAGTTTACACCACAACATAAATACAGATACACATAGGTGAGAGTTATGAAAAAACTACTTCAGGTTGATTTCTCTTTTAATGGCCCTTTTGGTGAGGATATGTCTACAGGGTTAAAGGAGTTAGCCGAATCGATAAATCATGAGCCGGGATTTATATGGAAAATCTGGACTGAGAATGAAAAGGAGCAAGAAGCTGGCGGTATCTACCTCTTTGAAGATGAGTCCTCCGCAAAATCCTACCTCGAAATGCATACCGCTCGCCTTAAGCAATTTGGGATCGAGGAAGTGCATGCCAAAATCTTTGATGTAAATGCGCTGCTCACAGAAGTAAATAAAGGCTATCATGCTTAGCTGGCAATTTTGATACCAAAGTCCAAAAACGCATAGCTATGCGTTTTTGGGTTGTAACTTCAAGATTCTATTTTGATTACTTTTGGGAGTTCCCGCGCAGTGCCGTTATGGTATCTGCCATAACTTCATGTATTGCAAACTCAGCAGAGTAATCAGTTGCTGAGTAATCGCACTAAGGCGGAAAGGGGCACTTCTGAGTTACGAAGTGCCAACAGTGAACTGTGATCACCAAGCGATTCTGTCGTACCTTAACTACCAACCGATTTTGTCGGTGAACTAATTACCAAGGGAAAATGACGGATCCATTTCTATACCTAACCCTTTGAATAGGTCAAATCACCATTCAGGGGTTAGTAAGGATGATCATCATGGACTCTCGCTCCCAGCTTACTGTTGATGTGATCGCTAAAGTCACTCAAGGTAAGATCAGCATTCACAGTGCTTCCAAACTCCTCAATAAATCCCGTCGTACCATAGAGCGTTATCTCCATCGCTACCGCCGTGAAGGCATACGCTTTGTTGTCCATGGCAATAAAGGTCGTGAGCCTGTCAATAAAACCCCTGATTCACTGAAAAGACAGGTTCAGCAACTGATCCAAACTAAGTACTTCGATTTCAATTTGCAGCATCTGGCCGAGTTGCTCACGGTCAACGAAGGCTTGACCATCAAGCGTGAAACCTTGCGAAAGTGGGCGCACGCTATCCACCATGTGAAGCGAGCAAAGCGTCGTCGTAGCCGTGTAAGAAAACACAGAGAGCGGATGGAGCAGCCTGGACTGATGCTGCAAATGGACGGCAGTCCGCATCAATGGTTTGGTGAGCATCGCTCATGCTTGATTGCCATCATCGACGATGCGACCAGTGATATCCATGCCGAGTTCTTCCCTTCCGAAACCACGGAAGGTTGTATGAAAGTCATGAAGGCGTATATCGAAAAGCGAGGTCTGTTTAAGACGCTCTACGTCGATAGAGCGGGTATATTCGGTGGTCCAAAACGCAGTAACTTCTCTCAGATGCAACGCGCTTGTGAAGAGCTAGGGATCGAAATCATCTTTGCGAATTCGCCCCAAGGCAAAGGACGGGTCGAACGGGCATTCGATACGTTCCAAGACAGGCTGGTTCCAGAGCTTCGGCTGCATCATATTACCGATATTCAAAGCGCCAACGAGTATCTTCAAAACCAATTCATTCCACTGTACTGGCAACAGAAAATCGCGGTGCAGGCGAAGAACCCGAGGTCGGCGTTCAAGGTTGTACCTGAACACATCAACCTTGATACGGTCTGTGTTCACAAGGAATATCGCAAGGTTCGCCGAGATCATACCTTCAGTTATAACAATAAAATGTATCTCATCGACTCGCCCATACGGCACTCCATCGTCAATCAGAAACTGGAAATACGCTGCCAGTTCGATGGTGCATTCTCAGCCTATTTTGGTCACCGCAAACTGCATATTACCGAGTTAGAAGAGCCTCCAAGAGCGAGTGAGTATGGGATGGAAGTCCAGCGCAAGTTGGATGTCATCGAGCTTGCCGACCGCTTGGGTAATGCGACGGAAGCCGCTCGGATCAGCGGTTGCTCACGCCGAAGTATCTATAACTATCAAAAGGTCTTAGCCGAGGAAGGCATACTTGGCCTTAAGCGCATTAACAAACCGCTGCACCGCAGCAAAAAAAGCATACCTGAGGAAACCGAACACAAAATTATCGAGCTGACCTTAAACAATCCGTATCAAACCTCAGTACAGTTGAGAACCATGCTAAAGAAGGAGTACAACATCACCGTCAGCAGTTGCACGATACGAAATATCTGGAAGCGCGAGGCACTGAATACCAGAGAGCTGAGAATACAGCGCTCAACGGCATTAAATAAAGAAGTCTAGCCTTTAGGCTAGACTTAAAGATGAACGACAAAGTCGCTTGGGATTTATCCCGTCAGGCTCCCTTGGTAATCACAAAGTGCCAACAGTGAACTGCCTGAAACGAAGATGGACAAAATTTGTTTGAAGTTTTACTAATTTAGCAAAAATTGAACCACTTAAAGTTTTGAAAGCCCCAAAAGCGTTGGTTCCTATATTAAGGTAAAGAAATGTGGAACGGACTTCTCCTACTTAGAAATCTTCATGCTTACTTCAACTATCTTTATCTAGACCTATAAACTCAGACAATAGCGGTTTAACGGTCAGAAGCAAACGCAACAGAGAGATTTTAAACTAAAGCAAAGCGGGTCAATGTGACTCGCTTTGTTTAATCAGATGTCCTCGTGTTTATGCACCAAGCCGAAGTCTGCAAGAACCGAATAGGCTGCCGGGATCATAAATAACACCAGTAAGGTTGAGGCAAAGATGCCGAACACAATAGAGATGACCAAAGGCTGAATGACCTGTGCTTGCAAACTGGTTTCTGTCAGTAAAGGTAATAAACCGGCAGCCGTGGTCATTGAGGTCAAAAACACCGCTCTGAATCGTTCGCGACTCGCTTTAACCACCGAGTCATGAACGCTATCTCCTTCATCGACGTGATGGCGAATATACTGCACTAGCAATATCGAATCGTTGACCACGATGCCAGCTAGGGAGACAAAGCCCATCATACTTGGCATGCTAAGTGAGTAACCGAGCAATATGTGTCCCCAAACTACGCCAATGAAGGCAAGTGGGATCGCAAGCATTACTACTACGGGCTCCAGATAGCTGCGGAACTGATAACTGAGTATGGCAAACACGCCGAACAGACCAAGCAGGAAACCTTTGCCCATTGACGCGCCCGTTTCAGCGGCATCCTTGGCTTCACCTTCAAAATCGAAACGTAACCCTGGGTATTTCGCCATCAGTTTTGGCGCTTCATCACGTTGGAATTGAGCGATGATCGCTGTTGAGTTAGCTTTGGTATTGTCGACATCACCAAATACACTAATGGTTCTTAAACCATCAATACGCTGGATTCGAACATAGTTACGTTGAAAATCTAACGTCGCAATGGTTGCCAGTGGTATCTGACTGCCATCCGACATGATTATCGGGAAGTTTGCCAGTTGCTGTAAGTCGCCCGCTTGCACTTTATCGAGACGCACTTCAATCGAGATATTTTCTACGCCGACCTGAATTTCATCTGCGGTCTGACCAAAAAAGGCTGCACGCAGCTGGTTAGCAACCAATTGTCCGTTGATACCGTAAGTTTCTGCGCCCGGACGAAGTTTGACTAACACCTCTTCTTTACCCATTCGCATATCGTCAAGCACGCCATGTATGCCTTCGAATTCGTTGAGATATTGCTGTATATCGATTGAAGCGGATTTGAGTGCCTCTAGATCATCATGTTTGGCGCGGATTTCAATTGCACGTCCACCTGGCCCCATAGTTGGCTGTTTAAAGACCAATGAAATGGGATCGGCCAATTCACCAACATCTTGGCGCCAAACCGTGATGAAATCATCAATGACGGTATTGCGACTCTCTGCACCGAGTAGATCAAGTCGAACGGTGGCAATATGTGGCCCCGATTCATTGGCGTCAGCATTGGCATTAAACTGGCTGGTAATATGCTCAATAAGTGGCACACCGTTTTCGACATTTTGCGTCCATTCTTTGTCTAGCTTTTGAGCAGACGCAACGATCTTATCAACCACGGCCTCGGTTTGCGAAAGTGATGAGCCCGGAGGCAGAATGATACGCGCTTCGGCGATATCACCATCGAGATCTGGGAAGGGTTGAAACTTGAGTAAGCCTCCAGCCAACGTTGCTACTGAGATAAACAATAAGGCTAAGACACCACCGAGGAAGGCGTAACGAAATTCAACCACTTTCTCCACCGCGTTGACTAAGGTTGTATTGCGAAAGTTCTCAAAGCCATCGAGGAGTTTCTTTTTAAATTTCGCTGGAGGTTTTTCATTCTTCTCTTTATGCAGTGAATGCGATAAGTGGTTGGGAAGAATAAGAAAAGCCTCAACTAAACTCAGCGTCAGAACGAGAATCAGCACT
The DNA here is from genome assembly GCF_900167345.1 of Vibrio cincinnatiensis DSM 19608. Taxonomy (GTDB): domain Bacteria; phylum Pseudomonadota; class Gammaproteobacteria; order Enterobacterales; family Vibrionaceae; genus Vibrio; species Vibrio cincinnatiensis. The sequence goes on along the minus strand of NZ_FUXB01000010.1, from coordinate 151,578 downwards.
TGTGGAACGGCTTTGAGCACGGCTCCCATTTCGCCTTGCAAAAACAACAAGCTACCAAAAATACATACCGTTGTAAGGAAAGAAGATACAACGCCGGGTAGAACTTTTTTCACCCCTTTGATGACGGCATTATCGACATCTTCTCCTCTATCTAGGTGAGCGGCGATGGATTCAGCAATAACAATCGCATCGTCCATCATAATACCGATCGCCATAAGCAGACCGACCAATGACATAATATTTATTGAAAGCCCGAGCTGCACCATCAGGAATAGTCCGCCAAGGAAAGCAACGGGTAAGCCCGCTGCAACCCAGAATGAATAGCGAAGGCTAAAGAACAACCACATGGTGGCGAACACAAGCACGATACCCTGCCAGCCATTGCGAACCATCATGGTTAAACGATCCCACAGTACAGACGAGAGATCATTGGTGAGTTCTAGTTTGACGCCGTCTGGGGCGATCGCTTGTTGATGCTCTACGAACTGAGCGACGTGCTCCTTGATTCTAAGCGCATCATCTTCTTTGTTCTTACTGACTTTGAGTAGGGCTGACGGGTGACCATCAAAGAGAACCTTCTGTTCATCTAATTCAAAGCGGTCTGTAATGGTTGCGATGTCTTTAAGTCGAATCAGTGAACCGTTTGGTCCAGAGCCAACGACGATCGATTCAAGTTGCTGCGGTGAAATACGTCTTTCATCGAAACGGATCAGAAAGTTCTTGTCTGGTGTTTCAACATTACCACTTGGCAATTTAATATTCTGGCGACCAATTTGAGTGGCAATATCACCGACACTCAAGCCAAGTTGACGCATGGCTTGCGAGTCCAATTCGACTCGAAACTGATGGTCAGAAAATCCCGCCACATCAACCAGAGATACGTTATAGTCGAGTTTTAATGTTTGCTTAAGCTGTTCTGCGTAGGCTTTCAGTTCCGGCCAGCTCGTGTCTGCGGTAATGGCTACGTCAACAACAGGTTCGTTCCAATCCAATTCCTGTACCACAGGGGACTCAATCTCCTGAGGAAAATCATTGATTGAGTTGATTTGAGTTTGCACATCGACCAACATTCGCCCGATATCAGCTTTCTCGTTAAGTTTGAGGATCAGTCTTGCCGACCCCTCAATGGCTTCACACCGGGTCTCTTCGATATTAGCAAGACCATCAACCGCATCTTCCATTCGAACACAGATACTCTCTTCCACTTCTTGCGGGGACGCGCCGGGGTAGACGACGCCTGCCATTATGTAGGGAGGGTCGAATTCTGGGAAGGTTTCCCGCTTAATGTTGGAGAGTGATGTGATACCCATTACCAGCAAGCTAAGCATAAGTAGGTTTGCGGCTGTCGGGTGTTTGGCAAAGAATCGAATCATTGTGAAGACTCCTCTTTACCACCGTCAGATTCTTTCAACAACATGCCGTTAATCGCTGGCAGCAAATCGTTAAGGATCAGTTTATTACCTTGTTCCAGTTGCCCATCGATAATGACTTGATTATCGCGACGATAGAGCACCGACACTGGCCTAATCTCCAATTTATTGTCCTCGCCCATGAGATAGATTTTATCGCCATGCAATGCGCGTTCAGGGATCACCCAGCTTGGATTTTGTTGCCCCTCAATAAAGGCTCTTACAAACATGCCATTGACAAGTGGTGGTTGCGAGCTTGGGTTCAGATGGCGGTAATCTTGTTGAATTTCCAGAATAACACCCGCAGTGGCCTGATTTGGGTCAACGGTTTCGCTGATACGGCTAACTTTCGCAGGCCAACTTGCCTTCATATTACCGCTGCTCAGTTCAATACTTGCGTCAATAAAGGTCATATCTGGCTGGGGAATACCTAATGCATCACGATTAAACTCACCAATACTTGAGGCGAGCGTGTGCATATCATAGATAGAAAGTTGTGCCTCGACTTCCATCACATCCATGCCGTGTGCGGTTACCATGGTTTGCTGCAGATTAACGACCTGATTTTGCTCTATATCAACTTGAGCAATACGCAGATCATTGGGTAAAGTAATGATGGTTTTTTCCACTGAACGTTGCGCTTCTTCCACTTTAGACAGGTCAACTTTGACCAAAGCTTCGGCGACTCGTTTTTCGGCGGGCATCAAACCGATTTGATTTTCAATATCGAGCACTAGCTTGCGTTGTGAAAGCGCACTTTGCTCTTGCTGATCCACATCCGATTGTGAGGTGAGCCCTTTTGTACGTAGATTTTGTTTACGTGCTAGCTCTTTGTTGGCGATCACTAAACGATTGAGCTCAATTTTTAGCGTCGCCTTTAAGTTTTGTTCTTCTTGGTATAGCTTGGCGAGAGAAGTTTGTGCAGATTTAAGATCCGCCTCAGCTTGGACCAATTTTAGTTCGTAATCGAGTGGGTCAATACGCAGTATTTCTGTTCCTGCTTGAAGAAATTGACCTTTTTCGAGTTTGGGATGGCGGTAGATGATTTTGCCCGTCACCTCAGCGATGGCTTTCCATTCGACTTTGGGCGTAATTTTACCATAGCCAATCGCTTGTGGCGCCATAGCTCGGAGTTGTAACGGGACAGTATCAACCAAACGTGCACGATCGCTTGCTGGCTTAATAGGCAAGTCGGGCTTGAGTTTTATGGCAAGCACTAACGTGATTACCCCTATGGCAAGCGCCGGAAAGAACAGTAATTTTTTATTGATTTTCATAGTTTTTGTTCCTGAAGATCGTTAGGTTGTAGCATGCCATTTATCATCAGTTTTATGTTGTGCTCTAACAATTGATTAAGGAATTCTTCAGAAAGTTCTATCCCGTGAATAGCAAGAAGCGACTGAGGGGCGATAAAAGGGAACACCATTAAACTGATAAAAGACACCTTGCATAGCTTAGGGTCGACATCAGGTTTCAAGATGTTGTTCTCGATAAGTCGATCAAACATCACCATTTGCATCGGTTGACTAATGTCGGTGAAGACCTTTTCAAGTAGCTTACGCTGTGCTTCAGAGCTCCCCATATGCATAACCTGAAATACCAAGCGAGGAAACTGGGGGGCTTTAAACATTTCACGGTAGTAGGTTCGCATAATGTCGAGAAAGTTTTTCTGCGAACTCTCTTTCACCATGAGTTCCATTTGTTTTTTCATCGGCTTGAGTGTTTCTCGCAGCATAGTTTCAAATAAGCCTTCCTTACTGCCAAAGTAATAGCGGATCATGGCGACATTGACATCCGCCTTGTTTGCTATCATGCGGGTTGACACCTTGTCGTAGGCCATAACAGTGAAGAGTTCACGGGCGTGGTCGATAAGTTTTTGTCTAGCGTCAATACTGTCGCTGGGACGACCTGCTTTTCTGCTGGTATCTGTCACAAGTTAACTCTCATTATTAAACGTATGATTAATTATAGAGAGTCCACTAACTAACCGATATGACATAAATTAATCAATATTTAAACAAGTGATTAATTTCTAAGACTTGATGAAGACTAAGGATATCTAGATAGATAAATGCTCGCGTAGCGGGCGACTTTACGGGCTAAAAAGATATAGAAATGTGAACGGACTTCTCCTACATAGAAATCTTCATGCTTATCTCAACTATCCTTATCCAGACCTAAAAAACCAGACAATAGATGTGCATGAAAATGCCAATTACTCCATAAAATCAGGAGGTGGCTTATCGTCGAAGAATTTACATTAGCCCTCTTTAAGATATATACACTCAGCACCGGATACTGAAACGCATTAATAGGATGAGGAAAAGTAAGGCAAATTTTTGACCAAGACGAACCACTACTTTTTAGTGCGAACTCGGAAAGGGGCATTTCTTGTTTAGGGGACTAAAGCCCATAAGGAACAGAAACGTTAAGCTTCTTATCCCAATGAACGCTCACTTGCTAACTTCTTAGCCACCCGAATTACCGTTCTAGTGGACACATTCGTCAATTTAGCGGTATCACTGATACTTAACCCATTGATAACTCTTAACTGATAGATTTTTTCATGAAGCTGGAGATCTGCTTGTCTTCCTCGATATTTTCCCTCTTCTCGAGCCTTCATGATCCCTTCAGCTTGCCGCCGCCGTCGATCTTGGTAATCTTTTCGTGCAATTGCAGCGAGCATATCCATCATCATCCCATTAATAGCCCTGATCATCGAACGAGTGAACTCGTCGGGAATGTGTGGCGCAAAAGCGATATGGCTAGTTGGTAAATCGATACTGATTACCTTAAGTTCCTTTTGGTTCAGCATTTCTTTTAATTTGAACCAACTTTCTTCATCAAGTCGAGAAAGACGATCAATTTGCTCTATTATGATCGCATCACCAATTTCAGCATCATCAAGTAATCGGAGTAATTCAGGTCTTTGTAATGAGGCTCCCGATTCATTCTCAATATACCAACCTGCTATTCGAAAGCCCTTTTGCTGTGCAAACTCCTGTAAAGCACCTTGAGCACGTTTTGCATTCTGATCAGAGGTTGATGCTCTTAAGTATCCAAAGATGTACATAAGCCCCTCAAAGTGACATTTAGATTATGATCTAAACAAGTGTGACAAATAGGTTATGACAAATCTACTTTTCGTGTCAATTTTTACGTGTGACTTATAAGTATACTTCATTGTCATACGAAGATCGTGATTTGATTTTGAATTTTAGTTGACCTATTATTGGTGTGTTAATTATTCACACATGTAGGTGGAAATATGTCACGCACAACTAGTGTTACGATTGGGTCTCAGCTAGATGAGTTTGTCGGCCAACTCATAGCGACTGGTCGCTATGGCTCAACAAGCGAAGTAGTTCGTTCTGCATTGCGGCTACTCGAAAGGCAAGAGAAACAAACCACGGCTCTAAAAATGGCGATTGAAGCCGGAGAGCAGAGTGGTCAATGCTCATTATCACTTCATGACATTGCGACTAAAGTAAAGCAGAGACACAATGTATAAACTTTCCAACCTCGCCGCAGAAGACTTTGAGCATATCTTTGAATACACCCTATTGAACTTTGGCATAGAGCAAGCGGATGCTTATACAGACAGTATGCATGACGTTTTGCTAACGCTTGCAGAACAACCTTTGATGGGTTACGAGTGCCCCGAAATTGCCGAAGGGCTTCGCCGCCACGATCACCATAAACATGCTATTTTTTATCGCCCACAACCTCATAGTATTTACATAATCCGTATTCTTCATCAGCAAATGGAACCATTGCGGCATTTCCATCCAGATATTTATTAAAATTCCTCATGGCTTACATGCCGGAAATGGGAAAACAATACGTCACTGATTTGAGTTTGTGTAACCAATAAGAGATTTTGGCTATGCCCGTAGATTTTTTAACCACTGAACAAAAAAATAGTTACGGGCAATTTAATGGGGAGCCGAATGATGTTCAATTGGCGCGGTACTTCCATTTGGACGAGGCTGACTTAGCTTTTATTACACAAAGACGTGGTGAACATAATCGATTTGGAGTTGCGCTGCAATTAGGTTGTGTTCGCTTTCTTGGTACTTTCTTGATCGATTTAAATCAAATCCCAACGAATACCCAATGGTTTGTCGCAAGGCAACTGAATATAACCAATATTGGTATTTTGTCTGACTATTCTCAGCGCGAAACCACACGCCGCGAGCATACCGCTCTGATCCGCAATCAGTATGGTTATCGTGAGTTTGTTTGGCCGTGGTCATTCCGGTTATCCCGCCTTCTCTATAGCCGGAGTTGGATCAGTAATGAACGCCCGAGTTTACTGTTTGATTTAGCGACCGGATGGCTGATCCAACATAAAATCCTTTTACCAGGCGCATCAACTTTAACCCGTTTAATTTCACAAATCAGAGACCGAGCAGAAAACCGATTGTGGCAGCAACTATCCAGTCTCCCAAATTCGGATCAGCAAGCTAGGTTGGATTCCTTACTACAAATTCCTGAAGCAGCCAGAACAACACACTTCGACCGTTTTCGTAAGGGGCCGGTCAATGTCAGTGGCCCTGCATTTAATGAGGCTATTGAACGTTACAAAGCACTTCAAACCTATGGAATAACTGAACTGGATTTTACTGGTATTCCTCCCGTCCGGTTTAAACATATTGCCCGTCATGCTGGAATGATCTCGGCATACAAAATAGGCCGTATGCCGGAGACTAAGCGTACTGCGATACTCGTGGCTTTTGTGAAAGCCTATGAAATTATTGCATTAGATGAAGCGTTGGATGTACTGGATCTTTTGATTACAAATATCGCTGGCGAAGCGAAGAAATTAGGACAGAAAAAGCGTCTTCGTACTCTAAAAGATTTGGATAAATCTGCACTGGCTTTAGCTAAAGTTTGTGCTCTGCTGCTAGACGACAACTTAGATGATGAGTCGCTACGTCCGTCAATCTTTGCTAAATTTTCACGGGAAAAGCTAGCGCAATCTATTTCTAGCGTACACGAGTTAGCCCGACCTTATGATGACAATTTTCATGAAGAGATGGTTGAACAGTACGGGCGAGTTCGGCGTTTTCTACCAAAACTGCTCCGTGATATCGAATTTTCCGCCGCTCCTGCGGGAGACAAAACGCTTGAAGTTCACCAGTACTTAGCGCAACTACTCGACTCAAAAAAACAAATTCTTGATGATGCGCCAGTGGATATCGTATCTAATCCATGGAAGCGATTGGTATTAGATAAAGGTGGTCGGGTGACTAAACGAGGCTACACACTGTGTTTTTTGGATAAATTACAGGATAGCTTGCGCCGACGAGATATCTATGTCGAAAACAGCGATCGCTGGGGCGATCCGAGAGCCAAACTTTTGCAGGGGCAAGAGTGGCAGTCCAACCGAATTCAGGTCTGTCGATCACTGGGACATCCGCTAAACGCAAAAGAAGCCATCGATGCGTTAGTCAGGCAACTGGATACAACCTATCATCAGGTTGCCGCAAATTTTGACGATAATGGTTCGGTGGATATTGATATCTCGGGGAAACGACCAGCTCTGACCATCACAAATATTGATAGACTAGATAACCCTCCGAGCTTACAGGGATTATCCAAACAAGTTGAGGCGTTACTTCCTGCCGTAGACCTCACAGAACTACTACTTGAAGTCAATGCTCATACTGGCTTTGCCGATGAATTCACTCATATTAGCGAATCTAACGCACGTGCCAATGATTTAACGGTAAGTATCTGCGCCGTGTTACTGTCCGAAGCTTGCAATATCGGCCTTGAGCCACTGATAAAGTCTCATATCCCTGCTTTAACCAGACACCGACTCAGTTGGGTTAAACAAAATTATTTACGTGCTGAAACGTTAGTAAAAGCCAACGCGAAACTGGTCGATTTTCAGTCTACTCTTGCACTAGCTAAGCATTGGGGCGGAGGTGAAGTTGCCTCTGCTGATGGGATGCGATTTATCACACCAATAAGAACCGTCAATTCAGGTGCGAACCGAAAATACTTTGGCTCCAGCCGTGGTATCACATGGTATAACTTCGTCTCCGATCAGTTTTCTGGATTTCACGGAATCGTTATACCAGGAACACTACGAGATTCCATATTCGTACTCGAAGGGTTATTGGAACAGCAAACCGGATTAAACCCTACTGAAATCATGACAGATACAGCAGGAGCCAGTGACATGGTCTTCGGCTTATTCTGGTTATTGGGATATCAGTTCTCGCCAAGGTTAGCCGATGCAGGCGAATCGGTATTTTGGCGCGTAGATAAAGAAGCGGATTACGGTGTACTCGATGAGCTAGCACGAAACTGCGTAAATCCACAAAAAATAGAGCTTCACTGGGATGACATGATGCGTATAGCAGGCTCTCTTAAACTGGGAAAAGTGCAGGCATCAGAACTGATTCGGTCGTTGCTCAAAAGTGACCGACCATCGAGTCTTGCTCAGGCCATTATCGAAGCTGGTCGTATCAATAAGACATTATATTTACTGAATTACATCGATGATGAAGACTATCGACGCAGAATACTAACCCAATTAAACCGAGGCGAAAGTCGTCATGCCGTTGCCAGAGCCATTTGTCACGGTCAACGCGGTGAAATCCGCAAACGTTACCGAGAAGGGCAAGAAGATCAATTGGGTTCGCTTGGCTTAGTCACTAATGCCGTTGTGCTGTGGAATACCATCTATATGCAAGCTGCATTAGAGCACGTAGAACGACAAGGTGAAACACTAAAAGATGAAGACATTGCAAGACTATCACCACTCAGCCATAAACATGTGAATATGTTGGGGCATTACTCATTTACATTGACCGAACAGGTTTTAAATGGTGAGTTAAGACCGCTTAAACAGCCGTCAGAACAGGAAGATTTTGCTTAGCGTACGTTTTCGTTCCATTGGGCTTCAGACCCCATCACTGACTTTGCTTATATGGGCAACTACTACCCAGAGCTAGAGCGCAACTTGGATTTTGATTTTCGGGTTGGACAGTTCTTTGTGGCCTATCGTGGCTGGCTACCGATGCAAGGTAGCCGTGATGCCAAAGAGCTGTATCGACTATGGGAGAATAACTTTCTTGCCTATGTCGATATGGACTCCTACAACGAGATAGCCGTCACCCCGCAATAACTCATGACTTCCTTTCTTCTACAAATCATCAAACTTGTCACTGCCCTCATTACGTTGTTCTCCCTTTCTCCGTTCTTCGGTGCCATTGGAGCCTTATCCACTTTAGGGTTTCTGGTGGTACTGTTGATTGGGTTACTGGCAGCGATTGCCGAGCTCAGTGATAAGCATAAACCTCGTTAATGTTAATTAATTCACACTTTTATGAAACGAATTGATTGCATTTTAACCGTTGGACATTATGTGTCTGACCCACCTCTATTCTCCCGACATTAAATGTCCGACTCCGGTGTGGAGCTTTGATGTATTGAGAGCGTAGTCATGAGCAATAAAACCAGCATTGAAGGGTTATCCGCTTTGCTGCACACGCTGATGCTTATTCCTCAACATCGATGGATCACCGTTAGGGAGTTGCAGCAGCAGTTAGCCCTACTCGATATCCACCGCACCACGCGTAGCATTAAACGCTACCTCGATGAAGTCATTGTGGAGGTGTTTAACGTGGAGTGTGATTCGATGAGCATGCCCCATGTTTATCGGAAAACTTCAGAGCAATTACTAAAACTCAACAAGCAGGAAATGCTCTATTGGCAACTGACCAACAAGTACTTACTGCCGCTGGTTCCTGATGCACTGAATTATGGACAAGGGTCCTCCTCGGAGAGAGACAAACCCTTGTCCCGTATAGCTTCAGCACATTCAAAAGAGCAAGCATGGTTAGCCAAGGTACATGTTGCTTTGCCCACGATTCGCGAGTGGAGTGACGAGCAACGGCACGTGTTGAATGCGGTACACACGGCATTACTGCACAACCGTATGCTCAAGATATCTAGCCAAGTATTGCAGCAAGAGAAGGCGCTCATTGAGCCACTGGGACTCTCGGTTCAGTGTGACGCGCTCTTGCTGCTCTTTCGATTATCCGGCCAACACACGATACGAACCCTAGCCTTGCCTTTGATTGATGAGGCCAATGTATCGACGTTTTCTTTTACCTATCCGACTGATTTCAATCTTGAGTGGTTCATGCGTGAACACGATGGAATCAGTGCGTCCTGAATTCCACTCACCGATAAGGAGAGCCCGTTATGACATTAATCAACACCCTACTCCGATACGCCGCTATGAGCATCCTGTTTATCGGGCTCACCGCTTGTGACGACCAAGAAGAGACTCAAGCAGCAACGGCTGATATTGAAGTGTCTATATCAACTAACCCTCACTGGGGAACATTGGTCTTTGACCTGCAAGCCATCACCGACAGCACCGTAATTAGCGATGTGGTGATTAACCGAGGCAACTGCCGATTACCCGCAGGCACAACCTCAGAGCTATCAAGAAACGTTTCATTGCAGTTCGGCCAAACCTACACCGGATACAGCAACAACTGCACTGTGGACAGCGTGAAAGAAATCGAAGTCACCTCCAGTGCTGGCACCTTTGTCTACACCTTCTAACTTTCAACTCCCAAAGAACACACTCAATCAACTCGTAAGGATAAACTATGAACAAGTCAACTCTACTCATTGCTACAACGTTAGTTTTCTCTACCTCTTCCGCCTTTGCTGGTGGAACACTGGGCGGTAACCCATCCGCAGATTCGGGAGCCGTCAACGTCAGTGTTGGCAAGTGCACTCAATACAAAATGGATGTAAAAGCGGCAAAACAAGCAGGTAAGGATACATCTACCATCACCGTTCCTGAAGGCTGTGAAGCCATCACAGAAAAGTAATACCACTAGCAACGGTAAAAACGACAATGGGGAGCAATCACGCTCCCCATTCTTTTTTGTCTCAATACACCAGTTTGAAGGTATATGTTATCTGTTAAAAAGCGGCATAACTCTTAAAAACAAGCAATCCAAAATATCCAATTCATGCGTCAAACACAAACCTAATCAATGACTTCACATATTGAGATGTCACTTTCAACCTTTTGAAAGGTATAGCCTACACAAGCTTCTATTTCAGATAATTGAGCGGGAGATACATCTGCACAATTCCCCTCTAAAGCAAACCCAAAAATCCTCAATACATCATCACCGGATAAACCTTTCAGCTCAATCTCCATTACAAGTTCTTCAGTGTCCTTATTGTAGAAATTCAATTCATACATAACTATTTCTCCACTTTTCTCTTCGGATCTTTAGGTTTAGTCTGCTCTCCTGTCTCATGGTCAAACTCACCTATATGGTTACCATTCTTATCATATACTTCCACTTTACCGTGTTGGGAATCCCATTCATAAATTCGCTTTTTATCTTTCCATCTCGGCCTTTTTTTGCCACCACCTTGCACATATGTTTTCTCTTTGGCTTTTCTAGCTTCAGGGAATGCAGGTAATGGAGGATTACCTCTTGGTGCTGGTACATACTTAAGATTCGTAGCTGAACCTGAACTAGGCTTGTTGAAAACAATATAGAGAGGAAGCAAGCCAGCATCAGCAGGGAAGGTAACAATATATTCGGCAAGCTCTTCCTCGGGATAGAGAGCCGTGCCTATCTCTTGTTCATGCTCTTCAATAGGACGAACCCAGATATTGTGAACATCCAGCTGATCATTTTCGGGCAATACAGTATCAGGTGTTAGTACATCCGTTGAGCCATCCGGTGTCCATGTAATGGTAATCCCATTCTCTAGCTCAGCAACAAAGTGCTGCCCTTGTCGCACAGCTTCACGCTTCGCAACTCGCTCACCATAGACACTACCCTCTCCCGTTTTGATGCCGACAACTTGCTGTTTACCATTTTCGGCAAGCCCACTAGAGCCTTATCTCTTTGTAGACAGCCAAAGTGGAATAAGGATTTTATTCTGAATTTAGGCTACTACTCTTCGTGAATTCACTATTACGCATCAAAGCCACACGAATCAATACTGCCTCTTGAACTACGACATAACCCTTAATCCAATATTTGAGCGCCAAGCTTAAGCGTGGCGGCGATATTGCGAGCGGTACGAATCAGATTGTTACTCGCCTCGTTCAATACTTGTTCTAGAGACTGTGGTGATCGAACGGTTCCGAATGTGCTTGTAATGGTGCTGTATAAGTCTTCGATTTCATGACCAAGGGAACCTGCAATACCAATAGTTGGAATACCTTTGCTTTGTGCAAGCTTAGCAATACCAAAAGGTGTTTTACCTTGTAAAGTTTGGTTATCCATCTGCCCTTCGCCAGTGATCACAAGATCTGCACCTTCTAGTACTTTGTCTGCCTCTAACACATCCAATATCATTTCAATGCCTCGTTTGATTTGAATATCAAACACCAGAGATAATCCCAACGGCGAACCTCCAGCCGCACCAAAACCTTGGGTATCTGAGTGATTAACCTGAGTATGACTAGCGCTCACAGAGGCAAAATGACAAATTGCACTATCGAGTGATTGAACCAACTCCAGCGTAGCGCCTTTCTGCGGACCGAAGACATAACTGGCACCATTCTCGCCTACTAGCGGGTTTGCCACATCACACGCCACGATAAACTCAACGTCCTTGCTACGTGGGTGGATATCGGATAAATCAATAGTCGCGATTTCTGCTAGCGCTGCGCCACCAGGATTAACTTCATTTCCTTGATTATCAAGCAGTTTAGCTCCAAGTGCTTGTGCGATACCCGCACCTGCATCATTGGTTGCACTGCCACCTAAACCCAAGAGAACCTTAGTCACACCGAGATTTAAAGCCTCTTTAATCAGCTCACCGGTACCAAAACTGGTGGCAATAGCAGGGTTACGATCCTCTGAAGTGATCAAATCTAGACCGGATGCGGCTGCAAACTCAATCAATGCCGTTTGTCCATTGTCCAAAAGCGCCCAACTAGCCATAGTAGAATCACCCAATGGCCCCATCACTTGTGATTGGCGTACTTCGCCTTCAAGCCCTTGCAGTAGCACTTCTACGGTACCTTCACCGCCGTCTGCCAGTGGCAGATGAACATACTCAGCATCAGGTAGTACCTGAGCAAAACCAGCCTCAATGCTTTCACATACCTGCTTGGCCGTTAGGGACTCTTTAAATGAATCAGGAGCTATAACAATCTTCATTATTGTTCACCTTGTCCGTCTTATTGCGAAGACGGAACTCAGAATAATTAAAACTTAGCCTGAAATGACGTCGCCAGACATAATTAATACTCGTTGCCTCGTATATAAAAATACCCAAACGAATAAAGTACGTTTGGGTATTCGGAGCGAGTCAATGCGCCAACCGTAAGGGGGGAAGTGAGCGCATTGAGAAACCAATTACTAATACCAGTTTGTCTTATGCAAGTTCTGGCCAGTAACCTTTGTTTGCTTCAATCAGTGCATCGAGTACTTTACGTGCTTTTTTCGCATCGCCAACCGTGCGGTTTAGCGTTAGAGCTTGTAGTGCTTTGGTGTAAGAACCTTCAAACCAAGCTTCTACCGTTAGACGCTCGTAAGCGAATTGGTTTTCAATCATACCTTTGTAGAACGTAGGGATCTTACCCACACCGTATGGGCGAGGGCCGTTAATGCCAAGCTCAGCAGTCACTTCAACCATAACATCGTTGTCTAGGTTTGCTACTAAACCGTTGTTCTCAAGGATCACCACGAACTTACGCTTTTGGTTGAATGCGATTGACTCTGCGATTTCCACGATCATATCGCCGTGCGCATCGTTATGTACCACACTAGAATTTTTGGTTGTACCATCAAGCACAGCTTGGCGACACTCTTCAAATACACGCTTTTCACGACCATTCATTACTTCGTTTGCTCGAGTAAATTCAGGATCCAGTTTAGATAGTTTGTACTCTGGGTATAGGTAGTACTGTAAGTATGTATTCGGCAGATAATCTGGGAAATCACGTAGCATGTCAGCAACTGCTGCATAAGTGTCTAGCCAAGATTGATCGCGCTGCTCTGCATCAACAGGAATGAAGCCATTCTCTGCGATGTAGGCTTTTAGTTTAGGCGCAAGATCTTCACCTTGTTGATTGTATAGGTGAGTAAACCAACCAAAGTGGTTCAGGCCAAAGTACACTGGATCAAATTCATTTGGATCAACATTGAGTAGGCGACCGTATGAGCGCAGCAAGTTTACTGGTTGGTCACAGATGTTTAGAATGCGATCATCATGTGGGAAACGTTTTTTCAGTGCATCTGCAACGATAGCCGCTGGGTTGGTGTAGTTTAAGATCCAAGCCTGTGGTGAACGCTCACGTACATCTTCAACCATTTGGATCATGTCGCCAATCGAACGCATACCGTAAGCAAAGCCACCAGGACCACACGTTTCTTGACCGATAATACCCATTGATAGTGGAATTTTTTCATCTTTCTCGCGCATTTCGTAGCCGCCTGTACGCATTTGGCAAAGTACGAAGTCAACATCTTTATACGCCACGTTAACATCAGTTGTGTATTCAAACTCTAACTCTGGGTAATCCTCAGAGAAAAGTAGTTTCGCATATTCACCAATCGTTTCTTGACGTTCTGCGTTTACATCAAACATGACTAGACGGTTTAATGGGAAGGTGTCTTTACGTTTACATAGTGCTTTTAATAGACCCGGAGTCCAAGTTGAACCACCACCGACAAGAACAATATTGAATGCTTTTTTCATCTTACTTCTACCTATATCAAATCTGGGAAATGGCCCCTGCCATCAGGGGCGATAATTAAAATGGATTAAATTGCGAGCGCTTTTTTCACATCGTTAGCGATACTTTCCACTTGTGGGCCGTAGATAACTTGCACATCCACATCGCTTGCTCGCTTAACGCCTGATGCGCCGGTTGTTTTTAAAAAGTCCTCTTGCACTTTGCTGATATCGTTCACTTTGACGCGTAGGCGAGTGAAGCAGTTATCAACCAGTTGGATGTTGCTTGAACCACCTAGACCTTCGATGATACGTGTCGCTTGTTCTGATGCATTACCCACTACTTCCGTGCTGCTTTCTTCTTTTTCACGACCTGGTGTCGCGACATTGAAGCGCGTGATCACCATGCGGAACACGAAGTAGTAAATTGGGAAATAACAAGCGCCTACAAGTACTGCAAACCACCATTGAGTTTGCGCACCACCAAGAACACCGAATACAAATAGGTCAATCACACCACCTTGCACATTACCTATCATCACGCCAAAGAGATGCATCAGGGCGAAAGATAAACCCGTCATGATGGCGTGAAAAACAAACAGTAGTGGGCTAACAAAGATAAAGCTGAACTCTAGTGGCTCAGTGATACCTGTTGTAAAAGAAGCTAGTGCGCCTGCAATCACTAGGGCTTTAACACGAGTTTTGTGTTCATCACGTGCGCAGTGGTACATCGCAAGCGCCGCACCCGGTAGAGCGAACATCATCACTGGGATCTTACCTTGTGCAAGGAAACGAGTTGCTTCTTTAACAATCTCATTGTCAATACTGCCTGGATGAGTTAGGGCATAGTTAAAGATACTCAATGCACCTACTACGCTTTCACCGTCTACGTTAGCAATACCACCGATAGGCGTAAAGCGTACCGTTTCATTTAGAATGTGGTGTAAGCCTGTCGGGATCAGTAAGCGCTCAGCAAAGGCAAATAAGAAAGTACCAAAGCTGCCTGCTTGACCAATGAACTCACCAATTTTTGCAATTGCCGCACCAATGGTTGGCCAAATTAACGACATTGCAACACCGACAAGAGGTAGAACAACGACGGTAATGATCGGTACAAAGCGGCGACCACCAAAGAAGTTAATCGCAGTTGGTAACACAATGGTGTAGAAACGGTTATGCAGAGCGACAGTAACGAGACCTGCAATCACACCACCAAGAACGCTCATGTGGTAAGAAAAGATACCTAGTGTGTTACCAAATTCAGCGGCAAACATCATCGCTGCCGTCTTATCCATGCCTTGCGAGACAAGATAAGCAACCGATGTGGTTTGTGGTGTTAATCCCTGAGCCAATAGTGAGTAGTTCACCCCTACGTGCATTGAGATAAAACCAATAATTGCTGCAAATGCTGCGGTTGGTTTCTCTTGTTTCGCTAAGCCGATAGCAGCGGCTACAGCAAAGAAGAGTGGAAGATTGCCGAACAGTGAGCCGGCAACCTTACGGATAAACCCCAGTATCAATTGAACAACTTCAAGTTGGTTGAATGATTGTCCAGTGATGTTTGGGTTCTGTAAGGCGGCGGCTAAACCAAGGAAAATACCTGCGGCGGCGATAACCGAAATCGGCATCATCAACGCTTTCCCTAAGTCTTGTAGCTTAGAACCTAAGTGTTTCATCGTGTGATATCTCCATATCAACATTTTTATTATGGTGTTGATTAGACGCCCTCTTAGGTATAGTTGTCTATACAACTATACCATTTATGTGAGGTTAATCACTAACCATCTTTCAAGTGTCAATAATCACGAAATGATTTAACTGTAATTAACATTATCATTAATAGTAATTGTATAGTTGTGTATTCAAGTACAGCAAGATAGGATAAGCCGTCTTCAAACAAGGGGTAACG
This sequence comes from Vibrio cincinnatiensis DSM 19608, assembly GCF_900167345.1. Lineage (GTDB taxonomy): Bacteria > Pseudomonadota > Gammaproteobacteria > Enterobacterales > Vibrionaceae > Vibrio > Vibrio cincinnatiensis. The sequence goes on along the minus strand of NZ_FUXB01000010.1, from coordinate 135,564 downwards.
CATGATAGACAAAGAATCTCATGTTCCTATCTATCTGCAAATAGAGCGCATTCTCACGCAGCAGATTGAACAAGGCATCTTACATACCGGAGATTCCATTCCATCGGAAACGGTACTCGCTGAGCAATACAAAGTATCACGAATGACAGCACGTAAAGCGGTCGACTATTTGGTTCGCCAGGGCGTGGTTGAAAGGCAGCGTGGACGTGGCACATTTATTTGTCAGCCAACCCAAGAGCTTAAGATGGCTTTGCCACTAGATAGACACTTAACCTCTAGTGAAGTTGCTACCTCGCTTAACTTACCGATTAGTAACAAACTGCTGCATCTCGAGAAGATTGAAGCGCCTAATCATATTGCCCAAGAGCTTGGTTTAGAGCCTGGTAGTTTGGTTTGGTATATGAAACGGTTGCGTTTGGTGGGGGAGATCCCATTTGTATTTGAATCATCTTATATGCTCGCAGAACCCATGTTTGCCGATCTAGAGTCGCGTCATTTAAATAGCTCTAAATACAGCTATCTTGCAGAGAAAGGGCAAAAGGTCGGCGGTAGCCAAAAACGTATTCGAGCCGAGTTGCCATCTGAAGAAGTGCGCATGCTATTGGGATTGAAACGAGATGAGCCAGTGCTGTGCGCTCATAGTATCGCGCGCCTAGAATCAGGCCAAGTGTTTGAAGCTTCCGATATCTATTATAATCAAGAGCATTATACGTTTACTTTAGAAGCAAAAAGATAACGAATAGCACTTAGAACCTATCTCAATAGGTGTTGTCTGAGTTAAATCAACACCTATTGAAAATACTGTAAATGAGTTCAACACAATACTTAACCTCCGATGCGCTCTGGGAAAAAATAGAGCCATTGTTGCCCGTTCACAAGACCAACCATCCTCTCGGTACGCATCGAAAACGTGTCGATAACCGTGATGCGATGAACGGCATTCTTTTTGTTCTCAGAACTGGTTGTCAGTGGAATGCACTTAACGCGACAGGTATTTGCACCTCTAGCTCTGCACATCGTCGTTTTCAAGAGTGGCGAGATGCAGGTGTCTTTGAACGATTTTGGCAGAATGGCCTGATTTACGAGGGTGTTGATTGGCGTGCGATATCATTGGATGGTTGCCAAACAAAAGCGCCTTTAGCGGACTCAAAAAAGCAGGCAAGAACCCAACAGATAGAGCGAAACAAGGCGTAAAACGCAGTTTATTGACGGATGCGAATGGATTGCCACTTGCCGTTGTCAGCGATGGTGCGAACGTCCACGACATCAAGTTGGTACTGCAAACTTTAGATGCATTAGAGTGCTATCGTCCACCATTGAAAGTGCCATTGTATCTAGACAAAGGGTATACAGGGCAGTTGTTACACGATGAGTTGGTCGCTTTGAACTACATTCCCCATGTTCAATCACGTGCTGAAGAGGCCGCGAGCTTAAAACAATCGGATGATTTTAAGGCTCATCGTTGGGTTGTGGAGCGAACTCATAGCTGGCTAAACCGTTATCGTAGATTGCTTGTTCGTTGGGAAAAGAAAATTGAAAACTACGAGGCCATGCTGCATTTTTCTTGTGGCCTCATTGTTTGGAATAAATCCCTTTTGGGATAGATTCTTAAAACATTCTGTCAAAAATAAATCGCGAGATGAGGCTGACCTATCCTCAAAATACTATTAGCCTACGAGGGCATAACATAACTCAAAGGTGATCAATTTAGCCTTCCATGGATCGCAGCGAGTTGCCTGAGAGGCTGTTCATGATCTTCTTAACAAGAGTGCTAGAAAGCCAAATGTGTAAATTGAAGTCTAATGCCCACTCTCGCTTCCTCATCGCATCCACCTTCAGATATATGTTATCTAGAAAAACGCAAATCACAGCCAATAGCGGCTTGTTAGATTGAGCCTACAAACCGCATTGTTACATCAATCGATATCACTCCTAGCAGCATCAACTGCTAACGAATCCGCTATCTCATTCCCTCTAACACCAGAATGAGCTTTGACTTTAATTACCTCGACATACTTTCTAGAACGCAGTTCATCGACTTGTTTCCAGAGTTGCCGATGCTTAACCGGCTTCTTATTCGCTTTACGCCACCCTCGGTCTTTCCAGTCATCAAGCCAAATGTTGAAACCTTTAACACAGTAATCATTATCTGAATAGATAACATCACCATCTTCGGCATACTCCAGCCCTTCGATAAATGCCAGTAACTCCAGTTCCGCACAATCCGTCTCTCGGTCAATGGTGATGCTCTCTTCATGGACTATCTCATTGTCTTCATCCATGACCACCAGCCCTATACCACCTCGCATACAGACGTGTTGATTGTTTGGTGCTGCGCCGTCTACGTAAATTGAATAGCTCATTTTTTATCTCTCTAATTGAAAAAGAGCGCATGACTTTGCTTAGCCAGCGCCCTGTTGATGTTTGTGTTACTGAAAGGATTCTTGGTTGTCTCGCAGTGCTAGACGTTGCTCCATCCATTCCTCGATTTCACTTTCGACCCAAGCTACCGCTCGTCCGCCGAGTGGGACACTTTTAGGAAAATCGGTGTCATCAGCCATGAACTTGTAGATAGTTGAACGGCCTAGTCCTGTTAGTGACATCACTTCTTTTAGTCGTAGAAATCTCATGGGAATTGTCTCCTCTTGTATATACCCATGTGATAAGCCGCAACTGTAAAAAAATGCAGTCGGTCTACTCCAAGCTAGAGCCAAAGAAATAACGCTTTTCTTGCCACGCTTCAGCAAGACTGCTCATCCGTTTATAGACGCAGTTCTTTATGTCAGTGTCTGTGCTCTTACAGCGTGTGCCCAAGCTATAATTCCCTCGGTCGTTCAGTTGGACCATTGAACGCTCATTACCTTTGTAGTGCTTTTTCATCGTTTCTCCCCAAGCTGTTTTCAGATGCCCCACAATTTCATTACGCTTGTCCATGGAAATAACATCACCAAAATGCTGTTTATAATCAGTAAACAACATCACTTGATAATGGTGCGAACGGCTATCCGCTCGCTTACGCCACACGTAATGCAACGAATCGGTGTTCAGCTTCTCTTTTAAGATTTCAAAGTAGTCCTTAAGGGTACTGAGATCAGTGTCTTGATGATCTTTAGGCAGGTATAAGTCCAGACGTGTAGCGAGAGCGATGTCAAACTGACTGAGTGCCTGTTCAAAGACATCGACCATTGAGGTCAGTGCTGATTCGTATAACCCCTTGTCGCTGTAATACAGCGGGTAATCTTCAAACGTTCTATCCAGGGTAATGCTTGGAAGGTAGGTTCTATTCGCCATGAGTAATACCTTTTGTGTGTTAATGACATAGGCATTACTCGCGTTGTATTTTTTTAAGGTCAGTCGTGACTGCAACCAAAGCCCTTGTTCCGGTGATCGTTCAAGTTGGTAATGGGCTTCGCGAGACGACTGATTCGATAGAAGAATTCGTTTAACTGCAACGGAAACGATTCTGTATCGGAGAATAGTTCAAAGCCCTCATTAGTCGGGGAATACGCTAATCCAGAGCATGGGTGGCTGTAATTAGCTTCAACCACCCTATCCCATGTCTTCCTCACTTTTTTGTAGATAAAACGCCCCCATCCCTCTCGTCCAGTGCCTAAGTTTTGAAAGATATCCCTATCAAAGAGCAAGATAAGATGATGATGCTGGCTGGCGGACTCACTCGCCTTCGTCCAGATATAGCGAATGACCGTTTGCTGGTATTGATAAGTTCTGTCGGTGTATTTGTCTCTACAGAGCTCATTAGTCTCCGATTCTAAAATACGAAAGAAATGAGCAAACACCGCTAGGTAATCACCCTCAAAGTCACTCGGTAGATTTAGGTTGATGTGAACAGCATAGATTCTTGGATATTGATTTAGTGCTTCAGTCAGTACTCGGTCGGTCTTCTCTAGGTATTCGAGAACGAGACCATCTTCAAAGTAGTAGAGTGGTTTCCCATTGAATGTTCTATCATGAGTGATGATGTGGGCTCGTTGATGAGCCACGTTGAGTTGATGAGTCATGATTGGTTCCTGTGGTTTGTTGTGATTCCCACAGGAACTGTTTCCAACGTAATTTTTAAGGGGATTAAGAGCTAGTTGCGAAGTTTCTCATAGTCCCTTCGTATACCTTTGAGTTAGGTTTCGCGAAATAGCACACCCTTTTGAATAGCTCATTCTTCGATTGTTCAATATCTGATGCTTTCAGGTTTAAGCGATACACACCATTTTTGCAGAAATGAACTAGTGCTGGTTTCTCCTGTTTGATAGCACTGCACCAAGCTCGCTTAATCAAGTCGGCTAGAGAGCCGTCTGACGCTCCTACATCCCCGAGTTGATAATAGATATCTTTGTTCAGGAAGAGTGCAACGTGGTAGTGGTACTGCTCAGAGGTATTCTTCTCTTTTGCCCAGATGTAACTGGTCTTGTTCTTTAACCCCCTTCCCCAGCTTTTCTCTTTACGTTTTATATCTACGTCCAGTTTGGCATTTAGAGATTTGAAGAATCGAGTGATGACTTTCGAATCTGCATCATCGAAATCTTCGGGTAAGTGTAGGTCTATCCGAAAGACGGATAGCCTAGGATGATACTTCAATGCTTTCTCTATCAATTGAGAAATCTTGTAGAGGTAAAACTTACGATAGAAGAATCGTTGCTTTCGTTTTGTTGGTTGAGGTAGGTCGTAGTTATTGAACTTGTCTTCAGATGTGTACTGGTGATTCATGGTGTTGTTATCCCTATTCGTGTGTCTCTCATACACACAGGGAGTAACGTTAATTTTAGTAGTTGGTGGGTTTATGTATATTACCTATACCAACAAGTTGAAAATAACTTCCACACCAAAACCATAGCATAAATTCAGATCCAATTGCCAATAATAATATCAAACTCAACTTACACCATCTATTTCACCACCCATATATTACTTTCATCATAAATCACAAACTCGAAACTTAAAAATTAATATTACATTAAATTTCAATCATGCTAATATAATGATTGACATAGCAGTAAGAATTCAAGTAAATAAAATTAACATTTGAAAGGTCAATCTCACTCACTAATTTTTTTCCAAAAAAAGTTGACTAATTAAGAAAACACAGAAACGGCAAAAACCAACATAAAAACAACATCAATCCCACACTAAAAAACAAAAAAACCACTGTAAATCTGTAAAAAAACCTGTATATTTCTTACAACATTCCCACAAAAGTCTTACGTAAGGATTCAGGATGAGTTCATATCGCTATTTAGAATTAATAAAAAAATCAACTGAAAACGAATTAAAACGATATATTAGAATCATTGAAACAGAACTTGGATATAGCGAAACAATTACTAGTCTTAATAATCACAAGAAGGCTAACCTTGAATTAACATTAAGTGAGTTGATTAGTAATAAATTAAGAATCGCGAGAGAAAAACTAGATAGCGGACACTTATCCGAGAGGGAAGAATATAAACTAGGCGATTGTATTGACGAGCTTTTTGCTCAATCAAGAGAGATTAGTTATGAATTTAGCAATCACATCGGATGGCTAGATAGAGAGCCAAGGGCCCTTTACTTTTTTGTTGTTATCGCTCGTGCCATAGTTGACACAGGCAACACAGAGCTTAGCTACCCTGTAACTGAATTTTCTTTCGAAGCCAAGTCAGAGTCAAAAGATCAATCCAAATCACAAAGTTTTTCAGCAGTAAAATACTTACTTAAAGACACCGACTACCTAGAACCGCTAAGCAAAATCTGTCCAAACAAAAACCTCTCGACCTACGAGAATCTTGTTAGTGCACTAGAAGTCATCATCACCTCAAGATCACCAAGGGAACAGAAAAGCACATACCGCTTACTTGAGGATATAGAAAACCTATATGAGACTGTTTTCGTTAACAGAAATGCAGATAGAAAAGCCTTTAAAACAGATGACGCTGAGTTAATCAATCGGTATTACCGATATTTAACAAAAAAATACCCATACACCGGGTTATCCATGACAGAGGATATCGATAAGCAAAAGCAAACAATCATGTGTATTTTCGATGTACTTTGTGCGACGAACGATCCAGACACGTTTAAACAGTTAGAAAACAAATTGGTTGAGAAATTCAATAGAAGTAAAAGGGACAAAGCAAAAGGTAAAGTACCAAAGACGACTAAAGAAGAAAAAACACTAACATTCAGTGAGGTGGATTGGGCTAAGTTGATCGAGCTTACTGGCAGCGATGGAAAAAATGAGATTAAGGCCAAGCTTAAAAAGTTGATCGATAGAGAATTGGAAAATCGAAAAAATGCTAAAGAGGGCAATGTAGATCAAGATTCCAACGACAATCTTCAAGCAACTCAAACTCACCAAGAACAGCAAGAACAGCAAGAACAGCAAGGACAGCAAGGACAGCAAGGACAGCAAGGACAGCAAGGACAGCAAGATGATCGTTTAAGACGTTTTTTATCTAAAGAAAGAATATATGCTGATCTGTTAAGTCAATGAAGCGGCAGAACAACATAGTTACGCTTTCATCCAAAACAGTGGAGCGATTAGGTTCAGGCTAATTGCAATGTGATCTAGCCAAGATTTTTCGTAAATCACTCTGATTTTGAAAGAACGATGCTGTTGGTTTCTTCGTGATGTACCACCAAATGTACCAATGAATAAAATGAAAACCAGTAAAACTTTTATTTAACAATAAGTTAAAATACAAAATTGAGTCTGGGAGGGCCACCAAATTTTAGAAGGTTAGTAAGCGTAGTGTTTACTAACCTTTTTTGTACCTGACGATTTTGGGTCAGACAAGCATTCCGATCACGTACTCTTCTCTGCCTTCTTCCAATACTAATCCGAATACTACGCTGTTGCCAAATGTGTCCTTCTGGCTGATAAAACTCTCTCATAGAGAACAAAGAGAGGTATTAAACTCGCAAACCAACCATAAGTAACTTAAATTGCACTTATAGATAATTTCTTATACAGCCACTACAAAAGTGAGTTATAGTGAACTTATATGTTAAGACGAACCCAACAGTGACAAAAGTACATTAAAAGACACTTATGAGAAAAGGTAAGATGGTAAAGACACAACCTATGCCTGATTTGAATACCGAGTTCAGTATGGAAACGCTGGGGAGCGCCATTCGCTCAAAGCGCACCGATAGATGATGATCTCGCTTCAAAAGCCAACCTATCTCGTAGAACAGTCATGAAAGTAGAAAAAGGCGATACCAGTGTCACCTTTGCCAATGTACTCGTCCTCATGGACATCTTAGGGCTATCTTTACGCCTTATCGATTTAAACCTATTTGTTCGTCCACATAGCCAAATAACCTCCCAAGTTGAAAACAGCGTGAGAAGCAATGAAGACGGTTGGTATGAGTAAGTTACAACAGTTAGACGTGTTTATCGGTACGAATACCAAAATTGGTCGTTTGATTCTTCCTGTCGGGACAGAAACCGAGTTCTCATTCATCTATGAAGATGAATGGAAACACACTGGTTTCCCAATTTCGCCACACATCCCTTTCGATGATCGGGCTTCGCCACGTAGTATCGAGAACTATCTCAGAAATCTTCTTCCTGAAAAAAAAGCCTTTGAGGAGATGATACAAAATACCACTAGGTACTTGAATTCTCTTATCAAAAAATGCTGATCGGCAGATAGAAGTCAATTTCAAATCGTTCATCAAGGCTGAGAAAATGATTTTTATGATAGTGAACATAAGCAGGAGTTGAGCGCAATTTATAACGTGATTGAGGCAACCACTTTTCAAAAATCTGGCTCACTTGAGGTAATAATTCGCCATAACGACCTTGCAGCCGAAATACCGCATGTAAGCCGCCGGGGATCGTTAACTGGTTCACCACCCCTCTCAATTTTACTGGTTTATGAATTTCCAAGCAGGCGACATAACGACATTTATCTAATTCAACCCAAGCGGGGTTTGAATGGTGGAGTCCAAACTGCTGAGTCATATCTCGCTGTTCTTCCTTCGCCCAATGAATTAATGCATTCCAAGAGTCACGAATCGAACGATTATAACCTTGATGCCGGATATAAGCCGTCAAGCGAGGCTGAGTTTCTATGATTTTTGGCCTTGGTAAAATAAGATTGGCCACTCGTCGATAGCCTTCCGCCACATCGCTATCCTGGATAGGTGCTCGTGTTGACGAAATCCCTTCTCCATGCCGCCATTGGCCCGGAGCGACCTGAAACTCTGCTTTAAATGCTTTAGAAAAAGAAGAAAGTGAGCTAAATCCGCATTTGTTTGCAATATCAATAACCGGAGTTTGTGCATCAAACATTAATTGGTTGGCAGCATACTCCATTCGTGTTCGGCGGATATATTGGTGTACGGCTTCCCCCACAACACGTTTAAAAACACGGTGAAAATGTTGTTCTGAATATGCGGCTAAGTCGGCTAATTTCTTTGCTGACAAGTCATTCGCAATATCTTGATGAATGTAATAAAGAACATCATTGATACGCGAAACATGCTGTGAATTCATCGGTTAAATAATACCCATAAAGATGCACTTGAGCATAAATGGACAAACAATTTTATGCTACCAATCGTACTATGCGAGGCATAAAAATAGAATACAGGAATCAAACATGGACATCGCAGAGTCGTTACAACAAGTGAAATCATCCTATATCCGTGAAATCCTCGCGGCGGCCAGTGATAGCAAGGTGATCTCTTTAGCGGGAGGGTTACCGGATGAAGCAACCTTTCCCATTGAGCTAATGCGATCCACACTCGTGGGGCTAGCCGAGCATCCTCACGTTTTTCAGTATGGCGCAACCGCAGGTTATAGCCCACTCATCGACTTTCTAAAAAATGCGTTTGCTCTGCCCGCAAGCCATGAGGTCATGATAACAACAGGATCACAGCAAGGGTTAGATCTCATTGCTCGGGCTTATATTAACCCTGCGGATAAAGTTGTTATGGAAGCACCTAGCTACTTAGGTGCAATGCAAGTGTTTGGGTTAGCTCAAGCTCACATTGTCACGGTTACGCAAACACCTGAAGGACCAAACCTTGAAGAGTTAGCACAGTGCTTCCAATCTCAACAGCCTAAAATGTTTTATGCTGTCCCGGATTTTCATAACCCCACAGGTATCAGCTGGAGTTTGAATACACGTAAAAAAGTAGCTGAACTCTGTAAAACATTTAATGTCGTTTTAGTGGAAGATGTCCCTTACCGTGAATTACGTTTTGCCGGTGAAGTCTACCCATTGGTCTCTGATTTCTGTCCAGATCAATCCATTGTTTTGCGCTCTTTTTCTAAAATTGCCTCTCCGGGGTTAAGATTAGGGGCCGTTTCAGGCTTGCCCTCCTATTTAGCGCCAATGATTAAAGTTAAACAAGGGGCCGACCTTCATTCCAGTGTTCCCATGCAAGCCTTGCTACATGGCTTACTCGCCAACCCTAAATTTCCGGAACACCTAGAGCAGATTCGTACACTATACCGCGCACGTTATGAAGTGTTATTTAATGCTCTGAAAAGCGAATTACCTGAAGGCTGTGAACTGAACCCTATAGATGGCGGCATGTTTATCTGGCTCTCCATTCCTGAGTGTGACACTTTTGAACTGGCTAAACAGCTACTGGCTGAAGGGGTTGCGGTTGTTCCTAGCCCTGTTTTTTACCCTGATCCAGATGAAGCCCCTGCGGCGTTGCGGCTTAATTTCACCAATTCAACTGAGCAAGAACTAATGAAAGCCGCTCACTGTTTAGCTTCCGTATTAAAACAGCATTAACTGATGGTTTAGGGGAGAACACCTCCCCTTTCATCTACTCAATCAGCCAATTCAAAATCAAAACAACTATAAACTCAGTAAAATACAGAAAAAACCACCAATAACAATCGAAAAACTGGATGATTTATCCAAATCATGAACAAAAACAGCACCCATCCAAACCCAAAAGAAAAATCAAAATATAACTTCAATTTAAAACTAGAAATCAGACATTAAAACCACAATTAAAGCAATTATCTAGATATAAGAACCATAATATAGAAAATAATTAAACAGATATTTCAAAAATAATAAAGAACGTTATCATACGCACAAGCTCACTCCATTGAGACGACATTCCGTTTGAATGCCACCCCATCGAGTAACTCGACATCTGTGCACTGGCCTCCCCTTTTCAATGGCCATGACAAGATGGATTACCGATGTTGTTCACATCATTGATCATCGAACAATGGAAAACATGAGCTCATCGCACGCTGGTGTGCATTGACTTTATCGATGTTGTTTTTGCGAGAGTGGTATGTTGGAAAATATCGGAATTATTAATCTTTGGGCTTATTTAGTCGGCGTCTTTTTGATTGTGATCGTCCCCGGCCCTAACTCTATCTTTGTATTAACGGCCAGTGCTAAACATGGGGTGAAAGGCGGGTATAAAGCGGCTCTTGGCGTGTTTACTGGGGATGCTTTACTGATCTTTTTCGCTTTTTTAGGGGTGGCGACTCTCGTTAAAAATTCCCCCCTGCTCTTCCATGTTATCCAATATATGGGGGCGGCATACCTCTTCTATCTTGGAGCGAAAACCATTATTCACAGTTTCCGTCAACGTGATCAAGCCATAGAACGTAATAACGTAGGCAAAAAGCACCAAGGTCTTTACCTAAAAGCCTTGGGGCTGAGTGTATTGAATCCGAAAATGATCATTTTCTACGTCTCTTTCTTTATTCAATTCATCGATTTTAATGCTGAAAGCACTGGGCTCTCTTTTTTGGTTTTGGGTTCGATACTGGAACTATGCAGCATGCTCTACCTTTCCGTGCTGATTTTTGCTGGGTTTGGCATCACCAATAAAGTGAAACAAAATCAAAAATTAGCCAAAATGTCCAATACCTTCATTGGTTCGCTGTTTGTCCTCTTTGCTTTAAGGCTGGCACTGACTGCTTAATGCTTAACAGCGACACAAAAGTTTCATCGCTATGCAGCGTTACTGACATTAACCACTTTTAGCATAACGTCACAAGCACAAGTTTGTGAGGACGTTATGCTACCCACTAGCCCGTTTAAGCTACCCAGAAAAACCCCTTTTGGCCTTGCCGAACACTTTGCAGAGTGGGCAACCGGCCTGAGCAAACTGGATGAATTTTATGCTCAACGACCAGCGCTCTGTACTACGGAACAATTTTTACGCTTTACACTTGATGTTTTAGGGATTGATTATCAAGTCCGTAAAGGGGCACTTTCCCATCTCCCAGAAACCGGGGCTACGGTGGTGGTTGCCAACCATCCATTAGGCTGTGTAGAAGGCATTATCTTAGCGAAGTTATTGCTGGCAAGACGCAGCGATGTGAAAATTTTGGCAAATCACTATTTAAAAACCGTGCCAGAACTTGATGCCCTGTTTATCGGCGTGGATGTCTTTACCGAGGGAGCCACCAATAACACCAATGTGATCGCCTTACGTCAAGCGCACAAGCACCTTGCTCAAGGTGGCGTACTGCTTATCTTTCCGGCAGGAGAGGTTTCCCACTGGGTTGACCACAAACAGAAGCGGCTGGAAGACCGAGAATGGAGCCACTCCGTCAGTCGTCTAATCAAAAAGCATCAGGCTAACGTTGTTCCTATTTATATTGATGGTCAAAATTCTAAACGCTTTTATATGGCAGGAAAGATACACCCACTACTGCGGACACTGCTGCTGGGGCGTGAATTGCTCAATAAGAAGCAGCAATGTATTGAACTGTTTATCGGAGAAGTGATTACGTTTAAAGAGATTCATCAGTTAGAAGACCACACCCTCATCAATTATTTACGCTTAAATACCTATTTACTGCAAAACACGAATACCCTCTCTCGTAATAAAACGCAACAAGATCGAACCTTGCCTCCTGTCGTTGACGCCATCCCCAGCTCGTTCCTACAGCAAGATATCACGCGGCTTCCCGATGAATGTCATTTATTAGATCATCAAGATTTTAGCGTCTACTGCGCCAATGCAGAGCAGATTCCAGCGATCTTGCATGAGATAGGTAGAATACGAGAAATTAATTTTCGCCATGTCGGTGAAGGAACGGGGCTCGCGCTGGACTTGGATCATTTTGATCGAGACTACCTTCATCTGTTTATTTGGGATCACGCTAAGCAGGCTGTGGTTGGGGCTTATCGCCTCGGATTGGTGGATACGATCCTACCGAGAAAGGGAATAAATGGGCTCTACACCAGCACGTTGTTTCATTATGATTCACGTTTTTTACAACCGATGGGTAAATCCATTGAAATGGGGCGTTCTGTTATTGATATCACCTATCAAAAAAGTGTCGCTCCCCTATTGCTATTGTGGAAAGGAATTGCAACCTATGTGTATAGAAACCCACAATATACTCATCTATTTGGCCCAGTGAGTATCAGTAGCGACTACAGTGAACTCACTCGTCAGCTATTAGCCGACACCATGACGTTGCACTATTATGATCAAGCACAAGCCGAGTTGGTCCGAGCTAGTCACCCTCTCAGCTCAACGACACCGATGCCATGGAATGCAAGCTTACTCTCAGCCTTAGCCGATTTACAATTGCTGACACGTGTCATTGCACGCATTGATGAAGGAAAAGGGATCCCTGTTTTACTGCGTCAATATCTCGGGCTCAATGGCAAGCTTGCCTGTTTTAATGTTGACCCAGATTTTAATGACTCTCTAGACGGCCTCATCGTGGTCGATTTACGGCAAGTGCCATGGCAAACGCTCGCACGTTATATGGGAAAAGAACAAGCCATGGCATACTTCAGTCAGCATTCGGTTACGATACCTTCATGAGAAAATGAAGACTTATCGCTTGCATGAGCTTTTAACTGCGTTAAAAAACATTCTGCAATGATGGCCAAACCATAATAAAAATCCGTCTCTGAGCAAGCGGACTTTAATTGCTGTAAATATTGGTCAGCCCATGGCAATAGGTGATCGGTTAGCAAGGCTAATGCTGCACTATCTTGCTCTTGCTCAAGAAAATGTGCCAATGCCAATAGCATCAACCCAAACTGATCTTCAGGCTCATGATTGGCGAGTTGCACTTCAATACTGTGTTGTTGCAAAAATTGGCGATAAGCGAGGGTGCTCTCTCCCATGACAATCTGTTCTGGATCTAAATACACCGATCCCCAGGGCGGAGCTGGCATCTCCCCGATCCCTTCAAATAACAGGCTAAATTGCTCTAACTGAGGCTCCGGTAATGCTTGGCACAAAGTATGAATTTGTACTGGATTTGCCCAAGAAAAGTACTCAGCTAAAGACGGCAAATCTTGCTGAGCAGACAAAGCCGGCACGCTGTGTGGTGGGTAGTAAAATAAGCTACCTAAAACTCGAGGAACCACCGCTAACATAAGCTCTCCTTTCTATTCGAAAAAATCAGCCTGTTACTCCTCAATTTTCATGACTAAGCACAGGCTGAATGTTCATATTTCACTCATTGAACAATAGGTTATTTATTGAAAAATAGCCCTATCATGCGATTACATGGTTATCCACCATAGGTTATAAAAGGTGATCCTAGCGGCAAATTCACCCACAAGTACCAGCATAGCGCTGCCCAATAGCACAGGTTTGACTTGCTGTTTTTTCAAACCGCCTAATACGGCGGCCAGCAGCGCCAGAATGACCGCGGCAAGGTAAATAAACCAGAATGGTTCTTGTGCACTCACTAAATGGGGAACGCGTTCATTCAAAAAGCCCATGTAGCCAGAACGCGTAGCAATAGCGGTTATCGTTCCCACAATGACCGCTAAGCTGCCAAGCCGATAAACCCCTAACGCTAAAGCGCCCATTCCACCCGAAATCAGCACCGTCAACCATAAATGTAATGAGGTATAGTAACTATTCCACGCAGGAACGGTCTCTAATTGGTAAACCTGAGTAATTGACCAAGCAAACACTAAACCCAGTAATACCGCTAAACCATTTAAACCTTGATGCAGTGAGTCGGAAATGGTGAGCCTAGCCTTTATTTTTACGATTTCACGTACGCGAGGAAAACTCAGTGCAACGGTTAACAAAGCACAGCCAAAATAGAGGCCACTGAGTACAATTTCATTACTCATGGGTGAACGTAATAAGCCAAATAGTAAGTTAAATGCCCGCTGTGGCTGCCCCATGTGTAAGCCACCAATCGCCATACCTATCGCAAATAAAATTAACCCAATCAGGTTAATTTTATGCCGTTGAGAGGGCGTAATTTGCCCGATTAAGCCAGCAATCCATGCTAGCAACATCATGCCAACCGCAGTCTGGCCTAAAACGGTAAAGAAAACTAAAGGTAATTCATGCATCGTTTAAACCTCTGATGGATTTTGAATAGCGCCGGTGGTATCGCCCGACATTCGCGCATCGGCATGGGCTTTAATCACTAAACTTGGCTTGGTTAATCGAGGATCAGGCAATGGTGCAACCGCATTGGTATTCCCATATTTAGCTCGTAGAATCTCAATCTCATCAAAATCGAGCGCCCGTTGCGGGCAAGATTCAACACAAACCGGTTTCAGCCCTTGTGCAACACGCTGATAGCAACCATCACATTTTGACATCACTTTCTTCTGCTCATCGAACTGAGGAGCCCCATAAGGACAGCGCATTTCACAGTAACGACAGCCGATACAAACCTCTTGATCCACCACCACTAACCCATCTTCTTGGCGTTTATGCATCGCTCCCGTTGGGCAGCCTTTTACACAAGCGGGATCCGCACAGTGGTTACAAGAAATAGACAAATAGTAATTGAAAGTATCTTGTTTCCACGCATTTCCTACTTTTTGCCAGTCACCCCCACCGTATTCATACACGCGGCGATATTTGGGGCCTACTTCGAGTGCCTTCTCATCTTTACAACTGATTTGGCAAGTTTTACAGCCAGTACATTTGGATGAGTCGACAAAAAAGCCGTATTGTTTCATTTAAAATCTCCTAGATGCGCTTAACGTCGACCAAGTTCGTGTGTTGTGGGTTACCTTTAGCTAAAGCCGTTGGTCGTAGAGAGGTCAAACGGTTAATACAACCACCAACATCCACGCCTTCTTTATTGGTCTGAGCCCATGCCCCTTCTGGCATCGCCGTTACCCCCGGCATAATGCGCGGTGAAACTTTGGCTTTAATTCTTAACCGTCCACGATCATTAAACACTTCGACAAAATCATCCGTGTGAATACCTCGGGCTTGTGCATCAATAGGATTCATCCATAACACATCGGGCGCAGCTTCTTTCAATTGCGCGACCGATGAATAGGTTGAGTGGCAATGACCTTTAGTATGAAAGCCTGTCAACTGTAAGGGGTACTTACTTAACATGGGCTTATCTTCAATACCTTCAACGGCGGGCCAATATTCCGGAATGGCGGAGATTTTATCACCCGGTAGTAATTCCCACTTCATCGCCAATTCAGCTAACTGCTCAGAGTAGATTTCAATTTTACCTGATGGCGTTTTTAATGGATGCTGCTGAGGGTTATCACGAAATGCTTTCAGCGCAATATGCTGACTGCTATCTGCCACTCGGCGATCAATCACTCCCATACCATCGGTTTCTGCAAATGGCGGAAGATGAGGCTCTTGCTTGCGAACTTGGTTATAAGCATGTTCGATCCACTCTTGATAACTCCGTCCCTCAGTAAAGGCCTCTTTAATGCCCATTTTTTCGGCAATGTCAGCTAACACATCATAAGTTGGACGGTTCTCCCACATCGGCTCAATGGCTTTTTGTAGACGTACTAAATAGTGATACGAGCCAGATTGGTATGAGTTATTGATCAACTCATCGGATTCTAAGGTTGAAACATCCGGTAGTAATAAATCGGCATACTTCGCTGAAGCGGTCATGTGGTTATCCCAAACCAGAATAAATTCACATAAAGATTCATCGCGCAGCACTTTATCGACTTGGTTGAGATCCGAATGCTGGTTAGCGGTTACGTTCGAGGCATAATTCCAAAGAAATTTCACATTGGTGGCTAATCGATCTCGGCCTTGAACATAATCTTTCTCTGCCGTCATTTCCGTGCCGCGAGTAATGGCATCTAGCCAACTGAAACAAGGAATGGAGACTTTGACGGGGTTTGGAATCGCCAGCCCTGCCAGCGGATAGTTAACACTGCCTCCCCAAGTACCAATATTGGTGCCAGGGCGACCAAACTGCCCAGTCATAATAGGTAGCATCATAATTGCACGAGAAGCATGTTCACCATTTTGAGTTCGCTGAACACCCCACCCTTGAGAGATCCAGGCCGCTTTGGCTCCTGCAATTTCACGTGCCAATTCACGAATACGTTGGGCCGGAATTTCGGTTAACGCTTCAGCCCATTCTGGTGTTTTTTCGATCTTATCTTCACCAAGCCCAAGAATATAAGCTTTATAGGATGAGTTCGCTGGCGCACTGGCAGGTAAGGTTTCTTCACTCCAACCGACGGTATATTGGTTAAGCATGGCCTCATCGAGCAGATTTTCTTTAATCAAGGTATGCCCAATGGCCGCCACCAATGCCGCATCCGTTCCGGGACGAATTGGTAACCATTCGGCATTAAATGCGGTCACACTGTCGGTACGACGAGGATCAATCAAAATAACCCTAGCGCCACTTTGCTCCAGTGCATGGTAAATTTCCGCAATCTGTCCACCGCCAGACATACGAGTTTCAGCCAAGTTTTGGCCAAACATCACCACTAAATCGGAATGTTTGATCTCAGCAAATAAGGTTTGTTGCTCAGTGCCATAGATATTCCCCGCTTGTCCAAAAACAAATGGTTGAATTCGGTTAAGCTGCGCTTCGGAATAGGTATTGTGCATATCCAAAAAGCCGCCGGCTAAATTCAGCAGGCGCTTACAGGTATTACGCCCTTGTAAGTTTGCCCCTGTTGTTCCACTGCCATATTGATAATAAATCGCTTCATTACCATAAGTGCTGATCACTCGTTGCAGTTCATTGGCCACAATAGTGGTTGCTTCATCCCAACTGATGCGTTTGAATTTACCTTCACCGCGTTGACCCACTCTCTTCATTGGGTACTTCAAACGATCGGGGTTATAGGTACGAAAACGGGCAGAGCGCCCACGCAAGCAAGGACGAATTTGGTGTTGACCAAAAATGGCCTCATTTACCCCATCTTCTGGGGAAATTTTGACCGCCACGCCCTCACGAACATGTACTTTAAATGGACAACGACTACCACAGTTCACCAAGCAAGCACTGTAACGGATCTGCTCTTCACTCGAAGGCATTTCACTTTTAGCCGCCAAGGCATTAAATGGCAAACTGATTGAACTGGCCGCAACGGCGGCACCAGAAGCCACGACAGAGCTCTGAATGAATTCACGGCGTGTAAATAGTTTTTTTATTATTGATGTGGACATAGACCCTCCAATGTATGGGTCTATTATCAATAATAGCAATGATGTTCCCCCATGATCATCATCAATTAAAGATGAATTACCGGTAACATCAACAACAAAACAGAATTAACCGCTAACAAAAGCTGGTATTACTAGCCATTCATTAGGTTCTGATATTCCAAGTAATGGCATTTGCAGGGCAAACACTGCGACACTGTCCACACCCATGACACAAGCTAGGGTCTACGGTCGGTTTTTGATCCGGTAGGCATTGAATCGCCGCCGTTGGGCACTGTTCCACACACAGTTCACAGTAACCCAATAAGCGGCTATGGCACTGGTTAGCAAAGGTAGGTAGCAATTCTGTCTGTGAAGCAGGCTGAAGCGCTCCTGTCGGGCAGGCTTGAGCACACTGGCTACATAACTGACAGTGATTATAATCCACGCAAAGCTCTGGCCACGGTTCATTTAACTGAATGACTGAATTTGGGCAGGCCTTAACACATAAACCACAGCCATCACACAATTCACGAAAAAGCCCTTCCGCTAATGCTCCCGGAGGACGTGGAATGGTACGCTTTGGCAAGTTTTCCGCTTCTTGGTAAGCCGATTTACCACGGGCCAACATGCCTCGAAAAAGATCACGTCGACTAAAACTGCGAGGGATATCGCTCATAATGACCAGTGTAGAAATAGAAATGACACGCTAATCATAGCGCGAAAAAACAAAAATCAAAAAGTGAACTTCACAGCCCTCCGCGCTTTCATCCCTTCTGTTCAGCCCAATCAAACAAGGCCGCAGAGAATAAAATAAAGCCGCAATGCAAAATGCAGTGCGACTTATCAATCAAAAAAAGTATAAAAAATCACTCAGTAAGAGCATAACGCTCTAACCAATGTGCATAAGGTGCGGGTAAAGTCCAAGATGGCTTATCAACCCCCAGTTTTCGCGCCAGCGTATAAGTCCAGTGAGGGTCGGCTAAATAGGCTCGGCCAATCATCACTAAATCCATTTGACCGTCAGCTACCACTCGCTGTGCATCTTCGGCTTTATCAATCCCCCAAGAGGAAGCGACCGGAAGCCCCGTCTCTTTTTTCACACGTTCCGCTATCGGAGCCAAAAACGCTGGCCCCCAAGGAATGTTAGCCTCTTTCGTCGAAAAGCCGACACTGACGTTCACCATATCCAGCCCGACTTCCTTCATCTCATTGAGTAAGACAATGGCTTCTTGCAAGGTTTCTTCATCACGACCATCAAATTCTATCACGCCCAAACGAGCGGTTAACGGTAAGGTTTCTGGCCATACTTCACGTACTGCTTGCAACGTTTCTAACAAGAAACGTCCACGCGCCTTAGCATCACCACCGTAACCATCTTGTCTCTGATTAGCGTGAACAGAGAAAAAGCTTTGCGCAAGGTAACCGTGAGCAAAATGCAGTTCAAGCCATTCAAACCCCGCGGCTAAAGCCCGTTGCGCCGCTTGCACAAAATCGGCTTTGACGCGTTCAATATCTTCAAGAGTCATCGCTTTAGGTTCTTTTGCTAAATGCCCCCCAAAAGGAATGGCAGAAGGTGAAAGGGTTTCCCAGCCGCCTTCTCCTTCAATATGGTCATCACCTTGCCATGGAATGTTGGCGCTGGCTTTTCTACCAGCATGGCCAATTTGAATACCCGGTACACTGCCGTTGCTTTTAATGGTTTGTGCCAGTTTCGCTAACTCTTGTGCTTGAGCCTCATTCCAAATGCCTAAACATTTAGGCGTGATCCGCCCTTCAGGAGAAACGGCCGTAGCTTCAACAATCACCAAACCAGCACCACCACGAGCAAGGCCGGCATAGTGAACTTGGTGCCAATCATTCGCTACCCCATCCGTTGCACTGTATTGGCACATAGGAGGAATCGCAATACGGTTTTTTAACGTCACAGATTTTAACTGGAAAGATTCAAATAACGCGGACATAACTCTTCTCATCAGCAGATTTAACCATTTAGGAAACCTAGTCTAGCGCTTGCTAAGTTAAATAAAAAATTATTAAATGTTTTCAGGTTAATAATTTTTGGTTATCACATGATCAACCCAATTTGGTTAAAAACGTTTAAAACACTGGTCGATATCGGGCACTTCACCCAGACTGCCGAACAACTCAATATGACTCAACCCGGTGTCAGTCAACATATTGCCAAGCTCGAGGCGGCCTGCCATTACCCTCTTATCAAACGTTTTAATAAACAGTTTGAACTAACGATTCACGGAAAAAAAGTTTACCAATACGCACAGAAATGGCTGGAAGAAGAGCAACAATTGCTACAAGAACTGGGGCATGATGAACCCTTTAAAGGGAAATGTACCCTCGGTTGTTCAGGCACACTAGCGTGGTTACTCTACTCACCGTTACTTGAACTGCAAATGACTTACCCGGAACTGACCATTGAATTAGAGGCTACGCCTAATGAAAGAATTTATGAACAAGTTCATAAAGGTGCGATTGATATCGGTCTCGTCACTAAGCCACCCAGTACCAAATATTTTGATAGCCAAATCGTGGGCGTTGAGTCTTTAGTGTTTGTGGTACCCAGTACCTATGATCGCCACCTCCCCTTAACGGAACTCCTACCTCGCTTAGGTGTGGTACGTCATCCGGATTTAGAACACTATTTTCATGCTTATCTTTCACACAGCAACGATCCACAATTAGCCAAACTCGACCTCACTTCCATTCCCAGCAAAAGTTACATTAATCAGGTCCATCAAGTTTTGCTGCCCGTGGCGAAAGGAATCGGCTTTAGCGTGGTTCCGAAATGCTGCGTGAGTTTGTTTTCTGAGCAAGATAAACTGGCGGTATTACCCGTGACAGAAGAGATTCAAGAACCCCTTTATTTGGTCACAAAACGCCACGCGCCGTTAGCCAAACGATATGAATTAGTCGTTGAAACCATTCAATCGGTTCTCAATTCCTGTAATCTTTTGTCGAAAAACCACCAAGAGGCAAACCATGTTTAAAGGCCATTTATCTGCGCTTGCAGAGTATTCACAGCTTCCCACAAAACTTTTAGATGTCATCGACACTGTCAAACAACACCTAGCCACTCACCCAAGTAATGGACGCTACACACTCGAAGGCGATGAGGTTTTCTTCTTTATTGTTGATGATCACAGCCAACCACTAAATGAACGTAAAGCAGAAATTCATAAAAAATATCTTGATGTACAGATTGTGTTAGAAGGGGAAGAGCGTTTTGGCTTTAGCCTGCATCCATTTCAAAGCCTCGCAGAAGATTATTTAGAAGAGCGAGATCTGGCTTTTAGTGAAGATATTATTGATGAACAGTTTGTCGATTTATCTGAAAATGAATTTATTATTTTTGATGCTGAGCAGCCACACCGACCCCTTATTGCCGTTGAAAACCCATGCCCAATCCGCAAAGCGGTAATAAAGGTGGCTAAGGTTTGGTTAGAGGGATAAGTACGATTTATTTCTACGTCATTCATCAGAACTCTAAATAGCATGTTTAAAGAGACTGCTTCACAAGGCAAGGGAACTTAGAAAAGCCATCGCTCAATATTACTCCTGTTAAAAAAACAGATTTGATAACGATGGCTTAAACCGCTCTCAGGTTATTTAGAAAGTTAGCACTCGCTCACTATCAGTTACCCACTCAGCAAGTGCTTGCATCGTTGAATGTTCAGCCCCTTCAAAATAAGGATGATTTTTATAAATACCGCAACGCGCCATGCAAGTACCACAAACTTTGACGGTAGCCCCTTGAGTAATCAGATCTTTAAGCATTTGCGAGAGATCCTAATCATAACCTTCTGGCGGCTTACAAATATCTCGTGCCATATCAACCGAGTCATTCATTAAAAAAAGCCGAACATCATTCCCAGTGTCAAGCAACTGACCTGCTAAACGTAGTCCATTCCAAGTAACATCCGTATTGTCATAGGGTTCACGATTAAAAATAATGAGTACTTTCATATCCTTTCCTTTATTTTTCTTATGCTAAACAAACTTAAACATTCAATCATTGTGTTGAATGATTGATCGTTGTATTCTGGCTGTCAAGAACAAACCCATGTAGGATCCTTAATTTAACCTTTTATTGTTCGGGTAAATTCAATTACAGAGAGACCACATGCCACTACATGCTCCTAAAGATACGCTTTACACCACTTTAGCTGAGGTAGCGCAAAGTATTGCTCATTCACATCGCTTGGAATTGCTAGAGTACTTAGCTCAAGGACAACATAGCGTTGAAGAGCTAGCTGCACTCAGTGGGCTAACATTTGCCAATACATCCCGTCATTTACAAATTCTTCGCCGAGCACGATTAGTTGAAACCGAACGTCGAGGAAAAAATATCCTGTACAGTATTGTTAACCAAAATGAAGTAGTGGCTCTTCTTAAAGCATTAGGTTGCGTAGGAGAACGTAATCGAGCTGAGATAAAACAAATAATGAATGACTATTTTGATGAGAAAGATTCACTGACTCCAGTGTCACGAGAAACGCTCCTCTCCCAGTTACAAGAGGGAACAGTCACTTTGATCGATGTTCGCCCCGAGCATGAATTTAATCAAGGTCATTTACCTGGAGCGCTTAATATTACGCTTGATGAGTTAGAAGCCCATCTTGCCCTAATTCCTAAAAATCAACAGATTGTCGCTTACTGTCGAGGACCTTATTGTGTGCTCTCTTTTGAAGTCGTCGAATACCTTAGAGCAAAAGGTTATCGAGTGCGTCGACTTGAAGATGGTTATCCTGAATGGAAAGCGGCAGGGTTAGAGGTTGAGAGCGTGAATAGCACGCTTTAGTGTTTTTATCTAGCAAAAATATTCATGGTAAATACTCTATCAAGGGCAGTAATGCCTTGCCCCTACTGGATAAAGTAGGGGCAATATGAAACTGCAACGATAGCTAAAATCTATATGGTTAGTAATTACTTATCGAAAATATAGCGATTGACTAAGTTTTCTAAGTACTCTTGTTTCCCTGACTCACGCTGGGGTTGGATATCATTCTCTACAACAAATTTAGCAATAGATTCTAAACTATGTTCACCAGAGAGAATCGCTTTTCCAAAAGTTTCATTCCATCCCGCATATCGCTGAGCAATATTTTTGCCTAGCTTGTCATCTTGAATCATCAGAGCCGCTTTTTCCAGCGCCAATGCCATAGTGTCCATACCACCGATGTGCCCGTAGAATAGATCCTCTGCATCAATGGAAGGGCGACGTAGGCGGGCATCAAAGTTCAAGCCGCCTGTGGTAAAGCCCCCCGATTTTAAGATCTCATACATAACTAACGTGTTTTCTTCAACACTATTAGGGAACTGATCAGTATCCCATCCCAATTGGGGGTCACCACGATTTGCATCCACCGAGCCGAAGATACCCAAAGAGGTCGCCATCGCAATTTCATGCTGGAAACTATGACCTGCTAGCGTTGCATGGTTAGCTTCAATATTAACTTTTACTTCATTCTCTAAACCAAATTGTTTAAGGAACCCATATACAGTAGCAGTATCATAATCATATTGATGCTTCGTGGGTTCTTGTGGTTTAGGCTCAATCAAAATTGTACCTTTAAATCCGCTCTTATGTTTATGTTCAACAACCATCTGCATCAATCGGCCAAGTTGCTCACGTTCTTGGCGTAAATCCGTATTCAGTAAAGTTTCATAACCTTCACGTCCACCCCATAGCACATAGTTTTCTCCGCCTAAACGCTGAGTCGCATTCATGGCATTAAAAATCTGTGTGGCTGCATAAGCGAAAACTTTAGGATCCGGATTTGTTGCCGCCCCTGCCATATAACGAGGATTCGAGAACGCATTTGCCGTTCCCCATAGTAGTTTCACTCCACTTTCTTGTTGCTTTGCTTCTAAAACGTCGACCATATGGGCAAAATTACGGGTGTATTCTTTGATATTATTACCTTCTGGTGCCACATCTACATCATGGAAACAGTAGTACGGCACACCCAGCTTTTTGTAAAATTCAAATGCAACATCCGCTTTCATCTGCGCCAGTTCCATTTCGTTACCCACTTTTTGCCATGGACGCTCAAAAGTGCCTTGTCCGAATACATCAGCACCCGGCCAAACAAAATTATGCCAATAACAAGCAGCAAAACGGAGATGATCCTTCATGGATTTACCTAGAATCATTTTATCTGGATCATAATGACGAAAAGCAAGGGCATTATTGGTTTCCAAACCTTCATATTTAATTGAATCTATATTAGGAAAAAACTCTTTCATATTTTACTCTCATTAATTTTTGTGATTGACAATCCGCGGTATCTGAATAGTTGGAAATAAATCAAACATCAGGTATTGTTTTATTTTCATTTTTACACATCACAATTCAATTATGATTTTTCATAAGTAGGTTTAGATATTTATCAAATGTGAGTCGAACCACACTTTACTCAGAACTATAGATTTCAATAGCTTAATGAAATAAATGCTTTAATATCACATTTACTAAATAACGTAATAATAATGTTTTATTCCGTAATTTATTTATCCCTATTTCTCAACAAGAATATTATGACCCTACATAAAAATGAGGAATAAATATGAAACGCAACATTAATGTGCTCCACCTTACTTTGGTGGTGGCACTTGGTGGGCTCCTATTTGGTTATGACACGGCTGTCATATCAGGAGCAACTGAAGCGCTACAACATTATTTTCAGCTCACTGCTGCTGAACTAGGCTTTGCAGCATCTTCAGCTTTAATTGGCTGTGTCATTGGTGCAATTCTATCCGGTGATTTCAGTACCCGTTATGGTAGGCGAGGTGCGCTCAAAATTGCGGCTCTCCTGTTTTTAATCTCCGCCATAGGCTCGGCAATTCCGGAAAGTTACTGGACATTTGTCATTTACCGCATTATCGGTGGTATTGGTGTCGGTATCGCCTCAATGGTGTCCCCCATGTATATTGCTGAAGTGGCTCCTCCTAAAAAGAGAGGTGGCTTAGTAGCTTGTAACCAGTTCGCCATTATCTTTGGTATGTTAGTGGTTTACTTTGTTAATTACGGCATTGCGCTTATTGGCACAGAAAGCTGGTTAAATGTAACAGGCTGGCGCTATATGTTTGCATCGGAAGTTATTCCTGCGGCTCTTTTTCTAGTTTTACTCTTTACTGTACCTGAAACACCACGCTGGTTAGTGTTACGTGGGCGGAATGAGGAAGCTTATGCCCTACTCAACGCACTAAATAAAGGAGCAAAATCAGACGTTGAACATCAGTGGCAAGAGATTCAATCGTCATTCAAACAGCGTAATAATAGCGCCATTATCGCTGGTGGATTTATGGGAGTCCTTGTGATTGGTATCATGCTTAGTGTTCTCCAACAAGTCACAGGGATCAATGTTTTCCTCTATTACGCTCCAACAATCCTGAAAGGCTTTAGTAATTCCAGTATTGATATTGCGTTACTACAAACTATTTTGGTTGGTGCGGTGAACCTCAGTTTTACCGTTGTGGCGATTCTCACTGTAGACAAATTCGGTCGCAGACCACTTATGATGATAGGTGCCAGCTTAATGGCAGTCAGTATGATTGCTATTGGTACAGCAGCATATATGAATGCTATCGGAGGTTATCTACTAGTATTTGTACTACTTTACATTGGGGCTTTTGCACTGTCTCTCGGTCCTGTTGTATGGGTACTTCTATCTGAAATATTCCCTAATAATATTCGTTCAAAAGCTTTATCTATTGCTGTTTTTGCCCAGTGGGCAGCAAACTTTTTTGTTTCACAGACTTTCCCTATGATGAACGATCCTGAAAGCCGTATTTATCAAACATTCAATGGGGGATTCCCGTTCTGGCTATACGGTATTATGGGAATCTTTACGATCTATTTTATCTATAGATGGGTACCAGAAACAAAAGGACGATCTTTGGAAGAATTAGAAGCATTATGGGAAAAACCAGCCACAACAAATAAAGAGCAAGTTATTATCAATCAATAGTTATTACTTCACCATGAAACAGAGAAACCTATATGTGTATAGTAGGTTTCTTTGTTATTTCATAGTGGATGTTTGACAGCGATATTCTTTTGGCGTGCTTCCGAAAGCTTTTTTAAACACAGAGTACATATACTGCAAGGAAGGATAACCACAGGTTTCCGCAATTTCAGCAATAGGAAGCTCAGTGGTAATCAATAAATTTTTTGCCCGTTCTAATTTCACGTGATGAATTTCATTGTGGATAGAGTATCCTCTTTCTTCACGAAATCTGGCTTCTAGATTTGATCGAGAAATACCAATATGATTCAGCACCTGATCCACTTTTATACCCTTACAGGCATTATGCCGAATAAAGTGCAGAGCTTGGATAACATAAGGATCATTCAATGCCTGATAATCCGAGCTCTGGCGTTCAAATACTTGAGTAGGGGGAACTAAGATCCGGCTAGATTTTATATTAGCCGATGGATCACGCTCTTGTTGCTCTAATAGCCTATGCAGCATTTTAGCAGCCCTATAGCCCATTGATTTACTTCCCTGCCCCACAGAACTAAGAGAAACCCGGGTCAGATAGCGAGTCATTTCTTCATTATCAATGCCAATCACAGCGATACGATCAGGCACCATTAATCCCAGATAATCACAAGCCTGAAGGATATGTCTAGCGCGGGCATCCGTGACAGCAATGATCCCAATAGGATTAGGTAAGCGCTGTAACCAATCCGCTAAACGATTCATATCATATTTCCAACTCTTAGGGTGTGTCTCCGAACCTCGGTAGACAGAATGAAAATAGTTATCTCGACTAGCCAGCGTAATAAATGCTTTTTCTCGTTCTAGTGCCCATCGTTCCCAAGAGTCATTTGGTATACCGTAAAAAGCAAACTTTTCCAGCCCTTTCTCTTTAAGGTGTTGGAAAGCCATTTCAACCAGTTTAAAGTTATCGGTAGCAACATACGGTACATCAGGGTACAGAGACTCATCACTATAAGAGCCACCAACCCCAACAACAGGAATTGTGGTATTTTTGAGCAAAGATTCTATCTGAGGATTATCAAAATCAGCAATAATACCATCCCCGTCCCAAGTACAGAAATGCTCCATATTCGTTGTAAAATCTTCCTCTACAAAGATATTCCAATGCGTTTGAGATGCATGTAAATATTCACCTATTCCTTCCATTATTTGCCGGTCATACACTTTATTTGCATTGAACAACAGTGAAATTTGATAGTTTTTATCCATAGCAACCACTACCTTGTTAAGGAATTAATACAGATTAACAATAAAATCCCCAAGATAATGTGATCGAAAAATGAGTCGTGAAATATCTTAATGCCATTAATAAAAAACATAATTGAGCAGGGAAAATAAATAGCTAGAATCAAATAAGCACCCTATTTAATAACAAGTATGGTAATAACCGTCAAGGAATAGAATATGTATATCGGCATTGATTTAGGCACTTCTGGTATCAAGGCGATTCTTTTGTCTGAGGAAGGGGAAATTATCGCCTCTACCACGACTACTTTAACTGTCTCGCGCCCTCAACCACTTTGGTCTGAGCAAAACCCTCATGATTGGTGGGAAGCAACCCAAAATGCTCTAGCTGAACTGAATAAACAGCACTCACTTGCAGAAGTAAAAGCCCTTGGATTATCAGGGCAAATGCATGGTGTCACTCTACTGGATAAGAATAACCATGTGCTGCGTCCAGCTATTTTATGGAATGATGGTCGCTGTGAAGTAGAGTGTCAGGAGTTGGAACAACTTGTACCAGAGAGCAGAGCGATTACCGGCAACCTGATGATGCCGGGATTCAGCGCTCCAAAACTTAAATGGTTACAGAAACATGAACCGGAATGTTTTTCCCAAGTCGCCAAAATTTTACTTCCTAAAGACTATCTAAGATTTCTGCTAACCGGAGATTTTGCTACCGATCTTTCTGACGCTGCTGGCACTATGTGGTTAGACGTTGGCAAACGTGATTGGAGCGATGAATTACTGCATGCATGCCAACTTAACAGAACCCATATGCCAGCTTTGTATGAGGGGAATCAAATAACCGGCTCACTCAGCCCTGAGATTGCAAAACAGTTCGGGCTGCAGGAAATACCTGTTGTCGCTGGTGGTGGTGATAATGCGGCTGGAGCTATTGGTGTCGGTATTGTCTCTCCCGGCCATGCGATGATTTCACTGGGTACTTCTGGAGTCTACTTTGCTGTTAGCAAAGGTTTTGTCTCAAACACAGAATCTGCACTGCATTCATTTTGTCACGCTTTACCGAATACTTGGCACACTATGTCAGTGATCTTAAGTGCCGCATCTTGTCTAAATTGGATCGCTAAAATCACTGGATTTGACAACGTTCCACTCATGATGAATGAACTTGAACAACAAAAACCTGATACCTCACTGATTTTTTTACCTTACTTATCTGGAGAGCGTACCCCACACAATAATCCGAATGCTCAAGGTGTATTCTTTGGTTTAACGCATGATACCACTGCCCAAGACATGGCACAGGCGGTACTAGAAGGGGTTGGATTTGCTCTCGCAGATGGCTTAGATGCTCTACATATTACCGGAGATATTCCCAGTGAAATAACTCTGATAGGAGGAGGAGCAAAAAGTGAATACTGGAGACAATTGCTCTCCAATATTTTTAATAAGCCACTAATTTACCGCGAAGGAGGAGACATAGGTCCAGCTTTAGGTGCGGCTCGTCTTGCCCAACTGGGAGTGTGTAAAGAGGCTTCCTCTATTAAGAAAATTTGCGTACAGCCAAAAATTCTCCAGCACCATATCCCTAATAAAGAAAAACATTTATCTCTTTCTAAAAAACGCAGAATATATACCACTTTATATGAACAACTACGACCATTATTCAATAAGTAGCAAGCTTATATAGTGGTATCAGAGTTAATATTATTAGCTACTAGTATTAACTCTGATATATTTTCTCTGCTCTTATGAATCGAATCGTCACCGCCACCTCCGTGGAGAGATGAAGAACATAAGAACACCTTGCCAATTTTTAGTTAGTTTAGTCATCAGCATTGTGTCGTATTGTTATTGGGTGTGTTTAACTTATTTGGGGTTTAAGCGGAGAAAAAAATGAAAATAGTGATAGCACCTGACTCGTTTAAAGAGAGCTTAACAGCATTGGAAGTGGCGACTTATATTGAAAATGGTCTGCGTAAAATCATCCCCGACGCTAACATTATTAAAGTTCCTATGGCTGATGGTGGTGAGGGAACGGTACAATCTTTGATCGATTCTAGTAAAGGAAAAATAATACCGACGAAAGTTTTAGACCCTTTGGGTAGAGAAGTAGACGCTTATTTTGGTTTGATGGGCGATGGTTCAACCGCCGTCATCGAGATGGCATCAGCATCTGGTATTCATTTAGTCGAAGCAGAGCAACGTAACCCACTTATCACAACAAGTTTTGGTACCGGACAATTAATTAAGGCAGCGTTAGATCTAGAAATTCAGCATCTGATATTGGGAATTGGCGGTAGTGCAACAAATGATGCTGGAATTGGGATGTGCCAAGCTCTCGGTATCCGCTTTTTAGATGTTAATGGTATAGAACTCGGATACGGTGGGGGCGCATTAAGCCAACTAGACCGTATTGATTTATCCAATATCGACCCACGTTTAGCCTCTATTACTATTGAGGTTGCATGTGATGTTGATAACCCGTTGTGTGGAGTAAGTGGCGCATCTCATATATTTGGTCCACAAAAAGGAGCAAGTATTGATATGGTACTGACTCTGGATGCAAACCTATCTCACTTTGCTGATATTGTTGAACAACAATTGGGTATAAAAATTAGAGACGTTCCAGGAGCAGGAGCAGCTGGAGGGCTAGGTGCCGCCCTATACGGATTACTCAATGCGGTGATGAAGCCCGGCATTGATATTGTGATTGAAGCCACTCATTTAGCAGAGCTTATCCAAGGTGCTGATGTTGTTATTACCGGAGAGGGTCGTATAGATAGCCAGACTATTCATGGTAAAACCCCAATAGGTGTTGCGAGATTATGCCAAAAAGCAAACATTCCCGTCATTGGGATCGCCGGATGCTTGTCACAAGATTACTCTATCGTCCACGATCACGGAATCAACGCCGTATTTGATATTGTTCCCCGTGCAACTGATTTATCAACAGCACTAAAAGAAGCAGCATTCAATATTGAATCCACAGCGCGTAATATTGCTGCTGTCATGTTGATGTTTAAATAGCCTTAAAATTAAATATGAACGTAAGTATAACTATATTAATGTTTTTCCAGCTTATAAAAATACTTGGGCTTTCTTCTTAATACTCTGATATATCCTCACTAGCCTATATTGACTACTTTTACTGCACGGTGCAATTACAATATAATGGAGAGAAATAAAGAACAATTAAGCTCATTTCAGGGAGCAATCCTTTATTCCTCTCCTACAATACTATCCCTACTCAACCGTTACCGCTTTTGCCAAATTACGGGGCTGGTCAACATCGGTGCCTTTGATCAATGCAACATGGTACGAAAGTAACTGCATAGGAATGGTGTAGTAGATTGGTGCGGTGATCGCACTCACCGGAGGCATGGTAATGATCTTCATCGTGTCGTCAGCCTCAAATCCCGCATCCTGGTCGGCAAAGACATACAACAAACCACCACGGGCGCGTACCTCTTCAATATTGGATTTGAGCTTTTCTAGTAAATCATTGCTGGGTGCGACGACTACAACGGGCATATCGGCATCAATCAAGGCTAATGGCCCATGTTTCAATTCGCCTGCGGCATAAGCTTCTGCATGGATGTAAGAGATCTCCTTAAGCTTCAATGATGCTTCGAGGGCTATCGGATAAAACTCACCACGCCCTAAAAATAGCGTATGGTGCTTATCGGCAAAGTCTTCGGCAATCACTTCTATCTGTTTCTCACAAGCGAGCGCTTGCTCAATCTGCCTAGGTAAAGCATGCAACGCTTGCACAATATCCGCTTCTTTTTGGCTATCAATCACCTGCTTTTGTTTACCTAATGCCGTCACCAGCATAAGCAGAGCTGAAAGTTGTGTAGTAAAGGCTTTGGTTGAGGCGACGCCAATTTCAATGCCCGCTCGGGTCATAAAAGCAAAATCCGATTCACGAACTAAAGAAGACCCCGCCACGTTACAAATGGTCATTGCCGCCATATAACCTTTTTCTTTGGCTAAACGTAACGCAGCCAATGTATCGGCGGTTTCTCCAGATTGAGAAAGTGTAATCAATAAGCTATTAGGGCGGGTCACAAACTTGCGATAACGGAACTCGGAGGCAATTTCTACATCACAACTGACCCCGGCGAGTGCTTCAAACCAGTAACGAGCGGTCATTCCTGCATTGTAAGAGGTGCCACAAGCCACAATTTGAACATGTTCCACTTGGCTTAAGATCTCTGCGGCATGTACCCCGATACTTTCGGTGATCACGGTGTCGTGGCTGATCCGCCCTTCCATGGTATTGATCAAAGCGGTAGGCTGTTCAAAAATCTCTTTTTGCATAAAGTGACGATACTTGCCTTTATCTCCAGCATCGTGCTCGGCATTAGATTCAATAATCTCGCGTACAACAGGTTCACCATTTTCGGCAAAAACATTCACTTCTCGACGAGTGATTTCTGCAACATCACCTTCTTCAAGATACATAAAGCGGCGAGTAACGCTCAGAAGCGCCAATTGATCGGAGGCGAGGAAGTTTTCCCCAACGCCAAAACCAATCACAATCGGGCTACCGGAACGAGCAACCGCCAGTCGGCTGGGATCGTTACAATCAAGTACGACAGTACCGTAAGCCCCTTCCAACTGTTTGACCGCTTTTTGTAATGCTTCAATCAATGAGCTAGAGGTCCGACGTTCCCAATTCACTAAATGAGCAATGACTTCTGTATCGGTTTGTGATTCGAAGACATATCCCCGTTCACGCAAAAGGTCGCGTAATACTTGATGGTTTTCAATAATGCCATTATGAACCACGGCAATGTCACCAGACATGTGTGGATGAGCGTTGATCTCTGAAGGTTCACCATGCGTTGCCCAACGAGTATGGGCTATCCCTGTGCCACCAGACACTTGCGCAGCTTCTACCGCATCGGCTAACTCTTGTACTTTTCCTAACCGGCGAACTCGGGTTAGTTGATTCTCTTCATCAACTACCGCGACTCCCGCTGAGTCATACCCCCGATATTCCAAACGGCGTAAACCTTCCACTAGAATTTCAGCAACATCTCGCTGCGCTACTGCGCCCACAATTCCACACATACGAACTCCATTATGTTATTAATTTTTTGAAACTAGCCTCAGGCAGCAAGCAAAGGCCATTAGGTGGGCTAGCGTCAAGGTAATATGTCTCGATGTAATTAAGCTCGAATGACTCGAACTTGATGAGATTCAATCTGCTTGGCACACTCATCACTCAGATCCCGATCGGTGACCAAGACATCAATACGTTGCCAAGCGAGCTCTAAATTCGGGATCTTCCGCCCTACTTTGTCGGACTCAATCATGACGATAACTTCTCGGGAAACATCCGCCATCACTTGGCTTAAGCCAGTTAACTCATTAAAAGTCGTCGTTCCACGCTCTAAATCAATGCCATCCGCGCCAATAAAAAGCTGATCAAAATCGTAAGAGCGCAGAACAGATTCAGCCACTTTGCCTTGAAAAGATTCAGAATGCGTATCCCAAGTCCCTCCGGTCATCAATAAAGTAGGCTCACTTTCAAGTTCATTCAGTGCATTAGCAACATATAGAGAGTTGGTCATCACAACCAATCCTCTTTTATCATTCAACTGTTGAATAAGTGCAGCCGTCGTACTACCACTATCAATCACAATCCGGTGGTGATCTTTAATCAGTTTTGCAGCCGCCTTGGCTAATGATAACTTTCGAATCGAAACTTTTTCATTAAATTCGTCAGCAACGACTTCTTTAGGAAGCGCAATAGCACCACCATAGCGACGCAACAATAAACCGTTGGTCTCTAAAGAGGCAAGATCCTTTCTAATGGTGACTTCTGATGTTTTAAATTGACTAGAGAGCGCTTCAACACTAACCTCTCCTTGTTCATTAACCAAGCGAGCAATGGCGTGTCGTCTTACCTGAGTGTTTCGTTTAGACATGTTTACCGGATTACGTTAATTTCGATTCGAAACCAATTATAATCACTTCGAAACATTTACGTCCATTTATTTCGATCCAAAAAATTAATATTTAGAGCTAAAACCTTGTTCTAAGACAAATCTTAAATCGTGATATTGCCTTCATTAGATGATAGAATTCGCACCCGAAAAGAAAATAAATTACAGAAACCAACGAAATATTTTGGCAACAATCCCTCTTTAAGGTCGATAAGTTGTCGATTTCTGAAATTTCACCTCAGATAAACAGTCATAAAATGACTAGATCTGTTGAAAGACTTTCAGCTTTAGAGTGAAACATACTCGTGAAGGGTGTTTGGCAATGAGAAATGAAATTTGCCATTAACGAGATCATTGTAAAGCAAGGCATTACACTAAATTAAACTTTAAATTCATCCTAATTTACTTACCGGAGAGCACTTTCCATGAAAAAGACCAAAATCGTTTGTACGATTGGCCCTAAAACTGAATCTGTAGAGAAGTTAACTGAGCTGGTTAACGCTGGCATGAATGTCATGCGTTTGAACTTCTCTCATGGTGATTATGTAGAGCATGGCACTCGTATTACAAACTTCCGTAAAGTCATGGAAGCCACAGGTAAGCAACTTGCTATTTTGCTTGATACTAAAGGGCCTGAAATCCGCACTATCAAACTTGAAAATGGTGATGATGTTGATCTCGTTGCTGGCCAAGAGTTCACTTTTACAACTGATACTTCTGTTGTAGGTAATAAAAATACGGTTGCCGTCACTTACGCAGGTTTTGCACAAGACCTTTCTGCTGGTAACACCATTTTAGTCGACGATGGTTTGATTGAAATGGAAGTGATTTCAACAACCGCTACGGAAGTAAAATGTAAGGTATTGAACAACGGTGCACTAGGTGAAAACAAAGGGGTTAACCTACCTGGCGTCTCTGTTAACCTGCCTGCATTGTCTGAGAAAGACAAAAATGACCTAAAATTTGGTTGTGAGCAAGGTGTTGATTTCGTTGCTGCTTCTTTCATTCGTAAAGCTTCAGATGTCAAAGAAATCCGTGAAGTATTAGCAGCTAACGGCGGCGAAAATATCCAAATCATCTCAAAAATTGAGAACCAAGAAGGTGTTGATAACTTTGATGAAATTCTTGAGTTATCTGACGGTATCATGGTTGCTCGTGGTGACCTAGGTGTTGAGATCCCAGCTGAAGAAGTGATCTTTGCTCAGAAGATGATGATCGAAAAATGTAACCGTGCTCGTAAAGTCGTCATCACTGCAACACAAATGCTAGATTCTATGATCAAAAACCCTCGCCCAACTCGTGCTGAAGCGGGTGACGTTGCGAACGCGATCATGGATGGTACTGATGCCGTTATGCTTTCTGGTGAAACGGCTAAAGGTAAATACCCGGTTGAAGCCGTCACAATCATGGCTCAAATTGCAAACCGTACCGATGCAGCGTTAAAAGCAGAGCTCGGCTCACGATTAGACAGCCCTCGCCTACGCATTACTGAAGCAGTATGTAAAGGTGCCGTTGATACGGCTGAAAAATTGGCAGCTCCGCTGATCGTCGTCGCAACTGAAGCGGGTAAATCAGCTCGTTCTGTACGTAAATACTTCCCAACCGCGAATATCATTGCTGTAACGACAAACAAGAAAACAGCGGCTCAATTAGTATTGAGCAAAGGTATTACGCCTGTTGTCGTAAACGCTATTGACAGCACCGATGATTTCTACCGTTTAGGTAAAGAAATTGCTCTGGAGTCTGGCTTAGGTAAAAAAGGCGATATCGCCGTTATGGTTTCTGGGGCATTAGTTGCTTCAGGCACAACCAATACCACATCAGTACACGTGCTATAATTGATATCTGCATGGTATTAAACAATAAAAATCGGGGCTAATGCCCCGATTTTTATTGTTATTTTTAAGCTACCAACCAAAAAACTCTTTATGATGAGTATTCAGCAGCACTATCATAAGAAGGAAATAAAGAGCACTAATCTGCACACCAAGCACCAATAAAGCGCTAATGGTTAGCCTCACAAGAAAAAGATAGAGCATATTCTACCTCACCATCTCCGTTTCGAAAGCGTCATTTCCGACGAGACCCATTCCGAGCAACCTCGTTTTTGTTCATATTAGAAATATCGCTATTGCTCTTCGACTCTTCTTTAGTTTAGCTCAAAAACAGTAAAACCGGACCTTCGTCACAATATCAGGAGAGAGATTAAGCAATATCATCGCTGCTACGGCAAATAGCCACTTGGTTACGCCCTAATGTTTTAGCCTCATAAAGGGCAATATCTGCACATTTGTAAGAGCGGGTGACATCTTCAGTCATGTCAGTAAGGCCTGCACTGATGGTAACGGGAAGGCTTTCTTCTGAATCAATCCCCTTTCTTATCCGATCAAGCACTAAATACGCTTCTTCAAGGTGGGTATGCGGCATGATAATGGCAAATTCTTCCCCACCAATTCTGGCGACAAAATCCGTACTGCGTAGTAGAGCTAATAGTTGGTGGGCAATAGCACTAATCACTCGATCACCTTGATCATGTCCTTGTTCATCATTGACTCGCTTGAAGAAATCTATATCAAGCAAGGCCAAACACGTTTGCTGCTGCTCACCATAACGTTCAATCAACTGACTTTGGATACGTAGTTCTTGTTCAAATTTACGACGATTCCATATATGGGTCAGCGCATCTTTCTCACTCAGCTCTCGCAGTTTGTTTTCTAAAATTTTTCGCTCACTAATATCGACAATAGAAGTGATGTAGTAGCTCACCTCTCCACCTTCAAAAATAGCTTGAATGCGAATAATGGTCGTCAGCATCTGGCCTTGAGGAGTAGTGAATTCAACTTCACCCTCCCATAAATGATTAGCAGAAACCGTTTCTAAAACTTCCATCACAAACTGAATGCCATGATGAGAAAGTAACACTTTTAGAGCGTTACGCCCTAATGCCCAAGGCCGAGATAAGCCCGTAATTTTCTCAAATTCATCATTGACCATCATCACTTGATGCGACTTATCTGAAATCATCACCGCAGACATACCACTGAGTGCCGCTCTGGCCAGTTTACTTTCCATATTACGCCGATGGTAATGCAAGAGCATTGACACTGTAGGTAGTACAAAGATAAGGACTAATAAGAAAACAAAAATGCCTTCTTTTACAAGATCATTCAAATCACGGGCGGCCCGCTGAGCAAGCTGATCAGGTGTTAAATTAATCACTAAATAAAGCGTCTGTAATTCAGAAAGCTCCATTCGATGAAAGACAATAAGATGTCCATTATCAAACCGATAACCACGACGTTCACCCAACATCGCTTGCCAAGTATCAGGAAATTGATCGGAAAAATCATCGACGTAAATATCCGGCTTCATTAACGCACTGTGCGCTAAACGTTGGCTAAGGTAAACGCCTTGATCAGTCATGATTTTGGGCTGAAAATCCGCTTCTAACGCGTAATTGAGACGATGGGATAAGCGCCAAAGATCGACATCAACCACGATATAGCCATAGCGCTGCCCAAAGAT
This sequence comes from Vibrio cincinnatiensis DSM 19608, assembly GCF_900167345.1. Lineage (GTDB taxonomy): Bacteria > Pseudomonadota > Gammaproteobacteria > Enterobacterales > Vibrionaceae > Vibrio > Vibrio cincinnatiensis. The sequence goes on along the minus strand of NZ_FUXB01000010.1, from coordinate 99,551 downwards.
AGTAATGGGAGTGAGCAGTTGCAATGATGGAGGAAAGTTCGCTTTATCTCCCTCCATTCCCCAGATTCCAACTTGATCTTGACCTAACCGCTCCGCATAACGGCGTAAATCACGATGAGGGTAAAGAAAACCGCTATCACTGACGTTCGCCCGTTGATGAACTGACGAATAATCGACGTTGATCTTAACTTGCCCATCAACATCAAGAAAAAGAATCGAGTTATACCATTTTTGATTTTCTGCAACGGAGACAAAAATTGTTTCCAAGTTCAACTGATTAAATTCACTGGTGGTGCGGGCATAATAGTGCGTCGCTTGTCCATGGCTCAGCAAATTGACCACAGAAAAAAGCTGGTCTTGAATATTGGTATATTCACGAACCGTATAATTCAGTTGATTGAGTGCGAGTTGAGCTGTCCGCGAGATGTTCGCTTGAGTCACCTGCTGGTAACGTTGCAGGTAGTAGATAATGGTGGCAGAGGTGATCAGAACCGTGGTAATGAGAAGAAAAATAACAATTCTAGAAAGTCTCATAACCCTATTCAAACATAAAATGCCACAGTAAAGTGGACATTATAACAGCATTTGTTTTTTACTGAATATAAAACTGCCTGTTCATCATGCTAAATTATTTCAAACAGAATATCCCTCTCAACCAAACGACATCAGGCCCGAGAAAAAGGGCCTGATGAATGAGCCTAAGGAACCAATTTATAAATAACATCCACTCTGTCACGGATAATCAAACTCGAGTCTTGGTAAGTGTCATTAACCGATGCTTTGTCGTTCATGCTTGCGCTACGCATTAGCATAGGCTGAGGTGTCATGGAGCTGTATTCAATACGCCATACCCCTCCCAATTTAGCTTGGAAACCAGACGCTAGCGATGCCGCTTTTTTCTTTGCGTCCGTGATGGCGGCCATTCTTGCTTGTGCTTGGTATTTTTCTTGTTCACTGACTTTCAACTGTACGTTATCAACTTGATTAATACCTTGTGCCAAGGCTAAATCTAAGTATTGATTAAGCTGGCTCACCTTCGCCACTTCTACAGTAATACTGCGTTGAGCGCGGTAGCCAACCAACTCTGGCTGACCCGATTTAGGGTAATGGTATTGCGGCGTTAAATAGAGATTAGAGCTAGAAATATCTTGAGCCTCAACCCCCGATTGCTTCAATTGCGAGGTAAATTCAGCCACAACCTTATCAACTGTCGCTTTGGCTTGCTCAGCATTCATATTCGTTTCAACGACTTTGACTGAGAATTGGGCACGATCAGGCACTGCGGTGACTTCACCATATCCTGAAGTCACAATATGAGGAAAATTTAACGACTGAGCCTGAACGCATGCAGCGGTAAAGCTACACAAAGCAATCGCAAACTGAGGGAACCATTTCATATAACTCACCTTCTTTGGATAAATGATTTTTCCAGACCAGATTGACGCTGAGTCCTTGTACCTTGACTAGACCAATATTGATATTGCCTCATCATAACGAAATCGATGTAAAGTCTTTGTGAGTTATCTGCAAAAAGGCCTCTACCAGACGTTTTATTAACGCTATTGGTCATAACAGGAATGTGTAGCGGTATATAAACCTAAAAAATAACGAAGGCTAGCCTTCGTTATTTTTTCTGTCATGCTGACTGGGATCAGTTCAATTTATTTAAATGAACATCCATTTGAGGGAATGGAATCTCGATACCATTTTCATCCAGTCCTTCTTTAATTTTGTGCAACAATTCCCAGTAAACGGGCCAATAATCGGTACTTTTCACCCAAGGGCGAACGATAAAATTAATCGATGATTCACCGAGTTGATGTACTTCAACTCGAACAGCAGGATCTTTTAATACCCGAGGATCGCGCTCAACCACATCACGCAGTACCTGCTTGGTTTTATTTAGATCCGATTTATAAGATACGCCAATCAGTAAATCAACACGACGTGTAGCATGGCGTGAATAATTGACAATTGCGCCATTCACTACCGCTGAGTTAGGTAATACCACCATTTTGTTATCGGGTGTTTTTAAAATTGTCTGAAAAATATGGATCGAATCAACCGATCCAGCGGTTCCAGCCACTTCAATATAGTCACCGGATTTAAACGGACGGAAAGCAACGATTAACACTCCAGCAGCAAAGTTGGATAGCGAACCTTGCAGCGCTAAACCCACCGCTAAACCCGCCGCACCGATAATTGCCACAACGGACGCGGTTTGAACGCCAATACGACTTAATGCGGCAACCAATACAATAATGAATAGTGTGTAACGTACGATGCCTTGGATAAAATCGACAACCGCCTTATCCATCTCTTTTTTCATCAACACGTTTGCTACACTACCTGCAATCGTTTTGACAATCAGGTTACCAATAAACAAAATCAAAATAGCAGAAATAATATTCACACCATATTGAATAAATAAATCTGAGTTATTGGTTAGCCAACTATTGACCTGATGTAAACTTTCAACGCCAGGAACTTCAAGTCCCACTGACTCATTCGCCATCTTGTATATCCTCTACAATCAATGATATCGATATTCTTTTGGTTTGATGTATACAAAGGAGTGACAACTGCTCTATGTAATATCTCCACACAAAGTATACTTATTTAAATCTCAGCAAACATAAGATTATTCTTTAAACTAGCAGATCTATTTCCTAATCACTAGCTATAAAAAAAGCCGCCCCAACAAGGGCGGCTAATGACTAACTAAACACTAATTACAGTACGTTAACGGCGTTAAGGTCTGCAAAAGCTTTCTCAAGACGAGCCACCATTGAAGTTTGGCCTGCACGTAGCCATACACGTGGATCGTAGTATTTTTTGTTTGGTGCAGCTTCACCAGTTGGGTTACCGATTTGGCCTTGTAGGTAATCGTGGTTTTCAGCTTCATACTTACGGATACCATCCCAAGTTGCCCACTGAGTATCGGTATCGATGTTCATTTTGATAACACCGTAGCTGATTGACTCTTTGATTTCAGCTTCAGAAGAACCTGAACCACCGTGGAATACGAAGTTTAGAGAGTTAGCTGGAAGGCCAAATTTCTCAGAAACATACGCTTGAGAATCACGAAGGATAGTTGGAGTTAGTACAACGTTACCCGCTTGGTAAACACCGTGTACGTTACCAAAAGAAGCGGCAATAGTGAAACGGTGGCTAACTGCGCTTAGTTTTTCATAAGCATAAGCAACGTCTTCAGGTGAAGTGTACAGCTCAGAAGAATCCATATCTGAGTTATCAACGCCGTCTTCTTCACCGCCAGTACAACCAAGTTCGATTTCGATGGTCATACCCATTTTCGCCATACGCTCTAGGTATTTCGCACACGTTTCAACGTTTTCTTCTAGAGTCTCTTCAGAAAGATCTAGCATGTGAGAAGAAAACAGAGGCTTACCTGTTTGAGCAAAGAACTCTTCGCCAGCATCAAGTAGACCATCGATCCAAGGCAGTAATTTCTTCGCAGCGTGGTCAGTGTGTAGAATCACTGGCACACCGTAAGTTTCAGCAACAGCGTGAACGTATTTTGCACCAGCCACGGCACCAAGGATTTGGGCACCTTGGCCTTCAAGTTTAACGCCTTTACCAACAAAGAAAGCAGCGCCACCGTTAGAGAACTGCACCACTACCGGTGCTTTCACTTTGGCCGCGGCTTCTAGTACTGCGTTGATAGAGTCAGTATTGACAACGTTAACAGCAGGTAGAGCAAAGTTATGCTCTTTCGCTACAGCAAATACTTTCTGTACGTCATCACCAGAAATCACACCAGGTTTTACGAAATCGAAGATCTTAGACATGGATTTGATCCTATTTTTTCTGTCGTTTAAAAATAAAACAGTTAAGTTTACATTCTTGCAAACGTTTGCTCACAACTGGCGCTATTCTAGCAGAATAAATACCCTCGTGCAGCAAACAAGAAAGCGGGAGTTACCCCCCGCTCTCATCGTCGTTATGCTTTCGCGCGTGCTTCTAGCATTTCTACTGCTGGTAATACTTTACCTTCCACAAACTCAAGGAAGGCACCGCCGCCAGTAGAGATATAAGAGACATCAGCTTTGATACCGAACTTATCGATTGCCGCCAACGTATCACCACCACCAGCAACAGAGAAACCTTCAGAAGCAGCAATCGCTTCAGAAATACCGCGAGTACCAGCTTCGAAGTTTTTGAATTCAAATACGCCAACAGGGCCATTCCATAGAATGGTTTTTGCGTTTTTAAGAATTTCAGCCAGTTGTGCTGTTGATTCAGGGCCAAGGTCGAAGATCATATCGTCGTCTTGAACTTCAGAAACGTGTTTGATTTCTGCTTCTGCGTTTTCGTCAAAGGCTTTCGCACAAGCCACGTCAGTAGCAACAGGAATCGCACACTCTTCCATTAATTTTTTAGCGGTTTCCACTAAGTCAGCTTCATAAAGTGATTTACCCACATTATGGCCAGCGGCTGCGATAAAGGTGTTGGCAATACCACCACCCACTACAAGTTGGTCAGCAATCTTAGACAATGACTCAAGAACCGTCAGTTTAGTGGAAACTTTAGAACCACCAACGATAGCAACCATTGGGCGAGCTGGTTTATCCATCGCTTTGCCTAATGCTTCAAGTTCGTTAGCCAAAAGAGGGCCAGCACAAGCGATAGGAGCAAACATACCCACACCGTGAGTTGAAGCTTGTGCACGGTGAGCCGTACCAAATGCATCCATCACAAATACGTCACACAGCGCTGCGTATTTCTTAGACAATTCTTCTTCGTTTTTCTTCTCGCCTTTGTTAAAGCGAACGTTTTCTAGAACCACCAATTCACCAGCATTAAGCTCGATACCCTCAAGGTAATCTTTGGCTAATTTTACGTCGCAATCAAGCGCGTCATTTAGGTAGTTAACAACAGGCTGTAGAGAGAACTCTTCTGCGTATTCACCTTCCGTTGGGCGGCCTAGGTGAGAAGTCACCATTACTTTTGCGCCCGCTGCTAAACAGTGCTTGATGGTTGGTAGTGATGCAAGGATACGAGCATCAGAGGTCACTTTACCCTCTTTTACTGGCACGTTTAGATCAGCACGGATAAATACACGTTTACCTGCTAAATCCAGGTCAGTCATCTTGATTACAGACATAGTTTGTCCTCTCAAATATTTAAAGAAATTGAAGTTTTTCATCAACTCGGCGATCCTGCCGAGCCTGTAAATTCTCAAGCTGCTTACTGATATGGGGGAGAGATTTATTTATTTCAATGCGAAAAATAAAATATCTCTGAACGTTTAAACCGTCATTTTGCGGCCTGCATCGCCAACGCAGTATCCAACATACGGTTAGCAAATCCCCATTCGTTATCGCACCAGACAAGCATTTTTACCAGCTGCCCATTACTTACTCGCGTTTGATTGCCATCCACAATCGCACTGTGGGGATCATGGTTGAAATCGATGGAAACCAGCGGTGCTTCAGTATAGTCAACAATGCCATCTAATGTACACCGAGATGCGTGAATAATGGTTTGATTTACGTCATTAACTTTCACATTTGTATTCAATGTGACACTTAAATCCATCGCAGTCACATTAACCGTGGGAACCCTGACGGAAATGGCCTCAAATTTGTTAGAAAATTTCGGAAATATTCTTTCAATCCCTTTATGCAACTTGGTATCTACCGGAATAATGGACTGGCTGGCGGCTCGAGTTCGGCGGAGATCATCATGATAAGCATCAATCACTTGTTGATCGTTCATGGAAGAGTGGATGGTGGTAATCGTTCCAGAGTCAATACCAAAGGCATCATCCAGCACTTTGATGATAGGAACAATGCAGTTCGTGGTACAAGATCCATTCGAGACAATGCGTTGTTCAGCGGTGAGCGTCTCATGATTGACACCGTAAATAATGGTGTTATCGAGATCGGCGGCGCCGGGATGAGAGAAAAGTACTTTTTTAGCACCAGCTTCCGTATGTTGCAATCCATCCGCTTTCGAGCCAAACACTCCGGTACAATCGAGAACAATATCAACGTTTAAATCCCGCCAAGGAAGCAATGGGATGGCTTGTAGATGCAAAATCCGAATTCGGTCAACCTCACCATTTTCATGGTGAATGTGAATATGTTCTTGGTCGTGAGAAACTTTTTTAGCAAATCGTCCATGAGTGCTGTCATATTGCAGCAAATGAGCCATCGCTTCTGGCTTTGCCAGTTCATTGACCGCCACCACTTTTATCTGCTGATGTTTACCACTTTCGTAGACGGCCCGTAACACATTACGGCCAATCCGCCCAAATCCGTTAATCGCCACTTTTAGCATGAGAGAAGGTCCTATTCATTCATAGGTCGATGTTAACGATTAATACTCAACGATTCACCCAATATTCTCATTTTTCTTCATTTTAACGGATGAAAAAAGAGCTCCCTGCACTCAGGCAAGGAGGCTCATCAAAAGGTGCACCTTAAAAAGCCACATCCAACCCTAACCAATAACGACGACCGTCTTCCACGTAGCCATATTTTTCATAACCAACCTCTTTATCAAACAAGTTATAGACCGCGGCTTTGACGGTGGCAGTTGGCGTCAGTGAATAGCTAACCCCCATGTCAACGAAGGTGTAATCAGGAGCAATCAGATCACTATTTGAAGCTCCGCCTTCCGGCTTCATTTCCTTGCCATGATAGGTCACTTTCGTCCAGCTATTGAGTAACTCGGTGGTTTGCCATGAGAGGTCCGCACTCACTAAATGTTTCGGCAATTGCAGCAATGGGTTACCTTTAAACTCACCCGATTTTTGCTCTGAATGGGTGTAGGTATAGCTGGCTTTAAAGTCGATGTCCTGTGCCACAGGCAATTCTAATGTCGCTTCAGAGCCGTAAGTTTCAGCTTTATCCACATTCACTCGGTAAGTGGGAGCATTTCCCCAATCATTGTATCCATCCGTACAGACGTCTGTAGGGCAAGCAACCCGGGTAATTTTATCTTTAAAGTCATTATGAAATACCGTCAATGAAGCGTGTACACCAGACGGGGAAAAATACAGTAAGCTCAGCTCTTTGTTGACGGATTTCTCTGGCTCAAGGTCTGGGTTGCCGTAGATGTTACCACCACGACTCACCTGCCCCCAGTTAGCTGTAATTTCTCGTAACTGCGGCGCTCTAAAACCAGTGGAAACGCCCCCTTTAAAGGTCCAACTCGGGTCAATGTTCCACACACCATAGGCACGAGGGCTAAAGTGCGAGCCATAGTGTTGGTCATAGTCAAATCGACCACCAAACGTTAAAGAGAAGCTTTCGAGTAACGCCCATTCATCTTCAATAAATGCCGCCCATTGAGAATTAGAAATCTCGGTACGATCCGAAATCGAATTAGAGGTAAAATCTTCCAGTTTTGCATGGCTCCCTTCCAGACCAAAGGTTGTGGTATGACTATCGAGAGGAACCACCCAGCTGGTTTTAAACACCGTGTTCTCAATCGTCATTTCACGGCTCTTATTTTTATTTTCTTCGTATTGAAGATAAGTATCTGAATAACCAACACTGCCCCAATCACCTTGGTGAGCCAGGGAAAAATGGGTTCGACGATATTCATTTTCATTGTCACTACACGCTCTTCGACATCCCGTTGCCTGAGCTGATTTTCCCACATGATTGGTACGATCTTGGGCAGAAACCCCCGCTTCAAATTGAACTGTATGCAACTCATTCAACTGATAATTTAATTTTGTCGTTAAATTTCGCAGTGATTTATCACCATAGCCATACTCAATATTATCTTCATCACGCTGGGTTGTTTGCCCATAAACCTGTAATGAGAGAGCATCCGTTAAAGGGCCAGTAACAAAAAAGTTCGCACTCTGCTCATCCCCAGATTGGCGGTTTTCTTGAATCACTGTACTGAGCTGGACATTACCAGACCAACTTTTTTGCTCTTTTCGAGTAATGATGTTGATCACCCCACCAATGGCATCGGAACCATACAAGGTAGACATTGGGCCACGGATCACTTCGATACGTTCTATCGATTGCAGTGGTGGCAACCACCCTTGCTCAATACCCGGACCATCGCTATTGGGTCGAGTTTGCCGAGAAGACTGACGGCGACCATCGACAAGGATCAACGTATAGTTAGAACCCATACCGCGGATACTGATATCCGTTTTATCACCGCCCCCGGTCACCATAACCCCAGGAACACCACGCAACGCATCGGTAACATCACGATAATAACGAGATTCCAGTTCCTCTCGGGAGATAACACTAATACTCGCCGGGGCATTTTGCACACTCTGCTCAAATCCTGCGGCTGTTACTACAAGAGTTTCATCCGTTTTCATCGCTTGCTGAGCATTCACTGACGTCGAAATCAAGATACCGAAAGAAACACCAATAGCGACTTGATTTAAATTGAGCCTAGACATTTACCACTCCATAAATGATAATAATTATTAATTAAGGAGTGGAATTATTCACATTTCCTCCCTGTGTAACAGAGATAGATATGGAATGGTTAAAACCAGTTTTGGAACACCGCTCAGTTTCTATTCAACAGGGTATATCCGTCATGCAGGATCTTAGCGCAATACGTGCATTCCATGCACTCTGCCAATACAAGAGCCTTACCTCAGCCGCCAAAGCATTAGCACAACCCAAATCAACCCTAAGCCGTCGAGTTTCACAGTTAGAGACAGATTTAGAACAAACACTGGTCACTCGCCAAGGCAATAAACTTTTGCTGACTAAAGCGGGCGAGATATTTTCAGTGTATGCAGAGCAACTGTTAGATGTAGCAGAGCAAGGGAAAGAGGCAATTCATAAACTCAATAATCAAGTTTGTGGAGAACTCACACTAGTGGTTCACCCCAGTTTGATTAGAGGATGGATGAGTAAAATTTTAGATAACTTCATGCAAGAGCATTGCCATGTAAAAATAAAGCTACATAGTCAATTTCAGTTAGATAACCATTTATTAGAACCCGATTTAATCATATGGGTCGGACAAATGTCACCTACGGGCTATCGTAGAGAACGGTTAGGAAAATGGAGCTATGCCATTTATGCCTCTCCTCATTACCTTCATACCCACGGCCCTTTACAACACCCACGAGAATTGATTCATCACCCATGGATTGACTTTACAACTTTTCATCAAGAAGTGTTTGAACTGCACCATAAAGAGCTGGGCTATTACACCTTACCGACAATGGAAAGCCGTTTACAAAGTGATAATCTGACTATGCAAGCCGACGCTATAGCGAAAGGATGCGGCATCGGTTTACTTCCTATCTGGAGTGCTCGATGCTTCGAGCGAGCCCATCCCAACCATTTATCTATGTGCCTTCACGGCTGGAAATCCTCCCCTATTGATGTGTATAGTTTTTACCCAATGGGCCGACCACCCTTAAGGCTCAGGCTGCTTATTGATGCCATACGTAAAGCGATCCCCACTGAATGGCAGCAAGATTAAACGAGGTCATAAAAAAAGCCTTAGTGCGTGAACACTAAGGCTTAACTTATCCGTGAGGTAATCGGTTTTAGATTAAGCCAGTAATTCGTTAGCTGTCTTCACCACATTCTCAGTGGTAAAACCAAACAACTTAAAGAGCTCACCCGCTGGCGCAGATTCACCAAACGTTGTCATACCAATGATCTTTCCACCAAAACCGACATACTTGTACCAGAAATCAGCAATACCCGCTTCAATCGCAATACGTTTGGTCACATCAGCAGGCAGTACCGTTTCACGATAAGCCGCATCTTGTTTATCAAACGTATCGGTCGATGGCATAGAAACGACTCGCACCTGTTTGCCTTCCGCGCTTAGTTGCTCTGCGGCATCAACCGCAAGTTCCACTTCAGATCCCGTCGCTATCAAGATAAGTTCCGGTTTGCCTATACAATCTTTTAAGATGTAACCACCTTTCTCTATGTCTGAGACTTGCTCCGCAGTACGAGGCTGCTGAGCCAAGTTCTGACGAGAGAAAATCAAGGCAGATGGCGCATCTTTACGCTCAATCGCCAATTTCCAAGCAACCGCAGATTCAACTTGGTCACAAGGACGCCACGTACTCATGTTAGGCGTTAAACGCAGAGAAGCCATCTGCTCAACGGGTTGATGCGTTGGGCCATCTTCTCCCAAACCAATAGAGTCATGAGTATAAACTTGAATGTTTTGTACCTTCATTAACGCTGCCATACGCATTGCGTTACGAGCGTATTCCATAAACATCAAGAAAGTTGCACCGTAAGGAACAAAACCACCATGTAAAGCGATACCATTAATGATGGCCGTCATCGCAAACTCACGCACGCCATAATGGATATAATTACCAGAAAAATCTTCTGCCGTCAGAGATTGAGAGCCCGACCACATGGTAAGGTTTGATGGCGCCAAATCCGCCGAACCGCCCATAAATTCTGGCAACAACTTACCAAACGCTTCGAGTGCATTTTGTGAAGCTTTCCGTGATGCGATATTGGCAGGGTTTGCTTGTAGATCGGCAATAATCGCGTTCGTAGCTTCTTGCCAATGGGCTGGCAACTCACCATTGACTCGGCGTTTTAACTCCGCTGCTTCACTTGGATATTCAAGCGCATAAGCAGCAAATTGCTCATTCCATGCAGCTTCTTTCGCTTGGCCAGCTTCTTTCGCATCCCACTGAGTATAAATGTCTGCTGGAATCTCAAACGGAGCGTATTCCCAACCAAGGAATTCACGTGCTGCTTGAATTTCATCATGGCCAAGAGGCGCACCGTGACAATCGTGAGAACCCGCTTTATTGGGTGAACCAAAACCAATAATGGTTTTGGTACAAATTAAGGTTGGGCGAGTCGTTTCTGCTTTCGCCGCAACAATCGCAGCATTAATGGCTTCGGCATCATGGCCATCAACCGCAGGAATCACATGCCAGCCATACGCTTCAAAACGCTTAGGCGTGTCATCAGAGAACCAACCCTCCACATGACCATCAATAGAAATACCGTTGTCATCCCAGAACGCAATCAGTTTACCTAAGCCGAGAGTCCCCGCCAGTGAACACGCCTCGTGAGAAATCCCTTCCATCAAACAACCATCACCCATAAAAACATAAGTGAAATGGTCAACAATATCGTGGCCTGGTTTGTTAAATTGAGCCGCTAATGCTTTTTCCGCAATCGCCATGCCTACTGCATTGGTAATCCCTTGACCTAATGGACCTGTCGTGGTTTCAACACCCGGAGCATAACCATATTCAGGGTGGCCTGGCGTTTTAGAATGCAATTGACGGAAATTTTTTAGATCATCGATAGAGAGATCATAACCGCTCAAATGCAGCAAAGAGTAGATCAGCATGGAACCATGACCATTAGAAAGCACAAAGCGATCTCGGTCAGCCCACTTAGGATTTTGTGGATTATGGTTTAAGTGGCTGCGCCACAGCACTTCTGCGATATCCGCCATACCCATAGGGGCACCCGGGTGGCCAGAGTTAGCTTGTTGAACACCATCCATACTTAACGCACGGATTGCGTTAGCCAGTTGTTTGCGAGAAGACATGTCAGCTCCTAAAAAAGCAATAAGCGAAATGAGTAAAATCGTGACGGATATTGTCGCAAAGCCCCTTAACCTCTGCAAACCTTTTGCTGGTGATTTGTTCTATTTTTGCAAGCTGTTACCACATATTTCGGCCTAAAGGTAAAAACAAGGCGAATTAAGGCAAACGTTCGGCTATAAGATAAACGAAAAAAGAGCTTGTAATTTGAGCATTGAAAACTAGAATAGACGTCTAGATGTAGAAACGCCTACATATTGAACAATTTTGTTGACCCGTTACTCCGTTAACGAGTCACTCTTGATTACAAAGATTGGAGCTATCATGGCTAAACACTTGTTTACTTCTGAATCCGTATCAGAAGGTCATCCAGATAAAATTGCCGACCAAATCTCTGATGCGGTGCTTGATGCCATTTTAGAACAAGATCCGAAAGCACGTGTTGCTTGTGAAACTTACGTTAAAACCGGCATGGTCATGGTTGGCGGTGAAATCACCACTTCCGCATGGGTTGATATTGAAGAGTTAACTCGTGAAACCGTCCGTGAGATTGGTTATGTTCATTCTGATATGGGCTTTGATGCCAATTCATGTGCCGTGCTAAACACCATTGGTAAACAGTCACCAGATATCAACCAAGGCGTTGATAAAGCGGATCCCAAAGAACAAGGGGCTGGTGACCAAGGCATTATGTTTGGTTATGCCTGTACCGAAACCGAAGTGTTGATGCCAGCGCCCATTACTTATGCTCATCGTCTAATGCAGCGCCAAGCTGAGGTTCGTAAAAATGGAACACTTCCATGGTTGCGCCCTGATGCAAAGTCTCAGGTCACATTCCAGTATGATCAAGGCAAAATAGTAGGTATTGATGCTGTCGTTCTTTCGACTCAACACTGTGATTCTATCTCAACCGCCGATCTGCGCGAAGGCGTGATGGAAGAAATCATTAAACCCGTATTGCCTGCTGAATGGTTGAGCAAAGAAACCAAATACTTTATCAACCCAACTGGTCGCTTTGTGATTGGTGGACCTATGGGTGATTGTGGTTTAACCGGCCGTAAAATTATCGTAGATACTTATGGTGGTGCAGCCCGTCACGGTGGTGGTGCCTTCTCAGGTAAAGATCCATCAAAAGTTGACCGTAGTGCCGCTTACGCCGCTCGTTATGTGGCGAAAAATATTGTTGCTGCTGGCATGGCTGACCGTTGTGAAATTCAACTTTCCTACGCGATTGGTGTTGCCGATCCCACCTCGATCATGGTGGAAACTTTTGGCACTGAAAAAGTCTCGCACGATATTATTATCGAAGCAGTACGCCAATTCTTCGATCTTCGCCCTTACGGGTTACAAGAGATGCTGAACTTACTGCAACCGATTTATAAGAAAACCGCTGCTTATGGCCACTTTGGTCGTGAAGAGTTCCCATGGGAAGCGACCGATAAAGCCGCACAATTACGTGACTTTGCCGGTATTAAGTAAACGTATTCTTACGGGTATAATAAAACCTCAGCTCAGGCTGAGGTTTTTTATTGGGAGTTTCACTTGCTTGACTTTGAATTACACTACCGTGCTCAACAGCAAATCCAACGCTGCATAAAACTGGCCAGTCACTACTTTGCTTACCCTTTCGCTCAGCCGAAACTGAATTTTAAACTGCGTGGAAAAATCGCAGGAAAGGCGTATCTCCAGCAGTGGGAAATCCGTTTAAATCCGATCTTATTTGTTGAAAATACACAGGCGTTTCTCACCGAAGTCATCCCCCATGAAATTGCCCATCTGATTACTTATCATCATTATGGCCGCGTTCGCCCTCATGGAGCGGAATGGCAACAGGTGATGTTACAGGTATTTCAATGCCCCCCACGCACCACTCACTCATTCAATATTGATTCGGTACAAGGTAAAACGTTCGAATACCGATGCCCATGTCAAACCTACCCACTCTCTATTCGTCGCCATAACAAGGTATTGCGTCAACAAGCAACCTACCGTTGCCGTCGCTGCCAGTATCCACTCACCTTTACTGGCAAACAACTGACTCATTAACCCGCTCAACTCACCCAATGGATAGGCAGGTCATTTTTTGAGTGTTAGACTGAGAAAAACCATACTAAAATCAGTCTAAATTATGTTTTATTCTCGTTTGCTATCAACTATAGGATTACTGCTATTCAGTGGTACTCTCCTCGCCTCGGGTCCGGCTTCCTTTTCTCAAGCCAAACGAGCGGCAGTATCCATATATCAGCACCATCCGGTCAGTTTTTACTGTGGGTGTGACATTACTTGGCAAGGGCAAAAAGGCGTCCCCGATCTTGAGAGTTGTGGCTACCAAGTACGTAAACAAACGGTGCGAGCCAATCGTATTGAGTGGGAACATGTTGTTCCCGCTTGGCAATTTGGTCATCAGTTACAATGCTGGCAAGAAGGTGGTCGAAAGAATTGCGCACGCAATGACGAGCAATTCCGTAAGATGGAAGCTGACCTCCATAACCTGACGCCAGCGATTGGTGAAGTCAATGGCGATCGTTCTAACTTTAATTTTAGCCAGTGGAATGGCATTGATGGAGCCACCTACGGGCAGTGTGAAATGCAAGTGAATTTTGCTCAGCGTAAGGCTATGCCTCCCGCACGGGCACGAGGCGCGATTGCTCGAACCTACTTATATATGAGCCAACAATACGGTTTTCGTTTATCAAAACAGCAAGCTCAATTGATGCAGGTCTGGGATAACCAATATCCCGTAGATGAATGGGAGTGTGAACGAGATAGACGAATCAGCGAAATTCAGGGCCACCACAATCCATTCGTGTACAACCAATGCCCAATCCTCCAACCTTAACATACAAATAGACCGCAGAGCGCATCACTGCTCTGCGGTTTTGCCTTCGGTAAAATCATTGCAGTTGTCGCTAAGTGAGCTATCATCCCTATGCTCAAACGCGTTGACTGGTAACGCTTGTTTTTTATCGAATCAACCTCCATGTTATATACCCGAATAGCTTGAAGTCATAGCACGCCTAATCCTGTTTTAAACAGCGCTTGGGTATATCATCAATCAGTTAGGAACCCGGCATGCGCATTCCCCGAATCTATCATCCATCCATTATCACCCAATTAGGCACACTTGCCCTCAGTGATGACGCCGCTAACCACATTGGTCGTGTTCTGCGTATGCAGCCCGGTCAAGAAGTACGATTGTTTGATGGGTCTGATGCCGAATTCCCAGCGATTATCCAAGAGGTGGGAAAGAAACAACTGCTGGTTGAGGTGACTGAACGCCTAGAACACAGCCTTGAATCTCCCCTTAACTTACACTTAGGACAAGTCATTTCTCGGGGCGATAAGATGGAATTCACCATCCAAAAATCGGTCGAATTGGGGGTAAATACCATCACGCCCCTGTTATCCGAACGCTGCGGTGTAAAACTTGACGAAAAACGCTTTGAGAAAAAACTGCAACAATGGCAAAAAATCGCCATTGCCGCCTGTGAGCAATGCGGCCGAAATCGTGTTCCCGTGATTCGCCCCATTATGGAATTAGAAGCATGGTGCGCAGAGCCCAGCGATGCCCTAAAACTGAATTTACATCCAAGAGCACAATATTCGATCAATACCCTACCTGCCCCCGTCAATAAAGTTCGTTTGTTGATTGGTCCAGAAGGAGGCTTATCTGCCCAAGAAATTGCCATGACCGAACAATATCAATTTGCAGAAACGCTGCTTGGACCTCGAGTGCTACGAACAGAAACCGCAGCGCTCACCGCCATTACCGCCCTACAAGTTCGCTTCGGCGATCTTGGCTAAAGGAGATCCCCAATGATTAAACTCGGTATCGTCATGGACCCCATTTCGTCCATTAATATCAAAAAAGATTCCAGCTTTGCCATGCTGTTAGAAGCCCAGCGCCGTGGTTATCAAATCCACTATATGGAAATGGCGGATTTACACTTAGATCAAGGTGTCGCTATGGCCGATACTAAGATCGTTGAAGTCAAACAAGATCCTAATGGTTGGTATGAGTTTAAATCTCAGCAAACTCTAGCCTTGGCTGAACTTGATGCAATTTTAATGCGTAAGGATCCGCCTTTTGATACAGAATATATTTACGCCACCTATATTCTCGAGCGCGCAGAAGACGAAGGCGCACTGATTGTCAATAAGCCGCAAAGTCTGCGTGACTGTAATGAGAAACTCTTTACCGCTTGGTTCCCCGAGTTAACACCCACGACAATAGTGACTCGCAAAGCAGAAAAGATTAAAGCCTTTCGCCAGCAACATGGGGATGTGATATTAAAACCATTAGATGGCATGGGCGGTTCGTCTATCTTCCGAGTAAAAGAAGGGGATCCAAACGTTTCAGTGATCATTGAAACCCTGACCAATTATGGGCAAAACTACTGCATGGCACAAACATTTGTACCAGACATCAGTAATGGGGATAAACGAATTTTAGTCGTCGATGGTGAACCGATGCCTTACTGCTTAGCACGAATTCCCGCTAAAGGGGAAACACGAGGCAACTTGGCTGCCGGAGGGACAGGTGAAGCCCGTCCACTAAGTGAAACGGATAAAGCCATCGCTTTAGCGGTCGCTCCCATCTTGAAAGAAAAAGGACTGATCTTTGTCGGTCTTGACGTAATTGGTGATAAACTGACTGAAATTAACGTCACAAGCCCAACCTGTATCCGTGAAATTGAAGCCGCCTTTGATATTTCAATTACCGGAAAATTGATGGATGCGATCGAACGTCGCATCAAAGCTTTATCCATGTAGGAGCCAGTGGCTCCTGAACGCTAAAGGATTGAAGATTAGATGAATCTAACTAATCATTTTCTCGTTGCTATGCCAAGCATGCAGGATCCTTACTTCAAGCGCAGTGTTATCTACCTCTGCGAACATAATGAAGAAGGCGCGATGGGGCTGATGATCAATGCACCTATCGATATTACCGTCAGTGGCATGTTAAAGCAGGTGGAGATTGAGCCGGCTTACCCACCGTCACGGGATCAAAGCCTGCAAAAACCCGTTTTTAATGGTGGACCTATCTCAGAAGATCGAGGGTTTGTTCTGCATAAACCCAAAGATCATTATGAATCCACCATTCAAATGACCGATGAGATTTCCGTAACGACCTCCAAAGATATTCTCACCGTATTAGGAACGGATGCCGAGCCCAGTGGCTATATTGTGGCACTTGGTTATGCTGGCTGGTCTCCCGGCCAATTGGAGAAAGAATTGACCGAAAATTCATGGTTGACCATAGAAGCCGATGCCGACTTGATTTTTGATACGCCTGTGCATGAAAAATGGCATAAAGCCATAAAAAAACTGGGGATTGATCCCATTCAATTGTCTCCTCAATCTGGACATGCCTAACCTTTTATCGCCTTTAATAACAATTAAAGGCGATATTGTTATGAGAATTTAATTATGTCACGCACCATCATGGCCTTTGACTATGGAACCCAAAGTATTGGTAGTGCCATCGGTCAAGAAATTACCGGAACCGCCTCTCCGCTCAAAGCCTTTAAAGCCACCGATGGCATTCCTCATTGGGATGAAATTGAAAAACAGATCAAAGAGTGGCAACCCGACTTATTAGTGGTTGGGCTGCCCACCGATTTACAAGGAAATGCTCTCGAAACCATTACCCCTCGAGCAAAGAAATTTGCCAATCGCCTGCATGGGCGCTTTGGCTTGCCCGTTGAACTGCATGATGAACGATTATCCACCAAAGAAGCACGATCTGAACTCTTTTCTCAGGGAGGATACAAAGCGTTAAGCAAAGGAAAGATTGACTGTCAATCCGCGGTGGTGATCCTAGAAAGCTGGTTTGAGAGGCAGTGGTCAGTGTAGAAATTCGACCATCCCCAACCAACGTTGGGGATGGAAAACAAGTTTAATCCATATCGATTTTGATATTGTCTAAGGCACCCGAGGTGTAGCTCTCGCCACGTTGAGTTTTCAGCATTAGCCTTAAATCATTGGCGGAATCGGCGCTGTGTAGCGCATCTTGCTCACTGATTTTATCGTCGATAACTAAACGATAAAGCGCTTGGTCAAAGGTCTGTATCCCTATTTCCGTAGATTTTGCCATGGTGGGCTTCAATTCATGCAGCTCGCCACGGCGGATGATATCCGCCACCCTTGGGCTATTAAGTAATACTTCAAATACCCCGTGTCGGCCATTACCTTGCTTATCTCGAATCAGTTGCTGGCCGATAACCCCTTTTAAGTTCATCGATAAATCAAATAAGAATTGCTCTTTTTGCTCTTTCGGCACCAAATGTAAAATCCGCTCTAACGCTTGGTTCGCATTGTTAGCGTGCAAGGTCGCCATACAGAGATGCCCGGTTTCAGCAAATGTCATCGCGTATTCCATGGTTTCTCGACTGCGTATTTCACCAATCAGAATCATGTCTGGGGCTTGGCGAAGTGAGTTTTTCAGTGCCACTTCGTAACTTTGAGTATCAAGCCCGACTTCTCGCTGAGTAACGATACAACCTTGATGAGGATGAACAAACTCAATCGGATCTTCCACCGTCAGAATATGACCACAACTTTGAGTGTTTCGATACCCTGTCATTGCGGCCATGGTCGTTGATTTCCCCGATCCTGTTGCCCCAACAACTAAGACAAGCCCCCGCTTAGCAAGCGCTAACTCTTTTAACACCTCTGGCAATTTAAGCTCATCAAAAGTCGGGATATGGGTTTCAATACGTCGGATCACCGCACCCGGTAATTCTCGTTGATAAAAAGCACTGACCCGAAAACGACCATCATTACGCACAATCGCAAAGTTAGCCTCACGGGTTTGGCTAAACTCATGTTGCTTATCAAGGTCCATCATTCGGGTCAGCAAGGTTTTTACTTGTGACTCCGTTAATGGTTCCCCCTCCGCTTGCAGTTGACCATTAACCCGATACAAAATAGGCGCAGCGACCGTGATATATAAATCCGACGCTTTATGAGTCAACATGCCCTGTAATATTTGATCCAGTTGCATCATTTCCTCTCTTAAAAAGTCGACATTGCTACTTCGATCTTCTTCTGCACTTCTTGAGGCTCAACCACTCCTTGAGCCATTAATTGCTTCGCATGCTGTTCCATCGTTTGCATCCCATGCGCCGCACCCGTTTGAATAATGGAGTACATTTGCGCCACTTTATCTTCGCGGATCAAGTTACGGATAGCAGGTGTCGCTAACATGATTTCATGGCAGGCAACCCGCCCTCCTCCTAACCGTTTTAATAACTTCTGAGCAATCACCGCCCGCATCGATTCAGATAACATCGAGCGCACCATATCTTTATCACTGCCGGGGAAAACATCGATAATCCGGTCAATCGTTTTGGCCGCCGAACTGGTATGCAGCGTGCCAAAAACTAAGTGCCCGGTTTCTGCGGCGGTTAATGCCAAGCTGATGGTCTCTTGGTCACGCAATTCCCCCACTAAAATCACATCGGGATCTTCGCGCAGCGCACTGCGCAGAGCATTTTTAAAACTGTGCGTATCTCGATGCACTTCTCTCTGGTTCACCAAACATTTATTGTTGCTGTGTACAAATTCGATCGGGTCTTCAATCGTTAAAATGTGCTTATTATGATGCGTATTGATATAATCGACCATGGCAGCCAGCGTGGTCGATTTACCCGAACCCGTTGGCCCAGTGACAAGTACTAACCCTTTTTCATAATTGGCAATTTTTCTAAAGATCTCAGGGGCATCCAACTGGTCAAGAGTCGGGATAGTAGTAGGAATGGTTCGAAATACCGCAGAGCAGCCACGAGCTTGGTGAAAAGCATTCACACGAAAACGGCCAACATTAGGAAGTTCAAAAGAAAAATCCACTTCCAACCGTTCTTCATATTCACTACGCTGGGCATCATTCATGATTTCAAAAATTAATCGATGAACATCAGAGTGGCTAAAAGCAGGCACACCAAGCTTTCTCACTTCACCATCGATACGAACCATGGGCGGAACACCCGCAGAAAGATGTAGATCTGAAGCATTATGCTTTACACTAAAATCCAGTAACTCTGAGATATCCATTTATTTTCCTTAAGTAAAGTCGGGCTATGAGTAGTATTCAACAAAATCTTCAACAGATCACCTCACAGATCGAGAGCGCACAACAAAAGTGTGGGCGCTCTCCAAGCTCTGTGCAACTTTTAGCAGTCAGTAAAACCAAACCCGTCGAGGCAATTCTCGAAGCGGCCAATGCTGGGCAAGTCGCATTTGGCGAAAACTATGTGCAAGAAGGGGTCAATAAGATCCAGTATTTTGCCGAGCACCACCCTGAACTCAAACTGGAATGGCACTTTATTGGCCCACTACAGTCAAATAAGACTCGGCTGATTGCTGAGCATTTTGATTGGATGCACACCATAGACAGGGCCAAAATAGCCCAAAGGCTAAGTGAGCAGCGTCCAGCTGATAAGCCACCACTGCAAGTTTTAATTCAGGTTAACACCAGTGGTGAAACATCGAAATCAGGGATTTCTGAAAATGAACTAATCCCTCTGGCGGAGTTGATTTCTGGTCTTCCTAACCTCACGTTAAGAGGGTTGATGTCGATACCAGAGAATGTCGGGGATTATTCTGCTCAACTCACCGCCTTTCAGCGTTTAGCGCAATTACAAGCGCAACTGGCAAAAACTTATCCGCATCTTGACACATTATCGATGGGAATGAGCGGAGATATGGACGCCGCAATCGCCGCAGGCAGTACAATTGTTCGTATCGGAACCGCTATTTTTGGTCAACGTGATTACCGCACAGAATAAACTTTAGGATACAGATTAACCATGGAACAGAGAACCATCGCTTTTATCGGAGCTGGCAATATGGCACATGCGATTATCGCGGGCTTAATCGCCAGTGGCTATAATGCTCAGCGCATCATTGCCAGTGCCCCTTCGCAAGAGCATTTGACATCACTGCAAGAAAAATATGCCGTACAGACCACCAGCGATAACCTTTCTGCCGCAAAACAAGCAGATGTCGTGGTACTGGCCGTTAAACCTCAATTGATGGCAGAAGTGTGCCAACCGCTCCAAGCTATCGACTTTTCAAACAAGTTAGTCATCTCCATTGCTGCAGGAGTATCGGTAGCGCGGCTTAACCAGTTATTGGCTTGCCAGCCCGCCTTAGTACGAGTGATGCCCAATACGCCTGCTCTGGTTAATCGGGGAATGGCTGGCCTGTTCGCTGCCGAAGGAACGCAAGAGCAAGATAAAACGTTTACCAGTCAATTAATGTCGTCGGTCGGTAAAACCTGCTGGGTAGAGACAGAAGCCGACATCAATCATGTCATTGCTGCGGCAGGCAGTGCGCCCGCTTACTTTTTCCTTTTTATGGAAGCGATGCAAGCGGAAGCGATGGCTCAAGGGTTTGATAAAGAAACGGCTCGTCTTCTCGTTCAACAATCAGCACTCGGAGCAGCAGAAATGGTGCAGGCAAACCCAGAGATTGAGCTTGCCACTTTACGTGAACAAGTCACCTCCAAAGGCGGAACCACCGCTGAAGCGATCCGCACTTTTAATGAACATCAATTGTCTGACATTGTAGCTAAAGCTATGCGTGCGGCCGTTGCTCGAGCGCAAGAGATGGAAAAACTATTTTAAATGAATGACGGTTTCAGTACTCTACCCATAAATCTGCAGTAAGGGCATCTTATGAATGCAATGAGTTTTTTAATCTCCACCTTGTTTGATATTTATATCATGGTGGTTATTTTACGAATTTGGTTACAGGCCGCTCGAGCGGATTTCTATAACCCATTTTCACAATTTATTGTGAAAGCTACACAACCGGTAGTGGCTCCACTACGGCGTCTCATCCCATCGATTGGCAGTATTGATCTCGCCACCATACTGTTCGCTTATGGATTGTGTGTAGTGAAGTTTATTGTCTTAATTTTCATCGCCTCAAATGGTGCTGTCAGCTTTAGTACCGACTTTTTATTCTTAGGTTTACTCTCCCTAATCAAAGCAGCAGGGGGCTTACTCTTTTGGGTGTTGCTGATCCGCGCTATTCTAAGCTGGGTCAGCCAAGGTCGCAGCCCAATTGAATATGTGTTCCATCAATTAACCGAACCTATGCTGGCACCGATTCGTCGCATCATCCCAGTAATGGGCGGCTTTGATCTCAGTGTATTAGTGCTGTTCATTGTTTTACAATTTGCCAACTTTTTGATGGGCGATATTATCGGGCCTATCTGGTATCAACTATAATGAAAGCGGTTTGGTTAGAGGGTTCTGATCTCTGCTTAAGGCTGTATATTCAGCCGAAAGCCAGCCGAGATGCACTGGTGGGGTTACATGGTGACGAACTGAAAATTGCCATTACCGCCCCACCGGTGGATGGCAAAGCCAACGCTCATTTAACCAAATATTTAGCCAAACAGTGCAAAGTCGCCAAAGGAGCCATTGAGATAGAAAAAGGAGAATTGGGACGCCATAAACAGGTACATATCCACTCTCCTTCCATTATCCCGGCAGAGATCCAAACCTTGCTTTGATCCCCACGTTTTGTGGGGCATTTTTTATGAGGAGAATTCCCATGCGTCAATGGCTCTATGCCCTGTTGCTGGCGGCCTTTGCCCTACCCAGTAATGCAGGACAATCGATTAATATTAAAGATATTGAGGTGCACTATTCTGCCTTTAATTCTACATTTTTAACGCCACAGGTAGCACGTAGCTATCAATTAACGCGTAATGGTTACTCTGCTATTTTAAACATCAGTGTGTTAGATACCGCATCGTTAGGTAAACCAGCGCTAGAGGCGCATATTTCAGGTCAGGTTCGCAATCTTATCGGTCAGACTCGCTCACTTCAGTTTCGAGAAATCAAAGAAGATAAAGCCATTTACTATCTTGCTGAATTTCGTATTAGTAACGAAGAAAGTCTCACGTTTGATATTGCGATAGATGCCGGAAATAAAGGCACTGGGAAACTGCGTTTTACGCAAAAATTTTACGTGCAGCCGTAACCCAAAGATAACCACGAGAAGAATATGAAAAAAATTGTATTAGCCACCGGAAACCAAGGCAAAGTCAGAGAAATGGCCGATTTACTGGCTGATTTTGGCTTTGACGTTGTCGCACAAAGTGAATTCAATGTTTCTGAAGTCGCGGAAACGGGAACCACTTTTATAGAAAATGCCATTATCAAAGCCCGCCATGCGGCAAAAGAAACCGGCTTCGCGGCTATCGCCGATGATTCAGGTTTAGAAGTGGACTGTCTCAATGGGGCTCCCGGGATCTACTCCGCACGCTACGCTGGTGATCATGCCAGTGACGCAGAGAATATCGAAAAACTGCTTGAGGCCCTAAAAGAAGTACCAGAAGCGCAAAGAACCGCTCGCTTTCACTGCGTATTAGTTTTGATGCGCCATGCTGATGATCCAACCCCCATTGTTTGTCATGGTCAGTGGGAAGGGCGAATTCTGGCTCAAACTCAAGGTAATCATGGCTTTGGTTATGATCCCATTTTTTGGGTGCCAGAAGAACAGTGCTCCTCTGCGCAACTGGATCCCATGCGTAAAAAACAGCTCTCTCACCGTGGTAAAGCACTCAAACAACTGTTTGCCCAGCTCACTGAACATCCGCTCCAATAAGAAAATATGATGCTTACTCCTCCTGCTCTCAGTCTCTATGTCCACATTCCTTGGTGCGTTCAAAAATGCCCTTACTGTGATTTTAACTCTCATGCCTTAAAAGCAGAGATTCCAGAACAGGAATACCTTCAGGCGTTATTGGAAGATCTCGACACTGACATTGAAAAATATCGTCTTAATGAGGCACCACGTCTCCTACACTCTATTTTTATTGGTGGTGGTACACCAAGCTTAATTTCGGCACAAGGAATTGAGCAATTGCTGAAAGGAATAGAGCAACGCCTGCCCTTTAAGCCTGACATTGAAATCACCATGGAAGCCAACCCAGGAACGGTAGAAGCCGAGCGTTTTGCGGGGTATAAGAAAGCAGGAGTCACACGCATCTCCATTGGTGTACAAAGCTTTGCTGAAGAAAAATTAAAACGACTGGGACGAATTCATGGCAAGCAAGAAGCCATGAATGCCGCTCAGCTTGCGCACAAAATTGGTTTAACCAGTTTTAACCTCGATCTCATGCATGGTTTGCCGGATCAAACCTTAGCGCAAGCGCTGGATGATCTCGATCAAGCCATCGCACTCGATCCGCCGCACCTTTCTTGGTATCAATTAACCATTGAGCCGAATACCGTTTTTCATTACCAGCCCCCCGTTTTACCTGATGATGATGCACTGTGGGATATTTTTGAACGTGGCCATCAAAAATTATCGCAAGCTGGTTATGTGCAGTATGAAATCTCTGGCTACAGCAAGCCGGGCTATCAGTGCCAACACAACCTCAATTACTGGCGGTTTGGTGATTACTTAGGGATTGGTTGTGGCGCACACGGTAAAGTCAGCTTTGCCGATGGGCGAATCATTCGCACCACAAAAATTAAACACCCTAGAGGGTATTTAGCCGCCTATCAAAATATGGTGAAACCGTATTTAGATAGTGAACATGAGGTTGAAATGGTTGATAGGCCCTTTGAGTTTTTTATGAATCGCTTTCGTCTGCTTGAAGCCTGCCCAAAGCAAGATTTTACCGAAACGACAGGGCTACCATTCAGTACGATAGAAAAAACCATTCGCTGGGCCGTGGAAATGGGCTATTTGCATGATAACCCGCAAGATTGGCAGATCACTGAGCAAGGAAAACTCTTCCTCAATGATCTACTTGCCGCTTTTATGGTTGATGATGATTAACCTCCAACCCTCACTGTAATATCAGTGAGGGCCTAGAAGATGGACCGCCCTATCCGCTCGGAAAGCAATTCGAGCGCTTTAGTGCCTGCCAGTGAATTCCCTGAAGAATTCAATTCGGGAGACCAAACAGCAATGGTCATTTCACCGGGTACGATAGCAATAATGCCACCGCCCACACCAGATTTTCCGGGCATACCGACTCGATAAGCAAATTCACCGGCTCCATCATAAAGGCCACACGTTGCCAGCAAGGCATTCATTTGTTTACTTTGCATGGCGCTGATCACTCGTTGACCCGTTTGTACCGAAACCCCTTTGTTCGCCAAATAACTGAACGTTTTCGCCAGTTCCACACAACTCATTTTTAGTGCACAAGCATGAAAATAATTGTTCAGTACAGGAATCACTTCATTGTCGAAATTACCGAAGGAACGCATTAAATAGGCAATAGCAGCATTACGATCACTGTGCAACATTTCAGAGGCAGCCACCACTTTGTCATACACAATTTGTGGCTCACCACTGAGCTGGCGAACAAATTCTAATAACCTCTGCCGAGGAGCCGATAACCGACTATGTAGCATATCTGCAATCACAATGGCTCCGGCATTAATAAAAGGGTTGCGCGGAATCCCCTGCTCCATTTCGAGCTGAATTAAAGAATTAAAGGCTTGCCCTGAAGGTTCTTTCCCCACTCGAAGCCAAAGCTCTTCGGGTTTATACAGCCCCATCGC
Source organism: Vibrio cincinnatiensis DSM 19608 (assembly GCF_900167345.1). Classification (GTDB taxonomy): domain Bacteria; phylum Pseudomonadota; class Gammaproteobacteria; order Enterobacterales; family Vibrionaceae; genus Vibrio; species Vibrio cincinnatiensis. Next base: position 74,495 of record NZ_FUXB01000010.1, on the reverse strand, counting down.
TAAAGTGAGGCTCAAGACTTTAGAAATCGATTGAATCGAAAAGCCTTCATGGGCATCCCCCGCACTCATCACCTCACCTCGGTTGGTGTAGACGGCAATGGCTAATTTATGATGAGGGACCTGTGCTAAGGCGGGTATATAACTGGCCACCTTACCTTGTCCAATTAATGGGCGAACTTCATCCAGAATGGTCGCCAAAATATGTTCTGTCGGTTTCATGTTCTGAGCTTTACTTATTATTGTTGTAGAGTCGAGCGATTAAAAAAGCCAACATCATGATGAGCACAATGTTGGCTTTACTGTTCTTTTGTGCCGAAACTAGTATCTTTCGCACATTGCTAGGTTGTCCAGCCTTAACTGATACGTTGGTATTGAATATCCCAAACGCCATGCCCCAATCGGTGGCCACGCTGTTCAAATTTAGTCAACGGCCGGCTCGCTGGGCGAGGGATATAGTCACCACTCTTCGCTAAGTTCACAAACCCCGGAGCCTGATTCATCACTTCAATCATATGTTCTGCATAGTTTTCCCAATCGGTTGCCATATGAAAAACACCGTCACCAACTAATAATTTCTGGCGAACCATTTCCGCAAATTCAAGCTGTACAATACGACGTTTATGGTGGCGTTTCTTATGCCAAGGGTCGGGGAAAAACAGTTGCAAGGTTGCCAAACTGTTGTCAGGGATCATATGAGCAAACACTTCGACTGCATCATGGCACATCACACGGAGGTTAGTCACACCAGCATCACGAGCCGAGGCTAAACAAGCCCCTACGCCTGGGCTATGAACTTCAATACCAATAAAGTTTTTCTCTGGCGCATTTTGGGCCATTTCAACCAAAGAAGCGCCCATCCCAAAACCAATTTCCAATACGACAGGATGATCATTGCCAAAAACTTGCCCCCAATCGAGTTGCTCATTCTGATAATCAATACCCATGGTTGGCCAGCACGCTTTCATTGCCGCTTCTTGACCTTTCGTTAACCGACCTTCACGACGGACAAAACTGCGAATTCTACGCATCACTTTACCGTCTTCATTCCGTTCGTTCGTGGTGACTTCACTCATTGATATTGCCTGTCTATTTTTTAATCTTGACTGAAAGGGAGTGTGATTATCCAAAGAATTTCGTGTGGTGCAAGTGTTATTATCCACTCTCTAACTAGGATTTTTCATTAAAAACCAAGTTGTGAACAATCCCCTTCCTTCACCATTGATACCCTTATAATTTATCGGTTGTACTTTGAGGCCATTCTGTGGTGCAATTTTGCTCCACTATTTTTGATTATCATGAGTAAGTTGTGACCCCATTTGCTAAGGCTATTATTACTTGGTACGACGCTTACGGTCGTAAAGACCTTCCCTGGCAACAGAACAAAAGCGCTTATAGTGTCTGGATCTCAGAGATCATGCTCCAACAGACACAAGTAGCAACCGTCATTCCTTATTATCAGAAGTTCATGGCTCGCTTCCCAAGCGTAGTCGATTTAGCTCATGCCGAACAAGATGAAGTACTTCATTACTGGACAGGGCTTGGCTACTATGCCCGAGCACGAAATCTGCACAGAACCGCTAAAATTGTAGTAGAAGAATATAGCGGACAATTTCCAACCCAACTTGAACTGATGAATGCATTACCGGGCATCGGTCGTTCCACCGCAGCAGCCGTACTTTCCTCTGTGTTTAACAAACCTCACGCAATTTTAGATGGTAATGTAAAACGAACCTTGGCTCGCTGCTTTGCGGTAGAAGGCTGGCCGGGAAAGAAAACGGTAGAGAATCAACTATGGCAACATGCAGAACAACACACACCAACCAAGGATGTCGATAAATATAACCAAGCAATGATGGATATGGGGGCAATGATCTGCACCCGTAGCAAACCTAAATGCTCATTATGCCCAGTGGCATCATTCTGTATAGCCAAAGAACAAGGCAACCCACTCGATTACCCAGCCAAAAAACCCAAAACTGAAAAACCTACCAAACAAACTTGGTTTGTTATTCTTTACCATCAGGGGGAAGTTTGGCTTGAACAGCGTCCACAAGTGGGTATCTGGGGAGGATTATTCTGTTTCCCACAACACAGCGATCAGGATATTCATCATACACTGGCTATGCGTGGGATTCGTGAATCAGACATTCAACACCAGACAACGTTAATCGCCTTTCGGCACACCTTTAGCCATTACCATCTAGATATCACCCCCGTTTTATTGGAACTGTCCACGAAACCAGACATCATCATGGAAGGAAACAAAGGTCTTTGGTATAACTTAACTCGTCCGGAAGAAGTCGGTTTAGCTGCCCCCGTTAAGCAGCTAATCAGTGGCCTGCCGTTTGAAATTCATTCATAAATCATTAAGAGGAAATCATTATGAGTCGCACGGTATTTTGTGCTCGCCTACAAAAAGAAGCAGACGGTCTGGATTTTCAGCTTTACCCAGGAGAGCTGGGAAAACGTATCTTCGATAACATTTCTAAAGAAGCTTGGGCCCAATGGCAAACCAAGCAAACCATGTTAATCAACGAAAAGAAACTCAACATGATGGATCCTGAACATCGTAAACTGCTGGAGCAAGAGATGGTCAATTTCCTCTTTGAAGGAAAAGAGGTTCATATTGAAGGCTATACCCCACCAAGCCAAGCATAACCTTAATGGATCAACGTTGGAAATTTGGGCGATTGCCCTGATTTCCTCGCAATATTTGCCCGGAAAATGCATGAAAAAATATTTCTATTGTTTCGCCACTTTGCTGCTATTGGTTGGCTGTAGTCGAGAGTTTATCGAAAGTATTTACGATGTGAATTATGAGCCAACCAATCGGTTTGCTAAAAATCTCGCTCAATTACCCGGGCAATTTGAAAAAGATACCGCCGCACTGGATGCACTGATCCAGAGTTTTTCTGGCAATATTGAAAAGCGCTGGGGACGTAAAGAAGTAAAAATGGCCGGCAAAAGTAATTATGTAAAATACATAGATAACTACCTAAGCCGCACCGAAGTTAACTTTAGTGATGGGAAAATATTGGTAGAAACCATCTCCCCCACCGATCCCAAAGCTCATTTGAAAAAAGCGATCATGACCACGCTATTAACGCCAGACGATCCGGCGAATGTTGACCTTTTTTCATCCAAAAACATTGAATTAAAGGGGCAACCCTTTTTGTATCAACAGGTGCTTGATCAAGATAAACAACCGATCCAGTGGAGCTGGCGCGCCAATCGTTTTGCTGATTATTTAATTGCGAATCACCTCAAAGTAAAGCAAGTCGATTTTAAAAAATCCTATTACGTGGAAATCCCGATGGTTGAAGATCAAATGCAGATCCGCAGCTATCAATACTCCGATATTGTGCGCCGAGCATCACGTAAATACGATATTCCAGAAGATTTGATCTATGCGATCATCAAAACAGAAAGCAGCTTTAACCCTTATGCGGTCAGTTGGGCCAACGCTTATGGGTTAATGCAGATTGTGCCTAAAACCGCAGGGCGCGACGTTTTTAATTTAGTCAAAAATCGTTCTGGAGAGCCGTCACCAGAATATCTGTTTAACCCTGAAAATAATATTGATACGGGCACCGCCTACTTTTATCTACTCAAAAATCGTTATTTAAAAGAGGTAAAGCAACCGCTTTCTTTAGAATACAGTATGATTTCAGCCTACAACGGAGGCACTGGTGGGGTTTTACGCACGTTTCATAGCGATAGGCAGCGTGCCATGAAAAATCTCAACGCTCTGCAGCCCAACCAAGTTTATTGGGCCTTAACCCAAAAACACCCAAATGCAGAAGCCAGACGCTACCTTGAAAAAGTGACTCGTTATAAACAGGATTTTAATAAAAAATAAGAAAAATCACTAAATTGTCTAAAATAACGACGTTTGAATCGATTTTTCCGTTTTTTTATAAAAACCAGTTGACGCAGAGAAGGAAAATCCGTTTAATAGCGCTCCGTTGCCCGGATAGCTCAGTCGGTAGAGCAGAGGATTGAAAATCCTCGTGTCGGTGGTTCGATTCCGCCTCCGGGCACCACGAATTTTATTGTTGGTGCAATCGCAACAACAAGCAATAGATTAAGTGCGCCGACTTAGCTCAGTAGGTAGAGCAACTGACTTGTAATCAGTAGGTCACCAGTTCGATTCCGGTAGTCGCGAGGCTGCCATTGCCTCGATAGCTCAGTCGGTAGAGCAGAGGATTGAAAATCCTCGTGTCGGTGGTTCGATTCCGCCTCGAGGCACCATATTAAAGCTGTTCCTCCTTAGCTCAGTTGGTAGAGCGACGGACTGTTAATCCGCAGGTCGCTGGTTCGAGCCCAGCAGGAGGAGCCACTATTCAAAACCCAGTCATTGACTGGGTTTTCTTTTTTGTCCGCCTCACCTTTTCGATGTTTCTTTCTACAACAACCACTTTTTTCGAGTAAAAAATTTAATCCCTGTCATAGTTTACTAACTTCCTCATATCCTGCGCTCCTCACTTGCTCTATGCTGATATTATTGTAATTTAATCATAATAATATTCTTCAATATCGCTTGAGGGTGGCATATGAAACTGAAAACTCAATCTTATTTTTTATCAGGAATTATCTTAATTGCCTTGCTTGCTCTCACTGCGACAGGGCTTTGGACACTACGAGTTGCCAGTAACCTTGACAATAAAGCGCGCGTCACAGAACACTTCCAAAGTGCTTACAATATTCTGCTGGAAGTAGAGAAGATGTCTCAAGAAGGGAAGTTATCAGAAACCGAAGCAAAAGCATTAGCAACGCGTTTGATGCGTAATAACATCTATAAAGATAACGAATACGTGTATGTCGCAGATAAAGACATGATGTTTATTGCCGCCCCTCTCGATCCTCAACTTCATGGGACCAGTTTCCACGATTTTAAAGATGGGCAAGGCAACAGTGTGGGCAAACTGATTCAAGATGTTCTTGCCAATAAGCGTTCACAGCTTGTGGAATATACTTGGACACAAAAACAAGCTGATGGCTCTATCGAAGAAAAACTCTCGATTGCCCAAAAAACCCCTTATTGGGGCTGGGTGGTGGGAACCGGTATTGGGTTTAATGAAGCTAATGCCCGTTTTTGGTCAACCGCACAGTGGCAAGTTGCTCTCTGTTTTGCCATTGCGGGGGGGATTTTCCTTATCCTCGTTTACGCGATTCGAAAAATACTGGCACTGCTTGGTGGAGAACCTAACGATGTACGAAATGCAGTACAAGCGGTCGCTGATGGTGATATTTATACTCAATTTACACAACAAGCTCCCAAAGACAGTATTTATGGTGCAGTACAACAAATGAGCCTTTCTTTAGCTCAGTTGGTCCAAAACTTAGAGGCATCAATGATGGCTTTACGGGGAGAATTATCGGAAGTCGAAAAACGCTCCCACTCAATTGCGGCTCTGACAGAAACTCAGCAACAATCAACAGAAATGATCGCAACCGCGATGACAGAGATGGCCTCTTCCGCAACCCAAGTGGCTCATTCAGCACAAGACACGGCATTAAATACCGATGAAGCAGACAAGCAAAGCCAACAAACACAACAACTTATCCATAATGCTGTAGGTAATATTCAAGGGCTTGCTGATCAACTACAAACGGCTAGCCAGGCTGTGCTCGAACTTGATAATGAGGTGAACAATATTGCTCAAGTCCTCAATGTGATTGGTGATATTGCCGAACAAACCAATTTACTGGCTCTGAATGCAGCGATTGAAGCCGCCCGGGCTGGTGAGCAAGGTCGAGGCTTTGCAGTGGTCGCCGATGAAGTTCGTAACCTTGCAGGACGAACTCAAACCAGTACGAAAGAAATTCAACAAATGATCCAAAACCTCCAATCTGGCTCTCGTCATGCGATTGACAGTATGCAGATCTGCGCACAAACGAGCCAAAGCACGGTAACAGAATCAGAAAATGCCTCAGCAGCATTAGGGTTAATTGTTAGCGCTCTGGAAAGTATCTCCTCCATGAGCCACCAAATTGCCACGGCAGCCGCAGAACAAACACAAGTGAGTGATGATATTTCTCAACGCATCAACATGATTGAGCAAAGTGGTACGGATTTAAGCCATGTCGTGATCGAAAGCCATCAAAGCACCCGAACCTTGACTCGTTTAGCTCATGAACTTGAGCAATGGTTAAGTAAATTCAGCATTAAAAATACCGTAAGATAACGCCCTCTTCCTTTCTTCTCTTGATAACAATAAAGGCGTACCGAATACGCCTTTATTGTCTTTGACAGTAAAAAATGAAGAATACTTTGCTAGAGTCCAGTTTATCTTTACCCCTCAATTTTCTTAGCTTTTTCCATCCCAAATGAGCAAAAACAGCCTACTAAGTATAGAAAATCACCAAACGAGTTTTTTTTTGCATTTTACTGTTGACGAAGGATCGGAAAACTCGTTTAATACACCCCGTTGCCTCGATAGCTCAGTCGGTAGAGCAGAGGATTGAAAATCCTCGTGTCGGTGGTTCGATTCCGCCTCGAGGCACCATTATTCAAATGAGTATGGGTGCGATACCGATACCATGAAAAGATAAATATGCGCCGGCTTAGCTCAGTTGGTAGAGCAACTGACTTGTAATCAGTAGGTCGCCAGTTCGACTCCGGCAGCCGGCACCATTTATCTAAAAGTTTGTTCCTCCTTAGCTCAGTTGGTAGAGCGACGGACTGTTAATCCGCAGGTCGCTGGTTCGAGCCCAGCAGGAGGAGCCAAATCTTATTAAATAGGGTAACTACCTTGTTTAATTAAGCCGACTTAGCTCAGTAGGTAGAGCAACTGACTTGTAATCAGTAGGTCACCAGTTCGATTCCGGTAGTCGGCACCATAAAAATTTATTCCTCCTTAGCTCAGTTGGTAGAGCGACGGACTGTTAATCCGCAGGTCGCTGGTTCGAGCCCAGCAGGAGGAGCCAAATTTTAAATCCCAGTCAATGACTGGGATTTTTTTTTGCTCTGAAAAGCTGAGAACGGCCATCCCCGATGCCCTTTCTCAGCGTTATCGGGGGAATGAGTAAAACTTTCCGTTGTCCGTTACTTAATGCCCTTCTCTTTTTTTATCAGATCATAAGCATGTTGGATTTCTTGTGATTTTTCTTTCGCCATATTCATCATCTCAGGCGGTAACCCTTTTGCCATTAGCTTATCTGGGTGATGTTCATTCATTAATTTACGGTAAGCTCGCTTAATCTCTTTTGCATCGGCATCTTCACTGACACCTAACACAGAAAAAGCATCCGCTAATCGATTTCGACTGCTTGCTTGTTGCCATTGCCCCGAACCAGAATGGCGATGCTGTTCGCTGCCAAACCCCCCACTAAAGCCACCAGCGGATTGAAAACGAAAGGCCGCTTCTTGCATACGTAATCGACGTTCTAACTGCTCTGAAGAAAAACCCAGCCCCTGCGCAATTTTATGTAGAACCTGCCGTTCACTAGGATGTAAATCACCATCAGCGAAAGCCGCTGAAATTTGAAGTTCAAGGAAGAACTGTAATAAATCAAACCGACCACCGGTAAAAAAACGTACATTCTCTAATGTTTCTTGCAGTGGAAAGTCCGCCTCTTTCCCTTCACGAAAAGCCTCTTGTGCAGCGCGACGTTGCTCACCATGCAAATTCATGCGATCCATCATTACACTTGCAAGGTGGATTTCTTGTTGCGTCACCTGCCCTTTCGCTTTTGCTACATGTCCCATCACTGCAAATGCGGCTTTAAAAAATTCCTCTTGTCGCTCTGACTGGCTGGGACCAGAGGAATTAAAGCCCCCTGTAGCAAATGGGTTCTGGCTGCGCTGACGGGCTTTATCAAATTGATGGCCAAGGAAAAAGCCAAAGACTGCGCCAAACGGTCCTCCAAACAGGAAGCCGAAGAAAGCGCCAAATATTTTGCCAAAAATATGCATTTATGTGCTCTCAATCTATGAATTTTTTAGGTGTGCTGTGGTCTGATAGTGCCGGGAGCGTTAAATTCCTTTATGATAGGGAACATTTTATTGACTTATCACTCCTAAAGTCGGAATCAAACAAGCTCAACAGGATAGTACAACTCGATGTCACGTTTTTCCCGCACGTTTTTAGCCGCTTCCATTAGCGCCGCGCTCTTTGCGCCACAGACTCAAGCAGAAGCCACGGTGGATAAAAGTGTGCAGGAACTGCCCACTATCGATCAATGCTTAGTTAACCAACCTGAATCGGAAAATCCGAACGCACAGCCTATCAATGTCGAAGCGGATAAGCTAGAAGCAATTAGTGGTGAACGAGCAACCTATTCAGGTAATGTAGTGGTCGTTCAGGGGCAGAAACAGATCCATGCCAACAGTGTAACCTTACATCAACAAGACAACATTGTAATTGCAGAAGGCAACGTTAAATTTAGTGACGGCCAAGTAAAAACAACCTCAGATCGCGCCACTAATAACTTAAATACGGATCAAATGACACTGGAAAATACGCAATATCAATTCCTATGTCAGCCCGGCCGAGGACATGCTGCTTACATTTCCAAAACGGGGAAAGCCGTGTATGAAATTGAAGATGGCTCCATCACTTCGTGTCCTGAAGGAGATAATGCTTGGCGGCTTCGAGCATCCAGTATCGATGTCGATCAAAATGAAGAACAAGCCACGTTTTATAACCCTCGTTTAGAAGTGCAAAATATTCCTATTTTCTATTTGCCTTACCTTACGGTTCCCATTGGAGATACACGTAAAACAGGTTTTCTTTACCCTAGTTTTTCATACGGTTCACGTGATGGTTTTGAAACCGCAATACCGTTTTATTGGAATCTAGCGCCAGACTATGACCTAGAAACGACGGTGCGTTATATGGAAAACCGTGGAACGCAATTGAATACACTTTTTCGTTATCTGACAGAATTTGGCCAAGGTGATATCAAAGCCGAATATTTACCCGATGATAGCCTACACCCAGAAAAAGGCGATCGCTGGGCTTTCCAATACAAACACAGTGGCATTTATCAGCAAGCATGGAAATTTGATTTCGACTACTCTCGGGTGAGTGACATTGAATATTTCTCAGACCTCAGCTCTGGTGTGGGTCATCGTGAAGATGGGCAACTGATCCAACAAGGGCGAGTCTCTTACCGGAGTACGTCATGGGATGCTTCATTGTTGGCTAGAGATTTTCAGGTATTAACCACCGGAGATAACCAACCCTATCGATTAATGCCTCAAATTGCTTTTAATTACTATGCTCCCGAAGTGTTACGCTACCTAGACTTGGATCTAAAAAGCCATATTTCCCGCTTTGAAACTGATGCATCTGGCAAACCTTCAGCGACTCGTGTTCATATCGAACCTGGCATCGCCATCCCTATGGGTAACACTTGGGGCACATGGACAACCGAAGCTCGCGTTCTTGGCACATACTATAAACAAGACTTAGCTGGCGTAACCAGTAGTGATTATCAAGATCTTGAGGAAGAAGTAACACGAGTTATTCCTGAGTTTAGAAGCCACGCAAGCATTATTCTTGAACGCGATACGGTGGTCTTTAATAACTATACTCAAACGCTGGAACCACAAATTCAATACTTGTATGTCCCCAAAGAAGATCAAAAAAAGATAGCACTGTATGATACAACGCTATTACAAACCGACTACTATGGTTTGTTCCGTAGCCGTAAATACAGCAGTGTTGACTATATCGCTCCGGCCAACCAGATCAGCTATGGTGCATCCACTCGTTTCTTTGATGATCAATATAAAGAACGGTTAAATATCGCCTTTGGACAGATTTTTTATCTAGATAAGAGTCTAAAAGCCAGCAATTTATCAGAGCCAGAAGCGGAAGAATCGCAAAGCAGTTATTCCGCTTGGGCGATAGAAATGGACTTTAACTATGATGACTACCTCTTCTATCATGGGGGGATTCAGTACGATGTCGATACCAGTGCCATGCAGTTAGCCAATAGCACGTTAGAATACCGTTTTACGGATGGTTATCTACAAACAAACTACCGCTACGTCACTAAAGAATATATTGAGAACACGGTGGGAGATACCATTCCCGTAAACCGAATTACTAAAGAGGGTATCTCACAAGTTGGCTTACTCGGTGGTTATCGACTCACCTCAAAATGGCAGGTGAATGGACAATATTTTTATGATACGACCACGAAAGAAGCACTCGAATGGTTAGTGGGTTTACGCTATACCTCTGACTGCTGGTATATGGGTTTTGCTTATAGTAACCAGCTAAAAAGTTGGAAAGGTGATTTCATTACTGATCCCCATGCCAGCCCTGAATATGAAAATAACTTTAGTTTTAATATTGGTATTATTGGCTTTGGTACAAATGTGGGATCTAGTGAAAGTATGACCAGTACTAAAGGGTCAAGTAACTCACTCGGCTATGGCCGCCCTTTCTTTTTGAATAACTAATGACGAGCCTAGCTTGTTAGGCTCATCGATTTTGATAGGACATGGAATGAAATTGTGGACCCCCGCATTATGCACGTTAGTCACTTTACTGGGCACAACCTCCTTACTCGCTCAGCCGATTGAATTAGATCGTGTCGCCATTATCGTCAATAGTGGCGTTATTTTACAAAGTGAGATTGATAGTGCGCTATTAACGGTTAAAGCCAATGCCAGACAAAACCAACAACCCCTTCCATCAGAAAATATATTGCGCGAGCAAGTGAGCGAGAAGTTAATTATTGAAGCTCTCCAACAACAAGAAGCGGATCGCATTGGGGTACGCATTGATGATAACCGTTTAAATGATGCCATTGTAGAAATCGCACATAATAATCAGAAAACACCAGAACAGCTTCGAACATCCATCGTAGAAGAAGGGTTAACCTATGCTGAATTCCGTGAACAAGTTAGAAAGGAAATCGCGGCCAGTGAAGCTCGAAATGCGTTAGTTCGTCGCCGAATTAACATCATTCCCGCAGAAGTGGAAACGCTGGCTGAATTACTTGCCCAAGAAACCAATGCAACCGTTCAGTATAAAATTAGTCACATTCAGCTACGCTTTAACGAAGGGCAAGAAAAAGCACAGGTTGAAGAACTGGCCAATAAACTGATTGAAGAACTCAATAATGGCGCGAATTTCAGCACCTTAGCACTCACTTACTCCAAAGGTCCAAAAGCGCTACAAGGGGGTGATTGGGGGTGGATGCGAAAAGAAGAGATGCCGACGATTTTTGCTGATCAGATAAAAATGCAGAATAAAGGCAGCATCATAGGCCCATTTCGTAGTGGTGTCGGTTTTCACATTCTAAAAATCGACGATGTAAAAGGGTTGGAAACCGTTGCGGTAACCGAAGTGAATGCTCGTCATATATTGGTCAAACCAACCATCATCTTAAGTGATGAAGGGGCGCAGAAACAGTTAGAAGAATTTATTCGCCGCATTCATGCTGGTGAAGCCACTTTTGCGGAATTGGCCCAACAATACAGCCAAGATCCCGGTTCGGCAGCACAAAATGGTGAGCTAGGCTATCAAACGCCAGATCTCTACGTACCTGAATTTAAACACCAAGTTGAAACACTCGCAGTAGGAAGCATTAGCCAGCCTTTTAAAACCGTGCATGGATGGCATATTGTAGAAGTGCTTGATCGCCGTAATGTCGATCGTACCGATGCCGCTTTAAAAAACCGCGCCTACCGTATTTTGTTTAACCGAAAATTCAATGAAGAAGCCAGCGCTTGGCTACAAGAATTGCGAGCTGCCGCTTTCGTAGAAGTTTTACAGGACACTCAAGATGACGATTAAACGTATTGTTGTCACCGCTGGAGAACCTGCAGGTATCGGCCCGGATTTGGTGCTTGATCTTTCAAAAGAGAATTGGCCTCATCAAGTCGTGGTCTGTGCAGATAAAGCCATGCTCATGCATAGAGCTCAGCGTTTAGGCATTCCTGTTGAACTTATTGACTATGACCCAACCCAAGCACCTAGCCCTCAACAAGCCGGTTCTTTGGTCGTAGAACACATAGCGTTAGCTGAAACGGCGATTCCAGGAGAGCTCAACGAAGCCAATGGTCATTATGTACTAAAAACATTAGAAAGAGCCGCTTTAGGCTGTATGAATAATGAATTTGATGCTATTGTCACCGGCCCTGTACATAAAGGGGTGATTAACCGAGCTGGTGTGGCATTTAGTGGTCATACTGAGTTTTTTGCCGAGCAATCAAATACGCCGCTGGTGGTCATGATGCTGGCAACAGAGGGGCTTCGTGTCGCTTTGGTCACAACGCATATCCCGCTCGCTTATGTATCTAAAGCGGTCACTTCTGAACGGTTAGAAAAAATTATTCATATTCTCCACAAGGACTTAGTTGAGAAGTTTGCGATTGAACAACCCACGATCTATGTCTGCGGTCTCAATCCACATGCGGGAGAAGATGGTGTTCTTGGTCACGAAGAGATCGACACCATAACCCCAACCTTGGAAAAACTGCGTCAGCAAGAAGGTATTAATCTGATCGGGCCTTTGCCTGCCGATACCATCTTTAATGACAAATATTTACAGCAAGCTGATGCCGTATTAGGCATGTATCATGATCAAGTACTACCAGTGTTAAAATATAAAGGTTTTGGGCGTTCAGTTAACATTACTTTAGGCCTACCTTTTATTCGCACCTCAGTTGATCATGGTACCGCATTAGATCTTGCCGCAAGTGGCCAAGCCGATGTGGGCAGTTTTAGAACCGCTCTCGCTCAGGCAATTGCACTTGTTGATAAAAGCACGCAATAATTCGAGAAAACTATGAGAAATGATGTCCATTTAGGGCACAAAGCGCGTAAACGTTTTGGTCAAAACTTTCTAAACGATCCTTATATCATTGATGGTATCGTTTCTGCGATCAACCCTCTTCCCGGTCAAAACTTGGTTGAAATTGGGCCAGGTTTAGGAGCCATCACTGAACCCGTTGGCCGTGAAGTTGATAAGTTCACGGTCATTGAGCTTGACCGTGATTTGGCTGAGCGGTTACGCAACCATCCTGATCTGGCTGAAAAACTCACCATTCATGAAGGCGATGCCATGCGCTTCGACTTTAGCCAACTGGTTCGGCCCAACAATAAGTTACGAATTTTTGGAAACTTACCCTATAACATTTCCACGCCATTAATGTTTCACCTATTTGAATACCACAAAGATATTCAAGACATGCACTTTATGTTGCAAAAAGAGGTGGTTAATCGCTTAGCTGCAGGCCCAGGAAGTAAAGCCTATGGCCGATTAACCGTTATGGCGCAATATTACTGCAAAGTTGTGCCAGTATTGGAAGTACCACCAACGGCTTTTGTTCCACCACCTAAAGTGGACTCCGCGGTAGTTAGGCTCGTTCCTTATGAACAACTTCCGCACCCGACGACGAGTTTAAAATGGTTAGATAGAGTCGTACGAGAAGGCTTTAACCAACGACGTAAAACCGTACGAAATTGCTATAAAGGTTTACTGAATGATGAGGCTTTTGCTCACTTAGAAATAAATGCCAGCATGCGTCCAGAAAACCTCACGCTGGCCCAGTTTGTTGCCATGGCTAACTGGCTTGATGCTCACCATGCTTAAAAGAGTAAGGATGGTAAACACCATCCTTATTTTCTTCGCCTTGATAGAAGAATAAGGAGGGCTTATGGATACTTCCCAACCTTGTATTACCATTCAAGTCCAGACCAAATACATCGCTGAACAGTCTGAACCTGATTACCACCGTTATGTCTTCGCTTATTTAATTACCATCCGCAACCTAAGTAGTGAAACCGTACAGTTGACTCGACGTCACTGGCTAATCACCGATTCTAATGGCAAACAAATGCATGTCGAAGGCGAAGGGGTAGTTGGAGAGCAACCGATCATTGCGGCAAATGATGAATACACATACAGCAGTGGTACTGCACTAGAAACGCCCGTTGGCGTCATGCAAGGACACTATACATTCCTCAATCATGCGGGTGAGACTTTTATCACGGAGATTGAGCCTTTTCGTTTGGCTATCCCTAACGTATTAAATTAATGGAGCAGTTGTGGCTAACTATATTGTCGGTGATATACAAGGGTGTTTGGATGAATTACAGCAGCTTCTTAAGCAAGCTCATTTCACCCCCCCAAAAGATACCCTATGGTTAGCTGGGGACTTGGTAGCTAGAGGCCCGAAATCACTAGAAACCTTACGCTTTATCAAGCAGTTAGGAGGAGCGGCCAAAGCCGTATTAGGTAATCATGATTTGCATTTATTAGCCGTCGCACAAGGCATTCACCCCGTTAAAAATAAAGACAAAACGTTAGCTATTTTTGAAGCTGATGATGCCGACGAATTATTGAGCTGGATTCGCCAACTTCCATTACTACTAGAACATCCTGAATTTGTTCTCACTCACGCAGGGATATCCCCTCAATGGGATTTAGCCACAGCGAGAGCAGCAGCACAAGAAGTCGAGCAAGTGCTACGCAGCCAACGTTGGTCATGGCTATTAGCTAATATGTATGCCAATACCCCTGATCTCTGGGATGAACAATTACAAGGCATTGATCGCTATCGCTATATCATTAACGCTTTCACTCGTATGCGATTTTGTTTTTCTGATGGACGATTAGATATGGCCTGCAAACTCCCTCCAGCACAAGTGAGTGAAGGGGATTTAATGCCATGGTTTACTTTGCCACAACGCATTCCACTGGAGAAAACCGCACTCTTTGGCCATTGGGCGGCACTTGAAGGGTATGCAGATGAACAAGTGATCGGTTTAGATACTGGCTGCGTATGGGGAGGCCCTTTAACCATGCTACGCTGGGAGGATAAACAATATTTTCAGCAGCCAGCATTAGGCAAGAAGTTCTAGGTTCTAGGTTCTAGGTTCTACAAACTTACGCTCTAAAATAGTGAAGTCCATTGAATAGGCGTTTTTCTCATCCGCAGAATAGTGCTCACGGTAACACTCATACCAATCCTCTCCCCAATCGGGGAACAGAGTATCTCCGGCCAACTGAGCATCAATGTGGGTAATATACAGCTTACCTGCATAAGGTAGGCATTCAGCATAAAGACTTCCACCACCAATAATCATCACTTCAGGTACCTCCCCTGCTTTCGCCAATGCGGCTGCCAGTGAAGAAACCACCGCCACACCTTCAATCATCAAGTGAGGATCGCGGCTAATAACAATATTTGGTCTTCCCGGTAGTGGGCGTCCAATCGATTGATAAGTTTTTCGCCCCATAATCACAGGCTTTCCCATAGTGCAGCGCTTAAACCAAGCAAAATCAGCCGGTAAATGCCATGGCATTTGATTATCTTTACCAATCACTCTCTCGTTGGCCATCGCGGCGATCATACTGATCATCATCTACTTATCCTCTTCTTGTTCAAGCGCTGTGTTGGCACTATACGATAGGTTTACGCCGGTAGAATAACAGCCCAGGAACCGCAAGGCCAACCGCTAACCCCCCAATAATGAACATGGCCTTTAAAAAGTTTTCCATTAAGGCCCCCAGCAATTCAGGGGTAAAACCTAAATGATTAATCTCTACCATGGCGATCATCGCCTTATACGCAAAAACACCGGGTACCATTGGAATTAATGCCGCAACGGTAAACACTTTGGGATGCGCTAAAAAACGGCGAGACCACTGCACACCAATCATACCAACAAGCGTTGCAGCAAAAAATGTCGCCCACTCAATAGGAATACCAAAGTGCATCATAAGGTAACGAGAGCCGTGACCAATCGCGCCCCCTAATGCACAATATTTTAAGGCAGGAACCGGTACATTGAAGACAAGAGCAAAACCGACCGCAGGAATAGAAGCAAACAACATATCGTTGAGTAATCCCCAAAAAAGTGACCATGTCAGCATACTTACCACCCCCAAATTCCGGTTACACTCATTGCTGCGATAATGCCCAAACTCGTGGCAAACGTCAGCAAGCTCGCCATCACAAAGCGAGCAATTCCCATATTGATATACCCTTTAAGCATGTCTGCAACCGCATTTATCAGAGGAAAACCGGGAACAAGCATCAACACAGACGATGCCATCACCAGCGTAGGTTTATTTCCCAGTTGATACATCACAGCTTGTGCAGAAATAAGCGAGGTAACAAATGCCGTCGCTGCAAAGTTGAGTAATGGATTAAATTGACGATGACCAATTTCTTGGCGAACGATCATCCCTACCGCCGAGGAGAGAAAAGTCATGGCAAAAACCATCCAATCCCCCCCCGCTAAGCGACTAAATGCGGCACAAGAAAAGCCTATCATAACCACGACCAGCCAGCGGTTATAACGCTCAGGAGTGATTTGGTTCAGCTTATCCTGAGCCATTTTGTGATCTAATAAACCTTTCTCCATCAAGATACAGATCCGCTGGATTTGAGTCACCACTCGCATATTAATCCCTCGATCAGCACAACGACGAGCTGTTGTAATGCAGTGCTGTTGATACACTGTTGTGACGACTAAAGAGCTGGCCGATAGTGAAATTTCAACTTCACTCATACCTGATGCCAAGCCCATTCGGCGCATAATATCCCCGATTAACGTGCTTTCAGCACCATGAGCTTGTAGCATTTGCCCAGCTTGGGCAATTAAACGAGAAACAGCCCTTTGTTTAGATGTCATGATTCCTTTCCTAACGACCTAGAGAAATAATCGTTATATTTTGCAATAATTTTCACCACAACAACATGATTTAGAATATAAAAAAGCCGCAATCGAAATTGCGGCTAGATTATTTTCAGGATTTAACAAGCTCACGATAATGTTCAGGAATTACTCTCGAACATAGATAACATGTCCGTCATCTTCTTCGTCATCCCAATCGTCCCAATCATCATCGTCTTCAGTCACCACATCACGACCTGCCATTGCATCTTTGTGGTAATCATCCCACATAAACTCAACTTTCTGTTCCGCCGACAATGCTTCCTGCTCACGAGGAAGCGTTTCCATAAAGTCAGCGAGCTTCATGCATAGCTCTTTGGTTCCTTGACGATTAATCGCAGAAATTTTGAAATATTGATCTTCCCAGCCCAATGCATCAAGTACATTTTGGATGATCTCATCGGCTTCATCTTCAGGCATCAAATCGACTTTATTAAACACCAACCAACGAGGTTTTTGAGCCAACTTCTCACTGTAGTGCTCAAGCTCGTCCAAGATCGTAAGTGCATTTTGCACAGGATCACTTTGATCAATCGGCATAATATCGATCATGTGCAACAACACACGGCAGCGTTCCAAGTGCTTCAAGAAGCGAATCCCCAAACCCGCGCCATCCGCAGCACCTTCAATCAGCCCAGGAATATCCGCGACAACAAAACTTTTTTCCGGTACAACACTCACCACCCCCAAACTTGGGATCAAAGTCGTAAATGGATAATCTGCGACTTTCGGTTTTGCCGCTGAAACAGCGCGAATAAAGGTCGATTTACCCGCATTCGGTAAACCAAGCATACCCACATCAGCCAATAGCAAGAGCTCTAGGCGAATTTCACGAACTTCACCTTTTGTACCCATCGTTTTCTGACGAGGTGCTCGGTTGACTGAAGATTTGAAGCGAGTATTACCTAGCCCATGCCAGCCACCTTTAGCAATCATGACTTTTTTGCCATGTTCAGCGACTTCACCAATCACTTCATTTGTGTGAATATCGACCGCACGAGTACCAACAGGAACGCGTAAAACCTTATCTTTACCTCGTTTACCCGTACAATTACCCCCACGCCCATTCTCACCACGTTCAGCTTCATAGAAGCGCTGAAAACGGTAATCGATCAATGTATTGAGGTTTTCATCGGCGACCATATAAACATCGCCACCATCGCCACCATCACCACCATCCGGGCCGCCCTTGGTAACGAATTTTTCTCGCCAGAAGCTAACAACACCATTACCACCATCGCCGGCCTGAACTTTTATTACCGATTCATCAACGAATTTCATTTCTTACTCCGCATTACTTGCGTGCAATATCATGGGATACCCATGATATCTATTTTAGCAGAAACCTAAGAGAGATGGGCAACACCCCCCTTTGCTGCTTAGGAACACATAACAAGCCACCCATGGATTCATAGATGCCGTGTTATCTGCTCTATCTATAAACAAAAAACCCTACCAAAATGGCAGGGCTTTTAAATTCAGCGAGAAACTAAACTTATTCAGCTTCGATGCTAACGAATTTACGGTTCTTAGGACCTTTAGTCTCGAACTTCACTTTACCATCAGATAGAGCGAATAGAGTATGATCTTTACCGATACCTACGTTATTACCAGCGTGGAACTTAGTACCACGTTGACGAATGATGATGTTACCTGCTAGTACAGATTCACCACCAAAACGCTTAACACCAAGACGTTTACTTTCTGAATCGCGGCCGTTACGAGTAGAACCACCAGCTTTTTTGTGTGCCATTGTTAAACTCTCCTAATAACTTAAGCGTTGATACCAGTGATTTTCACTTCTGTGAACCACTGACGGTGACCTTGTTGCTTACGAGAGTGTTTACGACGACGGAACTTAACGATTTTAATTTTATCGCCACGACCATGTTGTACCACTTCAGCAGTCACTTTACCGCCCTCAACAAGAGGAGCACCAACTTGAATTTCTTCACCGTTAGCAACAAGAAGAACTTTATCAAATTCAACTGTCGCACCAGTTTCAACGTCTAATTTCTCTAAACGAAGAGTTTGACCTTCGCTTACACGGTGTTGTTTACCACCAGATTGGAAAACAGCGTACATATTTTACTCCGCTCTTTCCGCACAGCCTATGCTTATATTTTGAGCAAAAAGGGTGTGCGCTAAACTAATCATCAATAGGGCGCAGATTCTACGTGAATGAGGCCTCTATGACAAGCCATATTTAAAAAAATTTGGCGAAAAGCTAATCGCCAAACAAAAGTGGCGCAATCATGCCTTTAAGCCATGTATTAATCAATATTTTTTAGTGTATTATTCAATAATTCACGATGAACATAATGCCTTACAAGCTCTAACTTCAGCCGGATTTATAATGGATTTTAAAGCTATCCAATCGCTTACTGCCGATGACATGGCAAAAGTGAATGAAACGATACTTGCTCAGCTCAATTCTAATGTCTCTCTCATCAACCAACTGGGTTTTTATATTGTCAGTGGTGGAGGCAAACGCCTTCGTCCTCTGCTCGCTATTTTGTCGGCTAAAGCGCTAGGCTATCAAGGTGAAGGGCATACTCTTGCCGCCGCTTTTATTGAGTTTATTCATACTGCAACCTTACTGCACGACGATGTTGTGGATGAATCCGATATGCGCCGAGGTAAAGCGACAGCAAATGCCATGTTTGGTAACGCCGCTAGTGTTTTAGTGGGGGATTTTATTTACACCCGATCATTTCAGATGATGACAGAATTAGGATCCATGAAGATCCTCAAACTCATGAGTCACTCAGTGAATGTGATCGCAGAAGGTGAAGTGCTGCAGTTGATGAATTGCAATGATCCTGAAACCACTGAAGAAAGCTACATGCAAGTTATCTATTCTAAAACGGCTCGTTTGTTTGAAGCCGCCACCCAGATCGGTGCAATATTGTGTGATGCGCCACCTCAGGTTGAGCAAGCGCTACAGAATTACGGTAAATACCTAGGTACCGCTTTCCAGCTGATTGATGATGTGATGGATTACACCGCAGACGGAAAAGAAATGGGCAAAAACGTTGGCGATGATTTAGCCGAAGGAAAGCCAACCCTGCCCTTACTGCATGCAATGCACAACAGTGTAGGAAAACAGTCGTTGATGATAAGAGAAGCGATAGAGCAAGCAAATGGGATGGATAAGTTAGAAGAGATTCTCGCTACAATGCAACAAGCCGGCTCTTTAGAATACACCACAGCGAAAGCCCAACAAGAAGCCGATAAAGCCATTGCTGAGCTGGCCATTTTGCCAGAAAGTGACTATAAACAAGCCTTGATAACTCTGGCTCACATGGCTGTACAGCGCAGTAAATAAGACTTTCTGAGAAATATTATCTTTGTCACATAAAAAATGCCGCTATCGTTAAGCGGCATTTTTATTACGGCGAGATATTCGTTTATTTAACGAACTCAACACCGATTTCGATATCTTTGTTCAGCGTTTCAAGCATTCCATCAAGAGCCGCTTGCTCATACTCACTAAGCGGACCATAGCTGAGTATTTCTTCTACGCCATTTTTGCCTAATTTCACCGGCTGTGCGAAAAATGGAGCGTGTGCACCATCACCTTCGACATAAGCGTATTCAATTACCGATTCGCCCTGCAGGGCTTTAACTAAAGAAAGGCCAAAACGACAAGCAGCTTGTCCCATAGAAAGCGTTGCTGAACCACCACCCGCTTTCGCTTCTACAACTTCAGTGCCCGCATTTTGAATACGTTTAGTCAGGGCTTCAACTTCTTCAGCCGTAAACTCCACACCTTCCACTTGAGAAAGTAGCGGTAAAATCGTGACACCAGAGTGACCACCAATAACCGGGACGCGCACGTCACCAGGATCTTTATCTTTGAGTTCGGCAACGAAGGTTTCAGAGCGAATGACATCGAGGGTTGTCACACCAAAAAGTTTCGCTTTATTGTAAACACCGGCTTTCTTCAAAACTTCCGCTGCAATCGGTACGGTTGTATTCACTGGGTTAGTAATAATGCCCACACAAGCGTTTGGACAAACCACCGCGATACGTTCAGCTAACGATTTAACAATGCCCGCGTTCACATTAAAGAGATCCGCTCGATCCATACCCGGCTTACGAGCGACTCCGGCAGAAATAAGCACCACATCGGCCCCTTCTAATGCAGGTGTAGGATCTTCCCCCGCATAACCTTTAATAGACACGGAAGTAGGAATGTGACTTAAATCTGCTGCAACGCCAGGGGTGACTGGCGCAATATCATAGAGGGCAAGATCTGAACCAGCAGGAAGACGATTTTTCAATAACAGAGCTAGGGCTTGACCGATGCCGCCTGCGGCACCAATAACAGCGACTTTCATCGTAGATCTCCTTGAGAGTGAATCTCTTATAAATGTTTTGGTAGGGTAGGTTTATCCGACCTCAAAAAACTATAGCAAGTACAACTTGATTACAATCAATTAACTTCAGCTTTGCGACTTTGCGCAATTCCCCGAAGCCGAGCTACAGCTTAAGGTACGATTATGGGGTTATTATTAATGAATAACAAAAGTTTATCCCCTATCTAAACCAAAATAGACAAATTTTACAGTGACCTTTTAGACAGTTTTGTATGATAATTTGCTACTCAAGCATCAGCTATGTGAGAATATGCCTCAATGGTTGATTCAGCGAACGTAAGAGAACAATGCGCCATATGGATAAACAAGATAATTTAGTTCGTACTTTTAAAGCTCTGCTCAAAGAAGAGCGATTTGGCTCTCAGAGCGATATTGTTGATGCCCTAAAAAATGAAGGGTTTGACAATATTAATCAGTCAAAAGTGTCACGAATGTTGACTAAATTTGGGGCAGTTCGTACTCGTAATGCAAAAATGGAGATGGTTTACTGTCTTCCGGCAGAACTCGGAGTACCGACAGTATCAAGCTCTTTACGTGAATTAGTGCTGGATATTGATCATAACAATGCCTTAGTAGTAATTCATACTGGGCCAGGGGCTGCTCAACTGATTGCAAGATTACTGGATTCTTTGGGTAAGTCTGAAGGGATCTTAGGCGTGGTTGCTGGTGATGATACGATTTTCATTACACCAACGCTCAATATCACGACAAAGCAATTATTTACTTCTGTGTGTGAGCTTTTTGAATACACAGGTTGAATAATATCATCCAGCATTGACAGCATAGAACGCTGAAGGGTCACTTTAAATTCGTGACCCGAGTCACATTTCAAGTAAGTTATCAGCAAACCCTACTCTCTACCGAACCCCTTAATCATCAATCAGTTATCTTAATTGCCTCTCATCTAGAACCACTTATCTCCTTTATTGATTTCATTATATTATTTTACAAATCTATAATTACTTTGCCATTTCTTGCTATTATTCCATCACTTTTTCGGTATATGGATTGAAAAAGCTACGATTTCTCGATGAAGAAACGCCGAATATTCTCCAGTGAATTTTCGGACAATAACAAAAAGGAAGGGACATTCATGGTATTGAATAAACTCATTAAGATCGGTGCAATTGCGGCTGCGGTTATTGGAAGTAGCGCAGCTTACTCTCAGGAATTTATTACCATTGGTACAGGGGCTGTAACTGGCGTTTACTACCCAACAGGTGGGGCTATTTGCCGCCTAGTGAACCGCGACCGTCAAGAACACAATATTCGCTGCTCGGTAGAATCCACGGGGGGTTCCATATACAACGTCAACACGATGCGCAGTGGTGAACTGGATTTTGCTATCGTCCAATCCGATTGGCAATATCATGGTTACAACGGTACGAGCCAATTTTCTGAATTGGGTCCTTACAAAAAACTACGGGCGATGTTCTCTTTACATACCGAACCTTTTAATATCATCACTCGTGCTGATTCTGGTATTAACAATGTTAAAGACCTTGAAGGAAAGCGGGTCAATATTGGTAACCCAGGCTCTGGTGACCGCGCAACCATGCAAGTGGTAATGGATGCCTTTGGTTGGACCAATAATAGCTTTAGATTAGCATCAGAGCTTCGAGGAGCAGAACGCTCACAAGCCCTGTGTGATAACCGTATTGATGCCTTTATTTACATGGTTGGTCACCCCAATGGTGCTATCCAAGAGGCCACCACATCCTGTAATGCGAAACTCGTTTCTGCAACAGGCCCAGAAGTGACGAAGATTGTTACAGAGCGCCCTTACTATGCTTACAGTACCATTCCTGCTGGAATGTACCGAGGCACAGACAATGATGTCACCAGTTTTGGGGTTGCAGCAACATTAGTCACTAGCACCGATGTTTCTGATGAAGTGGCTTATAACGTGGCCAAAGCCGTATTTGAAAATTTTGATACCTTTACTCGTCTTCACCCTGCATTTGCTAACTTGAAAAAAGAAGATATGGTTCAAGCAGGCCTTTCTATTCCATTGCACCCAGGTGCTGAAAAATATTACAAAGAGGTTGGTTTACTGAAATAGGCGCGTCGACATCATTTGTCACTCCGCCTTTGGTGGTGATATCCAAAACATTTTGGGTACTGACTAAGCAACCCGAGAGTCCCCATGCTCAGAGACTGAGTATGGGGATAACTAACCAATGATATCCCCATAAAGGCGCTTTATTTCAGCGTTAGCAAGCAGTTCTCACCCTATGATGATATAAACCAGAGAAAAGCAACTAAGCGGAACTCTGTATGAATAAGTAGGATGACTTTTTACAAAGTCCTCTCTCCTATCATTTGCTCAGCTTATCACAACATAACCTAGTGCTAGGCGATAAACCAATCGGTATCGCTTGCACCCAGCTTGAGCGAAGAAACACCGCCACTTAACGGCGGCTATAGCGTAGGAAGAGAGTAAACCATCAATATTAAGGATAACGTACATGACGCAGGCAAAAACCCCGTCGCAGGATGTGCAAGAGATGGTTGCACAGGCAGATACCGGAGCAAGAAACCCACAAGGGTTTTCAGGGCGTATTTTATGGTTTGTCCCCCTTTGCTGGTCTCTTTTTCAACTCTGGTATGCTTCACCACTGCCATTTATTTTTAATTTCGCCATTTTAAACGACACCGAAGCTCGCGCTATCCATTTAAGCTTTGCGGTATTTTTGGCTTTCACGGCTTACCCAGCATTGCAGCACTCTCCTCGTGATCGCATCCCTACCGTCGATTGGATTTTAGCCTTAGTGGGAAGTTTTTCTGCTGCCTATATCTACCTTTTCTATACCTCTTTATCCGGTCGTTCAGGAGCGCCTACTGATCTCGATATTATTGTGGCGGGTATCGGCATGCTTCTATTACTTGAAGCGACACGCCGTGCATTAGGTCCCCCTTTAATGTGTGTGGCTGGTCTCTTTTTACTCTATACCTTTGCTGGGCCACATATGCCAGACGTGATTGCTCATAAAGGAGCCAGCTTTAATAAAGCCATGTCTCATTTATGGCTAACCACAGAAGGCGTTTTTGGGGTCGCATTAGGTGTTTCGACTTCCTTCGTCTTCTTATTTGTCCTGTTTGGAGCAATGTTAGAACGAGCGGGGGCAGGCGCTTATTTCATCAAAGTAGCCTTTTCTTTACTTGGCCATATGCGGGGTGGCCCAGCCAAAGCTGCAGTCGTAGCATCAGGGTTATCAGGCTTGGTCTCAGGATCTTCAATCGCCAATGTTGTCACAACCGGAACCTTTACTATTCCGCTCATGAAACGAGTGGGTTTTTCTGGCACTAAAGCCGGTGCAATAGAAGTCGCAGCGTCAACGAATGGCCAGCTCACTCCTCCTATCATGGGGGCCGCCGCATTTTTGATGGTCGAATATGTTGGAATCTCTTATGTAGAAGTCATTCGAGCCGCTCTGTTGCCCGCACTTATCTCTTATATCGCTCTGATCTACATTGTTCATCTAGAAGCTTGTAAAGCAGGAATGACAGGGTTACCTCGTCGTCGCCCTTCAACATTCGTCAATAGCCTACTCTCTTTCACGGGAACCATTTTAGGGTTATGTATTCTGAGTGCCTTAGTGTATTACGGCGTCGGCTGGACAAAGCAGGTTTTTGGCGATGCCGCCACACCAATAGTAACCGTGGCTCTTCTAGCCTGCTATTTTCTCTTGTTGAAAATCTCGGCTCGATACACCCATGAGCGTGAATTTAGTTTGGATGAAAATATTCAGGAGATACCCGATGTTGGCCCTACCGTAAAATCAGGCTTGCACTACTTACTGCCCATTGTGGTATTGGTCTGGTGTTTAACCGTTGAACGTTTCTCACCCGGATTGTCTGCCTTCTGGGCAAGTGTATTTATGATTGTTATCCTGTTAACCCAAAGGCCCATTATTGCTTGGTTTAATGGAACCCATGATGCCACTCAACAGGCGAAAGCGGGGGTCACCGACTTACTAGAAAGTTTAGTATCCGGTGCACGTAACATGATAGGTATCGGTGTGGCGACGGCAGCTGCGGGTACGGTTGTCGGCGTTGTTACCTTAACTGGTATTGGCTTAGTGATGACCGACTTCGTTGAGTTCATCTCTGGCGGCAACATTATGTTAATGCTGCTCTTCACCGCTGTCATTAGCTTGTTATTGGGGATGGGGCTCCCCACCACCGCCAACTATATTGTTGTTTCCACCCTAATGGCCCCCGTCATTGTCACTTTAGGCGCACAAAGTGGTTTGATCATTCCACTTATTGCCGTACACCTATTCGTGTTTTATTTCGGTATTTTAGCGGATGATACCCCCCCTGTAGGGCTTGCGGCTTTTGCTGCCGCCGCGATTGCAAAATCAGATCCAATCCGTACTGGTATTCAAGGTTTCGCCTACGATATTCGTACCGCTATCTTGCCATTTATGTTTATCTTCAATACTCAATTACTACTGATGGGCATTGATTCATGGTGGCACTTAGCATTAACCGTGGGATCGTCAGTCATTGCCATGCTGCTATTTTCTGCCGCCACTCAAGGTTGGTGGTTTACTAAAACAAAATGGTGGGAAGTCTTACTGCTATTACTCCTAACCTTTAGCTTTTTACGTCCCGGTTTTTGGTGGGATAAAATCTATCCTGCCCAATATCAATATCCTGGAACAGAGTTAGCACATATTGTTGATAACGCGCCGGTTGGCCAACCGATTGTGATGATCGTTGCAGGGGAAACCTTAATGGGAGATTACATCTCAAAAACCGTACAACTCCCGTTCAATGATCAAGCCACAAGTGCAGAAGAACGCATTCGTTCAATGGGGTTGACCGTCAATAAGATCAACAATCGAATGTTGATTGATGCTGTGGAGTTTCGCAGCCCAGCCGAAGCCGCAGGCATCGATTTTGATTGGGAGGTTCGAACAATCGTTGTAGAGAGTGACCGCCCAATGAAAGAGTGGGTATTCCTCCCTGCACTATTAGTCACCTTACTACTGGGATGGAATCAGAAGAAACGGGCCGCTAAACGGTCACTGACCGCTTAGCCTCGTAATGATAATCCGATCTATGCCCAAGAAATAATAGCATTCTTGGGTATAGTCTTCGTTAACACTAAATACTGAGATAATAAATTATGTATCACCATATTTTGGTTCCTGTCGATTTAAATGAACAAGGTTTTGCTGATAAAGCAACCCAACTGGCCGTATGGCACGCTCAGCAAAGTGATGCAAAAATTCATCTTTTAACGGTTCTACCCGGTATTCATATGTCCATGGTTGCGACCTATTTTCCGCGTGATGCAGCGTCAAAAATGAAGCAGGATATTCGGGAAAGATTGGAGCAATTCGCTCAGAAAAATATTCACCCTGACGTCGATTATCAGCTACATGTGGCAGAAGGAAAACCCTATACCACTATTCTTGAACATGCCGCTAAGCTACAGGCCGATCTTATCATCATGCCCAGTCATAAGCGTTCTCGAATCGATAAAGTGATGTTAGGCTCTGTCGCAAGCAAAGTCGTTGAACACTCCCCGATTAATGTTCTGGTTGTCAAACCACAAGGCTAACTCTTCGGCGCTTAATGCGCCTTTTTGTTCGCTATTGCCTATCGAATTAATTGCTCAATTCTTCTTTTCTTTTTGAGAATAATTATCAATAATGATTACATCAAAAGAAAGAACGTTGAGTAAACATCATGAAAAAGACATTAAGCTTTGCTGCAATACATTTTACTATCGCTTTCACCATCGCTTACATCCTTACTGGTGATATTATTTTGGGCAGTTTGATCGCCATGCTAGAACCCATGGTTAACACCGTTGCTTTTTACTTTCATGAAAAAGCTTGGGCCAAACACCCATTGTTACAACGCTATTCAGGTAAAGCACAAATAAAAACCGGCAGCTTCGCAGTGATCCACTTTAGTGTCGCCTTTAGTATTGCTTACTTATTGACAGGAAGCTGGCTTGTTGGCGGGGTCATGGCGATGATTGAACCAAGCTTTAATACCTGTGCTTACTACTTCCATGAAAGATTGTGGCAAAGTATGCACCCTCAGCAAACAAAGCATTCGGATCATAACCACTGGGGCTGTGCCCATTAGTCTTAAGGGGTTATAAAGGGAAATGGGTTACACAGAAACGATCACTTAAGCCCAATTGTAGCTCCGCTTTTTGTCCGTCTAACTCAACGCTGATCGTATAAAGATCCTTCGGGTTTGGGCTTTCAGGTTGATAATACTTGGGAGCCTCAACCTGAAAAAGAGCACTAACATGATCGCTACGGATATCTATCGGTAACTGGTAAGTGACATGATCAAACCGCACCGATGCAGAAATAAGCCCAGCGGCATAAGGTTTAAAAAATAAGGTAATCAGCAATTCACATCCCCCACCATGGTGCCAGATCTGCTCGGTGGTGACATGCTCTAATCGAACATGAGAAATACAGTGTAAATAAGGCTCTCGCCATATTCCTATTCGCTCATCGTAACGCTGTGGAGACAACTTCCCTAATAAACATTGCTCGGTCTCTTCACTATCAATCAGCCATTCATCTTCTGGATAAAGAAATAGGATCTCTATTCGATTTTTACCCAGATTAAGCAAAGAGCGGATTTCTTTTTTATAAATGGATTGCGTTCCATCACAGTCAAATAAAGCAATCCCATTCAACCGAATTTCGGCATGATAATCTATCCCCTCTAACACCAGATCGATTGCAGGATAGCTGAGCAGTTGCTCGTCAACCTCGATATCATGCATCAAGTGCCACTCTTGTTCTGCAATCCTTGATTCATCCAGTGATTCCGGTAAGGCTGAACTCAGTGGACCAGGAAAACAGAGATCCTCCTGCGGAATAGATAAATCCGTCAGGGGTGAAAGTTGCCAACAACCGGCGAGAGAAAGCTGCATAATCGATATCATGTCTAATGAGTTTTCGTCATATATACATGACCTAGATCAAAAATACCAGCCAAGAGGCTGGTACTTATCATGCGGGAAAAGTCTGATTACTCTTCGTCGTCGTCATCTTCATCGTCATAGAGAGCATCTTCACCTTCGTAGTAAGTGCCCCAACCGTCGTAGATAACATCAAATTTTTCAGCCAAATTCACGAGTTTTTCAACTTGTTCATCAATCGCTTGAGGGTTTAAAACCGATGACATAGTCGCATCGAAACAGAGGAGCTTATTGCCATCTTCATCTTCAGCCTCTTCCGCTTCCAACACTTCAAAACCCAGTTTAAAGGCTTCAACCGCCGCTTTTTCTAATTTCTCAAAATCTTCTGAAAAAAAGTGATGTTCAATTTCATATAAGGCTTCTGGATCACTGCCGTCATCGAGTAGCGCTTGAATAATATCACGAGTCTCTTCTTTTTGAATTTCAATGAATGCTTCAACAGAGAGATAGTCATCTTCATGAGACATAGCTGTGGCTCCAAGTAAATAGGCTCAAATTTTTGTGCGACGAAATATCGCACGGTTCCTCATAAATTACCACCAGCAAAATGATCTTCTACCGATCTTTTCTCTCGCTCGGTCAGGAATGGATGAGGCTCTCTCTAATATCGCTTATTCCGTTCCGCCAACGGTCAACGCATCGAGTTTCAATGTCGGTTGCCCAACCCCAACGGGTACACTCTGTCCGGCTTTACCACAGACACCAACTCCCCGATCAATACTCAGATCGTTACCCACCATAGAAACCTGCTGCATCGCCTCGATGCCAGATCCTATCAAGGTGGCACCTTTAATTGGGTGAGTAATCTTACCATTTTCAATTAAGTAGGCTTCGGATGCGGAAAAAACAAATTTACCCGACGTGATATCCACTTGCCCACCACCAAAATTAGGGGCATAAATACCTTTTTTGACGCTGGCAATGATCTCTTCAGAGGAGTGTTGCCCAGGCAGCATATAAGTATTGGTCATACGTGGCATAGGCAAATGAGCATAAGATTCTCGGCGACCATTTCCTGTCGGTAGCCCCCCCATTAAACGGGCATTCAACTTATCTTGCATATAGCCTTTGAGAACGCCATTTTCAATCAATACATTATATTGTCCATTCACGCCTTCATCATCGACGTTAAGCGAACCACGCAGATTTTTTAATGTACCATCATCCACAATCGTGCATAGATTCGAGGTGACTTTCTTACCCATTTTGCCAGCAAACATTGAAGAGCCTTTACGATTAAAATCCCCTTCTAAGCCGTGTCCTACGGCTTCATGCAATAAAACGCCCGGCCAACCAGAACCGAGTACCACTGGCATCGTTCCCGCAGGGGCCGCAACCGCTTCTAAGTTGACTAACGCTTGGCGAATGGCTTCATCGGCATAAGCAAAGGCGATTTTTTGCCCATTCTCTTCATTAAGAAAGTAGTCATAGCTAAATCGACCGCCGCCACCCGCACTACCACGTTCTCGACGATCACCTTTTGTCGCTAACACTGAAATAGATAAACGGACCAATGGACGAATATCACCAGCGTAAGTGCCATCCGTGGCCGCAACCAGCATCTGCTCATGAACGCCACTTAAACTGATCGATACTTCTTGAATTCGTGGTTCTTTGGTTCGGATATAGGCATCAAGTTGCTGTAATAATTCGGTTTTTTTCTGTTTCTGCCAGCTTTCTAGTGGGTTGGTCGCAACATAGTAATGCTGGTTATCGGTGCGATGAAATGCGTTTACTTGAGCATTTTTCCCTTGTTGAGCTATCCCTCGTGCGGCTATCGCACTCTGCTTTAAACCATCTAATTGAATTTGATCAGAATACGCAAACCCCGTTTTTTCTCCACTTACCGCTCTCACGCCTACGCCACAATCAATATTGAACGAGCCATCTTTAATAATACTGTCTTCTAAAACCAGAGACTCATGCCAGCTAGATTGAAAATAAATGTCTGCATAATCAATGTCACGAGTGGCGATACTGGCTAAAGTATTCGCAATATCTTGTTCACTGAGCCCTGTTGGGGTTAATAACGCCTCTTCAATATGGGTAATACTCATAGCGGATTTTTTTTCTCTATCAATTGATTATAAAAACGTGTGTGTTCCATAACAGGCATGGCACGGCGAATAGGCACTGTCTGCTCAACCTCAATGTCAACCACTAAGCATTCTGCATCTTGGCCAAGTGAAGCGACAACCTCTCCCCACGGGCTGACGACCATTGAGTGTCCCCATGTTTCACGCCCACAAGGATGAACGCCTGTTTGACCAACAGCAACCACCCAACACTGGGTTTCTATCGCTCTTGCCTGTAGTAAAACTTGCCAGTGAGCTTTTCCAGTTACCGCAGTAAAAGCCGCCGGCACAAATAGTATTTGAGCCCCTTTTTGGCGAAGTTCTGAATAAAGATGGGGGAAACGAAGATCGTAACAGATAGATAAGCCTAACATACCGAGCGGTGTCTCCACTACTGTCACTCGATTGCCAGGGATAAAAGTCTCAGACTCACGATAACGACGATGGCCATCTGTCACATCAACATCAAACATATGCAGCTTATCATAATCAGCCACAAGTTCACCTTGAGGGTTAAACAGTATTGAGGTGCTAGTAACCCCATGCTCACGACGAATAGGAAAACTCCCCATCAAAAGCCACACTTGATAACGACTAGCAAGCGCCGATAATTGCTGCTGAATTACCCCTTGCTTTAGAGGTTCTGCATGGTGATGATAATCAAAATGACGCCCAAACAGCAGGGCGTTTTCCGGGGTGACCACCCATTCCACCTTCTGTTTAACCAATTGTTGTAAATTCTGTTCAATAACTTGAAGATTTTCTTTGATAGAAGAACCTGACGTCATTTGTATCAATCCCATCCGTGCCATGTTGAACTTCCTCTTTGATTATTTTTTCAGTTTTTCTGGTAACTGAAATTCCCCTTTACTACGCGATAACTCTTTAACTATCGGTGCATCCATCGGGCCTGTCACTTGATAATTCACTTGTGTAAACACTTCCACGACAGGAGAAATCACCGTGGTAATCGCCAAGACATACAAAGCGGTAGCAGGGGTCACAGCAAAGGCGGTCATGACGGGAAGGCCTGAGGTAATATCAGGAATAAAATTCACTTCAGCATCGACCATTCGTGTATTTAAGTCTGCCATACCTTTAATGGTCATTTCTCCGGCAATCGCATCCATTTTAATATTGTTCGTGACAAAAATACCTTGAGAAAACTCGCCACTACCAGTGATCCGGCTAAAGGCCATACCTTTATCAAACACATCACTAAAATCGAGCTGCATCTTACGAATAATCGAATCTAAGCTAAAGATACCCAATAGTTTTGAGGCACCACTCACATTAGAAATCGTCCCTTTACCGAGTTTGGTCTCTAAATGGCCTTGTAGCGTATTGACTTTCATTGACCAAGGAGCACCTTGCCATTGTGTCTGGCTCGTAATTTCGAAAGGTGCTCTTTGAATACCGGAACTGATTCCAAATCGTTCCATTAAGTCGCTGTTATTGTCCCCTTTCATCTCTAGGTTCATGGTTGTTTGGCTAGTATGCTCTGTTAAAGTCCAAGTACCATTGATATGAACCTGATTAGAACCACTCACTATATCGATTCGCTTCCATTCCAAAGTGTCCTTTTGACGTTGAAAATCCATATTGAGCGAACCAACCTTGTAGCCTTGTAACCAGAAATCATCAATCACTAAAGTTAAGTTCGGCATCAATGAATGAAATTGTCGATCAAATTCAGAGATCAACGGCGCATCTTGCTTTTCCCTATCTACTAATAGCGAACTTCCTTCACTGGCTTCCATTTCTAGCTGGGGTAAATAAAGATGCAAACGCTGCAAAGAGACACTCAGATCATAAGGTTCAATATAATTCGCCTTTCCTTGAACTTCTTGACTATTGATTTCAGCTTGCCAACCAAGATTTTTTCGTCGGGCAGCAAAATCGACATCGTGCCACTCTAACTCAGCGAACGTAAGCTCTTTAACCTGAAGATCAATACGTTCAGGTAAAGGGATTTCTGGAGCATTCAAGTTCGCCAACGCTGATCCAGAAGAAACCTTCGAGGTTTGCTGGAGAAGATCGATCCATTGATCAAGATTAAATTGATCGCTGCGTACTTGTAAGTGATGCCCCACGACAGGGCTCATCTTAAAGCTGCCTTGACCAAGCAAAAGATAAGTTGCGGTAAGTTCAGGAATCGATTGTGTGATATCAATTTCTGCTTGATATTTGGCTTCAGGAAGCTGCAAACGCGCAGAGACCGATTGCTGATTTCCCGATGCTTGTAAACGGGCAACACCTGCACTATTTAGTGATTTATTCAGTGGATAAGGATACTGGCTAGTTACGGAACGTAGATTCACTTGTGTATCGATTTGGTAGGTAAAGCCAACGTCGGTTAACTGAATATCAACCCCCATCTGCCAAGGTGCATGACCAGAAAGCGGGGCTACCCAAGCCTCACCAACATAAGGCTTTAGTGGTGACATCTCCCA
The DNA here is from genome assembly GCF_900167345.1 of Vibrio cincinnatiensis DSM 19608. Taxonomy (GTDB): domain Bacteria; phylum Pseudomonadota; class Gammaproteobacteria; order Enterobacterales; family Vibrionaceae; genus Vibrio; species Vibrio cincinnatiensis. Next base: position 41,963 of record NZ_FUXB01000010.1, on the reverse strand, counting down.
ATCGCCCACCAAGTCAATCGCCACATTATAACCTTGCTGAGCACTTTCCCCTTTAAAATCAAAGGAGATGGATTGATCCAACAAATGAGCAGACAATCCAGCCGCCGTAACAACATCATCATCAAAATAAATACGTCCGGATACCATTTCTAACATCATGGGGGGAGTATGGATTTCCACATGATTCTGTTTTAAATCAGCCCATCCCCAAGCTCGAACATCCTTATCACTCTCAAACGGAATACTTAGCTGAAATTCAGAGTTGACCAAACCATTCACATTGATCGCCGTGAGTGCAGCCCCAACAGAATCCACCAACGGTGTGGCTGTCATATAATCTCGTACCGCATTACCTTGGCCTGCAACCGTAGCCGTGAGCTCTAACTTGCCATCACTCGCCAGTTCTCCTATTTGCCCAACAATGCGCTGCGCTTTCACTCCCATTAAAGTGGCGGAGCGAGAGTCAAGATACATGGCATCATTTTCAAATAACAGATCGAGTTGGAGATCGGTAATGGTGGGCCAAGCGGTATCAAAACTAAATGTTGCCTCTTTTAAAGCAACCCAAGCTTGGAAGACGCCCTGATTGTCGGTATAGGGAAAATCATTTAAAGGCCCATACCAGAGTAACTTAGCCGTTTTTACTTTTCCGCCCTGAATCGAGGTAGAGAGGTAATCGGTCAGATCTTGCCCTAATGCCAACGCAGGCAAATAACGCCACGTCGATCCAGCATTATAAACGTCCGCTTCGGCATAGAAAGAAAGAAAGGGGCTCTTCTGATAAGGGAAATCAAGACGAAATTCACCTAATACTTGTAGATCAGGCGTCGCAGCCGTGACTTTATCAGCCCACAAAGACCAACCTTGTTCATCACGCTGCCACACAAGATCAACCGCCGCTTGACGAATCGGCAAAGGCGCTTGAAAAACCTCCCCATAGGGGAGCTCGTCATCGATCAAGGAAGCATGAATGACCGCTTTATCTAACGTTCCTGCAATCGTTGCTTGTAAGTGATGAACTTCGGGCAATAACGACCATTGGTTTATAGCCCCTTGATACAGATTGGCAGAATAATGAAGAGGTTGATTGGCTTGCTGACCTATACGAAGATCTTCAAGCCTGCCGTGGGGGTTTAATTTCTCTATCCAAGAATAAGCTTCTTTCGCATCCGGAAGTAATGCGGCAAAGGGGGATAAACTTTCTAGTGTCAGCTGAGAGAAGTTCGCTCGCCAGCCATCGGCTTGCCACTCAAACGCGACATCAAGACTGGGCCAAGGCGTATCATTAGTTCGCAAGTTAAGTGAATGAGCACTCACTTGCCATCCCTTTTCTGTGGGTGAAAGCAGCAATATTCCTGATTCTAATAACAGTTCATTTTGCTCTTTTTCATGCCACGTAATTTCTGAAGGTTTTAATTCAACGTATCCATCAACAGGTTGATTATGCTCTAGTGTTGCCCAAGCATTAAAACTGACGATGCCGCGCTCTATCCCCACTTCATCGGTAAAATATCGAGTTAACCAAGGGCGGACTCTCAGTTTATCGGCACTAACGTAAAACTCCCCTGAAATGTCACGCAGTGAACCATGATCTTGAAAATCGGCCCGTACATTTAATGAATTGATTTCACTGTCCACTAAACTCACGATGCCTTCAGCGCGATGCTGCTGACCTTGGTTTTTCCAATGCAGTTTTTCAATCTCTATCTGGCGAAGATCACCCGCCATCGTTTGATAAAGAATGGTGGAATTCTGGATAGAGAAATCATCCAGTTGGCGCAAGAAGAGATTATCTAAACGCTGAAGTATTCGCCCTTGAGTATTGGCCGGAAGGCTCGGATCCGATTGACTTAATGCCAGCCAATCAACAGATTGAATATCTAACGTCAGTTGGTGAATGATCAGGTTGGCGACCACTGGCTGGCGTTGCAGTAGACTTTGTAATAAATCAAATTCCACATCGATACGCCCAGTCTGAAACTGGATCTGACTGCCATCTGGCAAATTTGCCTGTACGCCTTGTAGTGCCAGTGAAGGGTGTGTATTTCGCCAAAAACCACGCACATCCGAGATAACTAATTGGATTTGAGTTCTATCACTCACCCAATGCTGAATCTCATCTTTAAAGCGGTTCATCTCTGGTAATAACACACGCAAAGTGGTGACAGCCAAAGCCAACACCACTAACAGGCTAATCAATAGCCATAACACCATCCGCCCAAGGCGAGTTAAATTTGGTATCACCCGCAACCCTACTTACATCATGACAACATCAAATTGCTCTTGAACATACAAAGATTCGGCTTTAATACACACTTCTTTACCGATAAATACTTCAAGTTCAGCCAGAGAATGAGATTCATCCCCTTGTAATGTTTCAGCCACCGCCGGAGAGGCATAAACCACAAATTTATCGGCGTCATAAGCGCGATTCACTCGTGTTACTTCACGTAAAATTTCAAAACAAACCGTTTCCACCGTTTTGACCGTCCCACGCCCTTCACAAGTTGGACAAGTCGAACAGAGAACATGTTCAATACTTTCTCGGGTTCGTTTACGCGTCATTTCCACTAAACCTAAGTGGGTAAAACCGTTAATATTGGTTTTGACTCGATCTTTACTTAATGCCGCTTCTAGCGAAATCAATACCCGTTTACGATGTTCATCAGAGGCCATATCAATAAAATCGATAATAATGATCCCGCCGAGGTTACGTAATCGTAGTTGGCGAGCAATCGCCTGAGTCGCCTCAACATTGGTATTAAAAATCGTTTCTTCTAAATTCCGTCGCCCCACAAACGCACCGGTGTTGATATCGATGGTTGTCATGGCTTCGGTCTGATCGATGATCAAATACCCCCCCGATTTCAGTTCCACTTTCCGCTCAAGTGAACGCTGAATTTCATTTTCGGTATCGTACATATCGAAGATGGGTTTATCCCCCTCGTACAACCCTAATTTATCCGTCAGCTCAGGAACAAATTCAGACGTGAATTCAATGAGGTTATCGTACTCAATACGTGAATCGACCAAAATTTTGGTTAAATCGGTTCCAACAAAATCTCGTAAAATGCGTTGCGCCAGCCCCAACTCACCATATAACGTTGAACGGTTCTTATATTTCGCCCGTCGCTCCATCACTTTGCTCCACAGGCGTTTTAAGAAAGCCGCATCTTGTGCTAATTCTTTCTCATTTGCTCCTTCAGCAGCGGTGCGGATAATGAAACCACCATGTTCGTCACAGTAGTGAGCAACCACTTTTTTCAGGCGCTCTCGCTCATCTTCACTTTCAATACGTTGCGATACACCAACATGGCTGGCTCCGGGCATATACACCAGATAACGGGAAGGTAAAGTGATATCCGTGGTAAGACGAGCACCTTTGGTACCAAGAGGGTCTTTGACAACCTGAACAACGATGTCTTGTCCTTGTCGTACCAGCTCTGAAATATCTCGAACTTTGAACTGCTGTTTTTCGTTCTCAGATACACATTCAGTGTGAGGAACAATATCAGAAGCGTGCAAAAATGCCGCTTTATCTAAACCAATGTCGACAAATGCCGCCTGCATACCCGGCAACACTCGACTGACTTTTCCTTTGTAAATATTGCCAACAATACCGCGCTTGGCTTCACGTTCTATGTGGATTTCTTGTAGAACGCCACCTTCAATCATCGCAACCCGAGTTTCGCTCGGCGTCACGTTTAACAACAACTCTGCACTCATGAGCGCACCTCAATGATTAAAATTATAAAAATTCGTGCAAGAGCTGGTCAGTTTCATATAGAGGTAACCCGACAACCGCGTAATAGCTACCTTCAATCCTAGTTACAAACTTTCCACCCAATCCTTGAATCGCATAACTGCCAGCTTTATCGCATGGCTCACCACTTTGCCAATATTGTTCAATCTCTTGTTCCGACAACGGCTTAAACCAGACATCCGTGGTCACAACCACAGAGTGATGTCGTTCGGCACAAGCTACGGTCACTGCCGTCATAACCTGATGACGAACCTGAGACAGTTGCAAAAGCATTCGGCGAGCATCAGTAAAATCCTGTGGTTTTTCGAGCACGTCATCATCTAATACCACGATGGTATCCGAGCCAATCACGAGAGAATCAGGCTCGGATAAAGCCAACCCCGCCAAGGCTTTATCTCGTGATAACCGTTCAACGTATTCTTGAGGGGATTCCCCACTCTGACGTGATTCTTCTACATTGGGAATAACAATATCAAAGGAGTAACCCAATTGAGTGAGCAACTCACGGCGTCTTGGTGAACCGGACGCCAAAATTAATGGTTTCTTGCTCATTTTATATGCCAATGACGCCGAACTCGACGCAACAATAAAAACATCCATGGCCAAAGTATACAGCTAATCACCCCACTCCACAGTGAGAGAGGATTAAAGGCCACATCTTGAATCAGGTACTCACCACAAAAGATCAGTACCTCTAGCCCCATCGACAATAATGCAATGATAATCGCTTGCTGCCACAAGGCCATATTGCGTAGCACAAGAAAGTTCATCGCCACAAGGTAAACGATGATAGACATCATCATACCGCGAATTCCTAAGGTTGAACCAAGCAATAAGTCCCACAATAGCCCCAGAGTAAATGCCGCCCCCACATTCACTCGATGTGGTAACGCCATCACCCAATAACAGGTAACCAATAGCAACCAAGAGGGGCGCAATAAATCTAAAGTCCCAGGCCAAGGAATCGTTTGAACGACTAAGGCTAATAAAAAAGAGCCCCAGATGACCATGCGGCTAGTCCAATCACTCTGTGCCATGATCACTTTCCTCCGTCATCTGCTGCGGATTGGCTTGTAATACTTTTTGTTGACGATCTTCATTGGGCCAAATTAATAGCAAATAACGTAAACGATTAAAATCCACCACAGGTGAAGCCTTGATTGAGGCAAATTCACGCCGAGTATCTTTATCTACATGAGAGAGATAAGCCACCGGATACCCTTCTGGATAAACGCCTCCCAAACCAGATGTCACTAACATATCGCCGACTTCCATATCGGTACTGGTTGCAATATGTTCCAGTTGAATCTCATCCGTCTGCCCATTACCAGAAGCAACGACTCGGATATCATTACGAATATTTTGTACGGGTATGGCACTATTGGGATCAATCAGCAGTAATACACGGCTATTATGTGCAGCGACGAACGTCACCTGACCCACGATCCCTTTTTCATTAATCACTGGCTGGCCTTCATACACCCCATCCACTCGCCCTTTGTCAATCACGACTTGATGACGATATGGTGAAGTGTCAACCCCCATCACTTCAGCAACTACCTTTTTCTCATCTCGGACAAAAGAGGATCCCAGAAGTTTTCGTAATCGTTGGTTCTCTTCTCGATATTGATCCAACAAGATCAACTCACTTTTTAACGTGAGCGCTTCCCGTTTCAGAGCGCGATTCGATTCCATCAGTTGATGGCGGGAACTAAAACGTTCATAAAACCCATCAAACATACTGCGAGGTAAGTCCGCGGCATATTGAATGGGAGCAACCAAACTGTTGAGAAGAAAGCGAACTTGAGAAAATGCATCTAAACGACTATCAGCCAGCATGAGGCTGGCTGATACGATTACTGCAAAAAATAGACGTAGCTGAAGAGAAGGCCCTCGACCAAATATTGGCTTCATCTTAAACAATCCCAGATTTGTATTCTGGCACGGTTACCATGCCAGAAAGCCATTATTCGTCGCTAAACAGATCGCCGCCATGCATATCGATCATTTCTAAAGCTTTACCACCACCGCGAGCAACACAAGTTAATGGATCTTCAGCAATCACCACAGGAATTCCCGTTTCTTCGGTTAATAGACGATCAAGCTCTTTCAATAACGCGCCACCGCCAGTCAACACCATGCCATTTTCAGAGATATCCGAAGCCAGCTCTGGTGGGCATTGTTCTAAGGCAACCATCACCGCAGACACAATGCCTGTTAATGGCTCTTGTAAGGCTTCTAAAATTTCGTTGGAGTTCAATGTAAAGCTGCGAGGCACCCCTTCAGCAAGGTTACGGCCACGGACTTCAATTTCCAACACTTCATCGCCCGGATAAGCGGAACCGATTTCATGTTTGATCTTCTCTGCGGTCGCTTCGCCGATCAAGCTGCCGTAGTTACGACGAACATAGTTGATGATCGCTTCATCAAAACGGTCACCACCGATACGTACCGAAGAAGAGTACACCACCCCATTGAGTGAGATAACCGCTACTTCTGTGGTACCACCACCGATATCGATCACCATCGAACCGGTCGGCTCTGACACACGCAACCCAGCACCAATGGCAGCGGCCATCGGTTCATCAATCAAATACACTTCACGAGCTCCAGCTCCCAGTGCAGATTCACGAATGGCACGACGCTCAACCTGGGTTGAACCACAAGGGACACACACCAAAACCCGTGGGCTGGGTTTCAGTACACTATTGTCATGCACTTGACGAATAAAGTGCTGAAGCATTTTTTCGGTAACATAAAAATCGGCGATAACGCCGTCTTTCATAGGACGAATAGCAGAAATATTACCCGGTGTACGACCAAGCATTTGCTTCGCCGCATGTCCGACTGCGGCAACCGTTTTACCACCACGGCCTTTATCTTGGCGAATAGCAACAACGGAAGGCTCATCAAGAACAATACCTTGTCCTTTTACGTATATAAGTGTGTTGGCTGTACCTAAATCAATCGATAGGTCATTGGAAAACATGCCACGAAGTTTTTTGAACATGATCTTCGTTCGTCCTGCAAGATGAATAAAATGAAAATTGCACTAAATGTACCAACGCCTTGCAATCACAGCAAGGCGTTGATCCATAAACATGGAGGAAAACCCGTAATTTCTAACAGATTTCTAACTTGAGTAGAAAAATGCGGGCTTAGATTGGTCCATTCTAAGCCCTTGTGAGTAAATTCGATAGTCTAATTATATTAGAAATCAGCTAGTGGCCTGTTAATCCCGGCTCACCACGAAAAATAACCCGATCATTACCCCGGAAAATACCAAAAGTGACCACCGCCGAAGGATCTTCATCACCTTTTGCTCGCCAGTTATAACGAAGCCAAGGCTGTTTTAAATATCCAGAGGGGCACTCAATCGATGTCTCACCTACCTGAGCCGATTGCTGCTGACTGTCATCATTCGTATCATCATCATCAAGGCGTAGCCAGAAACGAACTTGCTCTCGAATATTTTCTGTCGTTGAAGAAGGTGTTGCAGAAATCGCTGAACTTTCTCCTTGGCTAACCTTACCCGCCTCCCCAGAAAGCGTTGAAGTGGAAACATTACCTGAATAAGACCAAATCATTTGTTTACAGATCAAATTCTCATCCGTAGAAAATGTCGAGCCGTTATCTTGAGTATTGGTCACAAAACGACTCCCTTGCCAAAACTCAACACGAAGCGGGACAGCAATCGGCTCAACGGAAGTGCCGCCCACATCCATTAGTCGCATACGTCCATAGCGTGCTGGCGGTTGATCAGGAAAGGTTAAATCAAGAGAATTACAACCTTCGCTACATTGAGATTCCGAACGAGAATCGACCGGATCCACCGCAGCTATTACCGTAAAACCAAATGCGGTCGAAGAAGATTGAAAATCCGAAGTATTATATGGCCCATCCACTATAGAAACTTGATGACCGCTCTCTAATGATGCTTGATAAGCCCGTTGAAAAACCGCATTGCTATCATCTAAATACCATTGAGAAGTCTCCTCTTTACTTCCCCAACTGCCTAATTCAGTGTCTAAAACTAATCGCCCTTTCCTATCATCATCTTCTAACAATGAGATCGTCGCTTGTAATAATGGATTAAAACGATGGTAGTTTTGTACCGTATCCCCATTTCCACCTAACGCATAAGGGGTAATAGCCAACTCAGCACTATCATAAGGCTGTGATAGATAAGCGATATTATTCTGGGCAGCTAAAGACCATTGCGATTGGGTAATCTTAAAGTAGGCAGGGTAGAAACGACCAATATTGCGATAACCTTGGTTGACCGTCATATCAAGATATTTATCCTCAATATCAGTATTTATCCGCAAGACGCCCACCTCGTCCCAAGCCAAATTATGAAAAGGCAAGTAACTGCTATCTACACCATCACGGTTAGTCAACTGCAAAGAACCACTCAATGCTCCATTATTACCATCCTCTGGTTCCGCGACGTTATGAGTTAATAAAACCTTCGCTTTTAGGGAAGCGTCCGTAGCAAAAAAGTTTTGTGTCACGGGTGAGCTACAATAGGCAGACGTTTCGATTTCGCGGTCTCCCACTTGTGGATCGCTGTTATCACCAGAACTGCTCACCCAGCGTAGTGGGCGAATATGTAAATCAAATGGGCTGCCAGCCGAGGTAAACCCCACACTATTTCTATCCTCAATATTGCCATCCATGCTCTTACCATCGGAAGAACAGATCGCAAAAGTCCACGGACGAGAATAGACCGTAAAGCTACCTTGTAATGGACCGCCACCTTCTATCGGACAATTAGAATTGCTACAGTCAAAATTTGTATCCGTCATGGTCACGGTACGAATACCCGACTCTTCCATCACGAGCTTCTGACTATCGGCGGTAACATTGCCAGCATTAAAATTCGGTGAAAATGTCACATTGCCTACGCCATTAAGTGGAGCTTGCCACTCACTGGTCACTGTAGGCTGACCGTTGTAGCCGATATCAATAACCTTATCATCGGTATCGCATCCAAGGACTTTCACTGCTACATTTTCAGGCTTGTTGGCAATAACATACTGATCTTCTGCCGCAAATTTATAAGGGACAAAGTGATAAGTTGCCGAAACAGAATGGCTATTACCTTTCGGGTTTAATTGAGCGATCACCTCCACATCTTGGCTCCCCTGACTGGTGAGTTTAAGCGTCAATTGACCATTGACAGGCCGATAGTTACCCGTTACATCCCCTTTTATAGGATAACTCGGTGAGCTTAACGATTTCACAGTGACATCGATCGTATCGTTATAATCATAAGCAATGTGCTCACCATTTTTAACAGTGAGAGTGATATTTAATCCAGGGTCTTCACATAGCAAAGCATAATAATCATCGGTATCCATTGTTAATGTATATTCATCGTCATCAATTGCATCACTATTACATCCTTTACCAGGATAATATTCAATGGAAGCACCAGCCGTTACGCTAATCTCATTAGCAATTACAGCGCCTCTTAAAACCACACCACCAGTTAATGTCACTTTACGATGGCTAAAAATATTTGTACAGCTGGTAGCTGAACCACTCATATTAAAACTGGCATTATTTCCTTCATCATCATCCAACACAATGAAACTAACTCTCGAATCCTCTTCTTTACCTGCCCCACTTGCATCTACTTTATTAGAAATAATGTGTACGGAATCCTCATATTTGAAATTATTACTTGAACTACCATTATCATATCTCTTAATATAATAAACTCCCTTATCCATATAAACATTATTCACCCCCCCTGAAAGATTAAAATCATCTAATATAAAATTACTGCGATTCCTTTCACCAAGCCAGTTAATTTCGGCACCATTTGCAACTAATTCACCAACAAAAAAACCGCCATCTTTTATAGTAAATGATGAACCGTTGTGATTAAATTTATTTACAAAAAAAATTGTATTTTTAATATAGATAGATAATTTATCATTATAATTTGTGATAAGCTCCCCTACTTGTAAATTTTCCGCCTCAACAGTAAGGTTAGAGTCATTAGCTAGTGATAACTTATTAAACTCATAATTACCATTATATAATGCAATATCAACACCACTTAAACTTGGAGTATTTGAATAAAGTTTCCTCGCATATGAAATTATTTTTATTCGAGAATCTCCACCCCAAGAGTTCGTTTCTATATTCTCAATTTCAAAATCAGAACCTTCAGGAAGAATTAGTTTAACATCGTTGGTTAATGATAGTTTTTTAATAAGATAACTACCTTCTTTTAATATAAAAAAACCAGAACCAGTAATACTTATAGATTTATAATTATCCGGTTCTAAATTAATGAGATAAGCATCATTTTCACTATTACCGCCCGACATATTATTAAATAATTCGTTTTTCGATGAGGAATTAACTTTAAAACTAACTTCGGGTACAACACCTGCTTTTTCAGAATAACTAGGAATAGAATTTAGCTGTAATAGTTCAACTTCAGAGGAGTTTGTACAATGATAACCACTAGGATTAGAACCTTTATTTCCGACATAACATAAATTTTCATATTGAGGGGTTATTACTGTTTTCATACGGGCAGAAATTTGATTATCAGAAGTGATATCACCAGAGGAAAACCCATAAATACTTGATCCTCCTGTAATTTCCAACGAACCTTTATCTGCAGTCACCCAAGTCTGAACTGGCTTTGTAAAAAGACCATTTAAAAACTCAAATCCATCATCAGAGTATGCTAGTGATATATGAGTGAATAGTAATAAAAAATATATTATCTTTTTATACATTATTTTTTACTCCTTAACCACGATATCTTGCACACGTTCAACTTGATATTGCTCACTGCCACAGATCACTCGACTTTCCAATTTATACAGTTTCTGATTATTTAACTCGCCTAAAAATTGGCACTGGCTTGTCCCTCGACAGCCTTCATATTGGTTGATTAACGCCTCAGCCTCACTAATCGATGACACGGCCCCCGTTTCCGAGGGACATAACGAACTAAATGCACTAGAGCGTGACAATGGATAAACCAAAGTTAATGCCAGCTCATTAGATGAATGAGCCGCAAACCAAGCTTTGGTGCCGAGCAAGTCTCGTGACAATGCATCATGGTTTGACCATTCAAGGCGTGTTAAAGCGGAAGCGAGAAATCCCATCACCACTAAGACAAAAATGGCGACAATGTACAGATTACCCGCCTGCTTTTGGATTTTAGGGAACATTTAATACCTGCGCATCTTGTTCAAAATGGCTTGATTCGCCATTTTGGCTAAATGTCAAAGCGAGATGGACGATACCACCACGCTGTAAAGTCGGTTGATCGTAATCAAAGGCCGCACTCTCGATATTATCCGTGACTTTGACATATTCCCCATTGGCTTGTTGACGAGAAACCGTGGTGCCTTGCTTACAATAAGTCACTTTATCTTGATAAATATAAAATCGATTGGCGACAGATTGGCTATCTAACGGGCGGTTCAGGGTTAATGTGGTACTGCTACCGGCTAAGCTTGGAATTGCACGATTGGCCCCCGTTAAATCATCCTGAGAACTCGGGTTTATCACCATATTTAGCCCAGAAAAATTGATGTTGGGCTCTTTACTATTGCCCACGATAAATTCTAGCTTTTTATCATCTGCATCATCTAAAGCGTAATATCCCGAATAGACAATGGGAAAGAAAGAAAGGCAATTGCCTCCACTTTCTAATGAAATACTATTAGGGACGGCATGACGGATCTCTCGGGTAATTTTTTCCAATACGAACTTGGCTTGGGTTTGTAAACGCTGCCGATTGACCGTATCCACATAGCCCTTACTGCCTAATTCCACAAAGCCGGCAATAGCCAAAACTAAGATGGATCCCACAATCATGGTTAATACCATTTCGATTAAGGTAAAGCCCTTTTTTTTCATCAATAATTCCCCCGATAAGCGACAAGGGGAAAACGGCCATATCGACCCACATCAATATCCAGTTGAATACGCTTGAGGTTTGTCGGGGTGCTTGAAGTCTGAAAATCGCTATCGACATAATCAACCGTCACAAACACCGTAAAGTGCGTGTAATTCGCCGCAATATCCGCACCAAGAATGTTCACCAGTGAATCAACCGGAGTCATTCCCTGGCAAGACTGAGGCGTATCGCCATACCAACAACCGATATAATCATCCACATCATTAAAGGTATCCGGTAAAGTTTCACCACCGTCTCGTCCTAAGACATCACTACAAGAAACGTCTTCTCCACAACGTTTCTTTCCACCATCAAAATCACTGTTGTGATCAAAACCACGTGCCAAAATTTGGCTCAATAAGCTCTGCCCTAAATGCGCCGCTCGAGTTTGATAATGAGGAGTGGCGGAACGCTCGATCTGTGGGTATAAAAAGCTAATTAAAGTCACCATCGCTATAGCAATAATCACCATGGCGACAATACTTTCAATCAAGGTAAAGCCTTGCTGGCGAGACATTAACACTCTCCTTGTTTGGCAATATAGCCTTGGGCATTAATACACACCCCAGCGCGACTGGATGGAGAAGTAATGGTGATAATAACATCACCGAGCGGTTGATTACTTTCGCTCACCGGGTTGCCCAACAAATCAAATAAAACGGTCTCATTGCTGAGGGAAGGAGAAAGAGAAAATGTCAGGTTTTCTTCACGAAGTACATCGCTACGACGAGTATCCTGATCAGCCGAAAGTTGGCAGGCTGCGACTGAGCCCAAACAAGATTGACTGACCATTAAACGATAATGACCATTTTCCGCTAAGCTTGATAAATTAGATTGCATTCGATTGACTTGAATTTGCCGAATAATAGAGATGGCTTGCTCTTGGGCAACATAAGCAGAAAGCGAATCTTTCCCTAAATAACGGCTGGCGGCATAAGCAGAAATAATCGATATCAGCAGAATAACAACGATCAGCTCCACTAAGGTAAAACCGCTGACTTGACGCTTTATCGGTTGCATTACGGACTCCGCTTGAATTGGGAAAATATTCTATAAGAAATAGAACAGAGAAAAACGCCTCTCCATTAACTTCAGGATATTCTGACAACAAAGGCCAGCAAAGCTGGCCTCAAAATAAAAACTAAACCTCACCGTCATCGAGGCACGGAAAAGCTGGGATTCCATAAGATCAAGGCCGTTAATCGATTCCCAGCTATCGCTCTTTGTCTAAAGAATGCTATAGATTAACAACCACCATCGTCAGGAATCGTTAATTCTGTTGATGCTGCTTCAGATACAGCTGTACCAGTTGCTTGGCGATAAGTAACATAACATTTTGCCGATGCTACATCTTTATCCTTAAATGTAATAACAAAATCAGAACCTGAAACTTTAGCTTCCCAATCACTCTTTAACCCAACAACAGCCTCACCAATACCTGCAGCAGTCGCTGTTGGGTAACCATATGCGGTTTTAATACCATCAACCTCGTCGTCAGATTCTGTTTCTTTTCCTTGTACAGCCGCCTTGCCATAAACGATACCAGTAGCCCCATCAATCGCGCCTTTTAAACCTTGCAAAGAGGCTTTACGAGCATCATCTTGCAGGTTTAAAAAGCGCGGCGCGGCGGTGACCGCCAAAATACCTAAAATTACAATCACGACCACTAATTCGATTAGGGTGAAACCGCCTTGTTTTTTCATCGTTACTCTCTCTTTAATATCAAAAATCCATCGGATTAATTTAAGGTGACCGTGACACGGCCGGTTTTTAGTTCATAAACAAATTGATGCGCACTATTTCCTTCTTGCTGGATATAAGTGCAGGTCCAATCTGAGCCATTCGCCTGAGCGGTATAGCGCAGGTTATCATTACTGTTCCCCCCTGCGGCAGCCACTTGTGGCGGGTTTTGCAGTAAATTTTCCATTAAATCCACACACTGTTGATCCGTCATACTGGTTGGGAAACTGCCACCATTATTCAGAGCGACTGGGTAACCATCACGAAACCCCGTTTCAGCACCACTACTATCTTTTGAATGTGTGAGCCAAAATTCCACTCCGTCATAGTCAACCGTGTTGTATTTTTGCCCCCCTGCAGACACCGATGGGCGCGCTTTGGCTTCCCATTGAGCGCGAGCAGACAAAACGCCGGTTGCAAAACCACCGGCAACCCCTTCAATACTGGCTTTTTTTGCTTCATCCGCCACATCAAGAAAACGCGGTAGTGCTGCAACGGCAAGCAAGCCGACCACAACAATAACGATCACTAACTCGACCAAGGAGAAACCCGATTGTTTTTTACTCATTACTTACCTACTTTTTGGGGATATTATAAGGTGTTCCCTACCAATAACGCTGAGCATCCCTACAAATTATCATCCGTTCTCATATCTGAGACAATTGATGTAAATCTGTTGTTTTGTAACATAATTATGAGCGATAGATCCTGATTGTAGCTCAATTGACAGTGATAACCTTCAGGGACTTTTTGCTCTTCAACTCTCAGTGTTTGGCCAAGAAGCATTTGTTCAGGATATAGCCAGTTTAAAACCTGAGGGCAGCGCTGGCCATCGACAGAATTGGGCAATACCCAGCCAAAATCGGAAAATGTTACCTCTTCTCCCTGCCATAACAACTGCTGAGGCTGGCCTTGCAATAACCACTGCTGTTTATAGTCATTCGCACGTTCAATAATTTCACGATTAGCCAGCACCAGTGCCGTACGCTCTAACTCTTTTTGTATCGGAGGCCAAGCACGCAATAAACTAACTAACAGTATGCCGATCACCACCAGCCAAACCATTAATCGAGCGCGCTTGATCATCATTCACCCTACCCTTTGATGGCATCCAGCATGCCCCACATAGGTAAGAAGATGCCCAATGCTAAGATAAGCACCATCCCCGCGACGATCACCAACAAAATAGGCTCAATCCGTGCGGTTAGCGTTTTGAGATCATAATCCACTTCACGGTCATAAAAATCCGCGACCTCAAGCAATAACTCATCAATACGCCCAGTCTCCTCACCCACAGCGATCATTTGAATCACTAAGGGAGTAAAAACATCCGCATTCATCGCCGTGACTGATACGCTGCTACCGGCCTCAATCTCACCTTTCATTTTCAATAAGCGAGACTCTAAAAACTTATTTTCTAGCGCTTCGGCTGAAAGCGCCAAAGACTGGTTCAAAGGCACACCAGATTTCAGCATAAGAGAGAAAGTACGAGAAAAACGTGCTAACTGAGCCCGATTTACAATGCCACCAACAATAGGCATTCTTAACCGAAATTTATCCCATTTTTCTCGGCCCTTCGGTGTCCCTAACCAAGATCGAAAAGCAAAGATCCCCCCCACAATAGCGCCGATAATCGCCATCCAATAATTGACAAAAAAGTTCGACATGCCAATCAAGATCCGTGTGGGCAAGGGAAGCTCAACACCGAACCGGTTAAACATCGTGGCAAATTGTGGGATCACTTTGATGTTTAAGATAAACATCGCAATGCCAATAAAGCTGATCACAAAAGTAGGATAACGCATTGCGGTTTTTATTCGCTTACGAGTTTCTACTTCTTGTTCATAGTAATTTGCCAGTTGCAATAAAGCTTGATCCAAGCGACCTGTATTTTCACCCACATTGATCATCGACACAAAAAGTGGACTAAAGACCTGAGGGTGCATCTGCATAGACGCTGACAACCCACGGCCATTGGTAAGCTCGCCAGCCACGTCTTCCAACGCTTGTTGCAACTGTTTATTGGTGCAGTTTTGAGTCAGCCCTCGCATTGATCGCAATAAAGGTACGCCCGCTTTGGTTAAGCTGTACATCTGGCGACAGAAAATCACTAACACTTCAAGTGGCACTGCGGGTGCAAACCAAGCCTTCCAATCCATTTGAGGAGCGCTGACGGATTTTTTAGCTACGATAGACGTCGGAATCACCCCTTGGCTCAATAAAGTTTCCGCCGCCATGTCTTCACTGGGGGCATCCACACTTCCTGATGCTTTACTGCCATCGGCGTTTCGGCCTAGGTATTGATAGCTTGGCATATTCTTTCCTATTACCTACAAGTAAATGGGTTGGGCTGCGCCGGACGCGTCCCCTTCACCAAGTGCCATCACTTCATCCAAACTCACCACCCCTTGCAGTGCCAGTTCCATCGCAGAAGCCAACAACGGTTTGTAATTCTTTGACGAACGTGCAGCATGAGCAAAACCTAACGTATCATTCGCCCGTAGAGAATCCATCATAGACTGCTCAAGTTCTAGCATTTCAAACACACCAATTCGACCTCGGTATCCGGTCAGGTTACAGCTCTGGCAACCTCGACCATGGACAAACTGCCCAGAAACTTGATTGGGGAAACGTACTGCCAGCCATTGTTGACGAGCATCGTCGAGTACATCATCGGTTTTACAATCTGGGCAAACTTTACGAATTAAGCGCTGAGCGATCACCGCTCTCACCGCACTCGCAACTAAATAGCCGGGGGCGCCCATATCAATCAGACGCAGAGCACTATCGACCGCATCATTGGTGTGCAATGTGCTGAGTACTAAGTGCCCCGTTAATGCTGCACGCAAGCCAATTTCAGCCGTCTCTTGATCGCGCATCTCCCCCACCAGAATAATATCTGGATCTTGACGCAAGAATGTCCGCAACAAGGTTGAGAAATCGAGGCCAATTTTCGGGTTAACCTGCACTTGGTTTAAACGCGAGATCCGATATTCAACGGGATCTTCTGCGGTAATAATTTTCTTACCCGCTTCATTTAATTCTGAAAGGGCACCATACAGTGTCGTGGTTTTACCTGACCCCGTTGGGCCTGTGACCAAAATCATGCCATGTGGGCGTTTAAGCTGTCGTCTCAGCCGTTGCAGTAAGTCATCTGGAATGCCGGACTCTTCTAATTTACGAATACCACTGGTCTGGTTCAGTAAACGCATCACCACAGATTCGCCATACTGTACAGGCATCGTAGAAAGACGAATATCGACCGATTGGCCTTTTGCCCTGACGTTAAAGCGTCCATCTTGTGGTAAACGTTTTTCAGAAATATCCAAGTTTGCCATCAGCTTCAAACGTAAAACTAATGCGGACGCAATGTTAACTTCATTGAGCAAGGTTTCATGCAATACCCCATCAATACGCTGACGAAGACGCAGGAGATTAGCATCTGGCTCAATATGAATATCCGAAGCGCCGACTTGAATGGCATCTTCAAACAAGGAATTAATCAGCTTAACCACCGTCACATCATCGGATTCATCACCCGCAATACTGTAGTCAAACGCTTCCGTCTCTTGGTGCTCAGCTTGCAGTTGCTCTGCAAACGATGCTATCTCTTTGGTTCGACGGTAATAACGGTCAAAGGCATCAACCAGTTGCTTCTCTGGTGCAATAACATATTCAAACTGATAGTTAGGCAATTGAGTCAGTAAGGATTCTTGCGCGAAAAGATCCGCAGGATCGCTCATCACAATCCGCAACACGTCCCCGTTACGCCCAATCACTAATGCGCGCAAACGACGAGCATGAACTTCAGGCAACAGCTGTACAGCATCAATATCAATGTGGGCACGGTTCAAATCAATCAAAGGCAGTGATAACTGCTGAGATAAAAAGGCTAACATTTGCTGTTCGGTCAAAAAACCCAACTCGATCAGTGTGCCGCCTAATTTACTTCCCGTCTGCTTTTGGGCAACCAGTGCTTGCTCAACTTGTTGCTCAGTGATGATGCCTTCTTCAACCAGAAGGTCCCCCAGCCGTTTTCTTAACTTAATTTGCACCTTGGCTCTCCTCTTGACGTGTTAGCAATTGTAAACGCTCACGAATAAAGGCATGGGACTGAGCCGATAGCCCTACTTTCGTTAATGCCACTTGATAAGAGGTTTTCGCTTCGTTATGCATGAAAGCCCGTTCTTGTTGAATAGCCAGCCCAAGCCACCAACGCCCATTATTGATCTCTTTTTCTGTTAATAATTGATAACTTTCCAAGGCAATATCATTGTATTTGTTCCTTTGGGCTAATGCAGCGCGCAAAGAAAGGTATTCAACAGAAGCCGCATCGGGAACGTAGTCTAATGGTGATAAGGCCGCTTCATTCTGGCCTTCTTTCACTAATAATTTCGCTAATGCAATGCGTAGCGTTTCACCATCATGATTCAATTCAACGCCTCGCTGTAACAATTCAAACGCTTTTCGAACGTCGCCTTTCCCGTAATAAAGGGCCGCTAATTGTTGTCGAACTTGCTCATTTTGTGGGGTATAGCGCAGCGCTTCGCTGTAAGCACTCACGGCGCGGTTAAAATCATTACTGTCTAACGCTTTATTCGCACGAGAAACCGCTTTATTTGACAACTCTTGTGGCGTCAGCTCAACGTGTTCAACCACCATCGCTTTCGCAGGCTCGCTAGGCGCAGAAGGCGCTGACGTTGATGCCAAGGTCACCGATTTTGATGCCGGAGTCGGAGCAGCAACCGAGGCTAATTGAATCTCTGGTGGTATAACCGCTGTATTGGATCCTTCTACAACTGGAGCTAAGCGATACAGCGCCACTTCGGGAATCTGGATATTTTGGGTGGGTGAATAAAACGCATTAGACATCATTGGCGATGTCATCGGTGTATCCAGTACCACACTCGACATCACATCACTGGCTTGCTGAGAAACAGCCCAGCCCCCCACCGCTAAACTAAGACCAAAACCGCCAACCACCCAAACCCAGGCTGGACGAGATTTAACCGCGGCCACATCGGCTCTTTCAATATGATCGAGTGTTTTGCCCTGTTTCGAAACTAATTGTGACAGTGCTTGATTAACGACACTCATTGATTGCTCCATCCCCATAAAAGAGGCTGTTTAAATTTAGGTTTGCAGGTATCAAACGTATCGTGAATGGCATGGTATAAATGCACGTTAGATACTTCATGCTGCTGAGCATAAAACGCGAGCAGCAAAGCCTTATGGCAGACTTGGTTTAATAAGCGAGGAATACCTTTACTGGCTCGCCATACCGCTTTTTTCTGTTGATGACTGAACAACGCTTTTTCCACGCCAGATTTACATAATCGATTATCAATATAGGCTACCGCTTCTGAAACCGATAACGGTCTTAACTGAGCACTAAAAGTGATACGCTGACGAAACTGCCTTAGATGGTGTTGAGCCAAACGCTCATCGAGTTCAGGCTGACCAAGTAATACCATCTGTAATAACTTACTCTGTTCGGTTTCCAAGTTGCCAAATAAGCGTAAAGTTTCCAAGGCATCATCCGATAACGCTTGCGCTTCATCCACCATTGCCACCACTCGCTTTCCTTGAAAATGCCACGCCATTAATCGAGACTGAATCGCCTCAATCAACTGAGTTTCCGCCACCGAGGATAAATTGAGCTCCGTTGCAACCGCTCGCCGCAGTTCCATACCCGATAACGCAGGATTAGGCAGATAAATCCACTGAATATCCTCATTTAAATGAGTCAGTAACATTCTGCACACCATGGTTTTTCCCGTTCCCACTTCACCGGTCACTTTGATCATGCCCTCTCCCATCGCAATCGCAGCACTCACCATTTGAATCGCTTCATAGTGGGGAGCTAAGCCAAGAAAGAGGGTGGTATCCGGTGTTAAATGAAACGGAAACTGCTCAAAACCATAATGTGTCAGATACATAACCGTTTTTATTCCCCTCTCTTATTCAGCATCAGGGAACCACTCTTGCAGTAAATCTCGTGAACGCTCTAACTCTTTTTGCCAGGTATTCACCCCCACTACGGTCGGTTTTAGCAAAATCACCAGCTCCGTTTTTTCCGTCAGTTCGGTAGTGTTACGAAAGAGGTGTCCTAAAACTGGAATATCTCCCAGAAAGGGAACTTTGGAGACTCGGTTATTGGTACTGGTTTTCATTAACCCACCAATCACGACTACGTCCCCATCTTGTGCTCGAATCACTGAATCAGACTCACGGATGGAACTTCGTGCCAGTGGTAAGGTATACAACTCAGAACCAAACTGTATCTCCTTGGTTTGCTGCTCAACCTCAATGACAGAAGGATGAACATGCAATAAAACATTCCCCTTATCATCAATTTGTGGTGTCACATCTAAAGAGATACCTGAGAAAAAAGGCGTCAGCTCAATATCAGGAGAAGCATTAGAATTATCACCATTTCCAACCACACTGGTTAAATCCGTCACATAATATTCATCGGTCCCTACTTTGATGACCGCTTTTTGATTATTTGCAGCGGTAACCCGGGGGCTAGACAGAACATTCAAATCCCCTTGTGTGGCCATAAAGTTTAAAACAGATTCAAAACTTCCATCTGAAATCGTAATGTTGGTTTGCCCACCCAGCAGTGAACCGATGGAATCTAGCCCAGGTAAACTCGTGTTACCAACTCGATTAAGTACGATCTTTCCATTACTTATCGACATATTGGACCAATTGATCCCTTGCTGATAACCATCCGTTAACGTCACTTCCAATATTTTGGCTTCTAAAATGACCTGACGGTGCATACGTTGCTGTGACATATCAAGAAACTGGCGAACTTCCCGAATTTCATCAGGATACGCTCTCAATGTCAGAATACCGGCTTGAGGGCTCACCACCACACTTTGCCCAGCGCCTGAGCCAATGAGGTTAGCAACCGCTTTTTCTAACTGAGGCCAAAAATCGCTTTCATTTAATGTCTCAATTTCTGTGCCGCCTCGAGTTGAAGAACTATTACTCGAACTCGCATTGTTCGAACTGCTACGACGAGAACTTGAGGAGGAAGTATTATTCGTACGATTATCCGTGTTAGTGACCGTACCAGTGGTGATCGACGTTAATGAACGTCCACTACGCTTGAATTGTAGATAATCCACAGGAATAGAAACCGTACGTAGGCCAGATGGGTAGACTTGAATCACCTTACCCACTTTTTCAACTTCATAGCCATACAAATCACGAACCACATTCAAGGCTTCATCTAAAGTGACATTCGATAAATTGACGGTAATACGCCCTTCAACCGCAGGGTGAATGGCTGCACTAAATTCGCTATTCTTCACTAAGCTGGCAAAAAAAGCTTTTGCCTCAACATCCTGAGCTTGAATACGAAAACGTTGAACCGATGGGAACGAATCTTGAGCGGGTTCATTCAGATCAGGCATCAGATCCGCTTCAACCGAAGCGGGGAGTTCATCGAGTGATCGGCTGTTGGCTTCGTTGATCGACTGATTGAGTGATTCTTTTATCTCGACCGGATCTCGGTGCCCCATTGAACATCCCACCAAAGCGGCCACAATGACACCGATAACAATTTTACGCATAACTCTCATACCTTAATTTTTGATGTCCAGTGAGAAAAGCTGAAGTTCCCAACGCTGTTTGCCACGTACCAAGGTAACGTCTGACTCGGTTATTTGAGAAACTCGATAGCCTTGAATACTTGCTCCGATCGACACCATTTGATCATTCAATATTGCGTAGCATTGTTGCTGACACACGATACTTTGTAACTTAGGCAACGGCGCGGGACGCACCTTTGTCGCTGAGGGCGCACGCCATCCTAACGGAGCGGTTGGATCTTGTGTTGCCGAAACCGTCTGGCTTAGCAGAAGTAACATGATTAGTAACGTTGTTTTACCCACCAATAAACTCCTTACGCGAGCCCAATGTATAGACTTCTAACACCAATGTTGCTTGTGGATATTGCACCACTTGGTAGTGAAAACGCCGCCAATAATAGTTAACAGGCAAATTTTCTAAAGCGGCTAAATAATCACGAATCGCAAAGTAATTACCCGTAAGTTCAATTCTGACTGGATGAACAAAATACTGACTGGTATTAGCGCCCTCTTCTTGTGGCGGATTAATCGGCTCTGCGGGTAATGATGCCAAGCTAACCAATTTCAATTTATTACTCTTATCTAATACATCTTGTAGCACTTGCGCCATTTGTGAAGGTGACACTAAGGTTTCCATCACTTCATCAAGCCGAGCGGTAAGTTGCTGATTCTGCGATTGTAGCTGCGCTAACTCGATATCGATTTCTGCATCCGGGTTTTTACTCAATTCATGTTGTAGCTGTTGAATGGCCATTTTCATGCTTTGATTCGAGGATTGATAATTTGAAAGCTGACGAGATTGTCGTTGATGGTTCGCCAGTAAAGGATCGATCAACACCATTTGTAATGACATCACAACGAGCACGAAACCACAGCCAGCGATCAACCATTTTTCACGTATCGAACGCTGATTAAAGAGTTGACTTAATTCTTTCCAACGCTGTTTCATCATTTCGCCTCTTGCTTCGTTTTCAGCTCAAAGGTCACGATATCATTCTCATCTCGTCCAATAATTAGCCGCTCAAAACTCCGGCCGACTAAATGTAATTCTTGTTGAAACTGTTCAACCCAATAGGGGATGACTTTCGCTTCACGAGCTAAGCCTTTAATATCAAATCGTTGAGGATCAATCTCGATCTGAGTTAACGAAATATCTCTACGGGCCAGTTTGGCTAACGCTTCCATCACACCGGAGTACCCTTCACGTTGAGCGTGATCAAACTGATTGATCGAATTTAATGATGCCTGCTGAGCGGTAATTTCTTTTTTCATCCTCGCGGCAGCCGCTACTTTATGTGAGGATGGAAGATGTCGTGCTTTTTGTGCTTTCAGGGTATTCAACTGTACTGAAAGGGTTTCAGATTCCTGCTCAGCCACTTTGATTTGCTCATCTAGCTTCATCACTTGATACTGGTACACTGCGGCCACCGCCAGCATAAGCACCATCACTCCCACCAAAACCGAGCTTACGGTAGTCAGAGAAAAATAATCTTTCTTTGGCTTCAAATGGCTCTGATAAAAATTTACAGCATCAAGAGGTACGCTCTGAGCATAGTGAGCCAGCACCACACCCGATAGAGGTTGAGGCTCTTCTTCTGCCAGTGTGCTGACTTTGACATTTAAGCGCTCATTTAATGCCACCACAAGTTCAGCATGATCTTCACCATCACAGCACACTTTGAGTTGATGAAGTGCCACCCCTTTTAGCTGTGAAGACAAATAATCAATCGAGCGCTGTAATTCCAACGCTAAACTATCAAGCTGTAATCCAGCAGTAGCAACCCCTGTAATAGGCGCAACCACACCTCGCAACGTTCGTTGAAAATAACAACGCTGCTCCACAAAGGCATCCAATTTAAAACTGCCCGCGTTATTGCGCTGTAGCAATAAAAATTGGGTTAAAGGTGCCGAACAATTTGCCCAAACTTCTTGTTCTGGCAAGACTCGCCCTAATTGACAACCCAAATTTTTCAGTGATTCAGCTATCTCTAAAATGACTTTCTTGGTAATGACATAAGCTTGAACTTTATTATTACCGCTAAGAGGATAAGCGTCCGCGACCACTTCGGTTGGCTTCTCATTAATTAAATCTTTCAGCAAGAAAGGCAGTGCCGCCGGCCATTCTTCTTGGGCAATATTTGGTCTATCTATCTGATAACTTTGATAAAGCTGAGAATGTAAAACTAGGTCAACCACCACTCCTTTCACATTGGCCGAGTTCAAAGCATGAATAAGAGCCTGTGACCAGTTAATATCAGCAAGAGGGTAACGTTCAGGTAAAACTAAAGCATCTTCTGATGAAAAATAAATAGCATCAGGTTGAATGACAGCGAAGAGCGAATGACTGTTATCCTTCTTGCCGATCATTTTTTTTATCAAGGCATCAATTTTCATTTATTACTACTTCGTCCGCCATCGGTTTCTTTTACCAGGCTTAACATGGGGCGGATTGCTTGAAGGGAAAGGAACCGACAAAGGTTGCTCTGCGTCAAACAACCGTCCTTGAACGCCATTAACACCCAAAGAGAGTAAGCATTGCCACTCTGCTTCATTTTCAACTCCAACCGCAATCACTTGAGTTGGAGTACCACTACAAACCCCAATCAGACTGCGTACAAACAGTTGATTTTCATGGCGTTGGTGAATGTTCTTGATCAAACTTCGATGAAGTTTGAGGTAATCAATACGTAAATCTTTAATATAGTGAGTCGTCACTATCGTACGCCCAGCTTGCCCCACCACTAACTGACATCCTAAGCCGCGGATCATCTTCATGACAGGGCGCATATAATCTAAATGCTGAACTAATCGTCCTTCAGCAAACTCAAAAGAAAGCCTTGAGCGCAAAGCACTAGGTAATTGCATTAATTCATTGCGAAACCATCGCCAATACATCTTATCGGAAAAAGGAACAACATGGAGATTAACCGAATAGCACTCTGTTGTTTGTTCATTTCGGATCAATTCTAGAGTACGAATGAACACCGCACGATCAAGAACCATTTCATATCCCACTGTTTCTACAGCAGAAATAAACCGAGAAGCTTTGAGTAAACCTTGATCTGAATCGTAAATACGCGCAAAAAGTTCATAATGCACTAATGTTAAGTCATTCGATGCAGTAATTAAATAGCACGCCTGTCGGAATAAACTGATTTTTTCAGGAAGAAGAATTTGATCAAACAAGGTTCGCCATCGAACACTACCTCGTTCATCCTCCACCCGTGCCACTTTATTAAAACGACTCCAAGCATTTCCGCCTTGCATCTGGGCACTACGTAAAGCGGTTTCAACTTCATCGATGATTCGACCTCGTCGCTCCCCTTCCTGATACATACTCATACCAATATGAACCCAGTTATCACGATCAAGAGGAAGAGGCGGTATAATTTTTTCGATAAATTTCAGAGATTGACTTGCCACATGAGCGACTTCTTTTGAATTTTGATGAGGCATGAATATCGCAAAGACCGACTCATAGTAACGAGATAAAATCACATCTGGATAGCGAGCAATAATATTGGAAAGACACTCCCCCACTTCCACGACTAAATCATCGGCAATTCGTTTACCCAACTCCTCTCTCAGCAACTCTAGTTCATCAAGTCGTATCATAATGACACCACCACGAGCTCCACTTTCCAATAAACCGGACTCTAATTTACTGTCAAACAACACGCGGTTAGCGGATCCGGTTAATTGGTCAAGAAACGTTTGGCTACGAATAAATCCATCAAAACGACTTCGTTCTTGCCGAGCATCTTGTAATTCTTCGATTAAAGAATCCATCGCCTTACTGGCTGTGTAAGGCCACTCTCGCTCATCACCTTTGGCATACTGTTCAACTCTTCCAGCGAGAATCATTCGCCCTCGCTCTTCAAGCAATTCTGAGCCCAGAAGTTGTTCTTTCAACCATTTAACACCTTGCACTAAACAAAAAATGATCAAGGCGACAGCTAAAGAAATTGACCCCATCGTCCCCATTGAGTAGCTATAGCTGAAATAAGGGGGGACAGCCTTGAAATGTATTGTATATCCGTGATGACGAGATAAAGAAAAGTCAGCATGATATAAACGATCAAGAGCAATCCGGGATGAGGGATCAGTGAAACTGTAAACAACCCCAGCCTCAGAAGAGAGCTGCATTTCTACAATATTCGAGGCTTGTAACATTTTAGGTATCCAACGTTGCATTGAATCCACAGCTTCAGGATCGCCTAGCTCTTTATCCACCACCTCCACAATATTACTGAGGTAGTGATTCAAATACTCTTGCCCCATCTTCTGAAAAGAGAGAGTTCCCCCGAGAAAAAGAATAAACATCGCACTTGTTACGATC
Source organism: Vibrio cincinnatiensis DSM 19608 (assembly GCF_900167345.1). Taxonomy (GTDB): domain Bacteria; phylum Pseudomonadota; class Gammaproteobacteria; order Enterobacterales; family Vibrionaceae; genus Vibrio; species Vibrio cincinnatiensis. The sequence goes on along the minus strand of NZ_FUXB01000010.1, from coordinate 16,578 downwards.
AAAGTAACAAAAGCGGCTAGACGTGTACTCAGCTTAAGAGTTGGGGTATAGCGCATGAAACTGAATTTCCTTTTCACCCACCGATTAAGAAAACGGAACTAATATACCACTGAGCATGGTTAAAAAGATAAACAAACTCGCTGCATAAGCAACAATTATATAACCAACATAATAAATCACTTGTTCAATATATAAAAAAGCCGCGGAATACGCGGCTTTTTTTACAAATAAATGACTAGAATGGGATGTCGTCGTCAAAATCCATTGGTGGTTCATTGTATTGAGGCTGAGAAGCCGCAGGCTGTTGCGGTGGTCGAGAAGAATGAGCCGCCGGCTGCTGTGGCTGCCCCCAGTTACTTTGTTGACCTTGATTCATGCCACCTTGTGCTGGAGAACCACTTTGTTGACCTCGATTGCCTAAGATCTGAGCTTCACCTGTTGGCCAACGAACGACAACCTCAGTGGTGTATCTCTCTTGGCCTTGCTGGTCTTGCCATTTACGAGTTTGTAGTTGTCCATCAATATAGACTTGTGTGCCTTTTTTGGCATATTCACCAATAAATTCAGCGGTTTTACCAAATACAGAGACACGATGCCATTCTGTTTTTTCACGTTGTTCGCCGGTCGCTTTATCACGCCAAGTTTCTGAAGTTGCCACAGTCAAGTTGACCATCGCATCGCCACTCGGCATATAGCGAACCTCTGGATCTTGGCCTAAGTTGCCGATCAAGATAACTTTGTTCACACCACGGGTTGCCATTATTTGCTCCGTTTACCATCTTTCGATTTAGAAATAGTCTGTAAGAATACCATGCTTTCTTATCAGTACCAATCACCTGTCTAAGTGTGCCAATTCGCCTTCATATCATCGATAGGCCGTATCGATTTTTTTCGGCCACTCTCACTTTTTTAAGTTTTGATAAAAGTCTTAATTACTTTTCACATTGAAAGACTACGCAAAACAAAAATTCAAGTTTCGCATCAAACCTTATTTTTCGGCATGGTTAGCACCCTATTCAATCTTTGCCGTACTCAAGGACGCAGTCATGCCAAGATCAAATTATACAAGAACCATCTACTACCTTACTTTAGATGAGAAAGCCGCTACCCCAAAAATTCTCAGTCAAGCAATAGAACAACTTGCTATCCCTATTCCAAAAATTGAACCAGAACAACTCGTCAATCTTTATCAGCACTCAAAACACAAAATTTTACTCTTTGATTTTCAGGAACACGAACAAATTCGGCAACGTCTTGCCCCCTTAAAACTAACGAGTTCACATCTGGAAATCATTCTATTTAATGTAGATAAACGTTTACATACAGATACGTTGTTAAGTTTTGGCCATCTGAAAGGCGTTTTTTATCAAACAGAAACGTCAGCTAACTTAACAAATGGGCTAGCAGAAATTATCAATGGGCAAAATTGGTTGCCACGCCATGTCTCTAACCAATTGTTACACTATTACCGTTACATTTTTCAAGAGCATCAAATTAAAGCAACGATTAATCTAACCGCAAGAGAACTTCAGATTTTACGCTGCTTACAAACAGGAGCCTCCAATATGCTCATTGCAGAAAGCTTATTCATTAGCGAATTTACGGTAAAATCCCACCTATACCAAATATTTAAGAAAATATCGGTTAAAAACCGAACCCAAGCAATTGCGTGGGCTAATCAACGTATCTTGTCTTAATGAGCCAATCAGCACATTTTCAGCCAACAAGGTCGAGAATGTGCTAAAGACTCAAAACAGAACATGGTAAAGTTACAGCACTTTTGTCATTCATGACTCAACATAGACAGACTTAACGGTACGCGATGTTGTCACATTGGTTTTATAACCGAGGCACAATACGACCAACAAATTCTCCCTATGCAATAAGGGTTACCGTAATTTCTTCTATTAATAATTCATAACAACAGGGCTTTTACTATGATCAAAAAATGCCTTTTCCCGGCAGCTGGCTATGGCACCCGTTTTCTCCCCGCCACCAAATCCATGCCAAAGGAAATGATGCCTGTCGTCAATAAACCGCTGATTGAATATGGCGTCGAAGAAGCGATTCAAGCGGGAATGACTGGCATGTGTATTGTGACAGGGCGAGGCAAGCACGCCATCATGGATCACTTCGATATGAACTATGAATTGGAACATCAGATTCGTGGTACCAACAAAGAAGAGCTGTTGGTGGACATTCGACAAATTATTGAAACAGCGCAATTTACCTATATTCGTCAGCGTGAAATGAAAGGCTTAGGTCACGCCATACTAACCGGGCGAGAATTAGTGGGCGACGAACCGTTTGCCGTCGTATTGGCGGATGATTTATGCGTTAATGAGCAGCAAGGCGTTCTGACGCAAATGGTGGCGCTTTATAAACAATTTCGTTGTTCGATTGTGGCTGTGCAAGAAGTTCCTGCTGATGAAACCCATAAATATGGTGTGATAGCGGGAGAAATGATTAAAGACGATCTCTTCCGTGTCGATGATATGGTCGAAAAGCCAGAACCGGGTACTGCACCAAGCAACTTAGCCATCATTGGTCGCTATATTCTTACGCCTGATATTTTTGAGCTGATTGAGCAGACCGAGCCTGGCAAAGGTGGAGAAATTCAAATTACGGATGCCTTGCTAAAACAGGCCAAAGCGGGATGTGTTCTTGCCTATAAATTTAAAGGGAAACGTTTTGATTGTGGAAGTGTAGAAGGCTACATTGAAGCGACAAACTACTGCTACGAACATTTATATCAACAAAATGAACAGCAAGTCACGCTGGCAAAACAATCGACAACAAAGTCTTAGTGATTCACCTCCCTGTAAATAATGCCACCCACTGGGTGGTATTATTTTTTACTGTTTTTTTATCCAGTGGTTCTTTGCACACATCTCACTCTATGTAATACTTGAGCAACTTGGCATTACATTGAGTTGATCTGATGGACACAATCGAAGTACGTGGCGCTCGTACCCATAATTTAAAGAATATTAACCTGACGATTCCCCGTGATAAATTAATTGTGGTTACGGGTTTATCTGGCTCGGGAAAATCCTCTCTCGCCTTTGATACTCTGTATGCAGAAGGGCAGCGCCGTTATGTTGAATCCCTTTCCGCCTATGCAAGGCAGTTTTTATCTTTAATGGAAAAGCCCGATGTAGACCATATAGAAGGGCTTTCTCCTGCTATCTCTATAGAACAAAAATCCACCTCTCATAACCCACGTTCAACCGTAGGGACCATTACAGAGGTGTATGACTACTTACGCTTACTGTACGCACGAGTGGGTGAACCTCGTTGCCCCGAACACCATGTTCCTCTTGCTGCACAAACCATCAGCCAGATGGTTGATCAAGTCTTAACTTTACCGGAAGGCTCAAGAATGATGCTGCTGGCGCCCATCGTTAAAGAGCGTAAAGGGGAGCATGTTAAAACCTTAGAGAATTTAGCGGCACAGGGGTTTATTCGAGCGCGAATTGATGGTGAAACCTGTGATCTTTCTGATCCACCCACACTGGAATTACATAAAAAACACACCATTGAAGTGGTGGTTGATCGTTTTAAAGTACGCAGCGATCTCCAGCAACGTTTAGCCGAATCATTCGAAACTGCGCTTACATTGTCAGGGGGACTGGTCGTGATTGCTCCCATGGAAGACGAAGGTGAAGAATTGATTTTTTCGGCCAATTTTGCCTGCCCTCACTGCGGCTATAGTATGCGTGAACTGGAGCCTCGCCTATTCTCATTTAATAACCCAGCAGGCGCATGCCCAACCTGTGATGGCTTAGGGGTACAACAATATTTTGATCCAAGCCGAGTGATTCAAGATGCAAATTTAAGCCTTGCACAAGGGGCCATTCGAGGTTGGGATCAAAAAAATTATTACTATTTTCAAATGCTCACCTCATTGGCTGAACACTACGATTTTGATTTGCATGCCCCCTTTAATAAACTGCCGAAACGCATTCAAGAGGTGATCTTACAAGGATCGGGGCGCAGTGAAATTGAGTTTAAGTATATTAATGATCGAGGAGACACTCGGGTAAAACGTCATCCTTTTGAAGGGATTTTGCATAACTTAGAACGTCGCTATCGAGAAACCGAGTCCAACTCCGTACGTGAAGAGTTAGTGAAATATATCTCGACCAAACCCTGCGCCAGTTGCCATGGTACACGTTTACGCATTGAAGCTCGGAACGTGTTTATTAATAACACAGCATTGCCTGAAGTGGTCGAACTGAGCATTGCCGATGCATTAACGTTTTTCCAATCACTCCAATTAGAAGGTCAACGAGCACAAATTGCCGATAAAGTCATGAAAGAGATCAATGACCGCCTACAATTTCTGGTCAATGTTGGTCTGAATTATCTAAACTTATCACGAAGTGCTGAAACGCTGTCTGGTGGTGAAGCCCAACGTATACGCTTAGCGAGCCAAATTGGAGCGGGATTAGTGGGCGTTATGTATGTGTTGGATGAACCTTCGATTGGCCTTCATCAACGAGACAATGAACGCTTGCTTAAAACCTTAATCCACTTAAGAGATCTTGGTAACACGGTTTTAGTGGTCGAACATGACGAAGATGCCATTCGTATGGCGGATCATGTCATTGATATTGGCCCTGGGGCTGGCGTACATGGAGGAACAATTGTCGCAGAAGGGGATGTGGAAAAAATCATTGCCACGCCCGATTCACTAACAGGCCAATATCTAAGTGGCGAGAAGAAAATCGAGGTTCCCAAGCAGCGCGTTGCACGAGATCCTAAGAAAATCGTCCAGTTGATTGGTGCTTCAGGCAATAACCTAAAAAATGTCACCCTCTCACTTCCGGTGGGTCTATTCACTTGTGTTACTGGTGTCTCTGGCTCGGGTAAATCCACCTTAATTAATGATACCTTTTTTAGTATTGCGCACACAGCATTAAACGGCGCAACAACCGCGACACCAGCACCTTATAAAGACATCAAAGGGCTAGAACACTTTGATAAAGTTATCGATATTGATCAAAGTCCAATAGGCCGTACACCTCGTTCTAACCCTGCCACCTATACGGGAATTTTCACCCCAATCCGAGAGCTTTTCTCTGGGACTCAAGAGTCTCGCTCTCGCGGTTATAAGCCAGGGCGATTCAGTTTTAACGTACGAGGAGGACGCTGTGAAGCTTGCCAGGGCGATGGTGTCATCAAAGTTGAAATGCACTTTTTACCCGATGTGTACGTCCCTTGTGATGCATGTAAAGGAAAACGTTACAACCGCGAAACATTGGAAGTTCGCTATAAAGGGAAAACCATTGATGAAGTTTTGGATATGACCATCGAAGATGCTCATACCTTTTTCAAACCCATTCCCGTTATTGCACGCAAATTACAAACGTTAATCGATGTAGGTTTATCCTATATTCGGTTAGGACAATCGGCGACCACTTTGTCTGGAGGCGAAGCACAGAGGGTTAAACTGGCTCGTGAGCTATCTAAGCGGGATACAGGAAAAACCTTGTATATCCTTGATGAACCGACAACCGGGCTGCATTTTCACGATATTCAACAGTTGTTAACCGTTCTGCACCGTTTACGCGACAGAGGGAATACGGTGGTGGTTATTGAACACAACCTTGATGTGATTAAAACCGCTGACTGGATCGTTGATCTGGGTCCTGAAGGAGGGCAAGGTGGTGGATTAATTATTGCCGAAGGAACTCCGGAAGATGTGGCGCAAGTCGAAGGATCGCACACCGCCCGCTTTCTAAAACCAATATTGATGGGATAACCCTATATTGAGATAAAAAAAAGCGTTAAAGTACAGAAACCAGTCACTTAGTACTGGTTTCTTTTTTCATTATAGATAGTGAGACTTATGGCAACCTTGCTACTGAGCGGTACACAGCTTGAGCCCCAAACACCGAAAGCTCCGTTAAATAAAGCATTTCTTCTCGCAGTGGGATGTGCTTATTTAGTGGCGATGCATTTTTTCATGCCAAATCCAGGAGGCTCGGGGCTGGCTTTATCTTTTAACCCCACCACTTGGATTGCCGTCAGCATTGCCATTGCCATCGGCCTATATCAATTAGCGACTTACCAGGTGATTCGTTATTCTAAACTCACCTTAATTCTATTGCTTTGTTGCATCATTCTTTCTCTCCCTATTTTTTACACTAACGCTTATTGGCAAGGAAGTCTCGGTCGGCTGACTGGGTTATGGGCAGGCTTGGTTTTCTTTGTCGTTTTACAACAATTCCATTTTAGTAATAAGCACAAGCAACGCCTGCTTTGGTATATCATACTCGCTTGCCTTATTCAGTCGTTGTGGGGACTATTCCAATACTTCTGTTTATCCTCCGGCAACCCATTCGGATACGATACCATTACCAACCGCCCTTATGGTATTTTTCAGCAACCGAATGTCATGGCCAGTTTTCTCGCAACTGGACTCATTCTCTCAGGCTACCTACTGGCTCGCCAACCAAAAAAATACAACAAACACCTCAGAGAAGTTGGTTTACTTTATTTAACCCCCTTACTCACGCTACCTTTGTTGATGGTTTTAGCCTCACGCACTGGCTGGCTGGGGACACTGATTGGGGTAATATTACTCTTACCCTATTTATATCGCTTTTCACCAAGACAGCGTTTTATTAACTGGATTATAGCCTCACTAGCGGGTGTCTTACTCGGCTTTATTGCTATGTATAGCCAGAGCACTGGCGAACGAATTGCTCAAAAATTAGGATTCGAAAGTGCTCGCCAGCACACTTTCCTACAAACGCTGGACATGCTGATTGAAAAACCCTTCACAGGTTATGGGTATGGAAATTTTGAAACTCAATATATTCTTTACACCGCTCGGCAACATCAACTCAATCCAAACTATCCGGCTGGTCTTGCTGCGATGGATCATCCTCATAACGAGCTCTTATTTTGGGGGGTAGAAGGTGGATTATTGCCTTTAGTGGGTATTGTACTCGCGGCGGGGTTTGTCTTGATCCGCTTACGTTCAGCGAAAAAAGGCACAAGACGAGCGATGCTCGCCTTATTGGTTCCTATCACTTTGCATAATCAACTCGAGTATCCGTTCTACCATTCGGCCATTCATTGGATAAGCTTCATCATTTTATTGTTTTGGATAGAGCAGCGAGTCGCAAGATACCATTTCATTCCCTTTAGCCAAATCAGTAAATCTTTATTACGTGTCACAAGTTTAATGCTGCCAATAGCCACCAGCCTTTACATGGTCAGCGCCTTACACAGTAATTACATACTGACTCAGTTTGAAAAATCTTATCCTAAAGATCCAAGCATTTTACAAAAAGTCACCAACCCCGTGGTGTGGAAGGATCGTTTAGATTGGGCCATCTACAGCACTTACTTGAACCTCGGCTTGCATCAACAACAAGAGAAGTACATCCAACCTTATATTGATTGGTCACAACAAGTCATCAGACATAAGCCACGCCCAATGTTTTATCACAATTTGATTTTAGCCTATCAAGGCGTGGGGGATTATAGCCGAGCGGAACAAATTCGATTTGAGGCTGAATTTCTTTTCCCTGAATATGATTTCAGTCCACAACTTGACCAACAACCCACCGAAAGCTCAGCCAGCGTATCGGCGGGTTAAAACTGCCTCTTCATTCGCCAAACGATGAGTGAGCGCTTGGCGAAAGCAATGCTCACGAAGCAAGCACCTCTTCTAGCGCTTTAAGGCAAAGAGCGATATTTTCAGACCTTGCTCCGTATCCCATGACACCGATACGCCAGGCTTTGCCAGCTAACACGCCTAACCCCGCCCCTAATTCTAAATTGTATTCATTCAGAAGGTAATGACGAACCGCGACATCGTCGACGCCAGAAGGAATATAAACGGCATTGAGTTGAGGCAGGCGGCTGGCTTCATCAACCACAAACGTCAACCCTAATTTTTCTAGCCCTTGTTTGAGTTTCTTATGCATCCGTTGATGGCGGGCCCACGCATTTTCTAGCCCCTCATTTTTGAGTAACAATAATGCTTCATGCAACGCGTATAAACTATTCACAGGGGCCGTATGGTGGTAACTACGCTTTCCTTCCCCACTCCAATACCCTAAGACTAAACTTTGATCTAAAAACCAACTTTGAATAGGCGTTGTTCGAGATTGAATTTTCTCTATTGCTTTAGGCGAAAAGGTTAAAGGTGCAAGCCCCGGTACGCAAGAAAGGCATTTTTGACTGCCGGAATAGACAGCATCTAATTGCCATTCATCCACCAAGAGTGGAACCCCTCCTAAAGAAGTCACCGCATCCACAATCGTCAGCATATTATGCTGTTTCGCTAATTGACCTAATGCTTGTGCATCACTTAACGCGCCCGTTGAAGTTTCAGCATGCACAAAGGCTAAAATTTTCGCATCAGGATGCTGTTGAAGCGTTTCTGCGACTTTATCTACCGAGACAGGCTTACCCCACTCATCATCAACAACAATAACCTCGCCTCCACAGCGAACCGCATTTTCCCTCATTCGCTCGCCAAAGACTCCGTTACGACAGACAATGACTTTATCGCCAGGCTCGACTAAGTTAACAAAACAAGCCTCCATTCCCGCACTACCAGGAGCGGAAACCGCAATAGTGAATTCATTTTCGGTCTGAAACGCATATTTTAATAACTGTTTCAGCTCATCCATCATTCCAATAAAAAGTGGATCAAGGTGGCCAAGTGTTGGACGGCTCAACGCTTGTAATACTTGCGGGTAAATATCTGATGGGCCCGGTCCCATCAGTACACGATGAGGGGGCATAAAACTGTGGATGCTCATAGCAACTCCTTGCTTTTTAGAGTAAGAACATCAAGGTTAATGCAAATCCTTCTTGGTCACAATTCGACTGAAGTCTAGAGGTCAAACCAGTTTCACATTTTAGCCCTTTTTATTTTCATTTTATCAAACATTTACGATTGACATTCATGAGACAAAACCGTTCAATGAATAGGCTATTTAAGCAGAAGAGGAGCACTACCCAGGTAGATGTTTTGTGGAGCCTCAACTCCCAAACAGGACATTTAGGGGGAGTAGTGCCGAGATAAACCAAAGGTGAGGCTTTGATTTATCGGTTGATTGGGCTGAATCCTATCAACTGTCATCAGAATCCGCTGATGAAGAGCTTCTGAGGAAACCTACCAGTTGTTACCCCTCTATTTTGCTCTAAATTGTCTCTCTTCATACATTGGAAGTTGGTTTACCAACCGTTTTATTTATAGGAAATATCGGGAGAAGTGCCGTGAGCGCATTAAATGTGGCCAAATTTGGCGGAACCAGTGTCGCAAACTTCGAAGCGATGAGCTGTTGCTCTGCTATCATCGAACAAAACCCACAAACCAAACTTGTTGTGATCAGTGCCTGTTCTGGAGTAACCAATCTATTAGTTGAACTCGCTAGTGGTATTCAAGTACCTGAAGAGCGCCAAGCCATTATTAAAAAATTGGCAGAAATCCACCATTCGATCATCGAACAGCTCTCAAATACAACCACGGTAGCCGCAGAAGTGAATGCTATCTTAGAGAGTGTCGCCAGTGCCGCAGAAGCTGCATCATTTCAAACCAGCAAAAAGCTGACTGATCACTTAGTCGCCTGCGGAGAATTAATGTCGACCCATATTTTAACGCAATTAATGCGTGAACGTGGCGTCGATGCTCAACGCTTTGATATTCGCCAAGTCATGCGAACCGATGCGCATTATGGCCGGGCCGAGCCACAGGTCGAAGAACTAAAACAATTAGCGCAAAAACAATTATTACCACTGTGCCAACAACACGTCGTCATTACTCAAGGCTTTATTGGTTCTGATGAACAGGGCAATACAACCACTTTGGGACGTGGAGGAAGTGACTATTCAGCCGCGCTACTCGCAGAATCGCTACAAGCGTGTGGTTTAGAAATTTGGACTGATGTTCCCGGTATTTATACGACTGACCCCCGCATCGCTCCCAAAGCGTCTCCGATTGCTGAAATTAGCTTTAGTGAAGCCTCGGAAATGGCAAATTTTGGTGCCAAAATTCTCCACCCATCCACCTTAGTACCAGCACTTCGCCATGGCATTCCAGTTTTTGTCGGATCATCCAAAGAGCCGGAAAAAGGGGGAACGTGGATTCGCCAAGAAGTAGAAAGCTCCCCATTATTTCGAGCGTTAGCCCTGCGTTGTAATCAGACAATGGTGACATTACGCAGTGCTAAAATGTTCCATGCTTACGGTTTTCTAGCCAAAGTTTTTGAGATTTTAGCGAAACATAAAATCTCGGTTGATCTCATCACAACCTCTGAAATCAGCGTCTCTCTAACGTTAGATAAAACGGATACTTCTGGTGGCAATCCCGAATTACCACAAGCAGTACGCGAAGAGTTAGCAGAGCTTTGCACCGTTGAAGTGGAACACGACCTCTGTTTAGTGGCATTAATTGGGAACAAAATGAAAGAGCGCCCTGGGTATGCTAAACAGGTGTTTGGAGCACTAGAAACCTTTAACCTGAGAATGATCTGCTATGGTGCCAGTGCCCATAATCTGTGCTTTTTAGTCAATAGCAATGATGCCAAACAGGTGATTCAAAAACTGCATCACGAACTGTTTGAACAAGCATAATCGTTCAGAAAAACTAAAAAGAAGGTCACCGATAGTGACCTTCTTTTTTTATTGAACAGTTAGCCGTTAATATTTGGGCCTAACCACTTTTCGGCCGTCACACTATCCCACCCTTTTCGCTCTGCATAACTCTGCACTTGATCGTCTTGGATCTGAGCAACGGCAAAGTAACGCGAGTCTGGATGAGAGAAATACCACCCAGAAACAGAAGAACCGGGCCACATCGCATAACTTGAAGTCAATGACATACCGATCATGTCCTCCACGTTCAGCATCTTCCACAAGGTTCCTTTTTCTGTGTGTTCTGGACAAGCTGGGTAGCCAGGGGCTGGACGAATGCCTTGATATTTTTCTCGAATCAGATCGTCATTAGCCAGGTTTTCATCAGGCGCATAACCCCAAATTTCCTTTCGAACCTGTTCATGTAGATATTCCGCAAAAGCTTCCGCTAAACGATCAGCGACCGCTTGGATCATGATTGCGTTATAATCATCCCCTTGTGCTTTATAAGCATCGGCTAACTCTCGCTCACCAATTCCCCCAGTAACCGCAAAAGCACCAATCCAATCTTTTTTACCGCTCGATTTCGGGGCAATATAGTCCGCTAAGCAATAGTTAGCCCCCTTTGGCTTTTCTGTTTGCTGTCTTAGATGGTGCAGAACATGCGCGACGTCTGAACGAGTTTCATCGGTATAGACTTCAATGTCATCCCCCATACTAGCGGCAGGAAATAGTCCACAGATCCCTTTAGCTTGTAAGAGACCTTCCCGTTCAACCCTATCAAGCAGTTCATTTGCATCATTAAATAGACGTTGAGCCTCTTCCCCTACTTCTTCATGCTGTAATATGGTGGGGTATTTCCCCATCAAAGACCAAGTCATAAAGAAAGGCGTCCAATCAATATAATGCCGTAAGGTCGCAATAGAGCAGGTTTCAAAAACATGGATACCCGGTTTAGCTGGAGCTGGAGGCGTATAAGATTGCCAATCTATGGTCGCTTTATTGGCTCGTGCTTTTTCTAGGCTCACAGGGCGAGTTTTCGGTTTTTTTCTCGCATGTTGATCTCGGGTGCGCTCATAATCTAAATTCAGTTTTTCTACAAAAGCGGGGCGCAATTCATCGGATAATAATGAGGAACAGACCCCAACGGCCCGAGAAGCATTATTGACATAAACCACGGGATGACGGTAGTTCTGTTCAATTTTTACCGCCGTGTGTGCTTTCGATGTGGTTGCACCACCGATAAGAAGAGGCAACTCAAAACCTTGTCGTTCCATTTCTTTCGCTACATGTACCATTTCATCCAGCGACGGAGTGATCAACCCTGAAAGACCGATAATATCAACCTTCTCTTCACGAGCAACCTTTAAGATCTGCTCACAAGGGACCATAACCCCAAGATCAATAATGTCATAGTTATTACATTGCAAAACCACACCGACAATATTTTTACCAATGTCATGTACATCCCCTTTCACCGTGGCAAGCAAGATTTTGCCATTGGTCGAGCCGGCTTGTTTCAGCGCATTAATATAAGGTTCTAAATAGGCGACGGCTTGTTTCATGACTCGTGCAGATTTTACCACTTGGGGTAAGAACATCTTTCCTTCACCAAACAGATCGCCCACCACGTTCATCCCATCCATTAATGGGCCTTCAATCACATCTATCGGTCTGGATGCTTGCTGACGAGCTTCTTCCGTATCTTCGACAATAAACTCGGTAATGCCTTTCACCAAAGCGTGTTCTAAACGCTTTTCCACCGGCCAAGTTCGCCACGCTAATAGTGCCGGATCATCAGCCTTACCTACTGCATTTTCTCGGTACTGTTCTGCTATCTCTAATAAACGTTCTGTTGAATCTGGTCGACGGTTAAGTACGACATCTTCCACCGCTTCACGTAAAGACAAGGGGACATTGTCGTAAATTTCAAGCTGACCGGCGTTAACAATGCCCATATCCATGCCATTTTTAAAGCAGTGATAGAGGAAAACGGCATGAATCGCTTCTCGAACATAGTTATTACCACGAAATGAGAAGGAAACATTAGAAACGCCGCCAGAAATCATCGCATGTGGTAGGTTGTGCTTAATATCCGCAACGGCTTCAATAAAATCCACCGCATAATTATTATGTTCATCAATGCCCGTTGCTACTGCAAAAATATTAGGGTCAAAAATAATATCTTCCGCAGGAAAGCCCACTTCATCGACTAAGATTCGATAAGCATTGCTGCATATTTCAACTTTTCGTTCTTTCGTATCGGCTTGGCCGACTTCATCAAACGCCATAACAATCACAGCTGCACCATAGCGACGGACTAATTTGGCTTGTTCAACAAATTTATCTTTCCCTTCTTTTAGAGAGATAGAGTTCACAATGCCTTTGCCTTGAATGCATTTGAGACCAGCCTCAATCACCTCCCACTTAGAGGAATCAACCATAATCGGTACTTTGGATATTTCAGGTTCAGAAGCACACAGCTGTAAAAATCGAACCATGCAGGCTTCGGCATCCAACATCCCTTCATCCATATTGATATCGATGATTTGTGCACCATTCGCCACTTGTTCTCTGGCAACCTCGAGTGCTTCGTCATATTGTTCTTCTCTAATGAGCCGTTTAAAGCGAGCGGAGCCCGTGACATTAGTCCGCTCCCCCACGTTAACAAACAAGGTGTCTTTACCAATATTGAGTGGTTCTAAGCCAGATAAACGACACTCCACTTTGAGGTCAGGTAAAGCACGAGGTGTTATCCCCTCCACCGCTTTCGCCATTGCAGCAATGTGCTCAGGTGTTGTTCCACAGCACCCTCCCACTAAGTTTAAAAAGCCGGAGGCTGCCCATTCCGCAATATGCTCAGCCATCTCTTCCGCAGAGAGATCGTATTCACCAAAAGCATTCGGTAAACCAGCATTAGGATGGACAGAAACATAGCTTTCAGAGATCCGAGCCAGTTCTGCAACATATTGTCGAAGTTCATCCGGCCCTAAAGCACAGTTAAGACCGAAAGAGAGTGGCCGAACATGGCGTAGGGAATTGTAAAAGGCTTCTGTGGTTTGACCTGAGAGCGTACGGCCTGATGCGTCGGTGATCGTCCCTGAGATCATCACAGGCAAAGTCACACCTAACTCTTCAAAAACAGAATCCACAGCAAATGCACAAGCTTTCGCATTCAGAGTATCAAAGATCGTTTCAATCAGAATAAGGTCACTGCCACCTTTGATTAAAGCACGGGTCGATTCTGAATAGGCAATCACGAGTTGATCAAAAGTAATGTTTCGATATCCTGGATCGTTAACATCAGGTGAAAGAGAGCATGTCCGGTTGGTTGGCCCTAATACACCGGCGACATAACGGGGTTTATTCGGTGTTTTAGCCGTCCATTCATCGGCCGCTTCACGTGCCAATTGGGCTGCGGCGAAGTTAATTTCTGCACTGAATGATTGCATGTCGTAATCAGCCATGGCAATCGTGGTTGCATTAAAGGTATTGGTTTCAAGAATATCCGCACCCGCTTCTAAGTAAGCGGAATGAATATCTTTGATCAACTGAGGCTGAGTCAGTACCAATAAATCATTATTCCCTTTTACATCACAGTGCCAGTTTGCAAAACGCTCACCGCGGTAATCCCGTTCTTGCAACTGATATCCCTGAATCATGGTGCCCATGCCACCATCTATCAATAAAATACGCTGTTTGAGTTGCGCTTCAATTTTTTGTTTTATACTACTTCCCACTGTAAAGCCTCACTCCATTGTCTTTACTCACATCCTACCATAGAACAGTTAGAAATCTAGACGTCTAAAACCTTATTCTTCTTCCCCATCAACATCGCTCATATTGCGCAGAAAAGGTTTGCTATTTGTTCACAATCCACCGAGAATTTCACTCATAATTTGTTACATAATGAGAAAACAATGTCGGTCTACTATACCTTATGCTTTTTATCAGCAGCCGCAATGATGATTGCTTTTATTAATAGCAAAATTGTCAAAATGCAAACCACCATTGCAATCACTGCTGGGTCAATGATGCTGTCATTATTAATCATTCTTGCTGGGCAAAATGATTGGTTCCATCTCGCGCAAATAGCTACAGAAACTATCACTAGCATCAACTTTGAAAGTTTTCTACTTAAAGGCATTCTTGGATTTTTACTTTTTGCTGGCGGGCTAGGCATTAAACTACCTAACCTAAAAGATCAAAAGTGGGAAATCACGGTTTTAGCCTTAGGTGCGACTCTCTTCTCTACCTTTTTTATTGGCTTTGCCCTTTACGTTTTCTGTCAGTTTATCGGAATTCAGCTTGATCTGATCTATTGCTTACTGTTTGGCTCTCTGATCTCACCAACAGACCCCATTGCTGTACTCGCCATCGTCAAGAAACTTGATGCGCCTAAACGGATCTCTACTCAGATAGAAGGTGAATCCTTATTTAATGATGGGTTTGGTTTGGTGATTTTTGTGACCTTATTCATTATTGCCTTTGGTCATGAAACTCCGACCATCCTCAGTGTCAGCGCTCTTTTTGCTCAAGAAGCAATAGGCGGTATTGTTTATGGCTTCTTTCTTGGACTCTTATTCCATTATTTGATTAGTGCCACCAATGACCACTCAATGGAGCTATTACTGACCATTGGTATTCCCACAGCAGGCTATGTTTTTGCTGATGTTATCCATGTTTCTGGTCCATTAGCGATGGTGGTATCGGGTATTATGATTGGTAATTGGACCCGTTTTATCGGTTTTTCAAAAGAGAGTGAAGAACATTTAGACCACTTTTGGGAATTGATCGATGAGTTTTTAAATGGCGTACTGTTTCTATTGATTGGTATGTCAATGCTACTGTTTGAATTCCATAAAGAAGACTGGATATTAATGGCATTTTCAATACCGCTAGTACTTGCTGGCCGTTACTTCAGCGTTTTTATCTCATACCTCGGCTTTAAACGTTACCGCCGATATAATCCGTGGTCTGTAAAAATTCTAACTTGGGGTGGGTTACGTGGTGGCTTAGCCTTAGCGATGGCCTTATCAATTCCTGCTGGAGTCATGGTGATCCCTGATAAGTTAATCGATGTAAAAGAGATTCTAATGGTAATGACTTATGCCGTTGTCGTTTTCTCCATTTTAGTCCAAGGATCAACAATTACCCCCATGATTGAAAAAGCGAAAAAAGCAGAGCAAAAACTTGAAACTGACACTAACAATACAAGTCAGTAACTCGAAACAGACATAGAAACGAATTCTACAGAAAGCAGGGTTACAGAACTCTGCTTTTTTATATCCAGAAATCATACTCCAACTTTTTCAAGCTGTAGCTCAGCGTCCAATAGTACTAAGAGCTAAGGGATTAGGATGGCACAGAAATGCTATTGTGAAGAACGTTACCATCATCAAACTTCTCCTACTCACCCAAACAAGCTCCTATTGAATCGGTGTGAATCGGATTCAGACAAGACTCTCTAACAAACCAAGGCCTTATAGATACTTACACCTTTGAGGATAACAGCAAGGTTCCCTAGACGATGGAACGTCGACTAGGATTGAGCTTTGAATAGCAGTCTTAAGTACAGAAAATGTGTCACAAAGAGGGGGGGGGAACCGGTGAATATGTCAGATGGGTATACCAATTGATGTGATAAACGCAGAAACAAAAAATCCCTAGTATCGCTACTAGGGATTCATGTCAGTGGCGGAGCGGACGGGACTCGAACCCGCGACCCCCGGCGTGACAGGCCGGTATTCTAACCAACTGAACTACCGCTCCACATTGTCTTTTACTCGATAAAGTCTCATTGGCTGCTTTATTGAGCTTTTGTCTTCAGACCTTAAGTCTAAACACAAGTATAAAAGCCTGGCGATGTTCTACTCTCACATGGGGAGACCCCACACTACCATCGACGCTGTTTCGTTTCACTGCTGAGTTCGGCATGGAATCAGGTGGGTCCAAAACGCTATGGTCGCCAAG
>NZ_FUXB01000034.1 GCF_900167345.1 Vibrio cincinnatiensis DSM 19608 | reverse complement strand
GCACATCTTGGCGAAAAATAGTGAATACGATATTAATCAGGCATTTAAGCCTGTTTGACTAAAAATACTAAGTTCTAAGGAGATATCCTCAAGAAGCAACTGAGTTTGCAATAGCTGATGAATAAACGGTGAACCATCCTTACTACACTCTGATAACGCAACGAGGTTATTGAAACCGAGGCTTTGAAAAGACAGTGAGGAGCGGATTACATCATGGCGCAGGTCACATAGTAGACCTAGAAAGACGTCGGATATATGTTAGCGACCGTATCATTGAATCAGTCATTGCATCCTGAGGTGCGTCCATATATGCTTGTAAAGTGATGTAGAACGATGGGAGCGTTAAGATAATAACCTCCCACTCTATAATCTATTCACCACCCATTCCCTCGGTGGTGAATTTCATACCACTATTTATAACTTAAGTCGGTCGCTTTGCCTTTGAAAATGCGATAAACCAGTAAGGTGTAAAGTAAAATCATTGGCATCACAATCACCACTCCTATTCCAACCACTAATAAGCTTGCCGTTGACGCTGCCGACTCTTGTGCCGTCATGATGCCGGGGACCACATCAGGGAAAAAGCTGTATGCCAACCCTAAAAAACTGAGCGCAAAAATCAACATAACGCCAAAAAATGGCCATTGGACCCCCATGTCATCCATAACAGGCACTCGCCGTAAATAGCGGTCTACCATGAAAATGGTTGAAAATACGACCAGCGGTATCGGAGCCAGTAAAAGCATTTCAGGAAAGCTAAACCAGCGCTCTGCTACGATTGGGCTAAAGAGAGGATTCACTATACTCACAACAACAATACCTAACGCCGCTAACCAGCCAGCACGTCGAGACCAACGAGCCGCTCGTCTTTGTAATTCACCCTCGGTTTTCAATACTAACCACGCCCCACCAATATAAACATAAGCAGCGGTAACGCATAGCGCACTGAGTAATGCAAACGCATAGGCTTGATATGAGCTTTCAAAACTCATCACATAACGGCCAATCATATAACCTTGCGTTAATGCAGCGAGTAAAGAACCCGTTTTAAAACACAAGTCCCAATGATTTTTATGATCCGCTTTCGCTTTGGCCCGAAAGTCAAAAGCTACACCACGCATGATTAACGCAATCAACATCAACGCCGTGGGTAAATAGAGTTCAGTCAAAATTAGACTATGAGCGCTAGGAAAAGCAATCAATAGAATGCCTATCGCCAATACCAACCAAGTTTCGTTAGCATCCCAAAATGGACCAATGGAAGCAATCATACGATCTCGTTGTATTGGATTGTGGCGAGGCAATAAAATACCAACACCCAGATCATAGCCATCCAGCACAGCGTACATAAATACGCTGAAACCAAGTAATAAGAGATAAATTTCCGGTAAATAAGTAATCATATCGATGCCTTCTTCGGAGGATTCACAGCGATGGCTTCAGCGTCTGAAAACTGTCTGGCCAGATAAAATAATGTATGGATATAAGCAATCAACAACACTGCGTATACCACTAAGTAAAGGGTTAATGAAAAAGCAACCGAGCTGCTTGCCACTGTCGTGACGGCATCCGATGTACGCAAGACCCCATTCACCAACCAAGGCTGACGACCAATTTCCGTCACATACCAACCAGCCAGTGTTGCAATCCAGCCAGAGAAAGTCATTGCCACAACACCGTACAAATAAGGTTTGGGTAAAGAACGTCGACGAATATAGCGCCATGCACCATACCAACTGACCATAAGCATCAAGATTCCCATTCCCACCATAATTCTAAAACCAAAGAATAAGGGTTTCACGGGTGGGTGATCCGGAGCAAACGCATTCAACCCAACAATTTCACCATCAAGTTCATGGGTAAGGATAAGACTGGCCAATTTAGGTATCCCTATTTCAAAATGATTACTACGTGTTGCCTCATCTGGCCATGCAAACAATAGTAGTGGTGCGCCTTTCTCCGTCTCCCATACCCCCTCCATTGCAGCAATTTTTTCAGGCTGATGTTCCAGCGTATTCAACCCGTGCAAATCTCCAACAAAAATTTGTGCAGGAATCGCAATCGCCGCCAGAATAATAGCGACTTGAAGACCAACCTGCGCCGCTTTTAATTGAGGATTACGTAACGATTGATAAGCAGAAATCCCCGCAATCACAAAGCAGGCCGTCAGCAAAGAAGCCAATAACATGTGAACGAGGCGATAAGGCATGGATGGATTCAGTATCACGTCCTTCCAACTGGTGACATGCACAACCCCATTAATCAATTCATAACCCGTTGGGGTATGCATCCAACTGTTTAATACTAAAATCCAGAATGCAGAGAGAGATGTGCCAATCGCAACCAAAACCGTTGCGAGAGTATGTAACCACTCTGGTACTCTATTTCGTCCAAACAGCATGACCCCTAAAAAAGTCGCTTCCATAAAGAAAGCGGTCATCACTTCATAGCCCAGTAATGGCCCTGCGAC
Organism: Vibrio cincinnatiensis DSM 19608; assembly: GCF_900167345.1. Taxonomy (GTDB): domain Bacteria; phylum Pseudomonadota; class Gammaproteobacteria; order Enterobacterales; family Vibrionaceae; genus Vibrio; species Vibrio cincinnatiensis. The sequence continues at coordinate 3,408 of NZ_FUXB01000034.1, read as the reverse complement.
ATTCCCCACTTTTTCCATAAAGCCTGGCCAATTCGTACCAAACTGAAAACTCATGGTGATCCCTGAAACCACGCCAAGAGCGAAAGTTAAAGCAAAGACTTTGACCCAAAAATAATAAAGATCTAACCAGAGCTGGCTTTGTGTTCGCACAAATCGCCATTTAAAAAATACAAGAATCCATGCCAATGCAATGGTTATGGTTGGAAATAAAATATGAAAACTAATATTGGCGGCAAATTGTATCCGCGACAACATGAGGGTATCTAACATCGTTCTTCCTCAAGATTAACCAAATTTGATTTGTATCAAGTTTTTTAGCAATACCCGAGAAAAAAGGTGTATCGAATCAATGAGAATAGTGACAAAAAATGACTGATGAAGGTAAAACCCCATTACATGCTGTAAAAACACGCAATGTACAACTGACGACATGATAAACACACTCATGTAACGATGGGATATACCGAGATAAAAAGGGATCAATAACACATTTTATCGGCTAAGAATCGTGTTTAGCGATAACTCTCAGTTATAATTCGCCCCATCAATCGTGACACTTTGCTGCTTGCTATTCGAATTTCAGAGCGGCGAGATCTTTCCAATGAGTGGGGTCATCATTGCATCCAAGTGAACCACCCATCATCACGAGTCAAAGGGATAAACATCGCGGATGAAACTCAAAAGCTATCTCACCTTGACGACGATTGCGACGGCCTCTTCCATTGTCATTGTCGTTACTATCGCTATTTTCTATCTATTACAAAATACCTATACAGAAGGCTTACAGGCACGAGGTTTAGAGCTTGCTCGAGTGGTGGCTCATGATCCAACCGTTATCCATGCTGTCACTTTACAAAATACACAGGTAACGCCGCAGGCTCTCAACCCTTATATCGAAAATATCCGATCTCATACCGATGCTTCGTATATTGTGGTCGTTGACAAACAAGCCATCCGCTTAAGTCACCCAGATCATGACCGAATAGGAAAACCCTTTATAGGAGAGGATATTCTCCCCACTCTACGGGATGGAACGGAATACAGTAATGTTTCCGAAGGGAGTTTAGGAAAAGCCATTCGGAATTTTACGCCCATCCGCTCAGAAGGCGAGATCATTGGAGCCGTCAGTATTGGCTATTTATCAGAAAAAACCTCCGATATTTTACTGGAGCAATTTAGCCACCTAGCAACTCTCATTGGTTTGGTATATTTGTTAGGAATAAGTATTGCAAGCACGTTCCTACTAAAAATGAAACGTACCTTTTTAGATTATGAGCCTGAGTTTATTATTAATAAATTTCGGGAGCATGAAATGGTTTTAAACAGTATCCATGATGCTATTATTGCCGTGGATAACAATATGAACATCACGACAATTAATAAAAGTGCTATTCAAAAACTCTCTATGGAAGGAGGTAACCACTATGACTATCTTAATCATCCATTATCTCGTTATTCTATACCTCTAAGCCATTTAGTATTAAACCAAAAAAATCATCTACACCAAAGTGAATTTAATATTGGGAAGCATCAATATAAAGCTGATATTTATCCATTAACCAGTAATAAAGGGCTCAAAGGTCAAGTCATCGTATTTTTTGCTAATATAGAACAAAATGAATTAGAGAGAGAAGTCATCTATCTGAAAAACTATGCTGAACTCTTGAGGAGCAAAACCCATGAATATTCAAATAAACTCAATGTGATCTCTGGTATGTTACAGAGCAAAAAACATTCCGAAGCCATTGATTTTATTCAACTAGAAACAGACTGTTATCAATCGATCATCCATAATATTGTACTCTTAATTAATAACAGTGTGATCGCTGGTTTGTTGCTGGCTAAGTTCAATAAAGCATCCGATATCGGCGTTAAATTTGTCATTGATGAAGATAGCCACCTCTCCAATTACTCTAAGAATACTTCTGAAAAATTAGTCACTATTTTAGGTAATCTTATTGATAATGCCCTACTTGCAGCTTGGCAAAACCGAGAAAACCAAACACCAACTGTTCATCTCTATCTCAGTGATCGAAGTCACCATGTTATTTTTGAAATACAAGATAGTGGTGCTGGAATCAGTCAACAAATTACGGATCATATTCTGGAATTTGGTGTCACCTCTAAGATGGATGCAGAACAAAGTGGAATCGGTCTGTATTTAGTCAAACAGTGGGTCGATTATTTTCACGGGAGTATTGAATGGGAACGAACGGAAGATAACACCACTATCTTTAGTGTTTACTTAGATAAAAACAAAGTCACTGATCATGAATAAAATAACCGTTATGATACTAGAAGACGATGCGAGGGCAAGTTATATGCTCGAGTCTGCCATTAATAAACATGCAGATTTTCTAGTTATCGCCGCCAGTGAAAGCTGTGCTGATGCCTTGATTCAATACGAAACATTTAAACCTAAGTTGATTTTTGTCGATATTACTCTGCCTGATGGCAACGGAATCGAACTGATTCGTCACTGGCGAAAGCAGCAAGCAGACTGCGACTTTATTATGATGACCGCAGAACGTGAAACCGCCACGGTACAAAAAGCCATTCAATTAGGGGTCACCGATTATCTGGTAAAACCCATCCGAATTTCCCGTGTACACCAAGCATTGGAAGATTACAAACAGTATAAAGCCAAACTCGCTCGCACCTCGACGGTTGACCAAGGCGAAATTGATGAAATTTTAGGAAAATCACCGCCAAATCCGCTACGCCAGACACCAAAAGGGATTGACTCAACCACGTTAGCCTCCTTGAAAACCTTATTACTAGAAGAGCAACTGCATGATTTTTCGGCCGATGATATTGGTGAAAAAATGAACGTTAGTCGAATTACGGCTCGCCGTTATCTAGAGTTTCTGGAATCGGAAGGAATCATACGTCTCGTACTCAATTACAAAACCGGAGGGCGTCCACGCCGCCTATATCAGCTCATCTAAACCACCACAAAAATTAAGGCCACCATGATTACCTTGGTGGCCTCTCTCTTAATAAATTAGCAGATCATCGTCTCTCTGCCAGATCCCATCATTAACCACCGAAATCATCCAGCAGAATGTTTTCATCTTCCACACCCAAATCTTTCAGCATACCAATCACGGCAGCATTCATCATCGGAGGACCACACATGTAAAATTCACAATCTTCAGGCGCATCATGATCTTTGAGATAGTGCTCATATAAGACATTGTGAATAAAACCGGTGTAACCATCCCAGTTATCTTCTGGCATGGGGTCTGATAAAGCACAGTGCCAAACAAAGTTCGGGTTCTCTGCCGCTAAGCCATCAAAGTCTTCCGTATAGAACATTTCACGCTTAGAGCGGGCACCGTACCAGAATGACATCTTACGTTTTGATTTCAAACGCTTAAGCTGGTCAAAGATGTGGGAACGCATGGG
>NZ_FUXB01000002.1 GCF_900167345.1 Vibrio cincinnatiensis DSM 19608 | reverse complement strand
CAAATGGTTTTACATGCTGAGCTGGAATAAGAGCCACTGTATATCCTAGCTCTTGAAATATTCTGCCCCAATGATGAGAAGTTGCACATGACTCCATTGCTAGAGCAGTTTGCTCTGGTAGTTGGCGGACAGTATCGAGAAGCTTATCTCGCTTTACCTTTCTGTTTGATAAAATTTGTCCATTTGTACCCAGAACACACACTTGGAAGAGATTTTTCGCTATATCAATACCGACAACTTTAATAGACATACTTGTTACTCCTGCTCTTAATGGTTGTACTATTAGTTTGGCACAACGACGCTAGAAGGGAGGTGCGTCCATCACATCAAAGCCAATTTCGATGTGTAATATCGAAATAGTCACGAATATATCTAATTGATTATGCTACGTTATACCTATTATTTTCTATGGGTATCATTGGTTTGACTATTCACACTCTTCAAGAACGGCATCGTTTTTTAGAAATGCTTGCCTTGTGGCAAGGCGATATTTGCCACAAAGATCTGGTCGATCAATTTTCGATTACCTACTCAAAGAGGTGCAGGTAAAGTCTCTTTACCTAAATAAATGTGCAGGATTAAGCTTTGGCAACAAACACATAAAGTAGATGCATAAACACTCAGCATGGAGCAAACAATGGACGATCTCTCTCCCTCCGATCTTAAAGTTATTCTGCACTCAAAGCGCGCCAATATGTATTACTTGGAATATTGCCGTGTGATGCAAAAAGATGGCCGCGTGCTCTACTTGACCGAAGCCGACAAAGAAAATCTCTACTTCAATATTCCGATTGCCAACACCACCGTACTCATGCTCGGCAACGGCACCTCCATTACTCAAGCCGCAATGCGTATGCTCTCACAGGCAGGCGTATTGGTCGGATTTTGTGGCGGCGGTGGCACGCCACTGCACATGGCTTGCGAGGTGGAATGGTTCACGCCGCAGAGCGAATATCGCCCAACAGAATACTTACAAGGCTGGCTCTCATTCTGGTTTGATGATCAAAAACGCTTGGCCGCCGCCAAACAATTTCAAAACGCACGAATTGATTACTTGCAGCGCGTTTGGCGATCAGACCGAGAATTAACGCTTGAGAAATTCAATGTTCAAGATGAAGTGATACAGCAATCTCTTGCAACCTTTCACCAACGCACTGACGCCGCCAGTAAACAATCCGACTTATTGCTCACCGAAGCACAACTGACCAAAGCCTTATACAAGTACGCTGCCAATAATACGGGTAAAGATGGTTTTACGCGCCAACATCAGCCAGACAAAAAATCCACCGACAAAGCCAATGACTTTTTGAATCATGGTAACTATTTAGCTTATGGACTCGCGGCAAGTTGCTTGTGGGTGCTTGGCATTCCGCACGGTTTTGCCGTGATGCATGGCAAAACCCGCCGTGGCGCCTTGGTATTTGATGTCGCGGACTTAATCAAAGACGCGATTGTACTGCCGTGGGCCTTTGTTTACGCCAAAGAAAACGCCACCGAACAAGAGTTTCGCCAGCAAATTTTACAATCTTTCATTGAACACAAAGCACTCGATTTTATGTTTGACACGGTGAAACAGGTCGCACTGCAAGGCAAAGGTGAAGAAGAGAGTGAGGCACGCGAATTATGATGGTCACCTTTGTCTCTCAGTGTGAGAAAAACGCCCTCAAGAAAACCCGCCGTGTACTGGATGCTTTCGCTAACCGCATCGGTGATAACACTTGGCAAACCCTTATCACCGAAGAAGGGTTAGTCACGGTGAAAAAAATGCTGCGCCAAACTGCCAGCCGCAGCACCGCCGTCAGTTGCCATTGGATTCGCTCCCGTTCACGCAGCCAGTTTTTGTGGGTGGTGGGGAATAAAAAGAAATTTAATAGTGAGGGGTATGTGCCAGTAAATTACACAGAAAAAGAAATGACAGGTTTTTACGATAGTGCAAGTTGGAAAACGTTAGACGCTATAGCAAGTGCGGCAGCAATCGCTGGTCTTTTTCATGATTTTGGAAAAGCAAATGTTCTATTCCAGAAGAAGCTAGATCCTAACGTTAAAACTGAAAACTCAGAGCCATATAGGCATGAGTGGATTTCATTACGCTTGTTTCAGGCTTTTGTTGGTAGTCATGATGATGTCAAATGGCTAGAAAAATTGGCAGAACAACAATTTGAAAATATACCAGATTGTTTCAAGGATGGTGTTGAACATGGATTTGGCGCACACCCCATTCTCAGTTTACCGCCATTTGCTCAGTTAGTTGCATGGATTATAGTTTCTCACCATAAATTACCGCTTTGCCCTGCTTGGCAAGACAGTATTAATGCCCCAGCGTTGAAAGATATTGATAAGTGGTTAATTAATAGTTTTGATGCGAATTGGAACTCGTATCAGTGTAATGCTGTTGAGCAGAAGCATCGGGTACAAGAAAACTGGAGTTTTTCCGAAGGCGCATTGCCTTATCACAGTAAAAAATGGTGTTCACACGCGTCTAATGTCGCGTCAATAGCGCTGGCGAATTTACTATCTAGAGAATATTTCGAACAAGATTATATAAACGACCATGTATTCACCAGCCATCTAGCTAGATTAGCAATGATGTTGGCTGATCGTTATTACTCGTCTCAACTTGAAGTCACGCCTGAGTGGCGAAGTTCTAAATATTATACTCACGCGAATACCTATGATAAATCGGCGGGAAAAACTGGTTTAAAGCAACAACTCGATGAACATTTAATCGGTGTAGCAATCCATAGTAAGGATATTGTACGAGCTTTACCCAAACTGAAGTTTAGTTTGCCTAAGCTTGAAGATGCCACATCTTTGTCGGAGCTAATTAGAAACTCTGATAAAGAATTTGAGAAGTATGGGTGGCAAAATAGCGCTCAAAAGTTGGCAAGTAAGCTTGGCAGGGAAAGCACTAACAATGGTTTTTTCGCCATTAACATGGCCTCCACAGGTAAAGGGAAAACCATAACTAATGCGAAAATTATGTATGCAATTGGTGAGCAAACGGGGAATAAGCGTTTTTCTGTCGCACTGGGGTTGCGTACATTAACACTGCAAACTGGTCGAGAGTTTAAAGATAGCATTGGCTTAAATGATGAGCAGTTGGCTATTGCTGTCGGTGGCTCAGCAGTAAAACAGCTCTTTGAAAATGAACAAAACAAAGAAAACGGTACAAATGAGAGGAGTTGTGGCAGCGAATCTGCGGAAGAGAACTTAAACGAAGAAATTTATACGCACTATGACGGAAACACAGTCCATAGCTTAAGCCAATGGACTGCGCATGATAAAAACATTGATAAATTGCTCAGTGCACCAGTGCTTGTTTGCACAATTGACCATTTAATTTCAGCGACCGAGGGGACAAAGGGTGGTAGACAAACAGCAGCGATGTTGCGTTTACTGAGTTCAGATCTTGTTCTGGATGAACCTGACGACTTTGGCTTATCTGATCTACCCGCACTTTGCCGCTTAGTTCATTGGGCTGGAATGCTAGGCAGTAGAGTTTTACTTTCAACAGCAACCATGCCACCTGCATTGGCATTTGCGCTTTTTGAATCATATAGAACGGGTTGGCAGCAATATGCTAAGGCAAATTTAACCGATTGGTCTGGTAATATTTGCTGCGCTTGGTTTGATGAGAATACAGTCTCAGACGCTGAAAAGAGTCAAATAGCAGATTTAACGTCGTTTAAATCTGAACATGGTAAATTTGTTAATAAGCGCTTGTCGTTTTTACACAGCGAACAATCAAAAGCTAAACGAATTGGGAAAATAGTAGAGATTGAGCGAAGTGATGGCGATTCACCTTTACAAGCAATAGCCCGAACAATCTACAACCAATTTAGTCAGTTACATAGAAAGCACCATACGAGCCAAAATGGGAAAACAGTTTCAATTGGCTTAGTACGCATGGCTAACATAAACCCTTTGGTTAATGTTGCGCAAAATTTAATAGCCTTTGATGCGCCAGTTATTGAACAAAATAATGACTGTTGTATCCACTTCTGTATCTACCATAGTCGTTATCCGTTGGCGGTAAGAAGCGAAATTGAAAATAAGTTAGATACGGCATTAAAACGTAAGCACGCAAATAAAATCTTTGACTCTTCCCATCCTGTGGGGAGAGTCATTAAAAACTTTCCTCAAAAGCATCATATTTTTGTTGTCTTAGCATCACCAGTAGCAGAAGTAGGGCGCGACCATGATTATGATTGGGCAATTGTCGAACCCAGCTCTATGCGCTCTATTATTCAGTTAGCTGGTCGAGTGTTAAGACACCGAGATAAGTCAATAATAGAGCCAAACATAGTTTTATTAAATCAAAACTATAAAGCATTAAATGGCAGAGAAATTTGCTTTGCGCGGCCCGGTTTTGAAATGAAATCGAGCACAGAAAGTCTGTTGCTTGATAAAACTCTCAATCTAAAAGGACTACTAAGGAAAGATACCTATGAAATTATCAATGCAATACCAAGAATAACATTACCAGACAAAGAGCAATATTTGCCCAACAAGGATGGCTTTTATATTGACTTAAATGGGCTAGAGCACAAGGCACTAGCTTGGCAATTATTTTCTGGTGATAGAAATGCTAAAGTTTGGTGGAATGCTGAAAAACAACAAATGCCCTATTGGTGCGCAGAAGTGCAGCGACAACAGCAATTTAGAAAAAGTCATCAAGATGAAGCTTATTACCTAATGTTTGATGGTGAATTTGGTAAACCATACTGGTGTTGGCTTAATGAAAATGTTCACCCCGTTAAATTTGGTGAGGTAACAGAAATTGGCATAACAACAGTGCCAAGAGTACCGCTTGGAGAAAATAGTTATTTTTGGTTAGACCAATCTGTTGAGAGTGTCTACCAAGCATTAGCAAATGATCTCAATATGGATATCTGTGAAATAGGTAAGCGGTTTGGTGAGTTAAGAATTACGGAATTTGATAATAGCAGTAATCGAGAGTATTGCTATCACAATAATTTTGGGTTGTACCAAGAGGTTGATAATGGTGAATGAAATTAAACAATCTAGCTGGAAAAATGTAATCGAAAGTTATATAAAAAGCCTTGAAGAATATAGTAAACAAAGTGATTATCGCAATGAATTGCTCGCAATTTTTGTTTCTAAAAAACTTTTATCTTTGGTTTCAGGAGAAGATGAGGCAGAAATTAAAAAATTCCTAATCTATATCCGGAAAATACCAGTTACAGCGAAAAACAAAGATAAATTGATAGCTGCTTACCAAACAGCAATAGATAAAGGATGGATAAAGTCAATTTCTGATGAAATTGAAAAAATAAGCCGAAAAAGCAATTTTATTAATATTTGGATAGCGCGTTCAGTTGAAATCAGCGAAGGAGTTCTACCAGCCACGCATTGTGCTAAGTTAACCCATTCAAGTTCATCAGGTTCTTCAATTTTAGACGCGTCAAGCAACAGTCGATCTGAATATGTAAGCACCAGTAGCATGCAAGAGAGAACCATAGATGGTACATATCTTAATGCGGTTTTCTCAAAGCAAGTTAAATTTTTAATGCTTAAATTTAATGACTCTTATCTATTTGAAGAAATACAAAAAGGTAACGGTTCAGCTTTAGTGGATTTTGCAGAGGATGATGAAGAGCTAAATTATTGGATAAAAAGTTATCAAGCAATCCTAAATGAGAAACCTAAGGCAGATATTTTACTGAAGCAACTGTACTTTCCTGTAGATAAAAATTATCACTTATTAGTCATGCTACAGTCATCTTCTTTGGCTCAAAATCTCTATGAGCGGTGTTTTGATAAAGAAGCTCGTAAGAAGCAAGGACAATATACTAAAGCTAGAAACTCATCCAAATTCACACCTGATATGCAACAAAACTTTGTGGGTGTAAGCAAGCTACTGATTACGCAAAGTCAGCATCAAAATGCGACAGTATTTAATGGTAAAAGAGGAGGTATTCAAAGATTATTTAATACCCAGCCACCTACATGGGTAGTCCAAACAAAACCACCAATCAATCAAAAGTCTTGGTTTTACAACGGTATTCCAAATTCAGCTATTAAAACTGACATTGATTATTTACGTGATTTCTTGTTGCGTAATGAACAGCTTTCATTAAGCACACGTAACCCACAGAAAAGAAAGTGGTTGATAAAATGGGGGCAAAGCTTAACGGATACCGTTTTGTTTCATGCACAACAGATACGGTTGCTACCAGCGGGTTGGAGCGGGTTAGAGAGTATTAAGCTTAAGCTATCACAGCAGTATTTTCTTGACCCTTATCGAGATGATGAGACGTTTCAAGCTGCGCGTAAGACGATCGATTGGCAATCCGAGGTCAGCAAGGATTTTGCTAAGTGGGTCAATGGCAAGTTGATCGGTAAAGATAAGCGCTTTACACCACAGGCAGAGCACACCAAGTTATGGGCGTTATTGATGAGTAATGCTTTACGGGAAATTACCATTGTGCCAGAAAGGGTTAAAAACATGGGGGAAACGGTATGACACAGTATTTATTGTTAAACCGTATTAAAGTGCAGAATGCCAATGCAGTTGCTGGTTTTACATGGGGATTCCCTGCGATTACGCATTTTTTGGGTTTTACACATAACTTGTCGCGTAAATTAGCAAGATCCAAATACCAAGGTGTTAGCCTGAAAGGTTGTGCTGTCGTTGCTCATGAGCATCATGTACATACTTTTGGGAAATACAACGATAGATTTTTGCAAAGCAAAACCCCTGCTTATTTACTGGGTGATGTAAATAAAGTTGTCCAAGGTGGCGCGCCCTCGATTGTCGAAGAGGGAAAAATGAATATGACAGTATCCTTGGTTATCGAGTTTGACGGTTTTATAGGTAGAGAGGTAGGTGAACTACTTTCGTGGGTAAAGCGGCAATGCTTAATGCAGAGATTGGCGGGTGGTAGCATTCTAACAATTGGCGATGTTAAGCTTCTTGATGGTAATAACCAGCAGGATATCTTCAAACTAAAACGAGTATTGTTGCCAGGTTTTGTATTAATGGACAGGTCAAACTATTTAGCGGAGCATTATCAAAACTGTTTAAGCAAAAATTCAGAAGCTGAGCAATTAGATGCTTGGTTAGATTTTATAGTTTTAAAACAGCAAGCTAGGCCAATTTCAACTTTGATTAGTAAACATTTGCAAGGAATGGATGATTCCACGTTATACGATATTTGGCTTGAACATTTAGAACAACCCTACAGTAATAATATTCCGCAAGAACTCTCCGAATATTTTTCGAAACTAGAAGAGTCAAAAAAAACAAAACTCTTACTGAAACAATGGGAAGAATACATGAACCCAACGGGTAAAACTGATGCTGATTGGCAGTATTTGTCTAAACCCAAGGTTGGTTATCTTGTGCCGATTATGACTGGTTATAAAGCTATATCCTCAGTTTATGATAATTGCGATATTGCTAATACGCGTGATAGTGAAACGCCTGTTTGTTTTGTTGAGGCCGTTCATTCAGTCGGTGAGTGGTTAGGCGTTAATCGCTTAAAAAACGGTGAAGATATCGCCAGTTGCCTGTGGACTTATCAATACGATGACGGCTGGTATTTGTGCCAGCAAATTATACAAAAAGAAATAGAAGAGAGTGACATAGAACAGCAAGTTTTAGCACTTTTTGATCCAATAGATGATTTAGTTTAAAAAATAAGGATTTATATAATGACTAAAAAAATTACTTTACCAAGCATGTTGGCATTTGAGCGTAAGTTAGAGCCATCAGATGCATTGATGACAGCAGGAGATTGGAACAATAAAGATAAAGCATGGGACGGTATAAAAATTAGTGTCCTGCCTCGGACTCTAAGAGGAACAAAAAGCCAGTTTAATTTAGATAAGGGCGGTAGAGAGGATAATAATATATCCGAGGGGGATGATGCATATTTACCCAATGATTTAGATACTTTAAAGGTTAGTTTTTCACTTCGAGTTATTGGTGATTTGGGTGCTCCTTTTGGTTGCAATGACCCTGATTTTTCTAGATCAATCAAAGAAAGAGTATTGGCTTATAAACCAGAAGGGCTGAAGGAACTAGCGTATCGTTATGCACATAATATCGCTGCAGGGCGTTTTTTATGGCGCAACCGAGTTGCTGCAGAGCAATTGTATATTCAAATTACAGTTAACGACCAAGATGCTATTGTATTTAATGGTTACGATTTCTCACTCAAAACTTTCGAAAAGCAGCGAGACAACGCTGACCTAATGAAAGTGGCCAACGCTATTTTTGAAGGTCTAAATAGTGACGAACAGTTTATATGTCTAACGGTAGATGCGTTCGTTAAACTTGGAAAAGGGCAGCATGTATTTCCCTCTCAGGAAATGAATATGGGCGAAAAGAAAAAAGTATTGTTTAAGCTGGATAATTGTGCAGCGATGCACAGTGTGAAAATTGGCAATGCAATTAGAACGATTGATGATTGGTACGACAATGCAGAATTACCCATTGCAATAGAGCCATTTGGAGCTGTCACCCAGCAAGGCCACGCATATAGGAAAACGAAAACAGATCTTTATACCCTGATGATGAAATGGGTAAACGACGAAGAAGTTAGTGAGAATGACAAAAATTTTGTACTGGCGAACTTAATTCGTGGTGGTGTGTTTGGTGGTAAAGCAGAATAGTGAGAAAGTCATGAACTACTACCAAGAAATCACCTTGTTACCAGAGGCAGAAATACCTCTTGCCTTTCTTTGGCAAAATGTCTTTCAACAAGTCCACATTGCCTTGGTGGAGCACAAAGTGGGTAGCAATCAATCGCTCGTTGCAGTCGGGTTTCCTGATTATCGTCAAGCGAAGTTTCCGCTGGGCAGTAAGTTGCGTCTATTTGCTAAAGATCAGGCGACACTGGAAAATTTGGATATCCACCATTGGCTAACTCGGCTAGAAGACTATGTGCACATTAAAGGGATCAAACCCGTACCAAACGATGTAAATTACGTAAGCTTTGTGCGCAAGCAGGTGAAATCGCCCGAGCGAATAGAGCGGGATATGCAGCAAAAAGCCGCGCTATGGGCCGCAAAATCCGGTAAACCGCTGGTGGAATGCCTAGCCGATTTGCAACAAAGCAAGCCGACAGCCTTATGCTCTTTGCCGTTTATTTACTTGCATAGCCAGCAAACGAAGCAGCGCTCCCCTGAAAAAAGCAGTAAGTTCCCGCTGTTTATTCAGATGCAGCAACAAAGCACATCACAAGATGGGAGCTTCGATTGCTATGGTTTGAGTAGCAAAGCGAGTGGGCAATCAGCATTGGCTACCGTACCGCACTTTTAAATTGAACGAAAAAGGGTAGTTTTTACCCTTTATTTTTGCTCTTTAAAAATAACCAATAAATACAATGAGTTACAACTGGTGGTTTTTTATAAGGTAAAAATGCAATTTTTATCCTAACTGACTGTTGTAACTTGTTTTTATTGATTTATTCTATAGTTCACTGCCGCATAGGCAGCTTAGAAAATAATCATTGTTTGCAAAGTAGTCACGTAGAGGTTCACTGCCGCATAGGCAGCTTAGAAATAGTGAAAATTTAAGAACAGGCAAATCACCAGGTTCACTGCCGCATAGGCAGCTTAGAAATTAGACGGTCAATATATCTATTTAAAATCGGCGTTCACTGCCGCATAGGCAGCTTAGAAATTAACTAAGTAACCATCGGGGGTTATATGAAAGTTCACTGCCGCATAGGCAGCTTAGAAAGCTCACGCTCTTTCGGTGGTCAACGTATTTCCGTTCACTGCCGCATAGGCAGCTTAGAAATTCGAAGATAAAGATGTAGAGCAGCATCCCCCGTTCACTGCCGCATAGGCAGCTTAGAAAAACTCGCCACTGAGGGGTTATTGTCTGGTTTGGTTCACTGCCGCATAGGCAGCTTAGAAATCTAACACGTAGTAGGCTTGGTCTGAGTTGAGGTTCACTGCCGCATAGGCAGCTTAGAAAAGTAAGCGCCTTGAGTAAAATAGAAGAATTTTGTTCACTGCCGCATAGGCAGCTTAGAAACCGAAGGAGCCACCAACCGCGAAAAAGCTACGGTTCACTGCCGCATAGGCAGCTTAGAAAATGAAGAGGTGCTGATCACCGATTTCGTCCCTGTTCACTGCCGCATAGGCAGCTTAGAAAATTGTAGATGTTTGGGGGCGTCCGATTGAGTCGTTCACTGCCGCATAGGCAGCTTAGAAATATGCGCGAGGGCGCTTTACCCCTGGAACAATGTTCACTGCCGCATAGGCAGCTTAGAAACTGTAGAACAGGCTGCACGCAGCACATATTACGTTCACTGCCGCATAGGCAGCTTAGAAATCAAGCAACACTACGAATAACAATACATCGGGGTTCACTGCCGCATAGGCAGCTTAGAAATACTGAGTACAAATTGCCATTTCCTTGGACAGGTTCACTGCCGCATAGGCAGCTTAGAAAGATAAGCACTGGGGCGGCCTCCTTAACTAAGTGTTCACTGCCGCATAGGCAGCTTAGAAATTAAAGGGGTATTCGAAACAGTGTGAGTATCGGTTCACTGCCGCATAGGCAGCTTAGAAATTGCGGCCCACGCGCCCCTTGATGAATGACAGGTTCACTGCCGCATAGGCAGCTTAGAAAATCGCCAGCACGTTGATGGCGTGGACGATATCGTTCACTGCCGTATATTGTGCACCTAAACTTCTAAGCTAGTATCAGTCAGGATAAGACATTAAGAGAATGCCACCCCTTTATATCGCTAGATTTAGAGACAAAAAAAGACGTCCTGGGACGTCTTTTTTCTGGAATTTGGCTCCCCCTGCGGGACTCGAACCTGCGACATACGGATTAACAGTCCGCCGTTCTACCAACTGAACTAAGGGGGAATGGGTTTGTGCTGCGGATGGTAGCTACTCTGTTCTCATGTGTCAACTTTTGGCATTAAAAAAAAGAGAATTTTTTTGCGTAGAAGGCTTTACTTTTCTGTATCCCTTACCCCATTTGACCTCGATTCAGTTATCCACCAAATTTGTGGATAAGTGTGTTGATGAATGTTGAGTAATTATTTTATTGATGTTTTTATCTTAGACTCTTTAGAGTGAAATCAGTTGATTTTCTCTATAACTTTATGTTTTTGTTTTGTTTTATTGGTTTATCAACAGGCTTTGCATGTGAGAAAGGTATGACAGAAATGAGTCGAAAATGAACGTTATTTAGGGAAAATGGGGAAAAGCAGTGGATTATTTTACTGTAAATGTAAGGGGGAGGTATCGCTAGGGCTGAGAATGATAGCAAAGTCCAAAGAGGTTGGCTATGGTTTATTTTTCTGTTTACGCGATCTGCTGCGCAAGATTGTGCTGTAAACATAAGACGTTTTTGTTGGTGGCTCTTATGCTTTTGGCGACGAGCTTGGTCGGAATATCGGCTTACGTATCTAAAAAAGTGGGGGAGTTTTTCGGAGATTGATTAAGACTTTTTCTTGCTAGTCAAGGACAGGATGCGGAGAATACACTGGATAAGAATCGCTAAGATGGAAAGATGACTATGAACAAAGCATTTGAGCTAGTTTCGCATTATCAACCTTCAGGAGATCAACCCGATGCTATCCAACGTTTGTTAGACGGAATTGATGCTGGACTTGCACACCAAACATTATTGGGGGTGACGGGATCGGGAAAAACGTTCACACTTGCGAATGTCATTGCCAAAGCGCAACGTCCAACGATCTTATTAGCGCCGAATAAAACGTTAGCGGCTCAATTGTATGGGGAAATGAAAAGTTTTTTCCCGCATAACGCGGTGGAATATTTTGTCTCTTATTACGATTATTACCAGCCTGAAGCTTATGTGCCCACCACCGATACCTTTATTGAGAAAGATGCTTCCGTTAATGCTCATATAGAGCAGATGCGTTTATCTGCCACCAAAGCGTTACTCGAACGTAAAGATGCCATCATTGTGGCATCGGTTTCTGCCATCTATGGGTTGGGCGATCCTGATTCTTACCTAAAGATGATGTTGCATTTACGCCGTGGAGATGTACTTAATCAGAGAGATATGCTCCGCCGTTTAGCTGAACTGCAGTATACCCGTAATGAAATGGCGTTTGAGCGTGGGCAGTTTCGGGTTCGCGGCGAGGTGATTGATATTTTTCCCGCAGAATCAGAACAAGAAGCGGTGCGGGTGGAGATGTTTGATGATGAGGTGGAGTGTATCAGTTTATTTGACCCATTAACCGGAGCGGTTAAGCAGCGTGATCTGGCTCGTTATACCATCTATCCTAAAACCCACTATGTCACCCCTCGAGAGCGAATTCTGGAAGCGATTGAGCTGATCAAACAAGAGCTACAACTCCGACGTCAGTACTTACTTGAAAATAATAAATTGCTGGAAGAACAGCGGATTTCTCAGCGAACTCAATTTGATATTGAAATGATGAACGAGCTGGGTTTTTGCTCGGGTATCGAAAACTACTCTCGTTACCTTAGTGGCCGCAGTGAAGGGGAGCCGCCTCCAACCCTTTTTGATTATTTACCCCATGATGGTTTGTTGGTTATTGATGAATCGCACGTAACTGTTCCGCAAATTGGTGCGATGTATAAAGGGGACCGATCACGTAAAGAAACTTTAGTTGAATTCGGGTTTCGGTTACCTTCGGCGCTGGATAATCGGCCGTTGAAGTTTGATGAATTTGAAGCCTTAGCTCCACAAACGATTTTTGTGTCAGCAACACCGAGCCACTATGAATTAGAGAAATCAGCCGGAGAAGTGGTTGAACAAGTGGTGCGCCCAACGGGGTTACTTGACCCTGAATTGGAAGTGCGCCCAGTTGCAACTCAAGTGGATGATTTGTTATCTGAAATTCGTTTACGCTCCGTGAAAGATGAACGCGTTTTGGTGACCACCTTAACGAAGCGAATGGCAGAGGATCTCACTGAGTATCTACATGAGCATGGCGTTAAGGTGCGTTATTTACACTCAGATATTGATACCGTTGAGCGTGTTGAGATTATTCGAGACTTAAGATTAGGCGTTTTTGATGTGCTGGTGGGAATCAACTTATTACGTGAAGGGTTAGATATGCCGGAAGTCTCTTTGGTTGCGATTTTAGATGCAGATAAAGAAGGCTTTTTGCGTTCAGAACGATCGTTAATTCAAACCATTGGTCGTGCCGCTCGTCATTTAGAAGGCAAAGCGATTCTCTATGCTGATACGGTGACAAAATCCATGCAAAAAGCGATGGATGAAACAGAGCGGCGCAGAGAAAAACAGCATGCTTATAATGAAAAAATGGGTATTCAACCGCAGGCTTTAAAACGCAATATCAATGATATTATGGAATTGGGGGATGCCACCAAAGCACGGAAACAGAAAGCGAGCCGAATTGTGCCGTTATCTAAAGTTGCCGAAGAGGGGGCAGGGTATGCAAATTTAACCCCTCAACAGCTAGAAAAAGAGATCCTAAAATTAGAGACGCAAATGTACAAACATGCGCAAGAGCTTGAATTTGAACAAGCAGCAGCGAAGCGCGATCAGATAGAAACGCTACGGCAGCAATTTATTGTTAATAGCTGAGGGGCTTTTTCGTTTTAAAGGTAAAAAAATAGCCAATAGAAAGGACTCTATTGGCTGATATAGTATGAATATAATATTCACTAACAACGTCAGTTGGCTAGGTGACCCGTTAGGGTCATGCCAACTAATGCAGGTTTCATGCCGAACATAAAATGGGGGGCTAGCTATTTATCAGTGCTTTCTGATGGATTCATAGTCTCATTTCTGACAGAATAGCGACAAGGCATTTGCAAAATGCGACTCCCAATGCAATTATTAATCAAAATGCAAATAATAAATGGCTAGGCTATGCAACTTACTGACAATCAATTTAAATCTAAACATCTACTTATGGTGGAGGATACCGCTTCGGTTGCGGCGTTGTATCGTTCTTATCTCACTCCATTAGAGATTGATATTACCATTGTTGGAACAGGACGCGCTGCGATTGAAAGCCTTAATCGACGAAAACCCGACTTAATCTTATTGGATTTACGTCTGCCAGATATGACGGGTATGGATGTCTTGCATGCGGTTAAAGAACGTTCAGCGGACGTTCCTATCATTTTTATGACGGCTCACGGTTCTATTGATACCGCCGTCGAAGCCATGCGGTATGGTGCACAGGATTTTTTAATTAAACCTTGTGAAGCGGATCGTCTGCGAGTTACCGTGAATAATGCGATACGCAAAGCCTCCAAATTAAAAAATAACCCCAGTCATTCAACCAATTCTAACTATCAAGGCTTTATTGGTAGTAGTCAGACGATGCAAGCGGTTTATCGAACGATTGATTCTGCTGCCAGCAGTAAAGCGAGCATATTTATTACAGGGGAAAGTGGCACAGGAAAAGAAGTATGTGCAGAAGCCATTCATGCGGCCAGTAAACGAGGCGAGAAACCTTTTATTGCGATCAACTGCGCGGCGATTCCCAAAGATTTGATTGAAAGTGAATTGTTCGGTCATGTGAAAGGAGCCTTTACAGGCGCGGCCGTGGATAGGCAAGGGGCTGCTGAGCTAGCCGATGGGGGGACTCTGTTTTTAGATGAATTGTGCGAAATGGATTTGGATTTACAAACCAAATTGTTGCGCTTTATTCAAACCGGAACCTTTCAAAAAGTGGGTTCATCAAAAATGCACAGTGTGGATGTTCGCTTTGTCTGTGCGACTAACCGCGACCCATGGAAAGAAGTACAAGCAGGGCGGTTTCGTGAAGATTTGTACTACCGGTTGTATGTGATTCCTCTCCATTTACCGCCATTAAGAGAGCGGGGAGAAGATGTGATTGAAATTGCTTACTCGCTGCTGGGACATATGTCTAAAGAAGAAGGAAAAGAATTTGTTCGTCTTTCGCCAGAAGTGATAGAGCGTTTTAAACATTATGAGTGGCCGGGAAATGTGCGCCAATTGCAGAATGTGTTACGCAATGTGGTGGTGCTTAATAATGGGCAGGAGATTACTTTGCCTATGCTGCCGCCGCCTTTAAATTTACCTCGAATTCAAGAGCGTTCGGTTGCTCCTCAGCCAGTGGATACTGGGCTTTCTGTGCATGACATCTTTCCGTTATGGATGACAGAAAAGCAGGCCATAGAAAAAGCCATCGAAGCGTGTGATGGCAACATCCCACGAGCAGCCAGCTATTTAGACGTTAGCCCTTCAACCATCTATCGCAAGTTACAAGCATGGAATGAGAAAGAACAAGAGAAGGAGCAATGATTGGTTATGGAGTGGATGAACCAATACAAAATTGATCACCTATCACAAGAAATTGGTGCAGAAAACATCCCGATGTTGATCGAGATTTTTCTCGGTGAGTTGGAAGCGTACCAGAAAAATTTAACCAGTGAATCGGTGGATAGCCACCTTGATTACTTGGCTGAGATTAGCCATGCATTAAAGAGTAGTGCCGCCAGTTTTGGCGCAGATCGATTATATGCGAAAGCCCAAATGCTCGATAGTTTGTTTAAGCAAGGAGAAGCGATGGATGAAGCGACGGAAGTGGCCAGTATGATTGATGAACTCAACCATACGGCGAAGCACTATTATCGATTAATCAATTAATTAATTGCTCTTCAATGGCTTGACGAAGTTTAACACGATCATGTCGCCAATCACGGTTGGGAGAAGCTAAGTCTCGAGTGACACAGTTCCATTTGTCGGCTAAATCAGGATGAGGTTCTGCGCCGATAATGACATCAATTTGACGAGCTTGACAGGCGCGTTCACACCACTCTAGCTTTTGTTCTAAGCTCATCCGCCCCGCTGGACCATATTCTGGTGAAAGGTTTTCGACAAAAATCAGTTTAGCACGAACATTATTGGCAATTGCCTGCCCCACCTCAGGTAACAGCAAGGGCGGCATAACACTGGTTAAGAAACTACCTGGACCGAGAATAATGGCATCGGCCTGATCAATGGCATGGACACCTTCTCGAGTTGCTGGTACTTCTGGGTCAAGGTCAAGTCTTAACAAGTCTTGCTTCATTTCATCAACATTGGTTTCCCCTGTTACCCATTTCCCTCCGGTTGATAGAGCGGTTAAATCAGAAGGGTGCTCAGACATCGGAACGATATTGACATCAACTTTTAGCATATTGCGGATAAGGTTGATGGCATCAAGCGGCCTGACAGACAAATGGTCAAGCGCGGTGAGCATCAAGTTTCCTAGATTGTGCCCATTCAGCTCACCTGCACCTTTAAATCGGTATTCAAACATCATTGAACTGATAGAGGGTTCGGTGATCAACTGATTGATACAGTTACGCGTATCACCCCACGCAATGCCACCTTGACAGTGGCGAATACGCCCTGTTGAGCCACCATTATCGGTTGTGGTAACAATCCCTGTGGCATTGGCACCAAACACTTTTAATGCCGCTAACATTCGGCCTAATCCGTGGCCACCACCAATAGCGACCACTTTTTTATGTTCATAGAGGCTCATAAATTTCTTCTTATGCTCAGTGATGGCCTACAATTTAGAGTAATGTCCGTACAGATGGTACTCATTTTGAGGTAATTTGAGGAATGAGTTAGTTTTTTTCGTGCTTGTACTGGAATCACACATAAATATTAAGTATTTTAACGACTAGCTGCAATTGAGTGGGCCTGAGTGACCTCTTTAGTTGCCATAACTCCGAGCTTAGTGTCGCTAAGTCTATAGTGATAAGCGACATAAGCCAGTGACTTCGTGTCACAAGGGCATGATTGGAAATGGTCATGCCTCCCGTATTTGGAAAGGTGTTCCGTGGCGCAACAATTTGAAGATCGATTTCAACGCAAGTTTTATTATTTGCGTTTGTCTATTACAGATGTCTGTAATTTTAAATGTACCTACTGCTTACCTGAAGGCTATCAGCCAGCAGGGAAAAAGAATTCCTCGTTTTTAACCTTGTCCGAAATCCAACGTATTGTCCGTGCGTTTGCCCACTGTGGTACCTCTAAAGTCAGAATTACAGGAGGTGAACCTAGCCTACGTAAAGATTTTACTGAAATCATACACACGGTGGCGAATGAAAAAGGCATTGAAAAAATTGCCACTACAACCAATGGTTATCGAATGGCAAAGGATGTCGGGCAGTGGAAACAGGCCGGGCTTACGCATATTAATGTCAGTGTAGATAGCCTTGATCCTCGAATGTTTCAGCAAATTACGGGTGAGAATCGCTTTTATCAGGTGATGCAAGGGATTGATCGTGCATTTGAAGTGGGCTTTGAACAAGTCAAAGTCAATGTGGTGCTGATGAAAGATTTAAACGCACAGGCGCTACCACAGTTTCTCGCTTGGATTCAGCATCGTCCGATACAATTACGTTTCATTGAGTTGATGCAAACCGGAGAGATGGACTCACTGTTTACTCAGCACCATGTGTCTGGTATTGCACTACGTAATCAATTGATGGCTGATGGCTGGGTACTCAAGGCGCGAGCTCATAATGATGGGCCAGCCCAAGTTTATGTTCATGCCGATTATCAGGGTGAGATTGGGCTCATTATGCCGTACGAGAAAAACTTTTGTCACAGCTGTAATCGGTTACGTATCTCAGCATTAGGAAAATTGCATCTGTGTCTTTTTGGTGAACAAGGCATTCAATTGCGTGATTTACTGCAAGAAGATGAACAACAAGCCGCGTTGATTGAACGCATTCAAACGCAATTACAGAATAAGTCCGAGAGCCACTTCTTGCATGATGGCAATACGGGAATGACACCACATCTTGCTTCTATTGGTGGATAGCTGCACATTGTGGTGGTTTATTAGTCAGAATTAATTATTAAGGTGAGAAACAATGGGGCACGCAGAAAGTAAATTTCAACCCGCTAATATTGCCGTATTAACGGTATCCGACACCCGTACGGAAGACAATGACACCTCCGGTCGTTATTTGGCGGATCAGCTCATAGAAGCGGGGCACACACTGGCGGATAAACAGATTGTGATCGACGATAGGTATAAGATTCGTGCCATTGTTTCGCAATGGATTGCTGATGAGCAAGTTCAGGTTGTACTGATCACGGGGGGAACTGGCTTTACTTCCCGCGACAGTACCCCCGAAGCATTAAAGCCCCTTTTTGATAAAGAAGTGGAAGGGTTTGGTGAGCTATTTCGTATGGTGTCATATGAAGAGATTGGCACCTCAACCATTCAATCTCGCGCTGTGGCCGGTTTTGCTAACCATACGGTGGTTTTTGCTATGCCGGGCTCAACGGGAGCATGTCGAACAGGGTGGACGAAAATCATTAAACAGCAGCTGGACGCTAGCCATCGCCCTTGTAATTTTATGCCACATCTGAGTGTATAAAGGGAGCATAATGAACCAATTTAGCCATATTAATGCCAGCGGTGAAGCAAACATGGTTGATGTGTCTGCCAAGCTTGATACGGTGAGAGAAGCGAGAGCGGAAGCTTACGTACGTATGACTCCAGAAACATTGAAATTGATAGTTTCAGGGCAGCATCACAAAGGTGATGTGTTTGCGACGGCGAGAATTGCGGGAATTCAAGCGGCAAAAAAAACCTGGGATCTGATCCCTCTTTGCCACCCCTTGTTGCTATCAAAAGTGGAAGTGAATCTTGAAGCATTAGAACATGAGAGTCGAGTCCGTATCGAATCTGTGTGTAAATTGGCGGGTAAAACCGGAGTCGAAATGGAAGCGTTAACCGCAGCTTCTGTTGCCGCATTAACCATTTATGACATGTGTAAAGCGGTACAAAAAGACATGGTGATTGAACAGGTTCGTTTACTAGAAAAAGTCGGCGGAAAATCAGGACACTTTAAGGCGGAACAATGATTAAAGTACTTTTTTTTGCACAAACTCGAGAATTATTAGGCTGTGATCACATCGAACTTGAAGCTTGCTTTGAAACGGTAGAAATGCTTCGCCAACATTTATCTCAACAAGAGGGTAAGTGGTCACTCGCTTTACAGGCTGATAAATTGCTCGCTGCGGTTAACCAATCGATTGTCTCGATGGCACATCCGTTACAAGCGGGGGATGAAGTGGCTTTTTTCCCGCCAGTGACTGGGGGGTAATCTTTATGGATTCAAGAGTATCGGTTCAGCATCATGATTTTTCTGTAGCGGATGAATATACAGCGTTAGCACAAGGCAGTGGTGCCGGTGCGATTGTGACGTTTGTGGGAAAAGTGCGAGACATGAACCTAGGTGATGATGTGGTTGGCCTACATTTAGAGCACTACCCCGGTATGACGGAAAAAGCGCTATTGACTATTTGTGATGAGGCACAAAGCCGCTGGCCTTTACAAAAGGTTCGGGTTATTCATCGAATTGGGGATATGGATGCTGGTGAGCAAATTGTGTTTGTTGGGGTCACCAGTGCTCACCGAAATGCCAGTTTTGAAGCTTGTGAATTTATTATGGATACGTTAAAGACCCGAGCGCCTTTTTGGAAAAAAGAGCGCACTACGGAAAGCACTCGTTGGGTAGAGTCCCGAGACTCCGATCACCAAGCCGCTCAGCGCTGGTAACCTTCTCTTGACCAGCACAAGGCTTGTGCTGGTTTCATCTCAGCTTTTTCTTTTCTTCTAATAAGACAAAAAAAAGCGATTTCTATTTAGTAAAATCAAGAAATTAGTCAACACTTACTGTATCGGCGTCGTTAATAACGCAAGGAGACAGTAATGGATTCATTGAAAGTAAGAGATTACATGACCGTTCAAGCGGTCACCTTCACGCCTGAGATGCCTCTGAGTGCCGCGCTTGATCGCGTAATGCATTCCCATCATTTAGGAGGGCCGGTGATTGATGAACATAAACGAGTGATCGGTTTTTTGTCTGAACAAGATCTCCTCGATAAACTGGTTAAAGTCAGCTATTTTTGCCAAGATTCACATATCGTCAGTGACTGCATGCATAAGGAAGTGCTTTTTGTTTCTCCCGATATGTCGATTATTGAGCTGGCCGACATGATGAAAGTCGGCAAACCCAAAGTCTACCCAGTTGTTGAACAAGGTCGGTTAGTGGGCATTATTACGCGACGTGATGTATTGCTCGCCATAGCGAAAAATCTCACGGCTTGTTTTAAGCATCCGGTGTAATTAACTGGCTGATATAACTCTTGTCCCATCAACCGGTTATGGGTTTATGGGGCTGATTCGTTGGTTTATCGGCTTTGTAATAGTGGTCGCTTGATTTATTCCTTGACCTTGGAGGTAACTCCAAGGTGTAAGCTTTATACATACTTAATTAAGGAGTGTTTTCTATGTGTGTAAAGCATCAAGGTTGTTGTTCTGCTCAGTCATCTCATTCCCATCTAGTCTCGTGTTGTTCCTCAACCTCTAATACGGCATCGGTGCCTATTGCCAATGTCTCCGATGCAGAGCGTTGCCATTGTCATGAGGCCGGTTGTGGTGATGGTTCTCCTCCTGAAGAGGAAGAGCCCATTATCTCGAATGCTCAGTACCAGCAAAGCTGGCAGATCTCGGGGATGGATTGCCCTTCTTGTGCTAGAAAAATAGAAACTGCATTACAGAAGGTCAGTGATATTGTCGATGCCAAAGTGTTGTTTGCCACTCAAAAATTAGTAGTGAATTTTAATCAAGTTGAAACAGCGGTTGCTGTGGAACAGGCAGTAATGAATGCCGGATTTGTTATCCAATCACCGCATAATCGCTCATCAGATGAAGAGCAAAATCCCGAACCTTGGCTGCTACAATCTGACAATCTTCGCATCGTGATCATCAGTGCTGCAATGGGTGTGGGGGCCATAGTCTCTCAGTGGTCATCGGAGTGGGCGATGTGGATCTTTACCCTAACCTGTTTATTCGGTCTGTTCCCGATTGCACGTAAAGCAGGGCAATTGGCCAAATCGGGTACGCCTTTTGCCATTGAAACCTTGATGACAGTAGCAGCATTAGGGGCCTTATATTTAGGTGAAACGGCTGAAGCTGCCATGGTGCTACTACTCTTTTTGATTGGTGAACGGCTTGAAGGGATTGCTGCTTCTCGTGCTCGCTCTGGGGTACAAGCATTAATGGCGTTGGTGCCAGAGAGGGCAACCAAAATCGATGAACAAGGTCTGAGAATCTTAGTTTCGGCACAGCAGTTACAACCCGGTGATAAGGTTGAAGTTGCCCCAGGGGGGCGTTTACCTGCCGATGGTATTTTGCTTGAACCCGTAGCTAGTTTTGATGAAAGCGCATTGACTGGAGAGTCGATTCCTATTGAGCGCCAACAAGGTGAGGTTTTGTTTGCTGGATCGCTAGTGGTGGATCGCGTGATCCAGATGACGATTACGTCGAAAGTCGGTGAGAACGCGATTGATCGTATCTTACATCTGATTGAAGAGGCGGAATCACGAAAAGCCCCACTGGAACGCTTTCTCGATAAATTTAGTCGTTGGTATACTCCGCTGATGATGGGGGTTGCACTGCTGGTGGTGATTCTTCCTCCTCTATTGTTTGCTCAACCTTGGGAAATGTGGACATACCGAGGCCTTGCCTTACTACTGATTGCCTGTCCTTGTGCGCTGGTTATCTCAACGCCTGCGGCCATTACTTCTGGTTTAGCCGCCGGTGCTCGGCGAGGTGTGTTGATTAAAGGTGGAGCCGCGTTAGAACAGTTGGGGCGTGTTGAAGTCATGGCATTTGATAAAACAGGCACGCTGACGGAAGGTAAGCCACATGTGACAGACATCATCGATCTGACCGCTTCTGATTTCGAATGGTTAAGTGCGCTCGCAGCGATTGAACAAGGTTCAACCCATCCACTCGCCACATCATTGGTTGAGGATGTACAACGTCGAGGATATTCGATTTCCGAGGCCACCGATAAGAAAGCTTTGGTGGGCCGAGGTATGACAGGTGTGGTTGAAGGGCAGCCATACTCTTTATTGTCACCAAGTAAAATCGAAGGGGTATTGGACTATTCACTTCAAGCTAAGATAGAGAGCTTAGAGAGCGAGGGAAAGACGCTGGCTATCGCTCTTAAAGGTAAGGAGGCCATCGGTATTATTGCTTGGCAAGATACACTACGAGAAGATGCGCAAGTAGCGATTACACAGCTTAAAAAACTGGGTATAGATAGTATTATGCTGACAGGGGACAACGCTCGCAGCGCCGCCGCAATGGCTCAGACGTTATCCATGGATTATCAAGCTGGGTTATTACCCCAAGATAAAGTAACCTTTATTGAACAATTATCTCAGCAACGAGCTGTTGCGATGGTGGGAGATGGGATAAATGATGCGCCCGCAATGAAACAAGCGAGTATTGGCATTGCCATGGGGGGTGGGACAGATGTCGCACTAGAAACGGCAGACGCCGCACTCACCCATAACCGCCTTTTGGAGTTATCGGGTATGATCCAGCTTTCACGGGCAACTTTGAATAACATTCGCCAAAACGTGACGCTAGCTTTAGGACTAAAAGGCATTTTTCTTGTGACCAGCTTACTGGGTATCACTGGACTTTGGGTTGCAGTACTCGCTGATAGTGGTGCAACGGCACTGGTGACGCTTAATGCTTTACGCTTATTGCGTTTTAAACCTTAGTCTGAATCCAAGAATCATCACTGAATAATCTTACGTACTCGATATTTTCATGAGTACGTAAGATAGGCTTGGCAAAATATGGTTCTTAATTGCATCAGTATGGCAAATATGTGTGATGCAAATCGATTTCTTTTGAAAAATTTAAATTTGTTACTTTCGTTGTTGTGATTTGAATCACTTATTGTCGTTGGGGGCTGGGCTAGAGTAGCATGGTACCCAATACTAATGATGTGCTGAATAAGCCACGATAAAGGAGTTACTTATGTCTCAAGCTGTATTCCACTTAGGTGTTACTCAGGCCGATTTGAATGGAGCCACTTTAGCGATCATTCCTGGTGATCCTGCTCGCGTGCAAAAAATTGCTGAATTGATGGATAATCCGGTTTTTTTAGCGAGTCACCGTGAATACACACTCTATCGTGCTGAGTTAGATGGCCATTCTGTGGTGGTGTGTTCAACCGGAATCGGTGGTCCTTCAACATCGATTGCGGTTGAAGAGTTGGCGCAGTTAGGCGTTCGTTCATTCTTACGCGTTGGTACTACGGGGGCCATTCAACCTCATATCAATGTCGGGGATATGATAGTGACCACAGGATCGGTTCGACTAGATGGCGCAAGTTTGCATTTCGCACCGATGGAATTTCCTGCGGTTCCTGATTTTGATGTAGCTTTAGCAATGAAACAAGCGGTAGAAGAAAGCGGAGCCGTTGTTCATATGGGGGTTACGGCATCAAGTGATACGTTTTATCCGGGTCAAGAGCGTTATGATACCTTTACTGGACGTGTCGTGCGCCGCTTCCAAGGTTCGATGAAAGAGTGGCAAGAAATGGGGGTGCTTAACTTTGAAATGGAATCAGCAACGCTATTGACGATGTGTGCCAGTTCTGGGCTCAAAGCGGGTTGTGTTGCTGGCGTGATTATTAATCGGACACAAAAAGAAATCCCTGATCATGCTACATTGAAAGAAACGGAAGCACGTTCAATTAAAGTAGTGGTAGAAGCCGCTCGTAAGATGCTCAAATAAAGAAGTAAAGCACCGCATTCGCGGTGCTTTATTCACATTTTTAGAACCTTAAGCCAAAACCAGTTTCGGCAGAGGTAAGTACAAGCTTTCGGTTAGATCGGCCAACATTTGGTCATACACATCGGCAATACTGAGCGAAATTTCCGAAGTCAGCTGATAAAAGGCTTCTGGTTCCATGTCAAAAGTCCGACTATCGTGAAACTCTGCCAAGCGACGCATGGCTTCGCTGCAAGTGGGGGATGCGATAGAGAGCGGGCTTATCAACGCCAGTTGATTGAGTTTACGGCGTACAGCATCACAATAGTGTTTTAGTCGAGACCGACCCTCTTCGGTGTGCATTTCTTCAATACAGATCCGAAGTTGAGTCAAGGCATCCATGCTATCGAGTACATGTTGCCAGTTCATATGGTACTCATCGCTCAAATCTTCGCGGTTGGATTCGACCAGCCATGCTAGCATCACTTCATCAAGTAAGAATAGGCAGTGGCGGATAGCTTTACCATGCAACATTTGATTGCGAGCCACGCTCCATGTTGACCATTCATTCGTCAGTGCCTTTAACTTTATCTGTAACATTCGATACATCGGCTTATTGTCAAAGTGAGCGGTAGCAATAAGATGCTCTGACTTTTCTTCTATCTGCTGTTGTAAGTGCTGTAATTCGGCTGCACGTTGTTGACCAAACATCAAGCTATGGTGTGTGGCTTGGCGATGCTGACGGCATAAGTACAGTAACTGACGTAAATCAACTAATAAAGAGTACTTTCTTTGTAAAGCGGACTCTTTTTGTTTTGCAAAGAGAAATATCAAATACAAAACAGAGACAGAGATAAACATTGAGATAAAAACAAACATAAGCCACTCCTTGATTATGTTGGTTACCACTAAAGGAGTAGCACGCTTGATGCCAATATCTTATGTTTTTTAAATCAATAGCTTAAAATCTTCCCCTAGAAAAACTCGCACCGTATTGGTGCGTAGTGCCCGAAAAAAGTGATAGGGGATACAAAAAAGCCCCTAATACTGGTGAGTCATAGGGGCTAACGAAATAGAATTAACGTGCTTTGTGTGGATTACATCACACGCATGCCCGGTTGAGCCCCTTCATGCGGCTCTAAAATCCACAGCTCACTGCCACCAGGGCCAGCAGCAAGAATCATCCCTTCGGACATCCCAAACTTCATCTTCCGAGGCTTAAGGTTAGCCACTACAACGGTATATTTACCGACCAGATCTTCGGGGTGATAAGCGGCTTTAATTCCAGAGAAAACTTGGCGAGTTTCGCCGCCAATATCTAATTGGAACTTAAGCAACTTATCGGCTTTCGGAACGGCTTCGCAAGCAATAATTTTCGCAATGCGTAAATCGACTTTAGCAAAATCATCAAATTCAATTTCTGCAGCGATGGGATCTTTGCTTAATTCCGTTTGCTGTGTTTTTGGCGCCGCGGCTTCTGTGGCGGCTTTTTCAGCAGCAGCTTCTTGTTTTGATTCCTCAATCATGGCTTCAATATGCTGAGGATCAATACGATTAAACAAGGTTTTAAATGCAGTAATTGGATGATTAGTCAAAGGGTGAGCCATGCCATCCCAAGTCAAGGTTTGGTTTAAGAAAGCTTCAGAGCGTTCAGCGAGTGACGGCATCACAGGTTTTAGATAGGTCATCAGTACGCGGAATAGGTTAATACCAACAGTACAGATCTCTTGCAGTGCTTGATCTTGCCCTTCTTGTTTTGCCACCACCCAAGGGGCTTTTTCATCCACATATTGGTTGGCTTTATCCGCTAGTGCGGTAATTTCACGAATAGCACGGCCAAATTCACGGTTTTCATACAATTCGCCAATGCGTTCCGCGGCAGCTGTGAACTCACGGTAGAGCTCAGGCTCGGCAAAATGGTCGGATAATTTGCCTTCAAAACGTTTGGCGATAAAGCCCGCATTACGAGAGGCTAAGTTAACAATTTTATTCACCACATCGGCATTAACGCGTTGTGTAAAGTCTTCCAGATTCAAATCCAGATCATCAATTCGGTTGTTGAGTTTTGCGGCGTAATAGTAACGTAGACACTCAGGTTCAATGTGTTTGAGGTAAGTACTTGCTTTAACAAAGGTCCCTTTCGATTTAGACATCTTCGCGCCATTGACCGTAACATAACCGTGTACAAAAACATTGGTTGGTTTACGGAACCCACTGCCATCTAGCATGGCGGGCCAAAATAGGCTGTGGAAGTAAACAATGTCTTTACCGATAAAGTGATACAGCTCCGTTTGGCTCTCTTTATTCCAATACTCATCAAAATCGAGATCCGAACGTTTGTTACAGAGGTTTTTAAATGACCCCATGTAGCCGATAGGGGCATCTAACCAAACATAGAAGAATTTATTCTGCTCACCTGGGATTTCAAATCCGAAATAAGGTGCATCACGGGAAATGTCCCATTGTTGAAGGCCTGATTCAAACCATTCTTGCATTTTATTCGCGGTTTCTGTTTGCAGGGAACCAGAACGTGTCCACTCTTTGAGCATGTTTTCAAACTGAGGAAGATCGAAGAAGAAGTGCTCCGAATCTTTCATAATGGGGGTGGCACCAGAAACAGCGGAGCGAGGGTTAATTAGCTCGGTTGGACTGTAGGTTTCGCCACAAGCATCACAGTTATCGCCGTATTGATCTTCTGACTTACACTTTGGACAGGTACCTTTCACAAAACGATCCGGTAGGAACATTTCTTTTTCGGGATCATAGAGTTGAGAAATAGTACGGCTAGAGATAAAGCCATTTTTTTTCAGTTGTAGATAAATATGAGAGGCAAGCTCACGGTTTTCTTCACTGTGTGTGCTGTGATAGTTATCAAAACTGATATCAAATCCAGCGAAATCTTTTTGATGCTCTTCGCTGACTGCGGCGATCATCTCTTCCGGTGTGATACCCATCTGCTGTGCTTTAAGCATAATTGGCGTGCCATGAGCGTCGTCTGCACAGATGAAGTTTACAATATTGCCGCGTAGGCGTTGGTAACGCACCCAAATATCCGCTTGGATATGCTCAAGCATATGGCCTAAGTGGATTGAACCGTTAGCGTACGGAAGGGCACAAGTTACCAGCAGTTTCCTTGGAGAAACATTTCTTGGTTCAGTTGCCATACTTAATTATTCGCTATATTTGATAGGTATTGAAAGTAATGGTTAATACTACCTGATGACGCTACCAACGCCAAGGCAAGAGTCGTGATAAGGCCTTAACTTTTTTAGGGTTCAGTGTCATGAAAGAGAGTGGTAGCATGAGCAAAAAAGGAGGGCTTATGCTCACATTTACGTCCAAACACGATTTTTGCTCTTGGCTGACTCAGTTTTCTCATTCCAACCTGATTGAAGATTGGGCGCATTCTCCGAACGTCGTCAAAGTGAGTCCAACGGGGACGTTTGAAATAGCGATCCCTTTTGCCGCTAAAGCACTCATTACTCAGTTACAACATTGGATTGATCAACAGCAAATTGCGCAAGAGGTTGCGCCTTTTGAGTACCATATTTCTGTGGTTCCTAAGGCTTTAGTGACCCCAGTGACCAATAGTGTGAAAGGGGTTAAGAATATTATTGCCGTCACCTCTGGCAAAGGGGGGGTAGGCAAATCCACCACGGCAGCAAACCTAGCACTTGCAATTGCAGGCAGTGGGGCGAAGGTTGGTTTGCTCGATGCGGATATTTATGGACCTTCTGTTCCTATGATGTTTGGTATGCTAAGTGCTAAGCCTGAAGTGAGAGATAACAAGTGGATGCAGCCAGTAAAAGCGCATGGCATTTATACCCATTCTATCGGTTATTTAGTTGATAAAGCGGATGCGGCCATTTGGCGAGGCCCAATGGCGTCGAAAGCGTTATCCCAACTGTTGAATGAAACCGAATGGCCAGATCTGGATTATCTGGTGATCGATATGCCGCCGGGTACGGGAGACATTCAATTGACGCTCTCTCAGCAAATTCCAGTGACAGGGGCGGTGATTGTGACAACCCCCCAAGATCTAGCCCTAGCTGATGCTCGTAAAGGTGCGGCTATGTTTGAGAAAGTGGCAGTGCCTGTGGTTGGCTTAGTGGAAAATATGAGTTACCACATTTGTCGCCATTGTGGAGAAAAAGAAGCGATCTTCGGCGTGGGTGGAGCACAAACATTAGCGGGAGAATATGGCTTAGCTTTATTGGTACAGATCCCTTTGCATATTCACATGCGAGAAGATATCGACTCAGGTACGCCAACGGTTATGGCTCGCCCAGAGAGTGAACATAGCGAGATCTTTTATGATCTCGCTGAGCGCATTTGTGCCAGCTTATATTGGCAAGGTAAAGCAAAGCCCGAGATGATTGACTTAACCTTGGTTGATTAAGTCGTTTATGTTAGCGGTGTTTGAATGCACCGCTTCATTTTATCCCTTACAAAACTTTCAGTTATCGCTAGGTAATCGTTTGCGTTGTTGTCATTTTATTCAAGCCGAGAAATTACTGATATTTTACCTCTTTACGAACTGGTATCTATAGAGTGAACTCCCTATAATCAGGCGGTTTATCTTCATTCCTCACATACACGTATCGGGTACACTGAACCATGTCTGATAATAATCAATGCGTCATCGTCGGTATTGCTGGCGCTTCTGCTTCTGGGAAAAGCCTTATAGCGAGTACCATTTATAATGAACTTCGCGCAAAAGTAGGCGACCATCAAATCGGTGTGATCACGGAAGATTGCTATTACAAAGACCAAAGCCATCTGAGTATGGACGAACGTGTCAAAACCAATTACGACCACCCGAATGCTTTAGATCACGATCTATTATGTGAACATCTACAAGCTTTAGTGCGAGGTGAAGCGGTAGAAGTTCCAGAATACAGCTACAGTGAACATACCCGCACCGCGAATACCACGCTTTTGACCCCGAAAAAAGTCATTATTCTTGAAGGGATTCTACTGCTGACTGATCCTCGTTTACGTGATTTAATGCACGCCTCCATTTTTATGGATACCCCGCTAGATATATGCTTACTACGCCGTGTAAAACGTGATGTTGAAGAGCGCGGGCGAACCATGGATTCTGTACTAAAGCAGTATCAGAAAACCGTTCGTCCGATGTTTTTACAATTTATTGAACCCTCAAAGCAGTATGCCGATATTATCGTTCCGCGTGGTGGGAAAAACCGCATTGCGATTGATGTGTTGAAAGCTCATATCGCTAAGTTGCTAAAATCGTAAAATTAACCGATAGTTGACTTTATATTTGGTTGTATCAGTGGCACTTTAAGTGCCACTTTCTTTATCTCGTCAAGCAAGGAAAAGCAGATGAAAAAACTGTCCCTCTTCATTGCTGCGCTGCTGGTTCTGGTTGTAGGTGCCATCGCTGCGCTAGTTATTTTTGTTAATCCTAATCAATTTAAACCACTGATTGTGGAACAAGCTAAAAAACACACGGGGCTTGAACTGGTGATTGATGGGGATATCCGTTGGACGTTCTTCCCATCAATGGGTTTAGAGTTAGGAAGAACAGAACTGAAAAATCCTGCAGGTTTTAGCCAAGCGAATTTGTTTAAAGTAGAGCGTGTTGGCATTGATATCTCGGTTATACCTCTCCTTAGTAATCAGTTACATATTGGTAATGTTTTGTTAGACGGTGCTGAAATTTATCTGGAAACATTGAAAGATGGCCGTTCAAACATAGATAGCTTAACTCAGCTATCCACTACTGAAGAGACGAAATCAGTACCGGCTAAAGATACCCCAGTGGAGAAAGAAATCGAACCGACAGTGACTGAAAATGCTTGGGAAATTAACTTAGCAGGTGTCACGGTTAAGAATGCTCGGTTGGATATTCAAGACAATCAAGCGGCAACGCATCTCAAACTCTATGATGTTCAACTAACGGTGTCTGAGTTTGCCGCAAATAGATGGACCAAGGTCGATTTCTCTGCACAAGGTAGCAATAACTCGCAGCAATTTGGGGCTACGGGTAAAGCAGAAATTAAACTATCAGAAGATTTCAAACAGTATGCTCTGCGTAATATTGCCTTGAATGCACATTTTAATGATGCTGCCACTCAGATAGAGGCAATGAAACTGGAACTGGCGACTTTTGAATTTGATAAGGCCAACTCGCTGGCTTTCTCTATGCAAGGAAAAGCGGCGGATTTGCAATTGGATGTGACAGGAAAAACAGCCTTAGTGGTTGATTCTGCGATTTCAACCATCTCTATTGATGAATTAGATCTGCTTGCCCATTTGCAAGGCGAAGCCTTACCTCAGTCGCCAATGAAAGTGGCAATGAATGCTTCTTTCTCTTTTGATATAGCGAAAAACTCACTCAATCTGGTTCTAGAAAAACTGGCCGCTAACGCACTGGAATTGTCGGGAAAGGCGAGTGTGAAGCTAACCGATATTCCACAAGTTCGCTTTACGTTACACAGTCAACATATCGACCTTGATGAATTTTTGGGGCTAGGCCAATCACAAACGGATCCGGTTGGTGATGCTCAACCGACTCAGAGTTTGCAAACAACGTCATCAGCGTCAGCACAAGAGGTTGAACCTGATTTATCAGCCTTGAAAGGGGTGGATATGGCTGGGCAAGTTACGATCGACCAATTAAAAGCCGCCAATGCCAAACTGCAGAATGTACAGACTCGTTTCTCTGTGAATCGTGGTGTGATTGACCTCAGTTCTCTGACGGCTGAACTTTATCAGGGTAAAGTGCAAACCAGTGCCCAGATTGACGCTCGTCAAACCCCCGCCACTTATCATGTGAAAAAAACGATAACAGGAGTAAAAGTACAGCCTTTATTAGTCGATGTGCTGAACAATGACATGCTAGAAGGGACGGGTAACATTGAAGCTGATATTCAAGGAAAGAGCCTAACTCCGACGGGGATTCAGCAAAATCTCGTAGGTACTGTTGCGATTAAATTTGCTGATGGTGCTGTCAACGGGATTAACGTTGCTCAGTTGATTCGGACTAACTATGCCAAGATCAAGGGCCAAAGCTTAGATGAATCGGATGCGGTGAAGAAAACCGATTTCAGCGCTATGAGTGCGACGCTGAAACTGAACAAAGGGGAAGTTTCCACCTCCAATTTAACCATGCAATCTCCACTACTGCGTATTCACGGAGAAGGTAAGGCGAATTACTTACAAGAAACCGTTGATTTTCTTGTGCGGACATCGATTGTTGGAACACTAAAAGGTCAAGGTGGGAAAGATATTGATGAGCTGCGTGATGTGACGGTGCCCATTAATATTTCTGGTCAATGGGCTGACCCTAAATTCCGCTTGGTGTTTGATGATGTATTGAAACAAAAAGCGCAAAAAGAGATCGACCGAGGGATAGAAAAATTGGGTGATAAAATCCAAGACGAAGAAACCAAGCAAGCGGTAGATAGTTTGATTAAAGGTTTATTTAAGCGCTAAATGGGATAATTCGGCCTTCAACCTGTCAAATCATGATGCTATCCGATTTGACAGGTTGATAGCACTCGCTACTATCCCATTTTTGCCTGTCTTTATAAGAGAATGATGACCAGCTAACGACGAGCTTGCTGTTGCCGCTCGCTCTGAATCTTACCAATCAACACCTTGTAATGCTTTTATTCCAGCATCGAAGGCGTGCTTAACGTTTTTTACTTCTGAAACCGTATCCGCCATCTCAATTAAGGTACGATGGGCTCCTCGACCGGTAATGATCACCGACTGCATCGCGGGACGCGTATTGAGAGCTTCGATAACGTCATCTAAGTCAATATAACCGTAGCTGACCATATAAGTCAGTTCATCAAACAAGACGACATCCAATGTGGTATCTTTAAGCATTCGTCGGCACTCTTGCCATACTTGTTGCGCGGCTTGGGTATCGGCTTGCTTATTTTGTGTATCCCAGGTAAACCCAGTGGCCATGACTTGAAATTCTACCCCGAGTTTTTCTAAGAGGTTTCGTTCACCGTTCTCCCATGTACCTTTGATAAATTGTGCAACGGCGCATTTTTTTCCGTGCCCAACGGCACGGGCAATGGTTCCAAAACCAGAAGTGGATTTTCCTTTGCCATTACCAGTAATAATCAGCAATAGTCCTTTTTCTTCTTGTGCTTGCGCAATACGGGCATCGACCTGTTCTTTCACTTTTTGCTGACGTGCTTGATGTCGTTGCTGTTTAATGTCGTCATTGGACATGGTTGATCTCTTTCCTTTGCTATGGATGGGCTTCATAGTAGCTTAACTTCACGGTATGAAACACCAAGTAAACCTAAGGGTTTGATAGCCGTAGTTGAAAGCTTGAAATGATGAGAGGGTGGAGAAATTGAGAGAAGTGTTAATTTCATCAAAATAACGATTGCGTCGCATGATACAACAGTGGCGCTAAAATATTGGCAGTGAACGTAATAACCGACTACGGTTAAATAAACCACTGATTGATACACCTTTGCTTGCACCCAAAGACTGAGGTTTTCCCCTCAGTCTTTTTCTTTGTTTCTGATACAGGCTGGTGAACTTAGCTAGAAACGGTAACTGGCTTGAACCCCCACTAGCCAGACATTACCACTGACTTTACCCGTGTATGTGCCTGCAAGTGATGCAGCTGTATCGTCGGATGTTTCCCTAGGCTCATATAGAGAGGCTTTTTTCGCAAAGATATAAGTAAAGCCTGCATCAAGCGTGAGCTGTTTTGTTGCCTGATAACCGGCACCGATACTTAACCAAGTCCGATCCGTTTCTGGAATGGTTGCGGTACGAAAACGGGTACTGACTGCCGATAAATCATAAGCAACCCCAGCGCGTAGCGTGAGGTCTTGATCCCACGTATAGCTTGTGCCCAGTGCAAAACGATAGCTGTCTTTCCAGTTTTCCGACTTGATTAAATCACTGGAACCATCATTAAACTCAGCCGTGAGTTGATCAAAGCTGCTCCAATCTGTCCAGTTAATGCTGCTGTGAATCGCCCACTGTTCGGTAAGCTGATGAAAGCTCGCTAGCTCTGCGGTGGCGGGTAATGTGACGGCAAGCTGTCCGGGCTTATAGTTACCATAAGTTATACCTTCC
This sequence comes from Vibrio cincinnatiensis DSM 19608, assembly GCF_900167345.1. Taxonomy (GTDB): domain Bacteria; phylum Pseudomonadota; class Gammaproteobacteria; order Enterobacterales; family Vibrionaceae; genus Vibrio; species Vibrio cincinnatiensis. Next base: position 268,502 of record NZ_FUXB01000002.1, on the reverse strand, counting down.
GCATGGCCTTCAAAATCCATCACCACTTCTGATTTATAGCTAAAGGCAACTCGGTGTTGTGGATGAATCTGCCAAGCAGCTCCGATTTGCCAGCCCCAACTGGTGTCATCGCCTTCCATATACTTTAAGGTTGAACCTTGGGGAAGGGATAATGCGTTTGTCTCAGGTACACTAGCACCAAAATGCCCTTCCCCCATAACGTATCGAACACCACCACCAACGCTGACGGTTTCAGTTAATTGATAGCCCAAGTTTAGGTTGGCTTCCATTGTTTTGATCATCGCTTCATCACCAAAATGACTGGCTGCAAAGCCTGATAAATCGGTTTCCATGCCATAGTTGGTCCCTAGTGCTAAGCCTAAGAACACGCGCTCATTCAACTGATAAGAGAAATAAAAATTTGGGACAACCGCATCATTGGCATAGTCAGAAGCATTAGCGTGAGAGAGGGCGTTGTTAAAATTGACGGTACCCTCTACATCGACATTGGGGTTAACATAAATTGCTCCCGCAGAGACTTGTGTACCTGAAAGATAAGTTAGCATAGCTGGGTTGCGCCATTGGGCACTCGCATTATCAGCCATCGCGGCTTCTCCTGCGTACGCTCGGCCTAAGCCCGTTGCTGAATATTCTGCCAATTGAAAACCCGCTGCAAAGGAGGCTGAGGAAAGTGTCATAAAGCTACAAGCGATGGCCGTGGAGAGAAAAGTACGATTTGTTTTCATTGTTATGTTCGCTGAAATTATCTAGTCAATGGGCGAAAAGTCTAAAGGCTAGAGAAGTGTGATAGCAATGAAAAATAATAATAAGCTTTTTTTTAGACTTATTTGCTAAAAAATTAATTTATTAAGTGTTTTTATCTGTTTGTTTTTACTCAGTGGTTTAGTTTCAGCGTACATATGTAGGGTGTAACTGGGCTAAAACAGTACAAGTGTTCGCTTGAAATGATATAAGGAAAGGGCAGGAAATAACAAAAGGGCTGAAAGTTCAGCCCTTTATCATGGAGTAGACAAGAGTAATTAATTAGAAAGTGCGGCTATATTGTAAGCCCATTAGGATAGCATCAGCTCTAGTTGTACCTGAAATGGAAGAAAGTTCTACCGCAGAATTCAGCGGGTGTTGTGTGCTCTCATTCACTTTGACATCTTTACCCATTAAGTAAGTAAAGCCGAAATCAACATTGGATTTTTCATCAATTTGATAGGTAAAACCCGCAGAGAACCATTGACGATCAGAGTCAGGAACAGATATCGAGGTGATCTTATCTTGTGCACTGGTATCATACATATAGCCTGCACGTAACGTCCAATCACGGTTCAGGTAGTAGGTTCCACCAATTGAATAGTGCCAGCCATCTTGCCATTCGTATGCTTTTTCAGTGATAGTTTGATTCTTAAATTTCAACTTATCAAAATCACTCCATCCTATGTATTGGACGCTGTAGTGAATGGCAAAGGGGCTGTTTTCTAAGCGGTGGTATCCTGAGAATTCAGCCATGTCAGGCAATGGAAGTTTGACTTCTTTATCACCATCTTTCGCTGTGATTTCTGGAGTATAACGATAAGATAACCCGAATCGGTTATTGTCATTTAACTCAAAAACCGTACCGACATTGAAACCGACCCCAAAGCCATCTGCTTTATTGATATTGACGACTTCAGTTCCACCTAAACCTGCGCTCATAGAGCGTTTTAGTGTTCCTTGACCATAAATAAGATCGAGGCCAGCCCCTATACTCCATTGTTCATTGAGACGGTAAGAGCCAGAAATACCCAAATTCGCGCTGAGAATTTCAGTTTCTCCTCCGTATTCACCTCCAGCGTAGGAATTACCAAAGTCGGTGCGGGTACCAAAGTTCGAATAAGCATTTACTCCCCATGCAAATTTTCCACTAAGTGGGACAATTAAATGAAAGTTGGGAGCAACTGATGTTCCACCTGCATCATCATAGTTAGCATTGGCTGAACCTGTTGCGAGGCTAGTATAAGTTGCATCTTTTACATCGATCATGGTCGTAATTGTCTCAAACCCTAGCGATAAAGATGTTTTATCAAAGAGGGCCATTGCTGCTGGGTTGCGAGACATGACGGAAGCATTATCGGCGATAACGGCATCGCCAGCAAAGGCGCGGCCTAGGCCTGTGGCTGATTGTGCGTTGAGCTGAAAACCCGCCGCGATAGCTTGCTGGGTAGCAAGGGAGATTGTCACTGCTAAAAGTGACTGTTTAAACAGACGCGTCTTATTCATTAGACTTTTCCTTTGTTATATCGCCTCTAGTGGGCGTTGTGTTGAGTATTTACTCATTTGGTGGCTGATACTAGACGCTAGTATAAGAGATAGAAATCCGACCATTGGATAATGAGAGATTAAAGTTTCACAAATGCTACCCAATTGGCATTAAATTGTAAATAAATCGTTAATTGTAGAGTTTTAGCTCTATGGTGGGGGTGGGGGAATCGGTTAAAAAGGTGGTTATAGTGGGTCAAGGCGATGGGATCGTAAAGAGAGACGGGAAGATTTAAAAAGGTTCATTTTTTTGTTGGAAATTTCATGGCGTTTATAAAGTCATCAGAGTTTGTCCTGAATCAATTTTTAGTTCCACAAGAGAGGGGAAACGGGCATAAAATTGATCTAATTCAAAATATCCTACCCTCAAGACGTTATAGTACCCCTTGTCATCTCGTTGGTCCTTGTGGCTGACATGTTGAGCAAGATGACACTTCCTTTTGAAGGCTGACTTTACTTTCTCCTAATCAGGAAACTGATTATTTCAATTGGCGTAAGTTAATTGCTTTATATACATTCCAACCACACAGTTCTGTGTGGTTTTTTTTTGCTTTCTTTCGCTGCCGAAATCACGTTTATTTAAACACTTGTTTGATTGGTGTAACAATTTGATTACAATGCTTGTCAGGTCAGACCTCTTATTCTAAGGAGAAATAATGGGCAAGCAGGAAGTGAAAACGCGTTCTGGTGAACGTGTCGCCATTGTTGCAGGGTTAAGAACACCATTTGCACGCCAAAGTACGGCATTTTCTCAAATCCCCGCAGTAGAGTTAGGCAAGATGGTGGTGAGTGAGCTGCTCACTCGAACGGATATCGATCCCCGCTTAATAGAACAAGTGGTTTTTGGACAAGTGGTACAGATGCCAGAAGCGCCCAATATTGCACGGGAGATCGTATTGGGAACGGGTATGAATATTCACACGGATGCTTACAGTGTGACACGAGCTTGTGCAACCAGTTTTCAATCGGCGGTAAATGTAGCCGAAAGTATTATGGCGGGGACGATTGATATTGGTATCGCTGGTGGGGCCGATTCCTCCTCTGTTTTGCCTATTGGTGTGTCTAAAAAGCTGGCCGCCAGTTTACTGGCTTTAAGTAAAGCGAAAAGCTTAAGGCAAAAATTTTCAATTCTAACTGCTCTCTCTTTTAAAGATCTCATGCCTGTTCCTCCAGCGGTTGCAGAATATTCAACCGGTCTTTCAATGGGGCAAACGGCGGAGCAAATGGCTAAATCCCACGGGATTTCTCGCTCAGATCAAGATGCACTCGCCCACCGTTCTCATATTCTTGCTGCAAAAGCTTGGAATGAAGGAAAGATCCGCGAAGAAGTGATAACGGCTTTTCCAGAACCTTATAAGGCATGGATCGATAAAGATAATAATGTCCGCTTTGATTCTACCGTTGAAGGGTATGCCAAGTTACGTCCGGCCTTTGACCGTCAATATGGTACGGTAACTGCGGCCAACAGTACCCCATTAACCGATGGTGCGGCTGCCATTATTTTAATGCGCGAAGGCCGAGCCAAAGATCTGGGGTTTCCCGTGATGGGCTATATCCGTTCTTATGCCTTTTCTGCTATTGGTGTCGAAAAAGATATGTTGATGGGGCCTTCTTATGCGACGCCACTCGCTCTAGAGCGTGCAGGTATTGAGTTGAGCGATCTCACCTTGATTGATATGCATGAAGCTTTTGCTGCACAAACATTAGCGAATTTAAAGATGTTTGCGAGCGATCAATTTGCTCAGCAGTATTTAGGCCGGGCCAAAGCGATTGGTGAGGTTGACATTGATAAGTTTAATGTACTGGGCGGTTCGATTGCCTATGGGCACCCTTTTGCTGCGACAGGAGCAAGAATGATTACCCAAACACTGCGTGAATTACAGCGTCGTGGGGGAGGGTTAGCACTGAATACGGCTTGCGCTGCTGGTGGACTCGGGGCAGCTATGATTTTGGAGGTCGAGTAATGAGCGAGGCAAAAGCATTTCGTTTAAAAATAGATGATCAGCATATCGCATGGTTGGCTATCGATGTGCCTGGAGAAAAGATGAATACCTTGCAAGCGGCATTTGCGCAGGAGATGCAAGACGTATTTAAACAGCTAGATGAACAAAAAAAACAGTTAAAAGGGTTGATTATCTATTCGTTAAAACCTGATAACTTTATTGCAGGAGCCGACGTTCGCATGTTAGATGCTTGTCGATCTGCTTCAGAAGCGCAATCGTTGGCGACTCAGGGTCAACAAATGTTTCAGCAATTAGAAGCCTTCCCTTTTCCTGTCGTGGCCGCGATTCATGGCCCTTGCCTTGGCGGTGGACTTGAGCTCGCCTTAGCTTGTGATTATCGAGTGTGTAGCGATGATGATAAAACACGGCTTGGTTTACCTGAAGTGATGTTAGGGTTGCTGCCCGGTTCAGGAGGCACTCAGCGTTTGCCTCGTTTGATTGGTCTACTGCCCGCGTTGGATTTGATTCTAACGGGGAAACAGCTAAGAGCCAACAAAGCGAAGAAGCTTGGCGTGGTGGATGCTTGTGTTCCTGAAAGTGTTTTGTTGGATGTTGCACAGCGTTTTATCACGGATAAAGGTAAGAAGCGTGGCAAAGTGACGTTATCAGTAAAAGAAAAATTGATGGCTAACACAGGGTTCGGTCGTAAAGTGATATTTGATCAAGCCCGTAAGAAGACAGCACAAAAAACACGAGGAAACTATCCGGCTGCCGATGCCATTTTAGAGGTCATTGAAACCGGGTTGGATAAAGGCTTTAAAGCGGGGTTAGCCAAAGAAGCCACTCGTTTTGGTGAGCTGGTCATGACTCCAGAATCGAAAGCATTGCGGTCGATCTTTTTTGCTACTACGGAGATGAAAAAAGAGTACGGCAGTGATGCGAAGCCTCGTGATATCCAACGTGTCAGCGTGTTGGGTGGGGGCTTAATGGGCGCTGGGATCAGTCATGTCAGTGTGGCTAAAGCAAAATTGCCAGTAAGAATTAAAGATGTTTCTAATGACGGTATTCTTAATGCCTTAAGCTATAACTACAAACTGTTTGATAAGCAGCGTAAACGGAGAATTATCAGTAAGTCTCAATTACAGAGTCAGATGATGAAACTATCAGGTGGGACAGATTTTACGGGCTTTCAACATTTGGATGTTGTGATTGAAGCGGTGTTTGAAGATCTGCCTCTCAAACAGCAAATGGTGGCGGAGGTAGAGCAACACGCTCAGCCTGATACGATTTTCGCAACCAATACTTCCTCATTGCCTATCAAAAAAATTGCGGAAAAAGCAGCACGGCCTGAGAATATTGTCGGCCTGCATTATTTTAGTCCCGTTGAAAAAATGCCTTTGGTCGAAGTGATCCCTCATTCAACCACTTCCGCTGATACGATTGCGACGGTTGTTGCTTTAGCCAAGCAACAAGGGAAAACGCCGATTGTTGTTAAAGACTGTGCTGGATTTTATGTAAACCGTATTCTTGCGCCGTATATGAATGAGGCAGCAAAAGTGTTGTTGGCAGGTGAGCCGATAGAGAAAATTGATGCCGCACTGCTCAACTTTGGTTTTCCGGTTGGCCCCATTACCTTATTAGATGAAGTTGGGATCGATGTTGGATCGAAAATCATGCCAATATTGGTCAATGAGCTTGGGCCGCGTTTTCAAGGACCAGAGGTTTTTGAAGCGTTACTGAATGATAATCGAAAAGGGCGAAAAACAGGAAAAGGCTTTTACTCTTACAAAGGGGGTAAAAAGAAGCAAGTGGATAAGTCGGTCTACAAACTCTTGAAGCTGACTCCTGAATCGAAGTGGAGTGATAAAGAGATTGCGCTTCGTTGTGTCCTGCCTATGTTAAATGAAGCGGTTCGATGCCTCGATGATGGTATTATCCATTCCGCCAGAGATGGTGATATCGGTGCTATTTTTGGCATAGGCTTTCCCCCGTTTCTCGGAGGACCATTCCGTTATATGGACCAACTCGGGTTAAAAACGCTGGTGGAAATGATGAACCAACATGCACAAAAGTATGGCGATCATTTTGCCCCTTGTGATGGGCTAGTGACTCGGGCAGGTTTAGACGAAACCTTTTACTAATTTATCTTTTTATTAACAAAAAAAGGCACAAAGAGAGCAAGTATTGCATTTGCTCTCTTTTTATTTGGATACAAAACAAGATTAGTGGATATGGTAAGCAATCACAAAATCGATAAATAAACGCACTTTTTCTGGTAAATGATCTTTATGGTTATATAGCATATAGATATCACGAGGGTTTGCACTCCAATCGGGTAGAATGCGCACTAAGCTACCATCAGCAAGAAATTCTTTCAGCATAACATCGGGCATTAACGTTATTCCTAGCCCATCAGAGCAAGCACTGCGAATGACATTCAGCGCATTGGATTGAAAGCGTCCATGGTCATTATTAATGACGTGTTCCCCTTGGCTATTAACCAATTGCCATTTGAGTAAAGGTTCACCTTTTAATAAAGAGTGATGGGAGAGGTCTTCGGCATGGACGGGTTCTGGCTGTTTTGCTAGATAGTGAGGGCTAGCAACTAAAATATCTTTGACTTCACCAATTTTTCTGGCAATTAAGCTTGAGTCTCGTTGAGGGCCAACTCGAAAAATGACATCCCATTCTGTGGGGTCTAATTGGTCGGCGTGGTTACTGGTGGTGAGATCAAGGCTGATTTCTGGATATTGATGCATGAATTCATTAAACATGGGCATCATCATCCGTTTGGTTAAGTTAGAAGGCGATGAGAGTCGAATCGTACCGGAGGCGCCCCGACATTCGTCAGTGATTTCTTCAGCCATTGCGGCGAGACGTTCAAGTAGTGGTGAGCAATCTCGAAAAAAACGTTCACCCGCTTCGGTCAAAGATAATTTACGAGCGTGACGGTTTAATAACCGAAGATTTAAAGAATCTTCTAATGCCTGAATACGTCGAGTAATGGTAGCAACAGGAATCATCGTTTTACGAGATGTGGCGGTGTAGCTACCATGTTCGACAACCAGTCGAAAGAGATTAAGATCATCTAATTTCATTATTCCTGCCACATTATCTTGAGAATTTAAGTAATTTATACGGATATCTTCATATAAAGGTTGCGTCATATCAACTTGTTGGACGATTCGTGATATTCCATACATATAGTATGCAACGATGGTACAAAGAGGAATATTTGTATAAATCTTATTTCATGACTATTTTGTAAGTAAGGTAAAAGACCTTCTTATATCGCTAGCTTGTTATCAATATACAGAATAAAGTGCGGCAATATTGAGGTAATTACTGTTCAGTATCATTAAAAATAACATTACGGGTTACCGGCTGTCGGAATGCATTTGAACAGGGCAAGTAACCACATAGTAGGGTCGGCGCTATGTATAAAAACTATATGAGAGAGAATAAGCGATCAGAAAAACCACCGGAACAGGATACGTTGATTATGCTGGTGGATGATGATCCCATTTTTAGACGGGTAACCAGTGGTTATCTTTCTGCTCAGGGATATAAAGTGGTTGAAGCGGAAGATGGCCTTGATGGTTTGAGAAAATTACGCAGTAATGAGCCGGATCTGGTTCTGTGTGATTTGTCGATGCCAGTCTTAAACGGTATTGAGTTTGTTGAAGAAGTCAGCCTTGAGTACCCATCATTACCACTGATTGTTGTTTCTGCAACAGATGAAATGGCAGAGATAGCCAAAGCACTTCGCTATGGAATTAAAGATTTTTTACCCAAGCCCATTGGTAACCATGAATATTTGCGCTGTGCTATCAAAAGTACTTTGGAAGATGCAACCCATCATTTGTGTGACCAACGGGACTTTGCCAGTCAATGGTTTCGAGTTGAGGGTGGAGGTGAAGTGCCAGAAGAACAAGAGCTCCATTGGCATTTAGAATACCTGCGAGAAAACCCGAATACAGCCAAAGAACTCTTACAAGCATTATTACCCGAAAATGATACAGCACAAGGGATTTGGAAATGCAGTTATCGATTACTACAGTCAACCGATGTGATGCCATTGGTGTTCGATTATGCATGGCTGATGAACGGGCAACTCATCTTTTATATTATTGATTCATCCAGTGATGAAGAATTAGGGGTCGCCAGCACATTATTAGTTCGAGCCTTATTTAATGACTATCTCCGTAATTTACGCAGTTTTAGTGCAGATTTAAAAGATCTGGCCAGTATTTTTGAACGAGGTATTGAATGTTCTGAAGGGGGGACTTCGATGTCCGCTTTATTTGGTTTAGCTGACTTAACAGAGGGAGCGGTATCACTATTACCTGCCGGTCTAGCGTGCCAGTGGTCAAATGGTTATACCATGCACACGATTGGTTCTGGCATGAAGTTAGGAGAAAACTGCCTGAAGAACTTTATTACTAAGGATTTGCCCATTCATCGGGGTTGCCAAATTTCAGTAAGTTGTTTGGGAAGCAGTAGTTTTACCCTCGATATTTATCAAGGCATTCAAAGCTAGTAACAGAACGCCAAGTACTGGGTTCGAGAAGGTAATAACCTTATGTTTTGTCTGTGTTTGTCTTTGTTCGTTTAAGGTATATTGCACTAGATGTGGTTTTTAACAAATGCGTTACTTAATCACAACAGTAATCCTTATAGAGACCGAGCAAAAGAGACGGATATCAATGGCAGACAAAGTATTTAAAGAACCCTATAATGTGTTTTATTTTTTAGGTTTTATCGCCGCTCTCCTGATCCCAACCCTACCTGCGTTATTAACGTGGATTCGTGTTGTTAACGGATATTCAGGATTTTAGTTTAAGTATAAGCGAGGTCCATCATCAATATTCGGCATCTGATACTTAATATTGTTGGTGGGCTGAGTCTTTGTCTCGGCGTATTGGGTATTGTTTTACCACTTCTTCCAACCACTCCTTTTATTCTTTTATCCAGCGCTTGCTTTTTTCGTAGTAGCCCTAAGTTTTATCATTGGTTACATCATCACCGCTTATTTGGTCCAATCTTAATCAATTGGCAACAACATAGAGCCGTTTCTAAGCAAGTAAAACGGCGTGGTTGTGTATTCATTCTTATTAGCTTCGCTTTTTCTATCGCCATTGTGCCCCATTTGTGGTTAAAAATTCTGCTCTTTATCGGCCTTGTGGTCTTGATTGCTTGGTTTGTGCGCTTACCCACGTATGAGTTAGTTGCTAATCAACCAGAAAATCACTAGCATTATGGGGAAGTGTGCCCGCTCTTCGAGTGGGCCTTTGTTTTTTAGTATGCATACACATGAACGTGCATAGAACGCTAATTCTTACCAGTAGCCTAAGCTATGGTGAGCCAATCGAAGTTAATTGAGCTATGACAACCGAAACTCTCTCTTTTATTAAATCAAGCATCAAGAGTATCCAAGACTATCCAAAACCAGGCATTTTATTTCGAGATGTCACCAGCTTATTGGAAGATGCCAAAGCCTATCACGCGACCATTCAACTATTGGTTGAAAAGTATCAGCCGATGGGATTTGACAAGGTCGTTGGAACAGAAGCCCGTGGCTTTTTATTTGGTGCACCGCTGGCATTAGAGTTAGGTGTGGGGTTTGTTCCTGTGCGTAAGCCAGGCAAATTGCCGAGAGAGACGATCGCTCAGTCTTATGAACTTGAATATGGGACGGATACTTTGGAAATCCATGTGGATGCCATCAAGCCCGGGGATAAAGTATTGGTTGTAGATGATCTACTAGCGACAGGTGGCACCATTGAAGCTACGACCAAGCTGATTCGTAACCTTGGTGGTGAGGTTGAACATGCTGCCTTTGTGATTAATTTGCCCGAAATTGGTGGTGATAAGCGTCTTGAACGTTTAGGTTTACATGTTTTCAGTCTTTGTGAATTTGAAGGCCACTAAATAGCCAAAACGGAAGGTTTCATGAGTTATCTAGCCTTAGCGCGAAAATGGCGTCCCACTAAATTTAAAGAAGTTGTCGGCCAAGCGCATGTATTAACTGCTCTAGAAAATGCTTTAACGCAAAATCGACTTCATCACGCTTACTTGTTTAGTGGTACGCGAGGTGTCGGTAAAACGACCATTGGACGTTTGTTTGCTAAAGGGCTGAACTGCGAAACGGGAATTACGTCAACACCGTGTGGGCAATGCTCGACGTGTAAAGAAATTGATCAAGGTCGATTTGTTGATCTATTGGAAATTGATGCCGCTTCTCGAACGAAAGTGGAAGATACCCGTGACTTACTAGATAATGTTCAATATAAACCCGCTCGAGGCCGTTTTAAGGTTTATCTTATTGATGAAGTTCATATGCTGTCTCGCCACAGTTTCAATGCGTTACTCAAAACGCTGGAAGAGCCGCCAGAGTATGTGAAATTCATACTAGCAACGACCGATCCACAGAAGTTGCCCGTCACGATTTTATCCCGTTGTTTACAATTTCACTTAAAACCGATCACGGTTGAAAATATTCAACAGCAACTTGAGCATATTCTTCAAGCTGAACAGGTTGAGCGAGACCCTAAAGCGCTGTCACTTATTGCTCATGCAGCCGATGGCAGTATGCGTGATGCATTAAGTTTGACTGATCAAGCCATTGCTCTTGGCAATGGTTATATTCAGTATGACATGGTGGCCCATATGTTGGGTACGCTAGATACTGACCAAGCATTAACTTTATTGCAGGCAATTAGCAGTAAACAACCTCAACTGGCCATGAGTTGTATTGAGTCTCTTGCTCATAATGGGGTGGATTGGGATGGTTTACTGCAACAATGTGCAACGCAGTTACACCGGATTGCGATGTACCAAGCCTTACCATCTAGTGTTGATAAGTTACAGCCAGATGCAGAGAAAATCAGAGGGCTTTCACAGTCATTAGCCCCACAGGATGTTCAACTCTATTATCAAATCGTGTTGAAAGGGCGGGATGATCTTCCGCTCGCGCCGACAGCACGAATTGGTATTGAGATGATTGTATTACGAATGATGGCTTTTCGACCTTCACGCGTTTCGGTTGTGAATTCACTGGCATCTCAACATGCCACGGATGCCATGGCCTCATCGCCAGTGACGAACATGGTGCCTTCTGTTTCGTCAGAGCCTCAAGTACCATCAGAACCCAAAGCCCCATCGACTCAAGCATCTCCGTCTAAGCCTTTAGCCGAAGATAATGTGGCACAAGAATCTGAGCCTGTCGTCTCGAGCTCAATACCGAGTTCTACTTCCCCGGTTGTGGGGTTGCGGCACCAACTGCGCTCTCAGCGCCAAGGGCTTACCCCGAAAGGGAGTACGCCAAAAAAGCCTAGTGCGGCATCAGCAAAACCACCATCAGTATTAGAACGACTGGCTCAACGTAGCCAATCGACAACGATGCCGATGTCGCCGAGCCTTCAACCGACTGAACAAGCGCAGCCTGATGAACAAATGTATCAATGGCGTCCTTCACTCGACATAGAGCCTGCCTCCTCGATAAACAATGACCTAACGCCCACCCAAATAAAGCAAGCGCTAGAGCATGAAAAAACACCTGAGATGGCGGAAAAATTGATTGCAGAATCTGTTCAACTCAATGAATGGGCTGCGTTGATACAGCGGTTAGAAACGGCAAAATTAGTTGAGCAGTTGGCTTTAAATTCCACATACCAAAAGCAGGGTTCATCTATCGTATTAACTTTGCGATCTTCCCACGCTCATCTCAATACTGATAAAGCACAAAGTGAGCTGTTACAAGCCATTAATGAGCAATTGGGGGAAGCGTGTCAGTTAACCGTGACCATTGGGGAAGAGGGGGAAACGCCACTAGAGCTAAGAGAACGTTTGTATCAACAAAAACTCGCTTTTGCGATAGAGAGCCTGATACAAGATCCGAACGTGCAATTTATCGAGCGTCGTTTCAATGCTGAATTTGATAAACAAAGCGTTCGACCTATTTAACGAGTGGGGTTGAGATTGATTAATTTTGCCCCCATTTATTTCAAACGATTGAAGAAAAACCAGAGAGATAACTATGTTTGGTAAAGGCGGTATGGGCAACTTAATGAAGCAAGCCCAACAAATGCAAGAACGTATGCAAAAGCTACAAGAAGAAGTAGCGAATATGGAGATCACCGGTGAATCGGGTGCTGGCTTGGTTAAAGTTACCGTAACGGGAAGCCATAGTGTACGTCGTGTCGAAATTGATGAAAGCTTGATGGAAGACGATAAAGAGATGCTGGAAGATCTGATTGCAGCCGCTTTTAATGATGCCTCTCGCCGAATTGAAGAGACTCAGAAAGAAAAAATGTCAGCCATTACCGGTGGAATGCAGCTTCCTCCGGGTATGAAAATGCCATTTTAAACCTGAGTATGAATAATGCGTAGCAGTCATATGCTGGAGCATTTGATGGAGGCCTTACGTTGTCTGCCTGGGGTTGGCCCCAAGTCAGCACAGCGTATGGCCTTTCATTTGTTACAGCGAGATAGAAAAGGTGGCTTACAGCTTGCTGATGTCCTCAGCCAAGCGATGGTTGAGATTGGCCACTGCAGCGAGTGTCGAACCTTTACCGAGGAAGACGTCTGTCATATTTGCCGTAATGCGAAACGACAAGAAAATGGCCAACTTTGTGTGGTGGAAAGCCCTGCCGATATCGCCGCTTTAGAAGCAACGGGACAATATTCAGGCCGCTATTTTGTGTTAATGGGTCACCTTTCCCCACTTGATGGGATTGGCCCTAGTGATATTGGTCTGGATGTGTTGGATTTTCGTTTGCAGAAAGGGGGGATCAGCGAGGTGATTCTGGCAACAAATCCGACGGTCGAAGGGGAAGCCACCGCGCATTACATTGCTGAGTTATGCCATGAACACCAAATATCGGTCAGCCGTATTGCACATGGTGTGCCTGTGGGGGGCGAGTTAGAGTTGGTGGATGGTACTACGCTATCTCATTCATTACTGGGGCGACAAAAGCTCCATTCCGGTTTTTAATTCTTTTCTCTCAAGGCCCATCGTAATGATGGAGCCTTGAGGTTATCATTTCATCAATCCATTATGCGGATTGGCGACCTAATAATTGCTTGTAGATTAATGCACCTAGAGCAGCACCAACAATCGGTGCAACCCAGAATAGCCAAAGTTGTGATGTGGCCCAATCCCCTACAAAAAGTGCCACAGCTGTACTACGAGCTGGGTTGACTGATGTATTGGTGACAGGAATCGAGATCAAGTGGATCAGGGTTAGGCATAAACCAATAGCAATAGGGGCAAAGCCTTGTGGTGCGCGAGAATCCGTAGCCCCCATGATAACGATCAAAAACATCATGGTCATAACCACTTCAGAAACCAGTGCAGCGGTCATTGAATAACCACCTGGTGAGTGTTCACCAAAACCATTGGCGGCAAAACCAGAGGCTGCGACATCAAAACCCATTTGACCTGTTGCGATCACATACAGTACTGCGCCCGCAATCACGCCACCAAAGACTTGAGAAAGAAGGTAAGGGATAACCTCTTTCGCTGAGAATCGCCCCCCCACCCATAGGCCAATAGTCACAGCAGGGTTTAAATGGCAGCCAGAGATATGACCAATGGCAAAAGCCATTGTCAGGACGGTTAAACCAAAAGCCAGAGCAACACCAAGTAGACCAATTCCCACTTCAGGAAAACCTGCGGCTAGCACAGCACTACCACAACCACCGAGTACCAACCAAAAGGTACCAAACGCTTCTGCATAATATTTATTCATGATTCCTAACCTTATAAAATTCATGGGTATAACCCAAGCGCTGGAAATCTACTGCTTTGCTAGCGTGGAAAAGTCAGAGGAATGAAAAATATGGATCTAGATAGCAAATTTTATTGGTGTGGCGGTATATTCTGCGTGCAATGTTCCAAGAACGTTAAGTTTTGTAATGCTTGTTGTTGGTTTTCTCCGCAGACACTTGCACAAGCTTTGAATTGGTGGCAAACCGCTGGGCGTTCTGGTTTTCCAAACAGTTGGCATAAATCTTCGTCATTCAGTTGAATGCAGCGAACCCCAGCAGGTTTACCGTGTGGCATCCCCGGAATAGGAGATGAAATACTCGGTGCAATACAGCAAGCGCCACAACCCAGTCGACAGTCCATTTTTTCACCTTTATCAAGACAGTCATAATAAGGCCGGTGATCCTAACAGATCTCACCGCGATGCACAGTGAAATTCCCGCTCATCACTTGAAGTTTCCAAAAGGGAGGGGTATAACACCTGACCCTAATACGTTGATAAAAGTAAGGTGCTATGAGTATTCCCTTTTGGCAAAGCAAATCATTAGAACAGATGACGGAAGCAGAGTGGGAGTCACTGTGTGATGGTTGTGGTAAGTGCTGCTTGCATAAGCTAATGGATGAAGATAGCGATGACGTTTATTACACAAATGTGGCTTGTAGTTGGTTGAATAGTAAAACGTGTGCGTGTAAAGATTACCCAAATCGCTTTGAATCTGGGGAAGAGTGCCTCAAGCTTACTAGAGATAAGATTGATGAATTTAACTGGTTACCAGAAACCTGTGCCTATCGATTACTAGCTGACAGTAAGCCGCTTCCTGAATGGCATCCATTAATTACTGGTTCTAAAGCAGCGATGCATGCCGCTGGTGAAAGTGTCCGTAATAAAGTCGTCTATGAAATCGATGTGATCGATTGGGAAGATCACATTTTGAATCATCCCAATAGGGCCTAAGTCTTCTTCCCTCTCCATATCACTATCTTTGTGTTTAGGGTGGGGGGATGATTTGACGGTTGAAGAGTGTCTATTTTATCTTTCTGACAAAAAAAAGAGAGCCGAAGCTCTCTTTTTTAGGTGTATGGTCGGACTGAGAGGATTTGAACCTCCGACCCCCGACACCCCATGACGGTGCGCTACCAAGCTGCGCTACAGTCCGATGGGCGTAATGTACTTATTTTTATTGTGACCGTCAAGCCGAAAAATGCTTAAAGTCATGATTTAATTGTCTTTTGAATAAAAACGCTGCAATTCGGTTAAACCTTGCATCAAAATTGGCAGCGTCGGATTCTCATCGGTTAATCGCTGGTAGTTTTCATCATACAGTTTGAAGTTGCCAAACTTATCTATCACTGTGGTTTGTTGCTCGGTAATAAGGGCTAACTCGCGTGAATCACCAGCAAGTATCCAGCGTCGTTTGTTTTCATTAAATAAATTTTTTCCGCTACTGAAATCGTTAGGGTTAGAAGAGACACCCAGTAGATCCTGCAATAGCGTTACAGAAAAGTCTAAATGGCTGGAACGGTGTGTAAATGTTGCGGGCATTTTTCCTGGCCAATAAACAATCATTGGAACCTGTAGTTGGTAACGACTGTAATTACTGTTCGCTCCCCAACTGTTCGTTTTGGTTTCATTGAATTCTGTGCCGTGGTTCGATGTGATGACAACAATGGTATTATCCAATAATTGTAAAGATTCTAGCTGAGCATAGAGCTGCGCTAATTCATGATCGGCTTGAGTGACCGATTCGTAATAGCTATTGCGTAGTCTGTCGGTCGCGGTCGATTTTTGATCGCTGATCGTCATGGAATTAAATCGGCTAACGGTCGTAAGTTCGATAAAGCTTAACCAAGGGGAATTTTGTTCTTGAACCCACTGTCCCCAGCGTTGGATAGTTTGCCTATCGTGACTTGTTTCTGCTTCAAATGGCGTTTGGATGAGCGGTAGACCGCGAAAGACCGTTTCTTGAAAAAGAGGGTCAGAAAAATTATCACTACTGAATAAACCAAATTGGTATTTCTGATTTTTTAGTGCATCAATTAAGATGGGTAGTGTGCCTTGAACCTTAATGCTGCTGGCGTAGCTGCTGGGTAGCCCATAGAACAAGCCAAACATGCCATACATATCATTGCTGGAGCTAAAATGATGACTAAAAGTCAGCGCGTTGTTGGCAAACTGGTAAGTATTTGGCATGAGGTGCTCGGTGACAACATCTGCACGTAGGCTATCGACACTGGCAATGAGAATATTTAAATGGTTTGCTCTGCGGCCAAATTCGATTTTCTCTAACGGATAATTGACCAAATCGACGCTATTTTGATTCTCTTCCAAACGTTTTAAATACTTATCTCTATCCAACAGGCCATGTTTTTCCATAAAAGATTTGGCCGTCATTGGGTAGGACAATGGGAAATTGGATTTTTGGCTGGTGACTGGGGCATAAAAATAGGCATCAGACCAAACATAGATCACATGGCTGGTGATAAAGCTAATGAAAAAAACAGCCGCGAGAGGGCGTCCAACCCGTTTATGAGATAGGCGTCGTTGCTTTCGCCACACCCATTCAGATAAGCCTAATTGCAGTAAGAATATTAGAGGTAGAACGACAAATAGGTGCTGTAGATCGGCGCTAATGCTACTTTCATCGCTGAACAGTAGTTCCCATACCACAGGGGTCAAATGCAAGTTGATGGTCTGGTAGGTTTGCGTATCAATTAAGAGAACGGTTAAACCTAATGTGGCAAAACAAACCGCAATAAAGCGGAACAACATCCGAGATGGAATGAGGAACGTGAGTGGAAAAAGGATTAATAGGTAGAGCGCAAACACTAAGAAGCCAAAATGGCCCACCCAAGAAAATGCAAGATAAAATTGCCCTAAGAGTGTATCTGGCCATGGGGTTTGAGTAATGTACCGTGTACCGATAAGCATGGCTGCAATAATATTAAAGAAAGCAAACCAATGTCCCCAGCTCACTAAACGTGATACTCGCTCGCCGTATGTGTTTCCGCTATCTACCATGGGTTTTTCTATTTATCCGGTGTTGTCAATGAAATTAGTTCTGTAAAGAAGAGGTTAATGCCTGAGCAAACTTCTCTGCAATCGCTTTACGCTGTGAACTGGCCACATTGTGATTTAGAACATTGGTGGCGATATTACCTGCGATCATCAGCGTTAATTCTGGAGACGCACTATGTTTATCAAGAATGGCAGCGATTTCGGTCAGGATAGTTTCAACTTTTTCGTCACTGTATTTCGATGTAATTGGCATAAAGACTCTATAGATGATAGTAAAAGCGGCTTATGATAACCTACTATGCCTTACAACTGAAACCAGTACGACGATTATTTCACTATGAGTTTGCACCTTTCCAATGTCATTTTGCATCAATTATGTAAAAACGATAACGATGAGTTAATGGTTAATTACCGAACTCAATCTCTTGATAATGATACCTCAACCGAAAACTTGGTCGCTGAGTTACATCGCGTCTTTAATGCGAAAGCAGGGAAGGGGTTTGGCTCGTTTAAATCCGACAGTGAGGTTCAACGTTGGTTACAAGCTCTGCGCAAAGGTGAGGAAGATTTTTATACGTTTTCTCAGATGAGTGCGCAGCGGCTAAAAAATGAACTGATTAAATATCCCTTCGCTGATGAAGGCATTCTTGTGTTGGCGGAGTATCAATCGCTTTCTACCCATTTCTTGTTTATTGGTTTATTACCCTTAAACCAAAGCCTAAAAGTGACAGAGGGGTTGGATATCAGCGCGACGGATTACTTAGATATCAGTAAGATGGATATTGCAGCAAGGGTTGATCTTTCCAGTTTTGAAACAGACAAAGATTCCAACCGTTATCTTTCTTATATAAAAGGACGGGTGGGGCGTAAAGTCTCTGATTTTTTCCTAGATTTCTTACAAGCGGATATTGGACTGGATCCTAAGCAACAGAATCTAGTATTGATGCAAGCAGTGGAAGATTTTTGTAGTGATGCAAAATTGGAAAAAGAAGAGGCCATTAGCTACAAACGGCAGGTGTATGACTACTGTAATGATCAAATTAAATCCGGTGATGAAGTTCAGGTCAAAGAGCTTTCTGGAGAGTTACCCCCTAGCCAAGAAGGAACCAGTTTTTTTGAGTTTACGCGTCAACATGGTTATGAGTTAGAAGAAAGTTTCCCAGGAGATCGTTCAACCGTAAGGACACTGACTAAGTATGTAGGCGCTGGTGGTGGGCTTAACATCAGTTTTGATAGTTTATTAATGGGTGAGCGCGTATTTTATGACCCGGAAACCGATACTTTGACTATTAAGGGAACGCCCCCCAATTTGCGTGAACAGTTAACGAGAAAAAATCAGTAAAATCCACATAAAATGGAAAAGGAGCGATAAACGCTCCTTTTTTACTTTAGTGAAGATGATTAAACGGATTGACGTTGTAAATCGGTTTCTTCGCCCATATTTTCAGCACTGGCTTCTGCAATGGGTTCACATTTGTCAACGAACCATCCCATGTACGAGGTGAAAATCGTCACAATGATACAGACAAAGCTGAGCCACATGAAAGGCGCATAAGAGAGAGTCGCAACCCCTAAGATGCTTGCCATGTATATGCCATTATCACTCCATGGCACCATTCCCGATGTCAGCGTGCCACCAAATTCTGCATTTCGGGACAAGTTTTTACGTTGGTAACCTAAGCGGTCATAGTTTTTGGCACAAATTTTGGGAGTGAGAATCAATGATACGTACATGGCTGAACCAAATACGTTACCCATAAATGCGGTACCTATGGTGCTAGTTGCCAGTGAACCACTATTGGTGACTCGACGTTCAAACAGCTTGGCGATGGTTTCGAGTACGCCAACTCTATCCAATAGACCTCCGAAGCCTAGACCAAAAATGATCACAGCAACCGATCCAAGCATAGAAGACATACCGCCACGATTTAGGATGGAGTCAATAAAATCCACACCAGATGAAATGCTGAACGGAGCCCATGCGGTGTTAAATGCAGGAAGAAATTCAACATCTTGAATCATGATAGCCCAAATGATGCCGAGCAATGATCCAAAGCTAATGACTGGGAAAGAGGGCATACGCATAGCCAGAAGCCCCAAGACAATCAATACCGGAATAAAAGAGTATGGCGTGATATAAAATTGAGTTTCCATCGCATTGATAACGGATTGGACCTGTGACATGTCTACATTACCAGCATAGTGGAAACCAAATAAGGTAAACATTAATCCAGTAATAACGTAGCTGATCAAAGCAATTGGGAGCATACCTTTAATGTGTTCCATTACTTCAACATTGGACATGGATGAGGCGAGAATCACGGAGTCTGACAGAGGAGACATCTTGTCGCCAAAGTAGCATCCAGATAAAACAGCACCAGCGGTTACGGGCGCTGGAACGCCGAGCCCTTGGCCTATTCCCATCATCGCAATCCCTGCTGTTCCGGCGGCTCCCCAAGAAGTTCCTGTTGCTAACGCGGTCAAAGAACAAATGATCATCGTGGCAAGCAAGAAAATAGAAGGGTGGATAGCCTTTAATCCATAATAAATGATGGTTGGAACGATCCCTCCGGCGATCCAAGTACCCACGAGGGCACCAACCGCAAGAAGGATTAATACTGCACCTAATCCATTGGAAATGCCATTGAGTGCAGCTTTCTCTAATTCTTTATACTGGTGACCAAGGCGAATGCCGAGCACCATGATAATAAACCAGCCGATGTAAAGAGCGAGCTGGATGGGTAAATCAAACTTAGCAGTAAACGAAAAAGCCAATAATAAAAACAGACCCAGTGCAACAATCACTTGCAGCAAACTGGGTAAGCGTGGTGGGGCCTGTGTCATTTTTAGAACCTCTTGTTTGATGGTTGTAGTAGGTAGTAGAGAGGGACATCTTTTATCAGTTCGGCAGGACTTTACATTAAATAATGTTATATATCGAATTTAAAGCATGTTGTTGTGATTTATGTCGATATAGTGCTTGTTATTTAGACTTAAATGTTTGTTTTAGGTGAAGGTATGAAATAAAAAAGTGTGTAGTGTGATATTTGTGTGTAACAAAAGTTCGATATTTAAGTAAAAATTTAATTATCTAATGCTAAAAAATCACAAGATAAATCTTTTTAAGGGGTTGAAGTTGAATCAGTGATAAAGCACAGTAGGGATCAAGAAAAGTCTCAATAAAAGGTAAGAATATCTTGAGATTTTAGATCGAACCCCTTATAGGTGGTGATCACAATTTTTTGTTTGAACACACGGAGAGTTAGTCCAATGAGAGTAGGTTTAGTCGGTTGGCGTGGCATGGTTGGTTCAGTACTGATGCAGCGAATGGTTGAAGAAAAAGATTTCGACCTTATCGACCCGGTATTTTACAGTACATCACAAATTGGCATTGCTGCGCCTAACTTTGGTAAAGATGCAGGGTTGTTACAAGATGCTTTTGATATTGACAGTTTAAAGCAACTCGATGCGGTGATTACTTGCCAAGGTGGAGGGTATACTGAAAAAGTATTTCCTGCTCTTCGTCAAGCAGGATGGAAAGGTTACTGGATTGATGCAGCATCGACGTTACGAATGGACTCTGAAGCCATCATTACTTTGGATCCCGTTAACTTTACTCAAATTCAACAGGGTATTCATCAAGGCACGAATACTTTTGTTGGTGGGAACTGTACCGTTAGTTTAATGTTGATGGGGTTAGGGGGGTTATTCGAGAAGGGGCTAGTGGAATGGACTAGTGCCATGACTTATCAAGCCGCGTCAGGCGCTGGTGCACAGAACATGCGTGAGCTGATTTCACAAATGGGTGTTATCAATGATTCCGTGAGTTCAGAGCTTGCAAATCCATCAAGTTCCATTTTAGATATCGATCAGAAAGTGGCTGAAACGATGCGTTCAGCATCTTTCCCAACCGATAACTTTGGTGTTCCTCTAGCGGGCTCTCTGATCCCTTGGATTGATGTGAAGCGTGAAAATGGTCAAAGTAAAGAAGAGTGGAAAGCGGGCGTAGAAGCTAATAAGATTTTGGGTTTCCAAAATTCTCCGATTCCTATTGATGGAACCTGCGTTCGTATCGGAGCGATGCGTTGCCATTCTCAAGCTCTCACTATCAAGCTCAAACAGAATGTTCCGCTGGATGAAATCGAAGAGATCATCGCTTCGCACAATGACTGGGTTAAAGTGATTCCGAATGAGCGAGACATCACAGCACGTGAACTGAGCCCAGCAAAAGTGACTGGGACACTTTCTATTCCTGTGGGACGTTTACGTAAAATGGCGATGGGGGAGACTTTCCTTAATGCCTTTACCGTTGGCGATCAACTTTTGTGGGGAGCGGCAGAGCCATTACGGCGAACATTGCGTATTATTCTTGCAGAAAAACGCTAGTCAGTATCGATCAATCAAGTGATAACGAAGAAAGCGCCATTAGGCGCTTTCTCTCTTTGAGTCGAGTTTCCATGCAGACAAACGGGTTAAGCGAGGCCTGGGAATAGGCTACGTAATCCATTAGCAATAAATTCAATACCGAGCGCTCCTAGGATTAGTCCCATAATACGGGTGATCACGTTGATTCCTGTTTGTCCAAGAATGCGCACAATATAAGGGGCTGAACGAAACAGTAACCAAGAGCTGATACTGAAAACCGCAATGGTTAATGCAATCCCCAAAGTATCCAACATTCCAGGGTAACGAGCACTGTAAACAATGGTTGAACTAATTGCGCCTGGGCCGGCCATTAAGGGCATAGCGATAGGAACGATGCCAATTTGCTCTCGGCTAATATGCTCAGATTTTTCCTGTTTGTTCTGCTTATCCTCTCCGAGTTTTCCACTCATCATAGAAAAAGCAATACTGAGCAATAACAGACCGCCAGCCACTCTAAAGGAGTCAAGGGAAATACTAAACATATCCAACAGAACCTGACCGCCGAGCAGCGCTGTGATCAAGATAACGGCAACAGCAATATTGGCGGTGGCTGCGGTTTTGTTTTTTTCTTC
The DNA here is from genome assembly GCF_900167345.1 of Vibrio cincinnatiensis DSM 19608. Taxonomy (GTDB): domain Bacteria; phylum Pseudomonadota; class Gammaproteobacteria; order Enterobacterales; family Vibrionaceae; genus Vibrio; species Vibrio cincinnatiensis. The sequence continues at coordinate 246,491 of NZ_FUXB01000002.1, read as the reverse complement.
CACGGTCATGTGGCTGGTGAGTGAAACAAACACCGGCATAATACCAACCGGGTTAACGGCCGCAACCAGCCCTAAAAAAAACTGAAGAAAAATGGCAAGTTCAAGATGCATGAAAGATTCTCTTGGCGATCATTGGGGTGAAATAAAGCCAGCGTAATGTATGTTAATCCACATAAAAGTACGAATGAAAAAAACTATCGCATTGATTTGTTCATGATTAAGAAAACTAATGCTTTACTCATAATACAAATAAATTGTTGCATTTTATGAAGGTCGAGCAGTATTGCGTGATCACTTTGTTAACAATGCCACAGTTTAGCTAAAAATTGAGATGGAGAGTGGAGAGTTGAGTCGGAGCTTATATACTCAACGTAGCACATGAAATGTTGGCTACAAGTGGTTATGTTGTTTAAAAATGAAACTTTTTTACAGTTTGTTGTAGTTTTTTTATTTTTTTGATTTGTAAAGAGTATATTTTTGATATGAGATTTTTTGTTCTGTTTTTATTTTAATTCAATAGGTTATGTTCTGTTTTTCCTACCTTCTACCCCTTGGGTGGTAATTACTTTTTGATAACTGATCTGAGTCAATTTTTTTCATACAGTGAAATATTATACTCAGTCGTGAAAGCTATTTACTAAGTCTGCTGGTAAGTTGGTCATCAAGATCAGGAAAGAGCATCCAATTGACGATTTAATAAAGAGTTTTTAACATTTTTTATTTTAGGAGATTCATTATGCCTGTAACTAATTTGGCTGAACTTGATGCTCTCGTTGCTCGCGTGAAAGCGGCACAAGCAGAATTTGCCACTTTCTCTCAAGAGCAAGTGGATAAAATTTTCCGCGCTGCATCATTGGCCGCTAACCAAGCTCGTATTCCTCTAGCGCAACAAGCGGTAGCAGAATCTGGCATGGGGATTATTGAAGATAAAGTGATCAAGAACCACTTTGCGTCTGAGTTTATTTATAACAAATACAAAGATGAAAAAACCTGTGGCATTCTTGAAGAAGATGACAACTTAGGTACGATGACGATTGCAGAACCGGTTGGTATCATCTGTGGTATTGTTCCTACAACAAACCCGACTTCTACGGCTATCTTTAAGTCTCTTATCTCTTTGAAGACTCGTAACGGTATCATCTTCTCACCACACCCACGTGCAAAAAACTCAACCAACGCGGCGGCGAAATTGGTTCTGGATGCAGCAGTAGCCGCTGGTGCACCTAAAGATATTATTGGTTGGATTGATCAGCCTTCTGTTGAACTGTCTAATGCTTTGATGAAGCATGACGGGATTGCTCTTATCCTTGCAACGGGTGGTCCTGGTATGGTGAAAGCAGCGTACTCTTCTGGTAAACCTGCAATTGGTGTAGGCGCTGGTAACGTACCTGTTGTGATTGATGAAACAGCCGATATCAAACGAGCGGTGGCTTCTGTACTGATGTCTAAAACATTTGATAATGGTGTAGTTTGTGCATCTGAACAAGCCGTTATCGTGATGGATGAAGTGTATGATGAAGTAAAAGAACGTTTTGCTACACATAAAGCACACGTTCTAAGCAAAGCCGATGCTGATAAAGTTCGTAAAGTTTTACTTATTGATGGTGCGCTAAACGCGAAAATTGTTGGTCAACCAGCTACTGCTATCGCTGAAATGGCGGGCGTGAAAGTTCCAGCAGATACTAAGATTCTTGTGGGTGAAGGTATCGGTGAAGTCTCTTACGATGATGAATTCGCTCATGAAAAATTGTCGCCAACACTGGGTATGTTCCGTGCATCTTCTTTTGAAAATGCTGTTGATCAAGCAGTGAAAATGGTAGAAATCGGCGGTATTGGCCACACTTCTGGTTTGTATACAAACCAAGACGTGAATGCAGATCGTATCCGTTATTTTGGTGACCGTCTAAAAACAGCACGTATTCTTGTAAACATCCCAACCACTCACGGTGGTATCGGTGACCTTTACAACTTTAACGTTGCTCCTTCTTTGACGCTTGGCTGTGGTTCTTGGGGTGGTAACTCTATCTCTGAAAACGTTGGTCCTAAGCACTTAATCAACAAGAAAACAGTGGCTAAGCGAGCTGAAAACATGTTGTGGCATAAACTTCCTAAATCTATCTATTTCCGTCGTGGTAGCCTTCCCATTGCCCTTGGCGATCTAGAAGGTAAAAAACGCGCATTCCTAGTGACAGACCGTTTCCTATTCAATAACGGTTATTCTGACGATGTGGTTAGCTTGTTAAAAGCACAAGGTATGGAAGTGCAAACTTTCTTTGATGTAGAAGCGGATCCAACACTTTCTGTTGTTAAGAAAGGTGCAGATGCGATGAAGAGCTTCCAGCCAGATGTGATTCTTGCTCTTGGTGGTGGTTCACCAATGGATGCAGCGAAAATTATGTGGGTAATGTACGAGCACCCAGAAACGCATTTTGAAGAGCTTGCTATGCGCTTTATGGATATCCGTAAACGTATTTACAAGTTCCCTAAAATGGGTCAAAAAGCAGAATTGGTATGTATCACAACTACCTCAGGTACTGGTTCAGAAGTCACCCCATTTGCCGTTGTTACTGACGATGCCACGGGTGCGAAATACCCACTAGCCGATTATGAATTAACGCCTAACATGGCTATCGTTGACGCGAACCTTGTTATGAATATGCCTAAGTCTCTTACTGCGTTTGGTGGCTACGATGCCGTGACTCACGCTCTAGAAGCTTATGTGTCTGTTCTTGCAAACGAATACTCTGATGGTCAAGCACTGCAAGCGCTTAAAATGCTGAAAGAGTACTTACCTTCAAGCTATAAGAATGGTGCAGCCGACCCAATTGCTCGTGAAAAAGTACACAACGCAGCGACAATCGCTGGTATCGCTTTTGCGAACGCTTTCTTGGGTGTATGTCACTCTATGGCTCACAAAATTGGTGCAGAGTTCCACTTACCACACGGCCTTGCTAACGCATTGTTAATCTCTAATGTGGTTCGTTACAATGCGAATGATAACCCAACGAAACAAACGGCATTTTCTCAATATGACCGCCCACAAGCACGCCGTCGTTATGCTGAAGTTGCCGACCATTTAGGTTTAAGCCAAGCCGGTGACCGTACTGCACAGAAAATTGAACGCTTGCTAACGTGGTTGGAAGAGTTGAAGAAAGATCTTGATATTCCACTATCGATTCAAGCGGCTGGCGTGAACGAAGCGGATTTCCTTGCAAAAGTTGACGAATTGTCGGTTGAAGCATTCGATGACCAATGTACAGGTGCAAACCCTCGTTACCCACTGATTTCTGAGCTAAAAGATGTGCTTCTAGCTGCTTACTACGGTAAGCCATTTGTTGAAGGTGAAACGTTCGAAGGAACGACCGTCATCAAGAAAAAAGAAGACCAAAAAGTAGCAAAGAAAAAGTAAGTTGAGTTGATGAGAGGTTTTCGCTAGCACGAAGCCCCTCAATAAAACACAAAGCCCTTCTATTTATGGAAGGGCTTTTTTTATGGGCAGATGCTTTTAGAGACTGGATTTTTACGTGACGTTTACTTAGCGTGTGAGTGGGTTTGTTATAGTCCCCTCTTTATCAAAACGATAAAGGATAACAATGAGACCGCGAATCCCATTGAGTAAAATGAGCCTTTTACTGATGAGTTTATCTACGTCAAGCCTTGCTCTGGCTGATCTCGAAGAGGAAAAAAGCCCATGGAGTGGGGATGCTAAGCTTGGTTTTATTTATTCAAAAAATAACACTTCAACCTTGTCGATTAATTCTGGGGCAAGCCTGAAATACGATCAAGAGCAGTGGCATCAGCAGTTGGCTCTGGCGACTTTCTATTCTTATAAGTCTGATAGTGATGAAGACGGAACGAATAAGTATCGGCTTATTTATGATGTTAAGCACGATGTCAGCCCACGTTTATTCGTGTTTGGTAACAGTAAATATGAACATGATCAATATGCAACGTATCGTCATCAAGCTTTGATAGTCAGTGGCCTTGGCGCGACTCTGATCAATACAAAAGCAACCCAAGTCGACATGGGTTTTGGCCCGGGCTTTCGCCACTCGGTTCGTCAACCTTCCACGAGTGTTGAAGGCTCTCGAAGTGATAACGAATGGATTGCTAATGCTTTTTTGCAAACAAAAAGTAAGGTAAGCCAAAGTGTATCGGTTGGAGTATCAGCAAGAGTGGATTATGGTGACAGCAATACCACAACTAGTTTAAAAGGGACGCTATCGAATAAATTAGCTGAGAAATTGGCGCTGGTTTTTGACACGGAATACATTAATAACACGACAGTGGCAAAAGGAAAAAGCCATGATGAGATATACAGTACGTTGAGTTTAAGTTATGCCTTTTAGAATAAAGAGAAAGCGATTCATCTCTTCAAATAGCACTGTTTAAATGGATGGTGAATAATGCCGGTCGGCATTATTCTGTCCACATCACCATAATAGCGGCTAACGCGACGAATACTAAACCGATCCCATCTTTGATTCGAACCTTTTGTTTTAGCCAGAAAATGGAGATTAATAAGGTAAAAAAGATTTCCACTTGGCCTAATGTTTTTACATAAGGAACGGCTTGCAAAGACATCGCACTAAACCAACCAATAGAGCCCATACAACTACTGGTGCTTGTTAATAAGGTTATCTTAGGTTTATGGAATAATTGGATCAGGGTATCTTTATCAACCATAACAAGATAGCCGAGTAGTAAAAGGGTCTGTAAGCTGATAACAAACAACAATACCCAAGCAGCACTATAAGGGAAGGGGAGCCCGAGCGATAAACTCGCTTCTCGAACCCACAATGACGTTAAGGCAAAGGCGCTACCACTACTGATCCCCAAAATTACGGTTGTTAACGATAACTGACGTAAGTGGCCGCGTGTACTCATCAGAAAGACGCCTATTCCTCCTAGAAATACGCCAAGCCAACCGAATAAACTCAACTGAGTACCAAAAAAGAGCATGCCTAAAATAGCCGCAACCAAGGCTTCACTTTTGGCTAAGCCTGCCCCCACTGCATAGTTATTGTATTTGAATAGTTTTACCATCAAAGCGGTAGCAAGGATCTGCATGACGGCTGCTGAGCTCACCAAGCTGATAAAGGTAATAGTAAAGGTTGGGCCTTCTGTGGGAGCAATCAAATATAAACTAAGTAGATAGACAGCGGCTAATGGACCTGCCCAGAGAAAACGAGCCAAAGTGACTCCTGCTGTTTTTATTTCTTCGGATAACCGACTCTGTAGTGCATTACGCCAAGATTGCATGAAAGCCGCAAAAAGAGTAAGAAAAATCCATGTCATGAGCCGATGAAGTCCAAGTGAAGGTAAAGAGTGGGCATTCTACCAAATCTGTTTGGTTAAGCCTGTTATTTCTGTTTATTGAATACTATAAAAAAAGGCTGCCTATTGAGGCAGCCTTGAGCGGTTTTATTTTATCTTAGAAAGCTTGAGGCTTTGCCATCTCAGCGCTTGCTTGGTTTTTTGCTGCCTGACTACCGGCCCCTTTAGGCTGGTAACGTTCATTACGTAATGGCGCTGCGATAACGGAAATCTCTTTGAGATCTTGAGTTCCCGGCGCTTTCGCCATCGGCGCAAATGCATGACCTGCTTTGCGTTTAACCGTTTTAGCAACCTTAGGCTCATTGATGACGATAGGTGCTTCTTCTGGAAGCAAATCCGTTTCTGGCGCTTCTTCAACGTCTTCAGCCACGATGACGGTCTGCGTTTCTGCAACAGATACTGCTGGAGCTACCGACTCAACACGGTTATCCGTTGCGAGTGCATCGATAGTTTCAGCCGTTTCACTGTCCACAACGATAGGTTCTACTTGTGGTTGAATATCGTTTGCTAGCAATGATGTGGGTTGTGCCTCTTGGCTCTCCGACAATTCGGTACTGGTTGATTCACGACGCAAGATAACTTTGCCCATGGCCATCTCTGGACAAGCGAAGCCACCTAGTATAGTTGTTTCTTCTACTAGGTTTTGAGGCGCGACCTCTGTTACTAAGAGAGAAGCTTTGTCTTGTTCACGATTAGGCTTAGCCAGATCATAACGTGGCATCACTTTACCCATGGCCATTTCAGGTGAAGCAACACCACCTTTACGTAAGCGGAATGGGTTAGGGCGGCGATCACGACCACGGCGGCGACGTTGACCACTGGCACGAAGATGACGAGGAGAACGACGGTTACGACGTTGCTTCTGCTCTTCTTTCTCACCATTCCCATTCTCTGTTGGTAGAATTTCCGAAGCCAGTGTATCAATTGCTGGATCTTGTTCAACAGGCTCTACCATCGGAGAATGGATAGTGGTCGTAGCCACATCGCTATCTGCATCTGCGGTCGATACGGGTTGATCTTTCACAACTCTAATCGATTTTTCTAGCTTACGGCGTTGACGGCGCTCTTTGAGAGCCGCAGGTTTTGGCTCTTTTACTTCAACATCAACAGAGATCTCTGGCTGAGTTGCGGCATCTTTTAATGCTTCTTCAGCCAATTGGCGACCTTGCTCTTGCAACTTGGCAGACTGTGCGTTATCACGCTTATTACGACGTGGTTGCTCACTGCGCTCTTGCTTTGGCTTACGTTCTTGCTGCTGTTTGCGAGGCGCACTATCTTTGTCTGCTTTGTTGGTTGGATTGATTTCTTCGTTATTCGTCTTGCGTCGATTGTTTTTGTCACGAGGATTGTTACGACGACGATCGTTGCGCTCTCGACGAGGTGGTTGAGAAGCTCGATTTTGTTCAGGCTGAGCAACTTCGTCTTGTTTCGTTTCTTCACTAGGGCGAGTAAATAGCCCGGACAATGCGCCAAAGAGACGGTTCATCAATCCTGGTTTAGTTGATGGTTCAGACTCGGTTATCGTCGGCTGTTCGGCTTTAGGTTTCGGCGCTGGTGCTGTTTGTGCAGGAGCCGCGAACCCTTTCAATACAGGTTCCTCAAGACGTTTGGGTTTAACATCCACATCAACCGGCTCTTTGCCTTCGGCTTCTTTCAACTGTTCAAGTTTTTTCGGAACCAAGTAAGAAAGCATTTCTTGTTCTTCACCTTCACGGACACGGATGACCTCAAAGTGAGGTGTCTCCATATCAGAGTTTGGAACGATCGTGATTCTTACTTCTTGATTACGTTCAATATGGTTGACGGAACGACGTTTCTCATTAAGAAGGTAAGAGGCAATGGACACCGGTACAATGGTGAGAACTTGAGAGGTATTATCTTTTAAGGCTTCTTCTTCAATTAAGCGCAAGACAGATAGAGCCAGTGATTCATTATCACGAATGACTCCTGTCCCTGAACAGCGAGGGCAAATATGGTGGCTGGCTTCTGCTAATGATGGGCTCAGACGCTGACGAGACATTTCCAATAGACCAAAGCGAGAAATGCGGCCAATTTGCACTCGCGCACGATCAAGACGCACTGCCTCACGTAGTCGATTCTCGACTTCACGTTGATGGCGTACTGGGGTCATGTCGATAAAGTCAATGACCACTAAGCCACCTAGGTCACGCAGGCGTAATTGGCGAGCAATTTCATCTGCGGCTTCAAGGTTTGTGTTGAGCGCGGTTTCTTCGATATCACCGCCTTTGGTTGCTCGGGCGGAGTTGATATCAATCGAGGTTAGCGCTTCTGTTGGGTCAATAACAATAGAGCCACCAGAAGGTAAGCGAACTTCACGTTGAAACGCTGATTCGATTTGGCTTTCAATTTGGAAGTGGCTGAAAAGTGGCACCTCCCCTTCGTATTTTTTCACCCGATTGACGAAATCTGGACGAACCAAACGAATATGTTCTAATGCCCGTTCATAGATGGTGTTGCTGTCGATAAGAATTTCACCAATATCACGGCGTAAATAGTCACGAATAGCGCGAACAATAACGTTACTTTCCTGGTGAATAAGGAAAGGGGCTGGGTTAGACTCAGAAGCTTGCTTAATCGCACTCCAGTGGTTTAACAGAACGTTTAAATCCCATTCTAACTCTTCGGCACTTTTGCCAACCCCTGCAGTACGGACAATTAAGCCCATGCCTTGTGGTAAGACAAGTGTACTTAAGGCGGCTTTAAGTTCCGTGCGTTCATCCCCTTCGATACGACGAGAAATTCCGCCGGCACGAGGGTTATTTGGCATTAGAACTAAGTAGCTACCAGCAAGAGAAATAAAGGTCGTTAATGCAGCTCCTTTGCTGCCGCGCTCTTCTTTTTCCACTTGGACAATCACTTCTTGACCTTCTTTTAGCACCTCTTTAATGCTAGGACGGCCTTGATAGCTATAACCTTCTGGAAAATATTCGCGGGCAATTTCTTTGAGAGGGAGGAATCCGTGTCTTTCCGCGCCGTAGTCAACAAATGCGGCTTCTAGACTGGGTTCAATGCGGGTAATGCGTCCTTTGTAGATATTTGCTTTCTTTGATTCATGTCCAGGACTTTCGATATCTAGATCAAACAGTCGCTGGCCATCAACCAAGGCGACACGCAACTCTTCTTTTTGAGTTGCGTTAATTAACATTCTTTTCATTTAAAATCTCGTTGTATTTTCTTCATTTTGATTATTATTCTTGCTGCTTTTTTCGTTTTCACGGTGCCAGATCCCATGGCTATTGGTTACAGCCTCCCGGCTGGAGGGGATGCTCTGAGGGCACTTCAGTCATCACAAGCACACAGTTTGCCTGTGATCCGCATATTGGCGGAGAGTACTCAACATGAAAAGACGAGGAGTAGGGCAACAAGAAAGCTTTGATCAATGGTGTCTTACGCCGTGTGCTGCACATTGATGTTTAGCGGGACTACTCACTATATTTGCTGCAAACAAAAAGCGAGAACATTACGCTCAAACTTTTGGTTCGTTGCAGCAATGAACTATAGCAGTGACTGGTAAACTCAGCAATCAGCATTATTAGAAAGCGCTTAAATTTTTAATATTCTGTACAAAAATGTCACAGTTTCATCAGTATAAGAGTCAGAAAGCCGGAATGAAACTGCAAGATTATCAGTAAAATAATGCAGCATTGACAGCGTATTATTGATATTTGATGCTATTTTCGACAAATTAACTTTAAATTTACGGTAACAAAGTTATTTTAGTGAGTTAAGAAAAGCGTGATTTTCCGCAAATTACCGCTAAAATGCGTCCCATGAACGAAATCAGAACTGAAGTCCAATTTGTCGATATAAACGATGATATGGCTGGTCAGCGCATCGATAATTTCTTGCGTAACCAATTAAAAAATATACCCAAAAGTGTAATATATCGATTATTGCGCAAAGGTGAGGTGCGAGTAAACAAAAAGCGCATCAAAGCTGAATATAAACTGACGGCGGGGGATGTAGTTCGTATTCCTCCTGTAACGATGGAGATCAAAGAACAAGCAAACCCAGTACCTAGCACTAAGTTAAACCGCGTGGCAGAATTGGAAACTTGTATTTTGTATGAAGATGAACATTTACTGGTTTTAAATAAGCCTTCGGGAACCGCGGTGCATGGCGGCAGTGGTTTAAAATTTGGTGCCATTGAAGCATTGAGAGCGTTACGCCCACAGGCTAGATTTTTGGAATTAGTTCATCGTATTGATAGAGATACTTCGGGAATTTTGCTGGTAGCCAAGAAACGTTCGGCTTTGCGTCAGTTACAGAGTCAGTTTCGAGAGAAAACTGTCCAAAAGTATTACTTTGCTTTAGTGATGGGGCAGTGGAAGACACAATGCAAAGTTGTGAATGCACCATTATTAAAAAATGAAGTCAACAGCATTGTGCGGGTTAATCCAGCCGGAAAACCTTCAGAAACAAGGTTTAAAGTGATTGAGGCGTTTCCGCAAGCAACCTTAATTCAAGCCAGCCCCATTACTGGCCGAACGCATCAGATTCGCGTTCATACTCAATATGTTGGCCACCCTATTGCGTGGGATGATCGTTATGGTGATCGACGCTTTGATGCTTATACCGCTCAATTTGGCATTGATCGGCTGTTTTTACATGCGGCAAACATTATATTTCTGCACCCGGCTACGGGTGAAAAAATGGAGATTAACGCACCATTGGAGAAACGTTTGTTACAAGCATTGGAGAAAATGCGTCAGTCGAACTAATGGTGCATTTTTGTGCTATAGAACAGATACACCTTCGTTTTCGAGTAATGTGACCAATTTTATTAAGGGTAAACCGATTAAAGTATTGGGGTCATCCCCTTCTAGTCGTTCAAAGAGGGCGATACCGAGCCCTTCACATTTAAAACTCCCAGCGCAGTAAAAGGGTTGCTCTTTATCGACATAACGTGCAGCTACTTCATGGGTTAGCCTACGAAAATGAACAGTATAGGTGTCGACGATAACCTGAGTATTTCGGGTGAGTGAGTTGTATAGCGCAAGCCCAGTATAAAAAGTGATGGCTCGTCCACTCTGGTTGAGTAATTGCTCAATGGCCTGTTCTCGATGGTGGGGTTTTCCCACGATTTTTCCATCAATAACGCAAACTTGATCGGATCCTATCACCAAGCTGGGTTTGTCAAGCGAACAGGAGAGAGCTTTATTAGTCGCTAAGCGAGTAACTAATTGTTCTGGCTCCTCATTGTTCAATGGGGTTTCATCACAATTGGGTTGTGTGGTGATAAACGGGATAGCGAGTTTTTCCAGCAATTGCTGACGATACGGTGAGGTTGACGCTAAAACTAGTTGGTAATTCTGCATTTTAATTTACAATTGTCGCGGCTTTGTGGGTAGCATATCGGATTTTCTCGTACTATCTCAAGCAGAGCACACTTGTTTCAAGAGTGAGGCGGTGAGTCCTACCCATTAAGGTATTGCATTGCCGTACAATAACGATAAATAAGAGTGGGAAAAGCAACTTTTTTGCCTTTTCCTTTGACTAAAACTATTTTGGAAGATAATATTCGCGCCCTATGCAAAAGGTAAAAATACCGCGAACGGTTGACCCGGCTAAAGCCGCTCAAAAACGACTTGATTACGATGGTATCATCCAACAGAGTCTTTTAAAGCGCTTAGAAGAGTCAGTCGCAGGCGTAAAACGCGACGCTCACATCTCATTGTCATTTGGGATGGATGAACAGCAACTGGTTGTTATCTCTGGTAAAGCTAACATCGAAGTTGATTTAGAGTGTCAACGCTGTAATGAGTTATTCGCACATGAGTGCGAAGTCGAGTTTACTTATACTCCCTATTATAGTGAGAAAAGTGAACAAGATGCCCCGGACGAATACGATTTGGTAGATCTTAATGAGTACGGTGAGGTAGACCTCATTCAGTTAGTTGAAGACGAGTTCATCTTAAACTTACCCCAAGTTGCGATGCATGATGAAGCGGATTGTCGCGTTAATTCAGACAATTTGGTGTTTGGTGAACTTCCAGAAGAAGTGTTGGAAGACAAGCCGAATCCATTCGATGTTTTAAAAAGTTTAAAGAAGTAAATCTTTAAGCATTAACATAGGAGTAGGGTCCATGGCCGTACAACAAAACCGTAAAACACGTTCTAAGCGTGGCATGCGTCGTTCACATGATGCGCTAACTACAGCTGCTCTTTCTGTAGACGCGACTTCAGGTGAAACTCACCTACGTCACAATGTGACTGCTGACGGTTACTACCGTGGCAAAAAGGTTATCAACAAGTAAGGTTGACCTTTGCAAAATTTAACCGTTGCACTTGATGCAATGGGCGGGGATTTCGGTCCTCGCGTTACAGTGCCTGCCGCCGTGCAGGCACTGTCGCATTTCCCAGAGCTAAAAGTGATTCTCGTTGGTGATCGAATGCTGATCAGCCAACACTTATCTTTACTCGGTTACGAACCAAACGCTCGTTTGAGTGTGGTGCATAGTGACCGAATTATCTCTAACTCAGAGAAACCCTCATTGGCATTACGTAATAACCAAGACAGTTCGATGGGGCGAGCGATTGATTTAGTGGCTCAACGTCATGCGGATGCTTGTGTTAGTGGTGGCAATACAGGAGCTTTGATGGCGTTATCTCGTTTTCGTCTTAAGCTTTTACCGGGTATCGATAGACCAGCGCTTGTTTCTGCTTTACCCACCGCTTCTGGTAAAAAAACATGGTTATTAGATCTTGGGGCTAATGTCTCTAGTGATGCCGATTCTCTCTTTCAATTTGCCGTCATGGGGGCAGCCCTAGCTGAGCAGCATTTGCCTCATCCTCCCCGGGTTGGCATTTTAAATATCGGAGTCGAGGAAATAAAAGGTAATGATCTTGTCAAACAATGCGCACAAATGTTAAAGCAGACACAGGCTGTGAATTTCATTGGCTATATTGAAGGGAATCAGTTATTGATGGATGCGGCGGATGTCGTTGTATGCGATGGATTTGTGGGGAATGTCTGCTTAAAAACGTGTGAAGGAACAGCACAACTCTTTATTGATAAGCTAAAGGCTCGATTTTTAGCCTCATCCATAAAGGGTTGGATAGCAAGAAAATTATTTTCTGATCTATTTAATGAATTAAAAACCTTGAACCCCGACCAGTATAACGGCGCAAGTTTGTTAGGATTGCGCGGCATCGTGATCAAAAGTCACGGAAGTGCTGATGTATCCGCAGTCGTCAACGCGATAGGTGAAGCGGTTCATGAGGTGAAACGACAGGTCCCTAGCCGCATCAGCGATCGTTTGGAAGCGGTTTTACTCGAGAGGCATTATTAGTCTTCATGTATAGCAAAATTTTAGGAACAGGCAGCTACCTGCCAGCTCAGGTGCGTACTAACGCAGATCTAGAGAAAATGGTAGAAACCAGTGATGAGTGGATTGTGACTCGCACGGGTATTCGTGAGCGCCGCATTGCTGCTGAGAACGAAACGGTGGCAGATATGGCTTTTTATGCCGCCGAAAATGCCATAGAAATGGCGGGAATTGATAAAAATGAGATTGATCTCATTATTGTTGCGACAACCAGTGGCAGCCATACCTTTCCTTCTTCTGCTTGTCAGGTTCAAGCTAAACTTGGCATTAAAGGTTGTCCTGCATTCGATTTAGCGGCCGCATGTTCTGGTTTTATGTATGGTTTATCGGTTGCCGATCAACATATTAAATCGGGTATGTGCAAGCATGTGCTTGTGATTGGTGCAGATGCATTATCAAAAACGTGTGATCCGACCGATCGTTCAACCATCATTTTATTCGGTGATGCTGCTGGGGCGGTTGTGATTGGAGCCAGTGAAGAGCCTGGTATTTTATCGACTCATATCAATGCCGATGGAGAATTTGGTGATTTATTGAGCCTTGAAGTGCCAGAACGTGGTGGTAATACCGATAAATGGTTGTATATGGCGGGTAATGAAGTCTTCAAAGTCGCGGTTACACAACTGTCAAAGTTGGTTAAAGATACCTTAGCAGCCAATAACATGCATAAATCGCAGCTGGATTGGCTTGTCCCACATCAAGCCAATTATCGCATTATTTCAGCGACAGCAAAAAAATTGTCTATGTCTCTTGATCAGGTGGTCATCACCTTAGATCGCCACGGTAATACTTCAGCGGCAACGGTTCCAACCGCGTTAGATGAAGCGGTTCGTGACGGACGAATTCAGCGAGGCCACCTATTATTGCTTGAAGCATTTGGTGGTGGCTTTACTTGGGGTTCAGCGTTAGTACGTTTTTGAGCCTCACTCAGTGATTGATTTGGTTTTAAGGAGTTTTAACGACTCCTTACTCATTATTAAGGTTAAGGAATAAAATATGAGCAAGTTTGCTATCGTATTTCCCGGCCAAGGTTCACAAGCCGTTGGTATGCTTGCTGAACTTGGACAACAGTATGATGTCGTTACACAAACCTTTGCCCAAGCTTCTGAAGTACTCGGATATGATTTGTGGGCCCTGGTCCAAAATGGTCCAGTGGAAGATCTCAACCAAACTTTTCGCACTCAACCGGCGCTATTGGCGGCTTCTGTGGCTATTTGGCGAGTTTGGCAGTCGTTGGATTTGGAGCAACCAGAATTTCTTGCGGGGCACAGTCTTGGTGAATATTCGGCTTTGGTTTGCGCGGGCGTTATTGATTTTCAACAAGCGATTAAACTGGTTGAATTGCGCGGTCAATTGATGCAGGAAGCCGTCCCTGCTGGAACAGGAGCTATGTATGCGATTATCGGCTTAGACGATGAAGCAATTGCGAATGCTTGTCAGCAAGCTGCCCAAGGTCAGGTGGTTTCTCCGGTTAACTTTAACTCACCGGGTCAAGTTGTGATTGCAGGTCAAAAAGAAGCGGTAGAGCGTGCGGGTGTGTTATGTAAAGAGGCGGGGGCTAAACGAGCGCTGCCACTGCCCGTTTCTGTACCTTCTCATTGTGCATTAATGAAACCTGCGGCAGAGAAGCTGGCACTGGCATTAGCTAGCCTTGAATTTAATACACCTAATATCCCAGTGATCAATAACGTTGATGTGATTGCAGAAACGGATCCAGCAAAAATTAAAGATGCATTGGTTCGCCAATTGTATAGCCCAGTACGTTGGACTGAAGCTGTACAGAAAATGAGTGATGCTGGAATTGATAAGCTGCTTGAAGTTGGTCCTGGTAAAGTCTTAACTGGTTTAACAAAACGCATTGTAAAAACCTTAGATGCAGCGGCCGTGAATGATCTTGCATCATTGGATGCTGCAAAATAAAGTAGGGAAAAAACATGGCTGAATTTATGAGTCTTGAGGGTAAAGTCGCTTTGGTTACGGGCGCAAGTCGTGGCATAGGCAAAGCGATTGCAGAAACGTTAGTGGCTCGCGGTGCGACGGTTATCGGTACGGCGACCAGTGAAAGTGGCGCTGAAGCTATCAGTGCATATTTAGGTGATAATGGTCAAGGGTTTGCTTTAAATGTCACCGATACCAGTTCAATTGAAGCCGTATTAAAAGCAATTACTGAGCAGTTTGGTGGCATCGATATTTTAGTGAATAATGCGGGTATTACCCGTGATAATCTATTGATGCGAATGAAAGATGAAGAGTGGACGGATATTCTCGATACCAACCTCACTTCAATTTTCCGCTTATCGAAAGCGGTATTACGTGGCATGATGAAAAAACGCCATGGTCGTATCATAAATGTGGGTTCGGTAGTTGGTACAATGGGCAATGCTGGGCAAACAAACTATGCGGCAGCAAAAGCGGGTGTTATTGGCTTTACTAAGTCAATGGCTCGTGAGGTTGCATCGCGCGGTGTGACTGTCAACACAGTTGCGCCAGGTTTTATTGAAACGGATATGACAAAAGCGCTGAATGATGAGCAACGTGCTGCTACACTAGCACAAGTTCCTACTGGTCGTTTAGGCGATCCTCGGGAAATCGCATCAGCCGTCGCATTTTTAGCGTCATCTGAAGCGGGTTACATCACCGGTGAAACATTGCATGTCAATGGCGGGATGTACATGGTTTAATACCGATTGTTTGGTGAAGTTGGGGGAATAATGTAAGCTTATACCGACTTCTCGTAACAGTTAGGTTTAATCTGCGCAACATTTGTGCATGATTTATATCAATAATGGTGTGAATTTCGGTTAAAATCGGCAAATTTGTGGTTTGACCAGCAAGGTCCCTCTTGCAACTTTCACTAGTTCGAATAAACTACGGAATCATCGCATTAGGCGAAATCTGTAAAGGAAAAGAAAACATGAGCAACATTGAAGAACGCGTAAAGAAAATCATCGTTGAACAGCTAGGTGTAGACGAAGCAGAAGTGAAAAATGAATCTTCTTTCGTTGAAGATCTAGGTGCAGATTCTCTAGACACTGTTGAGCTAGTTATGGCTCTAGAAGAGGAATTTGATACTGAGATTCCTGATGAAGAAGCAGAGAAAATCACTACTGTTCAAGCTGCGATCGATTACGTAACCAGCAACGCTCAGTAATGTTCTCCCCAGGCGGCCCTCTGGCCGCCTGAGTTTTTCTCATTCTTCTATATCCTCTCATAGAATTTTTCAATTCCGGAGAATAAGATCGTGTCCAAGCGTCGTGTCGTTGTCACTGGCATGGGTATGTTGTCACCAGTGGGCAACACAGTAGAATCTTCTTGGAAAGCCCTGCTAGCTGGTCAAAGTGGTATTGTTAATATTGAGCACTTTGATACTACAAATTTCTCAACTCGTTTCGCAGGTTTAGTTAAAGGTTTTAACTGCGAAGAGTACATGTCTAAGAAAGATGCCCGTAAAATGGATCTCTTCATCCAATATGGTATTGCTACGGGTATTCAAGCATTAGACGATTCAGGTTTAGAAATCACTCCAGAAAATGCTCACCGCATCGGTGTGGCTATCGGTTCTGGTATCGGTGGTCTGGACCTGATCGAATCGGGTCATCAAGCTTTAATTGAGAAAGGCCCACGTAAAGTCAGCCCATTTTTTGTTCCATCAACCATCGTGAATATGGTGGCGGGTAACCTTTCTATCATGCGTGGTTTACGTGGTCCCAATATTGCCATTTCTACGGCTTGCACCACTGGATTGCATAATATTGGCCATGCAGCGCGCATGATCGCTTATGGCGATGCGGATGCTATGGTTGCCGGTGGTTCCGAGAAAGCCTCAACGCCTCTTGGTATGGCAGGTTTCGGTGCGGCAAAAGCGTTATCAACTCGTAACGATGCTCCCCAAAAGGCTTCACGCCCTTGGGACAAAGATCGTGATGGTTTTGTTTTAGGTGACGGGGCTGGTGTGATCGTACTTGAAGAGTATGAGCAAGCAAAAGCTCGTGGCGCTAAGATTTATGCTGAAGTGGTTGGTTTTGGTATGTCAGGCGATGCCTATCACATGACCTCTCCAAGCGAAGACGGTTCAGGTGGCGCTTTGGCGATGGAAGCAGCTATGCGTGATGCTGGAGTTACAGGTACACAAATTGGTTATGTTAATGCCCATGGAACCTCAACTCCTGCTGGTGATGTTGCAGAAATCAAAGGTATCAAGCGAGCATTGGGCGAAGAAGGGGCTAAGCAAGTGCTCGTTTCTTCAACCAAATCTATGACTGGTCACCTATTGGGGGCTGCGGGATCTGTTGAAGCGATTATTACTATTATGTCTTTGGTTGATCAGATCGTTCCACCGACGATTAACCTTGATAATCCAGAAGAAGGATTAGAGATAGACTTAGTACCTCATACCGCACGTACCGTATCTGATATGGAATATGCGATCTGTAATTCGTTTGGTTTTGGTGGCACCAACGGGTCACTGATTTTTAAACGCATTTAATTCTGTCATTAACATGGCTTGTGTTTCAACGGCTTAGTGCTTAGCATTAGGCCGTTTGTTTTTTTCAGGGAATCGAATATGTATTGGCATAATGGACAGGTCGTGGATTCAGTCAGTATTGCTGATCGTTCTTTTCAATATGGTGATGGTTGTTTTACAACGATCCTTACTAAATATGGTCATATTCAACACTGGCACTATCATCGTGAACGGATGGAGGCTTGCCTTGAACACCTAGGGATTATTCCTCCGGATTGGAAACCGATCTACGATGCGCTAAAGGATATCATTGCACAAGACGATAAAGCTGGAGTGAAACTGCATGTGAGTCGAGGTTGCGGTGGGCGAGGGTATAGTCCAACTCAACATCTTCAAGCGAATGTGACGCTTCATCCCTTTGAATACCCTGAACACTATAGACAATGGCGAATATCTGGTTTGTCGCTTGGAGTGTGTACCCAAAAGCTTGGTATTAATCCACTACTTGCCGGACATAAACACAATAACCGTTTAGAACAAATTTTGCTCAAAGGTGAAATGGATCGGGTTGGCTACCCTGATGGAGTTTGTCTTGATCTTCATGATTGTGTTGTAGAAACAACAATGGCGAATCTCTTTTGGGTAAAAGGCAATACCTTATATACTCCCAATTTACAGAATGCAGGGGTTGAAGGTGTTGCTCGGCGTATTATTTTACAATCGGCTAGTACGTTGGGTTTAACGGTAAATGTCGGGAATTTTCCCCTTGAGCTGCTTTATCAGGCAGATGAAGTGTTTATTTCTAACGCATTGTTAGAAGTGGCCCCTATCATCAATATTGCCTCTCAATCTTATACTATTGGTACTTATGCGCGGTTTTTTCAGGAGATATTTGATTCGTGATTAAAAAGTTATTGGCCATACTACTTATACTGTTACTATTCACGCTTTCCTGCTACGTCTATATAGTCAAGCAGGTGGATAATTATCTAGATCAAAACTTATCTATCCATGAATCGCAACTGATCACTATTCAAAGTGGAGCGAGTTTAAATGGAACTTTATCTTTACTCGTCAATAATGGTTATATTCAAGAACATTTCGCTACAAAATTGCTTCGCCGTTTACATCCTGAACTGACACAAGTAAAAGCTGGTACTTACCAACTTACTCCGGGGATGTCATTGAAAAAAGCGCTCGCTCTTTTTATTTCCGGCCGAGAATTTCAGTTTTCAATCACTTTTGTCGAAGGCAGTCGTTTTAATGATTGGCGTGAAATTTTAGCCAGTACTCCAGAGTTACGCCAAACCATCAATACACTTTCTGAGTCTGAAATCGCTCAAAAAATAGGGGTTGATAATCAGAAGTTGGAAGGGTTATTTCTTGCCGAAACGTATCATTTTACCAAAGGTGAACTCGATGTCGACATTCTGAAACGTGCTCATCGTAAACTCCAACAAACACTCACTAAGGCGTGGGATCAGCGTCAACCTGATTTACCATTGGCTTCTCCTTATGAAGTGTTGATTTTGGCTTCAATTATTGAGAAAGAGACGGCGATTGATTCAGAAAGAAAGCGCGTCGCTTCAGTTTTTATCAATCGGCTCAATAAGCGTATGCGTTTACAAACGGATCCTACCGTGATTTATGGGATGGGAGAACGGTATGACGGGCGTATTCGTAAGGCCGATCTACGGGAAGCAACCCCATATAATACTTATGTTATCAATGGCTTACCTCCAACTCCTATTGCGATGGCGGGTGAAGCCTCTATTTATGCTGCGATCAATCCAGAGCAAAGTGATTATCTGTATTTTGTGGCAAGTGGACGGGGGGATCATGTCTTTTCTAAGACATTGACTGAACACAATCGCGCAGTACGCGCCTATTTAAGACAGCTTAGAAACCAACAATGAAAACAAAATTTATCGTAGTAGAAGGGCTTGAAGGGGCGGGGAAAAGTACCGCTATTCAAGTTGTCATTAATACATTGCATGAACACGGTATTTCACTGGTCACTCAAACGCGTGAACCAGGAGGAACGGTGCTAGCCGAAAAGATGCGTGCCTTAGTGAAAGAAGATCATTCAAATGAAGTGCTTCATGATATTACCGAAGTTTTGCTCATGTATGCGGCGCGGGTTCAATTAGTTGAAAATGTCATTAAACCCGCTTTAGAAAGTGGGCACTGGGTGGTCGGTGACCGACATGATCTCTCTTCTCAGGCATACCAAGGTGGTGGAAGACAAATTGATCATCAAACGATGTCTCAGCTTAAGCAGATTGCTTTAGCTGACTTCGGCCCAGATTTTACTCTATATTTAGATATCGACCCTAAGGTTGGACTCGAGCGCGCTCGTGGACGAGGAGAGCTTGATCGGATTGAAAAAATGGACATCAGCTTTTTTGAACGCACGAGAGCGCGCTATCTAGAATTAGCCAATAGTGATGAGTCGATAGTTATTATTAATGCTCAGCAGCCACTTGAAGCCGTGAGTCATGATATTCAACGATCTCTCAATCAGTGGCTAATAACGTGTCAAGGTCAGTAATGAATTCACTTTATCCTTGGTTAACGCCCGCTTGGATAGGCTGGAAAACGCAGCTCGATCATGCTCGTTTTGCCTCTGCAACGTTGATCTCTGCTCCTGAGGGATGTGGTAGTTTTCAACTGGTTGAGCGATTTGCTCAAGCTTTAATGTGCACCCATGACTCGAGTGAACCTTGTGGCTTTTGTCATGGGTGTGAACTGATGCGCTCCGAAAGCCATCCTGATTACCATCTTATTCGCCCAGAGAAAGCAGGAAAAAATATTACCGTTGATCAAATTCGTTATGCAAACCGTTTAGCGCAGGAGTCTTCTCAGTTATCTGGATTTCGGCTAATTGTCATTGAGCCTGCAGAAGCGATGAATGAATCAGCGGCAAACGCATTATTAAAAACGCTCGAAGAACCTGCGGAAAAATGTATTTTTGTTTTATTGACAGTGAACATAAACCAGTTGCTTTCTACGATAGTCAGCCGATGTCAGAAGATTGTAGTTCCGGAGCCAACACCCCAAGTGGTAAATGAGTGGTTAGCATTGGAATGTCGAGATCCCATCCCTGATTATGCTGCCCATATCTGTAGTCATTCCCCATTGGTGACGAAAGAGGCAATGGCGTCTGGTGATATTAAGCATTACCTCGAGATTGAAACGCTATTTTTATCAGCCTTACAAGGCGATCTATCGTCTTTACTTGCTTGTAGTCAATGGCTTAGTGCTAAACCATTAACGTATTTAAAGTGGATCTGGTTTTTACTAACCGATGCCCAAAAAGTCACTTTTGGAATCATGGATTCTTATTTCACACCGGGCAGTCAGAGCGTTTCCACTACGATTTCTTTGGCACTTTTACAGCAACAGGCAGAGAGCTTGGTTAAGCTGATAGAACAGCTACGTTTATTTAGTGGCTTGAATGCTGAGTTGTTAATCACCGATTGGCTATTAAAATTTAATGAGGATTCATGTTTGTAGATTCACACTGCCATCTCGATAAACTCAATTATCAAGAGTGCCATGAAAGCATCGATGATGTGATTGCTAAAGCTGAGCAAGCAAAGGTTAAGCAGTTTCTCTCGGTTGGTGTCACCCTAGATTCTTTTCCTTCTATGTTAGAAATGATTGAACCCTATGAGCAAGTCTATGCGTCTTGTGGCGTTCATCCTCTTGATGTACTGAGTGATTTTGAACTCGACCGTTTTCGTAGCTATGCTAATCATTCAAAAGTGGTGGCTATTGGGGAAACCGGGTTGGATTACCACTATCAGCCAGAAACGGCAGATTTACAGAAATTGAGATTTTCTCAGCATATTGAGGTTGCGGTAGAACTTAATAAGCCTTTAATCATCCACACACGGCATGCACGATCAGATACCTTGTCTATACTTAGGCAGGAGCGTGCTGAGCGATGTGGTGGGGTAATTCACTGTTTTACTGAAGATCTCCCTTTTGCTGAAGCGGCTATGGAGTTGGGTTTTTATATCTCAATTTCTGGAATTGTAACCTTTCGTCAAGCAACGGAACTGAAAGAAGTGGTTAAACAGTTACCTCTTGATCGGCTGCTGATTGAAACGGATTCTCCATATTTAGCGCCCGTACCGCATCGGGGAAAAGAGAATCAACCCGCCTATGTGGTTGAGGTGGCAGCTTATATCGCCCAGTTGAAAGGAGTTGCACTACATGAGGTTGCTGAAAAAACCAGTAAAAATTTCCAAGATCTTTTTTTGCGATAGAAATCAAAAAAGTGGCTAATAAAGCGGTGTAAATCGGTTTTTGTGTGTGAATTCTTATGTTTTGTTCTATTTTTAGACTTGTTTACTGAATCTGTTGTTTTTTGAAGCAGTAATGCGAAAAATGTAATTTTGTTACTAAAAATAACAATGACATTTATTTTATTTACTTATCGAAATTAATTGAAGGTAATATTTTTTTATTATAAATCATGTGGTTATATTATGTTGTCTGCTGCTAAAACCATGAAATGGTTTGTGATCTGTCTATTACTTTGAAACTAAATTTCTTAACTAACTAGAAAGTTTGAGGGGCATCAAGATATATTTAGAGGCGGAAAATATAATACATTTGTGGTTACATTTTCATTGGGTGCTAACATTTAGGCTACGGGGGTGTGCCGTTAGAACCCAAAAAATTCTAATAACTTAATCAGGAGCATAAACATGTTTAAAAACGCTTTTGCTAACCTGCAAAAAGTAGGTAAGGCTCTGATGCTTCCAGTGTCAGTTTTACCTGTTGCAGGTATTTTGCTTGGTGTGGGGGCAGCTAACTTTAGTTGGTTGCCAGAGGTGGTTTCTCATCTAATGGAACAAGCCGGTGGTTCAGTTTTCGGCCAAATGGCTCTGCTATTTGCTGTTGGTGTGGCATTAGGTTTTACCAATAACGATGGGGTATCGGGTCTTTCTGCTATCGTTGGCTATGGTATTATGGTCGCCACACTGAAAGTGATGGCCGATGTAATGGGCGTCGATGGTATTGAAACCGGCGTACTTGGCGGTATTTTAGCGGGTGGTGTAGCGGCTTGGTCATTTAACCGTTTCTATAAAATCCAACTACCAGAATATTTAGGCTTCTTTGCAGGTAAACGTGCAGTACCTATCATCACTGGTTTCCTCTCTATTGCTTTAGGTCTTGTTCTTTCGTTCATTTGGCCTCCTGTTGGTAATGCGATTGCTGCTTTCTCTGATTGGGCAGCGAACCAGAACCCAGTAACGGCATTCGGTATTTACGGTATTGTTGAACGTTCATTAATCCCATTTGGCTTACACCACATTTGGAACGTACCTTTCTTCTATGAAGCGGGTTCATGTGTGACTAACTCAGGTGAGCCTGCTCGCGGCATCATGACGTGCTTCCTGACGGCAAACGATGCGTCTCGTGCGGCTGGTAATGGTTTTGGTCAACTTGCTGGTGGTTACCTATTTAAGATGTTCGGTCTTCCTGCTGCGGCTTTTGCTATTGCACATTGTGCGAAGCCAGAAAACCGTGCAAAAATCATGGGTATCATGGCGTCTGCGGCATTGACTTCGTTCTTAACGGGGATTACTGAACCTATTGAGTTCTCATTCCTATTCATTGCTCCTGTACTGTATGCTGTTCACGCGGTATTAGCTGGCCTAGCTTATGTGCTAACCAACGCTCTAGGTGTGGTACACGGTCATACATTCTCAAACGGTTTTATTGACTTTGTTGTTCAATCACCACGTGCTGAGAATATGTTACTGCTTGTTGGCCTAGGTATTGCCTACGCAGTGCTTTACTATGTTGTGTTTACTTTTGTCATTCGTTCTTTAGATCTAAAAACACCGGGTCGTGAAGATGAATCTGCTGATGCAAGCGCGTCTACTGGCTCAGAATTAGCGGGTGAATTAGTGGCAGCTTTCGGCGGTAAAGAAAATATCACTAACTTAGATGCATGTATTACTCGTCTACGCGTTTCTGTTGCTAAGACAGAAGCGGTTGATCAAGCGAAACTAAAACAACTTGGTGCAGCTGGTGTTGTGGTTGTTTCTGGCGGTGTACAAGCTATCTTTGGTACTAAGTCTGATAACCTAAAAACAGAAATGGATGAATGGATCCGTAACCACGGTTAATTCTTACTTTTCTTTCCCCTATAAATAAGGAGGCTTCGGCCTCCTTTTTATATACCTCTAGTTTTATTATGTTCATTTCACTTCTTTTAGGGAATGTAAACACTTTGCTTGGTGGTGAAGGGGCTTTACTCAATGTAAAACCTACATGAGATTTGGCTTTCCTTTACCCGGTATTGACATCGTTTTTAAAGTCTTTCGATAAAGTGCTGGTATTCTTTACTAGGTGCAATATTTGTGTGACTAATATGATGTGCCTGTACATAGCCATTGTAAGATAGGATAAGAATTGATGAAGAAAGTAGGGATAGTTACATTGATACTCGGTATTTCCGGTTATGCTTATGCTCAATCGGAGCTCAATGTTAAAGCCGGGATGGCGATGGATCAGCAACTTAGTGTCGTGCTAGAAGCCAATGATCAATATCGATTTATTGTCGGAAATGATGGTGCGGCATTTGATTATCTTGCAAAGCGAGGAAGCTTTGATCGGGCAGATATTCCCTTTGATTGGTATGTTGGCGTTGGGGTGTGGGCTGAATGGGATGATGATTTTGGGGTACGTGTACCGCTTGGTATTGATTGGCCAGTAAATGCCAATTTTAATCTTTATGGGCAAGTACATCCGGAATTAAATATGTATTCTGGCACGGAGTTACAACTTGGCGGCGCAGTGGGGGCAATCTATCGGTTTTAAAAAAGTCAGCCATAAGATAATGGCTGACTTTTTTTGATAAAAACGACGATTATGCCTGTTTTGCCATCGCTTTTTTAATACAAATGATTGCACCGCCCCAAGTTATTCCTAGACCGATGATCATCATGATAATTGCACTTGTTGTCATTAGTATGCTTCCTTACGATTGATTAAGTTAATCATGACGCCAATAACGAGTAAGAGAAGGATCATTGCCCATCCTAGAGTAAGGTCGTAACCTCCATAGCCTTCCGTGAATAGTGCTCTGAGCTTGGTGGCGACGATAATTGCCAGAACCACAGGGGAAACAAAACGTAGGCAGATATCAAACCATATGCCCACCGAAAAATCGGAAATAGAGTTAACGTATTTACGAGCATCCGAAACTTTCATTAGCCATGTCATTAAGATTAACTCTACGAGACAGCTTGTCATAATGCCCACGTTATTGGCAAAATGATCGACTAAATCAAGTAATAATAAGCCGCCATTGGTTGCAAAAGCCATTGAAATCACAAATCCTGAACCAATGACAATATTTGCCGCTTTTTTACGGCTCCAGCCCAGTTTGTCAATAATCGCTGAGGTTACCGCTTCAAGAATAGAAATGTGAGAGCTTAAGCCAGCGACAACCAGTGCTAAGAAAAACAGAGGGCCTAAAATATAAGGGATCGGTAATAGATTAATGGCCGCAGGCAATGTCACGAAGGCTAATCCTACCCCAGCAGAAACCACTTCTGTTAGCGGTTTTCCTTGCTCTTGTGCCATGTATCCCAATACTGAGAAAATCATGATACCAGCCAAGATAGAAAACCCACAGTTAATCAGTACCGTCATAAACGCATTGTTGGTAATGTCTGATTTTTCAGGAAGATAACTTGAATAGGCCAGCATAATGGCAAAACCAATACTTAGGGTAAAGAAGATTTGCCCATAAGCGGCAGCCCATACTTTTACATCCCAGATTTTACTGAAATCGGGCTCGAACATATAGTTCACACCATCTAATGCGCCTGGTAAGAAAATCATCCGAGCAATCAGCAGTAGAACCATAATAAATAGGATAGGCATCATAATTCTCGATGCACGTTCGATCCCTGATTTAACGCCACCAACAATCGCTGCATAAGTAATCGCCCAAGCGATGGCCATTGCAAGGGCTATCTTCCATTGAATAGAGCCAAGCTGTGTTGGAGAGTTATCACCAAGATTGAGGTATTCACTAAAGAAGAACGTATTGGTGTCAGCCCCCCAACTTTGTGTGAAAGACATACCAAAATAAGAAATGGCCCAACCAATGACGGCCACATAGTAGACGCCAATAACCGCTGCGATACCCACTTGAAACCAACCAAGCCATTCAAATTTCGAATGAATCTTCGCTAAGGTTGTGGGTGCTGAGCCGCGATTTTTTTGTCCCATACTAAATTCGAGGATCATAAAAGGGATCCCTGCCGTTAACATAGCAAATAAGTAAGGGATGAAAAATGCACCGCCTCCGTTTTCATAGGCCATATAGGGGAAACGCCAGATATTCCCTAATCCAATCGCCGAACCGACCGCAGCTAATATAAACCCTGCTCGGGACCCCCATTGTTCTCGCTTCATCATTAACTCCTTATCACTTCCCTGAGGTATGAAGCTTCCTAATAAACTGGTGTATTCATAGAAGACAGATAGTGAATAGAAGCGAGCGGTTCCTCAGCTTAAATGCATCTGGGACGTATAGCAGGCCTTCTATCCCTGGCCAATTAGCCAGATTTGAATCTGGTCTAGTTGTTAAGTTATTGTTTCATCTTCCATTGTTGAGTTAAACCTAGGTTTATCTCTCTCCAGAGTACCAAGAACTCAGAATATTACTCTAAATATATCGATGTGTGTTTGCGTTGTCTGAAATAATCAGCTTCGCATTGGTTAAGAGACTACAGTTATATGTTGGAGATAGCAATAGAATGTAAACATCACTTTATGCTTCTTGAATAGGTTAAAAAAAGAATAATTGAGATAAATATAGTTATATATTTGTGATTTATCGAACTTAATGAATGGATTAACTGGTCTGAGCATAATAGCTAACGAATAAAACTGTATAGATTCATAGAAGATGTGACTAAAAAATAGACAGGCATCAGAGAATGGCTCCAATAGACTGGCTTTATTATCGATGATATTGCTTTGGTGGCTTTATTTTTGCCCACCTCAGAAAAAGAGTGGCTGAGTTATCTCTTGATTAGTGTGATAACAACTTCATATTTGTCGCTATAAAAACCACAATGATTGTATAAGTATCAATCAAATGTTATTAGTTAGTTATCCTATGATAACTTTTTGTGGTAGAGCTATCCGTCACCTTTTGGGTTTCAATTTTGTTATTGACGTTATCTTAAGAGGATTTCGGTATCGTCCCTCTACGCGGTGGAAAGTTATTTGGGTATAGACTAAAAAGGAGGTGTTTATGGAACGCGATCTTAAGTATGCTTTAGTGATTACAGCAACCGTCTTTGTTATCTTAATTGGGTACGGAGTCATTGCGATTGCTTATTAATCATCAAGAAGGGTTCGCCTATGGTGAACAGTGGTACCATTTCTGATCTAGAAAAGAGGGTCGATCTTCATCGACTCTCAAAATTTGTTACAGGCAAGAATACGTTAGTTACTCAAGGGGGAGGACAAAGAGGGATCTTTACCGCAGGTGTTTTAGATGCCTTTATCTTATCCAATTTTGATCCATTTCATGAATTCTATGGCACGTCTGCGGGTGCGCTTAATTTGTGTGCTTATCTTTGCCGTCAGCATGGCTTAGGTAAAGCTTTTATTCTTGAATTGACCACCGATCCACAATTCTTTCATCTGTTTAGTTATATTCGCCGTAAACAGCCGCTTAATTTAGATTGGGCGCTAGACAAAATTTGTCATTATCCCTATCGCTTAGATTTAGACATGGGGCGTTCAACACTTGGCACCCGAAAAGCTTTCGCAGCAGTGACGGATCTCATTTCTTTAAAAGATGCTTATTTCCCCATGCTGGGGAATGACTGGCGAGAAATTTTGACAGCAACGTGTGCCATTCCTGGGTTATATAAGAACAATGTGTCATTAGGGGGGCGGAATTATATTGATGGTGGTGTTTCCGCTTCGATTCCGGTGCAAGAGGCATGGCGACAAGAGGCACGTTTTATCACGGTGATCAGGACAGAAACACTGGATGAAGAGAGTCAGCAAAATGTACTGAAAAATGTCCCTAGTGGGGGGCAAGTTCCGTGGTTGAGAGAGTCGTTTAATTCCATTCAGACCCATTGGCAAAATACGCTATTGAATTGGAAACAGGATTGGAAAGGCTTTCTTCAGCAGCAGATAGTTAAGTCCCAGCAGTTGAAACAAGATCATCCACATCTAGAAGTTTTAAATGGTGGGCGTTGGCTGTTTGGTGCGGATAATATTTATCGGTTGAGTCACTTATTAGGTAATAAGTTTGATTCGGGGCTGGCAGACATGTTGATGGTTCACTACCAGACTTATGCTTTGACCAGTGATTTTTTACATTCACCGCCAGACGATGTCTTTATTGTACAAATCGTGCCTAGTAAACCACTGAAGTCTAGTTCATTGCTGAGCCGTCATGATGATTTATTGCATGACTATGAGTTAGGACTACAGGCTGGCTATGAATTTATTGAGATTTTTTTAGCGGCAAAAGAAGACGCTGAACAACGGCAAACCGTTTGCTCAACACCTTCCCTATTTTTTGATTGACAGCATGTTTATCACAGCACTGGAATGATACGCATACAATTGGTCGTACCTTCGACATCCATAATGTCTCCTTGAGTGATAATGACTAAATCACCAAATTCGAGAAGGCCTTGCTCTTTTAGTGCCTGTAATGCCGATTGTGCCACTATCATCCCTTCCGTATGGTTACTATCAAAAGAAAAAGGGATGACGCCACGGTATAAAGCACAGCGATTTAGCGCACTATCATTCCGCGACATTGCAAAAATGGGCAAGAGAGAATTGAGTCGAGAGGTCATTAATGCCGTTCGGCCTGATTCAGTGAGCGTGACCATGGCTGCGACACCTTCAAGGTGGTTGGCGGTATAGATGGTAGCCATGGCGATGGCTTCCTCTTCTGTTTGAAACGCACGATCGATTCGATAGTTTTGCTGGTTGGCTTCAATCATTTTTTCTGCCCCAATACAAACATCGGCCATGGCTTTGACTGTCTCTATTGGGTATTTCCCTGCGGCGGTTTCCCCTGAAAGCATCACCGCATCTGTGCCATCTAAGACCGCATTTGCTACATCCATGACTTCGGCTCGAGTTGGCATCGGGTTGGTTATCATCGACTCCATCATTTGTGTCGCGGTAATAACCACTCTATTTAAGGCTTTTGCTCGGTAAATTAATTTCTTCTGAACCGCGATGAGTTCAGGATCGCCAATTTCAACACCGAGATCACCTCGAGCAACCATAATGACATCAGAAGCGCGAATAATATCATCGATATTTTCATCACAAGAGACCGTTTCCGCTCGCTCAACTTTAGCGACTAAACGGGCCTGTAGCCCCGCTTCTCGGGCCAGTTTTCGTGCATAATCCATATCTTGGCTATTACGAGGAAAAGAGACCGCTAAATAATCGACGCCAATTTCAGCCGCCAGCAAAATATCTCGTTTATCTTTTTCGGTCAGAGCTTCGGCTGAGAGACCGCCTCCTTTTTTATTGATTCCTTTATTGTTTGATAAAGGGCCACCAATCAGTACTCGAGTAAAAACTTGGCTTTCTTTAACCTCCGTAACTTGCAGCTGAACTCGTCCATCATCAAGGAGCAGTATATCGCCACTTTTTACATCATTTGGTAGGGTTTTATAATCAATGCCGACCACACTTTCTGAGCCTTCGTTGGGTTCAAGTTGAGCATCCAGAATAAAAAGATCACCCTCATTTAAAAGAATTTTTCCGTATTTAAAGGTAGAGATCCGTATTTTTGGACCTTGTAAATCGCCTAATATCGCTACATTTTTTCCTAATTTTTTTGCAATTTCACGGACTTTATTCGCTCGTGTTCGATGATCTTCGGCATTTCCATGTGAAAAATTCATTCGTACTACATTCACGCCACAATGAATCAGTGTTTCTAATACCTCTCCTTTATCCGTAGAAGGTCCTAATGTGGCGACAATTTTTGTTTTTCTTAAGACGGGACTCATCAGTATCTCCAGTAAACGGTATGGTATTGAAGTAAGTATAGTTGAATCTCAAGCATTAGAATGAAGAGGCTTTGATGTGTTACATACAGAAAATAAAGAGAAAACCTATTAATTTTTTTAGGAAAAAAAGATCTTTATTAGTCATATTGATGGGATCTTATTGCGCACTCTTTGACTAAAAACACAAACTTCTATCTATATGCGTGATGCTTGTCACGGCTATTCACCAAAGCGCTTCACAATTAGTTCGCAAAGTAAAAAAATTGACAGGTTGTTGAATTTTGGAGTGCACCATGTACATGGCTCAACCAGGCCATATTGATCATATCAAACAGGTCAATGCTGGCCGTGTATATAAACTCATTGATCAAAAAGGTCCGATCTCTCGTATCGATTTATCAAAAGAGAGTCAGTTAGCCCCCGCGAGTATTACGAAAATTACTCGTGAGTTGATCGATGCTCATCTGATCCATGAAACGACAGTGCAAGAAGCGATCAGTCGTGGTCGTCCTGCGGTCGGATTGCAAACCAATAATGAAGGTTGGCAGTTTTTATCCATGCGCCTTGGGCGAGGCTACCTCACAATTGCCTTGCATGAGTTGGGTGGTGAGGTGTTGATTGACACCAAAATCGATATTCATGAAATGGATCAAGATGATGTATTGGCTCGGCTATTATTTGAAATTGAAGAGTTTTTTCAAACCTATTCCGCTCAGTTGGATCGTGTAACCAGTATTGCTATTACTTTACCTGGGCTGGTTAACTCAGAGCAGGGCATTGTGCTACAGATGCCACATTACAATGTTGAAAACCTGGCTCTCGGGCCGGAAATTTATAAAGCAACGGGGCTTCCTGTTTTTGTTGCCAACGATACTCGGGCTTGGGCGTTAGCAGAAAAGTTATTCGGGCACTCACAAGATGTGGATAATTCCGTATTAATTTCCATCCATCATGGTTTAGGGGCGGGAATTATTGTCGATGGACGGGTATTACAAGGTCGTCATGGTAATATCGGCGAATTAGGCCACATCCAGATTGATCCACAAGGGAAACGTTGTCATTGCGGTAATATTGGTTGCTTGGAAACCGTTGCCAGTTCCCAAGCAATCCGAGAGCAAGTGGCGATTCGCATTGCTTTAGGAGAGGAAACCTCACTAGCAGAGAAACCTGAGATCACCATTGAAGATATCTGTTTAGCGGCGGCGGAAGGCGATCAACTGGCTGTTGAAGTGATCGAACAATTAGGCCGTTATCTTGGGGCTGCGATTGCGATTGTGATTAATTTATTTAATCCGGAGAAAGTTTTGGTCGGAGGTGTCATCAACCAAGCGAAAAGTGTGCTATACCCAGCTATCCAACGTTGTATTGAGGAGCAAAGTTTACCGGTTTATCATCAAGACCTTCAATTGCTAGAATCGCGTTTCTATAAACAGGCCACGATGCCGGGGGCTGCATTGATAAAACAAGCGTTGTACGATGGTTTATTACTGATGAAGGTGGTCGAAGGGTAATTTTTGCTTCGTTTTTTCTCTGTGAGCGTTTACATTTGTCACTTAAATTTGTGTGTGTATCTAAATACCTTACGACGGTTTAGGTATATACTGTAAAGCGATAATGCTTTTCTATTGGTGGGATTTTGTATGTCGAGTATCTTAAACACGGTCGATCAACGGACCAATTTGGTGGGAGAAAACCGCCTAGAACTGTTGCTGTTTAGTTTGAATAGTCGACAAATCTTCGCTATTAATGTTTTCAAAGTTCGTGAAGTCATTAAAGTACCACCGACCACAAAGATGCCAGGTTCGCATCCAAATATTATTGGTGTAGCTTCTTTACGTGGTGAAGCTGTCCCTGTGATTGATTTACGCCAAGCGATCGGTTTTCCACCTTCTCGTCTTGAGAATCAAGAACAAAATCTGATCATTACCGAGTATAACCGTACGGTGCAGGGGTTCTTGGTGGGGCAGGTACGTAATATTATTAATACCGCATGGACAGAAATTCAACCGCCTCCTAAATCGGTGGGTCGTTCCAACTACCTAACCGCGATTACTCATATTAAAGAGCAAGATCAACATCACATTGTTGAAGTGGTTGATGTTGAGAAAGTCTTAGCTGAAATCATCGATTATGACGTCTCTATTTCTGAAGAAGTGCTGGATCATGATCTACTGAGTGAAATGGTCGGACGAAATATTTTGATTGTGGATGATTCTGCGACAGCGAGAAGCCAGATAAAAGGAACGTTATCTCAGCTTGGACTCAATATTATAGAATGTTGGGATGGCTTGCAGGCATTGAATTTACTTAAATCGTGGTGCGATGAAGGTAAAGATATTAATAAAGAGCTATTAATGTTAATCACCGATGCTGAAATGCCAGAGATGGATGGTTACCGTTTGACGTATGAAGTGCGCAATGATCCTCGGATGTCAGATCTTTATATCACGTTAAATACTTCATTAAGTGGCAGTTTTAACGAGTCTATGGTGCAAAAAGTGGGTTGTGATCGATTTATTTCTAAATTTCAACCCGATCTGCTGGTGGAAGCCGTTCAAGATAGGTTACGCGCCACTTTAGCGTAATAAAAAAGCCTTGCAGGAAAGCAAGGCTTTTTTATTATCTTTATCCTATCAGTATTAGTGTTTAGGCTGAGCATCGATACATTGGCCATGTACAGATTGGCTTTCTGGTGCCATTAAATACAGATAGAGAGGCATGATCTCTTCGGGCGTTTTTAACTGATTGACATCTTCAGCCGGGTAGGCTTTAGCCCGCATTCCGGTTCGGGTGGCACCCGGATTGATGGCATTGACCCGAATCGTGGTTTCCGATAATTCATCAGCAAGCACTTGCATCATCCCTTCTGTTGCAAATTTCGAGATTGCATAGGTGCCCCAAAAAGCGCGTCCACTATGACCCACGGTTGAGCTGGTGAAAACTAGGCGTGCATTTTCAGTCTTTTTTAACAAAGGGAGTATGGCTTGGGTGAGCATAAATTGGGCTTTGACATTCACTTGCATCACTTCATTAAAGGTATCTTCACCAATCTGGTCAAATGGACTAAGTACGCCGAGTAGGCCAGCGCTGTGCAGTACGCCATCTAATCGACCAAATTGACCTTCAATGGTTTCGGCCATGTCTAAGTAGTGTTGCTTAGTGGCACCGAGCATATCTAAAGGTACAATCGCCGCTTGAGGGTATCCTGCTGCTTCAATTTCATCATAAGTCTTTTCAAGTTTTTTCACCGTTCGGCCTAATAATATGACTGTTGCGCCGTGAGCGGCATAGGTGAGGGCGGCTTGTTTGCCAATGCCATCTCCCGCACCAGTGACTAAAATCACTTTGTTTTTTAAGGTGTCAACAGAAACAGAATAATCCACGCTACGTTTCCTTATTGTTATGATTTGCTTTTCGTCTTCGTGACAAGATGGTTACAATACACCAATTCGCATTGAAGAGGATGAGTACATTGGAATTTTTATTAGAGTACGGTTTATTTTTAGCCAAGATTGTGACCGTTGTGGTTGCGCTCGTCATGGTGTTAGTCATTGTGAAATCGGTTGGAGGAAAGCAGGCCGCGGTGAAGGGAGAGTTGGTTATCACTAACTTAACCGATCAGCATAAAGAAACCGTTGAGCAGTTAGAGTCTTATCTGCATGATGACAGCTTTTTAAAAGCCCGCCATAAAGCGGAGAAGAAAAGTGAAAAAGAGCAGCAAAAGTCGCGTGAGAAAGCATTGAAAAAATCGATTAAAGGGGGAGAGTTAATCGAAAAGCGTGACCCTCATCTGTTTGTGCTCGACTTTCATGGCAGTATTGATGCGAAAGAAGTGGCTTCACTACGAGAAGAAGTGACGGCAATTTTAGCGGTGGCCCAAGCAGGAGATGAGGTTCTGCTTCGCTTAGAAACGGGGGGCGGTATGGTGCATGGCTATGGGTTGGCTTCTTCTCAGCTGGATCGTTTGAAAGCGGCTGAATTACCTTTGACGATTGCTGTAGATAAAGTGGCAGCCAGTGGCGGGTATATGATGGCGTGTATTGCGGATAAAATTGTTTCAGCGCCGTTTGCGATTGTAGGTTCAATAGGTGTTATTGCGCAATTACCTAATTTTCATAAATTGCTTAAGAAAAATGATATTGAGTTTGAGCAATTGACGGCGGGTGAGTATAAACGGACGTTAACCATGTTCGGTGAAAATACCGAGAAAGCACGAGATAAATTCAAACAAGAGCTTGAAGAAACGCATGAATTGTTTAAACAGTTTATTCGTGATCACCGCCCTGCGTTAGAGCTAGAGAAAGTGGCGACCGGGGAGCACTGGTTTGGTACTCAAGCAAAAAATTTAGGTTTAGTCGATGAGATTTCAACGTCAGATGATTTGATTGTGAAGGCTTGTAAAGATAAAACCGTGCTTTCGATTCGCTATGTACAAAAGAAAAAACTGGCCGATAAATTGGTGGGTGTTGCTGGGGAGGCCGCAGACTCCGTATTGCTTAAGTTGATCGCTCGAGGTCAGCGTCCAGTCGTCTAATCTTTTGTTGACAAAGCGCCTAGTGAGGGCGCTTTGTTTGTAATGTGTATTCTCTTTCTAAGAGTGCAAAGAGCAGCCCACCAAGTAGCCCAATCAAATGTGCTTCTGTGGCAACGCGAGCCTCGATCCACATTTCTGTACCGAGAGATGCGCCAACACGTTGTTCCCATGCGACTTTTGCTATAATACCGAAAACCAGCCAGCGGCTATTTTTTCGACCATAGAGCCATTCTTGAGTGGCAAAGAGTGCAAACAATCCGTGCAATGTTCCAGACAGGCCTACGTATAGAGTTATGTCAGTAAAGTAGACTCCCACCCCTACCCAACCACTGAGAAGAAGCAGAGCCATCAGTAGTAATTTAGGTGTCGGTCTAAATAAAAAAGCAATGGCCCACAACCCAGCAAGGTTCATCATAAGGTGGGCAAAGTTGGTATGGGTAAAGTTTCCTGTTAGGATGCGCCACCATTGTCCTTGTTGAATAGCACTTAGGTGCCAAGCACTGACACTACTGAGCGGCTCAAATTGTAAACCGAAGCAGAGTAAACTGACTAAACACAACAATAGGTAAAGATTCACAATATGTCTCGTTATTGTTCTCAATGTGGAAAAGCGCATAAAGCTTGTATCTGTGCGGAAATCGTACCGCTAACATCTGCTGTGGAGCTTATCATTCTTCAACATCCAACTGAAGAACATCGTCCGATGGGAACCGCGCGTATTTTGAATTTATCGCTTGCTAATTGTCGCTTGTGGGTGGGCGAGGATTTTCGTGATCATGCGCCATTAAATCAGTTATTGGCAGAGCCGGATGTGGTGCATCAGGTGTTGTACCCCAGTGAGCACTCTACTTGCATCTCAGCTGAGGTCGATTCGAGCTATCAAAAAATTCGAGTTATTTTGCTCGATGGAACGTGGAAAAAAGTGTTTAAGATGTGGCAAATCAATACTCAGCTACACTCTTTACCTTGTCTACATTTACCGGAAACATTAAAAGGCAATTATCGCATTCGCAAAGCGCCGAATGATAATGCGTTATCTACGGTTGAAGCTGGGTTTCATTTACTGCAACTTTGGCAACCTAAACAAGATTTTTCGCCATTGCTGAACGCATTTGAAGCCATGATTGACTATCAAATCCAACAGATGCCAAAGGGGGTTTTCGAAAGGCACTATTCCAATGGTAAGTCAACGTTGTGACAACGGCGATCGTTTTATCGATAACATCGAACGGCAATGATGCATCAATAAAGGCTGTGAGCTGAAAAAAGTTGTTGGTGCAGACGCTGTGCATAGGCATCGGTCATCGCAGCGATATAATCACAGATCACCCGCATACCGCCTCCGGAATGTTGTTCTGCCATTTGCCACTTCTCTCGGGTCGCTTGCGGCAGTAATCGTTCAGGGTCAGCGGCTAATGCTTCAAAAAGATCCATGATTAACTGCTGCCCTTTATATTCAAAACGTTGGACTTGAGGGACTTGAATCACATATTGGCTGACAAATGATTTTAGAACCTCTAACGCATTCGCCATGTTAGGTTGTAAATAGGCGTTAAAAGCCAGTAAATCATTCTCAAAAGCGACGTCAACAGGCTTAACGCTGATGCTAGTGAGTAACGCATTAACAAGCCCACCAATGGCATCTTTACGCACATGATGCTGACCGGAGAATAACATTTTGGTCACGGTTTTAGTGTGCTCGGCAAACCAAGCATCTCCGCTGTGCATGAGCTGAGCTTCTGCTGCTTGTTGCCACTGAGTTTGATTGACCATACCAAGCACAATGGCATCTTCCAAGTCATGAACGCCGTAGGCGATATCATCCGCCAGCTCCATAATGGAGCAATCTAATGATTTAAAACGTGTCTTTTTATGCTGGTAAGGGGCCGAGGAAATAGGCCGCATTTGCCCTAGTTGTTGCCTGTCTTGTTGACTGAGGGGGGCGAGCACCCATGCTAAACAAGCTTTGTCACAATCGTAAATGCCTTTAGCTGGGGTCCAGTCTCTTGCTTTTAGTTGTCGCTGGTGAGGAACGGATTCAGGTCGTTTCTCCGCACAAGTTTGACTGAGTAGTGCCGGGTATTTAAGTAACCCCAGTAAGGTGCGTCGAGAGAGATTCATTCCATGATGTTCAGTGTACGGTTCTAGTGTTGTGACGATACGAAAGGTTTGAGCATTGCCCTCAAACCCGCCTTGTTCCCGCATCATATAGTTCAGAGCAATTTCGCCACCATGCCCATAAGGTGGATGGCCAATATCATGTGCAAGGCACAAAGCATCGATCAAACTGTCGGAAGGCAATAAGTCAGAAAATTCGGGTTGTTTAAGTCTGAGTTGAGCAACAATGCCAGTGCCGATCTGCGCAGCTTCAAGGGAGTGAGTTAAACGTGTCCGATGAAAATCATTTAAATTAGTACCATGGACTTGGGTTTTTGCTTGTAACCGACGAAAGGCGGCAGAATGGAGAATACGAGCTCGATCTCGTTGATAAGGGCTACGGTGATCATTTCGCCGGATCTTATGCTCATCATTATTGCGCTCTTGCCATTCAGGATTTATTGCTATTTGCATACCCAACTCCCATATGAAACCTATTTTTATAAAACGTACAGTGAGTTAGCTAATCTCGTCCAGTGTTAATTCAAAGCTTGGTGCGAAAGTCTCCAGAAAATAAGCCATTTCTGGGGTATGTCGCTCTTTTAATGTGATATCAAGCCGTTTTTTGGCTAAGGCGTATTCATGGTTGCCAGCGCTCAGTTCTTCTAGACACTTTAAGTAAGCGCATAGACTATCGGCTTGTTTTACTATGGCAGCATCTTCTGGGTGGGCTGAGGTGGTCAGTAGAAAGGGCTCAAAATCGGGTTGAAACTCTTCTGGTAACATCTCCAGTAGGCGTTGTTCGGCACCAGCTTCAATTTTCTTATACTCTTTTGCAATTTCTGGGTTGAAATATTTGACAGGGGTCGGTAAGTCGCCCGTTAAAACTTCACTACTATCGTGATACATGGCCAACAGAGCAATACGTTCAGGGTTGAGTGTCCCACCAAATTTCTTATTTTTAATGACCGCCAGTGCATGAGCGACAAAGGCAACTTGTAAGCTGTGTTCAGAAACATTCTCTTTGGAAACGGAGCGCATTAATGGCCAGCGTTGGATTAACTTCATTCGGGCGAGATGAGCAAAAAAATGACTCTCTTTCATAGCGCGTACTCTTCCTTGCGGATTAAACAATAACAAACAGGCTCTCTGTGCGGATGCAAAAGAGAGCCTGTTAAGCCTAACGGATCATCGTTTGAGTGTCGAAAGTGTTATTGGCGATAAGTCGCCAAGAAACGTTCAAACCGACCGATAGCAATTTCTAAGTCTTCAACATGGGGCAGGGTGACAATCCTAAAGTGGTCTGGTTTTGGCCAGTTAAACCCAGTACCTTGTACCAGTAACACTTTCTCTTGAATGAGAAAATCTAGAATCATCTTTTGGTCATCTTTGATGTTGTATTTTTTTGTGTCAATTTTGGGAAATAGATACATGGCCCCTTTGGGCTTGACACAAGAGACCCCTGGAACTTGGTTGATCAGTTCCCAAGCTCTATCGCGCTGCTCAAGTAAACGGCCTCCGGGTAAGATCAGCTCATTGATACTTTGATAACCCCCTAATGCCGTTTGAATAGCATGTTGCATCGGTACGTTTGCGCATAAACGCATGGAGGCAAGCATCTCTAAACCCGCGATATAACCTTGTGCGAGGTGTTTCGGCCCAGTTAAAAACATCCAACCGCCACGGAAACCACACACCCGATAAGCTTTGGACAAGCCATTAAAGGTGACGACTAACACATCTTCGGTGAGCGTTGCAACTGAAGTATGGGTTGCTCCATCGTATAAAACTTTGTCGTAAATCTCATCAGCAAAAATCATTAATTTATGCTGACGTGCAATTTCAATGATTTCTAACAGAAAATCACGGCTATAGACTGCGCCTGTTGGGTTGTTCGGGTTGATCAGAACAATTCCTCGAGTTTTTGGCGTAATTTTCTTTTTAATATCATCAATATCAGGATACCAGTCTGCTTGTTCATCACAGAGGTAATGAACCGCCGTTCCACCAGAAAGCGCAACTGCGGCGGTCCAGAGTGGATAATCGGGCGCAGGTACGAGCATTTCGTCGCCGTTGTTAAGCAGAGCTTGCATCGACATGACGATGAGCTCTGACGCTCCATTCCCAATATAGACATCTTCCACGTCTAGGCTGCGAATGCCACGTTTTTGGTAATATTGAACAACCGCTTTACGAGCAGAATAGATCCCTTTAGAGTCACAATAACCTTGTGAAGTGGGAAGGTTTCGAATGACATCAACTAAAATTTCATCAGGGGCATCGAAACCAAAAGGGGCTGGGTTGCCAATGTTGAGCTTTAGTATTTTATGCCCTTCTTCTTCCATGCGCTTAGCATGTTTAAGTACTGGTCCTCGAATGTCATAGCAGACATTATCGAGTTTTGATGACATCCCGATATTTTGCATTGCAATGTTCCTGAAAATAATTGAAACTTTTTATTAAACTACACCAGATTGCCTTTTTTTAGAATATAAATCTAGCGTTAAAACACTGAATCTTCGAAGAGAAAAGCCGCGAAGCAACGGGGGTTCGCCACACTTAGAAACAGCAGTAGATTTTAAGGCGTAAAATCGCCCTAGGTGGCTTGAACACTTTTCATTGTTTAAATACAAAAGCCACAAAAGAAGGGCAGTAACCTTGATTTCAACGGGTACTCTCAATAGAGTAGCCACTGTTAAATCGAATCTCATACTAGACGAGGTCGCTTTGTCTCATTTTTATCAAGCCATTGCTCGGTTGATAGAGCAAATAAACGACGCGAGGGATAACGACGTTCGTTTCACCCAAGAGTTGGCAGTGAAGCCACCATTCGCGTTTATCGATTGGCTTGAAGCCCAGCCGGTATTCCCTAAATTTTATTGGCAGTCTCGAGACACTCGTGAAGAGGTGGTCGCGCTTGGACAACTGTATACGTTTTCTGATCCCGCGCCAGCTTATGCGATTGTCGGTGAGCAACAACGTATTTGGGGAGGTCGTTCATTTGATGGGCAAACCAAGAAAAATCGTCGCTGCATGTCGTCATTTTTTTTCTTACCACAAGTCGAGCTGATACGTTTTGATGATCGTTGGTCGATAGCGGCAAATGTGAATCAAGATAGACAGCGAACACTGGCAACGCTACGTCAATTACAGCACGAGGTTGTACCGCTTGCTTCTCTACATAATGAAGTATTGCAAGTCACCCATTCCCCGAATCTCTCGGATTGGACAAACTTAGTGCATCAAGTTCTGGATGGTATTCACAACCATGCGTTTCAAAAAGTTGTGTTGGCAAGACAAACGCGAATAACGCTGAATCAGCCGATCCGCGCCTCTCAGTTACTTAAAGCCAGCTATTTAGAAAATCATCATAGTTTTCACTTCTTACTGGCTTTAGACCGTCAGCATAGCTTTATGGGCTCAACACCGGAGCGGCTTTATTATCGGCAAGGGCTGGAGCTGCAAACCGAAGCCTTGGCTGGCACCATTGGTCGGGGGAGTGATACTTCGCAAGATGAACAGTTAGCGGATTGGTTAACTCATGACAGTAAAAACCTCAATGAAAATCAGTTTGTGGTTGATGACATTATTGAACGTTTAACTCCGTACTCAGAGCAAGTCTCTGTGGAGCCAGAGGCACATTTAGTTCGGTTACGTAAAGTACAGCATTTGAAGCGGTGTATTCATGCGCAGCTAAAGCCTGGGGTGAATGGGGTGCAGTTACTTCGCGCATTACAGCCAACAGCGGCAGTCGCAGGATTGCCTCGCCAAGCGGCGCTTGATTTTATTACGCAGCATGAACCTTTTGCTCGTGGTTGGTATGCTGGTTCAATGGGGTATTTTAGTCAGCAAAAAGCGGAGTTTTGTGTTGCTATCCGTAGTGCGCTTGTTGTCGATGATGAAGTGCAATTATTTGCGGGAGCCGGCATTGTCCCCGGCTCTATTGCTGAACATGAATGGCAAGAATTGGATAAAAAAATGTCGACCTTACTCAGTTTAATTACGGACTCTTTACCGTTAGGTCTCGCCTCATGAATCAAGATCAAGCTTTACTGAATCGAATTTGGTCACAAACCTTATTAGAAGAACTGACTCGCTTTGGGGTGAGCGAAGTGTGCATTGCCCCAGGGTCGCGTTCAACGCCACTCACATTGGAAGCCGCTGCCAATAGTAAACTTAACATTCATACTCATTTTGACGAGCGTGGGTTAGGTTTTCTTGCGCTGGGTTTAGCCAAAGCTAGCCAGAAACCGGTGGCTGTAATCGTGACTTCGGGAACCGCGGTGGCGAATTTATTGCCAGCGATTGCTGAATCAAAACTCACCGGGGAGCCACTGATTGTACTGACGGCTGACCGTCCGGTGGATTTAGTTGGATGTGGTGCGAATCAGGCAATTTATCAGCCAGACATCTATGCACACCATGTGACTCAATCTATTGCGTTACCGAGCCCCAATATCGGTTTATCACTCAATTGGTTATTAACAACCATCGATGATGCATTAAGCCAGCAAACTCAGTTAGGCGGAACGATTCACATTAACTGTCCTTTCCCTGAGCCTCTTTATTCCAGCAATGATCGGCAGTTTTATGCCGATTATCTAAAGAGTATAGAACGTTGGCGAGAGGGCGATGAGCGCTATACACAACGTCATTATCCTAACACTTCGGTTGCACCTATCGATAATGGATTACTGAATAAAAAAGGGGTCGTACTTATTGGTTCTGTCCGGCTGCATGAGGCGCAGGCCGCCCTCTATTTTGCGAAACAGTTAGGTTGGCCAGTTTTGTGTGACCCACAATCTGGGGTGAATAGTGAATGGGCACACTACGATTTGTGGCTGCAAAATAGTACTGCTCGGGCCGTATTGAGTGAATGTGAACAAGTCGTTCAGTTTGGTTCACGCATTGTATCTAAACGGCTTAATCATTGGCTTGAGCAGCAAGTTTCTACGGGTCGATGTGATTATGCGTATCTCTCTTGGCAAGCGGCACGTAACAATCAGGCGCATCTAGCACAGCAGCATTGGGTTTGTGATATCCCAAGTTGGGTTAACATGCAGCTCAGTAAGCTGCCTGTACTCAAACAGACTTATGCTGGCTGGGCTGATGAACTTAAACATTATGCACAAAGTATTGCTCAACTGGCTCAGTTACCCCTTTCCAATCAAGTGCTCAGTGAAGTGGCGTTAGCGGTTGATTTGGGGGAACGAGGAAAGGCTATTCCTCTTTTCCTTGGTAATAGTTTGATTGTGCGTCTTGCGGATATGTTTAGCACTCTCTCACCAAGAGAGGTTTTCTCTAATCGTGGCGCTTCAGGCATTGATGGTTTAGTAGCGACGGCGGCAGGAGTGCAACGGGCATTCGAAAAACCCATGTTAATGCTAATGGGAGACACCTCATTACTGT
The DNA here is from genome assembly GCF_900167345.1 of Vibrio cincinnatiensis DSM 19608. Classification (GTDB taxonomy): domain Bacteria; phylum Pseudomonadota; class Gammaproteobacteria; order Enterobacterales; family Vibrionaceae; genus Vibrio; species Vibrio cincinnatiensis. The sequence goes on along the minus strand of NZ_FUXB01000002.1, from coordinate 205,247 downwards.
ACGATTTAAACTCCTTAGCCCTTGTTAGAGAAACGCCACAACCTTTGGTTATCGTGGTCATTAACAATGATGGTGGGGCGATTTTTGACCTGTTACCCGTGCCAGCTCAGCAACGAGAAGCGCTTTATCAAATGCCGCACGGTTTACAATTTGAATGTGCTGCTAAGCAGTTTGGGTTAACGTATCAAAAGCCAGAAACCTTGGCAGCATATCAAGCGGCCGTTGATGAGCATTTGATTAAGGGGCGCGGTACATTACTGGTTGAAGTTGTCACGCCATCGCAACAAGCCGCCACACATATTCAGCAGCTCTTATCACAAATTTATGCTCTATAGTCGCGCTTCCTCTTTCGATTCTCTTTTACCGGCTAAGCCAGTATTGGTTTTCTTGCATGGTTTACTCGGTAGCAGTGAGGATTGGCAACCTGTCTTCTCTCGGTTGAGAGATGAAGCTTGGCTGGCTATTGACTTACCCGGTCATGGGCAGAGCCAAGCCGTGACGTGTGATGATTTTGCTGTGTGCTGTCAACTTATTAAGCAGACGATTCTCGCTCATTATGAGGCAACAACGCCCATCTGGTTGGTGGGGTACTCACTGGGTGGGCGCATTGCAATGATTGGCAGTGTCGAAGGATGGTTTGATGGGTTGAATATTCAAGGATTAGTGATTGAGGGTGGGAATTTTGGGCTACCCAATGATGCGGAAAAAAAAGCCCGTTGGCAGCATGATCAACAATGGGCGAAGCGGTTTATATCCGAGCCTATTGCTCAGGTATTAGCCGATTGGTATCAGCAACCGGTATTTTCTTCACTCAATCATGAGCAAAGACAAACTTTGATTCGATTGCGAAGTGGTAACCTTGGGCACCGGATCGCAATGATGCTGCTAGCAACTTCATTGGCAACGCAGCCCTATTTGCTTCCTCAACTGATGAGATTGCCTTTCCCTGTTCATTATGTGTGTGGGCAAAATGATCAAAAATTTCGGCAACTCGCTGAGCAAAGTGGGTTGTTCTACAGTCTAATCGACCATGCTGGGCACAATGTGCATCATGAACAACCGGATGCGTTTGCTCAGAAATTAAAAAAACTTCTACCTACGTCTTCAGTTGGCGTAGGTGGCAACAACAATGGAAATCACCATGGCTAAAACAGTAGGCATTTCAGAACAAGAACTTTATGCGCCAGTGGTCTGGCACGATTGTACCGATACTTATCAAGATATTTATTACCACAAATCTCCAGATGGGATAGCTAAAATTACCATCGCTCGCCCTCAAGTCCGTAATGCTTTTCGTCCCCAAACGGTGAAAGAAATGATTCATGCGCTGGCAGATGCGCGTTATGACGAAGGTGTTGGCGTGATTATTTTGACCGGCTTAGGTGAAGATGCTTTCTGCTCTGGTGGTGACCAGAAAATTCGAGGTAATTACGGCGGTTACCAAGATGATACGGGGACTCATCACCTCAATGTGCTGGATTTTCAGCGTCAAATTCGCACCTGCCCGAAACCCGTTATTGCTTCTGTCGCGGGTTGGGCGGTCGGTGGTGGTCATGTCTTACATATGATGTGTGACTTAACCATTGCGGCAGAAAATGCACAATTTGGACAAACGGGTCCTAAAGTGGGCTCATTTGATGGTGGCTGGGGGGCTTCTTATATGGCACGTATCGTGGGCCAGAAAAAAGCGCGTGAAATTTGGTTCCTATGCCGTTTCTATGATGCGAAAGAGGCGTTAGAGATGGGATTGGTCAATACGGTTGTTCCTATCGCTGATTTGGAAAAAGAAACCGTCCGTTGGTGCCGTGAAGTGTTGCAACATAGCCCAATGGCATTGCGTTGCTTGAAAGCTGCATTGAATGCGGATTGTGACGGTCAAGCAGGTTTACAGGAATTGGCGGGCAATGCCACTATGCTGTTTTATATGACAGAAGAAGGGCAAGAAGGTCGTAACGCTTTTAACGAGAAGCGTCGTCCGGACTTTAATAAATTCCCTCGTAATCCATAACGAGCAGAGGCTGGTTGAACATCACCGCTAACCATACATAGCGGTGATCCCCCATTGAATGCAAAGGAAAATTAACGGATGACGCGTAGCGCAAAACTGTATCAATATCGATTACCCATGGATAGTGGAGTGATTCTCCGTGATGAAAAGTTAACAGAACGGGTTGGGTTTATCGTTGAATTGCATGAAAACGGTCAAATTGGACGTGGCGAAATCGCCCCTTTAGTTGGGTTTAGCCTTGAGTCACTTGAAGACGCTGGAGCGTTAGCAAAAGAGCAGCTCGCGTTATGGGTACAGGGCGAAGCTCTCTGTTTGGATCGTCTTTTCCCATCGGTGGCTTTTGGCTTTTCAATGGCGGAACTGGAGCTCTCGAAAGGCTTGCCGGAAACAGGGCAATATCAGGCTGCGCCGCTTTGCACCGGAGACCCAGATGAGTTAATTCCTCAGCTCAATGCCATGCCGGGCCAAAAAGTAGCGAAAGTTAAAGTTGGCCTTTATGAGCCGATCCGCGATGGGATGCTGGTGAACCTCTTTTTAGAGTCTATGCCTGATCTCTATTTACGATTGGATGCCAACCGTGCTTGGAGTAAAGAAAAAGCTGCGAAGTTTGCTCAATATATCGCTCCCTCGTTACGCGGGCGGATAGCCTTTTTAGAAGAGCCGTGTCACACCCCAAGTGACAGCCTTTCGTTTGCCATTGATACAGGCATTGCGATTGCGTGGGATGAAACGCTACAACAGGCAGTACGCCGCGATGATTTTAAACTTGAAGACTTAACTGGGGTAAAAACCATTATTATCAAGCCCACGTTAATAGGTTCGGTGCAGCGTTGTATTAACCTAATTGAAAAAGCGCGGGCTTTGGGCATACAAGCCTTGATCAGTTCAAGCATTGAATCGAGCCTAGGTTTGACACAATTAGCCCGTTTGGCTCATGCCTACTTACCCAATGAAATTCCGGGATTAGATACCATAGGCCTATTTAAGGCGCAGCTAGAAGTGGCGTGGCCAGGATGCAATTTGCCCGTTCAGCCGTTGGAACAACAAACACTGGTTTGGCAATCGGCATCAGCATGACACCTTGGCAGCAACACCATCCTGAACGAATTGCTTTGTGGCTGGGCGATCATCGGCTAACGTGGTTGCAGCTGACTTGTATTGTGAATCACTATGCCGAATCGTTACAACGAGCTGGAATGACTCAAGGTAGCGTATTAACCTTAGTTGGGAAAAATCACCCAGAGACGTTGTTCTGGCTGCTTGCTGCCATGCAAAAAGGGATACGCTGTGCATTGACGATGCCTCAGCCGTTAACTCAACTACACAAGAAACTGACCTCGTTATATGGTTCGGGCCAAGCATGGGTGTGGCTTGCTCCTTCGGCAGGGCTAACGAGTTCAGTATTATTGCAACAGCGTCCGAAAACACAGCTTGTGACAACGAGTACAGAGTCTGCTTTAAAAACACCAAGCGGCCAATTGTTCTACCATGCAGATCAGCTAGCCACATTGATTTTCACTTCAGGCTCGACAGGTGATCCTAAAGTGGTTGCACATACGCATAGGCAACATTTTGCGTCAGCACAAGGTCTGTTACGTGAGTTTCACTTTACTCAGCAAGATACTTGGTTACTTAGCCTACCGCTATATCATGTGTCAGGATTAGCGATTGTTTATCGTTGGCTACACTCTGGTGCCTGTTTAAAAATGGGGAACGGTAATTTAGCAGAAGATGTCAAAGGTGTGAGCCATGCTTCCTTCGTTGCCACTCAACTGAAACGCCTACTAGATAGTGAGCAGCGACTTACTCTTACCCATGTATTATTAGGAGGGGGTCACGTTCCTCATACCTTAGCTTGCCAAGCGGCAGAGCGGGGGATTGATGTTTGGCTTGGTTACGGTATGACGGAGGCTGCTTCAACCGTTACTGCGAAACGGGTAGACAACACCTCCAGTGCAGGCCATGTGTTGGATGGCCGCAAGATAAAACTTATCGACAATCGTATCTATATTGGTGGTGATACTTTGGCGAGTGGTTATTATCACCAAGGTGAGTTAAGCCCGCTAAAAGATATTCAGGGGTGGTTTGATAGTAAAGATTTAGGTTATTGGCAAGACAATGAGTTGGTTATCATCGGTCGAGCGGATAACCAGTTTATCTCTGGAGGGGAAAATATCCACTGCGAAGAAATTGAGGCGGTGCTGAATCGCCACCCAGTGATCCAACAAGCGTTCATCATTCCCGTTATGGATGAGACCTTTGGTGCACGCCCCGTCGCCATTGTACAAAGCGAACAGCCCTTTTCGATTGAAGAGGGAAATGCATGGTGTGAATCTAGGCTTGAAAAATTCAAATGGCCGATTCATTACTTATCAATGCCTGAAGTATTGACTTCAAGCGGGATAAAAGTGTCGCGCCAAGCACTTAAACATTGGCTTACTGAGCAATATCCACAGTACGTTATTCTTAAATAAAACACGATGCACAGTGATAGTGCGATCAGTCACCCTCGTATAATGGGTTATTTCCAACCGCCACGTAACTGAGCGACCCGTTGCTGCATTAACTCAGTTGATGCTTGGCCGCTGGGTACTGCTTCTCCGGCTTCAATTTCAATTCGAGACCATAATTTACGGGGGAGGCCACGACAAGCTCGACCTTGATAGCGACTAAAGAAACTGCCCCATAATCCTTTGATCGCCATTGGAATGACAGGAACGGGGCTGCGTTTCAATATGACATCCATTCCCCGCATAAATGGGTTCATCTCACCATCTGTGGTTAAGCGCCCTTCAGGGAAAATGCACACCAAGTGCCCCTCTTGTAGCGCTTGTTCAACCTCGGCAAAAGCGCGGCGAATCGAACTGCGTTTATTAGCACAAATAGGAATGACACCCGCTCTGCTTAAAAAGCGTCTTAAAATTGGTACGTTGGCATAATCTTCTTCCATCACAAACCGAATTAACCTTGGACAAACCGCACTGAGTAGCAACGCATCCATATAGCTGACGTGATTGCAAACAATCAAGGCTCCCCCATGTTCTGGCAGATGGTAAAGATGTTTGTGTTTTACGCGATAAATCGTATGTGTTAGCGCCCAGACGAGTAGACGAACAACGAAAATGGGGACCTGCAAAAATAAGTAAGTGGCCACCAAAAAGTTCAGCACTGCCAGTAAGATAAAAAGCTGTGGAATGCTGAGGGAAAGCAGCGTTAAGCAGATGATACCCAGCAGAGCACTGCCAACCATAAATAATGCATTGTAAATGTTGAGTGCAGCAATGACTTGTGCACGTTCGGTGGTTTTAGCGCGTTGCTGCATTAAGGCATATAGAGGCACGATAAAAATTCCCCCCGATATTCCAAGCAGCAATAAAGAAGCAAACAGAGGCCAAAGCTCTGAATGGCTAATAAAATCAGTAAAATGGGTAAATTGAGGTAAGTCAGTGGGAATACTGCTCGCCATGAAATAGCCAAATAGGCTGATCCCAAAGCTGCCTAAAGGAACCAGGCCGATTTCAATACGATGGTTAGAGAGTTTGTCACAGGCTAATGAGCCGACGGCGATTCCTACGGAAAATAAGGCAAGAAGGAACGATACAGCACTTTCACCCCCATTTAAAAATAACTTAGTAAAATTAGGGAATTGGGTGAGGTAAGTTGCACCTAAAAACCAGAACCAGCTGATCGCCATCATGGCTTGGAAAATCGTGCGATCACGTTTTGCGATAGCGATTGTTTTTTTCGTTTGCTTTATAGGTTGCCATTTAAAAATAAGTTGAGGATTGCTCGCCGGAGCAATGGGAATAAAACGGCTAGAGATGTACCCCAAGATGGCAAATAATATGACAGCCCCTGCTGCTATCATGGGGGCCTTTTCTGCGGAGGCAATAACTCCGGCACCGAGTGTTCCTAACAGAATCGCTAAAAAGGTTCCGGTTTCGACTAAAGCATTACCTGCGACAAGTTCATTAGTCTTGAGCTGTTGAGGTAATAGGGCATACTTGACCGGTCCAAAAAATGCCGATTGGGTTCCCATGAGAAACAGCATAAGTAGTAATAAGGCGTAGTTCTGAGTAACAAACCCCACAGCACCAATGCACATTATGCCAATTTCAAACAGTTTCACACGACGGATGAACCATGATTTTTCATATTTATCCGCTAACACTCCCGCTGATGCTGAAAATAGGAAGAAGGGGAGAATGAATAAACCCGCGGCAAGATTGATAAAAAGATGGCTGGAAATAGTGAGTGAGTCGGCGCTCGCAAACGCAACAAACAACAGCAAAACATTTTTAAAAATATTATCGTTGAATGCCCCAAAAAATTGGGTAATGAAGTAGGGAAGAAAACGCTGCTGAGTCAACAACGATGACTGTGAATGCGGCATTCGCGTTCCTTAATGTTACCAATTAGACAAATACTGTGTGAGAAGATCGTCGATCAAGGCTTTACCATCGATAGGCTCTTTGGCAAAAAATTTATCGTCAACACTAAGCAAGGTTATTCCATGTACCCCTGCCCAGAGCACTCGACTGGTGCGTATAACGTCACTGTGAGTTCGATGGGGAGCGATAATGTGCAGTAGTTCTTCTAACATGCTGGTCATATTATCAATGCGTTCAGCTTGCCATTCAGGCAAGGTTTCCCCATTCATGTTGTGTTCAAAAATGAGTTGCCACCGATAAGGGTTTTTTTGTGCAAAATCGTGGTAACAAATAGCTAACTGATGTAGAGCCTTCTGTGGTTCCTGGCACTGGCTAACGACCAACTGAGCTTCATAAGCTAATTCGTCGAGAGTTTGAGCGACAACATGTAACAGCAGTAGGTTATAGTTACCAAAAACATTAACCAGTGTACTTGGAACATAGCCAATCATTGTGGCGATTTTTCGTAAGCTCAATTCGTGATAAGAATGCTTATCTAAAAACTCTTTTGCTGCTTTTAGCGTTAAAGAGACCAGCTCTTCTCGAGTATGATCGTTGCGTCGGGCCATAGTGGGTTGCTAAATTCGCGGAATAAAAAAATGAACAATGTTCGATATTCTAAACAGCCCATGATAGAGCGTCAACTTAATCAGGCTGCAATATTCTGATACATGTCAATAAAGTCAAATGGTTTGCTTGGCTAGTTGAAGCAGATATGATGGCGGCGTATAGCAAAGCCTATCTGGCGATGAATCGTGCTCTCTAAGGATAAATATGAAACGTCTATTCTCTTTCATGGCTTTACTGATGATATCGGTGATAGTCGTACCTACTGCTGACGCAAAAAAATTTGGTGGTGGTAAGTCATTTGGGAAAAGTTTTAAAACGGCTCCTGCGCAAAAAAATCAAAATACTAATACATTAAGACAACAAGATACCACGAAAACCACAGCAGCAACGTCGAGTAAGAAAGGCTTAATGGGCGGTATGCTTGGCGGGTTGTTAGCTGGAGGATTATTGGCGGCTTTCTTTGGAGGGGCCTTTGAAGGTATCCAGTTTATGGATATTTTAATCATCGGGTTAATTGCTTTTGTTATTTTCAAATTAATGCGGGGTTTGCTTGGTGCCAAACAAGGCTCGATGAATCACCAGCAACCTGCATATAGTGGCGTTCATCGTCAGCCCAATGTTCACAATTTTGAGCAGGCAGACAATACGGGTGGCTTTGGTTCGCAAATGCACAGTGATGTTCCTCATAACTACCCATCGGGTTTTGATAAAGTTGCGTTTATTAATGGCGCTCGTGAGCACTATCGTATTTTGCAAGGGGCATGGAATCATAATCAGCTTGAAACCATTCAAGAATATGTCTCTGCGAGTTTGTTTGATGACTTAAAAGCGGAGCGAGCAAAATTAGAAAGTGAGCCTCAAACAGAGGTGATGTACGTGGATGCAGAAATCGTGCGTGCTGATTATGATGCGAGCAAAGCTCAATTAAGTTTGCAGTTTAGTGGTCGTTATCGTGATTCAGGGGAACAGATTGAAGAAGATATCGAAGATGTCTGGCATTTAGAGCGCGATCTGAGAGTGCCAAATGCACCATGGCTTATCGTTGGTATTCAAGGTTAGATTGTCATCTTATCATTGTGTAAATCGCCCAAGCTGGTCTTGGGCGTTTTGCTATCTTGTGGTAAGTGATTAAGATGAGCGATGACATAAAATGATTAACAAAGAAAGGAAAGTCTCATGACAGCGTTTAACCACCTTAATTTGACTCAAGATCAGCAAGATAAAATCGATGCTGCGGTCTTTCGCCGTTTATTAGCGCATTTAGACAATAATAAAGAAGTGCAGAATATTGATCTGATGATCTTGGCTGGGTTTTGTCGCAACTGCTTTTGCAAATGGTATCAAGCGGAAGCTGAAAATCTTGGTATCGCGTTGCCCCTTGATGATGCTCGTGAACGTATCTATGGCATGACTTATGATGAGTGGAAAACAAACCATCAATTGCCGGCCACACCAGAGCAATTAGCGGCTTTTGAGGCTCGGCAGAACAGAACGGTGTAGCTCATAACAGCACTCCAAGCTCAACCTGCTTGGGGTGCTGTGTTATGCGGGCTATTGTTTTTTAAGGTTATACAGTGATGCTAAATCACCGGTGATTTTTTCACCGTTAATATCCAGCTTCATCAGGATATTCTCCCCCACAAAATATTGATTAGGCGTGTCAGATTCATCTTCTAACGTGATCACACTGCCATTTTTCTCCCAGTGAAATTTCCCTTCACTTGTTAACGCTTTGGTATCTTCTTTACCTTGATACACTTGGGTTAGTATGTAGGTCAGATCATCATTAAGCGTGAGGGTATATTCTATTCCAGCGCAATCAGCACAAGGAAGGACACCTTGATAAGTCCCTTGCCAGTCTAGGCTGTTATATGCGGTATGTTCTGACGTAAAGGTCTCATTGATGATGGCTTCTGTGTTGGAGGCGGTTTGGGAGTGAACCGTCGATGGCTCAACTGTGGCCGTTGTTTGTTCGGCACTATCGCAGCCCGCTAGAATGAATGTGAGTGCGCTAAGCGCAAAAAATGTCTTTTTCATGGTGTTCTTCCCTTGTCCAAACTGAAGTGGTTGATGACGCTGTTATTATTGAGCAGATTTATGTCAGGAGGGTCAAATGGACGTCATATTTTTGATACGGATGGTCAGAGAGGCGTTATATCTCTGACCATTTGAAAAGAAAGAGGGATCAGTCGAGAACACCGCAAGATTGGAATGTTTCTAATTTAGCAAGATAAGGGGATAAATCCGCAATATTGGTGGCTAACCATTCTGGATTGTAATAGGTGTCGAGGTAACGTTCGCCGCTATCACAGAGTAAAGTGACAATGGAACCACGTTCTCCCTTTTGTTTCATTTCACTGGCTAACTGTAACGCGCCATACAGGTTGGTTCCTGTGGAAGCGCCCGCCTTTCTTCCTAAGATACGCTCTAACCAATGAATGGTTGCAATGCTCGCAGCATCTGGAACCACTCGCATATCATCGATCACATTTGGAATAAAACTCGGCTCGACACGTGGGCGACCAATGCCTTCAATTTTGCTACCACACGCTAAGGTTAGGGCGTGATTGCGTGTTTGGTAATAATCAAAAAACACCGAATTTTCTGGGTCAACCACACACAGCTGGGTGTTGTGTTGCTGATAGCGAATAAATCGGCCAATCGTTGCAGAGGTTCCACCTGTTCCTGGGCTCATGACGATCCAAGTTGGGATGGAGTGTTCTTCCTTTTGCATTTGTTTAAAGATGCTGTCGGCAATATTACTGTTGCCACGCCAGTCGGTAGCTCGTTCTGCATAAGTAAATTGATCCATATAATGGCCATTCAATTCTTGAGCAAGACGAGACGATTCTGCATAGATCTGATCCGTTCTTTCAACCAAATGGGCTTTCCCACCATAAAACTCGATCTGCTCGATTTTCTTGCGGGCGGTACATTTAGGCATGACTGCAATAAACGGTAAACCAAGTAAACGGGCAAAGTAAGCTTCAGAAACCGCGGTGCTTCCTGATGAGGATTCAATAATGGGTGTATTGGGGCCAACCCAACCATTACAAATTGCATACAGAAAGAGTGAACGAGCCAAGCGATGTTTGAGAGACCCTGTTGGATGAGTACTCTCATCTTTAAGGTAGAGATCGATACCTGAAACACTGGGAAGATCGAGTTTAATCAAATGCGTGTCTGCAGAACGTTGAAAATCAGCTTCTATTTTACGAATCGCACTGTTAATCCATTGATGATCGGTACACATGGTTTCTTCCTGTTATCTGAACGACGGTAAACTCTTCATTACCCGTAAATGATGAATGACGTTATACGTATCATTTAACCCCATGTTTCGGAGAAAAACTTGGTTAAATTGCCTTTTGTTTGCTAGATTAATAGAAAATTTTTCTACAAAAGGGAGGTTATGTGCAATTAGATAAGATCGACCGACAGCTGTTATCCATGTTACAGAAAGACAGTACCCTATCGCTGAATGAGTTAGCAGAGGCGGTCAATTTGACGACAACGCCTTGCTGGAAGCGGTTGAAAAAACTGGAAGAGTCTGGCGTGATCCAGCAACGGGTAGCCTTACTTAACCCTGAACGATTAGGCCTGTTATTTACTGCATTTGTGATGGTAAAAACAAGTGATCATTCCCATGAATGGTATCGACATTTTGTTGAGATTGTCGATGAATATCCTGAAGTAATGGAGTTCTATCGAATGGCTGGAGAGTATGACTACATGATGAAAGTGTTGGTCAAAGATATGAAACACTTTGACCAGTTTTATAAGAAGCTTGTCAATCGGGTGCATGGTTTAAATAATGTAACGTCGACGTTTGCGATGGAGTCTTTGAAATACACCACCGCATTACCGCTTTGAACACTTTATTTAAAGCGCATAACCCCTTCTTGAACGGCGGTTGCCACTAGATCACCTTGCTGGTTATAGATCTCACCTCGAACTAAGCCACGAGTGCTGCTGGCGGTTGGGCTTTCAATCACATACAGTAACCATTCATCCATTTTAAATGGGCGATGGAACCAAATGGAATGGTCAATCGTCGCTACTTGGAATTTTGGCGTCATCAACGAAACTTCATGAGGGTGCAAAGCGGTGACTAAAAAACCCCAATCGGAGGCATAACCCAGTAAATATTGATGAATCAATTGTTCATCTGGCACCTCTCCGTTTGCACGAATCCATAAGTACTGTTTCGGCTCTTCTTTTTGTGGTTTAAGTGGGTTAATCACTGTGACTGGGCGAATCTCAATGGGTTTCTCTCCACAGAAGATTTTACGCATAGGCTCAGGAAGTAAGTGAGCGATTTGCGCGGCTAATTCCGATTCTGATGCAAAGTTTTCTGGCCCCGGAACATCAGGCATCGTTTTTTGGTGCTCAAAGCCAGAAGCATCCACATGGTAGGAGGCGGTAAGGTAAAAGATAGGGCGACCATTTTGAATGGCTTTGACGCGTCGAGTGCTAAAGCTTCGTCCATCGCGTAGGTTTTCCACATCATAAATGATGGGTTTTTCAGGGTCGCCAGGATAGAGAAAATAGCTATGAAAGGAGTGAACGGTTCTATCTGAATCTACACTATAACGAGCCGCAGACAATGCTTGCCCTATCACTTGCCCCCCGTAAACTTGTGGTAGGCCAAGGTTTTCACTTTCCCCTCGGTATAAGCCTTTTTCGAGTTTTTCTAATTGAAGTAGGCGTAACAATTCGCTTAATGGTTTACTCATGAACCTCACCTGATGCTGTCTTTTTTACAAGCTTACGTTATGGATTAACGGATGTATTAGCCACTATTTTGTGAAATAGGTCAAATAGTTGTCAAGATTGAATCTTAACCATGACACAGTATGAAACGGCATTTATACTCAGCAACACTTCCAGTTTCTATTAATTAAAGAGAATGAAAATGAAAAAAATCCTATTCTTGGTGACATCCCTTATATTAGGTGCCGTTTTAGCGGGATGTCAGTACGGCAGTAATGAAAACACAGAAAACACCTTGGCGTCTATTAGCGGAACGGTGGCTTATCGTGAGCGCATTGCCCTGCCTGAGCAAGCGGTGGTGAGCATTTCGTTACAAGATGTATCATTAGCAGATGCGCCAGCAAAAGTGATTGCAACGCAACGTATTGAAACGCAAGGTAAGCAAGTCCCTTTTGATTTTGAACTGGCTTATGATGCTTCGAAAATTATTGCTCAAAACCGCTATAGTGTGAGCGCTCGTATTGAGGTGGATGGGCAACTACTGTTTATCACCGACATGTACTACGGCGTTATTACTGATGCGGCGCATACCACCCAAGTCGATTTAAATCTTGTAGGCGTTCGTCATTAATTATTCTCCCTCAATGGTGGCCTTACGGCTGCCATTGGTACTGCTTTAAACGAACTTTCCCTTTTTCACTTACCGCGATGTTTTCAGCCATCAGTTGTGTTCGTTGACGCTCTTTATCTTGGCCTGATAAAGAAATTTCCCCCCGACTATTGATGACTCGAAACCAAGGTAAGCGAGTTGCTTCGGGGAGTTTGCCAAGCACCTTACCGACATGACGTGCATATCCGGGATAACCCGCCATTTTGGCAATTTGTCCATAGGTTGCTACCTGTCCAAAGGGGATTTGGTGAATGATCGCAAAGATTTGTTGTGAAAACTGGTCCATACTCATAAAGCCCTAGTTCAATGGTTACCACGGATAGGTATAAGGAGCGGGTATGGTATTGTCCATCTTTCAATTTATGATCACAATGCTTTTGGCGATGGTTTGCGGTCAGACAATCGGGCTCAGGGCGGATGAACTTCCGTTTATTGCCCTGATTATTCCAGCGTTGTGGATTTTTCCTCGCAATGGGATTGCGGGTATCGTCCTCCTAGTGGCGATGGCTATCTATGGTATGACACTCGCATACCAGCCAGCCTCACTCTCTGTCAGTATGTGGGTCTTGTTTCCGCTTATGATGGTGGCTTTTTCTCGTTCCAGCAATATCGGTGTTGTCGTTGTTTGTGGGCTCATTTTACTGACCTTACAGGTCGGAATTATGGTCACACAATCGGCAGATAAGTTAGATGGAACCCCCAGCATCACCGTGATTCAACTGCTTTCCGTAATGGCCATATGGTGGGCTGCAAATAGTTGGAAAGTCTCTTCACATCGAAACTGGTGGGCACTGGCTCTACTTGTTCCTCTGTGGATAGCGCAAGCGACATTTGCCGTTCTTCTTGCTTTATGCATTACTGGTCTTTTGGCCATGGTCAGTAATTTGGTAAAAATTCCTCGTTTTAATTGGGCAAAGCTACTTTGCTGGACGCTTCCTGCTATTGCTTTTATGGTAGTAGTGGTTTCTCCGGCCATAGATGTTCCGAATGCGGTCTTTGTCGTTTGGCTATGCTTACTCGCAACCGCTTGGATGACGGATTACTTAATTAAAAGTATTGAGGAACAAGTATTATGATGCTGGTTAATTACACGTATCTTACGTTGTTCTCTGAGTTAGGGCTCCCATTGATTAATTGCTGGTCAGTTAAAGTAGGAACCGTGATTTTCTAAGGATTTAGGGTTGCAATAGCGCTAAGGATGCTTGATAATCCACGCACTCTTTAGCGGTAACGTTAAAGTGCTCTATGGAGGCTCTGGTCCTCCCGCAACACTAGTTCGTGAACTTGGTCAGGTCCGGAAGGAAGCAGCCACAGCGAATGACGTGTGTGCCGGGATGTGGCTGGGGCTTCCACCCAATATTTTTCCGCTGAAAGCATAAAACGTCTTCCAAAACATATAATTCCCCCCCCAAAAACACCGCCTAAACTTAATTCAGTTGTTTTTACCCTATTAATGGGCAAGTTATGTACGTTGTCCATCTTCGAAAACTATCAGTAACCCCAAAAAAGTGTATCCGTTTGCGAGTTTTAGAAGGTTGTACTACTCAGGGTGGCTTACCAAATCCACCCTATCTTAACCACTTTAAAATCATGAGTTCGATTTTTTAGTACGGAAAAAAGCTATTAATGTCTGAATCCAATAATCGTTGGAGCTGATTCAAGCCATCTCTCAATCGAGCCTCATTCCCAATGGACATTAAAGACAATCTGACATGGGCTGTACTTTCATTATTTGCGCAGAAGTAACGACCACCTGTCACTATGACACCACGATTTTTTGCTTCCATAGCAAACCGATCTGGCTGCTTGATATTTTTAAGTAACCACAACGCATAGCAGGGCTAATTGCCTTAGATAACGCAGAAATGTGGAACATATAATCGGGAGCAAAGTTTGCTATCGGGGCCACGGGTTCATCATCCTGAAGATAACCTTGCTCACACTTTTTGAAATCGAAGGGGTGTTTTTTTGTTTATTTTTGTTTGGTTGTTTTTTGTTTGAATATCATCCCACCATTCCACAAGGATGCAATTAGAATCAACGTAAGCATAAGGATGGGTGAATTATGTACAAAGAACAGCGTCAGGAGAAAATAATTCGGTTGTTACGTCACCAAGGACAAGCCAGTGTGAGCTTTCTTGCTTCACAGTTAGAGGTAACAAAAGAAACGATCCGCACCGATTTGTCGCAACTTCAGTGTGACGGGTTGGTGGTGCGTCATCATGGGGGAGCTTCTTTGAAAAGACATCTTATGCAGAATGAATTATTACAAGATAAACATTTGGATATTAGTCATTTAATACAAACACACCACCGGGCGCATGTCATGGATAGCTATATAAGAAGTGCCAAGGATGCGGTTGGGAAAGTCTGTGTGTTTGGTTCATTCAACGTCGATATTGTCGCTAAAGTTGCGCGTTTTCCCAAAAATGGCGAAACACTGGTTGCCAAAGAAACCACATTAGGTCCAGGGGGGAAAGGTGCAAATCAAGCGCTGGCTGCTCATTCTGCGGGGGCTCGTGTCCATTTTGCCACCAAAGTGGGAAAAGACCATTTCAATCAATTTGCAAAAAAACATTTGGATTCTAGTGGAATGGAATCTTTTTCAATCTATGAGACCGATGAAACGACAACCGGGAGTGCGGTTATCTATGTGAATGAGGTTGGTGAAAACTTTATCGCTATTTGCCCTGGTGCTAATCAGTGGGTGACGAATGAAGAAGTGGCCGAACTGATACCGTATTTGACGGAATCTAACGTACTGCTAGTTCAAATGGAAAATAACTTTGAAGCGATTGAGGGGGTCATAAAATTAGCGAAGGGTTTGAATGTTAAAGTTATTTTAAATCCGGCTCCTTATTCGCCTGATGTGGATAGGTTTATTCCTTATGTCTATTTACTGACTCCCAATGAAACAGAAGCATCACAAATTTCTGGTGTTGAAGTCACCGATGTTGAATCGGCAAAACAGGCGGCTCAGATTATTCATCAAAAAGGTGCCCAGAGCGTCATTATTACTATGGGTAAACAAGGGGCGCTTTTATTTGAGGGTTCTCAATTTTTTCATATCCCTTCTTACAATGCTGTTGCTGTTGATACCACGGGGGCCGGTGATGCTTTCAATGGAGCGTTAGCGGCTTCTCTAGCAAAAGGACAAAATATGACTCAGTCAGCGCTTTATGCCTCCGCTTTTGCTTCTCTTGCGGTAGAGAGAGAAGGGGCGGCGAATATGCCCAATAAAACACTAGTGGAGGCGCGTATGCTTCAGCAGCCAGTATCGATAGTGATGGTTTAGCCAAAAGACCCCATATTTATTTAGGACAAAGACAATGAAAACGATTGAAGGAATTATTCCGGTAATGCTCACTCCCTTTACCGAGAAGAATGAAATTGACTATAAAGGGTTAGAAAACCTCATTGATTGGTATATCGATAATGGAGCTGACGCTTTATTTGCCGTTTGTCAATCAAGTGAGATGTTGTTTCTATCGTTAGAGGAACGGGTTTCTCTCTCTCAATTTGTGGTTGACTATACAGCAGGTCGTATCCCTGTTATCTCTTCAGGCCATATATCACCAACGATTGAAGACCAAATTATTGAATTGAATGCAATGGCTAAGACGGGGGTTGATGCTTTAGTTCTTGTCTCAAATCGTCTGGATCCTCATAACGAGGGAACGGCGGTTTTTCTTCGTCATCTTAATACGCTGATGGAGGCGCTTCCCGCTGACATGCCGTTAGGTTTGTATGAATGCCCCGCCCCTTACCGTCGCCTACTGACCGATGAAGAAATACAGTTTTGTGCTCATTCTGGTCGCTTTGTCGTTTTAAAGGATGTCAGCTGCGATCTTGAAACCGTTACTCGCCGAGTGCAGTTAGTCGAAGGCTCACCATTTAGCATTATTAATGCCAATGCTGCGATTGCTTATGAAGCAATGCAAAAGGGTTCAAAAGGGTTCAGTGGTGTGTTCACCAACTTTCACCCTGATCTCTATAACTGGTTATACCATCATGCGTCCGAAGCACCGGAATATGCCCAGCAGCTTTCGTGGTTCCTCTCATTAAGTGCGGTAACAGAGACTTTAGGTTACCCCAAAAATGCCAAAGTATTCCATCAACGCCTCGGTACTTTTAAATCCACGCATAGCCGTGTGACAGATGAAGATGTACTAGAGAAGTTCTGGGGATTAAGCGTGATCCTTGAGCAAATCGCCGCGTCTGCGCAATGGCATCGTCAACAGATTAAAAGATTGGATTAAAGTTCTTTTACCTGAACGAATAAAAACTACAGGAGTTCTAACATGAAACGTCCCCTACAATTAAGTCTCATTACTACCGCGTTGATTGCCTCAACTAGCGCAATGGCCGCTTGGCCTGAAAAACCAATCCAAATCATTGTGCCATGGGGTGCGGGAGGTAATACGGATACGGTTGCGCGTCTTGTTGCTGAAGGTCTTCAAGCGCAATTGGGGGTTAATGTTAACGTCATTAACCGCACTGGTGGTGCTGGTGTTGTTGGCCATGATGCCATGGCAAAAGCAAAAGCTGACGGTTACACATTGGGTGTAGCAACGGTTGAAATTGCGATGATGCGCCATCAAGGGATGACAGGATTAAGCTATGAGAATTACACCCCCATTACACGCCTTGCTGTGAATTTAGGAGGAATTCAAGTGGCAAGAAACTCTCAGTTTGAAGATGTTAATCAACTGACCGACTACATAAAAAATAATCCTAGAAAACTGAAAGCGTCAGGGAGTGGTTTGAATTCCGGTTGGCATTTAAATCTAATCGGGATGTTAGATGCAATGGGGGTTCCCGCCAATTCAGTCACTTATGTTCCTTCTGAAGGTTCAAGTTCGGCATTAATGGAATTAGTCTCAGGTGGGATTGATTTTACAACTTCTTCACCGGGTGAAGCAAAAAGCATGGTTGAAGCCGGTATGGTTAAAAACTTAGCCACAATGGCTGAAACGAACGTGGGTCTTTACAAAGATATTCCCGTATTCCAACAAGTAACTCCCTATGAATACAGTTTTGCTACTTGGAATACTTTAGTTGCACCTGCGGGAATTCCTAAAGACATTCAAGATAAATTAATTGCTACGATGCAAAAAGTGTTTGAGGAAGGAAAATTGCAAAGTTTTGCGACTAAACAAGGTTTTGAAGTGTATCCATTATTTGGTAATGAGTTGGGTGACTTTATGAAATCTGAAGATGAAAAATATGGAAAACTCATCGATAAATTAAAAAATTAGAGAAATAAGAGAAGACAAGTGTTTTTGTCTTCTCTCTACTTTTTTAGTCCATGGCGATCGGTCATGAATATTCATCTTCTAGAGCAAGTAGGTATATTATGCGTTTCTTACCTCTCTCCCAATTTATTATTGGAACTTTCTCTCTACTTATCCTAGTGACAAGTCTTAGTCAGTATGGTGGAGTGAGTGCCTATGGTGCTGGTTATATGCCAACGATTCTTAGTGCATTTTTACTGGTGTTCACCGTGTTGGATGGCATCGTTCATCTTCGTCAAAAACGAGAAAACTTGGCATTTAGTCAGCTAGAAATATTTGCTGTATTACTTATTATCGTATCAATTGGATTATTCATAATATTCATTTCATATCTGGGATTTTTAATCTGTGCGGGAATATTACTATTTAGCTTAATGAGTTTACGCAACCCTAAATCTGTTTTTATGAATGTCGTGTACTCCGTTTTAGCCTCAGGGATTATTTATTATATCTTCGGCCATATTCTCATGGTGGCCTTACCTGATGGTATGTGGTGATAGGAGCTGATGATGTCTGTTTTAGTAGAAGCGTTACAATATATTGACTTAAATGCCATTTTAGCCGTGACTGCCGCTGGTCTTTTTGGGTTGGTTGTGGGTTCTATTCCCGGTTTAACGGCCACAATGGCGATTGCGCTTATGGTTCCATTTACCTTTTTTATGGACCCCATTCCAGCGCTTGCTCTTATGATCTCTATTGGTGCCTCATCCATCTATGCTGGAGATATTCCCGGAGCTTTGCTGAGAATTCCAGGGACACCTGCTTCGGCAGCGTATGTGGCGGATTCCAATGAGCTTGTTAAGCAAGGTAAATTAAACCGTGTATTAGGAATTGGTTTAACCAGTTCAGTGATTGGTGGCCTTATTGGTGCCTTAATTCTTATGCTCGCGGCTCCTGTTTTAGCGAGATTTGCATTGAAGTTCAGTTCCTATGAATATACTTGGCTCTCTTTACTGGGGTTGACCTGTGCAACGTTAGTGGTGGGGAAGTACCCTTTAAAAGGGATGGTGACACTCTGTTTAGGTTTGCTACTGGCTTGCATTGGTTACGATCAAATTACAGGTGTACCGCGTTTTACTTTTGGTCAGGTGAGTATGTTGCAGGGAATCAGCTTTATTCCGGCAATGATTGGTTTATTCGCCATATCGGGTGCTATTGAATATTATGCAGGTAAGATCACGACCAGAAAACAAGATGTGATCCCAACGCAATCGAGCTTTAATTTATTTAAAGGGGTTCCGAGAACACTATGGCGATACAAATTTAATATCGGTCGCAGTAGTATTTTAGGTACGCTTATCGGAGCGTTACCGGGAGCAGGCGCAGATATTGCGGCTTGGATTTCTTACGCCTTGTCTCAAAAATTTTCTAAGACACCGGAAAAATATGGAAAAGGTTCAGAAGAGGCGATTATTGATTCCTCATCAAGCAATAATGCCAGTTTGGCCGGAAGTTGGATTCCTTCTTTAGTCTTTGGTATTCCTGGGGATTCGGCCGCGGCTATCATTATTGGTGTACTCTATATGAAGGATATGAATCCCGGGCCGACGCTATTTCTATTTCAACCAGAAAAGTTATATGCCGTATTCATCTTGTTTTTTATTGCTAACTTGATGCTTATCCCTTTGGCGACCATCGTTGTCAATTTTATTAAACGAATTATTTTTATTGATAAAGCCATTCTATATCCGATTATTATTATTTTCAGTACAGTCGGGTCATTTGCTATTGACAACTCACTTTCATCGATTGTTGTCATGTTGAGTATGGGTGTGGTGGGGTATTTATTACAACGGGCAGAATACCCGATTTCTCCTATTATTCTGGGCATGATACTTGGTCCGATGTTGGAGAAAAATTTACTCTCTTCAATGATTAAGTCGGATGGTCATCTACTTGCATTCGTTGAACGTCCGGTCTCTATGGTATTGGCCTCATTTTTCTTCTTGGTCGTATTTGTACAAATTCGTTCAATTATCAAATCCTTTCGCCAGTCTAAAAAATGATCGGTTCTTTTTAGTGAATCGCTAGCGGACGTTTCTGTGCTGAACATTGAAGCCCCTCAAAAAGGGCGTTTCAATGTTCAGGCTCAATCAGAGTGAGCCATCTCGCCCCTATTTAACGTTTTCCTGAGCAAAATATGCATCTTGTATATGAGAATTATTTTCATTATCATTCAAATTCTTTGATCTAGGTAAATAAATAGCATGAACTTTAGTGTTATATTTTTTCGATGTATGAATGAATTGTTTATTGATAGAAGGTTTATCTATGTCGTCTAAAACGTTGACCGCTGCTCTTCTCATGGCCGTCTCTGCGGTTCTTCCGCTTCAAAATACCTTTGCGAATGAGAATATACTTACGTTCGCTAACTACCGTGATATTAGGGACCTTAACCCGCACCTTTATGGCGGCGAAATTTTTGCACAAAATCTTATTTTTGAAGGGCTTATTCATCTTGGTGAGAATGGGGTTCTTGAGCCTTGGCTCGCAACGAGTTGGACAACCTCGAAAGAGGGGAAAGTGTATACCTTTACACTGCGTGATGATGTAACTTTTTCTGATGGCACTCCATTTGATGCCCATGTTGTTAAAGCCAATTTCGATTCATTACTCGATAACGCAAATCGTCATACATGGCTTGAATCCATTCGTCTTATGGTCGAGGTAGAAAATTCGGGAAAACAGAGTGTTCGGGTGCTGGATTCCCATACGGTTGAAGTGGAGTTTGCTCAATCCTACTATCCCTTTCTTGTTGAATTAGGTGTGACTCGCCCGTTTCGTTTTCTTTCGCCGAAATGTTTTAAAGAGGGCACGACTAAAAATGGAACCCTGTGTTATGTGGGCACTGGCAGCTATGTATTAACGGATAATGTTATCGACCAACGTGCAATATTTGAGCGTAATGATCATTACTGGGGTGAGAAGCCTCAAATTGAAAAAATCGTAGCTAAAGTTATTCCTGATAATCAATCACGCTTACTTTCTCTTCGTAATGGTGAAATTGACATGGTCTATGGGTTGCAGTTGGTCTCGGCTCAGGCGTATCAACAGTTTGAAAAAGATAAACGTTTTGCTACTGCGCTTTCTGAGCCTGTCTCTACCCGCATGTTGATCTTAAATTCGAAAAGTGAAAATCTTAATGATACACGTGTACGTCAAGCACTGAGCCACTTAACAAATAAAGCGATAATTGCCGACCGTATTATGCTTGGCCTAGAAAAACCCGCGGATACGTTGTTAGCGAAGAATGTACCTTATGCCAATATTGAATTGGCTCCCTATCACTATGATGTTGCTTTAGCGGAAAAATTACTGGATGAAGCTGGGTGGAAAAAAGAAGGACAAATTCGTCAGTTAAATGGTAAGCCTTTTGAAATTACGCTTTCTTATGACAGTGATAAAGTGGTTGAACGCACCATTGCACAATATTTACAAAGCGAATGGTCGAAAGTGGGATTGAAAATGAACTTGGTGGGGGAAGAAGAGCAAGCTCACCGTGATCGTCTGAAACAAGGTGATTTTGATTTGTCATTTAACATCTCTTGGGGAACGCCTTACGATCCTCAATCTTTCTTAGGGGGAATGCGTAAGCCGGTTTATGGTGATTATGCGGCTCAACAGGGAATGCCTGAAAAAGCAGCAATCGATAACCATATTTTGGCTGCGCTTGAAGCGATCGATGAAGCAGAGCGTCAAGCACATTACACCTATGTTCTAAAAACGCTACATGAACAGGCAATTTATATTCCAATTACTTACGAGCAAAATCGGGCGATCTTTAACCGACGTGTTCAACATGTGGGATTTAACCCTTCTCAGTTCGAAATCCCATTTCAGCGTATGTCGGTTCGGTGAACACTTTTTCATCTGCCATCTTTTAATCGTATGACGACTGACATTGACCTTACGTGTCAGTCTTTTTATTTACTGTTTTTTGAGAATGTATCTGCATGGCGAAATACATTATTCAGCGGCTATTGAGTGCAATGGTGACACTATTTTTTGTCTCTTTTATCGCTTTTGCCTTAGTCAATATCATTCCTGCCGATCCTGCTGAAGTAGCACTGCGTGTGAATGACACAACCCCAAGCCCTGAAGCGATAGAAGAAATTCGTCAAAAACTTGGGTTGGATCGTCCGTTTTTAGTCCGTTATGGTCATTGGTTAGGCGCATCATTACAAGGTGACTTTGGTGTGTCGTACACCAATACGAATCGAAGCGTTTTTGATGAGTTAGCTCGCAGTTTTCCTTATACATTGAAATTGGCGAGTTTATCTTTGGTTTTTCTTATCTGTGTCAGTATTCCCATTGGTGTGCTGAGCGCCGTGCACAAAGACCATTGGTTTGATCGTGTGGTGCGCCTGTTCATTTTTGCGAGTACAGCGATGCCCAACTTTTGGCTGGCTTTTATTTTAATTTGGTTTTTCTCCATTTATATGTACTGGTTACCCAGTAGTGGAGCATCGACTTTTCGTCATTTCATTTTGCCATCGGTAACCTTATGTATGGCGTATGTGGCGACGTATATCCGCTTGATTCGTAATTCGATGTTAGAGTCTATGAATGATAATTATGTGATTTATGCTCGAGCGCGAGGCATTTCTGAAACTCGCGTGGTGTGGAAGCATTTATTGAAAAACTCCCTACAAACCTCAATGACCGCATTAGGTATTGGGATCGTTCGATTAATTGCAGGCACGGTGGTGATTGAAAGTATCTTTGCGATACCTGGGCTAGGGCGGCTCGCTTTGTCAGCCATATTCAACCGAGATTACCCGATTATTCAGGCTTATATTTTAGTCATGGGCAGCTTGTTCGTCCTTTCTAACTTAGTGATTGATATTTTACATACGGTTGTTGACCCGCGCCTTAAATCAAAAGGGAAGCATTCATGATTCATCGGCTACTTTCCAATAAAACGGTTGTTATCTGCCTATTTCTTCTTGCTGTCGTTGGCTTGATGGGCGTTTTTGCTCCTTATCTTGCCCCCCATGATCCCAACCTTGCAGATGTGATTAATTCTCTGATGCCGATGTCAAAGGAGTACCCACTGGGTACGGATCATCTTGGTCGTTGTCTTTATTCTCGTTTATTGTTTGGTATTCGAACGACATTTCATTATTCATTGCTAACCATGCTAATCACCGCTGTGGTGGGTGGCTTGATTGGTGCGATTTCCGGTTATGTTCGCGGAAAAGTCGATTCCTTAATCATGCGTGGTTGTGAGGTCATGTTGTCATTCCCATATGAAATTATTGTATTGAGTATCGTGGGAATCATGGGGCCGGGTATGGGCAACATTATTGTAGCGAACTTTATTGCTAAAATTGCTTGGTATGTACGTATCGTTCGTAGTTCTGTTATCACGTTTAATCACCAAAACTACATTATGTATTCCCGTACAGTGAAGACCTCCCAGCGTTTTATCTTTCGTAAGCACCTTGCTCCCAATATTGCTTCTGAAGTGATCATTCTGGCGACATTAGATTTTGGCTGGATTATTTTGAGTATTTCGACGCTTTCTTTTTTAGGGTTAGGCGTCCAAGCTCCGACGGCCGAGTGGGGAGCGATGCTCAGTGATGCTAAAGAAGTGTTGTTTTCAAATCCTGAGCAAATGTTGATCCCCGGTATTGCCATTATGGTGGTGGTGGCATGCTGTAATTTGCTGGGGGATTCTTTACGAGATGTTTTCGATCCTAGAACGGGGCAAAAAGAATGTTAGCAGTGAGAAATCTCGCCGTCACATTGAGTAACTTGAAGCATCAACCTCTGGTTTCTGATGTTAGTTTCACACTCAAAGAAGACCAATGCTTAGGTATTTTGGGTGAGTCTGGCAGTGGTAAAAGCTTGACCTGTAAAGCCATTCATGGACTGCTGAGTGAAGATTTCTTCGCTTCTGGTGAGGTGGTTTTTGACGGGAAGTGTTTACTCTCCATGTCGAAAAATCAACGCCGTCAAATACGAGGCGAACAGATATCCATGATCATGCAAAGTCCAATGACGGCATTCAACCCACTTTTTACGATTGGTAATCAAGCGATTGAAACGATCAAGCAGCATAAGCGGATTCATAGCAAAGAAGCGAAGGCATTATTTTGTGACGTGCTTAAGCGAGTGAATTTGAAATCGGCCTCGTATTTGTTGACGAAATATCCACATGAGTTAAGTGGGGGAATGCTGCAACGAATTATGGTGGCATTAGCATTAGTACTTAAACCTAAACTGATTATTGCCGATGAACCGACAACGGCTATTGATTACATATCTCAACGAGAGGTGATCAAAGAACTGCAACTGGTGCGTGAAAAATTTGGGACAAGTTTAATTTTTGTTAGCCATGATTTGAGCTTGATTTCTCATATTGCGGATAACGTGATGGTGATGAGTCAGGGGAAAATGGTGGAATTTGGGGCAACGAGACAAGTGTTCACTCAACCAGAAAGTGAACACACCCGTTATTTAACCGAGACTCGAATGGCATTAATTCATCGTTTTAAATCCGTGATGGAGCAAACAGAATGTTGATTGAGGTAAAAAATATCACTAAGGCTTTTAAGAGTGATGACAGTTGGCTGTTCTCAAAGTATCAACAGGTACTGAATGGCGTGTCGATTACCGTGAACGAAGGTGAATGCGTGGGGGTTGTCGGAGAGTCTGGTAGTGGTAAAAGCACGCTTGGAAAAGTCATTTTAGGGTTGGAATCTGCAGATAGTGGGGAAGTGATATTTGGGGAATCGATGGCAAGTTTACCCACACATCAGGCTCTTAGCGTGGTTTTTCAGGATTACAATACCTCGGTTAATCCAAGGCTTACGGTTCGAGAGATCATCAGTGAACCATTGATCCGCGATAAGTTGACTCAATCGGAGCGTGAAGCTTTGTTAGTCAAGCTACTCAATGAAGTGGGGTTGACAGCAGACATGCTGGATCGTTATCCGTATCATTTAAGTGGTGGGCAGCTACAAAGAGTGTGCATTGCTAGGGCGGTTGCACCCAACCCCAAATTTATTCTACTTGATGAGGCGGTGAGCTCTCTGGATGTATCCGTCCAGGTACAAATTCTGAACTTGCTACAAAAGCTTAAACAAGAGCGTAATATCTCATATCTTTTCATTACTCACGATATTGCCGTTGCAAGTTTTTTGTGTGATCGTCTAATGTTCTTCAAAGATGGACAGGTGATTGAGAGAGTGGAAGAGATGCGCAATTTAAAGCATGTTCAAGATCCTTATACGAAAGAATTACTCGACGCGGCGGGTTATCTTGAACTTCCCTTTGAAAGTGAGTTTCTCTCAGTATGAAGCATTGCCAATAACCATATCGGTAATCATCATTTTTATTTTTGCTTCTTTAAATATGAACATAACCGCAACAGCAAAACCGATGAAAATGATTAAGGGCTCCCCAAAATCTGGGAAGCCCTTATCTTTATGCTGACTAATACAACAGCAATAACCCTTAATGACGTCTTATTTGTTGACCGTAAACTTACTTATCCAAGTTTCAACTTCAGCACCCAAAACCGAGAGTGATTGAACGCTGGCGTGACTTTCTAGTACGGTATGGCCTAAATTAGTGCCATGCTCTTCAATTTGGTTAAGCTGCTGTGAAATATCATTACTCACTTGCGTTTGTTCTTCAGCGGCCTCGGCAATTTGTAGGTTCATCGATGAAATGCTTTCTAGCGCGAGCACCACTTCTTCTAACGCGGTAGAGGCATGTTCTGATTCCATCACCGTTTCTGTACTGGTTTGAGCACAGATCTGCATGGTTTGAATCGCATTTTTTGAGCCTTCTTGTAACTTTTCAATGGTTTCTTGAATTTTTCTGGTACTGGATTGCGTTCGCCCTGCAAGGCTGCGAACCTCATCGGCGACCACCGCAAACCCTCGGCCTTGTTCGCCTGCTCTGGCGGCCTCTATGGCGGCGTTGAGGGCTAATAGGTTGGTTTGCTCAGTAATGTCTCCAATCACTTCTAGAATGCCGACGATATTATTAACATCAGAATCCAGCGTAGAAAGAGCATGACTTGCTCGTTGTAATTGTGAAGAGAGCCCTTTGATATTCGTTACCGTGTTATGAATAATCACTTTGGTTTGTTGGCTTTGTTGATCCGCTTCGGTCGTTTTTTCCACGGTTTCTTTTGTCAACGCTGCCACTTGAGTGGAGGACGCGACCATTTCTGTCATGGCCGCAGCAATCATAGTTGTAGACAGTTGTTGCTCATCTGTCAGGTTGGCAATCGTCATTGATCTTGCTTCTGTACTTTCAAGATCAAGTCGTAGCTTCGCCATGGAGGCATCAAGGTTTTCAATCAACTGCGCTAACGATATGCTCATTTCTTGTACGGATCGAAGAATGCTCTTTTGCGGTGCGAGGGTTGCAAAATGATGATGCAAATTACCCGCTGAAATTTGTTGGATAATGTCTTGAACCTCTGATGGATCGCCACCGATCTGTGTCAGTATATTTTTGGTTGCATAGACCAATAGCGGCAGAATGATGCACGCTAATACAAGGCTAATGGTGAGCGACGTTTGTGAATTAGAGACAAAACTGGTGTCACTGGCACTCACTCCTGTGCCCACAATCCATCCCCACAGCGGGGTCTTTTGGGCGATAGAGTGTTTTGTTTCAGAAGAACTGCCTGTTGATTGTTGCCATGAATACTCAACCAGTCTATTACCTGAGTTACTGAGTGATTCCTGTACGACTTGGCCTAAACCTTTACCGTTGACGTCTTTAAGATCATTAAAGTTGGTGTCATGTAATTGAGGGTCTAGTGGTGCAGCCATGATCTGCATCTTGTCATTAACCACATAAACATATTCATTATTGCGATACACATTGGCGCGCATAACACGGGTTGCAAGTGCTTGAGCTTCTTCACGAGAAAGCGTGCCATCTTGCTCCATACGTTCGACTTCCGTCAGTATTTGGTAAGCACTTTGAAAGTGTTCTTTAACGCGAACATTATTATCCATGTTGCTGATGACAAAACCGCTGATGGTTAAGGTCATCATGGCCGATAAAATTATCCCGGAAAGAATATAAGCTTGATATTTTAACTTCATTTTTGTTTCTCATGGCTCCGACTACATCAACTCATCGGGGTGATATAGGGAGGAATAACACAGGGAAAGTGTGAGGAAAGTGTGATTCTGACCGAAAGAAACAGAAATGGCTTGTCAGGTTTTTCTGGTAATTCTAAGTTTTTCTGATGTTTTGACTGACATTGAGTTTAGTTGCATACGTTGTCGATTTGTTTTGAACGACTTTATGTAACAAGAAGCTTATGGTTGGTGAATTTGGGGCAGGTTTTCAGGCCAGCCAATACGCTGGCCTGAAAGCTTACTCATGTTCGATGAGTACGGTACTGTGACGAGCCGGAATATTGACCTTCATCTCCCCTTGCTGATACTCATAACTTTGTGGCCGGTTATAGTGATGGAAAGCCCCTTGCGATAAACCGAGTTGCCATAAGGGTAAGGTTACTTCGCATTGTTCACCTAAATTTATTCCAACAATTACGGCTTGTTTGGCATATTGCCGCGCAAAAACAAAGCAATCAGAAGCTTGATATAGGAGATAAAAATCGCCTTTTTGTAGAGCGGTGGACTCTTTTCTTAGGGCAATCAATTGTTGGAAAAAAGCAAAGTAAGGGGATGTTTCCACTCTCTCCCAAGGCATGCAACGGCGGTTATCAGGATCATGGCTGCCTCTTAATCCCACTTCGGTTCCATAGTAAAGACAAGGGGTTCCCACGTAGGTAAAGAGTAGGGTACTGGCGATTTTGAATAAGGCTTGATCGCCTGAGACTAATTCAAGAAAGCGTGCGGTATCATGGCTATCGAGCTGATTAAGCTGAGCCAATTGATTAGCCCACGGTATTTTTGCTCTTGCCTCCATGAGCCAGTCAAGAAATTGTGGTACGTGAATATCGATGGGATCAAACGCGATATCAAGTTTGGTGAGTAAAGCGCGTAAGGGGTGAGCAAACCCGTAATAGTTCATGGCGCCATCTTCTTGATCACCTTGTAACCATTGAGTGGCTTCAAAGAAGTGTTCACCTAGGACATAAGATTCAGGGTTGACCTGTTTGGCTGCTTCTCGAAACGCTTTAACATAGTGGGCATTATTTTTGGCCCCTTCGCCTTCGCCAAGCATGTGAATGACATCAAACCGCCACCCATCAATTTGATAAGGCGGCTTTAACCAATACTTGATAACGGCATCTTCTGCCTGATAAATCGTGGCTTTAACTTCAGGATGTTGAAAATTCAGTACCGGTAAGCTAGCAATGCCTTTCCAACCGATATACTCCTGACCATCACCATTAAAGAAATAATAGTCTCGATAAGGAGAGTCTACCGATTGATAGGCTCCGCACTGTGGATGCCAGCCTTGCAGATTAAACCACGGATGCTCGGTGGAGGTATGGTTAAATACCGCATCAAGAATCACTTTCATGTCACGCTGGTGTAAGTTTTGACATAACTGAGCAAAGTGCTCATTGCTGCCCAAATGTGGGTCGATGGTATAGTAATCCATACAGTCATACTTATGGTTACTGGGCGCATGGAATATAGGGTTAAGATAGAGTGCCGTGATTCCCAGTGTTTGCAGATAGTCGAGCTTGGCTTCCACACCATATAAATCGCCCCCATAAAATTCACTCGCCCCATTTCCTTGATGGGTATCGACGGGCGCTCCCCATGTTTTGACGGTAACCGGTTTTTTACCCCCATTAAGGGCATATTCACCGTTTTTCACACTGATGTCTGGGTCACCATTAGCGAAGCGATCTGGAAATATTTGATAAAAGACTTGTTTGTAGACCCATTCTGGTGGCTGATGCTGCGCATTATATTTGAAGTGGTAATCTCGCCCCGGCATACGGGCTGATATTGATCGGGCATCTAACCACCATTGACCTTTGGGGTATAAAACTTTGAATAGATAATGCGTCACAGGACGGTCTTGGTTAAGCGGAATACGGGCTTGCCAGTAATCCAGTCGGTCGGTTTTCCCAACTTTGCGCATTTCAACTAACACTTCTTCGTTATCTGGCTCATGGCGAACCAGTATCTTGGTCGATGGGAAGGTTGAATCCACTGCCAGCGTGAGCGTTAATTGGTTATCTTTGCGCGTTACCCAATGGTCGGTTTGGCCGTGAAAAAGAAAAGGGATGTTCATTATCCAATCTCCTATATAAGAGTGAGCTCAGTGCAATTCAATAAAATGCGTTGAGAGCGGCGTGAAATCGAGCATCAAATACGCTTCTTGCTTGCAGACGTTGAGTGTCAAAAGGCGCTGATTCAGATGATCGAATGCGGTGTGTTGACCCTGCGTTAATTGCCAGTGCTGAACAAGGCTGTGCGGTAATTGCAGTTTGACGGTTTGAGTGTGGTGAGCACTGAAATTGGCAGCAATAATCAGTTTTTGTTCAGAATTAGAGCGGGCAAAAGCAAACAGCGTATCCTTATTTTTGGCAAAGTTAGGCCAATTTTCTGCGTATAAGTCGTGATAGTCGCCCATTAATGCTGGGCTGTCTTGGACCAAGTTCATTAATTGGCAATAGAATTGGCGTAGAGCGCGTTGTTGGTGATTTAACTGCTCACCATCAAACTTGCCTCCATTCATCCACTTTTGGTGCTCGGGTACACCAATGTAATCAAAAATAGAGGTGCGAGAGGGTTGCCCGTATCCAGCTTGTTCTGCTGCTGGCTCTCCGACTTCTTGGCCGAAATAGATCAACGTGGGCGCGCTGGATAAACAGGCTGAAATGAGCATTGCGGGTCGCGCTTTATCGCCATCACCAACAAACTCGGGAGAGGCGATCCGTTGCTCATCATGGTTTTCTAAAAAATGCAGCATGTGATGCTCAATATCACGCATTTGATATTCAAGTGCCCCAATGATTTCGGTTGAGGCGGAGCCTTGCATAATCGCTTTCAAACCATCGTATAAATCGACTTTGTCGTACAGATAGTCCATTTTCCCAAGTTGAATATAATCACGATAGAGTGAGGGTTGATAGACTTCAGCCATTAAGAAGGCATCAGGATTTTCATGTTTAATGGCTGAATTCATAAAACTCCAAAATTCTATGGGCACCATTTCTGCCATATCATAACGAAAACCATCCACCCCTTGATGGAGCCAATACCGTGCAATATCTCGAAATTTAAGCCATGAATCAGGCACGGATTTATCTTGCCAAAACGCAAAATGATCGTGATAAGAGAGCCAACGGTAACGCTCAGGCAGGAGAGGAAAGTCCTTCTCTCCCTCTGGGGTTATTCCATAGTTAATTTTAACGGTTTCATACCAATCTTCAGCATCAGGTTGTGCTTGGCGTGAACCATTGCCTGTCCATTTCGCGGGATATTCACGATAAGGCTGAGCCAAATCAGGATGATCTTCGCCACCCAGTGGTTGACGTTCACTGGGTAAGTCTGGCAGTTGAAAAGCTTTCTTTGGCAGGTAATAAAAATTGTTATCCCGCGCATATTCAACGCGAGTATCGTCTTTTGCGCCAAAATCACACACACCATCCGGGTTATTTAAGCCTTGGTAGTGGCGCGCAACATGGTTCGGAACGATATCAATGATCACTTTCATTCCCGCTTGGTGGGTGCGTTGAATCAAATCGAAAAACTCTTGATTACGTTGAGAAGGATCATCCGCTAAATCTGGGTTAACGGAGTAGTAATCTTTCACCGCATAAGGGGAACCTGCTCGACCTTTGACAATACTTGGGTGATCAGACGTTATACCGAATTGACGATAATCGGCCACCAAAGCGTGATGATGCACACCCGTGTACCAGATATGGCTCACTCCCAGTTCGGCAATCGCTTGTAGTGCTCGTGGGGTAAAATCACTGAATTTCCCCACCCCGTTTTGTTCTTGGCTTCCCCAAGGAATATTGGCGTTATTGGTATTACCAAATAGGCGAGTGAAGACTTGATAGACGGTCTGTTTACGTTTGGGTTTATGGTCTGCATACATCATCGGAAACCTAACCATTACTAAATGAAGTCATGACTAGAGTAGGGAAACCGAGCGATGTTTAACTCCTCCCTTATTCATCAATTTAGGGCGTAGAGGTGAAGGAAGAGCGAAAAATGTGAGCAAGTTTGCAAAGCTTTTGAGCAATGGTTAGCGCTTGATCAGGATAAATGCAGAAAGTGTATGACCTGACTACATGATCAACCCCGTTGAAGAGGTATTGATCGACTCAACCCAAATATCCGCACCACCAAGGTAAATTCCTAATACTTCTAATTGGGGGGTGATGATCTCTGACAAAATAGTCGAGAGAGCCTCTCCCACCACACTGCTAAGTGTCTCACTCACTCCCGGTAAGGTGCCAAAGCCTGCCAATCTAATATCAATATGGGTATCAAAAGTATTATCTCTGGTGATGTGGGAATAGGAGGCAGAGTCAATATGATTGGTAAATGCGAGCGTGACCAAGTGGGGTTCAGGATCTTCATTGATGACCTCAACTTCTAGAGTGGCGGTTAAGTTGATGAGGGAAAGGAGGCGTATATCAACTATAATCGGCTCCACGACCACAGAGGCTAACGAACTATGTACCATAAAGTCGGCAGAAAAATGGTCTTGCTGAGTGGTAATCTCCATCAATGTTGCCTTCGCTTCTGAAGTCTTAACCCTCATAGTGATTGGAGAGGCATCCACCTGTAAACCAACCAATGAGGTGAGAGCGGTGAGGTGATCGAGTAGATCAAGGTCAGCCGATAATTCCAACTCAACTTGAGCATTTTTTACCTCGGGTTCATGCCCAGAAATAACCGGTAGTGTGGCAAGCCTATAGCTGGGGGGAGAGATAATATTGGTCTTCACCGTAATCTTGGAAACACCTGTAATATCAATCTCTGCCTCCGGAATCTCAACAAAATGTTGAGCATTTGATGCGTAAATGGTTGAGGTGATGAGATCTAAAGCATTAAGAGAGGTACTGAGGGCCGCCCCATCTGTATTGGTTTTTGATAGGGTAAGGATGTCACCTAAGGTGATATTAGGAACGGTTTGTACCAGTGCCAATTTATTGAGGAGTTGATTCAACCCCTCTGAGTCGGCTTCTTCATGACTGAGCACATTGAGGTAAGTCGTTAAGATATCCCTTAGGGATATTTGGGTTTCTAATACTTCTTGCGGGCTACCTAACCCTAGATTGAGTGCAAGCTCCGTTAACACAGACCCCACCCGAATGGTACTTTGAGCTAACCCTTGGTAGCTGGCTACGGTAAGGCCGAGATCCGTACCTAATAGAATATAAAAGAGCTTATTGAGGCGCTCAGCTTCACCGTCTGCTTCATCGTCATTTTCTTGCGGTTTTTGGAGTGACATCTGAGCCAAATAAGATCCCATTGCAAAGCGTAGAAAACCATTTTTATGGGTAGCGGCTTCGGCGGTTAAGGTCATGGTTTGGTTATTAAAGAGCCCACTGGCAATCATGCTTTGTGGAACGGTTTTATAAACGACCACTTTCGCGGCTGAATAGCCATGTTCAGGCGTTTCACTGGTATCGATGGTCCAGTGATTATTGACAATGCGGGCTCGCCCCAAAGCAATGCGGATATCGTCAATTTCAGGTTGAAATTCAGCCAGCAGTTCAGCTTCCATTGAGGCTTTTTGCTGCAGCGCGAGAAAGTGAGGATTGTTCTGCATGATTTTCATGGCGGCCATATCCGCAACAGATTGCAATTGTTGACGCTGAAAGGTCAACCGCGCTAAATCAAGCGCGGCTGCGCTAAATAGGACCAAACTCATGAGGGCAGCTGCTAACCAAAGCGTAATAGCCCCATCTTGGGTGTACCGTTTCATCATTATTCACCAAATTTATTTTTGATAAATTTCTCTGGAATCTCGTGAGTAAAGCTTTTGACCATTCTGGCTTGCGTCGCTTTAGCTGCTTCGGCAGAAAGTTGGTCATCATACGCAGTGGCTGAGGTGTTTTTTCTTTGCAACTCAAGCCAAAGGCGTGTTTCTGATTGATCTGGTTGTGAAACTTTAGCCGCGGTTTTTGGCTGTGCCGCTTGGCTCAATGACCAAGGCGCAATCAGGAGCAGTAATATTAACGTCTTTTCCATTTTTCCATCTCCGCAATACTTAAAGGGGTAAAGTTATTGGCTGCATTGGCCAGTTTTTGATGTTCTTGCTCTGACCATGAAAAGCGTTGTTGAAGGCTCGATGCCGCTTGCTGGCGCTCCGTTCGGTGTAGTAGCATCCACAAGTTTTTGGCCGCGACCTGATTTCGCGGGTTAAGCTCCAATGCCGTAAGAAATTCATTCCTTGCCTCATCATTATTACCGGTTAAGAGCAGAATGAAGCCGTAATCATTACGAATGTTTGACTGTGACGGCTCAATGGAGACCGCTAAGCTGAGCCATTGGTAGGCTTCTGGATATTGGCTTTTATAACTGGCGATCAACCCTAAACCATGGGCGGCTTTTCCTTTTAAGCACGTCGTTAACAGCATGATGTAGATTTGCTGCGCTTTATCCCATTGCTGAGTCTTTAAATAAGCGTCGGCCTCAAGAGAATCTTTCGTGATGTAGTCTCCTCTTATTTCTTGTAATAACGCGAGAGCTGAAAAGTACTGCTGGCTCTCAAAAGCTTGTTGGGCCGCTGAAAATTGTAGCCCCGTTGTTGGAGAAAACTCCTCTCCACAAGCCCCCACACTTTGCGCGACGGTCGTGGGGGTTTGGCTACATGCCGTGATTAACATGATCAGAAAACAAGGTAGAATAGACTTCATTTAACCTCCAAAAGCTTTCATTAGTGCTAAGGCGGCGGGGCCACCTAAGATAATGAATAGGGCTGGAAACATCAGCACCATCATCGTGACAGAGATTTTTCCGGACATTTTGGTCACTTTTTCTTGCAGAGCGACCCGTTTTCGTTCGTAGATCAATTCAGATAATGATTGGAACGATTTTTTCAGCTCTCCCCCCGTATCTGCTGCTTGAGAAAGCATGGTTAATAAATCTTGAAAACCAATGGATAAACTTAAGGTAGCCATATCTCGAAAGACCCATTCTCGATTTTGTCCGGCATCAATACGAGCCAAAATCAGTGAAATTTCTTTACAAATTTCAGGGGTTAGATCTTTGGCCTCTTGATGATAAGCACGCAGCATACTTTCTAAAGAAAGCCCCACTTGCCAAAGAATGGACATTAAATGAATGGTGATGAGCATTTCCTCATCAATGATTCTGGCGCGTTTTTGTGCTTGGATTCGAAACCAGCGAATGGAGGCCCAAAAACCAAAAGTGATGAACAGCAAGCAATACAAAATGGTTTTAAGCATTGAATCGGAAGTGAGCAGTTGTTGCCCTGAAAATATCAGGACAAGGCTTCCCCAAACCACCAGCACTTTTAATAGACACAGGATCTGCTGGCGGTTGCTAATATAGCCAGCTTGGCGCATCGCAATAATGATATTGGAAAGGTTTTTGTGGTGATTTTGTTTGGAGTGATTCCACCATTGCTGAGTATGCTGAAGTAATACTTCACGTTGGGGTTTGCTTTGAGCAGAAAGCTGGCGAACTTCTTGGCGAGCTAGCGCATAGAAGATCACCGATAGAAGAAAACAAGCCAGCGACAACCAGACATGTACATTGAACATTCTGCATATCCTTATAAGGTTCGAAACATTCGCCAAATCAAAATGACCCCTAAGCATTGCATGGTAATGCCAAGGACCAAGGCATTTTGTCCTTCTGGGGAGTCCCACATGTTGAGCAGCAATTCAGGGTTTTGCATCATCATATAGGCGCTAACAATGATGGGGGCGCTGCCGATCACCCAAGCGGTAATTCGAGTTTCTCCAGTAATGGATTTGAGTTCTCGACGGCTGAGATCTTGTTGGCGCAGTAACTTAACTAAGCTATCTAATGACTCATTAATGCTGCCACCATAGCGAGTATTGATATTGAAGATAGAGCCAAGCAAACGAAAGGCAGAGACTCCTGTGATCACACTTTCTTTATGGAAAGCATCTTGCAGCTCAATGCCAAGGGCTCGTCGATGCGCCACCCGCGCTAAGATGGTTTTGAGTGGCGCGGTTGTTGTTTTAGACGATTGTTCAATCGCTTGGTTGACACTTAACCCAACTTTGATGCGTCGATTGACTTGATCGACGAATGAGGGTAGTTGCTGGATCACTCGTAATTTAATATTGCTCCGTCGCCATTGAGCAATAGCAAATGTCATAAAAAGGCCCGTCATCAAAGAGAGTATTAAACCCATCCAACCCAATGACTGTGCAAAAAACAGGCTGATGGTGAGTATTAAGCCAAGCAAGGTGATGTTTTTCAGTGGTGAGCGACTAAACCCTAACTGCTGCAAACGCTCCATTGTAACCATAGAATGGACGTGTTTTTGTGCAGCGCGTTTCTGAGAGGGCATGTTTTCAACCACCACGTCATCTATGTCGATCTTTTGGGCTAAATAGAAACAAACGCCACTCATTCCAATGGTAATCAAAGCGATGAGTAGATAGAGCGCACTCATTTTGCCACCTCCAGTTGCGTAGACAGTAACTGAGACGGGCTTGCTGTTTGTTCAAAGTGATGGTCGGCTGGGTAGTAGCGATATAAGGTTTTGGTGGTGATATTGGTGGTTTTTACATCAGAAACTTCAACAATTTCTGTGATGACCCGTTTCCCATTGGCTAACCGACTCACTTGTACAATCATATCAATAGCAGAAGCGACAACTTTACGAATGAAGGTTTCACTGGAACGAAACCCAGCCAGGGTGACCATCATTTCTAACCGAATTAAGGCATCACTGGGGGAATTGGCGTGTAAGGTACTCATGGAACCTAGGTGTCCAGTATTCATGGCTTGGAGCATATCGAGTACTTCACCTCCTCGGCTTTCCCCCAAAATAATACGGTCAGGGCGCATTCTTAACGCGTTCTTAAGCAGTTCTCTAGCGGTGACTTCACCGCAGCCTTCCGAATTGGGAGGGCGAGTTTCCAGCCGGACAACATGATCGTTGCGGAGTTGTAATTCAGCGGCATCTTCAATCGTCACTACACGTTCATGGCTATTAATGTATTGGCTGAGTACATTGAGTAAAGTCGTTTTACCTGACCCCGTTGCGCCACTGATTAAAATATTACAGCGTGCTTTAACACTGCGTTGCAAAAAGGACAGCATCTCTTCTGAAAGGCTGCCGTTTCGCAACAAAAACTCGGCTGTTAAAATATCTTGTTTAAATTTCCTAACGGATAAACATGCCCCATCGAGTGCCAGTGGTGGAATAATGGCATTAATTCGGCTTCCATCAGGTAAGCGAGCATCAACCATGGGGTTTGATTCATCAATTCTCCTGCCTAGCGGAGAAATCATACGGCGGATCACACGAATGACATGCTCATCATTAAGAAAGTGATGATTGACTTGCTCTAGCATGCCATTTCTTTCCACAAAAACATGTTTGGGACCATTGATCAAAATGTCATCAATACTGGGGTCTCTGAGCAAATTTTCGATAGGGCCATAGCCGACCATTTCATCTAATAATTCCCGGGCCAACTCATCCATAGGGAAGGTGAGATCTAACGCTTGATCTTCAATGTATTGCTGAATGTAGGAGGTAATGGGCAGTAAAATATTCTTCTTCTCGGAAACAGAGACATCAAAAAGAATGCCATCGTCTTCCATCCGCTCAAGCACATACTTGTGTAAACGAGCTTTAAGTTCGAGATCTAATGGGGTGTATGTCGTTTGTCCTAAAGAGTTAAACCAATTGATTCCTTGCATAGAGCCATCCTTACGCTTAGTTTGAAAAACCGATTCCGCTGGGTAAATCTTCGGGTTCACTTTGTAAGAACACCAAACCAATAAAATCAGGTTGGTACTGACGGTAGATCTCTCCTGGTAGCGGAGGAAGTTTGGCCTCTTTAGCCAGTGGCTTTACAAGGTGTGGTGTGACCACCATCATGAGTTCTTTATCGTTTTTTTCTAAGCGGTTAGAACTGAAAAAAGCGCCCAGAATAGGAATGTCACCTAACCCGGGGAAGCGGTCGGAATTTTTCATCGTACTGCTGCTAATTAAGCCACTGATCACAAAGCTTTCACCGTCACCGAGTTGTACGGTGGTATCCGTTCGACGAACACTCAACCCGGGAACAATAACGCCTCCACTACTCACCCCATTGTGGTAGTTGAGTTCGCTGACTTCAGGGGCAACTTTAAGCATAATGCGATCATCATGTAAGACAGTTGGTGATAGGTTGAGCCGGACACCGAACTCTTTAAATTCAATACTGATTTCGCCATCTTTTGAACTTTTAGGATACGGAAATTCGCCCCCTGCAAGGAAAGTTGCCGTATGACCCGACATAGTGACTAAACTCGGTTCGGCTAAGGTATAAGCAAACCCATTGGCATTAAGCGCACTGATTGAGCTGAGTATGCCTCTGGAGGCATCACCAATGATCACGTTAAAAGCCTCTGAGAGAGGCGAGAAATGATTATTACTGACCAATCCGCCCGCAAAGTTGCCTCCGGTTAAGGCTCTAGATGATCCAATGCCAATGGTGGTGTTGGAACCACTTTTACCAAAGAAAAATCCGGCTTCTTTTAATGCGGATTTACTGATTTCGACGACTTTAATATCGGTTTGAACCTGTATCCCAGACTGACGAACCGTATTGGGTTGAACCTCAATGGTATGTTTACTGGGGTAGGTTTGATCTTTTTTCCAGACCAAAAGAGAGGTTTTACCAATCGCATGTCCAGTTAATAATAAAGTCGAACTATCAATCACATCCAAGGTCACGACGCTTGGGTCAGCGATGGCGGCTCGAATAATCGCCGCATCGGTAGCTACGAAGTGATCTTGCATTCCTTGGGTTAAGGAGAGTGTTTGATTTGCATAGCTTTTCATTGATAGCACAAGAAAGAGCGCAATGAATAAGGTTGAAATCGGTTTTATTTTCATTGTTTGCTCCACTCGTTTTTAGTCTTAACCATTGAACGTTCACTGCCTTGAATAATTTCAATGTAGCTCGCAGGCTCTCGGTAACGAGCCGTTTTAACCGCCTTGGTTGGGCTAGGTTTGGAAGAGGGGGACTGGAAGCGTTTTAGATCCACCGTATAGTGTGAATGTAGTGGGTCAGCGGTATGTTTGGATAAGGTTGAATCTGAAATATGGGTAGCCGAAAATGTGGTGACGGTTGGTTCAACCGGTGATGCGATGGTGCTTTCAGTCAGCATTCTTTCTTGGTTACCAACTGCCGCAAGTCTTAATTCTCCTGCGCTATCGGCTAAAAGAATAAGCGGAGCGATACTTTCGTGGATGGAGAGTACAACCGACTTAGCATTGGCTTCTCGGTGAGTTCCTTTTGTATTTGTGATCTGTTCGCCCACCGCGAGAACCAAAACATGGCTGGCAATTCTTCTGGCCGTCGTGTGTAACCCAGACTCTTTATTGGGTTTTAGTAGCAGCATAATATCCACCCGATCACCGGGTTGTAGATACCCCCCGACGGTCATGACTTCATTAGCCCGGATGGCGATGGCTCGATAATTTGCAGGTAATTCCCCCATAATGGGGTGTACTTCAGCGAGTAAGTTTTTGGTGAGTAATGTTTCTTGAGTAACGGAACGCGTCAGGCGTTTTCCTATGGCCATTTCAGGCGAAGAAAGCATCTGTGGATTGGCTTGTAGCGTAGCAAAAGGTACCAAATGGTCTCTGGTGATTAACTGCCCGGCAGGAAGCGACTGGTTAAATTTCCAACCTTGATAGAGTGGACGCTCAACTTCATTTTCCTGTCCAACGGATGCATTGGAATGGCTTAAATACCCTAATACCGCAAACATTAAAGCCAGAATAAAGAGGGTCACGGCGGTAATTTTTAGCCACTGAGTTTTATTAATATGACTGTCCATGTTGTGTTCCTAATTCAGTTTCAATACTGCTGATGCCATGATTTGGTTGGGAAAAACCGATCCCTCTCCGGGAATGAGCCCATCAATAATGTTTAGCGGTAAAAAGGGGGTGGAATGATAGTTAGGCAAATTAATGATGACCTTACAGCAGCCACCCCCTTCAATTGTGGTCAATGTGATCAGCTCTTCTTTATCGGGCAACGTGACGCCAAACAGAGTCCATTCATCACCGGATGTTTCACTGGCAAATCCTTTGATAATTTGTAGTGCATGGGTTTGTACTACGGGTTTAATTTGAACTAATAAGGTTTCATCCTGACAGCCCGCTGAGGAAAAATAGCACTCTTCATCCACATAAGAGACAGCATGTCTTATGCCTTCTTTTGCCGCATGGTTAAATAAGCTGGCAGCAAAAAAAATCATGGAGTAGTGGATAATGGCAAAAAGCAAAATAAGGATAATAGGCAATAAAAAAACGGTTTCTATTGCGACAGATCCGGCTTGCTTGTTATGGAATCCATTGTGATAAATTCGTAAGCGAAGCATATCTACTCCTATTACAGGGTAATAAAACCATATACACCATAGGTGAAAAACAGAGAAGGAACAAAAGGGGCTTCCTGTCTTTTATTAAAAAAGAGAGGGCTATAAATACTAAATACTATAAAGCAAACACTAAGAAAAATCAGCATATCTAATAATGAGAGAATACACGATATACCCAGCAATATTTTTATATCCGCCGCCCCGAAACTCCCTTTTAAATAACCGGGTACTGTGAGCAGCAGAGTTACGAGTATTGCATTCATGTCAAAGTTAATATTCACTTCAGAATAAAAAACGTAAGAAATTAAAGGCAATAACATGAGAGTAAAACTGAGTAGGTTAGGAACCCTCATGGTTTTTATATCGTAAAAGCTTGCGACTAACAGCAGCCCAATAAAAAATAAGGACAACTGGAGTGTTCCTTCATCATATTATTAGGCAGATGTAGGTAAGGCATCTTTAACGGTATTTAGAATCCCTTCAATACGATCGGCAATATTGTCAGTACCTGTCGCAAAGAGAGCAATCGCAATCGCGGCAATGGTGGCGATGATGGCGTATTCAATACCGGAAGCCCCTTTGTTGTCGTAAAGGAATGCATAACCTTTACACCATGTTTTTATTATTAGTTGTTTGATAATAAACATAATTTAGCCCTCACGTTGTTTATTCCTTTTGACTGTGTGCTGATGATCACCCAGAGAAAAGTTCCCTTTTTTGATCATTTTTGTGCACTTGGTTCAAATTTAAGACTAGACAGTTTTTATCGAGTAAAGGTTTTTTTTATGCGATCTATATCACATGTTGAAATGAAACTAGTAGAAGTAAAACACTGATTTTTTGTGTGGTTAATTCGGTTTTATCGCAAAGGTAAAATAATAACTTGTGTTAAGTGAATGAGTTAGAAAATAGCCATTTAATTTTGTGTAATAAATAGAGTTATAAACTGGATTTTTTATAGAACTTGGCTTAGATATTTAATCTGCATCATTGTTAAAATCCTTTTAAATAAGGCCATATTTATTTTAATGGTTTTAGCTTTAAATGAAAAACTAAAAACTGAGTATTAATCAGTAATGGGTTGTCATTAATTAGGTTAGGTGAGCTATCGATGGTTTTATTGGCATGCGTTGACCAATAATTTCAGAGTGTGTCGCTATTTCTCCTTTTTAATCGACAAGCCAGAGGAGAAAGATCATGATCGTTTCTATGCGTTTTTTAGCAATGTTATTGTGTTTTCCCCTGTTATTTGTTGGTTGTGCAGGAACAAGCACAATAGCCAGTAATAATACAGAAGGGGAAGACGTGTCTGAGCCTAATGATGATGACCAAGTAGGGACTCAGGCATCAAAAAATATCATTACCGAATCTGGAGCGGTGATTTCCCAGAGCCAGTTAACCGAGAATTTGGATAGCATCACTACAGGTTCCGGCGAAATTTTAGTGAATCTCGGGGCTGTGGTCTCCACACTCGGTGAAGGGGTTCCTATTGTAAACCAGCAACTCGCACTCGATGAGACTTATTTAACCACGACGTTACAGGGCGTTTCTGAAGCTTCAACCGGAGTGGGTACGACCGTTGTTTCTGCTGGGTCGGCCATCCAACAACTGGACGCTTTACCTATCTTTGTGCAGTTGAATAACCATACAGGGCTGCTCACCTATACCGGGGAAACGGTGTCCAGCTTAGGGGGCGAAGTGGAAAGCCTTGGTGAATGGCTGACTCTGCATACATCTGAATCGGGTGGCCTCTATGGTTTGTCTGAGCACCTTTCTGCGATGACGGCCCCGGTAGTCATTCAAGCTAATGACATGATTGATTTGAAAGGAAATGCGTTGATCTTGTTTGAAGATCTGGGTAGTGCAAAAACACAACTGCCAAAATTTGTTTATGTCTCTGGGGATGCTTTGGGGGCTGGAACCAAAGCATTATTGATGGATACTCAAGGCGTAGCACAAGATTTAGGGACGGTATTTGTTGGAGAAAATGGCATCACAGCGCTATTGCTTGAACAAAGTGGTAAAGATCGCCTGTCAGAGTTGGGGTTAGATACGGGGATTTTTGATCAAGTCAATGTGGATGAACTTTCTCCTTGGGCAGAAGGAACGCCGAACATCACGGTTGAAGTTGAGGCGTTACTGGAAGGGGATGTGGCTATTGTTGCACAGAGTTTAGGCGATATGCTTAACTTTGGCCCGAAATTGGATGACGTGGTCAATGGCACCTCGATCATTGATAGAGAGTCACTCGGGCTTCCTGAATCGCTCATTTCCATTGATAAGCTACTGAATGAAAAATCACAGCGATTAAGTGACTTGGTGGATAGGGTTTCTAGTGTGACACAAAATAAACTCTTAGAGGATGTGAAAATAGCGGAAATGATTCCCAATAATACGCTTTCCGTGATCTCAGAAGCGGAGAATAAAGGGGCATTATTAAATTCATTAAAAAGTAAACGGATTAAACCGCTTTTAGAGTAATGGTTTGCTGTGATATATCACTTTATTCTGAACCCGAGAGGGTTCAGAGAGGCGCTCTGTATGATAAAAAACCACTTGATCGTTTGGCTCTTATTTGCTCTGTTCACGTTTCCACTTATGAGCCGAGCCAATGAGCCACCTTTGATCGTCAAACCGAAGGGAAAGGAGGTTTATGAACAGCAGATTTATTCACAAGCTGATATCGAACCTATACCTTTGGATATATCAGCAGAAAAGGATTTTAGCATAATATCATCCATCCATTTTCTTGGTGGGGGAGCCGTTGAATTAACAGATTTAGCCAAAGTGGTGGATTTTCTTATTCATCAACCTTATTCAGAGCATTTATTAAAGAATGCATTAGTGCGAGTGAACCAGTTATATCAAGAACAAGGATTTGCCTTATCTTATGCAACTATCCAGAGAAATCATTTTGTGGATGGAAAGCTCACTATCACCTTAGTTGAAGGGTATATCGCAAGAACAGAAATTATTGCCGATCATCCATCACTCAAGGAAAGGGTCGCGCATATTCTTGAACCTTTAACTAATGAGCGTCCGTTGACTCAAACGCGTTTAGATAGAGCGGTTTATCTTCTTAATCAGATTCCGGGCTACCGTTTCTCTATTGCTTTACCGCGGCCCAAAACCTTGTCAGGTGCAACCAGTATTCGAGCTGAGGTCAAAAACAGGCAGATATTTGAACCTTTTATTGGCTTTTCTTCTCAGAAAAATGCGGATAAAAATATGTCGGTAGGGCTACATACTCGTCCGGCTCTGGGTTATGTCGATACGTTTACCGTATCAGGGTTGGTGCCGTTAGAACGTCAAGATAATGCGGAATACTATTCTGTGGCCATACAGAGTGATTGGCAGAGGAATGGTTTGAAAACGAGGTTGATGGCGGATTATTTCTCAGATGAAAACAGAGAAACACTGGCACTTAATCATGGAGAAATAGATTACAGCCATCACCTTAATCGGAAAAGTATCAGCTTGACACTCTCTTATCCTATGCTGATTCGGCAAGATCAACAGCTGCTTTTGAAATCTAGCGTTTTATACGAGAAAGAGTCACGGAAATATGATTTTCATTCATTAGGTTCATTAAATGAAAAGATCCATTATGGTTTGGCTAATCTTTATATTGATTATTATAAAATCAAAGAGTCCATGATTTTTTTTACGAATTTGGGGGTAAATACCAGTATTACACCTTGGTTTGACTATCAATCTGAAATTAATCGCCCTGACCGCTATGACGAAGGTTTTTTCTTTTATGAAGCGAACCTTTATGGCTCTTATGAAACCAATACCCGCTGGGTAATGTCTTTTAAAGCGAATGCCATATACAGTCAGGATCGTTTGGTTTCGAGCCAGCAACCCAGCTATGGTGGCTTTTATTATGGCCGAGGTTATAAAGAAGGTGAATTGAAAGGGGATCGAGGGGTGGGGGCAGAAGTCAAAGTGATGAAAAAACTGCAATTAAGAGAATATCATTTTAACCCTTATCTGGTTGTTGATTATGCTTATGTTGATGATATTTCCCCTTCTATTTTGTCTCATGATGATATTGCCTCTTTTGCGATAGGTTCAGAAATGGGGTTCAGTAACAATGTGAATATTGCTTTAGAATATGCTGAACCCATGCGTGATCGTGATAGGCATTCTGGTGGTATTTATAATCTGAAAATTGTTTGGCAGTTGTAGTTATGTTGTTGAAGCAGAAAAGGGAGCCAGTTTTAGGCTCCCTGCGTTTTTTCAATTAGAGCTGAATGTGTTTTACCATGCCTGCTTCTGCGTGACCGGGGAGATTACAGGCCAGTTCGACTTTTCGTTCACCATGAAAATGCCAGAGTAATTGCTTGGCTTTACCGGGAGCAACCGTGACGGATCGGCCTGAGTCGTGATCGTGGAGCATGGTCATGGTGCGCATCATTTTGCGATGCTCCAACTGCTCTTTGACTGAACCAATCGCAAACTCATGAGCAATCTTTCCGGTATTCATTATCACAAATTGAACAACATCATTGGGCTCGATGGTGACCTCTCTTTTAAACGTGATCTTTCTGTCATCACTTAATATGACATGAACGACTTTATCGGGCTTGGCCCCTTTTGCTGGCATACCCACTTCAGACATCTCTGTCATTCCTGCCATCTTTGAGTGATCCATTTTGATGTTGTTATGCTCCATTGAGTGATGGGAAGCCTTACCGTGAGCTTGGTGTGTGTGCTCTGTTTTTGCCGCGTAAGCGGTATTGGCACTGAGTGCCAACGTGATAGTTAATAAAATAGTTTTCATATCATGTCCTTTTATGTTTGTCCTATTGGGATAATC
Organism: Vibrio cincinnatiensis DSM 19608; assembly: GCF_900167345.1. Classification (GTDB taxonomy): domain Bacteria; phylum Pseudomonadota; class Gammaproteobacteria; order Enterobacterales; family Vibrionaceae; genus Vibrio; species Vibrio cincinnatiensis. The sequence continues at coordinate 161,252 of NZ_FUXB01000002.1, read as the reverse complement.
GTTAATCCCGTTAGCGTTGAGAGAGTTCTTTGTTTTTCCATAACTTAAAGGTTGCGGGTAGCACTAATAGTGTGAGTAGTAGTGCTGATGCCATCCCTCCAATCATCGGGGCGGCGATACGTTGCATCACTTCTGAACCGGCTCCGTCTCCATACATAATGGGAATTAAGCCGATAATAACAGTCAGTACCGTCATCATTATTGGTCGAACACGCAGACCTGCACCTTGGTTAATGGCTTCGGTGAGATCGTGAGACTGAAGAGGCTGGCCAACTTCTTCGACCTGCCGTTTTCGGTCATGCCAAGCTTGATTGAGATACACCAGCATGATCACCCCAATTTCCACGGCCACCCCCGCTAGCGCAATAAAGCCTACGCCAACCGCAATTGAGAAGTTATAACCGAGGTAGTGCATCAACCAGAGCCCTCCTACCATGGCAAGAGGAAGCGTTCCCATGATGATCAGAACTTCGCCTAAACGGCGGAAACTGAAGTAGAGCAGCAGCATAATGATGGCCAGCGTGATGGGTATAACAATACTTAGCCGCGCTTTAGCTCGTTCCATATATTCATATTGTCCAGACCATGCTAATGAATACCCTGTAGGCAATAGCAGTTGTTGTGCTACGACTTGCTGCGCTTCTTGAACGTAAGAGCCGAGATCTCGTCCATCAATATCGACAAATACCCAGCCGTTCGGGCGAGCATTTTCGGTTTTGATCATCGGTGGACCATCCTCATAACGGATATCTGCAACATCAGCCAGTGCAATACGGGCCCCATTGGGTGTAACAAGGGGGAGGTTTTGCAGTTTGACAACCGAATCACGGTAGTCTTGTGGGTAGCGAACGTTAATTGGGTAGCGTTCTAACCCTTCAATGGTTTCGCCGACATTCATGCCTCCCACCGCGGTTGAAACCACCTGCTGAATATCGTTAATGTTTAGGCCGTAACGAGCAGCGGCCCGTCGTTTTATGTCAATGGTTACGTAACGTCCGCCAGCAACACGTTCAGCATAGACAGAAGCGGTACCGGAGATCTGTTGAAGTAAAGGTTCAAGTTCCGCCCCAATTTTTTCAATGACCTGAAGATCTGGCCCAGCGATTTTGATGCCTATTGGTGTTTTTATTCCGGTCGCCAACATGTCGATACGTGTTTTGATCGGCATGACCCAAGCATTGGTTAAACCGGGGAATTGCACTAATTCATTAAATTCTCTACGCAGTGATTCGCTGGTAACCCCATCACGCCATTGATCTTTCGGTTTTAATTGAATCACACTTTCAATCATCGTCAGGGGAGCGGGATCTGTCGCGGTATCGGCTCGGCCTATTTTCCCCCAAACCGTTTCGACTTCCGGTACCGTTTTGATGAGTTTATTGGTTTGTTGCAATAACTCTCGAGCCTTACCGATAGAAATTCCCGGATACGTGGTTGGCATATACATCAAGTCCCCCTCATCTAAAGGTGGGATGAATTCGCTACCAAGCTGGCGGGTTGGGTAGTAAGCCGATGCCATGAGCGCTAAAGCCAAGACAATGATGGATTTTGGATAGCGTAGGCTTAGATTGAGTAAAGGGCGATAGAGAGCGATAATCCCTCGATTGAGCGGGTTTTTATGCTCAGGTTGTACCTTTCCTCGAATAAAATACCCCATGAGTACAGGTACTAAAGTAATGGCAAGCCCAGCGGCTGCGGCCATAGCATAGGTTTTGGTGAACGCGAGAGGAGAAAACATTTTTCCCTCTTGCCCTTGGAGCGCAAAAACAGGGACAAAGCTTAACGTGATGATAAGCAGCGAGAAAAAGAGGGGAGCCCCGACTTCTTCTGCGGCTTTACCTATTACCTGCCAGCGATTTTTATCGGTTAAAGGTGTCCGCTCAATATGTTTATGAACATTTTCTATCATCACAATAGCGCCATCTACCATCGCGCCAATCGCAATGGCAATTCCGCCAAGTGACATGATGTTGGCGTTAATACCTTGCCAATGCATTACGATGAAAGCGCTCAAGATACCAACGGGTAAACTGAGGACAATCACTAAGGAGGAGCGGATATGGAAAAGAAATAAGGCACAGACTATCGCTACCACGATAAACTCTTCAGTCAGCTTCTGCCATAAATTATCTACCGCTGCATTAATGAGAGTCGAACGATCGTAAGTGGTCACAATCTCAACCCCTTCGGGTAAGCTGTTTTGTAATGTGGCGAGTTTAGCTTTGACATTATCAATGACCTGACTGGCATTTTCACCAAAGCGCATCACGATAACACCACCTACCGCTTCGCCTTCACCGTTCAGTTCCGAAATGCCGCGCCGCATTTGTGGCCCGATATTGATGTCGGCAATCTCTCCGAGAAGTAAAGGTGTGCCTCGCTCCGTAACTTTTAATGGCAGTGATTGGATATCTTCAATGCTGGTAAGGTAACCGGTTGTGCGTACCATATGTTCCGCTTCGGCCACTTCTATCACCGAAGCTCCGCTTTCTTGGTTACCATTTTGAATCGCCATGTTGACCTGTTGTAGGGTCAAGTTATAGGCCCGTAATTTGGCGGGATCAATCTGGACCTGATATTGCTTAACCATACCGCCGACGGTGGCGACTTCGGAGACTCCTGCGACGGTTTGTAGCTCATATTTTAAGAACCAGTCTTGCAGGCTTCTTAACTGAGCCAGATCGTGCTGGCCTGTTTTATCTTGCAGCACATAACTGTAAATCCAACCGACCCCTGTAGCATCAGGGCCAAGCGTTGGTTTTGCACTGGGTGGCAGTTTTGGGGCGACTTGGCTGAGGTATTCCAACACCCGCGAACGTGCCCAATACATATCAGTGTGATCATTAAAAATAATGTAGACGTAAGAATCACCAAAAAACGAATAACCGCGAACCGTTTCTGCACCCGGAACGGCCAGCATGGCGGTGGTTAATGGATAGGTGACTTGATCTTCCACCACTTGCGGTGCTTGCCCGGGGTAACTGGTTTTGATGATGACTTGCACATCTGAGAGATCGGGGAGGGCATCCACGGGCGTATTTTTAACGCTATATAAGCCCCCTAAAACAAGAAATAACGTGGCGATTAACACCAAAAAGCGGTTGTTGATCGACCAGCGGATAATGGCGCTAATCATAGCTGTTCTCCTTGTTCTTTGAGCTGTTTCAGAACGTAGTCAGAACCGTTTCTGGCAACGAGAAATTGTACCTTCTCTCCTTGTTTAAAATCGGAAAGGTTGATCTCGTCGCCCACGGAAAAATTGAGCTCACCAGCTTCCCAATTCCATTCAGGAACAGCTAGGTGTGACAAGGTGACCATGCCAAAATCGGCCATCAGCATAGAGATATCGCCTTTAATCCACACTTCACCCGCGACAACACGGTCATCGGCTTTGATGGCAATGATTTGATATTGGTCGGAGGGCGTTTTTTCCATCTCAAACTCAATCGCTTGCCCTTGACTTAATCCGTGTAGATCGACCCCTTGTGCCACGGTGAAATTCATCGTCATTCCCGGCCAGTTCCACTCAGGGATCGGTTGATGGACGAGCGTTAACATTTGGTGGCTGAGCATGATGTCGGTGATTTCACCTTTAGCCCAAACCGTTTGTGCTGGTGCCTCAATGCCGTGAATACGAGAGAGGTCAGCACGTTGGCTCGATTCTGAATCGAGCATAAAATGCGCCGACGTGACGATGCGATCTTGCAGGGTTAACCCTTGTAAAATTTCAATTTTATCGCCCGCTTCTTGGCCGGTTTTAATGCGTACCGAACGATATTTTCCTTGCCCTTGTGCAAGCACCACGCGTGTCATGCCACCTGAGCGAATGACGGCCGATTTCGGAACCGTCAGGACCTTGGAATCACTGATGGGTTGCAGCGTTAGGTTAGCGAACATATTGGGTTTCAACTCACCATTGGGGTTGGTGAATTTGAGCCGCATACGTAGGGTACGTGTTTTCGGATCGAGAATCGGGTAGACATAATCCACTTCCCCTTGCCACTCCCTACCCGGTAGAGAATCTAAGGTCATCGTCGCTTGGCTGCCTTTGCTTATCCAATGGGCTTGTCGTTCAAACACTTCCGCCTCCACCCAAACTTCTTCTAAAGGTCCAGCGCTGATCACCGCTTGAGCGGGAGAGAGAAAGCCGCCTTCACGTATATTCAGGCTGGCGATCACCCCATTAGCCAGCGCTTTTATTTCAATAGTTTGAGAGGCTTTGCCTCGGCGAATTAACTGTCGAATTTGGTCTCGATCGACACCCAGCGAAATCAGCCGTTCTGTTGCTCCTTGAATCAACCCATCTCGGCCGGTACGTTTTGCATTGAGCAGTTCTTCTTGCGCTTTAATCAATTCAGGAGAGTAGAGCGTAAACAGCACGTCACCTTTATTGACTTTTTCTCCGACCGCATTGATATAGAGTTTTTCGACCCAGCCAGACACGCGCACGTTTGTTTGCCACAACTGGCTTTCGTCGAAGGCAATGTAGCCGACGGTTTCGATACGAGGAGAGAGTTTGGAGAATTCGACGTTGGCGGTTTTGACCCCCAGATTATTTTCAACCGCAGGATCGATGTGGACGGTGCCCGGTTGGTCACGTGTTGGAGAAGCCTCTTCGGCATACACAGGAATGAGATCCATCCCCATTGGGGATTTACCCGGTCTGTCTCGTCTATAGTTTGGATCCATAGGAGCAACCCAATAAAGCGGTTCTTTGCTGTTTTGGGAGGATGAATGATCATGAGTCATCATCCTCTCGTTACCGATGAGATAGTGACTGGCACTAAAACCTAGTAGGGTTCCAATCAATAAAGTGATGGCGGCAATGGGTAATGTTTTCATCATTGTACTCCTTTACTCAAAAGCGGTGAGTATGAATAGTGGGGAGAGTTGGTTTACCCACCGTATAGCGGAAACCGCCTAGTAGCATGGCAAGCTGACTCTTGGTCTGATTTAAGTCTGTTAGTAAGCGCTGCTGCTCTAGTTCAAGGGCGAGTTCATCTCGCGTTGCACTAATCACATCATTAAATTGAGCGGTACTATTCTGGTAGCCTCGTTCAACGGCACGAGTTCGAGAACGTGCCTGTTTAAGCATGGTTTGATAATGTGTTAGGCGCTGTTCTAGCGAGGTTTTGTCTACCAGCAAGGCATTGACTTGGGCATTCATCTGCATAAGCAATAAATCTTTTTGTGACTGAGCTGCCCCCACTTGATATTGAGCTGCTGCATGGCTTCGGTCCTGACGGTTACCCGTAAAGAGTGGAATATCCATCGTGAGATAGGCACTAATGAGATCGGACGCGGGTTCTCCTTTCATATTGTTCGCTTGTCGGTAGGCATACATCACTTCGATACCAAATTGAGGCGCATAAGATTGCTCTGCTAACTTAACCTGAGTTTGGCTAACAGCGATGTTCGCTTCTGCGATTCTCACCATTGGATGCTGTGCGAGTAACGAGAAATATTGATGAGATGAAACTGTGCTGAGCTGCTGATCCAATACTTGCCAATCCAGTTGATTGGTCGCTTGAAAAGCGGCTGACTTGAGTAACCATTCACTACCCAGCCATTCAGACATTTGTGACACAATACGTTGCTGTATCTGTTGGTTTGCTTGCTGTTTCTCATCTAATTGGCTGACAAGCAGTTGGGCATTGAGTAAGTCTTGAGCTTCGTTTTTTCCGATAGAATAGTTGGTGCGAATCACACCTTCTAATTCTTTCATCAGCTTTTGGTTTGCTAATAAAAGCCGCTCCGCATGTTGCTGGTAGCCCAGTTCAAGCCAGAGTTGGGTGAGGCGATTGATGACTTCTCGTTCACGAGCCGCAATTTGCAGTTCAATGCCATCGGCTTGTTGGCTGGCTTTTTCCTGCTGTAAGTTGAGGGTATTTCCTCGCTCAAATTGCTGCATTAGGCCGATGGAAAGGTTGGTCATGGGATCTTGGTCTAAGGCAAAGTTATCAACGGGTAAACCGGTGACGCCCATTCTTAGTTTTGGATCCATGAGGGTCGCACTGGCGATGCCCATTTCTCGAGTGGCTTGTGCCTGAGCATAGAACTGTTGGCGCTGAGCATCGTGATTTAAGGCGACCTCTATCAGTTGCGATAAGGTGATGAAATGGGCTGAAGACGCTGTATTTACCTGCTCGGTTGATTGAGCATAGGCAGGTAGCGAATTCCAAGCCGATGCACTAATAAGCAGTGCAAGCATGCAGGGTTTTAGCTTCATGATGTAATCCATAATTGAGCGCGTAAAGCGCAGCAAAATAGAGTTCTGTTGTTAAGAGACAGAACGCGATAACAAAGGTGAAATCGTGATGGATTACGCTATTGGAGGGCGAAACAAGGTTTGAGTATGGTGAATAACCTCACCAGAGACTAGGGTAATTTGATAATGTGTCAAAGGGACGTCGGTTGCGGAAAGAACCCGTTGATTAAGAAGAATCGGCACATTTATGCACATGGAGGGACAGCAATTATCGTTTGCTAACGATCGGCAATCTTCGGTATCTGACGGCGCATGGTGCATTGGAGTTTGTGAGTGGGTAAGGTGACTACTTTCTGCACAGTGAGTTTGCGCCATGGGCGGTGCATGGTGGTCATGCAGAGTAGAATGGGATGGGGCACTCGAAGCAAAACTAGAAATAAGCAACGCCGACAGCATTACCCATATCCATGTGATGCGAAAAAACGTTGAGTGCATAGTAAACCATCCTAAAAACCTGTCCCAAGTATAAAGCTTCCCCTTGGGGGAAGGTCAAATTTTTTTGATTGAGACAGGTTATTTGATCATACGCCGGCGCGTTTTAGTAACCCAGCCATCAGTGGAGAGCTGGATTTTACTTGTTTTGACTTACTTTGTAAGCTTTTGACCAACTGGGGTTGATTAATGCTTTTCGCAATATAAGCCATCGCATGGTAGAAACCTGCGGCAGAATTTACTTTGGCTTTATCATTGAGAGGGGCGAGCAGTTGAACCATTGCGGTTCCAGTCATACCGTTATCAGTGGCGTATTGTTGAACCGCATCGAGAAGGTGATCCAAATCCGCTAAGGCTTCGGTGCTTTCCATCCCTTGTTTTTGCATCTCTTTTCGATTGCGTTTACGCATCTGTTTAATCACAAAGGCGGGTTGATTGATTTTTTTGAATCCAAAATAACCCGCAGCAAGAACCAAAACGATTCCTCCTACAACATAACCCCAAATGGAGCCAGAAGTGGCGTCAGCCATAGGTTGAATCGCATCAATACTGGTTGCAATGTCAGACATAAAAATTCCTTGCTAAAAATTACTGGAGAAAACCGAACGAGTAGGAAAGGCGCTCGGTACGAGAAGGTCATAATTAACGGGCTTAAGGCCGTCATGTCTTGCGATATATCAAGAATGGCTGAAAAGCGTTAGCCTGTTATACCATTTAATAACAAGGATGTGATCAAAACGCAAAAAATTGCCTTTTTGCCAAAGCTAAGTTCCGTTTATGCATACGTTTAAACGAAGTGTTTGTGGAGGTGAAACGGGGATTGTGCAATATCTGAATTAATGTGGTAACGCCCCATTTCTGGGGCGCTTTATCTCAAGGTTGACTAGGGTAGGTCAAAGACCAACGCGGTGACGGGGAGATCTGAATCGTTGCGCAGTTCTAGACTGGATTCTGCGCTGATTTTTGCGCCATCTCCGGGGGAGAGCAGAGTTCCATTTACATTTAACTGGCTGTGGACTTGGTGGATGTACACCCGTCGGCCAGAGGTCACTTCATAAGTCAGCGACGTATTGGGCTCTAAAATCAACTGATGTAGTGAGGCATCTTGTTTAATGTGTAGTGTGCCTTGTTCACCAGTAGGGCTCACAATGGGGGTTAAGCCCACGTGTTTCCCAAAATCTTTTTGTTGATACCCCGGTTCGCCGCCTTGAACATTCGGTTGAATCCAAATCTGCAAAAAGCGCAGGGGTTCACTGTCTGAAGCGTTAAACTCACTGTGGTAAATACCGCGCCCTGCTGACATTAATTGAAACTCACCCGCCGGTAGCGTTTTGATGTTACCCGCACTGTCTTTATGGGCGATGGTGCCTTCTAAAACATAGCTGATGATCTCCATATCACGGTGACCGTGTGTTTCAAAACCTGCGCTGGGGGTCACGATATCATCGTTGATCACCCGTAATTCTGAAAAGCCCATATGTTGTGGGTCGTAGTAACTACCAAAGGAAAAGGTGTGTTTGCTATCTAACCAGCCAAAGTTCGCACGACCACGTTGTTCTGCTTTTCTTACTTCAATCATTTTTTGCTCCTTTAACTTGGTCAACCCAAGTGCTTTAAACTATTTGAAATTTGAGAAGGTGTTCCTCATTGCTTGGTTGTTACTTTACGGCTTTGTGTGTGATTGAAAAAGCGGAGGAACTTGTCGTGCTTGTTCAAAAAAATTGAATGACTAGAGAGGTTAACGCTTCTTCTTCTCTAGTATAGATGGAATAGAAGATAGAGGGGTTGGATTCGCTTCATAAAAGTGGTGAACGGGCCCATGCCCCTGACCCACATGTAATTGATCAGCATAAAATAGCGCTTGGGAAATATAGTGTTTCGCGCTGTGGATGGCTTGTTCAAGTGGCTGACCTTGCGCAAGGTAAGAGGTAATGGCAGAGGAGAGGGTACAACCTGTGCCATGGGTGTTGCTTGTTTGAATTCTATCGGCAGAAAAACAGTGAACCTGCTGTTTGGTGATAAGCCAGTCATTACTGTGAGGGGATTGAGTAAAATGGCCACCTTTAAGCAGTGCCGCCTGACAGGCTAATTGCTGGAGTGCATCCACTAACTGACTCAATTCAGATTCATGCTTTGGTAAAGGAACGCCCGTTAACACCGCCGCTTCCGGTAAGTTTGGGGTGATGACAGTAGCAAGAGGGAAAAGATACTGTTTAAGGTGGTTAATCGCTTCATTTTGCAGTAATACATCACCACTGGTTGCGACCATAACGGGATCTAAGACAACGAATGGGGGGTGATATTGACGCAGTTTATCCGCCACTGCGTGAATAATCTGGCTATCGGCTAACATGCCGATTTTCACCGCCGCCACATTTAAATCACAAAATATCGCATCTAATTGACTTTCAATATGCTTAATCGGAATGGGCAAAATGGCCGAAACACCGAGCGTATTTTGCGAGGTTATCGCCGTAATGGCACTGCAAGCATAACTGCCAGTCGCTGAGATGGTTTTGATATCCGCTTGAATTCCCGCGCCGCCGCCGCTGTCTGAGCCAGCAATGGTTAATACAATCGGAGGGGAAGAAAGAGAGGTGGTTGGCATAACGGGCTCCAAATGTGACGAAGAGGAACTCGCTACTGGCATTGTACTGTGCCGTGATTGCGTTGGCGGCGTAAATGGTCCGCGATAGTTCCCTACGTCAGTGTTAACTGAATCAGGTTCAACGGGTCTCGCTGTGCGATCTCAGCTCAAAGGCTCCCCGACTATAACGGCCTATACTAACAAATAATTTAAGTGAAACAACTAGAGTTGAACCACCTTATGACAGCGCTTCTCTAATGCTGCTTTATCATGGCTAATGAGGACTAACGCGCAGCCTATCTGTTGTGTTAAATCCAGCATCAATTCCAATGTGTTTGCTGCGGTAACGGGGTCAAGACGAGAGGTGGGTTCATCGGCAATCAGTAGCTTAGGCTTCATTAATAAAGCCCGTAAAATAGCAAAGCGCTGTAATTCCCCTCCCGAGATTTGGGTTGTCTGACGCAGCAATAAATCCGGTGATAAGTTGAGTTTTGCCATTAAGATAGGGATCGCCTGCTTATCAATCGCATGTCGTTGTTCAAGATCGTTCAATAGCGTTTGCAATGTGCAATGTTTCGCCAACGCACTGGGAGGGTCTTGATACAGCTTCAGCGCCTCAGCGACCTTGATTTTCTGGTGAAACGTGATGCCGCCAGAGCAAGGGGATTGTAACCCAAGCAAGAGATCGGCCAAGGTTGATTTGCCACAACCGCTGTCACCGCTGATGCCAAGAACTTCACCACTGGCTAATGTGAAATTAAGATCTCGAAATAGTGTTCTCTTTGCAAACCCTTTGGTTAACTGATGAACCGTCAGTAGTGGTTCACCTATTTGAGGTTTAGAACGTTTTTCCCAAAAATGGGGATCAGCAGCAATAAGGGCTTTGGTGTAGTCTGATTGAGGGTGTTTAAGCACTTGTTCTGCTGGCCCTCGCTCTTGGATAACCCCTTTTCTCATGACAATGATCTCTCCTCCTAAGCGGTCAGCGACTTCAACATCATGAGTAATGGTGAGTACGGCCCCTCGCTGCTTATGGGTGAGGAGCTGTTCAATAATCTGATCTCTTCGACTGCTGTCTAGCCCTTTGGTTGGTTCATCAGCGATCAACAGTTCGCCTCCTGCTTGAGTGGCGCAAAGATAGGCTACCCGCTGTGCCATGCCTCCAGAGATCTGATGGGGGTATTTCCCTTGGTCTTGGCTAAGTTCAACCTGATTAAAGGCTGCCTGCGTTTTTTCATTCGCCTGAGCGGCATTGTGATTAACTAACGTATGAACTTCACGGACTTGCTCACCTATGTTCATTAATGGGCTTAAGGCGTACCAAGGTTCTTGAGGGAGAATCGAGATTTTCTTTCCCCAGAGTGCTTGACGCTCTGCCTGAGAGCGGGAGTTCTGATTTTTTCCAAATAGCGTGATATTTCCTTGCAAGGTTAACTCATTGGGTAACGTTCCAATTATCGCATTGGCAAGAAGGCTTTTCCCTGAGCCCGTTTCTCCTAAAATGGTGACCGCTTCACCAGAAGCCAGATGGAAGGAAACGGGGTCAACCAAACACTGTTCTTGGCTATAGATCGCTAACTGCTCTACGCGTAATAAAGTGTTCATGCGTGTTTACCTCGAGCTAATAGATGAAAACTCATGACTAACAGAAAGACGACCGCGATAGGCTGAAGCAGTACCCATGGGGCTTGATGATAATAACGAAATAACTCAACCATCATGAGCCCTAGTTCTGCGGCGGGTGGCTTAAGGCCTACATATAAAAAACCAATGGAGGCAAGCGCCAAGATGGCATTTCCAGCCCCAAAGCAACCTAAGGTAAAGAGATCGGTACGCAGTGTTGGCCACAAGTGGCGTTTAAATTGATACCACGAACTGAATCCGTAAAGTCGGGCGGCTTCGATTTCGGGAGAGCGCAGCAAGGTTAGGGTTCGGCTACGCACCACTCGAAAATACTCTACCCATAAAATTAAAGAGATAGCAAAATAGAGGATCATAAATGAGCCCGGTAGCATGGCACCAAAAAGAAGAACCAAAATGAGCCCCGGCATAGCCAAAAGTAGGTTGACCAACCACGACAAGCTTTTATCCCACCAGCCCCCTTTCCATGCTGCCACCACCCCTGCGAGTAGCCCTAATGAGGCAGAGGTGAGAACACTGAACAGCGCCATACTGAGCGAGGTCATAATTGCACTACTGAGCCGAGCGTAGTTACTGCGGCCATAGTGATCTCGCCCGAACGGTTCTTGCCAAGACGGTAATGCAAACGCTTGAGATAATGATTGTTGGGCCGGATCACCCTGATAAAAAAGCCACTCGATAGCGGTGAGCGTGACGAGAACGAATAAAATACTCAATCCCACCCATTGGGTTCGAGATAAATGAATAAGGCCACTCATGCGTGTGACTCCTGTTTTGCAAATCGTTGTCTTGGATCTAGGTAATACTGGGCCACATCAACCAAGGTATTGATGAACACAAACAGTAACCCCATGATCAATGCCGCACCTTGGATCATCGGAATATCACGTTGGAAGATAGCGTGAGAAAGGGCATGACCAATACCGGGCCAGGAAAATAAGGATTCAATCATGACGATTCCTTCTACCAAGCCGGCTGCTTGAATGCCAACGAAAGCAATGACGGGCAAAGCAATATTTTTATGTGCATGTCGCTGAAATGCCTGCGATTCGGTTAGCCCCTTAAGACGTGCAAACTGAAAATAGGAGGAATGAATCACTTGGTGGGTGGCATTACGGATCATTCGATTAGACATAGCGGCAAGGCTACATGCCAATGCGCATGCAGGAAGAATCACGTGTTCTAGTCGGCCAAACCCCGCTACGGGCAGTAAGTTCAGGTGTAAAGAGAAAATCAAGATCAGTACCAACCCAATCAGAAAGACTGGCTGAGCCCTAACAATGATGGAACCAAAGAGCGCAAGGTGATCGCTCCACTGGTTAACTCTTCTTCCACAGTAGATCCCAAGTGGAATAGCAAGGCATAGAGAAAGTAACGTTGCTGCACCCGCAAGAAGCAATGAATGGCCAAGCTGATGAGATAGGGCATCAACAATCGGTTCGCCACTGACGAGAGAATGCCCCAAATTAAAATGCAACAAATCCCATAGCCAACTGAGATAAAGCTCAACACCTGAACGATCAAGCCCAAGTTCCGCTCGCACCGCTAAGGCGGCTTGTTCATTGACATAGTCATAACCATAGCGACCTGCTGCAATGCGGTAGGCGATATCGCCGGGGATCATTCTCATCAAAATAAACGTCAAGGTGCCCACTGACCAAGCGACAAAAAGTGCTTGGTACAACCGAGAGAGCAAGAGTTTAGTCATGGAACTTCATCTCCGACAGACGGTAGTTAATCTCAAAAGGGTCAAAAGAGAAGCCATGAATTTGACGATTTACCGCGATAATTTGTTGGTAATAAGTCACAGGAATAAGAGGCATTTCATCAGCAAGGATATGAGCGGCTTGCTGAGCCAATTGTTCATATTTCTCTGGGTCGGATTCAGTGACTAGCTGATCAAGCTGTTGTGAGAAGAGATCGGATGACCAGTGCATGGGCCCCCAATCGGATCCTTTTTCGGTAGCAAAATCTTCCATTAGTAAAGGTAGGGGGTCAGCAAGTGTACCGAAATTGCGGGCAATAAGTGCCAGTTCTAATGAATTATCATGATGCTTGGCAGGAATGGCACTGGAATTATCAATCGAAATTTGAACATCAATACCCAACTCTCGCCATTGTGCTTGGATTGCCGTTGCGAGGAGAGGAAGCTCTGGTCTATCGGCATAAGTCAGTAACTGAACGCGGAAAACTTCCCCCGATTTTTCCAGAAAGCCTTGCGCGTTTTTTTGCCAGCCTTGGTCGGTTAATAATTGTTGCGCTTTTTCTAACTGGCGTTGTTCTCCCGATAAAGTGGGCAGATGCCAAGAGCCTAAAGCGGGAGAAAAAAGTTGGTAAGCATGGGATTGTGGCAAACGGAGTACGGATTCTGCCATACCTTGACGATCCAAAGCGAAGCTAAGGGCTTGACGTACTGATTTATGACTGAGAAATGGGTGAGCATTATTGACTTTAATCAGCACTGTTCGTGGCATTGACTCAATGTGTAACTGGACATTTTTGGCCTGCTGAAGGGCTGGGATGCTGATAGGATCTAATGTATAGACGATATCCGCTTGCCCCGTTTGCGCGAGCAGCGCTCGGCTTTCGGAACGATGCCCCGTTAAGTACTCCACTTTCTCAATGGCCGCTGGTGTTCCCCAGTAACGGTCAAAACGCATGACTTGCGCCTTATGTGGTGCTTGTAATTGATCAATTTTGTAAGGTCCGGTGCCTTGTAAGCGATTGACGTGCCCATTTTCATGATAAGACGATGGCGAAATGATCGCGGTGGAATAGTGAGCGAGAACGGAAAGCAATGGCCGATAAGGGCGCTGTAGGGTGATCACCAGTGCCTCATTTTCTGCGGTAATCGACTCAATCGGGACTTGACGAATTACTCCCGGTTTATTGACGGCTCGGCTGAGTGAGCGAACGACAGCTTGGGCCGTGAGCGGCTGACCATCATGAAACACGACATTGGGGCGAATTTCGAAAACCCAGCGTAATCCATCTTCACTCTGTTGCCAGCTTTGTGCTAAAAGCGGGTAAGGTTGTGCTTGGTCATTAATACCGATTAATGCTTCAACGACCTGTAAGCGAGAAAAAAGAAAACCATCTTTTGACAGATCTTGGCTACTGAACTCAAACGGACCAGAAACGGATAAAAGAGAGGGTTTGTCCGATGCGCTGGGTTTCCAAAAAAACACCACGGCAATGGCGATAACAGCAAGCAAGAATAACGTTTTTTTCATTAGTAAAACTCTAGATGTTATAACATAACATTATTTCAACATGAGAATCGTTATCATGTCCAGTATTTTTTGTTATTGAATCGCTTGTGAACTATTTCATGTGTGAATGAGAAAGTAAGGTTGGCAATAGGGCGTGTTCGGCGCTGGAGGCACAGGGTCAAAGTGCTGGCTCCAGCTTTATTATCTCATAGAGTACGGGGTGGCCCGTATTCACCAACCTGTTTTTGTATCAATAAAAGAGGGGTTATTGTGGAGAATAAAGGGTAAGAAAGATAGTGACGGCTCGGTGAACGGTGGTATTAATTTGTGCTTGAGTGGGTTTGTCTATGGCCCCTAAGGCAAACGGTTCAATGTATTCCGCAGACAGAAGAGCTTTAAATTGCATGGCGGCAACCCAAGGGTCGCAGGGCTTTAGCATTCCTTTATCAATTTGTGCAGCAATATACTCGCTGACGTGCGTCCAGCCTTTCTTTGGCCCTTGCTCATAAAAATGTCGTCCAACAGAAGAGCGTTCTGCTTCATGGATCGCCATGCGATAAATTGCCATGGCTTCAACACCGAGAATCGAGTTGAGAAAATTTGCGCCAAATTCTTCCAAAGAAGTGGCAATATCACGATTTTTATCTAGAGATAAGAAGGCATTAGCGATCTGTTCGGTGGCTGAAGAGGCCATGACCGCAGAAAAAATCTCTTCCTTAGAGCTAAAGTAGTTATAGAGCGTCGCTTTTGAACCGCCTAGCATTTTGGCAATGTGTGACATAGATGTCTGTTCAAAGCCTTGTTGTGTAAAAGAATCTTTTGCAACCTCTAAAATAGCTTGCCTTTTTTCTTCACTTTTTACTCGCATTCGCGCCTCAATCCCAACTGAAAAATTTCCATAATTTTCTCTTGACGATCCATTTCTGTCAAGAGTATAACTGTACCGTACAGTTCAGTTATAAGGTTATCAAATGTGAAACTCAATACTCCAATAAAGCCGATGCAGAGCCAATCTGTTCCTTATTTTTCGATGAGTCTTCTCAGTACGGCACTGCTTTTTGGCTGCGCAAGTCCAGATCGTGATCAAGACTTGGCCAAGATGAAGTCCGCACAAGAGTGGAATACCGAACAAACGTTTACTGATCATGCCAGCATAGAATGGCCGACGGATGCTTGGTGGGAACGCTATCAAGATACACAGCTTAATCAATTAATAAGGGAAGCCTTTGAGTATTCCCCCACGTTGCAAATGGCGAAGGCACGGTTAGACAATGCCCGAGGCATTGCCGAGCAAGCAGGGGCAGCTCGTTCGTTGGATGTTGGGTTGGCGGCTTCTGCAAGCGAAAGTAAAGTCAGTTATCAGTACCAATCGTATTCACCACCTCATGGTTGGAATGATTACGGTTCACTCACGCTTAATTTTCAATATGACTTTGACTTTTGGGGTAAGAACCGAGCGTCGATTGCGGCGGCAACCTCAGAGTTGGCTGCCGCAGAGGTTGAAAGCGTTTCTGCTCGTTTGATGTTAGCGACATCCATTGCTAATGCCTATGCAGAACTGGCTCGTCTCTATGCTAACCAAACCACGGTAGCAGCGGCTTTAGGGGTGAGAGAGAAAACGGTTGAGTTATTGCAAAAACGCTACGACAACGGGCTTGAAACTCTGGGGGCGGTTAGCCAAGCCAAATCGATTGCTGCCAGTGTTGATGCTGAACTTTTGGCATTAAATGAGTCGATTGAATTACAAAAAAATGCGCTGGCCGCTTTAGTTGGGCAAGGGCCGGATCGCGCACGAACGATTTATGCTCCAACCGTTACGCTCGACGCTCGTTTTGGTTTGCCAGCAGACGCCAGTATTGGCCTGTTAGGGCATAGAGCCGATATTGTTGCTGCGCGCTGGCGGGCTGAGGCGGCGGCTGAGCGGGTGGGGATCGCACAAGCCATGTTTTATCCCGATGTGAGCTTTTCCGCATTCATCGGTTATCAAGCTTTTGGTCTCGATAATGTGTTTAACAGTGGTAATGATGCAGGCGGCATTGGTCCGGCCATCTATTTACCCCTCTTTACGGGCGGTCGATTGGAAGGGCAACTCACTTCTGCTCAAGCCCGTTATCAAGAGTCGGTCAGCTTATATAACGCTACGTTAAATCAAGCTTTGCATGACGTTGCGGATGTGTTGACCAGTACTCAGGCGTTGGATGAGCGGATTGCAAAAACGCAACAAGCCGTCATACAAGCTGAGCGCGCTCACCATATTGCCAACAATCGTTACCAAGGGGGGCTAGCGACTTACCTTGATGTTTTGGTCGCCGAGGAGACGTTACTCAATAACCAGCGGGCGTTGGTTAACCTTCAGTCTCGTGCGTTTAGCTTAGATCTTGCACTTATTCATGCTTTAGGCGGTGGGTTTTCGCCCTCTCATTCTTGATTTGGTTTTAAAAGGTTTTTCTTATGAATTCGTCTGAACAAACAACAGAACATTTTGATACTCACCGGGCTTCACAAGCTCGTAAAAAAGGATTCCTGCTGCTTTCATTAGCGATCATTATTGCAGGTGGCGGTTATGGTGTTTATTGGTACTTCATTGGTTCACGTTTTGTTTCAACCGATAATGCGTATACCGCGGCTGAAATCGCTGAAGTGACACCTGCGGTTAGTGGCATTATTGCTCGTGTTAATGTGGTTGATACTCAATATGTGAATCAAGGTGACGTATTGGTACACATTGATGATACCGATGCTCGTTTGGCTCTGAGTCAAGCTGAAGCCGATTTAGCGCTGGCGAAGCGTCGTGTTCGCAGCTACTTAGCCAATGATGAAGGACTCACCGCTTTGGTGGAAGCGCAAAACGCCAATGAACAACGGGCAAAAGCTCTGCTAAGCGCAGCACAAGCAGACTTCGAACGAGCGAAAATAGACTTAACTCGTCGTGAAGAGCTTGTGCGCTCGGGGTCGGTATCGGGGGAAGAGCTGAGCAATGCACAAACTGGGTATAATCAAGCGCTAGCGAATCTGCAAGCCGCTCAAGCGGCAATGGCGCAAGCAAAAGCAACGAGGCTGTCGAGTATCGGTTCGCAAAAAGCCAATGCCGCGTTAACCGATAACACTACAGTAGAAAATAACCCTGAAGTCTTGCTAGCGAAAGCTCGTTTTGAACAAGCGGAAATTGATCTTGAGCGTACTATTATCCGAGCCCCAATCAGCGGGGTGGTGGCTAAGCGTCAGGTTCAGGTTGGGCGTCGGGTTCAAGTGGGAATGCCATTAATGACCATAGTGCCTATTAACCAGATTTATGTTGATGCCAATTTCAAAGAGGTGGAACTGCGTGAGGTGAAAATAGGTCAGCCAGTCACATTAACCGCAGATTTGTATGGCGATGACGTGACTTACCACGGGGTGGTTGCGGGTTTTTCGGGCGGGACAGGTTCGGCATTTTCTATGATTCCGGCACAAAATGCGACCGGTAACTGGATTAAGGTAGTGCAGCGTTTGCCCGTACGAATTGAATTGGATCCGAAAGAGTTACAGAGCCATCCCTTGCAGGTGGGGCTTTCAATGATTGTCACTATTGATACCGCCGCTGAAATTAACGCACAAACGTTAGTGCAATATCGGGCAACCCAATTAGCAGAACAAGGTTAAGGTGAGAGGATGAGTCACGCTGCTGACCATGAGATCAAACCTTTGTCAGGTGGGGCACTGTTTGTGGGGGCCTTGTGTCTGGCAATGGCGAACTTTCTGGCTATTTTAGATACCACCATTGCCAATGTTTCCGTTTCTACCATTGCCGGAAGCTTAGGTACATCAACGAGTCAAGGAACCTATGTCATCACTTCTTATGCGGTTGCCGAGGCGATATCCGTACCATTGACGGGGTGGCTAGCTTCACGTTTTGGGTCTATTCGAGTGTTTGTGACTTGTTTTCTGTTGTTTGGTGTTTTTTCACTGTTATGTGGAATGGCAAACAGCATGAGTACATTAGTCATGTTTCGGATCTTTCTGGGGTTTTCTGGTGGGCCATTAATGCCGCTGTCACAAACTTTAATGATGCGAATTTTCCCGAAAAATAAGGGGCATGTTGCCATCGGTATTTGGAGTATGACCACGTTGATTGCACCGATAATGGGGCCCATTTTAGGTGGGATATTGTGTGATCAGTTCAGTTGGCCATACATCTTTATTGTAAAAATGCCGCTTGCGATAGGGGCTGCCTTGATCTGCTGGACGTTGTTACAAAAATTTGAGACCAAAACCGTTCGTTCTAAAATTGATAAAGTCGGACTTTTATTATTAGTGGTGTGGGTGGCAGCTTTGCAACTGATGCTGGACGAAGGTAAAGATCACGACTGGTTTGAATCATCACGGATTGTCACATTAGCTGTGATTGCGGCGATTGGTTTTGTGGCATTTCTGATTTGGGAGTTGACAGAACGTAACCCTGTGGTGGATCTCAAGGTCTTTCGGCATCGCGGTTATAGTATGAGCATGGTGACGTTGTCACTGGCCTTTGGTGCTTTCTTTAGTATTTCTGTGTTAACGCCATTGTGGTTGCAAATCTATATGGGTTACACCGCGACGATTTCTGGGTATGCCACGGCGACCATGGGAATATTGGCCGTCTTCCTCGCCCCCATTATTGCTAACTTATCATCGAAATACGATCCTCGGCCTTTTGTTTTTGCTGGGGTAATGTGGCTGGGCTTTTGGACCTTTATGCGTAGTTTTGGCACCGTAGACATGACGTTTTCGCAAATTAGCTGGCCGATGTTTTTCCAAGGTATCGGGATGCCGCTATTTTTTGTTCCATTGACTGCGATTGCGCTAGGCAGCGTCAGAATGCATGAAATGGAATCGGCAGCGGGGTTGATGAACTTTATTCGTACTTTATCTGGCGCTTTTGCTACCTCTATGATCAATACTTTTTGGGAGCGAGAATCTCGCTATGTTCACGCTGAATTATCTGGCTTAACCGATAAAGTGGGCGTGGCGAGCCAAGCGATGCAAAATGCAGGAATGAGTACCGAGCAAGCGCGATCAGCGATGGATTGGACCTTACAAAACCAGAGTGTCATGGTGGCGACCAACCAGTTGTTTTTGATGATTGCGGTTATTTTTGCCGTCGCTGCATGCATGATCTGGTTTGCTCCTAAACCGAAGTACGCGGTGGATACTTCCGCTGTACATTAGTCATTCAACCCTACATTCATCATTTTTTTGGCGGTGGTCAGTGCTTAATAGACCCTTATTGATCACCGTCTTTTTTGATAACAATATTGATAACACTTCTCATTACAATAGCAGTTATGCGAGACTATAGCCTTATGATGAGGTGGTGGCTCAATGAATATTCCTTCAATTTCTTTTGAACGTATCTGTAAGTTATTGGATTACATCCATAATCATTTAGATCAACCGCTGACATTAGATGAGTTAGCCCAGCAGAGCTGTTGGTCTCGCTGGCAACTGCAACGTGTGTTCCAAAGTAAAACAGGGTTAACGGTGGCGAACTACGTTCGAGAACTCAAACTCAGTACCGCAGCGGAAACCTTACTGGCAGACTCAAGCCGCGTGATCGATATTGCGGTGAGTTTAGGATTTAATTCCGAAATCAGCTTTAGCCGAGCATTTAAACAGCATTTTGGCGTGAGTCCGAGAGATTACCGAAAGCAAGGGCGTCGTATCGGGCTGCGTAAGCCTTTTCATCGAAGCGATGGCTCATCCGTGAATGAAAACAGATCACAGCTCATTGAAGTCAAAGTCGAGTCAGCCGATTCATTCGCCGTTTATGGGGTGAGTGGGACAATACAAGGGCTCTTTTCTGAAACGCCCGATTTTTCCTATCGAGTGCCTCAATTATGGCAGCAGTTCTATCAGTCATTCTCAAGCGTTCACCAGCAAGCCTTAGTGGGCGTGATTGATGTGACTGGAACCAAATTGAGTGGGCATGTTTTACCTTATTTAGCGGGCACGTTGCACCCTTTGGAGGGGGCTGAACAGCTTATTATTCCTGCCCAAACTTATGCGGTCGTGAAACACAAAGGCCCAGTGATTCACCTCGCTAATACGCTGGAATGGTTTATTTTTCATTGGTTACCCCATTCGTCGTACCGCGGTGTTGATGGGATTGAGTTAGAACGCTACCCCATTGGATATCGTGCTGATCATGCTGGGGCAGAAATGGAATATTGGCTACCGATAGAAGTAGTTTAGCGATAGGAAGATGCTCCAAATTGTTAACTTTCTCCATGTTTATTACCATAGAATAAAAATGATAGTTATTCTCATATAAGAAAAGCAGGGTAGTTGAAATATCATGGAATTTAACAAACCAATCTCTTATTCGCCGATCGCGTTGGCCATGCTGGCCTGTTTTATTACGCCAGCCGCTTTTGCTCAAGAAGCGGTCTCGGCAGAATTAGAAACCGTCACCATTTTAGGTCAAACCTATCGTAATACCGCGACCAAAACCGTCCTTGAGCCGGAGGAAACACCGCAAGGCATTACCGTGCTTGATGGTATTGAATTAGAACAGCGTGGAGTAACTTCTTTAGGGCAAGCGCTGCGTTATGCTCCGGGAGTGGTGACTGAAACCAAAGGCGGTGCGGTTACCATGTACGATAATTACTATATCCGAGGCTTTCAAGTTGACCAGAGTTATTACGATGGGTTGCTGTTGCAGTATTTGAAAGGTTGGAACTTACAGCCTCAGATTGACCCGATTGCCATGCAACAGGTAGAAATATTTAAGGGGCCGACTTCGGTACTGTATGGCTCAATGCCGCCGGGTGGCATGGTCAATGTGATCGCCAAATCGCCACAAAAAACGCGTCATACGGAAGTGACGGCTTCAACCGGATCTCGTCACTTAAAACAAGTCACGTTGGATACCACGGGGGCAATCAAAGAGGGGCAAGCGGCTTATCGCATCATTGCTAAAGCCCGTAAGCAGGACGGTCAGGTTGATGGCACAGAAGAGGAGCGTTACCTTATTGCCCCGTCGTTGGATTGGCAGATTAATGATAACACCTTGTTAAACCTCAACCTCTATTACCAAAACGATCCAGCGATGGGAATGAACTCAGCGCTGCCCGCCTCAGGAATGGTTACGAGCAATGCTAATGGTTCTACCTCCCCCTCGACTCATGCGGGGGATGTCAATTGGAGTCAATTTGAGCGAGAAGTGCTGATGTTAGGCTATAAAGTACAGCATCAGTTGACCGAACAATGGCGTGTTCTGCAAAACTTGCGTTATACCGATGCTTCTTTAACGCAGAAAAATACCTATCACCTCGCCAGTGGTTTTAATGAAACCAGCGGTGAGTTATCTCGTCATATCTATAGCACCGATGAAGACTACACCGGCCTTGTGATCGATAACCAACTATCAGGGGTGATCCCGTGGGGAAGTGTTGAGCATAACCTCTTGTTTGGCCTTGACTACCAGCGGTTAAAAGGAGATTCAGAATATAAAGAATATGCCACGACCAATGCCGGTTTTTATCAATTTAATCTTTTCAATCCCAATAATAACCTGCTGGACTCCAGTAGCCTGAGCCAAGTTTATTTAGCTAAAAATAACATTTCTATTAAACAGTTAGGGGCTTACTTTCAGGATCAAGCCCGCTGGAACCGATGGGTATGGATTGCTGGGGCTCGTTATGACCACTATGAAAGCCGTAGCCAGTATGTGGATGCCTTGACCACCACCAAAGCGAATCATCATGAGGTGTCGTATCGAGTCGGTGCTTTATATCAATTTGATTCTGGGTTTGCCCCTTTTATCAATTTTGCGACCAGTTTTTCACCGGTTGCAGGCAAAGATAGTAAGTTTGACCAGCCATTTAAACCCGAAGTGGGAGAGCAGACAGAAGTTGGGGTGAAATACCAATCCGCCGATATGAGTCAGCAGGCCACCGCTTCACTGTATCGGATCGAGAAGAAAAACGTGGTCGTGACTGACCCCGCTTCTGCGAATTATCAAGATGATATCCAAGTGGGGAAAGTGCGTTCTCAAGGGGTAGAATTACAAGCGCGTTGGTGGATTTTACCCAATTGGGATATCGCCGCAGGTTATACGTATGCGGATGTTGAAGTCAGCAAAGATAGCGCGAATGGGCTAGAAGGGACAACCCCCATTTATGTGCCGAAACATAGCGCCACTTTATGGAGCACTTATCATCAAGAGCAAGGTGTGCTGAGTGGTAGCCGCATCAGCGCGGGGACTCGTTATGTCGGGGAGATGTTTATGGATGCCACCAACACGCAAGGTAAAGTGCCTAGCTACACGGTGGTTGACCTCTCTTTAGGGTACGATCTGGGCCAATTGAGCGATAATTTACAAGGTGCCAGCGTGGATGTAATGGCTAACAACTTGTTCAATAAAGAGTATTACAGCTGTTACAACAACGTAAATTGCTGGTATGGCGCAGAGCGGAGTATTGAGCTAAAAGTGGGTTATCAATTCTAATCTCACCGTCAGTTTTCTGATTTTCTCGAATATGAACGCCCAGAATTTCTGGGCGTTATTTTTCTTAAGTTAACCCTCTCTTAACCCCTGTTTATTTACGCTAAGGTTCATCAACAGGAGTACACCACTATGATGTCATCGCATTGGCTAAGGTTATCCGCCGTGAGTTTATTGATTACGGGGTTAATCGGCTGCGCCACCCATTCTCAGCAAACGTATCAAGCGCGAGTTTCTGAATCCCTTGAGCAACTTACGGCTTGGTCTGTTATTGATACTGAGCCTGCTATTGATATGGTTTCGATTACGGAATTAATTGATATTCCTGAATTAAAGCAATGGATTGATCGTGCTTTGGAACATAACCCTAGCCTACAGCAAACGGCATTAGCGCTTAAAATTGCTTATGCACAAAAACAACAGATCGCCGCAGATCAACTACCCAGTGCAGAGTTGACCTTAAGTGGAGAGAAAGAAGAGCACAGCCATTCTCAATACAACACGGAGTTGAGTGTAAGCTGGGAATTGGATATTTGGCAAAAAATCGCAGACGGTAAAGCAGCGGCTAGCGCCAACTTGCGTAGCCGTGCTGCGGACTACCAAGCCACAAAAGACACCTTAGCGGCAAGCATTATGCGGCAATGGCTCATGATTAACCTTTACCAGCAGCAAGTTCATATCGAAACGCAGCGGTTAGAACTTTTGCAACGTAATGAAAAGGTGGTGACAGAACGCTATCGTCAAGGTTTAGGTGGGCTAGAAGACCGAGATAGCGCACTAACCAATATGGAGTCTACTCGAGCGACATTAGCTGAATATCAAGAAACATTAGCGTCAGCTCGCCGAGATTTAACTACCCTATTAGGGCAGTTAGGAAGCCAAGACCCTCTTATTATTCCTGCTCAATTTCCCACGGTATTGCTTTCGTTGGCTCATTTGCCAGAGCAAGATCTGGCTCGTCGGCCTGATCTTATTGCCGCTTATGCCAACATTGAAGCACAACAATACACCACTCAAGTGGCATATAAAGCCATGTTGCCCAGCCTGAGTTTTAGTGCGGCATTGAGTGACAGCGATCACCACTTAAGCGATAGCTTACTGACTAGCCCTTTATGGAGCATTTTAGGCCAGTTAACAGCACCGCTGTTTCAAGGTGGAAAACTTAAAGCGGAAGCAGAGATGGAAGCCTTAACGACAGAACAGGTCTTTTGGGCTTATCAGGAAACCTTATTGACGGCAGTGAATGAAGTAGAAAGCGCTCTTGGTCAGGAACAGGCGTTGGAGCGTCAGCAACAGCATTTGAGGTTAGCCCTAGACAGCGCACAACGCAGCAGCGCTAATTATCTGGATAAATATCGCAAAGGGTTAGTAGACATTCTTGAACTACTCACCATACAGCAACAAACCTACGATATCGAAATCAAACTCGCTCAAGTCACTTATAACCGATTAAGTAACCGGATTGATTTGGGATTAGCATTGGGATTAGGAGTTAAAAATGAGGATCAATAAGGTCACTTTCGGAACCACTTTACTGGCATGTGCCATTTTTTTGGGAGTGATGGCTTACACTCATAGTCAACTGTCCCAAATGAATGAGCCCAAAGAGAGCGGGTTGCTTCATGATACGGTTCAACCTGAGCATGATCCCGTCGTTGCCGTTTCCGTTATCGACGTAAACATAGGGCACTATTCAGCACAAGTTCAAGGGTATGGTGAAGCAAAACCTCGTTATGCACTTAATATTACCGCTGAGGTCTCTGGACGAGTGTTGACATTAGGGCCGGGCCTTGAAAGTGGTCAGCGGGTAAAAAAAGGTGAGGTACTGGCCACTTTAGATCAAACAAAATATCAGCAAGCGGTGAGTGAAGCTCAGTCTGAATTAGCAACGGCCACCTTAAACTTATTGGAAGAAGAGCGTCAAGGGGAACAAGCAAAACTTGAGTGGCAGCGGTCGGGGTTATCTGGGGAGCCTGATTCACCATTGGTCCTTCGTCAACCGCAGCGGGATCAAGCAAAAGCCGCTTTAACGAATGCACAGAAAGTGTTAGCAAAAGCTCAGTATGATCTGAAAAACACCGTGATCTATGCACCCTTTGACGGATTAGTTGTGAGCCGAGACATTCAACTTGGTAGTTATCTGCAAGAAGGTGGACAAGTCGCCACTTTATACAGTACCGATGTGGTCGAAGTCGTTATTCCACTTTCAGAAGCGCAATGGTTGAATTTACCGATACGAAGCAATACCGAGCTGGCTCGTCACCCACAGAGCTGGTCTGTAGAGTTGCGTTATCGACAAATGGCATGGAACGGTTATGTAACTCGTGTTGAGCAACACCTTGACAGTAATACTCGCCAACGTGCATTGGTTGTAACCGTTGCTCAACCTTTGGATATCGAACCTCCGTTATATCCAGGAACCTTTGTGACCGCCATTGTGGATGGAACTCCCCTCGAACAGAGTTGGAAATTGCCTCAGTCAGCCATTTCTCAGCAAGGGGAAATCTGGTACATCGATAGCCAAGGCAAATTGGCCAGTATCCTAGCAGAGAAACAGTTTGAATCGGGTGGTTTTGTGTATGTTAAAGCCTTTACCCATGAAAGCGTACAAATTGTTCAGCGCCCATTGAGCAGTTACCAAGTCGGTACTTTGGTGCAAGTGATCAGTGAGGTAGCATTATGAGTATGACACCTCCTCCATCGGGTATTATTGCTTGGTTTGCTCGAAATTCAGTGGCGGCCAATTTATTACTTCTATCGGTGATCGTGATGGGCGTTTTGTCACTCAGCCAGTTACGTCGAGAAGCCTTCCCGAGTATGGAACCAGATCGAGTGACGGTTTCAGTCACCTATAACAGCGGCGACCCCAAGCAAGCGGAAGAGGGGGTTGCGATTAAAATTGAAGAGGCATTGGAAAGCGTTCCGGGAATAAAACGGATTACCTCTACCTCTAACGCTGGCGGCAGTACGGTCACTATTGAGAAAACCAGTGATTACAATCTCAACACGTTACTCTCAGACATTAAAACAAAAGTGGATGGGATCAATAATTTCCCCACTGATGCAGAAAAACCGATCATTGAAAAAGATCGTATGCAAGATCACGCCATTTGGGTTCAGCTCTATGGTAGCGTGGATAGAGCGACTTTGCAGTCGTTAGCACAAGAGTTAAAAACCGATCTTTTGCAACAACCTGCCATTCGAGATTTAGAAATCAAAGCGAGCGCTGATCCGGTTATTTCTATCGATATTGATGAAGCCACTTTACAAAGTTATAACCTAAGTTTGTCTGACGTTGAAGATAAGGTGAATGCGGAGTCATCGACACCTCTTACGACCAGTTTGCGTCATCCTGATAAAGCGGTTCGCCTGAAAGTGGCAAACCAGAGGTATGAGGCGGAAGAATTTGCTCAAATACCTCTTATTAATACTTCACAAGGTACAACACTTAAACTGGGTGAGATAGCCGTTGTTCGAGAAACATTTGATGAAGACACCTTCACATTATCTCGTTATAACCAACAAAATGGCATGTCGATTGAAATCGTGATGGACGAGTATGGTGATGTCACTCTGATTGCTGAGCAAGCAAAATCAGTCGTCCAGCAATGGCGAGATCAACACTTATTGCCAGAAGAGGTTTTCTTAGAGACTTGGTACGATCAAAGCCAGATGATTAATGATCGCCTCAGTTTACTGGTGAAAAATGCTATATCAGGCATCATTCTTGTCTTTTTTGTTCTGGCGCTGTTTTTAAACGTTCGAGTGGCTTTTTGGGTTGCTGCGGGCTTACCGTTTGTCTTTTTTGGCTCACTATTTTTCATGACAGGTTCGTTTGCCAACCTCACCATCAATGAGATGACGACTTTTGGTTTTATTATGGCACTCGGGATTGTTGTTGATGATGCGGTGGTGGTAGGCGAAAGCATTTATGACACTCGGCGTAACGAGGGTGACAGCCTAGATAACTCGATTAAAGGGGCCATGAAAGTCGCAATACCTACCGTGTTTGGTGTGCTGACTACCGTTGCTGCATTTATGGCGTTATCCAATGTGACAGGTGGGCTTGGGCAAATTTTTGCTCAGTTTGCTGCGGTTGTGACGGTCTGTTTATTGCTTTCCATGGTGGAATCAAAACTGATTTTACCGTCTCATCTTGCTCACCTAAATACTCATCGCAATGCAACAAAAGGTGGTTGGAGTCGAGTTCAGCGTAGCGCAGATTCAATATTGAATTTTTTGAATTATCAGGTGTACACGCCCGTTATTAAACTGTGTTTACGATTTCGTTACGCAACATTATTGCTATTTCTTAGCCTACTGATCGTGATTGCGACATTGCCTATGTCTGGAACGGTTAAAATGGCTTTCTTTCCCGATATTCCTCGTGATATCGCTTCGGCAGATATCACGATGTTAGACGATGCCAGCTTTGGACAAACTCATCGAAATTTATTAGTGATTGAACAGGCAGCGAAAAGGGCTGATACCCATCTTCGTGCTCAGCTGGGATTACCTACTGAACAAAGCAGTATTTCCAGCCTACAGGTATTGGCTTCATCCGATACCGAAGGCAGTGTTACGGTCGCCTTCATTGACTCTCCGGGGTACGACACCAATCAGTTTACAAAAATATGGAATGAGCAGATAGGCCTGCTGGAAGGCACTAAAAAACTCAAAGTATTGGCCAGCATGGATATGGTTGATAACTTTAAAATTGAGTTAAAAGCCAGCGATGCTGAACAGGTGACGGCTGCGGGAAAGGCGGTGAAAGCTTATCTGCAAGCTTTACCGGGAATCAGCGGTATTGATGACAACTTAAGCCCCGGAGTACCACAGTATCGCTTTACATTAACCGAACAAGGACGAGCTTTGGGGTTAACGACGGCACAGCTGGCTGATCAAGTCCTGCATTCTTTTGGGGGGGGAGAAGTCCAAAAATTTCAGCGTAAACAAGATGAAGTCACGGTGAGTGTTCGTTATCCAGAACAAGAACGTCAAACCTTAGCAGATATCATGAATGCGAATATTCGTAGCAGTGACGGCACGGTTATCCCCCTCAGTTCGGTTGCAATGATTGATTCTGATTACCAAGCGTCAGCCATTACTCGAATTAACAATCAACGAGCGGTGTATGTGAGTGCCGTTGTGGATAAAGCCATGTTGTCACCCAGCCAAGTTGTCAATCAAGTTAAGCAACAATTTTTGGCACAGTGGCAGAAAGAGTACCCTCATTTGCGGGTTGATTTTGCCGGAGAAGCTGAGCAACAAGCGGAAACCATGCAATCGATGGAATTGATGTTTGTGGCTGCGATGATCGCCATTTATGCCTTACTAGCGATACCGTTGCGCTCTTACATTCAGCCCCTACTGATTATGATGGCCATTCCCTTTGGTATTGTCGGCGCGATTTTAGGCCATTGGGTGAATGGGTTGACCTTAAGCATTTTGTCTATGTTTGGTATTTTAGCTTTAAGCGGTGTGGTGGTGAATGATAGCTTGTTGTTGGTCAGCCGTTATAACGGTTTACAAGAAGAAGGGAAACCCATATTGGATACCATTATTGAAGCGTGTAATAGCCGGCTACGTGCAATTCTTTTGACATCCATTACCACATTTGCAGGTTTGATTCCTCTGCTGAGCGAAACATCAATGCAAGCACAGTTTTTAAAACCTGCGGCGGCTTCACTAGGGTATGGCATTATGTTCGCTACGATGATTACTTTACTGTTAATACCCGTGTTACTCTATATTCAGTATGAAATACAGAAGGGAGTCGTGGGTATAGTAAAAAACGTTACGTGCAAAGTGATAGGTAAAGCATCATGCTAAAGGTTTTATTGGTTGAAGATGACCTCGATCTTGCGACGGCGCTGATCGACTATATGCAATTGGAAGGGATAGAGTGCGATTTTGCTGCCGATGGTCTAGTGGGTTATAACCTGATCACGTCTTATCAATACGACGTGATTATTCTGGATCTCAACTTACCGAAAATTGCAGGTTTAGACGTGTGTCGACGTATTCGTGAACAAGGCATTGAAACACCAGTTTTGATGCTGACAGCGCGTGATACTTTGGATGATAAGCTGCAAGGTTTTCACCACGGAGCCGATGATTACTTAGTAAAACCGTTTGCTATGCAAGAGCTCATGGTGCGCATGTTGGTGTTGTCTAAACGGCGGAGTGGACAGGCTACAAAACTGCGGATTGGTGAACTCGAACTCGATTTATCGCTGCGTAAAGCTCGCCGTTATGGGCAAGAGTTGAAGCTCTCACCTATCTCGATAAAAATTTTGGAATTATTGATGCGAGAATATCCGTCTGTCGTCACTCGGGAAAAAATCATTCAGATGATCTGGGGAGAAGCACAGCCAGACAGTAACAGCCTAAAAGTGCATATGTTTAATCTACGTAAGCAGATAGACCAAGAGGGATGGCCTGCGATGGTTCAGACGGTGCCAGGGTTTGGGTTCAGTATCCAACAGCAGGATAACGATGAAACTACGCCGTAGCCTGAAGATTTTCCTTATCTGTGTGATGATGGCAATGGCCAGCATCACGGTTGTCAGCTTCTCCCATTTAGCGGCAAACTATTTTGAGCAGGGATTGGATGGTGGAATGCGGATGATGATGATGGATATTGGTCGAGAGGTCGCATTAACGGGACAAAAACCAGAAATGATGATGGGGTTTCACGTTGCTCATCATTGGCAAGCCATTCCATCAGACATTGCCGCGTTATTTGAACCATTAGAACAACCCATGCAATTTACGAAATATATCGAAAATCAGCATTGGTTTTCAGCACCTGAGCGTGCTGTGTTTTTAATGCGTTATGATCAAACGGCTGGCGATCCCCTCTACATTTATCGTGTGTTGGATGATGTTCAACGTCCTGAACTGATACAAAATCGGCCTCGGGGAGAAATTCCCCATTTTGTTAAACTGGTTAGTTATGCCGTGCTTGGTATTGGTTTATTTGGTTTGTGTATGTATTTTTTAGTACAACGAGTGGCAAAACCTGTCGAGCGGCTAGCACTTTGGGCAAAACAATTAACGCCTGAACAGTTAGTGATCCCTGCGCCTGATTTTCATTATAACGAACTGAATCGCTTAGCTGAGGTGGTCAAAAACAGTCTCGTTTCAGTTGATAGTGCGCTTCGTCGAGAACAAAAATTCCTCGCTCATGCAAGTCATGAATTACGAACACCGATAGCCGTTGTTCGTAGTAATAGCGAATTATTGATGAAACTGCTTGAAAAACAAAGTTCACCAGAAAAGCGTCAACAAGTATTGGAACGTATTTTACGCGCTGGCGTAACAATGAGCGATCTGTGTGAAACTTTATTGTGGCTCAACCGAGGAAAAGAAACAGAACTCCCTCTGGTGGAGGTTGACTTAGGAAGCTCAATTGAACAGATCTGCCAAGAACTTAGCTATTTGCTTGATAATAAAAAAGTGCAGCTAGAGGTGAATATACATCATCAATCCTATCGGCTTCCTGCAACGTTATACCGAATTGTACTGAGTAATTTAATTAGAAATGCATATCAGCATACCCAATGTGGAAAGGTGGTGATTCGCCAAGAGGGCGCTCAGGTTTTGATTTCAAATCGAGAAGATAGCCGCCCCAAGAAAACAGAAGATTTAGGGTTTGGCCTCGGATTAGAACTCACTAACCGAATTATTAAGCAGTATCACTGGCGGTGTGAAACGGTGAAATATTTACATGGGCGAGATGTCACTATTCATTTTTTGAAGCCATAAAAATACCCGCTCTTTTGAGCGGGTAAGGCGTAAACGCTATAGGGGGACGTATTACGCGTTGGCTTGAGCACCCAGTTTGGCTTTGGCTCGCATACCAAGCAGTAGAGTAAGACCAAAAGAAGCGATAAACGCGATGATCATACCCACTACGTAGTAACCAATTTTATCTGGGCTGATAGAGATAATACCTGGTAATCCGGCGGCGCCTAGTGCGTGTGCTTTAACGGTGAATAGGGTGATAAAGGCACTGGCAATCGCGGCACCACAAATCGCAGCAATAAAAGGATAACGAAGTTTTAAGTTGACCCCAAACATCGCAGGTTCAGTAATTCCTAATAGAGCGGTAACACCGGAAGGAATGGCAATCCCTTTCATTTTCACTTCTTTGGTCGTTAAACCGACGGCAAGAGCGGCGGCACCTTGAGCGACGTTGGACATAGCCGCTATCGGGAAAATGAATGTTCCACCCGTGATGGCGATGTCTGCCAACAACTGCGTTTCAATAGCGATAAAGCTGTGGTGCATACCCGTGATAACAAAGGGAGCATAGATAAAGCCGAAGAGCGCACCACCGATGAAGCCAGCCGATTCATATAACCAGTTTAGGCCATCACCCAGTAGGAAGCCGACATCACGTGTTACTGGCCCAACAATGGTAAAGGTCAGGAAGCCGGTGATAAAAATCGCTAGCATCGGTGTTAATAGGTTATCTAACACGGAAGGAACAATCCGGCGTAAGCCATTTTCAACTTTAGCAAGAATAAAAGTCGCAACCAGAACAGGTAAGACGGAGCCTTGATAGCCAACCTTTTGAATTTCTAAGCCAAGGATGTTCCAAACTGGAATGTCACCAGAAACGGAAGCACTACCGAATCCCCAACCATTGAGTAAGTCGGGGTGTACCATCAGCATCCCGAGAGCTGCACCAAGGAATGGGTTACCCCCAAATTTTCGTGAAGCAGAGAAAGCCAACAGAACGGGCAAATAAACAAAGGGGGCGTTAGCAAAGGTGTTGATCATGCTGGCTAGATCAGCCAAGCCAGGATTGGCATCGATTAATGATTTGCCATCGATAAATAACCCCGTAGCCGTCAGGACGTTATATAGCCCCATCAGTAA
Source organism: Vibrio cincinnatiensis DSM 19608 (assembly GCF_900167345.1). Classification (GTDB taxonomy): domain Bacteria; phylum Pseudomonadota; class Gammaproteobacteria; order Enterobacterales; family Vibrionaceae; genus Vibrio; species Vibrio cincinnatiensis. The sequence goes on along the minus strand of NZ_FUXB01000002.1, from coordinate 129,759 downwards.
ACCACCGGCGACAATCGCAGGAATAATGGGAACGAAAATATCCGATAACCCTTTGACTGCACGTTGGACTATATTTTGTTTTTGCGCTCCCGCTGAAGCCACATCATTGGTGGACATTTCAGCAAGGCCTGTTAGCTTAGCCATTTCAGCATAGACTTGGTTAACAATGCCTGAACCAAAAATAATTTGGTATTGACCTGCGACTTTAAATTGACCTTTTACGCCATCAAGTTCTTCAATCATCTGTTCATTAATCAGTGATTCATCTTTGACCGCGAGACGTAATCGAGTTGCACAGTGTGCTAGCGCTTGGATGTTTTCTTTACCACCCAAGTGCTCCATAAGTTGTTTTGCTATGACTGGATAGTCCATAACTCACCCCGGTTCTTGTTACTTGTCTGTATGATAGTCTTTCGTTTTGCTAATTGTATTTCTGGGAACGTTTGCAAGATTAATTCTTGTCAATAAATCCGCAATGGTCAAAATGAAATCCAAGAATATGTGAAGATGATCGCCAAAAGCTTAAGTGAAAATACATAAAACAAGGGTAGAATCACGCTATCAGCAAAATGCGTATCGAGTAATTTTGCAATCAATCCCAAACTGATGATGGAAAAGAGTCGTAATGGCAAGTTTATATGATGTTGCCCGTTTAGCCGGGGTGTCTAAATCCACGGTCTCTCGGGTTATCAATGATGAGTATGGCGTCAAAGAATCCACAAAAATCAAAGTATTAAAGGCAGTTGCTGATTGTGGTTATGTTGTCAATCAGGTGGCGAAAGATCTGAAATCACAAAAAACCAATTTAATCGGAGTGATTGTGCCTCGTGTTTCTTCCCACGCCACTGCGCAGGGGGTGGATGGATTAACCGCGATTTTTGAACAAGCAGGTAAGCATGTTTTACTGGCCAATACTCATCAAGTGCATGCCAAGGAACTCGAATATATTCAAATCTTTAATCAAAAACGTGTCGAGGGTATTGTGTTTTATGCAACCCACCTTGATACGGCTTTGATCAAAGCGATTCAACAGTCTCCGGTGCCCGTTGTCTTAATTGGTCAAGATGGTTCGCTCTATAATATTCCTAGTGTCGTTCATGATGATCAACGCGTCGGTTTTGAGGCGGGTAACCGTTTAGTGGCTGCTGGTTGTCAAAATATCGGTTTTATTGGGGTACAAAGTGATGATGTGGCGGTGGATGTTTTACGTTCTCAGGGCCTTGAACAATCACTGATTCAGCATCAACAAGAGTTACTGTTTCATGTGCGGGGCGACTTTTCGATTGAGTCGGGTTATCGCTTAGCTAAGCAGCAGATCGCCGCTTATCCACACTTGGATGGGCTATTTTGTGCGACGGATCGGCTAGCGGTAGGGGCGATTAAAGCACTACAAGAGCAGGGGATTGCCGTGGGTCAGCAAGTGAAAGTGTTAGGGGTTGGGAACGATGAGTTGGCCTATGTGAGCACACCAAGCTTATCTACCTTTAATTATGCCTTTGATAAAGCAGGAGAAAATGCAGCGAAAATGCTGTTGGAGCGTATTGCTGGGCAAGGGTTAGAGATGAGCAAAGTGGTGCTAACTTTCCAAAACATTGATCGCCAAACTTGTTGATGAGTCGCATCCACTCGCATTGTTGTCAGGATAGCGAAATATCCTGACAATCAAAGAGGGGTTTCTGTGCTCTGCTTCACATTCAACTATCCTATACTTGGTTATACGACGGAAAAACTTGCCTACGCAAGTGATGTTTTATACTTTTGGAACGTTCCCGAATTTAATAGTTAGGTAAGCATATGTCTCTTGATTTGTTGATTGACCTCGCCGGTGGTATCACCAATATTCTACGTATTCTCGCTCCAAAAGGGCGGATCACTGTTGCTGTGCATGATGCTCAGCGAGTGAAAACCTTGCCCGATCACATTGTTACTGAGTCGGTTCTAGGTGAATGGCAACTTTCGATGGTACGTGATGAAACCATCACGGATGAGCATTTAGCGGCGACTGGCCGCCAGATAGCAGAGCAGCAACGTGAACAGGCGTCGGCTCATCTTCAGCCTATTGCCTGTCCCTATCGCCCTCAATGGCATATTTCTCCACCACAAGGTTTATTGAATGACCCGAATGGGTTTATTTGCCACCAAGGGGAATATTACCTGTTTTATCAATGGCATCCCTTTGCTTGTGAACATAAAGATAAATACTGGGTACTGCTTAAAAGCCAAGATTTGATTCACTGGCAATGGCAGTCGATTGCTCTGACGCCATCGGATTGGTTTGATAGCCATGGCGTTTTTTCTGGCCATGCTGTCAGTGATGGCGAGGATCTTTGGCTGTTTTACACGGGGAATACACGCTTAGGTCATGATCGTCAGCGACAAACCATGCAATGTGTTGCCAGAGCAACTAAAGAGGGGACTTTTGAAAAATTAGGCCCAGTGATCCGTACTTTACCGCCCGGTGTGACAGAGCATATACGTGATCCTAAAGTGGTGTATCAACAAGGGCGTTGGCATATGTTACTTGGTGCGCAGACCGAGACGTTACAGGGGCGCTTGGCGGTTTACCATTCTTCCAACTTACAAGATTGGCAATTTGACCGATTATACGGTGAAGAATTAGCCCCTTATGGGTATATGTGGGAATGTCCGGATTGGTTTGAACTCGAAGGGCAAGCCTTCATTGTTTTTGGACCTCAAGGGATTCGCTCTGAAAATCCCCATCATACCATTGAGCACCAAAACCGAATTTTTACTGTAGAGCAGGATGAACAAGGGCACTTTCATTTTCTACAAGGTTGGCAGTTGGATGCAGGGTTTGATTTTTACGCCCCACAAACGGCTCAAACTCCTGATGGACGACGTGTGCTCTGCGGCTGGATGGGGCTCCCTGATGAGATAGATCACCCAAGCTGTGACAATGGCTGGATACACCAATTTACAGCATTGCGCGAGCTGAGCTGGCAGCAAGGAAAAGTCATTCAACGCCCTGTTGCTGAGCTTGAGCTGTTACGGAGAAACGTTCAAACCCTGACATTAAATGAACTAGGGGTTGATGTGGCGACGAAAAGCTTCGAATTGATACTGAACCTACCGTTGGGCGGTGAGTTACATTTAATGGAAAATGCGCAGCATAAAGTGGTGTTGTCCTTTGATGCTGACAGCAAGGTGCTTCGTTTTGACCGTAGCCAAACCGAGATTCGCCAAGGAGATACAGTCCGTGAACTCGCTTTAGAGTCAGAAGAAGTCCATTTACAGATTTTAGCTGATCACTCCTCATTAGAAATCTTTATTAACCAAGGTGAACAGGTGATGACAGGGCGTGTTTTCACGGCGACGGATGCTACCCGTATTTCGTTGATTGGCGCTGAAGTTACCGCAGAATTTGCACAATTAAGTGCAATGAATGGTGGGTTTGCCCCTTGCTAATGTGAACCTAAAATAACCTTTCTAATATAAAAGCCCCTCACATTCTGTGAGGGGCTTTTGTCATGCTCAAAGTCTTGAGCTATTAAAACCACGTTTCCATCTGTAGAGCAAACACCGTTTCACCACCTTTACCCATTGTGCTGGCATCATTGGCAAGGCTAACGGCGTAGTTATCTAAATCACGGCTCCAATCCACGTAGCTGACAGCAAAGCGTAGCTCTGGACGGTCAAAGAAGCCTGATGCGGTCGATAACTTTAAGGTTGGCGCTAAGGTTGCTTTGTAAAAGCTGCCACTGGCTTGTTCAACACTATTATCTAAGTCCATATATTGATATGACCCTTCGTACACCATCTCAAAGTTTTCTGTCAATTCTTGAGCTAAGCGTACGTTAAGTGAAGCCCACTTGAATTTATCATCCTTCTTAATGCGATCTCGGCTATATTCCGCCATGAACGCAGGAGCAAAGCGCCAATTCTCAGCAAAGCGGGTAACCCCATAACTAAAGAGACGAAGTGCTTTAGCATCATCGTTTAAATTCCCATTAGAGCCAATGCCTTTTAATTCGGCTCCAAGTCCTTGACCAGCCAGTAACCCCGTTGAAGATGAACCCTCATTAAAGCCAAAGAAATCACCGCCATGATAAGCAAATAACGCATGTACCCCGTTTTCTGCCCGTTTTGTGGCTGACTCGGCGGCTACCGCTTGATCTTCATTATCTGCGGCAACCATACCGCTGATCATCACTTGGAAAGGACCGAATCGGTTATTCATGGTCGCTATGTAGTTTTCGATGTTGGTGTTGGAGCTATCAATCTCTCCAAAATCTCGCCCATAGAGAGAGAAGTTGGCTTTCCAGTTATCGGCAAGTTGAACATCATAGACCCCAGCTCCGGTACCCGAAAGGAAGACAATATCGGAATCAAAGAAATGAATATCAAAGTTATCACGGTCAAAACGCTTACCAGCCCAAACCGTAGCATTTTCAAATGCACCACTAAAAGAGGTTAAATTAGACAGCTCCGCATAGACTTGGCGTACGTTTAACTGGCTGTCATCCGCCGTCCACTCATTATTGGTTTCTACACTATCGGCCAACATGATATGAAAGCGTGCTTTAGAGCCATCATCCAATACGCGATTATGGATAAGGTTGGCTTCTAAATATTTATCGGCTTCCAGACCTAAACGGCCAATGGGGGCTCCTAAACTGCCCGCTGCGGTCATATAAGGCCCTGTTCCTGTTGCGCCGTTAAGGTCATCATTGGTTAACAGTCCTGCTCGCGCATAGCCATGAAACTCGAATTGAGAGGCGGTATTGACGGCTTGTTCAGCGGTTTGCTCTGTGACGGTGAGGCGTGATTCTAGCTCATTAATTCGAGCTTCCAACGCAGAAATATCACTGTTTGCCCATACAGCAGACGTTGGGAGTAGGGTTGAGGCAATCGCTAGTGCTAGTGTTTTCGCTTTCATTGTGCTTTTTCTCCACATGAGTTGGATGATAAATCAAGAGTTTGCAAACGTTCCCAATTTAATCATTGAATTAGCGTAGAAAACGAGACCAAATTTGCTCATTTCATGCCTAGTGCAGCGATGGAAAATGAGAACTACGTGATCTTTAGTTCGATGTTACTGTATCGGATATTTAGGGAACGATCCCTGAAAGTTGTGGGAAATTTAAGCGTAATCACACAAAAATATCATTTTGTGATCGGATGCATTGTGTTTGATCACACTATTTCAACGTCAAAAAGCGAACCTTCTATTGACAAGAAAGTTCGCTAACAAGAAAGAGGAGGAATAGACAGTTAACGAATGAAATCAAGCAGGGCTTGCTGGGTTGGCAAAGCGGTCATCGCCCCTTTTTGTGTCGTGGCTAATGCGCCGCAGCCGTGCGCCCATAAAATCGCCTCTTCCAAATTTTGGTGCCACGGATTGCTGGAGGAAAGTTGATACAATAATCCTCCAACAAAAGCATCACCAGCACCAGTGGTATCGACAGGCTTAACCACTTTTCCTGTGACTAATTGCGGGTGTTCACCCGTGACAACTAATGCGCCTTTTGCCCCTTGAGTAATCACGACAAGAGGAATGTTCAGCGCTTTTAGCGCATTGAGACCTTCATCAATCGTCTCTGTCTGGGTGAGAAGCGTGAGCTCTTCTTCTGAAAATTTCACCACATCTGCTTTGGTCACGGCCAGCATGACCACATCAATGAGTTCTGACGGATTTTGCCAGACCTCTTCACGTAAATTAGGGTCAAAACTGACGTATCCCCCTGCTTGTTTGATGCGATCCATCGCTGCAAAGGTTGAGCTACGGCTGGGTTCATTGGCGAGTGCAATTGAGCAAACGTGTAGCCATTCACCGGGATGAAATTCAGGAATATCATCGGGCTGTAAGAACTGATCGGCACTGGGTTTTACCATAAACGTAAAACTGCGTTCACCGGTGTCATCTAAATCTACCACCACGGTAGAGGTGCGCTGTTGATCATCCAACAGCAAATATGCGCTATCCACACCTTCATTGGTTAGTGTCTGCTGCATAAATCGACCAAGAGGATCGTTCCCAACTCGACCAAAGAAAGCACTCTGTCCGCCTAACCGAGCAATCGCAACGGCAACGTTAGCGGGTGCGCCGCCGGGGCATTTTAAATAGTGTTGCTCACCATCAGGAATAAGATCGACAACCGCGTCGCCTGTGACCCATACTTTACTCATTGACTGTCTCCCACAATAATTTTCTTTAGTGTAGTGGTTGGAAAAATCTTGGGAAGTCTTTCGATAACGGGTCTATTCTTTGGCTTGCTAAATTGTGATCGGCGAAAGATAAATTAATAAAATTGAGAGCCTTTTACACTATTTTTCGGTATCGTTCCCAGTTTGGTAAAAATTACGACAGTCGATTGACGAATGTGAGGCTTCAGCGCACACTGCACGCGTTTTGTGCTTCACTTATTTCTCTTTGACTGGAGTTTTCATTATGTTCGCTCTTCCTCCTATGTTGGTTACCATAGGGCTTCTTTTGATCAGTAATGTCTTTATGACGTTTGCTTGGTATGCGCATTTACGTGAACTTGGGCATAAACCGTGGCTTATCGCTGCATTGCTCAGTTGGGGGATCGCCCTGTTTGAATATCTATTTCAGGTGCCTGCTAACCGAATTGGCTATACGGTGCTGAATTTAGGCCAGCTTAAAATTTTACAAGAAGTGATTACTTTGTCGGTTTTTGTGCCCTTTGCGTTGATCTATATGAAAGAACCGTTCCGAATGGATTTTGTCTGGGCAGGGCTTTGTTTATTAGGCGCGGTCTTTTTTATTTTTCGACCACAAATTTTGGAAGTTCTGACTCGTGCTATCGCGTAAAACGCGGCTCCTTTTTCTCTCTTCCTCTGAAATGGTTCCAATCTGTAGTGCCTGTGATTGGAACCAAAGTACCGCCGCGCTTCAATATTGTTTGAGAAGTTATGTATTGATATAGGCGCTTTGGTTATGTCCGATTAATTTTTAATTCGATTTTTGTATGAAGCAAAGTGGGGCATCCGTCTCGCTTTGGTGCAAGGTAGCGATTGCCTTCACAAATTGACTCTATTAAAGAGTCGATTATTACATTTAGTTCGACTCGCTCTATTTTAAATGTTAATTTTTCGATCAATTTCTAGCATAAGATTCTATAACTTTAGGCGTTGCTAGACATTATGGCATTGAGGCTATCACGAGATTGAGCAGATTTTGATGATCATGGTTAACTCAATTTCGACTGAAGTGATGCGCTGATTATTGATGTAGATTAAGTATATCATCTGCTGAAGCTACATTTTATTGGTAACTTACTTCAATGATTGCTAATGTGCCAGGTTCTTTATTGGGCGTGGTCTATGACCTTATTCTAGCCGTTCTGGAAACCCAATAAGGAAGTCATGGATGCAAGATAAAAACTTGGAGTTTTCTACGATGAATAAGAATAACATCACAAAAACCTTGCTGCTGGGTGCAAGCTTAGCAGTGGCGACCACTTCTTTTACCTCTTTCGCGGCGAATGTTCCCGCCGGAATAAAATTAGCAGAGAAACAAGAAATAGTGAGAGGCAATGGGACCGAAGTGGCTACCATTGACCCGCACAAATCTCAGGGTGTTCCTGAATCACATGTTATTCGTGATTTGTTGGAAGGGCTTGTGAATCAAGATGCGGACGGTAATACCATTCCTGGTGTTGCTGAATCTTGGGAAACCACCGATAACCAAACCTATACCTTCCATTTGCGAGCAGATGCCAGATGGTCCAATGGCGATCCGGTCACTGCGCAAGATTTTGTGTATAGCTGGCAACGGGCTCTCGATCCTGCGACCGCTTCTCCTTATGCTTGGTATATGGAATACACCAAGATTAAAAATGCCAAAGAGATTGTCGAGGGTAAAAAAGAGAAAAGTGAACTCGCCGTGAAAGCGCTGGATGACCATACCTTAGTGGTGGAACTGGAAACCGCGGTTCCCTATTTCGTGATGATGACTGGGCACACCACCATGAAGCCAGTTCACCAGAAAACCATTGAAGCATACGGTGATAACTGGACCAAACCCGAACACTTTGTTGGAAACGGTGCGTATGTGGTCGATCGCTGGGTGGTCAACGAACGTTTAGTTTTGACGCGTAATGAGCAGTATTGGGATAATGCGCATACCGTCATCAACAAAGTTACTTTCCTTCCGATTGAAAACCAAGTGGCAGAGATGAACCGCTTCTTAGCGGGTGAAATTGATATTACCTATGAGTTGCCGATTGAGCACTTCCGACGTTTGAAAAAAGAGTATCCTGAATCTGTTTCCGTTGTGGGTAACTTGTGTACTTACTATTATTCATTCAATACCAAGAAAAAGCCGTTTGATGATGTGCGTGTTCGTAAAGCCATTTCTTATGCTATCGACCGTAACATTGTGACCGATGCCATCATGGCACAGGGTGAGAAACCTGCATATTTCTTAACCCCTGAAATTACCGCTGGTTTTCATCCAGAATTCCCTGCTTATGGCAAAATGAGCCAGAAAGAACGGGACGCCGAAGCGGCGCGCCTGCTCAAAGAGGCGGGGTATGGAAAGGGTAACCCTTTAAAATTCAGCCTATTGTACAACACATCTGAAAACCATAAGAAAATTGCGGTGGCGCTTGGTTCTATGTGGAAGAAAACACTTGGGCTTGATGTGACGCTTGAAAACCAAGAGTGGAAAACCTACCTGTCATCAAAAGATCAAGGTAATTTTGAAGTGGCTCGTGCGGGTTGGTGTGGTGACTATAATGAAGCTTCTTCATTCTTAACTCTGATGATGAGCAATAATACCACGGGTGGTCAGCATTGGGGCAATACCGATTATGACGCCATTATTATGAAAGCTTTAACCTCGACTTCTGAGTCTGAACGGCAAGCGTATTATGCTCAGGCAGAAGCATTAATAGCCAAAGAAATGCCAATCGCGCCTATTTATCAATACGTAAAATCGCGGTTACTTTCTCCTAAAGTCGGCGGCTTCCCGTCCAATAACCCAGAAGAAAAAATCTACACGAAAGATCTTTATATTAAAGCTCAGTAGGTTCGGGTGTTTACCTCGAAATAACGATTTAGACACTGTATGTGCTTGCGCATACAGCGTCTTCTTGTTTTCAATTGTCACAGACTGAAAGAGTGAGTTTATGTTTAAATTCATCGCAAAAAGGATATTTGAAGCGATTCCAACCATGTTGGTATTGATCACGATATCTTTCTTTCTTATGCGCTTTGCTCCGGGAAATCCGTTTTCAAGTGAGCGTTCACTTCCACCGGAAGTGATGGCCAACATTGAGGCCAAATATGGCTTAGATAAACCGGTGTTTGAACAATACACCACTTACCTGATGAATGTTTTACAAGGAGATTTTGGCCCTTCTTTTAAATACCTAGACTATTCAGTGAATGAGTTGATTGCGGTGGCTTTGCCTGTTTCGGCAAAAGTAGGGGTGGTTGCGTTTATTTTTACCCTCATTATGGGAGTGAGTGTCGGCACCATCGCCGCCTTAAAGCATAATACTTGGGTTGACTACACCATTATGTCCACCGCCATGTTAGGGGTGGTTATGCCTTCGTTTGTCCTAGCACCAGCCTTGATTTATCTTTTCTCCCTTCACTGGAATTTATTTCCTGCGGGTGGCTGGATGGATGGTAGCGCGAAATACTTAGTGCTTCCCGTTATAGGGATGTCACTTTTGTATGTTGCCACCTTTGCGCGGATCACTCGCGGTTCAATGATTGAGACACTCAACAGTAATTTCATTCGTACTGCGCGAGCCAAAGGGTTGAGCTACCGTTACATCGTGATCAAACACGCCTTGAAGCCAGCTCTATTGCCAGTGGTTTCTTATATGGGGCCCGCATTTGTCGGCATTATTACGGGGTCGGTGGTGATCGAAACCATTTTTGGCTTACCGGGTATCGGTAAACTTTTCGTTAATGCGGCATTTAACCGAGATTATTCATTGGTGATGGGCGTGACGATTTTAATTGGCTTCCTGTTTATTTTGTTCAACGCCATTGTGGACATTTTACTCGCCATGATTGACCCCAAAATTCGCTATTAAACGACAGGGAAGTAGAGCTATGTTAACAAAAAGAGACAATGTCGCGGCGATTGAAAAATTTTCTGAGAATTTAGAAATAGAAGGCCGCAGCTTATGGCAGGATGCGCGTTATCGGTTTATGCGCAACAAAGCCGCAATGGTGAGTTTGGTTATTTTATCATTGATGATTTTGGCGGTGATTATTTTACCTATGATGGCCCCTTATGCTTTTGATGACACCGATTGGTATGCCATGCATGTGGCCCCTAATGCTGAACACTGGTTTGGTACTGACAGCCTTGGGCGCGACATCTACGTTCGAACCTTAGTGGGGGGGAGAATATCATTGATGGTCGGTGTGATGGGAGCATTTGTCGCGGTGTTGATTGGTACTTTGTATGGTGCTACGTCGGGCTTTATTGGTGGCAAAGTTGATCGGGTGATGATGCGTATCTTGGAAATTCTTTATGCCGTCCCCTTTATGTTTTTAGTCATCGTATTGGTGACCTTCTTTGGTCGTAACATTATTTTGATTTTTGTGGCGATTGGTGCCATTGCGTGGCTGGATATGGCGCGTATTGTTCGTGGTCAGACATTGAGCTTGCGTAGCAAAGAATTCATCGAAGCGGCGCATGTGTGTGGGGTGAGTCAATGGCGGATCATCACTCGTCACATTGTGCCGAACGTATTAGGGATTGTAGCGGTTTATTCAACCTTGCTGATCCCCAGTATGATTTTGACCGAATCTTTCCTCTCTTTCCTTGGGCTTGGGGTGCAAGAGCCGATGACCAGTTGGGGCGCGTTATTACAAGAAGGTGCACAAACCATGGAAATCGCTATTTGGCAACTGGCTTTTCCTGCGGCGTTTATGATTGTCACCCTTTTTTGCTTTAACTATGTGGGTGATGGTTTACGTGACGCGCTGGACCCGAAAGACAGATAACCCCAAAGGAATCAAAGGGTAAGGAAAGAATAATGAGTTTATTAGATGTCAAAGATCTGCGGGTTGAGTTTGCCACTCAAGATGGCACCGTCACCGCAGTTAATGATTTGAACTTTTCTCTGAAGCAAGGAGAAACGTTGGGTATTGTGGGCGAATCCGGTTCTGGCAAATCGCAGACCGTTTTTGCCATTATGGGACTGCTTGCAAAGAATGGTCGAATCTCAGGCAGTGCTAAATTTGAAGGGAAAGAGATTCTTAACTTGCCTGAGCGAGAGCTGAACAAAGTCCGCGCTGAGCAAATTGCCATGATATTTCAAGACCCAATGACCTCACTGAACCCTTATATGAAGGTGAGTGACCAATTGATGGAAGTTTTGATGCTGCATAAGGGAATGAGTAAAGCGCAAGCATTTGAAGAATCCGTTCGTATGCTGGAGGCGGTGAAAATACCCGAAGCACGTAAACGGATTACCATGTACCCACATGAATTTTCTGGTGGTATGCGCCAGCGAGTGATGATTGCGATGGCACTGCTTTGTCGCCCGAAATTATTGATTGCCGATGAGCCAACCACGGCTTTGGATGTGACCGTTCAGGCACAGATTATGGACTTGCTCAATGAGCTGAAAAAAGAGTTCAACACTGCCATTATTATGATTACCCATGATTTGGGGGTGGTGGCAGGTTCTTGTGACAAAGTGCTAGTGATGTATGCAGGAAGAACGATGGAGTATGGCTCTGTTGAGGATATTTTTTATCGACCCAGCCACCCTTATGCCGAAGGATTGCTCAAGGCTATTCCTCGTTTAGATACCGAAGGGGAGGTGTTACCCACCATTCCGGGTAACCCACCCAATTTACTTCGTCTACCTCCGGGCTGCCCGTATCAAGAACGTTGTCATCGAGTGATGGATCGGTGTCTGCGTGAAGCGCCGATCCTAACGCCATTTGCAGATGGGCGTCAGCGTGCCTGTTTTTCTGATTGGGAGGCTTGGACCAAATGAATAATGAAAAATCGCTTTTGTTAGAAGTTAAAGAGTTAAAAGTTCATTTTTCTATCGCCGCTAAGTCTGCTTGGCCTTGGAGCAAGCCGGCGACCTTAAAAGCCGTTGATGGGGTGAACGTTCGTTTATATGAAGGGGAAACCTTAGGCGTGGTGGGCGAGTCAGGCTGTGGTAAATCGACGTTTGCTCGAGCGATCATCGGTTTGGTGGAAGCCACAGAGGGGCAGGTCGTTTGGCTGGGACAAGATCTGACGCGTTTGAATGCGGTGAAGCGTCGTAATACCCGCAAAGATATTCAGATGATCTTTCAAGACCCGCTCGCTTCACTTAACCCACGGATGACGGTCGGGGATATTATTGCAGAGCCATTGCAGACCTTTTATCCTGAATTATCTAAGCAAGACGTTAAAGATCGTGTGAAGGAAATGATGGCCAAAGTCGGCTTATTGCCTAATGTGATCAATCGCTATCCGCACGAATTCTCAGGCGGGCAGTGTCAACGGATTGGAATAGCCCGAGCGTTGATTTTAAACCCTAAAATGATCATTTGTGATGAACCCGTCTCTGCATTGGATGTGTCCATTCAAGCTCAGGTGGTGAATTTATTAAAAGAACTGCAAAAAGAGTTAGGGTTATCTTTGGTCTTTATTGCTCACGATCTCTCCGTGGTTAAGCATATTTCTGATCGTGTCTTGGTGATGTACTTAGGCAATGCGGTGGAATTAGGGGTTGCAAAAGAGCTATTTGCTAACCCTCTGCACCCTTATACCAAAGCATTAATGTCAGCCGTGCCCATCCCTGATCCTAAAATTGAACGCAGTAAAACCATTCAAATGTTGGAAGGGGATTTACCCTCGCCGATTAACCCGCCTTCAGGTTGTGTTTTTCGTACCCGTTGCCCGCAAGCGAGTGACGCTTGTGCGCAAACTCGGCCAAGTATCCAAGGCAGCGATCAACACTCGGTTTCTTGTTTACACGTTAATTTGTGATAGATAAGTCACCTTTTGTGCCCCTAGCCATATAGGGTAGGGGCAACATGAATCGTCATGTTCTCCCTTGTTATTCGTATTAATTTCACTTCTTTTCTAAAATCCTTCTTATTTTTTAGTCGGTTATCGGTAAATTTTTCTCATCGTTACCTAATGTAACGAGTGTAATGGCATTATTATAAATGTGATTTTAGTCTCATTATGTATTGGTCATATAGAGCTAATTGTAAGTTAAATTAGAGTTAATACTCGGTTTCGTCTCATGGTTGAGATTGTATATTTAAATCCACAATTTTGATCATGTCTTCAATGGACATATAAATCGTGAATGCTAAAGTAACTGCAGTGGAATGAAATTTGGTGATATTGCTCCAAAATTTCGTTTATATGATAAAAAAAGGAAAATTCCATGTTGACAAAACTATATGTTAAATCTCGCTTACTGTTGGACTCTTTCGCTCAAGATCAACGCGGTGTTACCGCGATTGAATATGCGATTATTGGTGTAGCTATCTCGGCTATTGTCATTGCAGTATTTAAGGATGGTGCTTTTAAGGATACTTTAGAAAACGCCTTCGGAATTATTGATAAGAACTTGAACTCGTTAGAAACACCGTAGACTGAGGCTGATTACTTATATAGGTAATAATTTGAGCTCATTAATAGTGATAATATGGCTTTTGATAGTTTTGGTTGTCGTTAGTGATATTTCCAAACGAGTAATCAATAATTACCTGTTGATAATATTAGCTGTAGTTATTTTATTAGGCTGGTTTATCCAGCCTAATTGGTCCGTTCTACCCTATACCTTGGTTATTTTATTAATTGGTTTAGTGTTGTTTTATTTTCAACTATTGGCTGCGGGAGATACCAAACTTTTGGCAGTCCTCAGTTTAGGTATTCATCCGGATTATCTGCCGCTAACCTTAGTTGGTATTACTGTGGTGGGTGGAATAATGGCAATCGGTTACTTGCTTTATGGTCTTTGTACCGATTTAAGGGCAGTACGCCAGAAAGGCATTCCTTACGGAGTTCCCATTAGTTTAGTTGGCGGTTTTGCCATTTATCTCTCCTCTTTATAATTTCTCTCACTTGGGACGGTGAAATGAATTCCAAGCTTTTAATCGCACTGGCTCTCCTTGCGATAGCCGCTGGTGGCTATGGATTATTTGCCCCAGCCAGCTCTCCTCCTGCTCAATCTATGCCAGTCGTAGAGCCAAAACCTTTGCCTGCTAAGCAGTGGCAAGTATGGCTTGCTCGTCATCCATTAGAAAAAGGTCAACCCATTACTCGATTGGATTTAGAGTTACACGCTATCGATGAGTCACAAGCGCTTGCTTTGGGGGTAAACCAAAATATCACGATTAACTTTACACCAGAGATGCGAATAACTCAGCGATTAGAGAAAGGGGCCGTTGTTTGGCCTGAATTGCTGCTAGTTCCCAACCAATCCGGTTATATCGACTTGATATTAACGCCAGATCATGTGCCTTTTCCTATTCAAGTCAAAGAAGAGTCAATCATCGGTGGTGTGATTCAACCCGGTTCTTTGGTCGATATTTTAGCGCTCGCTTCTTTGAAACAAAATTTGGCTAACGATGAAACGGTGCGCAGTTTTGAAACGGTTTCACTCACCCCTGTATTAATGGGAGTCAAGGTGTTGCAAGTGAATCAATCGCAGAGCAGTGAAGGAAAAGGACGCAATGAACTCTCTCACTCTCAGGCGAGTGTTATTTTAGAGTTGAATCGTAAACAGGTCGCAACCTTGACCATTGCTCGACATATTGCGCAATTAGAAATTCATCTTTCTACGGGTAACCAGAAAGCAAGTGAACTGTCTGCCAATGCAGGTGATGTGCTGACCGATTACAAAGCCATACATGAATATCGAGCCAATAAGGCTACGGTACGCTAAGGAACCGATTATGATTCATCGCAATTTTTCTTTATTACTTTTATTCCTACTTGGGATATTGAGCTTACCCGCAAATGCACAGCGCATGATGAATTTAGCGGAAGGGGATGCGCAGACCTTAAGAGTGGAGAGTGAAATCCAATCGGTTTTTATTTCTGACCCTAATGTTGCGGACTATCAAGTCATTGACAGACGTACGGTTGTGGTCTTTGGCAAACAAATGGGTAATGCCAATCTCATCGTTTTTGGAGAAAACAGTCGAACGTTAGCCAGCCGACGTTTGATTGTGAATAAAAGTATGGTGCACATTCAGCAGCAAATTCAAATGAAGTACCCTCATTCGGAAGTCACGGTCTACAACTTGGGGGAACAAGTGGTGTTAAGCGGCACGGTGGCGACGGAAAAAGAACGAGATGAGATTAATTTATTAGTGGGAGAATTGTTAGGGAAAAACTCCTTAGATACGGATGTGGAATGGAAGCTGGGAGATAACAACACTTATAAGATGGAATTCATGCAACGTCGTCGCTTTGAAGGGGTGGTGAATAATATTGAAGTAGCGAGCACCAAACAGGTGAATGTGAAGTTATCGATTGCTGAAGTCTCTCAATCTTTCATGGAAAAATTTGGTATTCAGCTTGGGAGTAGTGGGCAAAATAGTGGAATTTTTGTCAATCCGCTAAGGCAATTTAGCAGCAGCGACATCCTGACGCTGATCAGCGCTATTGGAGATGATACCGTTGGACAAGTGTTAGCCGAACCGAATTTATCGGTTATTTCCGGAGAAACCGCCAGCTTTCTGGTGGGGGGAGAGTTGCCAGTTGTGACTATCGTGGACGGCGGTACTAACGTTCTTTATAAAGAGTTTGGTGTTCGATTAGAGATGATGGCGAAAGTGCTACGTGACGACAAGATCCGCCTTTCATTAATGCCAGAAGTCAGTTCATTGGATACTCAATATTCGAATGATACTTATAACTTACCCGCCTTAAAAACTCGTCGAGCAAGAACTACGGTGGAATTAGGTGATGGACAGAGCTTTGTTCTTGGGGGGCTGCTTAATAAAGAAGAGAGTGAACTACTCAGGAAAATTCCTTTCATTGGTGATATTCCAATCTTAGGGGCTTTATTTCGTCATACTGAAACGAGCCGTAACCGAACCGAGCTGGTGATCATTGCGACGGTGAATTTAGTTCAACCCATTCAACCATCAAGCATTCAGCTACCGAGTATGCAACGAACCTCAACGTTAGAGCGTTTCTTTGCTCTAGATCCGGAAAAAAGCCGAGTAGAACAGCAATTGAGCCAGCAAATTCTCGCTACGGGAGGGTTTAAGCAATGAAAAAAACAATCGTGATGCTTGGGATTTTAGTCGCACTGATGGGGTGTAGTTCTGGTCGAGCTGATCAACCGGGTCCAGCCATCGATGTGTACCCTGTGTATGCCACGTTGGCTTTACAAACCGACCGCCAGCAGCAAGCGAAAGCACAAACTCGATTAGAGGAATTTCTACGTGAACAGCATTCCGTGCTCGTGACACAGCAAATTGTTTTGTATTGGAGTACCTCACATGGTGAACGTTTTGCAGAAAATACGATGCAGAAACTACGGACATTAGGTGTGGCTCCTGAACATGTACGAATGGAAAAACTCCCCGCAGGGTTTGGTCAACATTTTGATTTTCAGATGGAGATTTTATCTCATCACGTGGTTGTTCCCATCTGTCCATATGCTCAAGTGAGCCGTTTTGGTCAAGAAGGCAGCGGGTGTTTTACAGAAAGTCTGCGTTGGCAGTCAATGGTGAATCCCCACAACATGTTACAGCCAGCAAACCAAATTCAGCGTGGGGAGTAGCTAAAGTATGTTTGATTTAGTGGATCTACTTAGTAAAAAACAGCAAACCGAAAGCATAGAGCAGCAAAAAATCACTTCGGTACTGTTTTATCAGACGGCTGAGTGCCAAGAGCTCGTGCAGGAAGCCTTTCGATTTGAAGGCATTGTTCCTCCTGCAATGGCGAGAAACCAAGATGACCAAATCGCTGATCATGTTCGTCAATCTGACATCGAGATCGTGATTGTTGAGCTAAATAACAGTAAAGATGTGAGCACGGATGCAGAGCGAATTAGCCACTTGCTCCCTAACCATGCCTCCGTGATAGTGGTGGGTAGTGAAGACGCTATCTCTACCATTCGTAACTTAAAAGCGATGGGTTTCTACTATGTGTTTTGGCCCGTCAGTAAACAAGAATTCATCGATTTTGTGCGTAGTGTTTATGATAATCGGCAGCGCAGTAGCCACCGAGGACCTGGTAAAAAACGTCGGGCCAAATACATCAGTATTCTTGGCAGTAAAGGTGGCGTAGGCACCAGTTTTATTACCGCTGAAGTCGCGCATCAGCTCAGTTCAGCTCGTAAAACCTCTTGTCTAGTGGTCGAGCAAAACTACCATGGCGGCAACTTAGATATCTTGATGGGCATTCGTAAATTAGAAAAACGGAAAATCCAAAAAGGTTCACTGGCCTCATCATTGGACAGCGCATCTGCGCAAAGCCTATTGCATAAACAAAATCCGATGTTGTCCATGCTGGCCCTCGCTTCAGAACAGCTCGATACCTTATCTTTGTTGGACTATTCCAATGTGGTTGTCGATCAGCTTTCAGAGGAGGTTAATTTTATTTTAGAAGACCTTTCTTCTTCGGTAGGCTTTAGCTTGGAGGCAGATAAATTTCTTGCTCATGCTGATATGGTTGTGCTGGTGATTGACCCAACCGTTTCTTCTGTCCGTGAAGCCGCTCGGTTGAAAGAGCGAGTGCATAAACTTAATAGTAACCCTGCATTGCGCTTAATTACCGTACTTAACCATACCGTTGCCAACAAGTTAGCAACGGCTGGGAAGCAGGAAGCGGAAACAATTCTTAAGCAACCGATCGATATTGAGATCCCCTATTGTGACGCGATTAATGCCACGATTTTGGAAGACAAACGCGTGGTCGCGTCCAAGTTGAAAGCGGCTGAGCCACTGAAACAACTGACCTCACTATTACTAGGTGAAACGCTTGTTCAAGCGAAGGGAAGCTTCTTGCAACACATCCAGCAATGGTTGAAAAAATCATGATAGGCGCAAAAGCGATTTATGTGGGACTGCGCAAGCAAATTTTTGATGCGTTGGAGCCCGAAGCTATCGCACAGATGACCAAAGATCAACTGGCCAAACAACTCAATGGAGCGATTGAGTTGTTGATTGAGCGTGAACGGTTAACCGTGCCTAAAGTCATTCGCCAAGAGTTTGTGAAAAACTTGGTGGATGAGTTGGTCGGGTTAGGCCCTTTGCAAACCTTGATGGATGATGAATCCATTAGCGATATCATGATCAACGGTCATGAAAACATCTTTATTGAGCGAGGCGGTCTGGTTGAAAAAGCCCACATAGATTTTATTGATGAAAGGCAATTATTAGATATTGCCAAACGGATTGCAGCCCGTGTTGGTCGACGAGTGGACGAATCATCCCCAACCTGTGATGCTCGTTTACAAGACGGAAGCCGGGTTAACATCGTCATTCCACCGATAGCCATTGATGGAACGGCTATCTCGATTCGTAAGTTTAAAAAACAGAGCATCGACTTAACCAAACTCTGTGAATTTGGAGCCATGAGCCCAGAAATGGCGCAAGTGCTCATGGTTGCCGCTCGATGCCGGTTAAATATTTTAATTTCAGGAGGAACAGGGTCGGGAAAAACCACCATGCTGAATGCGTTATCCCAGTTTATTTCCGAGAATGAACGCATTATTACCATTGAAGATGCGGCGGAATTACGTTTACAGCAGCCACATGTCGTGCGTTTGGAAACGCGTACCGCGGGCATAGAAAACACAGGGCTCGTCAACCAGCGAGACTTAGTGATCAACTCGCTGCGGATGCGGCCGGATAGAATCATTGTGGGTGAGTGTCGAGGCGCAGAAGCGTTTGAAATGCTACAAGCCATGAATACGGGGCATGATGGTTCCATGTCGACACTTCACGCGAATACGCCACGAGATGCTTTGGCTCGAGTGGAGTCTATGGTAATGATGGCAACCAGCAGTTTACCGTTGGAAGCCATTCGCCGCACCATAGTGAGTGCGGTCGACCTCATCATCCAAATTAATCGCCTTCATGATGGTAGCCGTAAAGTCATGAGCATTACAGAGGTGGTAGGGCTAGAAGGTTCGAACGTAGTACTGGAAGAAATTTTCCGTTTTCAACCGAATCTTAGACAAAGCGAAAACGGTAAAGTGAACGGCAGCTTTATTACTTCAGGCTTAATGCAACGATCGGTTCTGTACGAAAAGGCGCGTTTTTTCGGGTTAGAAGAGAACTTGACTAAAGCCTTTCGTGAAGTCGGGGAGAAGCGAGCATGATAGCCATACTGCTTATCTTCGTTGGCGTAATTTTACTTCTGCTTGCTCAACGTAAACGTAAGAGCGAACGTTATGATTACTTGGATCAGTTCTCTCGAACTGTGTATGTTGACTCCATGACATCTGAGCAACAAGCGATTGATATTAAATCACTTTCTGATAGGTCTTGGAAAGATAGAGCCACGCAGGCTTGGAGTAACCTCAATAAGCAACTCGGTCATCTTGCCATTGTTAAAGTCGTGAGTTACCTCTGTGTGCTGATTTTTTTAGGAATAGAATTTAACCAGCGTTTTGTCCGTGGTTCCGTCTGGTTGGTCGTGGTGATCACTGTTCTCGCTGGGCTTTTATTTGCTTACCTTTGGCTAAGAAAGCGTGAACAAAACCAGTTTGAAGAAAATTTTCCTGATGCGCTCAACATGCTCAGTAGCGCCGTTTCCGCAGGAGAGAGTATTACTCATGCCATCATGTATGTCGGTAATACGCTCAATAATGAAGTGGGTAAAGAATTTAAAATTATGGGCAAGCGCTTGCAGTTAGGTGAGTCACCCGATGATGTTTTTCGAAAAGCCTGCTTGCGGTTTCCTTATCCTTCTTTCCACTTCTTCGTTATTACGCTACGCGCCAATATGCAGCGAGGAGGGCAACTTAAAGAAATTATTTTACGCTTAAACCGGCTACTTTTTAATGCTCGTGCTATTGAGAAGAAAAAATATGCACTCACTTCAGAAGCGCGAACTTCAGCCAAAATTGTGGCAGCCATACCTTTCTTCTTCTTGTTTATTTTGCAATACCTCAGCCCGGAAAACTATGAGTTTGTCATGTTTGATCCCGGTGGACGCCCCATTCTCTACTATGTGTTGATCAGTGAGGCGATCGGTATTGCCATTGTATGGGGGTTGATGAAGAGTGTTCGATAAAATATTCCCTTGGTTGGAAGCCTCACTCGGTAGTCTATTTTCGATTATCGCCATTGCCATTGGTGCCTTATTACTGATTGCTTCGTTGCGTCGTGAACGAAAGAAACAACTATGGCAAGACTTTCACCATCATGAACAGGAAAAAGTCAGGTCAACATGGCTTGAGCAACTGTCTCGCTTGCTCAATAGTTTTTTTTCTTCTGATAAACAGCAAGTACAACAAAAGTTTTTAGCTGCAGGGTTTTACAACCCGAAACTGGCGACCTATTTTATGCCGATAAAATATACGGTATTGCTATTGGGATGCTTTGTTTGTTACGCCTTGTCGCTACGTTTTCATTGGTCTGGTAACAGTCTGTTTATTGCTGTGGCGATTTGGTTGGTGATCAGCTTAATTCTGCCAGACAGTTATTTAGCCATACGTTCAAAGCAACTGAGTTACAAAATTTCTGCCAAATTACCTTATTTATTAGATTTGATGGCGGTATGTGTTCAAACCGGGATGACGATAGAATCATCCATTAGCTACTTAGCAAAAGAGATGAAAGGGTTTGATAAAGATATTAGTTATTTGCTGGTAAAAACCGATGACAGAGCACGCTTAGTGGGCTTAGAGCAAGCGCTTGACGAACTTTACCAACGGGTTCCCTCTAATGAGATGCGTAGTTTCGTCATGACATTAAAGCAAAGTTTGCAATACGGTAGTTCTATATACAGTGTATTAACAACATTATCAGCAGACATTCGTGAAGTACAAATGTTACAAATTGAAGAAAAAATTGGGAAATTGGCGGCGAAGATGTCGATCCCATTGATTATTTTTATCATGGTGCCGATTGTGATTTTAATTGCGGCACCGGGGATAATGAGGATGATGGTCAATGCATAAAATAATATTACTTTTTCTCTTCGTCATCACGGTTTCTGGTTGTGTTTCCACCTCCGGAAATCAAACAAAATCTGCGAGTAGAGAGATAGAATTAAGTTTGGTTGATCAAGAGCAAGTTTATAAAAAAACTTCAAATTATCCCGCGTTGATTGATTTTTATAAAAGTCAGTTACAAAAGCGTGAAGAAAGTGAAACTCGGTTAAAGCTCACGGAAGCCTACTTAAATTATCAAGACGCCGAATCGGCTTTATTTACCTTGACCCCATTAATGAATCGTGATCAAACAACCGATCAAGCCTTTTATCTACAAGGTGTTGCGCTCTTTCGTTTAGGGAAAATTGAAGCGGCTGAACATTCCTTAGCGATGGCGCGAGAAAAGAATCCAACCGATGCTAAAGTCATTAATCTACTTGGAATCATTCGTGCTCAGCAAGGGGATTTTATTCAATCCAGAGACTTATTTACGCAAGCAAGGGTATTAATGTTTGATGATATGACGATTAAAAACAATTTGGCATTAATCGATATGTTAGAAGAAGATTATACTAGCGCGGCTGCACGTTTATTGCCCATATATTTAAATGGAGAAGCGGATGATCAGGTTAAAGCAAATTTGGCTATTATCATGGCTAAAGTGGGGAGTTTAAACCATTTACTGGCTTTTTATGCGGGTCAATATAGTGAAGAAGACATTATCCTATTATATCAATCATTACGTAGCTTAAATTTAGCCACTAACTTTCAAATTTCAGCAAAAAATGATTCTCCGATCTTATTAGAAAATAAGTCAAATGTGGCACTTAATGAGCCGATTGATGCGGTTCACTCCCAGCAATGGGGAGATAAAGAATGAAAAACTACGCACTCTTGCCCAAGAAAGGGATCGCAACCATAGAGTTTGTGGGCGGATTTTTTGCTTTTTGGTTGATGTGTATGGCTTGGGTTGAGATGAGTTTTATTTCTTACGTTTCCAGCTTGGGGGATCTCGCTATTGCAAAAGCAGCAAGAGAAGCTAAAAAAACCGATGGCATTAATTATGTCACGGAATTTAATCAGTTGCTTAATGAAGAAAATAGCCTATGGCATTATGTTGTGGATGCGAATAAATTCAAAGCGAGAGTCCAATTTGTTAAACACTTAGATGATTTACATAACTATGAAACTCGCTGTTTAGGAGAAGGGGAAGAGGCTTTTAACTGTAATGACCCTAAAGACATGGCGATAGCGGTTTACCATATTAGTTATGATTATCAGCCTATTTTTAGTTTCTTTTTAAGCCGTGAAACGCTATTTGCCCGTGAAGTTATTGTGATTCAGGAGTATCAACGTGAAACGTTCACTCATTAATCAATGGGGTAATTTTACCGTGGAATTTTCCATCGTTGGGGTATTTTTTGCTCTATTATTAGTATTCAGTGCAGATATTGTGGTAAAGCTAGCTTATAAAGGAAAGTTAGATCGTATGTCCTATTCTGCGGTGAGCATTATTAAAGAAAGAACCGAATTAGCCGGAGCCGATAATTTTTCGGTTGAGGAAACAGAAGTTAATACTATTTATGACATTGTACGCCGCTCATTACACCGAACGACGGGGAACTTTGATGATAAGAAATTTGGTTTTCAATTAGATATTGTGCGTAATGGCGTTAATGTTGTTTTGCCTTATCGCCGGGGAATTGACTGTGAAAGCCAAAGCCCTGATGCCTCACTCGATTTTGTCACCACTTTTGGTCGGCATGCAACGCTATATCAAGTGACGCTTTGTTATGACACGGATAGCTGGTTTGGAGAGTTAATCGGCCGCGATTTTTCCCGAGTTTCTAGCCGTTCGATAACAATGGGGAGGTAGTCATGATTCACCGTATTCAAAAGCAGTCTGGCCATGCAGCAATTTTATTTGCTCTTTTTATTCCCATTTTGTTTGGTGTCTTTGCGTTAGGGACTGATGGTGCGAGAGCAATACAAGATAAAGCCCGTTTACTTGAAGCCGTAGAGGTGGCGAGCCTTGCGGTTGCTGGGCAAGGCTCTGATGATAAAACGTTAGCCAAAAGCTATGTTCAATATTATTTCCCATTAGCGACGGTGAAAGATAAAGATATTTCTATCACGAAGTTAAATTGTGAGGATAATTCAAATTGTCGAAATCAAGAACGGCGATTTTTTGAATATCGTGTCACCGCAAGTATTACTCAACCCACTTGGTTTCCCGGTAATGAGTCCATTATTGGTTTTGGTGAAAGTTATCAGGTTTCTGATGGATCTATCACTCGGAAATATCACTCTGAGACTGTGGATGTTATATTGGTGGCAGATTTTTCAGCATCTATGTATGATTTTTGGGATGGGGGTTCGAAAAGAAAGTTTCTTGATTTAAAAGATATTATAAAAGTTATAGCGCATGAATTAGAACTGTTTAATGGCTATACAAAAGATGAGTCGAATAAAAATAGACTAGCGATTGTTGGCTTTGACTTCTATACGATACAAAGGTCTGGTAATACTCGGGCTTTTCGAGATCATTTAATTTGTAGAGGAAGTGCGAATTCATCCCACTCCTCTTATCTAAAAGAAGTGAAGTGTGATTCTTATTATCCAGGAAAAAATAGTGGTCTCATTAATGAAACGGCTACGGTAAGAGACATCTTTACTCTGGATTCTATTGCACACCAAGCAATAAGTTCAAATAGAGTGACTAATGTTTCCTATTTTGAAGATATTCTTTTAACTGAAGATATGGAGTCAATTACAGATCGTATTTTTTCATCCAATTTTTCAATTCCAAGAAACTCAGGAAGTGGAACCTCTTCGTATGCTGGGTTAATCCGTGGTGCACAAATAGCTTATCATCAAGGTGAGAATCCAAGGCAACTGATTATCATTTTATCGGATGGGCAAGATTCCTATCGCTCTACCACCAATAAATTAATTAACGCCAATTTATGCTCAACGATTCATACCGCATTAAATTCAAAAACATCTGCAGATGGAAACGTAGTTAATGCAAGATTAGCCGCGGTGGGTTTTGATTATGAATTAGAAAAGTATCCAGAAATGGGGAGCTGTGTTGGACAAGAAAATGTTTTTAAAGCAGAAAATCAAAATGACATCATCAACAAAATTTTAGAACTGATCACTGAAGAAATAGGGCATTTAGCACGATGAGATTATGTTTGGCTTAGAGCGAGTCACACCACGTTATTCTTTAAGTGGTTTTTTATCGGCTTACTTGCCTTGTTCAGTAAAGGAATTCCCATAATGAAAATAACTGTAAACACTTTATGTCTGGCATTGTTATTGGCGGTCAGCCCTTGGGTGGCTTCCACGGAGCAACCAAAGCAAAATGCTTTGTACTATTACTGCAATCACCCTGATTTGGCTTTTGAACAGCAAGTCCAAGTTGCAGAAGGACGCCGAGTTCATCTTAATCAAGGCGCTTTTTCTCAAATTGAAGAGCAAGATCGTTATCCTGCGAGTTTGGCCTTCGTGGAACAGCAGATGCGGCGCGCTGGTGTTCAAGGGACATGTGTGGAATATTTACTGAGTCACGCTAAGACTTCAGCCACTCAAGATGACGATCTTTTGGCGAGAGTTTATTTCTCTTTTGACCGTTCAGAGTTGACAGATGCTTCACGCTATCTTTTATCGAGAATTGTTGAACGTTTACAGCATGATCAAAACCTAAAAGTAGAAGGGCATACGGATAATATTGGCAGTGATGAGTACAACTTTTCGTTAGGCCTACGTCGTGCTCAATCAGTGATGGCGTATTTGCAGCAGCAGGCGAGCCATTCTATTTCTGCAGAAGTGATTTCTTATGGAGAAAGAAAACCGCTCATGAGTAATGAGACGGTGCAAGGTCGTGCTCAAAACCGTCGAGTCGATATCTACTAAAAACTAATAAGAATGATGTTTTCTTTATTTAGCCACGCACACCGACTCTCTCTGGTGAAGCGTGGCTCTTTTTATTCACATGCTTCAAAAATTTCGAACAACTAAGCCAATTTCCTCCGGTTCTATCGTATGGGGCCATGCCTATAATGGTAACCAATACAGTAGAACAATGAACGTGAGGTGAATCATGGGGAAGTTAGTTGAGGGTGTGTGGCACGATGTGTGGTATGACACGAAAAGTACGGGTGGAGAATTTGTGCGTGAAGATGCGGGATTTCGTGATTGGATCGTCAATAAACCGGATGCGACGTTTAGCCCTGAGTCTGGGCGTTACCACTTGTATGTCTCTTTAGCTTGCCCTTGGGCACATCGAACCTTGATTTTCCGCGAATTGAAGCAGCTTAAAGAGCATATTGATGTGACGGTGGTGTGCCCTGATATGTTAAGTCAAGGGTGGCAATTTGGTATTCCTGAGCCGTTATTTGGCCACAGTAAACTGCATCAAGTCTATACTCAGGCCAAACCCGATTATACTGGGCGTGTGACTGTTCCCGTTCTATGGGATAAAAAAACACAAACCATTGTGAGTAATGAATCTTCAGAAATTATTCGTATGTTTAACTCAGCATTTAATGAGTTGACGGGCAATCATGTGGACTATTACCCAGAAGAATTGCGCAGAGTGGTGGATGAATGGAACGATTTTATTTACCCAAATATTAACAATGGGGTTTATCGCTGTGGGTTTGCAACCACGCAAGAAGCTTATGAAGAGGCGTATGAATCTTTGTTCGCAGCACTGGATAAAGTCGACCAACATTTAGCGACGCACCGTTATTTGGCTGGACAGATTTTGACCGAAGCGGATTGGCGACTCTTTACTACCTTGATTCGTTTTGATGCGGTATATGTGGGTCACTTTAAGTGTAATAAGAAGCGAATTGCGGATTACCCGAATTTAAATGGTTATCTGAAAGAGCTTTATCAAACACCGGGAATTAAAGAAACGACGGATTTTTATCATATCAAACGCCATTACTATTTTAGCCATACCACGATTAACCCAACCCAAGTGGTGCCTGTTGGGCCTGATTTGGATTTAGAATCGGAACATGGGCGTGATTCTCTTAGTTGAGAAAGGATAAAAAAGCCCTCGATTTTAATCGAGGGCTTTTACTTTTGGGTTCGCTTTTAAAAAAGCGAACGTTTTATTTCTGATCTTGATCGGCTTGAATCGCAGTCAGAGCGATGGTGTAGACAATGTCATCCACTAACGCGCCGCGAGACAAATCGTTGACGGGTTTGCGCATACCTTGCAGCATTGGGCCGATAGAAACTAGATCGGCTGAACGTTGTACCGCTTTGTAAGTGGTGTTACCTGTATTTAAGTCTGGGAAAACAAACACGGTGGCTTTACCCGCAACAGGCGAATCAGGTGCTTTAGACGCAGCAACATTTTCCATGATAGCCGCATCGTATTGCAGTGGGCCATCAATGATCAGATCTGGGCGCTTTTCTTGTGCAATACGTGTTGCTTCACGCACTTTATCAACATCAGCCCCTTTACCGGAAGTCCCAGTAGAGTAGGAGATCATCGCAACACGAGGTTCAATACCAAAGGCTGCTGCTGAATCAGCGGATTGAATCGCAATTTCCGCCAACTGCTCTGCGGTGGGATCTGGGTTGATGGCACAGTCACCATATACCAGTACTTGATCCGGCAGAAGCATAAAGAATACAGAAGAAACGATAGACGCATTAGGCGCAGTTTTGATGATTTGGAAAGGGGGTACAATGGTGTTGGCTGTGGTATGAACCGCACCAGAAACCAGACCATCGACTTCATCTGCTTCCAACATCATAGTGCCTAAGAAAACGGAGTCTTCTAATTTTTCACGCGCCACAACTTCGGTCATGCCTTTGGCACCACGAAGCTCAACTAAACGTGCGACATAGTTTTCACGTACGGCATCGGCATCAATGATTTCAACACCAGCACCTAATTCTACACCTTGTAACGCTGCAACACGTTTGATTTCGTCTGGGTTACCTAGCAACACACAACGAGCAATGCCACGTTCCGCACAGATAGCCGCCGCTTTCACGGTACGAGGCTCATCACCTTCAGGCAGTACGATTCGCTTATTAGCACGACGAGCAAATTCAGTCAGTTGGTAACGAAATGCTGGTGGGCTTAGGCGACGAGTGGCTTGAGTACCCTCAGTCAAACTGTCAATCCAAGGACCATCGATGTGGCTTGCCACATGTTCACTGACAAATTCGATACGTTCTTTATCATCTGCGGGAACTTCAAGGCTAAAGCTTTGTAAGTTTAGAGATGTCTGCCAAGTGTTACCTTGTGCTTTAAAAATCGGCAAACCAGTATCAAACGCAGGTTTGCACAGGTTAACGATTTCATTGGGCATATCGTAACCGCCAGTTAGCAGGACTGCGCCAATTTCTACACCATTCATGGCAGCAAGAGCCGCAGCGACGATAACGTCAGGGCGGTCAGCGGAAGTGACGAGCAGTGAACCGGGTTTAAAATGCTCAATCATGTGTGGGATAGAGCGGGCGCAGAAAGTAATGCTTTTAATGCGACGAGTATTGATATCGCCTTCATTAATCACTTCTGCTTTTAGGTGTTTTGCCATATCGATAGCGCGGGTTGCTATCAGGTCAACATTCCAAGGCACACAACCTAATACGCGAATTGGGCTGCTGTTGAAGATCTGCATCACTTCGAGGTTTGCTTGTTTTGCGCTATCAGCATCATCAAAGATTTCAGACAAATCAGGGCGAGTACGGCCCGCATCATCAACAGGGGCGTTCAATTTATTGATCACCACACCAGAGATGTTTTTATTTTTTGTTCCGCCAAAGTTTGAGCAGGCAACTTCAATACGCTCTTTGAGCTGAGTTGGATTATTGGTTCCTGGCGTAGCGACAAAGACGATTTCTGCACCCAATGTTTTTGCAATCTCTGCGTTAACTTGGTTTGCAAATGGGTGCTTACGGGTAGGCACCAAACCTTCAACCAAGGTGACATCAGAATCAACAATGATTTGGTTGTAACGTTCTACGACCGTTTCCAGTAGAACATCCATTTTTTCGCCACCGATCAAGGCTTCAGCGGTAGACATTGGCATTGGTTCGCCAATTTTCATATCACTATTATGACTGATGATGCTGGAGGTGAGATCAGGCTGATCGCCACCGCTACGTGGTTGTGAAATGGGTTTATAAAAAGAAACACTTACACCTTTGCGCTCCATGGCACGAAGGAGTCCCATGCTGACGCTGGTTAAACCAACACCAGCACTGATGGGAACAAGCATAATAGTACGGGACATTCGTAAAGTACCTCAACACTATTGATTGCAATCTAAAGGGGTTTTAGATTGAAAGGAACAAAGCCCAACGCCGTATTCCATGAAGAATAGGTCTTGAGCCCCTAAAAAAATCCGGCTGACCGTAAAGTCAGCCAGATAATGAATTAGATATTGGCCAAACGAGCAGTATCTTCTGCAATAACCAACTCTTCATTCGTTGAAATTACCATTGCAGGAATGCGGCTGTTAGCTGTAGTGATGACACCTTCACCACCAAAACGAGCTTTAAGGTTGGCTTCGCTATCAACTTCAATACCAAAAATAGCAAGACGGTTTAGCACCATTTCACGAATGGGAGCTGAGTTTTCACCGATACCACCAGTAAAGACGATGGCGTCTAAACGGCCATCAAGGCTTGCTGTGTAGCCTGCCACGTATTTTGCTAGACGGTGACAGAAAACATCCATCGCACGTGTAGCTTCTTCTTTTTGGCCGTAGTTGTCTTCAACAAAACGGCAGTCAGAAGTGACTTGGGTTAAACCAAGTAGGCCAGATTCTTTCGTTAACATGGTGTTGATTTGGTCAACAGAATAGCCGAGTGCATCATGTAGGTGGAAAATAATCGCTGGGTCTATCTCGCCACAACGAGTTCCCATTACTAAACCTTCTAGTGGGGTTAAACCCATAGAGGTATCAACCGACTGACCATTTTTAATCGCACATACAGATGCGCCATTACCTAAGTGACAGTTGATGATATTCAATTCATTAACGGGCTTACCTAAACGTTCAGCGGCTTCACGAGCGATAAATAGGTGAGAAGTCCCGTGCATACCATAACGACGAATACCATGTTCTTTATAGAGATGGTATGGCAGGGCATACAGATAAGCTTGCTCTGGCATCGTTTGGTGGAATGCAGTATCAAATACGGCCACATTTTTTAAGTTAGGGAACGCTTTTTTCGCTGCCTGAATACCAATGATGTGTGCTGGGTTATGCAGTGGTGCAAAGGTCGCTGCGTCTTCAATTCCTTTAACAACCGCATCATCAATAAGCACAGATTGAGTGAACTGTTCGCCTCCATGCACAACACGGTGACCAATAGCTGCAAGGTTTTCAGCTAGTTCTGGCTTAGAGGCAAGAATGGTTTCAACCATAAATGCAAGCGCTTCTTCGTGAGCGGCACCGTTTCCAAGTTGTGCTTCGTGTTTACCATCAAGTTTCCACTTGATGCGTGCTTCAGGAAGGTGCAGGCATTCTGCAAGACCGGAGAGATGCTCTGTACCATTTTCTGCATCAACAACCGCGAACTTTAAAGAAGAACTACCGCAGTTTAAAACTAAAACTAGCTTAGACATGTATAACTACCTGTAATGATCGGTTAGGATAAAATTTAATCACAAGAATAGCCGAACTCGGTAAAAGTGAGAACTAATCTTGGTCAACAAAACAGCGAATATCCCTATTAAAAAGCTGAGACAAGAACGGCCTCATCAATGTTCCTTTGTATGCTTTTCTGGGTCTCACGGTTGCCTAAATTGTAAATAACAGCAACAATAAGATTGAGCGTGCGCAAAGGATAGCGATAATGGCTCAATATAACAAAAAAAATTTGAAGCGATATTAGTTTTCGTCAATTTTTTACTTCATTTGTTGAATTGTTCAACTATTTTTTAGTAAACGTTGGCAAAGCCGTGTCGTGAAACGGAGAGGGGAACGAGTATGAGCAATCGAGCCGGTATTATTCATAGTTTAAAGGATGGCCAAAAGTATATGGACACTTGGCCGATGCGAAAAGAGCTTAACTTATTGTTTCCTGAAGGCCGCATCATTAAGGCGACCCGTTTTGGCATTAAAGTGATGCCTGCGATTGCGGCGATCAGTGTGTTAACACAAATGAGCTTTCAGAATATGCAAGCCATGCCACAAACGGTGGTGATGGCCATATTTGCCATTAGCTTACCCTTGCAGGGGATTTGGTGGTTAGGTAATCGGGCCAATACTCAATTGCCCCCTTCATTGGCGGGATGGTATCGAGAGTTGCATCAGAAGATCCTTGAAACTGGATTTGCTCTTGAACCGATGAAGTCTAAACCTCGCTATAAAGAGTTAGCACTGGTTTTGAATCGAGCTTTTCGCCAGCTCGATAAAACCGTATTAGAACGTTGGTTCTAATATCTGTCATGAGTCGTGCTGTAAACTTTCACGGCTTGTTTTTATGTTTTCCTGCTCTTCTTTCTTTTCTTATAAAAGAGAGAATGTTCGCTGATTTTATTTTTCCTACCACATTTTCATCTTCTTTTTGTTATTTCTGTGTTAAGCCAAGCTTCCCTTTGCGTTAACTTGCTGGTAATAATGTTGTTAGTTGCACGCTCTGTGCACAATAAAAACAAATATAAACACAACATTAATAATAAAATGCTTTGAATCAAGGAGTTAAGATGAAAGCAGGCAAAGTTATAGCTACCGCCGTTCTAGCCGGAGCTGCACTATTCTCTTCTCATTCACTCATGGCCAAGACAGTTAAAGTCGCGGTCTCCCAAATTGTTGAACATCCAGCACTAGATGCGACTCGCCAAGGGTTGTTCGATGGATTAGCGGCAAAAGGGTATGAAGAAGGAAAAAATCTGACATTTGATTTTAAAACGGCACAAGGTAATCCAGCCATTGCGGTACAAATTGCCCGCCAGTTTGTTGGACAAAATCCAGATGTTTTAGTTGGTATTGCGACCCCTTCCGCTCAAGCCTTAGTCTCAGCGACGCGCTCTATTCCAGTGGTCTTTACTGCGGTGACGGATCCGGTTGGGGCAAAATTAGTCAATCAAATGGAGCAACCTGGGCGAAATGTGACCGGGCTTTCTGATCTTTCCCCTATAAATCAACATGTAGAGCTAATCAAAGAATTATTGCCGGATGTAAAAACTATTGGCGTGGTTTACAACCCTGGTGAAGCAAACTCAATGAGCTTGATGACATTACTAAAATCGTCTGTTAAAGAACATGGTTTGCAATTGGTTGAAGCAACAGCGTTACGAAGTGCAGATGTTCAATCTGCCACACAAGCCATTTCCGCAAAGTCAGATATTATTTACGCTTTGATTGACAATACGGTAGCCAGTGCTATTGAAGGAATGATTGTGGCAGCAAATCAGGCTAAAACACCGGTATTCGGTGCTGCAACTTCATACGTAGATCGTGGTGCTATTGCAAGCTTAGGTTTTGATTATTACCAGATTGGGCTACAAACGGCTGAGTATGTGGTCAGTATCCTTGAAGGAGCGAAGCCGGGTTCTTTAGATGTTAAAATTGCTCAAGGATCCGATTTGGTGATTAATAAAACGGCAGCTGAAAAATTAGGGATAGCGATTCCTCATACCGTTTTAGATCGAGCAACGAGTATCAAATAAAAATATTTCTACGCTGGGCAAGTATGCCCAGCATTTAAGCAGAAAGGGAGTGGTTATGTCTGCTTTTGCATTTTTTGGGGCATTAGAAATTGGCCTAATTTACGGATTAGTCGCACTGGGTATTTACTTGACTTTCCGGGTTCTTGATTTTCCTGATTTAACGGTCGATGGCAGTTTTCCGATGGGAGCGGCAGTAGCGGCAACCGCGATTGTTGCTGGAATTAATCCGTGGTTGGCAACAGGGTTAGCGATCATTGCAGGCGCAGCAACAGGGTGGGTGACTGCTTTTTTAACGATCCGTTGCGGTATCATGAACCTGCTTGCTTCAATCCTGACGATGATCGCTGCTTTTTCCATCAATATCCGAATCATGGGGCGACCCAATATGGCTTTGTTGGGAGAAGAAACGATTCTAACGCCATTCGAAACCTTGGGTGATCCTATGTTAGTCCGCCCGTTGGTTGTAGCCGTATTAGTTTTGATTGCGGCTATTTTGGTGATCCGTTTACTTAATAGTGATTTCGGTCTTGGGCTGCGAGCGACGGGAGTGAATGCACGTATGGTTGCCGCTCAAGGTGCCAGTACGGCATTTTATACTTATTTCTGCTTGGCTTTATCGAATGGATTTGTGGGGTTTGCGGGGGCTTTGTTTGCTCAAACCAACAGCTTTGCTGATGTTACGTCAGGGGTGGGAACCATTGTGGTGGGTCTGGCTGCTGTGATTCTTGGGCAAACGTTAATTCCGGGGAAAAAAATCTGGGTTGCTGTGGTTGCAGTGATTATCGGTTCGGTTCTTTATCGGCTTGCGGTTGCCTTTGCACTTAGCTCGGGAATGTTTGGCTTGCAAGCTTCAGACCTTAACTTAGTGACGGCCGTTTTGGTTGCGGTGGCATTAGTGATGCCTCGTTTGAAACGAAATTCGAAAAAAACTCGACTATCCATTTTGAAAACGAAAGAGGTGAAAAATCGGTCAGGAGAATCATTATGATCCATTTGGAAGATATTCAAGTTACATTTAATCCTGGTACGATTTTAGAAAATCAGGCTCTGAAGGGGATCTCCCTCACAGTACCAGAGCATCAGTTTCTTACGGTCATTGGATCCAATGGTGCCGGAAAATCGACATTGCTTGGGGCGGTGACAGGAGAAACACCGATGATTGGTGGTCGGGTTTTGATTGATGATCGAGATGTGACTCGGCAGCGTGTTGATAAGCGAGCGTCACTGTGCGCTCGTGTTTTTCAAGATCCATTAGCCGGTACTTGTGGTGCTTTGACGATTGAAGAAAATATGGCACTGGCTTATATGCGTGGCAAACGAAGAGGGTGGAAATACGCGTTATCGAGCCAGAGACGCAAATTATTTCAAGAGCGGATCAGCATTTTAGGTTTAGGGTTGGAAGACCGTTTGAGTGATAGCATTGGTTTGCTGTCGGGTGGGCAGCGCCAAGCGGTTAGCTTAGTGATGGCAACGTTGTCTGATAGTAAGTTACTGTTGCTGGATGAACATACTGCGGCGTTAGACCCGAGAATGGCGGCGTTCATTATCGATCTCACCAAAAAAATTGTTGCAGAGTTTAATTTAACCGTAATGATGGTGACGCATTCAATGAAAGATGCACTGGCGTGTGGCGATCGAACCGTGATGCTCCACCAAGGCGAAATCGTTCTGGATGTCGCGGGTGAGTCACGTGCAACCATGCAAGTTCCAGACTTGTTAGAGATGTTTTCGAAAGTCCGTGGAGAAGAGCTAAGCGACGACAGTTTATTGCTTAACTAGTCACCCTCTTCCCCTCATTAATAGAGAAAAACCCTTTAGGTTTATCCATAAAGGGTTTTTTGTCCGTGCTTTCTGTCAGGATTTGGTTAAACTTGTCTAATGTAAGTCAATTTCGTTAGAGATAATGGCTTGTGATTTGGCATAATTAATTGATTCTACAGATGGTTCTAATCACTCTGTAGATGAATCTAATCACCTCAGCCTATAACCACCTTCAGTTTTGTTAAGTTTTGAATATATCTGTATGGATTAGGTTATTGGTCTGTTTTAGGACATAAAGAATCCAATGAAAAAGCGTGAGCACGCAAAAATCATTTTGCTGCCATTAGCTATTGCTTTAATGCTGTTAGCTTCTGTAGCGTATTCCTATTTAAAAGTCGTCAACACGGATATTGACGAAGAATATACTAGGATAGAACGACAGCTTGGCCATGCTGTTAAGATGATGGTAGCGCTGGACTACAGCTTTACAAATTATTTTGAGTCGACACCAGCCTCTTTGTTGGGGTTTCAGCATGAGGTGTTCGATGGTTTATGTAAAATGTGGCCAAAAATATCATTAGCCCCTACCGATATTAAGAGCCATGCCACATTCCCAATCGAAGTGAGTTACATGATGGTGGGGGAAGCGGAGCTATGTGACGAATCTCATCCTGCGTATTTACGGATGACTCGTAAAATGTCTCTTGCCCCGATTGTCTCTTTTCTCAATGATCTCGATGAATATATTGTCGGCGTACACTATATCGCTGATGGTGGGTATGTTATTTCCTCGCCAGATGTGATGGTGAAAGAATTAACGAAAAGTAATCTGGTAACCTTAAAATTAAGACCATTTTGGCATCTAGCGCTGGAACAGCCCGATTTGGTGACGGTTACAGGTCCCAGTAATCAAATGGGATTACTCTCAAAAAGTAATACTTTTACATTAGCGGCTCCCATTTTCCATCAAAAGCAATTTCAGGGAGTGGTTGCCATTGATGTTGGGGTAGATAAGCTGACGGAGAAAACTACACGCTTGGTCGGAAAAATTAGTGTCGAGAAAATAGACAAAGATAAACCGTTAGCGTCTTATCAGTATCGGCCTAAAGTCTTAAATGTTGGGTATGCTCAATTTAACCACCGAGTTTATTACCACTGGGATTGGATAGCTGAGGCTCGACATTTTTTTTATGATAGGCAAACGAGTTTATACGCTGTTTTGCTGGCTTATTTTATGTCGGTAATTGGTATGTTTTTCCTCAATATCCGCGTTGAAAAAACCTACTATGCGGATTTAGCGGCTCGAGATCCGATGACAGGTCTACTTAACCGTCGTGGAATGGAAGAATTTTTACAAGGTAAACAGCACAATCAATATTTAGCCATTGCCGTGTTGGATATTGATAATTTCAAATCTATTAACGATAGCTTTGGCCATGATGTTGGTGATCAGGTGATTCGCTACATCGGTGAGCAGATCGAATCACATTTACGGGATACGGATGCTGTTGCCCGTTTTGGTGGGGAAGAATTTGTGCTGTATGTTACCGCTTCTGAAGAACCGATCATTGAGAATGTGATGTATCGAGTCAAAGATGCGATTGTTCAAGATTCAACACGGCTAATCGACCAAGGGTTTACTGTCTCCGGCGGTGTCCACATTGTCCGCCGTGAAGAGGGCGATGATTTTAATAAACTCTTCAAGGCGGCGGATGAAAAACTCTACGTAGCCAAAACCTCTGGCAAAGACAAGTTGGTTTTTTAGTCAGCTAATTTTTCACGATAGTGCTGAAAATGAGAGACAATGGGATCTACTTCTGTGAAAGTGCGAATTTCACGGAAGAGATCCGCTGCTTGCGGATAGGCATGGCGTAAATAAGCAAACCACTGCTTGACTCGATTCGGGTAATATTTCCGTTTATCTCCCCGAACTTCATAAGCGGAATACTTGAGTAAGAGATCAAGCACTTGGTGCCATGGCATGGGCGGGTGGTCGTATTTCAGCATATTCCCTAAATTAGGAATATTCAGCGCTCCGCGACAGACCATCAAAGAATCAATCCCAGTGGTGGCTATACAAGCTTGTCCATCTGCGTGGTTCCAGATCTCACCATTAGCAATCAGTGGAATGGGGCTGGTCTGACGAATTTTATCAATATATTCCCACTGAATTTCACTCGCTTTGTAGCCACCCGCTTTGGTGCGCGCATGAACGGTTAATTCATCGGCTCCTGCCTGAGTAATCGCATCCACAATCTCAAAGCAATCATTTGGGTTTTCCCAACCTAGTCGGATTTTAGCACTGACAGCTAAGTGGCGAGGAACGGCATCTCGGCAAGCTTTAACGACTTGATAAATGAGTTCTGGGTGCTCTAATAAGGCCGCACCACCCTTACTTCTATTGACCGTTTTGGCAGGACAACCAAAGTTGAGATCAATGCCACTTGCTCCCAGTTCTGCTGCCCGCAGCGCATTTTCAGCCATCCATACGGGCTCTTGACCTAATAATTGGACTTTGACCGGTGTGCCAGATGGAGTACAAGAAGCCTGTTTTAGCTCTGGGCACAGACGATAGAACAGATGATCCGGTAACACTTGATTAATCACTCGAACAAATTCAGTGACACAAAAATCATAATCGTTGATTTCAGTGAGCATCTGCCGCATCAAGTGATCAAGGACGCCCTCCATCGGGCCTAAAATAACGCGCATAATAAAAAGTGTGGTCGCTAACAATAAAGAGGCGAGATTGTAGAGGGAGTTGCTATTTGAGTCATCCTCTTTTCTCCCTCTCTCTTCAATGACAGGTAATCATGGGCTGCAACTTTATCGGCTTTACGTTTATACTGTCGCCATTCTTAGTGCAACACAGAAAATCGTATGATCTATCCCTTAGTAAACTTGTCACAGCTAGAGGTGAGTGAGTCTCCTCTTTTTATTGAAGGTATGGTGTTGGCCGCCAATTTTACAGTTCAGCCTCTGGATCCAAAATCTTGGCTTTCAGAGCTTTTTCCCGATCAGGCTGATGAACTAGAACCCATTATTACGCAACAGATCCATGCACAATACCAAAAGCTGAAAAGTAATGAATACGGTTTATTGCACTTATTACAAACGCAGGCGCAGAGTAGAGAAGAAGGGCTGGCCGATTTTGCAGAAGGGTTCATGACCTTATGGCCACAAATTGAAGCGCAATGGGCATCGGCTCCCGTTTCTGATGGGTCATACCGCATGTTACAGGCGCTGTTAACCACTTTAATGCTTGCTATTGACGAAGAGCAAACACATGAAGCAATGAAAGCCGCTGGGTATGATTCATTACCCACCTTGAGTCATATGATTGATCAGCTCGACCTCATGGTACATGAAGTTGCGCTGGCCGCAGATGAACAGATGGTCGGAGCTAAAGCGCAGCATGTGAATCCTTATAAATCGGTTGGACGCAATGACCCTTGTCCTTGTGAGAGTGGTAAAAAGTTCAAACAGTGCTGTGGGCAGTAGAACTTTTTCTACCGAAGGTTGACATAGTAGGGATAGAAAACCGTTATAACCTTGCTAATTAAGGTTTCAGGAGTCACATTAGAATGAAAAAATGGGTTGCATTGTTTTTTTGTAGTTTTTCCGTCTTCGCTACCCCGAAAGAGACGTTAAGTGAGCGTCTAGCGTTAACCGATGGGTTTAGTGGGCAATTTAACCAACAAGTGGTTAGCCCTGATGGGGAAATTGTGATGGATGGTGAAGGGGTGGTGGATATCGCTCGTCCCGGCTTGTTTCGTTGGGAAACCACCGCACCGGATGAAAACTTGTTGGTTTCTGATGGGCTATCGCTCTGGTACTACAGCCCGTTTATTGAACAAGTGACCATTTATGATCAACAACAGGCAACAGAGCAAACGCCTTTTGTGCTACTGACTCGGAATCAGGCCAGTGATTGGGATGCTTATCAGGTTGAACAAGAAGGCGAT
This sequence comes from Vibrio cincinnatiensis DSM 19608, assembly GCF_900167345.1. Classification (GTDB taxonomy): domain Bacteria; phylum Pseudomonadota; class Gammaproteobacteria; order Enterobacterales; family Vibrionaceae; genus Vibrio; species Vibrio cincinnatiensis. The sequence continues at coordinate 92,329 of NZ_FUXB01000002.1, read as the reverse complement.
GTATTTACCTTAACGCCGATTTCTTTTGAATCCAACCAAGGCTATTTTCAAATTACGATTAATAATCAAGGTATGGTAAAAGGGTTCAACGTGATTGAGCAAGATGGGCAACAAAGCCGATTTACCTTTCACAATGTGAAGCTACAAACACCGCCAAGCCGTCAGTTTCAATTTACCATCCCAGATGGGGTTGAGGTTGATGACCAACGTTAATGTCATGAACAATGAGTGATTGTGAGTAATTACAGTTTAGATTTTTCAGGGGACGAGGATTTTCGTCCCCTTGCTGCACGTATGAGGCCTCAAACGGTTGAGCAATATATTGGTCAACAGCATATTCTTGGGCCTGATAAACCGCTGCGCCGAGCCTTGCAAGCGGGTCATATCCATTCCATGATTTTATGGGGGCCGCCAGGAACAGGGAAAACAACTTTAGCTGAGGTGGCCGCTAATTATGCTAATGCAGAAGTTGAACGGGTTTCTGCTGTCACTTCTGGGGTGAAAGAGATCCGAGCGGCCATTGATAAAGCGAGAGAAAATCAACGTGCAGGGCGGAGAACCATTTTATTTGTGGACGAAGTGCATCGCTTCAATAAATCCCAGCAAGATGCCTTTTTACCGCACATTGAAGACGGAACCGTGACCTTTATTGGTGCGACAACTGAAAACCCATCATTTGAGCTTAATAACGCCTTATTATCACGGGCGCGAGTCTACAAATTGACCTCGCTCAGTGAGCAAGAAATTCTTCAGGCGCTGAATCAAGCGGTTCATGATGCAGAGCGAGGTCTTGGAAAAACGCCCGCGACGTTTCATGACCAAGTATTAGAGCGGTTGGCAGAGCTGGTGAACGGTGATGCTCGGATGTCTCTAAACTACTTAGAACTTTTGTATGACATGGCTGAAAGTGATGCGCAAGGTTATAAGCAGATCACCTTAAGCTTACTGGCAGAAGTGGCGGGTGAAAAGGTGGCCCGTTTTGATAATAAAGGCGATCTCTGGTACGACTTAATCTCCGCTTTTCATAAATCGATACGAGGTTCTAACCCTGATGCAGCGTTGTACTGGATGGCGAGGATGATTTCCGCTGGTTGCGATCCTTTGTATATTGCTCGTCGGTTATTAGCCATTGCCTCAGAAGATGTCGGTAATGCGGATCCACGAGCCATGCAAGTTGCACTTTCCGCGTGGGACTGTTTTATGCGGGTTGGGCCCGCCGAAGGTGAGCGAGCTATCGCTCAGGCCGCTGTCTATCTTGCTTGTGCGCCGAAAAGTAATGCCGTGTATACGGCGTGGAAACAAGCACTGAATGATGTACAAAACCTGCCTGAATATGAAGTGCCTGTGCATCTGCGTAATGCACCTACCCGTTTGATGAAAGAGTTAGGCTATGGAGCCGAATATCGTTACGCCCATGATGAAGTGGGTGCCTATGCTGCTGGGGAGTGTTATCTTCCGCCGGAAATGGTTGGTAAGCGTTATTATCAGCCGACCAATCGAGGCTTAGAAACCAAAATTTCTGAAAAACTCGAGTATCTGGCGGCGTTAGACGCAAAAAGCCCACAAAAGCGCTATGAAAAGTAGTGGCTTTTCGTTATCTTTGACACACTAACTTTCAATACGTCTGGCTTTGCTTAAAAAGCAAGCACATACGTTTCTTCACAACATTAAAAGCATAGGATTAGCAATGCTGGATTCTAAATTACTTCGCACTGAGCTGGATGAGACAGCTGCACAATTAGCACGTCGTGGCTTTAAGCTGGACGTCGAAACTATCCGCACACTTGAAGAGCAACGTAAATCGATTCAAGTAGAAGTTGAAAATTTACAGTCCACGCGTAATTCCATCTCCAAGCAAATTGGCCAACTGATGTCGAAAGGCGATAAAGAGGGCGCAGACGCAATCAAGCAACAGATTGGTTCGCTAGGCGATGATTTGGATGCCAAAAAAGTTGAATTAGACAAAGTTCAAGCGCAGTTAGATGCGATCACTCAAAGTGTACCTAACCTTCCTGACGAATCGGTTCCTGAAGGGAAAGATGAAGACGATAACGTGGAAGTTTCACGTTGGGGGACACCGAAAGAGTATGACTTTACGGTTAAAGATCATGTTGATTTGGGTGAGATGGGTGATGGTTTAGATTTTGCAAGTGCAACGAAAATCACCGGTGCTCGCTTTGTTGTGATGAAAGGTCAGTTTGCTCGCCTACACCGTGCTATTGCTCAATTTATGCTGGATTTGCACACCGAGCAACACGGTTATACAGAGTTGTATGTGCCTTATCTCGTTAACGCGGATACCTTGTTTGGAACGGGGCAGCTACCAAAGTTTGGTCAAGATCTGTTTCATACTGAACCATTGGCAGAAAAGGTGAGTGATGAAGAGCCACGGCGTTTGTCATTGATTCCAACCGCAGAAGTGCCCGTCACGAACTTGGTGCGCGATGTGATCCTTGACGAAGCAGAGCTTCCTTTGAAAATGACCGCACATACGCCTTGTTTCCGTTCTGAAGCGGGCTCTTATGGCCGTGACACGCGTGGTTTGATCCGTATGCACCAGTTTGACAAAGTAGAATTGGTACAGATCACTAAACCAGAAGAGTCAATGGCGGCGTTAGAAGAGTTAACCGGTCATGCTGAGAAAGTATTACAACTGCTTGAACTGCCTTATCGTAAAGTGGTGCTGTGTACGGGTGATATGGGCTTTGGTGCACGTAAAACCTATGACTTAGAAGTGTGGGTTCCGGCGCAAAAAACCTACCGTGAAATTTCATCATGTTCCAACATGTGGGATTTCCAAGCCCGTCGTATGCAAGCTCGTTTTCGCCGTAAAGGGGAAAAGAAACCCGAATTGGTGCATACATTAAACGGTTCTGGTTTGGCGGTAGGCCGTACCATGGTGGCGATTTTGGAAAACTACCAACAAGCGGATGGTCGTATTGAGATCCCTGTGGTACTACAGAAATATATGAATGGTTTAACCCACATCGGTTAATCTTTTCAAACTGGCTTGAAACCGACGCTTTATGGGTCGGTTTTTTATGTGTGCCGCATTGCTATTTTGGGGCGAATTGCACCTGTATGGTGCAAGTTCTCTTGCTGGGTGTCTATAACATATTGATTTATAATGTTGAATAAGTTGGTATGCCACTTGCTCTAATTAAGCGGTAACAATAACTCGTCCAAGTTATACCCTAGGCAAAGGCGCCTTACTTCTTAGAAGTAAGGCGCTTTTTTATTTGCCCGAGCACAAGGAAGTGATGATGACTCAAACGAAAATTAATACCACGTGTCCCTATTGCGGTGTTGGATGCGGCGTGGCTATTCACCATAACCAGATAGTTGGCGATAGTCAGCATCCCGCGAACTACGGTGCATTATGTGTCAAAGGGGCAGCATTAGGGGAAAGTTTACAGATGCCGTCACGCTTACTGTATCCCAGAATTGCGGGTGATGAAGTGAGTTGGTTGCAAGCAACGGATTATGTTGCAGAGCAATTCTACCAAGCCATTCAGCAGTATGGCCCTGATTCTGTGGCAATGTATGTCTCTGGTCAAATTCTTACGGAAGATTATTACGCTGCCAACAAGTTTATGAAAGGCTATGTAGGCAGCGCCAATATTGATACCAACTCGCGGTTATGCATGTCTTCTGCGGTGGCGGCGCACATTCGGGCTTTTGGTGAAGATGTCGTGCCAGTTAACTATGACGATATTGCTTATACCGATCTATTAGTGCTAGTGGGAGCCAATAGCGCGTGGACTCATCCGGTTTTATTCCGCCGTATTCAGCAAGCACGTGAGGATAACCCCCATCTTAAATTAGTGGTGATTGATCCCCGTAAAACCATTACGGCAGAACAAGCTGACTTGCATCTCGCCATTAATAATGATGGAGATGTGCTGTTATTTAATGGCTTATTGCGTTATCTCATGGATAACCATGCTTTAGATGACGCCTATATTTCGGCGCATACTCAAGGCTTTGAACAAGTAGAGGCTGAACTAGGTTTAGAGCGCTATCAAGTTAAGCAAATTGCACAAGAGCTAGACATTGACCAAGCCGCTTTAGAGACCTTTTACCATTGGTTCTGTCGTAGCCCTTCAGCATTAACTCTTTTCTGCCAAGGGGTGAATCAGTCGGAGTCTGGGGTGGATAAAGGCAATGCCATTATCAACGTACACTTGGCGAGTGGGAAAATAGGCAAAGCGGGCAGTGGACCATTTTCATTAACGGGTCAGCCCAATGCGATGGGGGGAAGAGAAGTCGGTGGGCTAGCGAATCAACTCGCGGTACACCGAGGTTTTGATGCCGAGTCACTGACCTTAGTTCAAGAGTACTGGCAATCACCGACCATTGCAGCCAAACCCGGCCTGAAAGCCGTCGAATTATTTCAAGCCGTTGAAAGAGGCGAGGTGAAAGTGCTGTGGATCATGGCTACCAATCCCGTCATTTCGATGCCGGAGAGCGATCATATTCGTCGAGCGTTAACGAAGTGCGACTGTGTGATCGTCTCTGATATCAGTGCTGACAGTGATGTTGCGGCTTATGCGGATGTATTACTGCCTGCGGCGGGGTGGGGAGAGAAACAGGGGATGGTGACGAACTCAGAACGGCGATTATCACGTCAACGAGCTTTTTTACCCGCTCCTGGAGAAGCGAAACCGGATTGGTGGGCCATCAGCCAAGTGGGGGAAAAATTGTGCCAGCGTCTTCATATCAAAAATGGGTTTGATTACCGCAATGAGGCGGATCTGTTTCGTGACTATGCAGGTTTAACAGCAATTAATCAGTCTTCTCCTTATTTATTGGATTTATCCATGTTTACTGACATAAGTGATGAAGAATACGCCAACTGGCAGCCCACTCAATGGCCTATTGATGTGGCGAGACCTTTTCAACATGGTCAGTTTTCCACGCCTTCTGGTCGGGCACACTTTGTATCGACTCCCGCTCCTTTGTTAATGCAAGGTCACTGGTGGTTAAACAGCGGACGCCAACGGGATCAGTGGCATACCATGACTCGCACCGGCCATGTGGCAAAGTTAGCGGCAGGGGAAATTGAGCCAACTCTCTATATGAATCCGATTGCGGCCGAATCGTTGGGTCTGCAAGCGGGTGAAATCGCAGCGTTGCGGGGCGAGGATCAAGCATCATGTTTATTTGCGAAAGTGGCGCTCGATGAGGGATTAAAAGGTAAGCAACTGTTTATGTCGATGCATTGGGCAGGTCGCTACAGCGAGCAGTCACAAGTGAATCGAGCCATTGGCCAGCAGTGCGATCCCATTTCTGGGCAGCCCGCCTTTAAGTCTGCACTAGTCCATCTTGCTGCTGCGCAGATGTACAGCTATGGGCTTTATGTCGGGGATCGGCGAACGTTACCAGAGTGTGATTACCAAAGCTATCAACAAGAACAAGATTGTGGTGTTTCGCGTTTTGCCTCCTTAACTGAACTGAGTAAAGCACAGTTTGTGGTGAATGCTGGGGAACAAGTACTGCGTTGGGATCTACCCCAAGGATGGATGATGATTATTGGTCGTTCATCGGCTAACGAAAGCGCGATGAAAGTGACGGGAATCGTGCTGGTATCACCCCAGCCCATTACACAAGATTACACGATGATGGTGGCACTGATTGGGCAGCCACTTCAATTAAGCTCAGTACTCACTTTAGCGCAAGGCCAGCAAACCAGTCGTTTAATCTGTAGCTGTTTTCGAATTACGGATCAACAAATCCATCAAGCGATAGAACAAGAGGGATGTGTGTCTCTTAATCATCTGCAACAGCGCTTAAAATGTGGCACCAATTGTGGATCATGTGTGCCCGAAATTCGTCAACTACTCAATGAACATGAAAACCTAACCATGGATAAAAACGTAGGAGTGAAATCATGAATCAATCCCTTTTTTTGGAATCATCACCTACGGTTATCAGTAAGTCTTGCGAATGGGTGGGAAATCCTCAGGAGATAAAAAAGGCAGAAGCAAAGCCTCAAGGTTATGTTTCGTTGGTGGGCGCGGGGCCAAATGATCCAGATCTGTTAACGCTAAAAGCATTGAAAGCTCTGCAAAAGGCGCAGGTATTAGTGTATGACCGACTCGTGGGGAAAGAGATTTTGGCGCTTGCTAACCCTAAGGCTGAGCAAGTGTATGTGGGAAAACGTTGTGGCCAGCCGAGTATGAAGCAGGAAACTATTTGTGCACTGTTAGTCAAGTATGCTCAGGCTGGAAAAAATGTGGTACGTCTGAAAGGAGGCGACCCATTTATTTTTGGCCGAGGGGGGGAAGAAGCGCTGGAATTGGTCAAGCATCATATCCCCTATCAAGTGATCCCCGGTATCACAGCGGCGATTGGCTGTGCGGCAAGTAGCTTCATTCCTCTGACACATCGCCAAGTTTCCCGGAGTGTAACCTTTATAACAGGACAAGTCGTGACCGGGGCGTTACCCGCTTGGGCTGGGTTAGTGGCAAGCGGGCAAACGCTGGTGTTTTATATGGGGCTTGAAAAGGCGGCATCAATAGAGCAAGGATTGATACAGGCGGGATTAAGCCCCGCCACGCCTGTGGCGATCATTGGTCATGGTTGTTCTACCAAGCAAACCGTGATTACCTTTGAATTAGTGGAGTTGGCGGACATGGCACATCAGCAGCAAGGACTAAGCCCTGCTTTAATCATTATGGGAGACGTGGTAAAACTTCGGTCCCAACTGTTGCAAACTGCGCGAGTGGCTGAGTTACAGACCGTTTTCGCTGATTGAAGAGGATAGCATGAGTATTATTTTGGAGTGTATACGCACTGTCGGACGGGGTGAGCGAGGACGCAAACCACTGACCTTTGAACAAGCCGAACAGGTAATGGAGGCCTATCTTTCAGGAGAGGTCGGTGATGATCAGATGGCAATGCTGCTGATGCTGATACGAGTACAAAATGAAACGAATGCTGAAATTGCAGGTTTTGTGAAAGCTTTCCAATCGCGTATGCCAGAGATTGGTGCGGATATTGATTGGCCTTGCTACGCAGGGAAACGTGCATCTGCGGGCAAACCTTGGCATATTCGGGCGGCCAAAATACTGGCCGATAATGGCCATAAAGTCTTATTACACGGCTATCACGAACCTATGAGTGAGCGTGAACATGCTGAGCAGTATCTTACTGCCTGTCAGATCCCACTTGCTACCCACGCTGAGCATGCACAAAGGCTTTTACAAACCGATAGTATTGCTTACTTACCTTTGCGTGCTTTTGCCCCTCAAGCCGAAGTGATGTTGAACTGGAAAAAACGTTATGGATTAAGAACACCGATCAATACCGTTGTTCGAGCACTCAACCCCGGTGGTGGCAAGGTGGGACTCCGGGGCAGCTTCCATCCCGGATTTCAGCAATTACACGCAGAAGTTGAGCATCATATCGGTAAAACAGCTCATGCAGTGATCTCTTTTAAAGGTCAGTCGGGGGAGTCAGAATATAACCCTAAAGTTAGCCAGACAGTCTGGCTTAGCCATCCTGATGGGGTTGAGTCCTACTACTGGCCAGAGCAATTTATTTCAGATATCCCATTGCCCACGCATTGCCCACTTGGTACGCCGCAAGCGGATTGGATTTTGATGGCGAATACGATTGTTGCGACCATGGCTGCGGTGTTGTTTACCCAAACCCGTGATCGTGAGTTAGCCATAGCCACGGCCTATCGATATTGGCAAGGTTCATTATCTGCCTAGATTGCTATCTTTAGCTGCATTGTTTTCACTAACCATAAAGAGGTATAAAAGTAAAAGTTTTTATATTTAACACAATGTTATTTAAGGTGTTTTTTGTTTTATTTTACTATGGCTTATTCCTTGCTAATTCATTGATCGTATATGAATAAAACAAGGAATGTTTATGGCGCTTCTTTCTACTTCTCTCTCCATTATTGTGTGTTGTGACAATGTCCACGATCAAGCGGTGTTAAGTACCAAACTGGCACCGCATTACGATCAAATTCTTGTTTGCCAATTAGGTCAGCTACCTACGTTGTTAGAAAAAGAACCAACGGCTCAAGTGCTTGTTTCTTGGCGTCAATTTTGTGCAGAGTTAAGAGCGGTGGTTGACTTATGTCGCATACAGCAGCGGTCGCTGTTAATTCTATTACAAAAAATGCAAGAGGCTGATATTCAACGATTACCTGAAAGCTATGACTTCGTTCTTCTCCCTTTTGACTCCGTATTAGAGCTAAAACCTTGGTTGGATTATGCTCGGAGAATACGAGAGAAGCAGAGCAAGGTAGATAAAGAGCTAGAACAATTAACTGAGCAGTTGCAAGAGAGAAAATGGGTAGAGAAAGCCAAGGGGTTACTCATGCGTTTTCATGGTCTTGATGAAGAAAAAGCGTATCGTCTTTTACGCAGCAGTGCAATGCAGTCTAGTTTATCGATAAGCCAAGTAGCGAAGAATGTCATTCATCTTCTTGATGCAAACTAATACTTTGTGGGTATGTGGTTTTCTTATGATTGGTGCAGCTTGCACACCTATATAGCACCAAATGAATAGATTGTGAGGTTTTTGTTTTTAACTTTATGATTTTTAAGGTTAATAAATAATGGCATGTTAATTGAATTATATTAACGAGAATACAATGGAAATACAGCGGGACATCATCGACGGTGGTGGTGAACGGTTGGCAAAGGTGCCATCGCTTATTAAAGCGGTAGCACCTTTTTTATTGATTATTTTTCAGGACAGCAAGGGAGTATTGCGATGCAATTTGTAAAGCAATGGATAGGGATTTTTGCATTAAGTGCATGTTGGGTGACAACGGCAGTGACCGCCAGTGTTGGGAAACCAGAGAAGGAGGATTTGAGATTAGGGTTCATTAAATTAACGGATATGGCTCCGCTAGCGATTGCGTATGAAAAGGGCTTTTTTGAAGATGAAGGCCTATATGTCACGCTAGAAGCGCAAGCCAATTGGAAAGTTCTACTCGATAGAGTGATTGATGGTGAATTGGATGGAGCACATATGCTGGCCGGACAACCGCTAGGTGCGACCATAGGTATCGGGACTCAAGCCGATATTATTACCGCCTTTAGTATGGATTTAAATGGTAATGCCATTACGGTTGTCAATGATGTTTGGCAACAGATGAAGCCTTACTTGAAGACAGATGAACACGGGCAGACGCTTCGCCCAGTTAGTGCCAGTGCATTAAAACCGGTGGTTGATCAGTATCACCATGAGGGGAAGGCATTCAATATGGGGATGGTATTCCCTGTTTCAACGCACAACTATGAACTGCGTTATTGGCTCGCCGCAGGGGGGATTCATCCGGGATTTTATGCGCCTCTTGCGGGTGATAACAGTGGCCGCATTAACGCTGATGTTATTTTAAGTGTGACTCCACCACCACAGATGACGGCTACGATGGAAGCGGGAACCATCAAAGGCTACAGCGTGGGGGAACCCTGGAATCAGCAAGCCGTATTTAAAGGCATTGGTGTACCCGTTATCACCGACTATGAGATTTGGAAAAATAATCCAGAGAAGGTCTTTGGGGTCTCTAAGTCGTGGGCAGAGCAAAATCCCAATACACATCTTCGGTTAGTGAAAGCGTTAATCCGAGCCGCTCACTGGTTGGATGACAATCAGAATGCTAACCGCCAAGAAGCCGTAAAAATATTAGCCAGAAGTCACTATGTTGGTGCAGATGAAGAGGTCATCGCCAATTCTATGCTGGGAACCTTTGAGTATGAGCGTGGTGAGGTTCGGGAAGTTCCTGATTTCAACGTTTTCTTCCGTCATCACGCCACGTACCCCTATTACAGTGACGCGATATGGACACTGACTCAAATGCGCCGTTGGGGGCAGATCCCACAAGCTCAGTCTGATGAATGGTATCGACAAGTGGCCAAGCAAGTGTATCGGCCAGATATCTATCAACAAGCGGCTCAAGCCTTAATTGCAGAGGGGCATTTGGGGCCAGAAGCCTTTCCTGATTTTAGCCAAGAAGAGGGTTTTCGTGCCCCACACTCTGATTTTATTGACCAAATTGAATATGACGGTCGCCAGCCTAATCAATATCTAGAAAAGCTCGTGATCGGGCTTAAAGGTAATGACAAGGTATAAATGATCGCTTAGGGCGTATATCAAGAACACCCAGCCATCTTGTTAAGGAAAGTTAAGAAATAGCTCAAGGAGTTTGCTATGTCGAGTAATGTCATTTCACTGATCCCGAGCCGGGCTCAAGTGGTTAATCGAAGTAAAATGGTATTATTGCCATTCATTGGTCTGTGTGTCTTTCTCATGGGGTGGCATTTAGCGGCTAAACAAGTCCAAACCTCATTGGGTACATTGCCAGGGCCAGCCGAAACTTTTACCCAGTTTACTTATCTTGTACAAGAACACACTCAGCAAAGGGAGCGTGCACAAGCGTTTATTGAACGTCAAGAAGTGCGCAATGCCGCTAGGTTAGCAGAAGATCCTAGTGCTGAAGTGAGAATTCGTCCCTACATTGGCAAAGCCACTTTTTTTGATCAAATAGGGACAAGCTTGTTCACTGTGGGTGCGGGGTTTGCTTTGGCCTCTTTTATTGCCATTCCAATGGGCATTGTCTTAGGGTTGAATCAAGGGTTATATCAAGCTGTTAATCCCATTATTCAATTACTTAAACCCGTTTCGCCTCTCGCTTGGTTACCCATTGTCACTATGGTGGTCAGTGCCACTTATGTCAGTGATGATCCGCTCTTTGCCAAATCTTTTGTCAATTCATTGATCACGGTTGCTCTGTGTAGCCTTTGGCCAACATTGATTAACACGGCGGTTGGGGTTACCAGTGTCGACAAGGATTTAATCAATGTCAGTAAAGTGTTGCGTTTATCGTGGTGGAAACATATTCGTACCATCGTTTTACCTTCGGCCGTTCCTATGATTTTTACAGGGTTACGTTTATCGCTCGGAATTGCTTGGATGGTGCTTATTGCGGCTGAGATGCTGGCGCAAAATCCGGGGTTAGGCAAGTTTGTCTGGGATGAGTTTCAAAATGGCAGTTCAGCTTCGCTAGGCCGCATTATGGTCGCGGTGATCACGATTGGTTTCATTGGGCTATTACTCGACCGTGGCATGTTGGCGTTGCAAAAACGCTTGTCGTGGAACAAACAACAAGCGTTGCGTTAAGGAGGACAGAATGTCAAAACCAATATTAGATCTCACCCAATTAGGGATGCGTTTCCCCACTCCACAAGGTGAGTTTGTGGCGCTCAAAAATGTCAATTTACCGATCCAAAAAGGGGAGTTTATTTCGCTGATTGGCCACTCTGGCTGTGGGAAATCGACGGTACTCAATTTAGTGGCGGGGTTACATACCCCAACCGATGGCGGAGTGATCTTAGAAGGACGAGAAGTTTCAGGCCCCGGACCTGAGCGGGCCGTGGTATTTCAAAACCACTCGTTGCTACCGTGGTTAACCGTGTATCAAAATGTGGAGCTGGCGGTAAAACAAGTTGCTCAAGGGCAAAGTAAACATTGGGTCAGAGAGCAAGTCGATCACTATTTAGCCTTGATTCAACTTTCCCATGCTGCCGATAAGAAACCCGATGAAATATCGGGAGGAATGAAACAACGGGTGGGAATTGCCCGAGCCTTAGCTTTGCGCCCCAAAGTCTTGCTGATGGATGAGCCGTTTGGTGCATTGGATGCATTGACGCGGGCCCGTTTGCAAGATGCGTTGATGGCAATCCAAGCCGATCTGAACAATACCGTCATTATGATCACCCACGATGTGGATGAAGCGGTGCTGCTTTCAGACAAGATAGTCATGATGACGAATGGCCCAGCGGCCACCATTGGTGAAGTGCTCAGCATTGATTTGCCACGTCCGCGTGATCGAGTGCAATTAGCCGATGATATGACCTATCAAAAATATCGTCAGTCTGTGCTGCGTTTTTTGTATGAAAAACAGAGCCATTCAGAGCCGCACCGTCTTCCGGTGAATACCATCGCCAAAAGAGCATAAGGAATCATAAGATGATGGAACAGATTGTCATTGTCGGAAACGGCATGGTCGGGCACCACTTGGTTGCTCAATTAGTGGAAAAACAAGCCCATTTGGAAAAGCGGATTACGGTGATTGGCGAAGAGCGCTTTATTGCTTATGACCGAGTTCAGCTTTCCTCCCTATTCAGCGGAAAGTCACATGACGACTTAATGCTGAGCAGTGAAGAGTGGTATCGAAAACAGGGTATTAACCTGATCTTGGGCTGCCAGGTCACTGAGATTAACCGAGCGCAAAAAAAACTGATTTTGGATGAAGATGAAGTTCTAGGCTATGACCGTTTAATACTGGCAACCGGTTCTTATCCTTTTGTTCCACCAGTGCCTGGTCGTGAGCGAGACAACATCTTTGTCTATCGCACATTAGAAGATTTATCTGCAATTCGGTTGGCTTGTCAGGGCGCAAAAAGTGGTGCGGTGATCGGAGGGGGATTACTGGGACTTGAAGCCGCGAATGCTCTACGTTTGCTGGGTTTAGAGACACATGTGGTGGAATTTGCCCCGCGTTTAATGCCTGTTCAGCTAGATGATGGCGGTGGTGCGTTATTAAAAAGTAAGATTGAACACTTAGGTCTTAAGGTGCATACCTCCACCGTAACCGAAAAGATTATTGACGGGGAAAGTGCCAAACACCGGATGGTCTTTAAAGATGCTCCTGCTCTGGAAGTTGATGTGATTGTTTTTTCTGCGGGGATTCGCCCGCAAGATACATTGGCGCGTCAAGCAGGGTTAGAGATTGGTGAGCGTGGTGGGATTGTTATTTCTGACCAATGTTTAACCAGTGATAAGCATATTTATGCCATTGGTGAATGCGCTTTATGGCAGCAAAAGATCTTTGGCTTAGTGGCTCCCGGTTATGCGATGGCGCGAGTGGTGGCTGACCATCTGTTAGGCAAAAGCCATGCCTTTAGTGGTGCTGACATGAGTACCAAGCTCAAACTGTTAGGGGTGGACGTCGCCTCGATTGGTGATGCTCAGATGCAGAGTGAAGGAGCGAAAGAACTGGTGTTGCAAGATACCAATCAAGGGACGTATAAAAAATTGGTGGTCGATGAAAGCGCTACTCGGCTACTGGGCGCGATTTTAGTCGGTGATAGCAGTGATTACGATGCTCTTTTACAAGCCTATTTAAATCAAACACGGTTACCCGAGCATCCGGCTCATCTCTTGTTTGATAGTTCATTACTTCGTGGTGAGATGGCAGACAGCAGTGTGATTTGTTCCTGTCACAATGTCACTAAAGGAGCGTTAGTGGCGGCGATTCATGCGGGAGCGACCGAGTTAGCTGAGCTCAAAGCAGTCACCAAGGCGGGAACAGGATGCGGCGGTTGCAGCGGCATGGTGAAGTCGGTATTGGATGCAGAATTGGTCACGATGGGCATGGAGGTCAACCACCATCTATGTGAACACTTTGCTTATTCACGCCAAGAGCTGTTCCATCTTTGTCAGGTTGAGCAGATTAAAGACTTTGCAACACTGCTGGATAAACACGGGCAAGGGCTAGGGTGTGACATTTGTAAACCGACCGCTGCTTCTGTATTCGCTTCATTATGGAATGAACATATCATGCAGCCTGATCTTAGCGCGTTGCAAGATTCGAACGATGCTTTTATGGCGAATCTACAAAAAGATGGTTCTTATTCAGTCGTTCCACGCGTCGCTGGGGGTGAAATTACGCCAGATAAACTGATCGTGCTGGGAGAGGTTGCTAAGCGTTATGACCTATACACCAAGATCACCGGAGGGCAACGTGTGGATCTGTTTGGTGCGCAAATGGAACAGTTACCCGAGATTTGGCAAACCTTGATTAATGCTGGGTTTGAAACCGGACATGCTTACGGAAAGTCCCTGCGCACCGTGAAATCATGTGTAGGTTCAACTTGGTGTCGCTATGGTGTGGATGACTCGGTTGGTTTAGCGATTGAACTTGAACATCGCTACAAAGGTTTGCGTGCCCCTCATAAATTAAAATTTGCCGTATCTGGTTGTACGCGAGAATGCGCGGAAGCGCAGAGCAAAGATATTGGCGTTATTGCCACAGAAAAAGGCTGGAATTTGTATGTATGTGGCAACGGGGGGATGCGACCACGGCATGGTGATTTATTTGCTGTGGATTTGAGCAAAGATGAATTGGTGGTCCTGATTGATCGAGTCTTGATGTTTTACGTTCGCACTGCTGATAGGCTACAGCGGACTTCAGTTTGGCTAGACAATTTGGAAGGGGGCGTCCGTTACCTTAAGCAAGTCATTATTGAGGATTCATTAGGGGTGTGTGAACAGTTAGAAGCTCAGATGCAGCATGTTGTTGATACCTACCAATGTGAATGGAAAAGTACATTGGAATCTGAGCAGAAACTGCGGAAATTCCGCCCATTTATCAATCATCAGCAAGGCAGTATGGCGCTCAATTATCAACGGTTGCGAGAGCAACGAATTCCGGCCGAGCAAGGGGAGATATCATAATGGAACCGATTTGTTATCTGGACGAACTTATCCCATACCAAGGCTGTGCAGCATTGATTGGCGATCAGCAAGTGGCGCTCTTTTATCTGCCCGAGTGTCAGCCACAAGTGTATGCGGTACAAAATTGGGACCCAATCAGTAAAGCTTATGTATTAAGCCGCGGTATTGTGGGGGATGTACAAGGAGTCCCTTGTGTCGCTTCTCCCATGTATAAACAGCATTTTAACCTGTTAACGGGGCAGTGCTTAGAAGAGCCGGATATTGAGATCTGCCGCTGGACAGTGGTCATCGAGCAGGGGAGAGTTTATTTGGTGACGAATGAAGTGGTCAATGCCTTATCGGCATAAGAGATATTCAGTACGGAACACGAGAGGAGAAAGCCCCCCGCCATATCACAAGGGAATGGCGGGGGGATATTTATTGATCTATGGATTGAAAACAGTCTGGGGTTTGTAATGCAACGGCTACCGCGTCTAGTAATGCCGCAATATGTTCAGGCGCACTGATGTAGGGTGGCATCAAATAAATTAAGCGCCCGAAGGGGCGAATCCATACCCCTAATTTAACGAATAGGGCTTGAATGACTTCCATATTGACGGGGCGTTGGGTCTCGATAACTCCGATAGCGCCGAGCCAGCGGGTGTCTTTGACGTTAGGGTAAGCATGAAAGGTGGGTAATCGGGCTGCAAATTGCGCTTCGATCTGCGCAACTTGGGTTTGCCAACTGCCTTGTTCAATCAGCGCTAAGCTGGCAGCTGCAACAGCGCAAGCCAGAGGATTGCCCATAAAGGTTGGGCCATGCATAAAACACTGCGCTTCACCACTGCAGACCGTATCCGCGACTTGCTTACTGGTTAAGGTTGCGGCCAGCGTCATATAGCCACCCGTCAGGGCTTTTCCCACACACATAATATCGGGTTCAACATCTGCATGTTGGCAGGCAAACAGTTTTCCTGTGCGGCCAAACCCAGTGGCGATTTCATCGAGGATCAGCAGTACGCCATATTCATCACATAGCGCTCGAACTTGGCGTAAAAACTCAGGATGATAAATTCGCATCCCGCCCGCCCCTTGCACAATTGGCTCTAAGATCACGGCCGCAATCTGCTTGTGATGTTCGATCAGTTTGCTGCGAAAATCGTCGATATCATGCTCTTGCCAGTTTTGCCAAAAACCGATTTGTGGTGAATCAGCAAAAAGATGTTCGGGGAGAAATCCTTTATATAGGCGGTGCATTGAATTCTCTGGATCGGTGACCGACATGGCGGCAAAAGTATCGCCATGATAACCGTGGCGTAGCGTGAGAAATTTTGCGCGAGGTTCCCCTTTCGCTTGCCAATATTGCAGCGCCATTTTAAGGCTTACTTCGACGGCAACAGAGCCGGAATCTGCGAGAAAAATGTGCTGTAAATTTGGAGGGGATAGTTTTAGTAAACGTTGGCAGACCTCAATTGCAGGTTGATGCGTGATCCCACCAAACATCACATGTGCCATTTTATCCAATTGTCGGTGGGCGGCTTGAGTGAGTTCGGGGTGGTTATAGCCATGAATCGCTGCCCACCATGAAGACATGCCATCAATCAATGGTGTGTCATCGTCTAAATAGAGATGAACCCCTTGTGCATGGCTAACGGGATAACAGGTCAGAGGTGTCAGTGTTGAAGTGTAAGGATGCCAGATATGCTGGCGGTCGAACGTGAGATCCATAAAAATGCCAAGCTTGATTTGTTTGTTTTATAACCAGATGTAAACTGGTTGTGTTTCTTTGTGTTGACAGTCTAGCGCGGCTCAGTAGACTAGCCAAGCATAAAACCAACAAAATCTGATCATCTGTTAAGGATTACCCGTGGAAGTACGTCATAACTGGACAGTGACTGAAGTGAGATCACTGCTGGAAAAACCATTTATGGATTTGCTGTTTGAAGCGCAGCACATTCACCGTCATTACCACCCGCATAACCATGTACAAGTTAGTACCTTGCTTTCAATCAAAACGGGCGCTTGCCCAGAAGATTGCAAATATTGCCCGCAAAGTGCGCATTATCGTACTGATGTAGATAAAGAACGCTTGATGGAAGTGGAACGTGTCTTAGATGCGGCACAAAAAGCGAAGCAGGCTGGTTCAACCCGTTTTTGTATGGGGGCTGCATGGAAGAATCCGAAAGCGCGTGATATGCCGTTATTGAAAGAGATGATAGCAGGCGTGAAAGAGATGGGGTTAGAAACCTGTATGACTCTTGGCATGTTAACGCCTGAGCAAGCCAACGAGTTGGCGAGTGCAGGGCTAGATTATTACAACCATAACTTAGACACGTCACCAGAATTTTACGGCAATATTATTACCACGCGGACCTATCAAGATCGGTTAGACACCTTGTCCCACGTGCGAGAGGCAGGAATGAAGATCTGCTCTGGCGGCATTATAGGTATGGGCGAAAGTACCCATGATCGTGCTGGATTATTGGTGGAATTAGCTAATTTACCCACTCAACCGGAAAGTGTGCCAATTAATATGTTAGTGAAAGTGCAAGGTACACCATTGGAAACGGCTGAGGAGGTAGAACCGTTTGACTTTGTGCGCTTAATTGCCGTAGCACGCATCATGATGCCGAAATCCGCAGTACGGTTATCGGCTGGGCGAGAGAAAATGAACGAGCAGATGCAAGCGCTCTGTTTTATGGCTGGAGCTAACTCTATTTTCTATGGCTGTAAGCTATTGACTACGCCAAATCCAGCGGAAGATAGTGATAGGCTGCTGTTTAACAAATTGGGGATCAATCGTCAGCACATCGCACAAAAACCCGATGAAGTAACCGAGAACGAGTTGCTCGATCAAGTTGTTGAACGTGTGGCTGCTCGTCCTACTGCCGATGATCTTTTTTATGATGCCACCGTTTAACTCTCGTATTCAGCAGGCGTTGTTGGATCGAAAACAGCAAAATGGTACGCGTCAATTGCAACCGCTACAAGGTGGCAACCAACCTCACCTCCAGTTTAATGAGCAAGCGTTCCTTAACTTTTCCAGTAACGATTATTTAGGATTGGCAACGGATAAAAACTTGATCCAAGCTTGGCAGCAAGGTTTGAGTTTATATGGTGCAGGGAGTGGCGCTTCTCCTTTGGTTACCGGGTTTTCTGTCGCACATGAGCGGCTTGAGAAAACGCTGTGTGATTGGCTTGGCTATTCCCGAGCCATTTTATTTGGTTCGGGTTTTAGTGCCAATCAAGCGTTACTGTTCACCTTGTTAGCCAAAGGTGACTTACTCCTGCAAGACAAACTTAACCACGCATCGCTGATGGAAGCGGGGCTGCTGTCTCCGGCAACAATGAAACGCTTTAAACACAATGATGTGCAGCATCTAAGTCAGTTATTACCGAAATCGGCGGCATGCTTAGTGGTGACAGAGGGCGTTTTCAGTATGGATGGGGATTGCGCGCCACTGGCTGAGATTTATCAGCAGATAAACCAGCGTGCTTGGTTGATGGTTGATGATGCGCATGGTGTCGGTGTCTTGGGGCAGCATGGGCGAGGCAGTTGTGAGTACGCTGGTATCTGGCCTGATATTTTAGTGGTGACGTTTGGTAAAGCCTTTGGTTTATCCGGTGCGGCGATTCTTTGTCGTGATGAAGTCGGGGATTACTTAACCCAATTTGCTCGACACCATGTGTATTCAACCGCCATGCCACCAGCACAAGCTCATGCGATTACTCATGCAGTCAGTATGATTCAACAACAAGCTTGGCGACGTGATAAATTGGCCGAGCTTTCCGCCACTTATGAGGAGGCGTTGCATCAAGTCGCTGGATTTGTAGCTAGTCAAACTCCGATTAAGCCTTTTATATTGGGGGAGAGTCAGCGTGCCATGACTGTGGCACATCAATTGCGCAAAAGTGGCATTTGGTTGAGTGCTATTCGCCCGCCTACGGTGGCTCAAGGCTATGCAAGATTGCGTATAACCTTGACGGCCAACCATTCCGTTCAACAAGTAAAAAAGATGACCCAAGCCTTAATCGATACCTTGGAGAGACACGAATGATACCTGCGATAACTACCGTGCTTTCTGAGCAAAATGATAAAACGGCCATTGCGCAAGCGTTTAGTAAAGCGGCGGCTCGTTATGATCAGCATGCGGCGTTTCAACGGGATGTGGGGCTGCAATTACTGGATAAACTCCCTCAGAAATTGGATGGATGGCGCATTCTTGATCTGGGGTGTGGAACCGGTTATTGCTCTCAAGTCTTGCAAGCCAGAGGGGCGAACGTGGTGTGTGTGGATCTCTCTTTAGCCATGTTGCAGCAAGCGCACCAACGCTGTGGTCATGAACGTATGCGTTATTTACAAGCCGATGGCGAAGCGCTGCCTTTCTCTTCTGCTGAATTTGATGCGGTATTTTCGAGCCTCGCTTTACAGTGGTGTGACAACTTAGCGAGCCCATTGACAGAGATTTATCGAGTGCTAAAGCCCGGTGGGCAAGCTTACCTATCCACCTTATTAGAGGGCTCACTGATTGAGCTGCAACAGTCGTGGCTAAAAGTTGATTCATATCAACACGTCAATCGCTTCATGACGATCAATCAGGTAAAAATTGCGTTAGCGCAAGCTGGTTATCAAAAAATTCACTTAGACTTACCTTCAATAACCGTATGGTATGAGACTGCTTTTTCTTTAATGAGAGACTTGAAAGGGATTGGTGCGAATCATGTTCCAGGTCGAGCACAAGGGTTAACGCGCCGCCATACGCTCGCTCAGGTAGAGCAGGCATATCAATTGTTTCGTAACCATCAAGGTCTTCTACCTGCAACATATCAGGTTTGTTTAGGGGTTTTACATCGATGATAAAGGCATTATTTATTGCAGGTACGGATACCGATGTGGGCAAAACAGTGGTTTCAAAGGCCATTCTTCAGGCTTGTGCGGAAAAAGGATTGTCGACCATTGGCTATAAGCCAGTTTCAGCAGGATGTGAAAAAACAGAGCAGGGTTTACGCAATGATGATGCACTGCACTTATTGCAGGCTGCAACAGAAAAAATGCCTTATGAGGATATTAATCCTTATGCGCTAGCATTGCCGACTTCACCACATATCGCGGCAAAACATGAACATCAAGTGATTGATTATTCTGTATTGAGTGAAAAATTGACGAAATTAAAAACGCAAGCAGATGTGGTATTAGTGGAAGGAGCAGGTGGTTGGCGGGTACCCATTTCTGATACTGAGAGCCTTTCAAGTTGGGTTCAACAAGAACAACTACCCGTGGTTTTAGTCGTTGGGATCAAATTAGGCTGTTTAAGTCATGCGCTATTAACGGCGGAATCCATCAAAGCGGATGGGCTGAATCTAGTGGGGTGGGTCGCTAATCGTATCAACCCAGGTACAGAACATTATGCCGATATTATTTCATTACTTGAAGCACGTATTGAAGCCCCTAAATTGGGTGAAATTCCTTATATGCCAAGTGTGAAGCACCGTGAATTAGGAAAGTATATTGATCTCTCTCCTTTACTTGAGAAGACATCATAGGTTGTTTTTTGAGTTGAAAAGAGAAAGGCTGCACGGGGTGCAGCCTTTCTTTCTTTCTTTCTTTCTTTCTTTCTTTCTTTCTTTTGCTACTTTTCTTGAGATAAGCCGACTAAAGCGTGTGGAGTATTCACGATTTGAGAAGGAATTGTCTGCTCTGTGCTTAATCCTAACTGTTGCTTTGCTTCTTCTTCACTTAAACCCAGATGACAACGCAGTAAGTCAATTGCCATTTGGTAGTTACTTGCTTCAGCCATGATCGTTTCCTTTGCTGAGAATTAACGTTCTTTTAACTTCTAGCAATGTAGTCTCTTTCATCTCAAGCCTCAATAAGACTAAAGTATAAAGAGCCACTGCTCGGAGCAGTGAGTGTTAGTAGACATTAAATGTTGCAATTTATCCGTTAGCCTTGAATATTCAATGGATGACATTATGTATTAAAATACCTTTATCTGAAGGTGTGTTGATTCAGTACCCATTAAATAAAAAGTCTATTCGGAGAGAAGTAATGAAGCGAGTATTATTATTCTTGGCAACCAACTTAGCCGTTGTGCTGGTTCTTAGTGTTGTTTTGAATATTGTTTATGCCGTAACAGGTATGCAACCGGGTAGTTTGTCTGGTCTATTAGTGATGGCTGCCATATTTGGTTTTGGTGGTGCATTCATCTCACTTCTGATGTCAAAGAGTATGGCGTTACGTTCGGTCGGAGGTAGAGTTATAGAAAGCCCTCGCAACGAATTGGAGCATTGGTTACTACAAACCGTTCGTCGTCAAGCTGATCAAGCGGGTATCGGTATGCCAACAGTGGCTATCTATGATGCTCCTGATATGAATGCGTTTGCGACAGGAGCAAAACGTGATGATTCGTTAGTCGCGGTTTCTACTGGGCTTTTACATAATATGACCCGAGATGAAGCGGAAGCAGTATTAGCTCATGAAGTCAGCCACATTGCTAATGGTGATATGGTTACCATGACGTTAATGCAAGGGGTGGTGAATACCTTTGTGATTTTCCTTTCTCGTTTTATTGCTAATATCATTTCTTCGCGTAATTCAGATGAAGGACAAGGCAATAATATGATGGTTTATTTTGCGGTTTCTATGGTGCTTGAATTAGTGTTTGGTTTTCTGGCTAGCTTTATTACTATGTGGTACAGCCGTCATCGAGAATACCACGCGGATGCCGGTGCTGCTCAATTGGTAGGAAAGCATAAAATGATTGCGGCATTAGAACGGTTAAAAATGAGCCATGAACCTCAACTAGAAGGCTCCATGATGGCATTTGGTATCAATGGAAAACGTACCATTACCGAATTGCTAATGAGTCATCCACCCTTGGATAAGCGTATCGAAGCTCTGCGTCAGGCATAATTTTAAATCGGGCCAGCTTTGTTCTAGTTTGGTTTCAACGCAGTAAATCCTGTAATTTGACACATAAAAAAGGGCCATTCGGCCCTTTAATTCTATCACTGCAATCAGTTAGAGTTGATCGGTAAGCTCGATAGCATAGCCAATATAGCTGGCTGGCGTCATTTTTTTCAGTCGATCTTTCTCTTCTTGTGGTAATGCGAGCCCATCAATGAATTGACGCATAGCTTCACCGTCTACGCGTTTTCCACGAGTCAACTCTTTGAGTTTTTCATAGGGTTTTTCAATGCCATAGCGGCGCATCACCGTTTGAACTGGTTCGGCAAGAACTTCCCAGTTTTTATCTAATTCAGCTAATAGTGCATCACGATTGACTTCTAACTTGCTGATCCCTTTTAAGGTCGAAGAATAGGCAATCACAGCATAACCCACACCGACTCCTAAATTGCGTAGAACGGTTGAGTCAGTCAGGTCACGTTGCCAGCGAGAAATCGGCAGTTTTTGCGCAAGGTGAGTGAAAATGGCATTTGCTAAACCTAAGTTACCTTCTGAGTTTTCAAAATCAATCGGGTTAACTTTATGTGGCATGGTGGAAGATCCGATCTCTCCCTCGATGGTTCTTTGTTTAAAGTGGCCTAGTGCGATGTAACCCCAAATATCACGGTCAAAGTCGATAAGAATGGTATTAAAACGAGCAATTGCATCAAATAACTCAGCAATATAGTCATGAGGCTCAATCTGAGTCGTATAAGGGTTCCATGTTACCCCTAATGACTCACAAATAAACTCTTCACTGAATTTGTGCCAATCTACCTCAGGGTAAGCAGAAAGGTGAGCGTTGTAGTTACCCACCGCACCATTGATTTTCGCTAAAATTTCAATGTTGGCGATTTGCTTATATTGACGTTCCATACGGTAAGCCACGTTCGCCATTTCTTTACCCATGGTAGAGGGTGAAGCGGGTTGACCATGGGTGCGAGAAAGTAGTGGAATATCACGATATTCTTCGGCCAATGCTCGAATCGCATCAATGATATTGCGGATTTCTGGGAGGATAACCGTATCACGCGCTTCTCTAAGCATTAGGGCATGAGAGGTGTTGTTGATGTCTTCTGATGTGCAAGCAAAATGAATGAACTCATTAATGGAATGAAGTTCAGGAACTTCAGCCACTTTCTCTTTTAAGAAATACTCAACGGCTTTAACATCATGGTTTGTGGTGCGTTCGATCTCTTTGATACGTTGTGCGTCTTGTTCGTTAAAATTTTCTGCCAACTGATCAAGAAATTGATTCGCTTGTGCACTGAGTTGTGGGACCTCAGTAATTGCGGCAGTAGCAGCCAGCTTCTGTAGCCAACGAATTTCAACGATAGTTCGGTACTTTAGGAGACCATATTCACTGAAGATACTACGTAACGCAATCGTTTTACTTCCGTATCGGCCATCTACCGGTGAAACAGCAGTCAATGCTGACAGTTCCATGTTCTTCTCCTGGAGTTTGAGTTAAAGGTGAAAGTGAGTGAAGTCGATCATTTAGAGTCGTGCTAGCAGCAATTGAGCTTGCTCGATCATGTTTTTACGACCAAAAATCAAATGTCGGCGTCGGCCACCAACCTGACGCCAGAGCACCGCACAGCGAATACCTGAAAGTAATAATGCTCTCACTTTATGCTGATTGGTCGTTTGTTGTAATACGGCTGGAGTACCTGCAACTTGAATACGAGGTCCAATAGGGCTAATCACATCCAGATAGACGCTGGCAAGGTTACTGATCATCGTGTCATCAAGGAGATCAAAATGAGCCAGTTGGCGCTCTAAGGTTTGTAGGCGATCACCAAGCTGAGCCATGGCATCCCGACGGCTACTTAGTTTACGTTCTAAGGCCATCAAACTAATAATATAGCGGGTCATTTCATTTCCAGCTGGAGTGCTATCAATGCCATTGACTAAACTTTCAAGGCCAATTTTTAAATTGGCCTCATTTCCAAACACATCCAACGTACTGTTTGGATTGGTTTTTAATATAGCTTGAAGTGAAGTGGCAAACGCGTTGGAATCACAGTGACCATTTTTTGCCACTTGTTGAACCAACGTCACCGCTTGGCAGATACCCGCAAAGGCGATAGTGCGATCATAATGATTGTCAGCCACGTAAATACTCCTAAAATTGATTATGAGATTCGCTGTTCAATAATACCACCGCCAAGGCAAACCTCACCCTGATAAAACACCGCAGACTGTCCCGGAGTTACGGCAATTTGTGGCTCATCGAACATTACTTTGATGTTGTTGTCATCGATAGGGATAAGCGTACAAGCAATATCCGATTGGCGGTAACGCGTTTTCACTGTGCAACGGATCGCTTCTGTAATTGGCTTGCGATCAACCCAATGTAATTGGGATGCGAATAATCCGTGAGATTTTAGCAATGGATGATCAGCGCCTTGAACCGCAATCAGTACATTTCGCTTCAGATCTTTCTCTGCGACATACCAAGGTTGTTCGGTTCCCTCTTTTAAGCCGCCAATATGTAATCCTTTGCGTTGGCCGAGAGTATGGTACATCAACCCTTGATGTTCACCGATGACTTTTCCATCTGGCGTTTCAATTTTGCCGGGTTGTGCAGGTAAATAGCGAGATAAGAAGTCCGTAAATTTACGCTCACCAATAAAACAGATACCGGTTGAATCCTTTTTCTTCGCCGTGACTAGGCCTTGTTCTTCTGCAATTCGGCGAACCTCAGGTTTTTCCAGCTCTCCTACCGGAAATAAACTGCGGGCAACCTGTTCATGGCTAAGCGTATACAAGAAGTAGCTTTGATCTTTATTGCTATCAAGGCCTCGCAGCATTTGTGGCTTTTCACCTGCCTCTGGAAAGGTGCGGCGAACATAGTGGCCCATAGCAATGTAGTCGGCATCAAGCACTTCGTCTGCAAATTCCAGAAATGCTTTAAACTTGATCTCTTTATTACACAGAATATCGGGGTTGGGGGTTCGTCCGGCTTTATATTCAGCCAGGAAATATTCAAACACATTGTCCCAATATTCAGCAGCAAAATTAATGGTGTGTAAATGAATGCCTAATTTGTCACAAACGGCTTGCGCATCGGCTAAATCTTCTGCTGCGGTACAATATTCTTCGTTATCATCCTCTTCCCAGTTTTTCATGAACAGGCCTTCAACTTGATAGCCTTGCTGCTGTAATAGATACGCGGAAACGGAGGAATCGACACCACCTGACATGCCGACAATAACTTTCTTTTGACTATTTGTACGGTGAGCTTCTGACATAACTCAATACCACTTAATGAACTTGGGGGTGGATTCTAACAGAAAGATTTTTTTGAGGACAGATCCGAGACCGCAATCACACTTATTTGTGTGGTGAGGATAGAGGTGTTGATGCATATGATCCGGGCTTTTATGGTGGCAATAAGCACTGTGGAACGCATGAGCCATTTAAAAGATGAATAATAAATAAAAAACTCTTTGCCGAAATCGTTTGCGTTTTTTACGTCAGTTGCTGTTTTATAGTGGGGCGAGTTAGAATCGCGCATCTTTTATTCCTATGCCGAACCATCGTTATGAAATTTCCTGGTCAACGTAAATCAAAACATTATTTTCCTGTTCATGCCCGTGATCCTCTAGTCATTCAGGCTCAAGAAAATAAGAAGATGTCCCGTACTCATATTATTGGTATTGACCAAACCTTAGTCGATATTGAAGCGAAAGTAGAGTCTGAGTTGATAGAACGCTATGGGCTAAGTAAGGGACATTCATTAGTGATTGACGATGAAGCAGCAGAAGCGCTTTATCAGGAACTGAAAAATAACCGATTAATTTGTAGTGAGTATGCAGGCGGAACCGTAGGTAATACCCTCCATAACTACTCAGTCTTGGCTGATGATCGTTCAACCTTATTAGGGGTGATGAGCCAAGATATTAAAATTGGCAGTTATGGTTATCGTTATTTATGTAACACCTCTAGCCGAGTGGATCTTAATTATTTACAAGGTGTCAATGGTGCTATTGGTCGCTGTTTTGCGCTTATTACGGAAGATGGGGAGCGAACATTTGCCATCAGTGAAGGGCAAATGAATCAATTAAGTCCGGAAAGTATTCCAGAAAAGATTTTTCAAAATGCTTCAGCGCTAGTGATTACCGCCTATCTTGTGCGTTGCAAGCCAGGGGATCCGATGCCTGAAGCCACGATGCGGGCGATTGAATACGCTAAGCAGTACCATGTCCCGGTCGTATTAACGTTAGGGACGAAATTTGTAATTCAAGATGATCCTGTATTCTGGCAAACCTTTTTACGTGACCATGTTTCCGTTGTGGCCATGAATGAAGATGAAGCATGGGCATTAACTGGGGAGCAAGACCCTTTAGCCGCCTCTGATAAAGCTCTTGATTGGGTTGATTTAGTGCTATGTACCGCAGGCCCGGTTGGATTGTTTATGGCAGGGTATACTGAAGACTCAGCAAAGCGGGAAACGACATTACCCCTATTACCGGGTTCTATTGCTGAGTTTAATCGTTATGAATTTAGTCGCCCTGCTAGCCGTCAAGGGTGTGAACATCCCATTCGTGTTTATTCTCATATTGCCCCTTATATGGGCGGCCCTGAAAAAATTAAAAATACCAATGGGGCGGGTGATGCGGCGCTATCAGCATTACTGCATGACATGGCAGCGAATAAATACCATAAGGAAAACGTGCCTAATTCAAGTAAACATCAGCACCAGTTCTTGACTTATTCTTCCTTTTCTCAAGTATGCAAATATTCCAATCGTGCAAGTTATGAAGTGCTGGTTCAACATTCACCGCGTTTATCACGTGGTTTGCCGGAACGGGAAGATAGCTTAGAAGAGGCATATTGGGAACGATAACAAAACGGTGAAGTAATAAATGAAAAAGGCTCAAAATGAGCCTTTTTATATTTATCATTTTCGATGAAATTAAAGAGCGAAATCTTCGAGAGATTTACCTTCATCTAAAGCTTGTTGGATCGCTGAAGGAGTACGGCCTTGGCCTGTCCACGTTTTCTCTACACCATTGTCCATATATTTGTATTTTGCTGGACGAGGGGCGCGTTTAGCTTTGCCTTTTTTTGCTTTGGTTTTTGTTTCACCGGCAAGAGCGGAAATAAGAGCTTCAACATCAATGCCATCTTTGGCAATTTGTTCTGCAATGGCAGCCAGTTTCGCTTCTTGCTCTGCTAGCGCTGCTTTTTCTTGCTCTTCAATTTCTTTACGTTCTTGCACTACGATTGTTAATTTATCGAGTGCTTCTTCAAGTTGCTCTAGAGTGAGATCACGAGCATAGGCACGTAGGCTACGAATATTTAATAACGTTTTAGTAATTTCCGACATTTCGGTTTCCTGTGAGGTGAATTTATTTACAACTCCAATATTAAACCCAGTAATTTATTCTGGCAATATTGATTTTACATTAATAGTAAAATATTAAGTCAAAATATAATCAAGTGTAAGTGAGGTTAATAATAATATTTTGTGAAAACGCCCCCATTGTGACGGTGTGGTATAAATAATCGAGTAAGTACCTTTATTTTACGTAATATATTTACTTCAATGAGATCCATTGCATAGCGATATGATAAGGGAGTCTTTCTGGTTGATGGTTTCTGGTTATTGTTTTATCCCCGTTTCTGATGAGATAACTCTAACAACGGTCATGTTGCCTGCATTCGTTTATGTTATTGAAGAATAAATACTCGACAATTAACCGGTAGGATAGGTTGCATTGATAGTTCTGATAAGTACAATGACCGGCACCTAATGCGAGATTTATAAATAATGTCGAGTTTACTTATTTAGTCGCTCACAATAGAGTCTCGATGTAGAGGTGCGGTATTGAAAAGTAATCATGATTGGGGTGATACCAATGAATCATGGTGAAAGGCTTTATCGCCGAAGTGGGTCGTCGATCAAAACGGCTCGCTGGGGTTGTCAGCGAATAGGGGCAACACTGCCATAGTCTGCATACCAACGCAGGTACGATTGCTTGGTATACCGTTGTTAAACTATGGAGCGCTACTGTAGGGTTGGGTGAAGTGCTCACTTCCCTTTCGCTAATTCAACAATAAGCGGTGTTCATGAAAATACCGTTTATCTGCAGTAGATCTCTCGCCATTTATTACTGGTTTTTGAAGATCATGAATGTAATTGATTTTGCTTCCTCTCCTTTGTCTGTACTTCCTCCACTGATAGCGCTGACTTTAGCTATTGTGACTCGTCGAGTTTTACTTTCGCTGGGGGTGGGGATTGTTCTTGGTGCACTTTTATTAGTCGATTTTTCCCTCTCAGGAGCGGTTCGCTATGTAGGTTCTCAAGTCGCAAGTGTATTTGTTAAAGAGGGGAGCTTAAATACTTGGAATATGAGTATCGTTGGCTTTCTCCTGTTACTGGGAATGATGACGGCAATTTTGACGCTTTCCGGCGGTACGCGTGCTTTTGCTGAATGGGCACAAGTTCGAGTCAAAAGTAAACGAGGCTCTAAACTTTTAGCGGCATTTCTTGGCGTGTTTATCTTTGTGGATGATTACTTCAACAGTTTAGCCGTAGGTTCTATTTCTCGCCCGGTGACGGACCGATTTTATGTCTCTCGAGCTAAGTTAGCGTATATTTTAGATTCGACCGCTGCACCAATGTGCGTTGTGATGCCTGCCTCTAGTTGGGGTGCTTATATCATGACTATTATTGGTGGTATTTTGGTGACTCATGGTATTGGTGACTATTCGCCTCTAGGTGCTTACTTACGGTTAGTGCCGATGAATTTCTATGCCATTTTTGCACTCTTAATGGTGTTTGCCGTGGTGTGGTTTCAAATGGATGTCGGCCCAATGCGCCGCCATGAAATTCAGGCATCACAAGGTCGTGGCTTCGATCAAGATACTGAAAATGATAGTCAAGAAGCTCATGAGCTTAATGAAGAGTTAGATATTCCTGAAAGTGCACATGGCAAAGTGTTAGATTTAGTTTTGCCTATTGTTTTGCTGATTGTGGCGACTATTGGTGCCATGTTGTATACCGGAGGTCAGGCTCTAGCCTCCGATGGTGTGGCCTTTAATGTTTTGGGCGCATTTGAAAATACAGATGTTGGAACCTCATTAATCTATGGTGGATTCGTGGGTTTATTGGCGGCTCTTTTCACTGTGATTAGGCAAGCCTTACCCGTTGGAGATATTCTTAGCACCATGTGGATTGGTGCCCGTTCTATGTTCGGCGCTATCCTAATTTTGATTTTTGCGTGGACCATTGGCTCTGTGATTGGAGACATGAAAACGGGTGCGTATTTGTCTTCACTGGTGCAAGGTAATATCAACCCACATTGGTTACCGGTTATTTTGTTTCTGTTGTCAGGTATTATGGCATTTTCAACAGGAACATCATGGGGAACATTTGGTATCATGTTACCGATTGCCGGTGACATGGCTGGGGCGACAGATCTAGCATTGATGTTACCAATGCTAAGTGCGGTATTAGCGGGTTCTGTTTTTGGCGATCATTGTTCACCCATTTCTGATACCACCATTTTATCTTCAACTGGGGCTCGTTGTAACCATATTGACCATGTTGCGACTCAATTGCCTTATTCACTTTCTGTGGCGGGGGTATCAACGGTTGGCTTTATCGTACTGGGTATGACAGCATCACTCTTTGCTGC
Source organism: Vibrio cincinnatiensis DSM 19608 (assembly GCF_900167345.1). Lineage (GTDB taxonomy): Bacteria > Pseudomonadota > Gammaproteobacteria > Enterobacterales > Vibrionaceae > Vibrio > Vibrio cincinnatiensis. The sequence goes on along the minus strand of NZ_FUXB01000002.1, from coordinate 63,268 downwards.
ATTCGCTGCGGCTAGCGTTGCGTTTGTACTCGTGTGCGTAGTTTTATCTTGGCTTTCCAAGGCGAAAATGGTTGTAGAATCCGCGCAATAATTGTCTTTTAACCCAACCTTACTCAAGGTTGGGTTAACTATTTTCGCTATTAAGTTGAAAAACCCTCAAATTGCAGTTGCAAAAAAGTTCAAGCTTAGTTAGTGTTGAAAACAGTCGAGCTAACCAGTGTAAAGAAATTAAGTATGCGTAGTTTTGTAATGAATATTCATCATCACCATCATCCCTAGTCAGTCTTTCGGGAGATGTACGCATACCCGGGAGGCAGGATTCTCCCGGCGGTTAAATCAAAAGTGTATTTAGATTTTAAACCCTCGGGAGACCAAACTCTCGAGGGTTTTTTACTATTTGATTTTATAAAATTCAATAAATTGCAAAGGAATCATGTCATGCAAACACAACGCCTAAGAATCGCCATTCAGAAAAAAGGTCGCCTGAGCCAAGAATGTCAGGAACTGCTGAAAAAGTGTGGAGTAAAATTCAATATTATGGGTGAAAGCTTGGTTGTTCATTCACTCAATATGCCAATTGATCTATTACTCGTTCGTGATGATGATATTCCTGGCTTGATTATGGACGGCGTCGTTGATTTAGGCTTTGTGGGAGAAAACGTACTCGAAGAGACTCGATTGGATCGCCGAGCGCTCAACCAACCTAGCCAGTTTGTTGGGTTGCGTCGTATGGATTTTGGTGGATGCCGCCTTTCGATTGCGATGGATAAAGATGAAGCCTATAGCGGGCCTCAAGATCTTAAAGGTAAGCGCATTGCAACGACTTATCCTCAATTGCTTAAAGCTTATATGGATGAACAAGGCATTGATTTTAGTACCTGTATGCTGACCGGTTCTGTTGAAGTAGCCCCACGTGCTGGGCTTGCTGACGCGATTGCGGATTTAGTTTCCACAGGAGCGACGTTAGAAGCGAATGGTTTAAAAGAAGTGGAAGTCATTTTCCAGTCCAAAGCCATGCTAATTCAACGTTCGGGTGATTTTACAGCAGATAAGTCAGCACTGATCGATAAACTGCTTACCCGTATGCACGGCGTTCAACAAGCCAAAGAATCAAAATACATCATGCTGCATGCTCCAGTTGAACAATTACCACAAATTACAGCGTTGTTGCCGGGAGCAGAAGACCCGACGGTGTTACCTCTTTCCGCAGACAAAAGTAAAGTAGCGGTACATTTAGTCAGCTCAGAAAATCTATTCTGGGAAACCATGGAACAGCTGAAAGCACTCGGAGCGAGCTCCATTCTTGTTCTTCCTATTGAAAAAATGATGGAGTAGTCATCATGAGAACCGTAGTTTGGCAATCGTTGAGTGAAACTCAACAAGAATCGGTGTTAGAGCGTCCTGCGATTACTGAAGGTGCAAATATTACCGCTGCAGTCAAAGCAGTAATTGCTCAGGTTCGAGCGGAAGGTGATGCCGCTTTGATGGCGTTGACCGAGAAATTTGACCGTGTAAAGCCTGAGTCAATCCGTGTACCACAGGCTGAAATTGATGCCGCGTGTGGGCGGCTTTCACAAGAGATGAAACAAGCGCTTGAGCAAGCGTATAGTAATATTGTTAAGTTCCATAAAGCGCAAAAGCCTCAGCCTATAAAAGTGGAAACCATGCCAGGCGTGGTTTGTGAGCAAGTCACTCGGGCTATCAATAAGGTAGGGTTGTATATTCCTGGTGGAAGCGCACCACTACCTTCAACAGTCTTGATGCTCGGTGTCCCAGCCCAAATAGCCGGTTGTCGCAAAGTGGTACTTTGTTCACCTCCACCTATTGCTGATGAAATTCTGTATGTGGCGAAGCTATGTAATATTGATGAAGTTTACAATGTGGGTGGCGGTCAAGCGATTGCTGCGATGGCTTATGGTACAGAAACAGTGGCTAAAGTAGATAAAATCTTTGGTCCGGGTAATGCGTATGTCACCGAAGCAAAACGCCAAGTCAGTAATGATTTCCAAGGTGCTGCTATTGATATGCCGGCTGGCCCGTCTGAAGTGTTGGTCATTGCAGATGAAACGGCTGATGCAGAATTTATTGCTGCCGATCTGCTCAGCCAAGCAGAACATGGTCCAGATTCTCAAGTGGTGTTAGTAACGCCATCACCGATCATCGCGGATCGAGTCACTGATGCGGTTCAGCGCCAATTGAAAACCCTATCTCGAGCGGATATTGCTCAAAAAGCGTTAGCATCAAGCTTGATTATTATTGCTGAATCGATCACTCAAGCCGTTGCGATATCGAATTATTATGGGCCAGAGCACCTGATTGTACAGACGAAAAACCCTCGTGAGCTCGTGCCACTATTAGATAATGCCGGGTCTATTTTCCTCGGTGCTTGGTCTCCTGAATCAGTCGGTGACTATGCTTCAGGTACTAACCACGTGTTGCCAACCTACGGCTATACCCGCACTTATTCAAGTTTAGGGTTGGCTGATTTCAGCAAGCGCATGACAGTTCAAGAACTTAGTGCTGACGGTTTGAAAGCTTTAGCTCCCACCGTGGTGGCGATGGCGAATGCAGAAGGTTTAGATGCACACAGACGTGCAGTCACTATTCGTATTGATAAGTTACAAAAGGCGTAATCATCATGGAAAAATTGGCTCGTAAACAGGTACAGGCATTAACGCCTTATCTTTCAGCTCGTCGTATTGGGGGCTGTGGTGATGTATGGCTTAATGCCAATGAGTCACCGTTCGATAATGAATATAAAACCGATTTTGCTCGTCTTAACCGCTATAGCGATTGTCAGCCTAAAGCTTTGATTCAAGCCTATGCAGATTACGCAGGGGTAAGCCCACAGCAAGTATTAACCTCTCGTGGGGCGGATGAAGGGATTGAATTACTGATTCGTGCTTTTTGTGAGCCTAACGAAGATGCCATTCTATATTGTCCACCGACTTATGGAATGTATGCGATTAGTGCGGAAACATTTGGGGTTGAGCGTAAAACGGTTCCCCTGACGACGGATTGGCAGTTAGACTTAGCAACCATTGAAGCCAGCCTTGATAACGTTAAGCTAGTGTTTGTTTGTAGTCCAAATAACCCAACGGGCAACCTAGTTAAACGTGAAGATATTATTGCTCTACTCGAGATGACCAAAGATTGCGCCATTGTCGTGATGGATGAAGCCTACATCGATTTTTGTCCTGAAGCATCAACGGTGGATCTGCTGGAAGATTACCCTAATTTAGCCATTTTACGTACCTTGTCAAAAGCGTTTGCTTTGGCAGGTTTACGTTGCGGTTTCACGTTAGCTAATGCTTCGATTATCGATGTATTACTCAAGGTTATTGCCCCTTATCCCGTTCCTGTCCCTGTGGCTGAAATCGCAACGCAAGCACTTTCAGAAGCTGGGCTAGCACGTGCTAAATTTCAAGTCTTGGATCTCAATGCGAATCGCGCTTACTTACAAGTGGGTTTACAGATGATCGAGGGAATCACGGTTTTTGAAGGGTGGGGAAATTATCTACTCGTCCAATTTCCTGATGGTGATGCCTTGTTTAAAGCCGCTTGGGAACACGGAATTATTTTACGTAATTCACCGATTGAGCATTGTGTTCGTATTTCGGTTGGCAACCGTGAAGAGTGTGAAAAGACCGTCGCTTTTATTCGCAATTATTATCAATAAATAGGATGCAAGCGTATACGCTTGCATCAAAAAGAAAAGGATATTCTCGTGAGCATGCAACAAAAAATTCTCTTTATTGACCGTGACGGTACGTTAATTGTTGAGCCACCGATTGATTTTCAGGTGGATCGTTTAGATAAGCTGAAGCTAGAGCCCTATGTGATTCCGAGCCTTTTGACCTTACAAGAGGCGGGTTATCGTTTGGTTATGGTGACTAACCAAGACGGGTTAGGAACAAAAAGCTACCCTCAAGAAGATTTTGATGCGCCCCACACCATGATGATGGAAATTTTCCAATCTCAGGGCGTTATGTTTGATGATGTATTAATTTGTCCGCATTTTGAAAAAGAAAATTGCTCATGTCGAAAACCTAAGCTTGGGCTCGTCAAAGAATATCTGCACAGTGGCAAAGTGGATTTTAAACACTCTGCGGTGATTGGTGACCGTATTACCGATTTACAATTGGCTGAAAATATGGCGATTCGAGGTATCCAATACGATCCTAAAACCATGGGTTGGCCTGAAATTGTCAGAACTTTGACCATCCAAGAGCGCAAAGCTGAAGTGGTAAGAAAAACGAAAGAAACCGATATTCAGGTTGCGGTAAATCTTGATCAAAGTGGTGGTAATCACATTGAAACGGGGCTGGGCTTTTTTGACCACATGTTAGATCAAATTGCTACCCATGGCGGTTTTCAATTGAGATTAACGGTCAAAGGTGACCTGCATATTGATGATCACCACACCGTAGAAGATACTGCATTGGCTCTTGGACAGGCATTGAGAGAAGCGCTTGGGGATAAACGAGGCATTGGCCGTTTTGGCTTTACACTGCCGATGGATGAATGTTTAGCACAGTGTGCATTAGATTTATCCGGCCGCCCCTATTTAAAATTTTCAGCCGAGTTTAGTCGTCCACAAGTCGGCGATTTTTCAACGGAGATGGTTTATCACTTCTTCCGTTCTCTGACGGATACCTTAGCGTGCACCTTACATCTTTCTACGGCGGGTGATAACGATCACCACATGATTGAAAGTTTATTTAAAGCTTTTGGCCGCACACTTCGCCAAGCTCTTCAGGTACAAGGGAATGAATTGCCAAGCAGTAAAGGAGTGCTGTGATGACTCAACAGATCGTCATTATTGATACTGGGTGTGCCAATATCTCTTCTGTCAAATTTGCGGTCGAGCGTTTAGGTTACCCCGTCACGATATCGAAAGATCCAGCGGTCGTATTAGCCGCAGATAAACTATTCTTGCCCGGAGTAGGAACCGCCAGTGAGGCGATGCATAACTTGGCGCAGCGCCATTTAATTGAGTTAGTCAAACAGGTAGAAAAGCCGCTGCTAGGCATTTGCCTTGGCATGCAACTGATGGGCAAGCTATCAGAAGAGAAGGGACAAAAAGCCCAAGAAACGGTTGAGTGCTTGGGGCTCGTTGGTGGTGAAGTCCGTCGAATGCAAACACAAGGCCTGCCTTTACCCCATATGGGTTGGAATACGGTGTCTGCAACGTCTGGTCACCCGTTATTTGCAGGTATTGAAGAAGACGCATACTTCTATTTTGTGCACAGTTTTGCGATGCCGGTTGGCGACTACACCATTGCAGAGTGTCAATATGGTCAGCCTTTTAGTGCGGCAATTCAACATGGCAACTACTATGGTGTTCAATTTCATCCAGAGCGCTCATCAAAAGCTGGCTCAAAGTTAATTGACAATTTTTTGAAACTTTAAGGACAGCCGTTGGGCCGAGAAGGCCAAACGGCCATTAAGGATAAATGATGATTATTCCCGCATTAGATTTAATCGATGGTCAGGTTGTTCGCCTTTATCAGGGGGATTATGGGCAAGTGACCGAATATAAAGTTGATCCCGCTGAACAATTCAACCTTTATCACCAAGCTGGTGCCAACTGGCTTCATTTAGTGGATCTCACGGGTGCAAAAGACACCTCAGCTCGTCAGTTAACGTTGATTGCAACCCTATTGGCCAGCACGCCAGCAAATATTCAAATTGGCGGTGGCGTGCGTAGTGAACAAGATGTGATTGATTTACTCAACGCCGGTGCTCAGCGTGTCGTGGTTGGTTCAACTGCGGTCAAACAACCTGAATTAGTCAAAGGTTGGATGGCAAAATACGGAGCGGAGAAAATTGTTCTTGCATTGGATATCAATATTGATCGTGATGGCTCACGTAAAGTCGCTATTTCTGGTTGGCAAGAAGACTCTGGGGTAACCATCGAAGCGTTATTGGATGATTACCTCACGGTGGGTCTACAGCATGTTTTGTGTACCGACATTTCTCGTGATGGAACGCTGACAGGCTCTAATGTGGCGTTGTATGTTGATTTATGCCAGCAGTATCCACAAATTCAATTCCAGTCTTCTGGTGGTATCGGCAGTTTAGCAGATATTGAAGCGTTGAAAGGTAGTGGAGTCGCCGGTGTTATTGTTGGTCGAGCACTATTAGAGGGTAAGTTTACCGCACAGGAGGCGTTCTCATGCTGGCAAAGCGAATAATTCCTTGTCTAGACGTTCGTGATGGTCAAGTCGTTAAAGGTGTTCAGTTTCGTAATCATGAAATCATAGGTGATATCGTACCGTTGGCTAAACGCTATGCAGAAGAAGGCGCAGATGAGCTGGTTTTTTACGATATTACCGCATCCAGTGATGGTCGAGTCGTCGATAAAAGCTGGGTATCACGGGTAGCCGAAGTGATCGACATTCCTTTCTGTGTCGCGGGTGGGATCAAATCGGCAGACGATGCTGCGCGTATTTTAGAGTTTGGTGCAGATAAAGTGTCCATTAATTCGCCAGCATTAGCCAACCCTCAATTGATCACCGATCTCGCGGATAAATTTGGTGTGCAATGTATTGTCGTAGGGATCGATTCCTATTTTGATAAAGAAACGGGTAAATACCAAGTTTATCAATTTACCGGGGATGAAACGCGGACAAAAGCGACACAGTGGCAAACTCAAGATTGGGTTCAAGAGGTACAAAAACGGGGAGCGGGTGAAATTGTCCTTAACATGATGAACCAAGACGGGGTCCGTAATGGATATGACCTTGAACAATTGAAGATGATTCGAGCCGTATGCCAAGTTCCATTGATCGCTTCTGGTGGCGCGGGGGCGATGGAACACTTTGCTGACGCTTTTAAGTTAACCCATGTGGATGGTGCGCTGGCAGCCTCTGTCTTCCATAAACAGATTATTAATATCGGTGAACTGAAGCAGTATTTAAAACAACAACAAATCGAGGTAAGACGATGAGCCGAACTACGCAAAGCCCAATGGCGATCTCAGACCGAATCAATTGGGAAAAGGTTGACGGTCTTATCCCGGCGATTATTCAAGACTTCACCTCAAGCCAAGTATTGATGATGGGGTATATGAATCAGCAAGCGTTGGCAAAGACGTTGGAAACGGAACAAGTGACCTTTTATTCACGCTCAAAACAGCGGTTATGGACCAAAGGCGAAACGTCTGGACATATTTTACAACTGAAAAATATCGCCTTGGATTGTGATCAAGACACCTTATTAGTCAAAGTTAACCCGATTGGTCCCACTTGTCATACCGGGACAACCACCTGCTGGGATGGCGATGAACAAGAGGAATCACAATGGGTCTGGCTTCATCAACTTGAACAGTTATTGGCTGCCCGCAAGAGTGCCGATCCAGAGTCCTCTTATACCGCTAGCCTTTATGCGCGTGGCACCAAGCGCATTTCGCAGAAAGTGGGTGAAGAAGGGGTTGAAGTCGCGCTTGCGGCGACGTCGGGCGATAAGGCGGAATTGATTTGTGAGTCAGCGGATCTTATCTATCACTTACTGGTCTTATTACAAGATCAAGGGCTATCGATGAGTGATGTGATAGACAAACTCAAAGAGCGCCATCAATAACGATAATGCCCCAGCGATGGGGCATTATCGTTATATGGTTACATGGTAATTTCTTTCCACTGTCCTGGTTGTAGCTCACCAAGGGTTGTGTTTCCCATGGAATAGCGAATGAGGCGTAAAGTGGGATAACCAATATGCGCCGTCATTCGCCTTACTTGACGGTTTCGTCCTTCAATAATAGTGATGGCTAGCCAAGTGGTGGGTATATTGGCACGAAAACGAACGGGTGGAGTTCGTTGCCAGACGTTTGGCTCCTCGATTCGTTCAACTTGTGCTGGGAGTGTTGGGCCATCTTTCAATTCCACTCCTAGCCTTAATTTATCGAGATCATCTTCGGTTGGGTTACCTTCGACTTGAACCCAATAGGTTTTGGGTGATTTAGAGGTAGGTTGAGTGAGCCTTGCTTGCAAAATACCATCATTGGTAAGAATCATTAATCCTTCACTGTCTCTATCCAGCCTTCCAGCCGCATATATCTCTTTAATCGGGATAAAATCTGCGAGCGTTTTCCGACCTTGTCCATCAGTAAATTGGCTCAACGTATCATACGGTTTATTGAAAATAATGACCTTACGATGCTCGGGGGAAGTGGGTGTTTTTTTGACCGATGAGGTTTTTCTTTGATGAGATTTTGAGCGGTGAGAAGCCCCTGAGCGTACAGAACCAGAGTGTTTTTGTTGTTTTAAATGAGAAGGGCTTTGTGAGGATGAAGCGGAGCGGAACGCGCTGCGTGAGCGGGAAGACATGTTAACCACCTTGCAAAAATGTGAATGGTTTGTGTTTGATTGTTTTATAATTTTCCTATTTGAGCTATCATTTGCGCGCCCGAAAACAGGATTGTTGGATAAGATGATAGACTATTATCTTGGTTTTGTTTAATTATAACGATCTTCACTCACGGACTAAGTCGAACACCACTGGCTGGTAAGAACCGGGATTAGAAAGAGTGAGACAATCGTATACAAGTATTGGGGATGTTGTACCGACTTGTATACGGACATTCACACAGTGCTATATCATCCCATAGTGCTGCTAGAACAATAGGGAAAGTTCATGCCTACAGATAAACCTACCATTATTTATACTATTACTGATGAAGCACCGGCATTGGCCACTTATTCACTACTGCCAATTATTCAATCATTTACGGCTTCGTCAGGCATCAACGTGGAAACGCGTGATATTTCGTTAGCTGGACGTATTCTTGCCAACTTCCCTGAACATCTGAAAGAAGAACAAAAAGTCGGAGATGCACTGACAGAATTAGGGGAATTAGCTCAAGCTCCTGAAGCAAACATCATCAAATTACCAAACATTTCTGCCTCGATTCCTCAGCTCAAAGCGGCGATTAAAGAGTTACAAGAGAAAGGATTTGCGATTCCTGATTACCCTGCCGAACCAAGCACTTATGAACAAGAAGCGATAAAAGCTACTTACGATAAGATTAAGGGCAGCGCGGTTAACCCCGTTTTACGCGAAGGAAACTCTGACCGTCGAGCACCTACGTCGGTTAAAAATTATGCGAAGAAAAATCCGCATTCTATGGGAGCGTGGTCAAAAGCGTCCAAATCACATGTCGCCAGCATGGAAGAGAAAGATTTCTTTGGAACCGAACAGTCTTTAACCATGAAGGGGGCAACAGAAATTTCGATTGAATTTTTGGGGCTCGACGGTGCAAATAAAGTACTGAAAAAACCATTTGCTTTGTTAGATAAAGAAATCATCGACAGTAGTGTAATGAGTAAAAAAGCACTGATTGAATTCTTTGAAAAAGAAATTGCGGAAGCCAAAAAACAAGATGTACTGCTTTCTTTACACATGAAAGCTACCATGATGAAAGTTTCTGACCCGGTGATTTTTGGTTATGCGGTTAAGGTGTATTACCAAGACGTATTTGAAAAATATGGAGCGCTGTTTGAGCAGTTAGGGGTAGATGTTAATAATGGCCTTGGTGATGTGTATGCGAAAATTCAAACACTACCGGAAGCTCAACGTGAAGAGATCGAGTCTGCCATTCAAGCAGTCTATGCGACACAGCCTGCGTTAGCGATGGTAGATTCTGATCGCGGAATTACTAACCTTCATGTACCTAGTGACATCATTGTGGATGCTTCAATGCCGGCGATGATCCGCTCATCGGGTCAGATGTGGGGGCCAGATGGTAAACAAAAAGATACCAAGGCGATGATTCCAGACCGTTGCTACTCAGGGGTTTATCAAGCCGTTATTGATTTCTGCCGAGAAAATGGTGCCTTTGACCCAACCACGATGGGCAGTGTGCCAAACGTCGGGTTAATGGCACAAAAAGCAGAAGAATACGGTTCACATGATAAAACCTTCATTATGGATGCCGATGGTGTGGTACGCATTATTGATAGCGCCGGAAATATACTCTTAGAACAATCGGTAGAAGCGGGGGATATCTTCCGTATGTGCCAGGTGAAAGATGCACCGATCCAAGATTGGGTGAAATTGGCGGTTAACCGAGCTCGTGCAACGGGTGTCCCTGCTATTTTCTGGCTAGATAGCGATCGTGCTCACGATGCTGAATTGATTAAAAAAGTGAATCAGTATTTACCCGAATACGATACAACGGGATTAGAAATACAGATCCTCTCTCCTGTTGAGGCTACGTTGTACACCTTGGCTCGCATGAAAGAAGGCAAAGATACGATTTCTGTCACCGGGAACGTATTACGTGATTACCTGACAGATCTCTTTCCCATCCTTGAATTGGGCACGTCGGCGAAAATGCTTTCTATCGTTCCATTAATGAATGGGGGTGGCTTGTTTGAAACAGGGGCGGGTGGTTCAGCGCCGAAACATGTTCAGCAAGTCCAAAAAGAGAATCACTTACGTTGGGATTCGTTAGGGGAGTTTTTAGCATTGGCGGCTTCATTAGAGCACCTAAGTGCGGTTTCGGGAAATTCCAAAGCTCAAGTCTTAGCCGATGCGCTGGATAAAGCGACCGGGAAATTTTTAGATAACAACAAGTCACCGTCACGTAAAGTTGGTGAACTCGATAACCGTGGTAGTCATTATTACCTTGCCACTTATTGGGCTGAAGCATTGGCAGAGCAAACCCAAGATGCAGAATTGGCGGCTGAGTTTGCACCGATTGCCAAACAACTGAGCGAGCAAGAAGCGCAGATCATTCAAGAACTCAACGAAGCACAGGGCAAACCGGGTGATCTGGGTGGTTACTACGCACCTGTTTTTGAGAAAGTCTCAGCGTTAATGCGCCCAAGTCAGACGCTCAATAATATTATTGAGCGAGCATAAAAGTCAGGCTAAGTCAGACTGAAAAGTGTCACTTAGCCGATTTTCATGAATAAATGTCCAATCCGCTACTGAGAAATGAGTAGCGGATTTTTTATAAATGCTAACTTCAGTTTGTTATCTTGAGGAAAAATAGACAGTTTTTGCTAGAAATTTGAGCAAAGAGATCATTTTTGAATGTAAAGTAGTCAAACGATTTAAAAAGCAAAAAAATTCTGTTGACTCATTGCATCGAATCCGTAGAATGCATCCCGTACTCAAGAGCAACGCGATAGATAAGCAAGCGGTTTGAGTTTTGACGGCGCGTTGGCAGAGTGGCCATGCAGCGGATTGCAAATCCGTGGACCTCGGTTCGACTCCGGGACGCGCCTCCATTGCGACACTAGCTCAGTTGGTAGAGCGCAACCTTGCCAAGGTTGAGGTCACGAGTTCGAACCTCGTGTGTCGCTCCAGAATAAACAGTATGGCGAAAGCGGTACTGAGATGTAAGAAGCATCAAAATAAATTTGTGTGCCCTGGTGGTGAAATTGGTAGACACAAGGGATTTAAAATCCCTCGACTTTCGAGTCGTGCCGGTTCAAGTCCGGCCCGGGGCACCATTCATTAAAGTAGAGATGAACAATCATCTTGAATGCGACACTAGCTCAGTTGGTAGAGCGCAACCTTGCCAAGGTTGAGGTCACGAGTTCGAACCTCGTGTGTCGCTCCAACACTAAAAGCCTCGATGAATATCGAGGCTTTTTCCATTTCGCACCAGAACTTTTAGATCAGCAAGGCTCAGACCAGCACGGTTAAATTAGAATGTTTTGATCATCCATACATCACAGCCATTATGTTCTGTGCCGAGCATCGGCTCAGAAAGAAGGGTAAAGCCGAGGGTTTGATAAAGATGGATGGCACTTTCCATCGTTGAGAGTGTGTCTAAGTAGCATTGTGTGAAACCTTGTTGTTGTGCAAAAGAAAGGCATTGTTCCACGATCGCTTTGCCAATACCGTACCCACGACTCTCGGGTAGTAAGAACAGCTTTTTCAACTCACACAGTGAATGGCTACCGTTGAAAGGAGCAATGCCACCACCACCCATTAGCTGACCATTCAATGTTGCAATCCAGTAGCCACTTTTATTTTCTGGCTGGTAGTATCGGCTCATATTATTCACTTCCGCATCGGAAGGACCGAATCCCTCACCAATGGCACCAAACTCGGCACCGACCGTTTTTATAATATTAGCCAGCGGCTGATCAAATTCGCTGCTGATAGGGAAAATCTCTATTTTCATTTACCACCTCTACCGTGTTTGAAAAATGGGGAGTATTGAAAGTGTTTGCCAGTATATACCCAAACAGCTTAGCGTTGCAGGTAAGTCGTTAGTCCTCGTTATGGTGAACATGCACAAGCCCAACTTCACTCATTTCAAATAACGTGAAGCTAAAGCGAAATTCAAAAGAGTGTGAGTAAGAAAGGGATGGATAAAATTGTTATTAAGGTGAAAACAAACTGTTTTTCATTTGCGTAAAAGTCCCTTTGAGCGCGATTTCAATTTGGCTTTGACAGCGGCTTTCGTTACTATGTACAGCTACTTAAAAACTAAGAATCCCTTATTCCCTTTACGGGCTCCTTAAGGACACTGCTCATCAGCAGACGAGGAAACAATGCAACATCTACAACAGATTATTGCTAACGCGACTGTAGCGATTGACGCTGCCGAGTCGTTGGTTGCACTGGACGAAGTGCGTGTTCAGTATCTGGGCAAAAAAGGTGAGTTAACCGCTCAACTGCAAAGTCTAGGTAAATTACCCCCCGAAGAGCGCCGCACGGCGGGCCAAGAAATTAACGTTGCGAAAGAGACGGTACAAAAAGCCATTGCTGCACGTAAAGACAACCTACAACGTGCAGAGCTTGAAGCGAAGTTGGCGGCAGAAACGATGGATGTCACTTTGCCTGGACGTCGTATCGAAAACGGAGGTTTACACCCTGTAACCCGCACTATCGAGCGTATTGAAAGCTTCTTTGGTGAACTGGGCTTTACCGTTGAGTCTGGTCCTGAGATCGAAGACGATTTCCATAACTTCGATGCTTTAAATATCGCAGATGATCACCCAGCACGTACTGATCACGATACCTTCTTCTTCAATCCAAAGTTAATGTTGCGTACTCACACGTCAGGCGTACAGATTCGTACTATGGAAGAAAAACAGCCACCACTACGTTTCATTGCACCAGGCCGAGTTTACCGTAACGATTACGACCAGACACACACGCCAATGTTCCACCAAGTGGAAGGCATGTTGGTAGACGAAAACGTCAACTTTGCGCAGCTGAAAGGCATTCTGCACGACTTCCTATGCAACTTCTTCGAAGAAGATCTGGAAGTGCGTTTCCGTCCATCTTACTTCCCATTCACAGAGCCTTCAGCCGAAGTGGACGTAAAAGGTAAAAACGGCAAATGGTTGGAAGTACTGGGCTGCGGTATGGTGCATCCAAATGTACTGCGCAGTGTGGGTATTGATCCTGAAAAATACTCTGGTTTCGCATTCGGTATGGGCGTAGAGCGTCTGACTATGCTTCGTTACGGTGTGAACGACCTGCGTGCATTCTTCGAAAACGATCTTCGCTTCCTAAAACAGTTCAAGTAATCCAGAGGTTTAATCACAATGAAATTCAGCGAATCTTGGCTTCGTGAGTGGGTTAACCCAGCGGTTACCACGGACGAGCTTACTCACCAAATTACAATGGCTGGTCTGGAAGTTGACGACGTTCTTCCTGTCGCGGGTACGTTTACTGGCGTGAAAGTGGGCCATGTTGTGGAATGTGGTCAGCACCCAGATGCCGACAAACTGCGCGTGACGAAAGTAGATGTGGGCGAAGAAGAACTGCTCGACATCGTGTGCGGCGCACCAAACTGCCGTCAGGGCCTAAAAGTCGCGGTTGCGACGGTTGGCGCGGTTCTGCCAGGCGATTTTAAAATCAAGAAAGCGAAGCTACGTGGCCAGCCTTCACACGGCATGCTCTGTTCTTTCTCTGAACTGGGGATTGATGTTGAATCCAACGGTATCATGGAACTGGCGGATGACGCCGTTATCGGTACGGATTTCCGTGAGTTCCTGACTTTGGATGATGTCACTATCGATGTCGACCTGACATCAAACCGCGCAGACTGTTTCAGCCTTCGTGGTATGGCTCGTGAAGTCGGCGTGTTGAACCGCGCAGATGTGGTGGAGCCTGCCGTTTCACCCGTTGCACCCACGATTGATGCGAACATTTCGATTGAAGTGAAAGCGCCAGCGGCGTGTCCTCGCTACCTTGGTCGCATTGTGAAGAACGTGAACGTTCAAGCGCAAACGCCATTGTGGATGCAAGAAAAACTGCGCCGTTGTGGCATTCGTTCCATCGACCCAATCGTCGACATCACTAACTACGTGATGCTTGAGCAAGGTCAGCCAATGCACGCATTTGATCTAGCGAAGATCGAAGGTGGTATCGTGGTGCGTCTGGCTGAGCAAGGCGAGAAATTGACGCTGCTGGATGGCAGTGAAGCAGAACTGAATGCCGATACGCTAATCATTGCCGATCACAACAAAGCGCTGGCGATTGCGGGTATCTTTGGTGGTGAACACTCAGGTGTGAACAGTGAAACCAAAGATGTGCTGCTAGAATGTGCCTTCTTCGCTCCGGATCATATCCGTGGCCGCGCACGCAGCTATGGTCTGCACACGGATTCTTCAATGCGCTATGAGCGTGGTGTGGACTATGCACTGCAATTTACGGCGATGGAACGTGCAACTCAGCTTCTGATTGATATCTGTGGTGGCGAAGTTGCGCCAGTGGTTGCGGCTGAATCTGACGCGGATCTACCAAAACCAAATACGGTGGCACTGCGCCGCACTAAACTGGACAACCTACTAGGCCACCATATTGCGGATGCGGACGTGGTTGAAATTTTGCAACGTTTGGGTATGAGTGTTGAAACCACAACAGAAGGCTGGATGGCGACAGCGCCAACTTGGCGTTTTGACATCGCAATCGAGCAGGATTTGGTGGAAGAGGTGGGTCGCATCTACGGTTATGACAACATTCCCAACCAAGCTCCAGCGGCGGCGCTGAACATGAACTTGCACAAAGAAGCGAACCTGCCTCTGAAACGCGTTCGTGATCTGCTGGTGGATCGTGGTTACCACGAAGCCATCACATACAGCTTCGTTGAGCCAGAGCAGCAAAAACTGATCGTGCCAGATGTTGAGCCTTTGATTCTGCCAAACCCAATCTCAGCAGACATGTCTGCCATGCGTTTAAGCTTGATTCAAGGTCTGTTGAACACTGTGGTTCATAACCAAAAACGTCAGCAACCACGCGTTCGCCTGTTCGAACAAGGTCTGCGTTTCATTCCGGATCAAGCAGCTGAAAACGGCATGCGTCAAGAGTCAATGTTAGCGGGTGTTATTTCGGGTACTCGTAGTGAAGAACATTGGAATATCGAGACAGCAACCGTTGATTTCTTTGACCTGAAAGGCGACGTGGAAGCGATTCTGGAACTGACTGCAAACGGCAAAGCATACCGCTTCGCTGCGGCAAAACACCCAGCGCTGCACCCAGGCCAGTCTGCCGCGATCATGTTAGATGGCAAAGAAATCGGTGTGATCGGTACGGTTCACCCAGAGCTTGAGCGTAAATTTGGTCTGAATGGCCGCACCATCGTGTTTGAAATCGAATGGTCAGCGATCAACAGTAAAGTCATTCCAGAAGCCGTGGCTCTTTCTAAATTCCCATCAAATCGTCGTGATATTGCTGTGGTTGTTGATCAAACGATCGCTTCTGGTGATATTGTTGATGCATGCCGAGTGGCGGGTGGAGAATTACTGAAAGAAGCAAAACTTTTTGACGTTTATGTTGGCAAAGGGGTTGCAGAAGGGAAGAAGAGCTTGGCTATTGCATTAACACTTCAATCTTCCGAGCGTACTTTGGAAGAGGCCGATATTGCTGCTGCAGTAGAAAACATTGTTAAAGCCGTTGTGGAACAATTCTCTGCAACACTGCGAGATTAATCACTTACAGAGACAGAGAGTGGTTGATTCATGATGAAAAGAGCAAGGTTTTTTCCTTGCTCTTTTTTTTATTCATATTCGTGCTTTCAGTGACTTCCTCTAACTTTAGGTATACAATCATTTTCAGCAACTTTATGATTTTTCTGCTTATTTGTAGATTTTCTTGTGATAAAGAAAAGGAAAGCAAAACTTTTACATTTAGATAAAAATAACAGTAAACGTTCATATTCATATTAAAATTCTGAAAATTGTTGTTTTTTGTTTTTTTATTTTGTTTTTTTAATTATATTAATAATAAACCCCCAACTTGTTGAATATGCTTTAATTATTTAGAGAAATAAAAAAGTTGGCGAAAATCATAAGCTTGACATACACTTTTGTTTAAAGCCGATATGTCTTTGATTGGCTAAGCAAAAATTGCTTTGGTGCTGCTTGAAGTAGCAAGGTTAAACCTAGCTTTGAGGGAAGTTTTATGGCGCTTACAAAAGCCGATTTGGCTGAAAACCTGTTCGAGAATCTAGGATTTAGTAAACGGGATGCCAAGGATACGGTTGAAGTGTTTTTTGAAGAAATTCGTAAAGCATTAGAAAGCGGTGAACAGGTTAAACTATCCGGTTTTGGTAATTTTGACCTACGTGAAAAGAATGAACGACCAGGTCGAAACCCAAAAACGGGAGAGGATATTCCCATTTCTGCTCGTCGTGTCGTCACGTTCCGCCCAGGGCAAAAACTAAAAGCCCGAGTTGAGAACCTTAGAGTCGAAAACTAAGATTGATAAGGCCACGAATTAACGTGGCCTTTTTGTTTGCATCTATCGGCTTAAAGCGCTATCGCTAGGATAGCGATTTTCCCATAGAGATATGCGTTATGCGGCTTGGATATTGGTTGTGATATATGGTAACCAAGCTTGCTGATATAGACTGAACGACTCTGTTCGTAACCGTTTAATTTGTGCGGTTTCCCAAATATTGAGAGAGCGTTGCTCTTGGCTTGCTTGACGCTCAATTTGTTGGATCTGCTCATATAGGGTATGTTCAGGGCCGCTTTTTACATTCGCTATTGCTTTTAAATGAAATTGTACTTCCGCAATGATTTTGGTCTTAGGTAATTCGACTAACACGTTGAGATCTCGGTAACCCGATGGTGCAGGCGATTTAAAGCGGTTTTTTACTTTCACAATGGTCGCTTCACGGCCCAATGCTTCATACGCTTCAACTAAACTTGGAACATCATCCGCAATCATGGTTGCCCGGGCAAGGTCGGTAATACGCTCTGCTTGTCCGTCAAGTTCCAATGCCACTTTCTCTTTGGCTCTTTGGTGCGATTTTACACCAGAAAAGTGCGCCTGAGTTGAAGTCAACATTGCGGTACTTTTGCACAAGGTTTCGAGTTCATGCTGAGCTTGGTGTGCCTTACTATAGAGCACATCAAAATCACTGTAAGGTTGGATCATAGTATG
This sequence comes from Vibrio cincinnatiensis DSM 19608, assembly GCF_900167345.1. GTDB lineage: Bacteria > Pseudomonadota > Gammaproteobacteria > Enterobacterales > Vibrionaceae > Vibrio > Vibrio cincinnatiensis. Next base: position 45,904 of record NZ_FUXB01000002.1, on the reverse strand, counting down.
GTGAGTCGTTTGAATACCATACAAACCACTTAAGCTGTGTTTAAACCGCTGGGCGTTAATCTGGTTTTGATACTCTCCTTGTGGTTCTTGTGAGGATGAATTGATGACCGGAATGGCTGCGGCAAAGGCTGGCGCTCGGCTTAGCGTTAGTAGCATGAGTGCCGTGGTTCTCAGCAATAGACTCATTCACTCTCCTTAACTGATGTGGTTTAGATCAAAAGTAGAACCTAGAAGAATCCTAATCCAACAAAAGCAGTTACTTAGAGTATTGGGTCAAAGAAAGAAAACTCAACGCTATCTTTCCTCCATTTCTTTAGAGTGAGTGATGGGTCACAACAATTAGAAGCGTAAAAATGAAATCCGTTCCCTTAATGAATGTAACAAAATGTGAGGGCACACGTTGCTATCGTAATTGGCCACAATTGAGTATGCTAAGCCCTTTTCCTAGCTAAAGCGTTGTGATGGACGATTTCGAATTTTGGCATAATAAATGGGCGGCGAATCAAATTGGGTTTCACTTAATGGAGGTGAATCCATTACTGATGGAGTATTGGTCAGCCACAAAACCTCAGCGGCATGATAAAGTGTTACTGCCTTTATGTGGTAAAAGTGAAGATTTAGTTTGGCTGGCTGAGCGTCATGATGATGTTCAAGGTGTTGAACTCAGCTCGATAGCCGTTCGTGCTTTCTTTGCTGAACATTTTTATACACCACTGGTGACGGAGTTATCGACTCACCATACCTCTTATCAGTTTGATGAACTCTGCTTGTATACGGGAGACATTTTTACCGCGCCTCTTCAACCTGTGGATATTATTTATGATCGTGCTGCACTGGTTGCGTTACCGGAAACTAGGTGGCATGACTATGTCAAACGGCTACTTGCTTTACTAAACCCTGGTGGGCGAATTTTATTAGTGACCCTTGATTATGAGCAAACTGAGCTGAATGGGCCACCGTTTAGCCTTTCTGAAGAAGTGGTTTGTCGATTATTTGCTGGGCTTTCTATTAAAAAACTGCATCGAGACGAGGTGGGTGCACAGCATCCGAAACGTGCCAAGAAAGGGCTCAGCCGCTTTGCAGAAGAGGTCTGGTTGATTGAACGAATGGATGAACTCTAAGGTTTAAAAAATACCCAAGTCAATATAAAGACTTGGGTATAAAAATCGTTTATTAATAATGGATCTTGACTGATTTTACGCTTTCTATGGCGCGTTTGGTCGCTTGTGTTGTATCTTTACCACGAGTCAGAGCAACACCTAAGCGGCGGCGACCATCAATATCTGGTTTAGCAAACAAGCGAAGTTGAGCGGTGGGAATACTCAATGCATCATCGAGTCCTGAAAACTTCACATCAGTTGAGGTTCCTTGACCCAGCAGCGCGGCAGACGCGGATGGGCCATATTGAGTAATTTTCCCGACAGGCAAGCCTAGAAAGGCACGTACATGCAGTGCAAATTCAGAAAGATCTTGTGAAACGAGTGTCACCATTCCGGTATCATGTGGGCGAGGGGAGACTTCATTAAAGATAACCTGATCGCCTTTGATAAACAGTTCAACACCAAAAATACCGTAACCACCAAGAGCATTCACTATCTCTTCTGCGACATATTCAGCAGCTTTTAAGGCGTTTTCCGACATAACTTGAGGCTGCCAAGATTCACGGTAATCACCTTCTTCTTGACGGTGCCCGATAGGCGCGCAGAAATGTACCCCATCAACCGCTCGAACAGTCAGGAGTGTGATTTCGTAATCAAAATCAACAAACCCTTCCACAATGACGCGACCTGCACCACTGCGTCCACCTTCTTGTGCATACTGCCATGCAGATTCAATATCTTCAGCCTGTTTAAGGATGCTTTGCCCTTTACCGGATGAACTCATCACGGGTTTACACACGCAAGGAAGCCCGACTTGTTCTACTGCAGAGACAAATTCCGCGTAGTTGTCTGCAAATTGATAAGGCGAGGTTGGCAGAGAAAGTTGTTCAGCAGCAAGGCGGCGAATCCCTTCTCGATTCATCGTTAAACATGTTGCGTTCGCCGTAGGAACAACGGTTACACCTTGAGCTTCCAATTCAAGTAACTTCGCTGTGGCAATCGCTTCTACCTCAGGGACAATATAATGCGGTTTTTCTAACTCAACAATTTGTTGCAATGCTTGGGGGTTGAGCATATCGAATACATGGCTACGATGAGCAACCTGCATTGCAGGGGCATTGGCATAGCGATCGCAAGCAATCACTTCTAAACCTAAGCGTTGGCATTCAATAGCGACTTCTTTTCCTAGCTCTCCAGAGCCTAGTAAAAGAACGCGAGTTGAACTATTGAGAGTTGCGGTCCCCAACATAAAGAATCCTTATTAGTCGTGTATATAGCGTGAAGTCTCTACGATGAGGGTTAATAGCACAAAGACTTCACTGTACCGAGAGCGAAAACAGCCGCAATGATACTGGAAAGGTAAAAAAAAGAAAACGTTTGCTTTTAGGGTTGAACCTACACTAACGCTTCATCACATGTTTAGAATGAAAATTTGCAGGCGACAAGATTCCTTGTGTAGAGCATCGGTGCTAAGAGAGCATCACTCGCTTACTCTCTCCTTCTTTTCCTCAATGTGACTATAAAGTGAACAATAAAGTGAACAATACTTTATTTGCTTGATCCATATATGAACAAAATCATTTTATTTCTTGAAGTTAACAACTAGTATTTTAGTTAGAACAATAAAATAAATGAGTCCATAGCGATGCTGAGAACCATTAACTTAGAAATGAAAACAGCGTTACTTTTTGTGGTTGGGCTAATCAGTGTTGTACTAAGCTGCTTATTTCTTACCCGGTATTTTTTTCTCTATAGCCTTTATGAATTAGAGAACATTGAGGTGCACAGAGCCAGCCACCAGGCGCTATCCGTCATTGATGCGATTGTCCAAAGGCAGGAAGAGGCCTCTTATGATTGGGGGTATTGGGACGAAAGTTACATGTTGTTGACCGATAGAGATCCTGGTTATGCTGAGCGAAACTTAACAGAAGGAAGCCTAGACACTCTGGATGTCGATCTTGTTGCTTATATTCGTCCAAACCACGAGGTTATGCTGAGCTTTGCTCGCAATAATGATACCGCCCAGCAACAAGCGGAGAGGTTACTACAAACCGAGGTGATCGCTGATTATTTGCAACAAATGGATAAGCAGGTCGATACTCAAAAAACCAGTACGGCGAGCTTAGTGCGTAGTGAGCAGCAACTGTGGGCGGTTAGCCTGACGGCTGTGAGAGATAGCGATGGGACGAGTGAAGCTGTAGGGTGGATGTTATGGGGGCAAAATCTAACCGACCGTTTCCCGTCTCGTTATGAAGGTATTTTAATTGCGGATAATCAACTGTTAACCGACGATCAAAACCTTTCCTTCTGGTCATTATCAGAGCAAGCTGGGCATGATCACTCATCCATTGAGCGATCGGATCAATATATGATTCACCATACACTTCTTACGGATGCCCATAATAAAACCATTGCGGTTTTGAAAACCATAGAGTCTAGAACCTATTATCAACGAGCGAAAAGCGTTTTTGTTTTACTCATTATATCGATGCTTGTGGTGACGAGTGTCATTACGATTATCATGTATGGTATTTTTTGGGTCACGGTAAGCCGACGCTTTAGCTACTTTGAACAAGGAATGCAAAATTTATTAGGGTCGGTAAAGGCACCAGAAAAAAATAGACACACAGATGAGTTTGATCGAATCACCCAATGGGTTCGAAGCCTAGCGCATTCTTCTTCCCAAACAGAGGAAAAGCTGCAGGAAACCTTACAAAAATTTGATGTTTTGTATCATAGCCGTACCGTTGGGATGATTTTATTGACCGACCGTATCATTGTGGATGTGAGCCCAACGGTGTTGATGTTACTGGGTTTTCAACGCGATCAACTTATCGGTCAGCCACTGAGCATGATTTGCGGCTGTAAACATACTCAGTGTGGTACAGAGCAACTGTATCATTCGATTAACCAAGGGCAATATCATTTTGAAACCACAATGAAGCGACATGATGGTTCAGAGATTGCCTGCTCTGTTGAAGCCGCGTTGCTAAATGATGGTGAAAATTCATCCATTATGCTTTCTGTGAAAGATATCAGTGAGCAAAAGCAACAGGCTGAATTAATTGAAACTTTAAAACACTGTGATCCCGTTTCTGGTTTATTGAATCGGCAGACCTTGATGCAACGAGTTAATCAACGCATTCAGCAGGTAGAGGCTTCATTTAATGTGCTGTATTTATATGCATCACGTTTAAAAGAAATCGATGACGTGTATGGGCACGATTATTATGACCGAGTTGTCCAGCATGTAGCGGCAACCTTGAAACGCCATTTTCCCGCTATGGAGATAGGCCGAATCAGTGAACAGGAGTTTATGATTTGGGGGGAGGCTGCTGCTTCTCATTTAGAGCGTGAAGGTAATCGGATATTAATGGAGTATCGTCAGAAAATCGTGTTAGAAGATATCGAATGTGATATTGGTTTAAAATCGGCATTATTACCTTCCTCCATTGATTTTGAGAATTTCGAAAATTTATCCCATACGGGGTTATATGCTGTGACACATGAAAGCGGAACGAGCTCGTCCGTGACTCTGGTTCATGCTCAGCATCTTGAGCGAACTCAAGAGCTATTAGTGTTAAACCGAGATATTGTTGCGGCTTTAAAAAATGGGGAATTTACGGCGCATTATCAACCGATAGTGAAAGCTGAATCTGGTCAACTGGTTGGTTTTGAAGCCTTAGCTCGTTGGACTCATCCAACATTAGGGATGATCTCTCCGGCGGTTTTTATTCCTCTTGCCGAACAGAGAAAACTGATTGTGGAATTAGGCGAGCAAATATTGGAGAAAGCTTGCCACTTTATTCAGCAAATTCAACACGCGGATAAAACGCTCTCTTCTCACTTAAGTATTCATGTCAATATTTCTAGCCCTCATTTTCACCATAATAGTTTGGTGGAAACGTTACACAAAGCGATCGAGACTTATCAATTACTCCCTGGGCAGTTGGTCCTTGAGTTGACGGAAAGTATTTTACTAGGGGCGGAAGAAGATATTATTCACCGAATGGAAACCATTAAAGCATTAGGGGTTCAACTCGCTTTGGATGATTTTGGTACGGGGTATTCTTCGTTTAGTTCACTCTGTAACTTTCCATTGGATATTGTGAAACTGGATAAATCCTATATTGATGGTTTAGAAAGCAATCCTAAAGCCAAAAGCCTTATCCGAAATATTATCCATATGTCGAAAGAACTAGGAATGACCACGGTGGCAGAAGGGGTTGAAACCGCATCACAGCTTAGAAAATTAACGGTATGGAATATTGATGAAATTCAAGGCTATTATTTTTATAAACCGATGACTGAAGAGCAAGCCTTTGAAAAATTTACGCTCTACTAAGTTGCTTGATGGCTTTGCCCAGTAACCAATGAGCCTTGAAATATCGCTATTTAGCAAGGCTCTTGAATGTTAAGATTGTGAAGATTAAAGCGATAAATACGATAGAGGTATATCTGGATTGATCGCTTCTAGTGTGGCTTGAGTATCAGCTAAGTGACTGATGGTGCCTTGTGACATTTCAATTAAAGCCGCATCACGAATCAATTCAAACGATTCTTTTGCCATTCGCAGTTGGATCAGCGCCACTTGTAGTGGTGGAAGGCTTGGGTTAAATGCCGCATTTTCAGCATAAGCCCCACGAAACTCTCGACCTGAAGCCGTGCGCAGTGCTACCCCACTTAAGTTATTCGTGTAAGGCGCATGGCTACGATTAAGGGCTTGCATAGCAGTTTGCAATAACGGCTCTTGGACGTCGGTAAATAATCCATGATCGGTCTTTGACATGAGGCCAGTGGTAATACCGAGATCTCTCGGGCCAAACGATTCAGGGAGATAATACTGCAGTGATTTCCCTTCGCGCTTGGGAAGTTGAATGGTCAACGTTTGTGAGGTTGTCAATTCATTCATAAACTGACGGCAGTGTCCACATGGGCTGTAGTTAACGGTAATGTCCGTAATGCCTTGTTCACCTTTCATCCAGGCATGACTAATGGCGGCTTGTTCTGCGTGAATCGTTTGACCGAGCTGCACGCCAGAGAATTCCATATTCGCCCCAAAGTAGAGTCGGCCACTAACACCTCGCGCAATAGCACCGACATAAAACTGAGAAATAGGGACATAAGCATAGGCCGCAGCAAGTGGCAACAAAGCGACTCTTAATTCAGCATCAGCTAACTTCGAAAGAGAAAGTAATTGGTTAAACTGTTCAACTGACAAGGTTGCATCATATTCGTCAGTGAGCACGATGGGTGAAAGGTATTCACTCACCGCCACTGGTAACTGTGTTAAGGCTTGTTCAATACGGCGATTCATAATTTATCCTTATCCGTTTATTGAACTTCATTTTAGTGAATTAAACGGCACTTACTGAGATCTATATCACGACTGAGTATGTAATGAATTCAAATGTTTCATAATTAGAGTGATGTCACACCTAGCGCAATCGGTATCCTTAGGTGAGCAGGTGTGGCTTATCCATAAATAAGCCACACACTTAATGCAAACAGGGTAGGAGCCAGAATAGAGGTAATAATGCCGCAAACGACAAGAGCGAGTGAGCTAAACGCCGCATCTCGTGCATCTTTTTCAGCACAAGTTGCTGTTCCCAGTGCGTGAGAAACTGTTCCTGTCGTTAGGCCTCTTGCGATAGGGTGGGTAATGTTGAGTAAGTTGTAAATAGGGTAGGCCATGATGGCACCAAAGAGGCCGACCAGCAGAACAAGAATGGCTGCAATCGCAGGTTCCCCCCCTAGGTTATTGGCAACTTCCATCGCAATGGGAGTGGTGACTGACTTTCCCATCAAGGCGGCGACTAATGATGTGTCTGCCTGCATCGATAATGCGATAAAACTGGCTGTAAGCATGGACATAATACTGCCTATACCACAGGCTAACATGATGATGCGCCAGTTAGAGCGAATTTGGGGGAGCTGTTCATACAGTGGGTAGGCAAGTGCGACGACAGCAGGCTGTAGGAGATCGCTTATCCAATGATTATCGGCGTAGTAGGTATCAAACGGTACCTGAAGGTAGATTAAGGTAGGGATTAAAATAGCGATACAGATCAACAGTGGGTTAACCAAAGGGGTTCGACCTTTTTGTGCAACCCAGCGAGCAAAGAAAAAGACCACTAATGTGACGAGTAACCACATTATTTTTCTCCTTTTTTAAGTAGTCGATCCAATACGAAGCCGAGTGAAACCAAAACCAGAACGGTGCCACCAATGGCACTGGCGAGGATTGGCCACAGATTATTGAGCAACATATCGAAGTGAACCATGAGTCCAACGCTGATGGGGACAAACAGTAAGATCATGTAGCGGATGAAAAGATGGGCACTGGGTCTTACCCATTCAACGGGTACGAGCCCACTCACTAATAAGGCGAAGAGGAGTAATAAGCCGATAATACTGCCGGGAATAGCGATTCCCAGCCAATGCTGTATGGTGATCCCAGCCCAAAGGCAGAGAAAGATTAACCCCATAGAAACCAAATATTGAGCCGCGGTTTTGAGGCGAAGAGTAAGCGTATTCATGGTTAATTTTTCACAAGTAATAAAAGCGTGCTAGCAAGCTAAAGATTCTACATAGCGATAAACAGATTTGAGTATGGCCATTTTTTTCTCATCACTTTGGTGCTCTTGCACTAAGTTTTCTAAATTAAGCATATAGCTGGGTAGGCATGTTTCAAAATAATCTCGACAGTGATTAGCCCAGCGACGTTGCTCTGTGTCATTCAGTGTCCAAGGATAATGACGAGCGCGATATCGAAAGAGCAGTGGAGCTATTCTTGGGTCACTAAATTGAATATCTAAGCTGCCGAGTAATTCAGGATGGCTTGAGCGTATAATTTCCATACCGGCTTTGTCGGACGGGGAAAAGAATCCATCATACAGTTGGCTATCGACATCAGCTGTGGCGGGAAACTCTCGTTCAATCGCAAATAGGGCAACTAATTTTTCTCGAATTTCTGGATGCTGACGAAGTAAGGCGAGATTCGCTAAGCATTGTTCACGGTCAATCCCGATCACGGCGGCATTGTCTGCGGTTAAGGTTTTTGCAGGCGCTAAAATCGGACACTTATTGAGATGTACCAATTTGATGGGCACTGGTAATTCATCTTCAGCCAATTCCTCACGTTTGGTGTAAAGACGTTGATGCAACTGCTCGGCAGAGAGCGTTAACAACGGCTCAGGATCTTTGGCTAAATCGACCACAATAACAGCATTCTGGTTGGTAGGATGCCACGCCACTGGAACAACCCAACTGGTGTATTGGCATTCTCGACCCAACATGCCAGAAACATGCATTAACGGTGTCATATTGACAATATCGACCAGGTCGATCAGCTTGCGTTTATGGCGCATTGATAAAAAATAATCGAAAAGCTTAGGTTGGGCGGCTTTGATTTTTTTTGCAAGTTCAATAGTAGCGATGACATCGGCCATTGCATCGTGGGCATTTTCATGTTCAATGCCGTTTCTTTTTGATAGGTCTTCTAATTTAAAGCTGGTAAACCCATCGTTATTTTCTGGCCAGTGGATCCCTTCCGGACGTAGTGCGTGGCAGGCCCGCATTACATCTAATAGATCCCAGCGAGAGTTACCGTTTTGCCAACTCCACGCATAAGGGTCAAGAAAGTTGCGATAACAGGTATAGCGCGTCACCTCATCATCAAAACGAATGCTGTTATAACCTAGGCTAGTTGTATTGGGGGTGGCGAGTTCTGCGTGAATTCGAGCAATAAATTCAGGCTCAGGTAGCCCTTCCTCCATTACCTTTTGTGGTGTAATTTTGGTGATTAACGCAGCCTCCGGCCCCGGTAGATAATCACAAGGTAATTGACAGTAAATCACTAACGGCTCACCGATAATATTGAAATCCATATCAGTACGGACACCGGCAAACTGGCTGGGTCGATCTTTCGCTGGATTCGTTCCCCACGTCTCATAATCGAAAAAGAAGAAAGTTGGCTGGTGCTGTTGCATGTGTGATTAACCCAGTAACAAAGAGGAAGTGACGAGTATTAGAACATTCCACTCAAGACATGGCAATGATTGGACTGGGTGATAAAGCATAAGTTTAGAGAAAGAAAAAGCCGACCCAATTAAGGTCGGCTAACAGAGGATAAACCATTAAACGAGCTTAAGCTTGTTGTTGTTCGGCTTCTGGCTCATGAACTTGTTTCATTAGACGGCTAGTTATGGTTCCTGCCGTCATAGAACCCGAAACGTTCAATGCGGTGCGTGCCATGTCAATCAAAGGTTCTATCGAAATTAACAGGGCTGCAATAGTAACGGGTAATCCCATTGCAGGCAGCACAATCAGCGCGGCAAATGTAGCGCCACCACCAATACCGGCAATACCAAATGAGCTGATTGTGATCATCGCAATTAAGGAGAGCACAAAATGAATATCGAGTGGGTTAATTCCCATCGTTGGCGCAACCATCACAGCAAGCATAGCCGGATAAATTCCCGCACACCCATTTTGACCAATGGTTGCCCCAAACGAGGCCGAAAGGTTGGCGATGGCGGGTGGTACATTCAATTTCGTAATCTGTGCTTCAACATTCAATGGGATCGTGGCCGCAGAGCTACGTGACGTGAATGCGAAAGTTAATACGGGCCAAATTTTTTGGAAGTAGGTTTTAGGGTTAACGCCCACAAAAGAAACCAATATTCCATGCACAACAAACATTAGGCCAATCGCAATGTAAGAGGCGACGATGAAACCGAGCAGATTCAAAATATCGCTTGCGCTGGAGGTAGCAACGACTTTAGCCATCAGTGCGGCAATGCCGTAAGGCGTCAGAGCGATGATCATTTTTACTAAACGCATCACAATCGATTGCAGCGCATCAACAAATTGACGAATCGGCGCTTCAAATTGTTCTTTTTCGATCATCACTTTACGAGCTGCGATACCCATGAGTACACCGAAAATCACGACCGCAATAATGGATGATGAGCGTGCTCCCGTTAGGTCTGCAAACGGGTTGGTTGGAATAAAGCTCAACAGCATCTGTGGGATCGTTAAATCAGCCACTGTCGCGGCACGAGACTCTAATTGAGTCATACGAGCGACTTCTCGGCTTCCTTCCGTCAGGCCTGCTGCACTTAAGCCAAAGGCTTGAGTGACTAAAATACCAATCAAAGCGGCAATCGCGGTAGTGATCAATAGAATCGAGATGGTCAGCCCTGAGATTTTGCCCAGTGAACCGCTGTTCTCTAGTTTTACGACAGCAGAAATCATGGAAACAAGGACTAATGGCATAATGACCATTTTTAGTAGCCCCACATAGCCGCTACCGACGATAGCAATCCAAGAGAGGACTTGACTGATGACTGGGCTGTTCTCACCAAAGATAAGCTGTAGAGCCAATCCGAATACACTACCAAGCACAAGGCCCAACAATACAATACGAGAAAGGGAATACGCTTTTTTCTGCTGGCTGAACAGGAACAGCAAAATGCCGGCAAATACCGCAAGCATAGCGATAGCTGTAACTGACATAATAAACATCCTTAAAATGGGATAAGAGTAAAGAATGGAAAACGAAGGCAGGATACCGCTTCAAGATTTATATGAAAAAGAAAAAAACAGTATGATTTAGAACAAATGGTTATCTAACTAAACGATTTGTTTATCTATGCGACATTCTGCTGGTGGATTATTCGATTTATTGATATTTCTTCAACATTTGATGAATGTCTTGTGAGTGTAAAATGGAGACACGTTGATCGGAATAGTCAAACAATTGATACAACATAGCTTGAGCAACGCTATCCGCGTCGATTGGAATTAGGTTTTTGAGCCGACCCCATAAGAAAAAACGTCCGATAGCCATGACGCGTTGTAGCCAAATTTCGTTCAGCCTTAGTGTTTTTCGCTGACCTTTCAGAGGCCCTGGGCGTACAAAGGTGACATGTTCAAACCCTTGCCGACGGATCGCTTCTTCCATTCGACCTTTACAACGCAGATAGTGTGAGCGAGATGTGGGATTGGCGCCATAACTGGACACGACGGCTAGTCGGATCACACCGAGCATCTTCATGGTTTTAGCGACTTGGCAGACTAAATCAAAATCGATTTTTTCTAATGCTTGTTTTGAACCGGCTTGTTTGAGGGTAGTACCTAAAGCGATCACCCCATAAGTTGGGCGAGGTTGGCTATCGTCCCACTGTGTAATGTTCAGTTGCGCGTCAATCCATTCGGTTAATTTGGGGTGAGGAAAGCCAGAAGCTCGTCGAGTGAGTGAATAGACGCTCTGGATCGATGGTTGGGCCAGTAAGTGTTGCATAACGCAGGAACCCACCAAACCGGAAGCTCCAGCCACGATAACGATGGGGTTGTGAATTGATGAAGGCATCTTCTTTTCCAAGCCACTGAACCGATGAAAGTAAGAGCATAGCATGAATGCAAGTCCACGCGTATTTGTTCAATGAAGATTGTGATGGACAAAGCGTGGCATCATTAGAGGATAACGAGTAGACTGCTCTCACGGGTTTTTATCAGCCAATGGATTAGCAATGTCTTACCTTTTCAAACAGTTAGATCTTTCATTTCATCATCAGATCACTCAGCGTATTGATCAAAAAACCAAGCCCTTAGGGGCATTGGGTGAGCTGGAATCCCTTGCGTATCAGTTAGCGTTAATTCAGAGCCAAGGACAAACCCAAGTGGCAGAATCCATCACGTTAAATTGTCCGAGCGTGGTTGTTTTTGCTGGTGACCATGGAATTGCGGATGAAGGGGTCAGTATTGCGCCGAGTGTTGTCACTCACCAAATGGTGATGAATTTTCTCTCGGGTGGTGCAGCAATTAACTGTTTTTGTCGAGCGAATGATGTGCAGATAATGGTGGTGGATTGTGGCATTTTGCTACCCATTGAAACCGCTCATTCTCACTTGGTGGTACAGCGCTTAGGCGAAAGAACCCACAATTTTGTTCAACAAGCCGCAATGACGCGTCAACAAGTTGAGCAAGGGCTAGAATATGGTCAGCAGTTAGTGATGAAGGTGATTCATTCTGGCTCCAACTTGGTTATGTTTGGCGAAATGGGCATTGCCAATACCAGCAGTGCAGCGGCACTGCTGGCCGCGTTATCAGGCCTTCCGAGTGAAACCTGTGTAGGGATGGGAACGGGAATATCACCGGAGCAGTTTCAGAAAAAACAAATGCTTATTCATCAAGCCGTGTTACGTTGCCAAGAAACAATTTGCGATCCTAAATCCGATCCTAAATCCGATCCTAAGCAAGTGTTAGCCGAACTGGGGGGATTTGAGATTGTGCAAATGGTCGGTGGCTTTTTGGCTGCTGCTCAGCACAATACCCCAGTGATTGTCGACGGGTTTATTGCAACGGTGGCCGCGTATGTCGCTACCTTACTTAACCCTGATTGCCGAGATTACATGATTTTTGCTCATCGCTCTCATGAGTCTGGACATCAAGCGGTGCTACAACTGCTTGAGGCGAAACCCTTGCTGGATTTAGGGTTGCGATTAGGGGAAGGAACGGGGGCGGTATTGGCGGTGCCACTTATTCGCGCCGCTGCAGAGTTTTACAATACGATGGCTAGCTTTGAACAAGCCGGAGTGACCGTGTAATGTTGTCCCGTGTGCAATATCAGTGGCAGCTCTTTTTATTAGCGCTCAGCTTCTTTTCCCGTTTGCCTGTGCCGAAATCTTTGCCTTACAGTGCTGATCGAATGAATCAAGCGGGGCGATATTTTGCTTTGGTGGGGCTATTACTCGGCAGCCTATGTGCTTTGAGTTTTACAGTATTAAGTTGGCTATTGCCAAGCCATATTAGCCTGTTCTTAACCATGATATTGAGCTTATTATTGACGGGCGCTTTTCATGAAGATGGGTTAACTGATATGACGGATGGCATTGGTGGTGGAATGACCATTGAGCGCCGGCTACTCATCATGAAAGATAGCCGCATTGGGACTTATGGTGCGACAGCATTAATCATGGCATTGTTGGGGAAATATTTGTTTCTCTCTTCCTTGGACTCTTGGATGTCGTTAGTGCCTGTTTGGTTACTGGGTTACACCTTAAGCCGAGCCGTTGCGGCGAGTTTTATTTATGATCTACCTTATGTCAGTGATCCTGATAGTAGTAAAAGTAAACCGCTTGCTCGTCAGCAAAGTCGACATGAATTAGCTATTTTATTGATTACTGGAGTGCTTCCTCTATTCTGGTTTAGCGTGGAAGTGATGGTTGGGTTACTTTTGCTTACTGGGCTGTTCCGAGTGAGCTTTAAGGCTTGGTTAATCAATCGGTTGGGTGGATTTACTGGCGATTGCTTAGGCGCGGCGCAGCAGATTATGGAGTTGGCGATTTATCTATTGTTGATCGCTTATTGGCAGCAAGGTATTCAAGTGTTAGGAAGTGTACCGTGGCTATTCAATTGATCTTAGGTGGAGCAAGAAGTGGCAAATCCCATTATGCAGAGCAGCAAGCTCAGTTGTGGCTTGCAGAGTATCCATCCTCTCAACTTCATTATGTGGCAACGGCAACCGCCTGTGATTTGGAGATGCAAGCACGTATCGCGCATCATCAGCAGCAACGTGGTCAAGGTTGGCTAGAACATGAAGAACCTCTCGCTTTGGCGCAATTATTCACCCAGTTTAGTGAGCATGATATTGTGCTGGTTGATTGCCTGACCTTATGGCTTAACAATGTGATTTATAATGATGGGCAGGTACTCAACAAGAAACAGATAGAGCAGCAGTTAGATCAATTACTGGCGGTGCTCAAGTGCAGTAAAGCACGAATTGTACTCGTCTCTAATGAAGTGGGAATGGGCATTGTACCACTAGGGGAAGTCTCACGTTTATTTGTGGACTACGCCGGTTGGATGAATCAAGCCATGGCGAAAGTTGCTCAGCGAGTGGTTTTTATTTGTGCAGGATTGCCTCTCATATTGAAGGATAATAACGGATGATTTCTCTCTACCTGCTTCGCCACGGAAAAACGATAGGGCCCGCTGCTTTGAATGGGCGAACGGACGTCGCTGTAGCGGATAAAACGCAGCAAGTTATTGCAGAGCAACTCAACGCCTTCTCATTCTCGACGGTCGTGACTTCGCCGCTGCGCCGCTGCGCTGATTTATCGGTGCGGCTGAAAGCGTTGCGGCCAGAGTTGGAGGTGATCGTTGAGCCAGCATTTCAAGAGCTTGACTTTGGAGAGTTTGATGGACAAACCTTTGATGAATTATCTCTTCAATGGCCTCGATTAGAGGCGTTTTGGCAAGATCCAGTCAATCATCCTTTGCCCGGAGCAGAGCCGCTATTCGAGGCCTATCAGCGAGTGAGTAACGCTTGGCACCGTTGGTTGCATCAGTGTGATAAAGATTGTTTGATGATCTTGCATGGTGGAACCATTCGCCTATTGTTGGCTGATATTTTACAGCTCGATTGGCAAAATCCACTTTGGTATTCCTCGCTCTCGATTGCCAATCAATCAATGACTCAGTTAACGATTTACCCGACGGAGCCTCCGCAGGTAATGGTTAACAATATTGGTGTTCCATTACCATTGAGCATTCATAATGGCTAAAAGGTAGTTATAGAGTATTAGTGGAAGTTAATGGTAGAATTCGCGCTGTTGAACCGACCGTGTTTATTGTTCATAAATCCATGAATAAAGAGCGTTTGTCTTGATAAGTGCGATCCTCCCAACATAATTTGGCTGAACAATTCTTTACCATACCGCTGTGCAATAAAGGAGTAGCGCATGACGAAGTCACTATTTCGCCAATCTTTTCTTTTCGACAGTCTTGATCTTGAGCAGCCAGTGCTATGTGGTGAGGTCACCACAGATTTAGGAGTAACCGTTAAGCTACATGAACGTGGTTTGGTTGAAGTTGTGCCCGCACAGAGCAATACACAAACAAAACACATTATTATTTCCTGTGGGATCCATGGCGATGAAACGGCTCCGATGGAACTGGTGGATAAGTTGCTAGAAGATATTCTAAGCGGTTTTCAAACGGTTAAAGAACGTTGTTTATTTATTTTTGCTCACCCAGAAGCGATGCAAAAACATACCCGCTTTATTGAAGATAACCTTAACCGCCTGTTCGATGATAAGCCGCATTCTCATACGCAAGAATACGTTATCGCTAAACACTTAAAGAAAACCGTGACGGATTTCTATGCGGGAACGGCTCCAACGCTACGCTGGCATTTAGACTTACACTGCGCGATTCGTCAATCTAAACACTATTCTTTTGCCGTCAGTCCTAAAACTCGCCACCCAGTGCGTAGCCGAGCATTGATGCAATTTATTGAACAAGCACATATTGATGCAGTGATGCTTGCTAATGCCCCATCGAGTACGTTTAGTTGGTTCAGTGCAGAGCATTTTGCTGCGCAAGCCATGACTATCGAGTTGGGACAAACGGCTCGGTTGGGGGAGAACGATCTTTCTCGGCTGGTTGCTTTTGATCTTGCCCTGCGAGACCTTGTTTCAAGGGAAACGCCTGAACATTTACCAAAAAATCCCGTTATTTATCGAGTGAGTCGAACCATTGTGCGTATGCATGATGATTTTGATTTTCGTTTTGGCGAAGACGTTGAGAATTTTACGGCCTTTATGCATGGGGAAGTGTTTGGACACGATGGAGATAAGCCGTTAATGGCGAAGAATGAAGGGGAAGCCGTTGTCTTTCCTAATCGCCATGTTGCCATTGGTCAGCGGGCCGCCTTGATGGTGTGTAAAGTAGATACTCGCTATGAAGAGGATCAATTAGTTTACGACTAAGTAAATCTCTTGAGCTTGACCGGTGATGACGGTAAGGTTAACCCATTCTCATCAAAGCCTTTGATCTTCCAATGCAATTTAGTCAGCTCATCCAACAGAAACAGCGTCGCTGGCATCATGCTTTATGGCTGATGCTTTGCGCCTTATTACTCAGTAGTGCTGTTTATACCATTGTGGGTGAGGTTTGGATTTGGCCATGGGCTTCCCATTCCCCTTTAGAGCAACAGATCGTTTTTGAATTAAGATTGCCGCGTCTATTGGCTGTTATCTTGATAGGTAGTGCATTAGCGCTATCCGGAGCGACTTTACAAGTCTTACTGGGTAATGTGTTAGCAGAACCGGGTATTTTGGGCATTTCTGGCGGCGCCAGTGTCGCCATGGTTGTGGTACTTTTCTTTTTCCCTATCTTGGCAACGCCACCAATATTTATGATTGCCGCCGTCACGGGTTGCTTGTTGTTTACTTTATTACTCGTTCTATTTGCAAAAACCATGCGTTTAAGTACGACCCGTCTATTACTGGTTGGTGTCGCGCTTGGTATTTTGTCTAGTGCTGTGGTGACTTGGGCCTTTTATTTTAGTAACAACTTAAATTTAAGGCAGTTAATGTATTGGCTTATGGGCAGCGTCAGCGGTGTTAGTTGGTATCAGCACAGTTTATCGCTTTTCGCATTACCAGTGATGGTGTGGCTAATGTTTCAAGGGGCTAAGCTAGATAAGCTGATGTTAGGAGAGGGGCATGCCAAGCAGCTAGGTGTTGATGTCTTAAATTTACGCTGGAAGCTGATTCTTGCTGTGGCTATTTTAGTGGGAGTGAGTGTAGCGCTTGGTGGGGTGATAGGTTTTGTTGGCCTAGTGGTTCCGCATTTTTTACGGTTACTTTTAGGCAGTGAAAATCGAATGCTGCTTCCCCTTGCAGCGATTGGTGGAGCTTTATTACTGGTTTTTTCTGATATTGTGGCTCGTCTGATCTTAGAGGGAGCCGAATTGCCACTCGGCGTTGTCACTACCACGTTAGGCGCACCGATTTTTATCTGGATGCTGATAAAAAACCATGATTCAAATTAATAGTTTACAGGTTGGGACACGCTTACTTCCTCTCTCTTTTCAATGCAAAAAAGGCGAAATTTTGCATGTGGTTGGCCCTAACGGCAGTGGAAAAAGTACGTTATTGGCTGCCGTGGCTGGAGTGCTTGAAAGCCAAGGGGAGGTCATGCTTAACCACACCGCTATCTCGCAGCTTTCTCTCTCAGAGCTGACACAACGACGAGCTTATCTGTCACAAAGTGATAGACCCGCTTTTAATTTAGATGTGTTTCAATACCTCGCTCTATCTCTTCCCCAAGGTAAACATTATCAAGACCCAGCGGTGGCGGTTGCGCTGAATGACATCTGTAGCTTGCTCAATTTAAGTGACAAACTTCATCGCACCATCCATTCTTTATCTGGTGGAGAATGGCAGCGTGTACGCCTTGCGGGTAGTTGTTTACAGATTTGGCCAACGCTTAATCCTGATGGTCAGTTGTTGATTCTCGATGAACCGGCAGCTCCGCTCGATATTGCTCAGGAACAATTACTCTATGCTCTGATTCAGCAGATAGCGAATCAAGGTATTACAGTGATGATGGCTAACCACGATTTAAACCGTTCTCTTCATCATGCCGATCAAGTGTTATTGCTTGATAAAGGTATCATGCATACCTTTGGTCCCGCTCTCCATGTTTTGACCGAAGATAATCTTGCGGACGTTTTTCAAACTTCAGTGAAGCGGGTAGACTGGCATGGTCGTCTCTACCTTCTGTTTGACTGATTTTGGTGCATTAAGCCCGTTTGTTGGGCAGTTTGATGAATTGTTTGAAAATAAATATGTAGTATTTAATTAAAAATCAATGAGTTATTTATTTTCAAATATATTGGCACAGCAATCGCATTACTTCTATTGATACATTCTCGTTCTTGTTAGGCTTTTATAGTCTCATTTGCCACCTTGCTCTTGAGGTGGCTTTTTTTTATCCCATGTTCTTTAGTTTCCATTCTCCTCTCTTTTTTCTTCTTAATACACATCTTGCAACATTTTGTTGGTTAATTGTGAATTATGACGATTGATCATTTTTTGAATCGTGTTCATAATTTATCTCACATTCACAACCGTAATCATTATGACGACTTCTGAGAGAAAGCGCCGAGAGCGACAAGAGAGAGAGCATCTCTTTTTACAAGCTGCGAGTGAAATGATAGAGCGGCACGGGTTTTTAAATTTGCATATGGCAAAGCTAGCAAAGCAATGCCAATATGCAACAGGCACCTTATATCAACACTTTAGTTCAAGAGAAGACTTGCTGGCGGGTATTGTCGGAGAGCAGGCGGCTTGGCGAATGGAAGTTTTTGAAAAGATAGCCTCAATACCCATTAACGGAAGAGATAAAATGCTCACGATTGTCATTGCTGATCGGTTATTGCAGCAGCATAACCCTCAGCATGCTAAGTTAGAGCAGTATGTGTTTACCGAAGCGGTCTGGGAGAATGTATCACAGCATCAGAAGCAGAAAATTTTTGACTGCTGTAAACCCATTGGGGATCTTGTGAGCCAAATAACTCAAGAGGCGTTAATCCGTGGTGATTTACCCAATCATGGTTATTCCCCAATGGATCTTTCGCTTGCGCCTTGGGCTCAGTGTCAGGGATATCATGCTTTAGTGAATGCTCATGGGCTTTTAGAAGCGTTCGCTGTTGTTCCTGATCCCATGCTGCTTTATCGAAATATTACTATGCTATTGAATGGGATGGAGTGGCAACCATTGTTGCCAGTGGAAGATAAGATAATTTTAAACAAAGTGACTGAGTTAAAAGCGGAGTTAGAGAAGATCACCGCTTTTCGTTAGTTTTTATTTTTCTCTTTTAGGATCAACCAGCAAGGAGTTTTCATGTTAAAACGCATGATCCTGATGTTAATCGTCAGTACGCTGATTTTTGGAGGTATTTTTGCCTACAAAGCCATCGGCAACCATTTTATGAATCAATTTTTCGATAATATGCCGATTCCTCCGGTGACTGTGACGGCAAGTGAAGTGACCACTGATCAATGGCAACCGTTTGTCAGTGCGATTGGTAGTTTTGCTGCGATTCATAGTACCGACCTCACCACCGAAGCCAGTGGGATTATTAATGGTATCTATTTTGAAAATGGTACCCGTATCCAAAAAGGTACATTACTGGTTACATTAGATGATACGGTCGATAAAGCAGAGCTCAAACGCCTACAAGCGGTGGAAGATCTGGCTAAGCTAGAACTGACTCGCTATCAACGTCTATATCGAGAAAAGAATGTATCGGAGTCTGAGCTACGCCTACGTGAAAGTGAAGCAAAGCAAGCCGCCGCAGCGGTAGAAAGTCAGAAAGCTCGTATTGCCCAAAAAACAATTCGTGCTCCTTTTGATGGGGTAGCAGGCATTCGACAAGTCAGCTTAGGCCAACTGCTATCGCCGGGAACGACGGTGGTATCATTGCAATCTTTTGCGCCAATTTACCTCAACTTTACTTTACCAGAACAGCAATTACCGAATGTTCAGTTAGGAGAGGAAATTCAAGTTAGGGTGGATTCTGTGCCTAACCACACATTTGTCGGACCGATTACAGCAATCGCACCTTCGATACGGGAAGCGAGCCGAAGTATTGAAGTTCAAGCCACGTTAGAGAATCAGGATTTAGCCTTACGTCCTGGAATGTTTGCCAGAGTACAACTGAATACAGGGGAACCTAAGACAGTGAGCTTAGTGCCACAAACGGCTATTCAATTTAACCCTTATGGTAATTCGGTTTTTGTCATTGAACAGCAAGATGATCGTTTGCAGGTTCAGCAACGCTTTGTGCAAACAGGTGAGCGTCGTGGTGATCTCATTGTGATCGAAAAAGGGTTGGAAGTGGGTGAGCGTGTTGTGACCTCGGGTTTGCTTAAATTACGTAACGGATCACAGATTATCATTAGCGATAATGATCAAGTTCAGCCAAGTTCGGATATTGCTCCGTTACCCAATAATCAGTAGGAGTTTTCATGCGTTTTACTGATAAGTTTATTCAAAAACCGATTCTCTCTTCGGTGGTGAGTTTGTTCATTATCTTACTGGGCTTGCGAGCCATTATGGATATGAATGTTCGTCAATTCCCCGAGATAAAGAATGCGGTGATCAATGTCAGCACAACGTACGTTGGCGCTGATGCGGATTTGATTCAGGGGTTTATTACCACCCCGTTAGAGCGAGAAATTGCCGCTGCCGAGGGGATAGACTACCTTGTCTCCACTTCTGTTGCGGGCAATAGTACGATTGAAGCGTATTTGCGGCTGGATTATGATCCAAATGAAGCCTTGACGCAGATTGCCGCGCAGGTCAATAAGGTTCGCTCTGAGTTGCCTGAAAATGCACGTGAACCCGTGGTGACCTTACAAGTGGGTGAGAGTGTGGCCGCAATGTATTTGGCTTTCTACTCGGAGGTACTGGGAGATAACCAGATCACCGATTACTTAGTCCGTGTGGTCGAACCGCAATTATCGACATTGCCCGGGGTTCAGCGGGCTGAAATTCTAGGGGCTCGCACCTTTGCGATGCGTATTTGGCTCGATTCCGTCAAAATGGCAGCCTATGGTATTACTGGTAGTGATGTTGCGGCAGCGCTAAACAATAATAATGTGTTGGCAGCCTTGGGCAGAACGAAAGGTCAAATGGTTGCCATAGACTTAACTGCCGCGACCGATCTGCGAGATGTTGATGGGTTCAAACAGTTAGTCATTGGCAGTGATGGCCGTAGCGTTATCCGTTTGGAAGATGTGGCGGATGTTGAGCTTGGTGCTGAAAGTTATGAAAGTTCGGTTAGTTTCAATGGATTAGCGGCTACGTTTATTGGGGTAGAAGTTTCTCCTGACGCGAATGCTCTCGATGTTATCGAATTGGTTCGTCAAGTGTGGGATCGAGATATTATTCCTCAGCTTCCACAAGGTTTGTCTGCCTATATTGCTTATGACTCTACCGAATACATTGAGAATGCGATTGATGAAGTCGTGATCTCTATCGTTTTGGCTCTGGCGATTGTGGTACTGGTCATTTATGCCTTTCTTGGCTCTATTCGTTCCGTCATTATTCCTGCGGTGGCGATTCCGGTTTCTTTAGTTGGAACCTTTTTCTTAATGTGGCTGTTGGGTTTTTCTATCAACCTACTAACGCTGCTTGCTATGGTATTGGCCATCGGAGTGGTGGTGGATGATGCCATTATTATGTTGGAAAACATTCACCGGCATATTGAAGAGGGGAAGAGTCGTACTGAAGCCGCTATTCAAGGCGCTCGTGAACTTGCTTGGCCAATCATTACTATGTCAACGACTTTGGTCGCCGTATTCTTACCGATTGGGTTCGTGGGAGGGCTAACAGGTGTTCTATTTGTGGAGTTTGCCTTTACATTAGCCGCTTCAGTTATTCTTTCTGGTGTGGTTGCTTTAACGCTTTCACCTGTGATGTGTGCCTATATTCTAAAACCTCATAATAGTGGCAAACAAAAAGAGAAATCTTTGGAGCAGTGGCTGGATAAACAGTTTGATCGCCTTCATCACGCTTACCAAAGAACGTTACATAGCTTATTAGATAGTAAAAGCGTGGTATTGACGTTTGGAGCGATTGTTCTTGTCTCTTGCTATTTCTTGTTTGTGACTAGCCCATCGGAGTTAGAACCTGCCGAAGACCAAGGATTCGTTTTCTCTATTCTTGAAAGTGACAGTTACCATACATTAGATGCTTTAAGTCAGGCTACGGGTGAGCTGAACCGTTTAGTCGATGATGTCGAAGAAGTGGAGAATGTCTTTATTATTAATGGGATGGGTGGAACTAACTCTGCTATCGCAGGGATTGTACTCGCACCATGGGAGCGAAGAGATAGGGATACTCAGGCTGTGTTGGAAAATAATATTCAACCTTTCCTCGCGCAGCAGCCTGCATTGAATAGCTTTGCTTTAGTTCCACCTTCGCTACCTTCTCCGGGGGGCGGTACACCCGTTGAATTTATTATTGGTTCAACTCAACCTTTTGAAGCATTACAAGAAGTGGTGCAGGAGATCTTGGGACGAGCGATGGCCAGTGGACGGTTTATTTTTGTCGACAGTGATTTAAAAATTAATCGTCCGCGTCAAACGGTAGAGGTTGATCGTGAGAAAGCGGCATTAATGGGTGTTTCCATGCAGCAAATTGCGGCAGATTTAGGGAGCTTATTATCAGGTGCTGATACTGGACGCTTTTCACTCGATAACCGCTCTTACCGAGTGATCCCTCAAGTTGAGCGTAAAGAGCGTTTAAACCCAGATCAACTGACTAACTATTACACCAGAAATAACCAAGGTGAACTGGTGCCACTTTCTGCACTCGTTACCTTAACTGAATCGGTGCAACCTCAAGCTTTACGTGGTTTCCAGCAGTTGAATGCAGTAAAAATTTCCGGTGTTCCTCGCCCTGGCGTTCCTTTAGGTGAGGCGTTAGGGATTTTAGATACGATTGCAGCAGAGACATTGCCTGCTGGGTTTAGTGTCGACTATGCAGGGCAGTCTCGTCAGTATAAAAGTGAAGGGCAGCAGTTAGTGGTGACCTTCTTCTTTGCTCTGATTGTGATTTTCTTGATTCTTGCTGCGCAGTTTGAGTCATTCAAAAATGCCATTATTATCATGGTCACCGTGCCGATGAGTGTGTGTGGGGCTTTGATCTTTACCAGTTTAGGGTTCACTAGTATCAATATCTATACGCAAGTTGGATTGTTAACCTTGGTCGGGTTGATTGCTAAGCACGGTATCTTAATCGTTGAGTTTGCTAACCAACTACAAATGGAAGGCAGAAGTAAACGAGATGCCGTTGAACAAGCAACGGCTATTCGCTTGCGACCCATTTTAATGACCACGGCAGCAACGGTACTCGCTATGATTCCGCTTCTTATTGCAACCGGTGCTGGTGCAGGCTCTCGATATGCAATGGGGCTGGTGATTGCCAGTGGTATGACAATCGGTACTTTATTTACTTTATTTGTCGTTCCTGCAATGTATTTATTATTGGCAAAAGAGATGAATCAACACGGCGAGAGTTTAGCCGTACAAGACTAACGACTCGCTTGAGTCAATACGATGGCCGCCTCCTCTTGATGCGGCCATTTTTATAGGCGGTTCTTTATTCCCTAAATAGACGAGAGCGTCATAAAATGGCAGCATAAGGTTCATTGCTTCGTCATTTTTAGCGGTTATGGTTTTGGCGATATTTATAGTCGTCATACATTAAATTTATAACCATAAAGTAAAGGAAGCCGCTCATGTACAAATGTGAAGAACAAGCATCGCAATTTAGTGAAATGATCGAGGCGCGTCTATCGAGACGTCATTTTTTAGCCGGTAGTGCGGCAACGAGCGCTGGTGCTTTTTTGGCGATGAATCCGGTGGCGAGTGCCGTCGCCGCCTCCTCATCTTCATCGCTCCTTAAGTTTGAAGCGATTCCCGCGTCTACTGAAGACCGTGTCATTGTACCTAAAGGCTATATGGCGACCCCTTTGATTTCCTGGGGGGACCCTATTTTTGCTCATGCGCCAGAGTTTGATGCTAGTGGCAAGCAGGCCTCTCAGGCGCAAGCTCAGCAATTTGGTGATAATACCGATGGAATGAGCTTTTTCCCTATCAGTGATGAACGTGCGGTGTTAGCGGTCAATAATGAATACACCAATTATGAATATTTGTTTGCTCATCAAGGAAAATCGATGACGGCTGATGATGTGCGCAAAGCACAAGCCGCAGTTGGGGTGACGTTATTTGAGATTGTTAAAAATAAAGGGCAGTGGGCGGTGGATCGCCAAGGTACTCGAAACCGACGAATTACGGCTTATACATCGATGTTAATGACGGGCCCTGCCGCTGGACATTCGTTATTAAAAACGGCTGCCGATGCTTCTGGAACCAACGTGTTGGGCACGTTTAATAACTGTGCTAATGGTCAGACACCATGGGGAACCTATCTCACTTGTGAAGAAAATTTTAATGATTTCTTTGGCAGTGATAAAAAAGCAGAACTGAATGCAGACCAAAAACGTTATGGCCTTTCTGCTTCTTCCGGCCGCTATCAATGGCATAAACATGATGAACGTTTTGATATCAACCAACACCCCAACGAGGCAAATCGTTTTGGATGGGTCGTTGAAATTGATCCACATAATCCACAATCAACGCCACTGAAACGAACGGCACTGGGGCGTTTTAAACATGAGAATGCAGCATTAACGATCAATAAAGATGGGCATGTGGTTGTGTATTTAGGGGATGATGAGCGAGGGGAGCATCTCTATAAGTTCGTCTCTAAAGATCGTTATCAGCCGGGCAATGATGCCACCAACCGCCAACTTCTTGAGCAAGGCACCTTGTATGTGGCTCAATTTGAAATGGAAGAGGATGCACTTAAAGGTATCGGGCGTTGGATTGAACTGACTTGGGGAAAAAATGGGTTAACTCCCGAAAATGGTTTTAACGATCAAGCGGAAGTATTGATTTTTGCTCGGCGCGCAGCAACACAGGTTGGTGCTACAACCATGGATAGACCGGAATGGGTGGCCATTCATCCAGATGATAAACACGTATTTTGTACATTAACTAATAATCGAAATCGAGGCACAGAAGGCCAGCCGGTCGGAGGGCCTAACCCACGAGCAAAAAACCATTATGGTCAGATTGTTCGCTGGATGCCAGCACATGGCGATCATCGTGGCGAATACTTTGCTTGGGATCTCTATCTGTTAGCGGGTAACCCAACGGTTCATAAAGGTACTTTGTATGCGGGAAGCGAAAACATATCCGCTGAAAACATGTTTAATAGCCCAGATGGCATTGGTTTTGATCAAGCGGGAAGGTTATGGATTCAAACCGATGGCAACTACTCCAATCAAGGAGATTTTGCTGGGCAAGGGAACAACCAGATGCTGTGTGGTGACCCAATTACGGGTGAGATAAAACGTTTCTTAACTGGCCCCGTTGCCTGTGAAATCACAGGATTAGCCTTTTCTCCGGATCACAAAACGATGTTTGTGGGTGTTCAACACCCGGGGGAAGAGGGGGCTCCTTCTCACTTTCCGGCTGGTGCGAATAGCAAACCACGGTCAACGATTATGATGATCACCCGTGAAGACGGCGGTGTTATCGCTGCCTAACTTAGCCCGTCTTGAGGTTTATATCCCAAGCAGTAATCTACCGTCTTGGGATATTTTTTTAGCGAAAACCCGAGGATATATCCGCGGATTATTGTATGAGTGAGACTAAATCAGCAGGGCGGTAGTAAACGGATTTCAGTACTTTACCTTGGCGAATGGTTTTCCCTTCCATTACCACATCTTCAGCACATTTGGCGATAATATAATCGCCTTTTGGAACTCCTATCAGCTTAATGCCTTGTTTGGCATAGAATTCGACCGTGTCAGCAAATTCTTGTTCACTACGGCACACCTTGCTCATGTTTGAACGGTGTACTTCATCCCAACATGGAAGAAAATCGATACTACGATTAGTGGCGACATTAAGAAGTAAATCAATAAGATAACTGATGGCAATATTATCATTCACCTGCTTATGACCAAGGTGAACGAGGCGTCCCATCAAAACGTATACACTGTCTACAATCGCATCGGCTTGTTCGACTTTATCACCAGCTTCAGCCAGTTCAGTCAGCTCTTCAATCGCTAAAGAAGTATGTAACGTATCTGCCTGTGCATCTAAGCTGGCGGGGTCGGCCACAGGAAGATCAAAGGTACTGCGAAACTCACTAATGTCGTGATAAAGGTGGTGATAAATCTCTTGAGTCAGCTTAGATAAGTGCATGTTCTAATCCATATCGTAAAATAAAAAAATACTCGAACAAGCTTGCCGTTATGGATGAGGAGGATAAGCAAGCATTGTTATGGTTACATTTAGAAAGCAGCCATGGAAGAAGAAAGCTGAGAGACGTCATTCCTAATCGGCATGTGTACTGTGAATGAGAATGACGACATAAAGGTTCAGAAGTTCTGCCGATGGCATTTTGAGCTATAGGTAGAGTTTAGCCAGTTCCGCTGGCTCCATTTCTTTACCTTCAAGGTTAGCATTCCAGTTGGTACCCACTAAAACACCATCTTCAGCTAAGGTGATCAGCCAGTCTTCAACAAAAATATCGAGTGGAATTTCTAACACTTCGAAATCGGCCCACTCTTCTACATTATGCAGTTGGGCATCTTCTTTGCTGGACCAGAAAGGCATTACTTCGCTGTCTTCAAATTCTGTTGATTCACAAGAGAGCCACCCTTCTTCGTTACGTAGTCCCCAAACTAATTGGTTTTCTTTCGACTCGTTGATAAAAAGGTCTAGGTTAGCTTGCACATCTGCCGTTAATTTGCTCATTTTATTCTCTCACTAAGAATGACGCGGGTAGGGTAGCATTTTCAGGGGGTAAATCCCATTAAGATTTATGACGCTATCTACGGTTTGCCCCTGAGATTTTAGCGAAATAAAAAGGGGAATAGTGCTTTGCGTTGCTCATCGGTGAGCTGACAAACCCGCTTAATGTTGATGTCCGGAATCAACTCCGGGTTTGGATAATGCTTGAGCACTTTTTCCATACTTTCTTCGCGGATAAGGTGAAAAATAGGATAAGGCGAACGGTTGGTGAGGTTCTCATCATCGTCAGGTTGTGTACCAGCAAAACAGTAGTCTGGGTGAAAGGTGGCTACTTGGAAAATACCTTCCCAATCTTGTTGGCGGATCAGAGCTTCAACCCAATCAATGTAAAAGTTGTAGTCAGTAAAATCGGCCAGTAAGTGAGGAACAACGACCAACGTCGTTTCTAACTCTTCGGGTTCTTTGGTATCGAGCTCAAGGAGTTGATCCAAAATATCTTGCAAAAGAGCCTCTTCGCTTTGCGCTTGGCTGACGTGAATTTTGATTTGCTTATTGCGTTGTGCTTTGGCTGCGAAAGGGCAAAGGTTTAGCCCAATCACGACATCGTTCAGCCATTGATTAACTTTTTGAGTGATGGTTTGTTGGTTGGTCGTTGAGTTCATTGGGGCTGCGTTTATTATTTGTCTAGAGTGTGATTCTAGCATGTTAATGGACGGATTTATAAGTTGAAGAAGACGGTGTTTCTTGTGAGCGGATATGCTGATGGCTGAGCGTCCAACATAAGCTAAAGAGTACACCATAGATAATTGAGCCGCCAAGCGTCACCATTTTCCAGCCACCATGCTGCCAGCAATAGAGCAGATAGAACCCACCTAAACTGCCACCCACATAGTAGTGAACGAGATACAGTGCTGTTGCCGTCGCTTTTGCCTGTGTTGCCTTCTGGCTTACCCACGCGTAGGCCAGTGTATGAGTGAAGAAAGCCCCAAAGCTTATCAAGCTTAACCCTAGTAACATAAATAGAATAGATTCAACGTTAGCCACCCACATTCCAAGCATGCTGAATATGCCTCCCACCGCCATGCCGAGCACGGGATCAAACCGCTGTGTCCAATGACTGGTTAGTTTAGAGCTGAGCGTTCCCGCTAAGTAACAGAGGAAAATGAAAGAGGCTAAACCAATAGGAAGAGAGTACGGTTTTGCAACTAAGCGAAACCCCATGACTGAATAAAGGTTCACAAATAGCGCGAAATTGGTGGCCCCAATGAGCATGGCTAGCCAAAGGGTTCGATTGGTTAAATGCCGAATCATGGCTTTGTTATGATGAAAAAATCTCCCTCTTTGAGGTGTAAAATGCTGCTGTTTTGGGAGGAGGATGAAAACAAGCACCGCGCCACATAAAGTAAATAGCGCCATAGCGATAACGGCCGATTGCCAGCCTAATGCATCGGTAAGCAGCCCTCCTGCAATTCGTCCACTGATTCCACCAAGAGAGTTTGCCGCAATATAACCACCAATGGCTTTGTTAAACGCTTGGGGGGAGAGTTCTTCTACCATATAAGCCACCGCAACTGAAGCAAATGCCGCTAATGCAATCCCCATTAGTGCTCGGGTTAAGACCAGAACCCATAAGTGAGCGCTGATCAGCATCAGTAGCCCAATCAATGGCATAGCAAATAACCCCAATAGCATGACTTGGCGGCGACCGATAGATTCAGAACTGATTGCCCAAGGCACTAAGCTGACCGAGAGGGCAAGGGTTGATGCGGCGAATAACCAGTTAATGTGCGTTTCGGACACCACGAAATGTTGTGCTAGATAGGGCAGCATCGGCTGAAAAAGGTATAAATTACAGAAAACCAGAAAGGAGCCAAACGCTAAAGCGAAGGTGACTTGGCGATATTGTGGGCTGTGTAATTCAATCATAGAGATTCACCCAAGTTGAGCGTAGCGGTTGATGTGATCAAAGTAACAGCCTTCTTCTAATTAATGAAATATATTAAAAATATGGTTGTGATATATATGGCTTATACTGGATGGAAACGCGTCATTTAAAACATTTTTTGGCTGTCGCAGAGTGGCAAAATTTTACTCATGCAGCACAGCAACTGCATATTGCACAACCAGCACTTAGCATTTCCATTAAGAAGTTTGAGCAACAGCTAGGTGTAACGCTTTTTAAGCGAGATGATCGCAAAGTCACCTTGACCCATGAAGGTCAAGTATTACTAGAACATGCCAAGCGAATTTATCAGCAAATAGAAGATGCACAATTAGCAATAGATGAATTAAAAGGTTTGGTCAAAGGGGAAGTTCGTCTCGGTGCTCCGAGTATGATGGGAAGCTATTTTTTCCCTCAAATTGTGATGGCGTTTAAAAGCCATTTTCCACAACTGAAGATGACGGTGATTGATGCGGGAACTCAATCGATTCGAAAAATGTTATTGTCTGGTGAGTTGGATATTGGGGTGATTTTAAATCAGGATGTGCCGGATGATTTAGAGGTTGATCCGTTACTTTCTTCCCAAATGGTCGCGGTGGTGGGCCCTAAGCATGAGTTGGCAGAACAGAGTGTGATTGATTTTCAGCAATTTTTTTCGCATGAATTAGTGATGTTTAAACCGGGATATTTCCATCGTGAATTTATTGATCATGTCTGTAAAAAATATCAGCATACAGCGAATATTTCTTTTGAAACCAATCTATTACCTATGATTCTCAGCATTGTTAAGCATGAATATGCGATTACCGCCTTGCTTGAATTAGTGACAGATAATGAACCTGAAGTCAGGGCGATTCCTTTTCATCCTCCGGTGTGGCTCGATCTTGCGCTGGCATGGCGTAAAGATGCTTACCTTTCTAATGCTGACAGAACGTTTATCGAGTTTGTGAAACAGTATGTTTAACTTAGCCTTTGCTGTGGTAGATACGTTCAAAGTTACTGGCGTTCCACCCTATCATCAACCGATCGGCAATTTTCAGCACCGGAACACTGCGAGCCCCTAAAGCATCCAGTTCTTTTCGGCCTCGCTCCATTTTTGCGTTACATAAGCGGTATTTTATTCCCTTCGCATCTAAGTATTGTTGGGCATTTTTGCAGTGGGGGCATTTATCTTTTACGTAAAGAACAACACGTTTCATAGTCAAACTCGATGATAGAAAAGAGCAAAGTTTAGCGTTTGAACCCTAGGGATGCAATCTGCGGTGAATCGTTTTTCGCTTTCCGCTAGACTAAGCGCTTTATTCAACTTAGCCAAACGCATCAATCCAAAAGGGCGTGGGCATGAGGTGGGGTTATGCAGTCTCTATTGAAATATATTCAAGGGTATCCTGAATCTATTATTAAACAGGTTGAGCAACTAATTGCGAAAGACCAGTTAGTTACGTGGTTTGAGCAGCGCTATCCCCAACGGCATGATATTCAAAGTGAAAAAGCGTTGTTTGCTTATACCATGTCGATTAAAAACCACTATATGAAGAAAACACCCCCGATCAGTAAAGTCGTGTATGACGGAAAAATTCATCTCATTAATAATGCGTTAGGTCTACACAGCTATGTTTCCCGTGTGCATGGAAGTAAAATTAAGACAAAAAATGAGATTCGAATTGCCACTGTTTTTAAAGAGGCTCCGGAACCCTTACTACGAATGTTGGTTGTCCATGAACTGGCTCATCTACGTGAAAAAGATCATAACAAGGCTTTTTATCAATTGTGCTGCCACATGGAACCGAATTATCACCAGTTAGAATTGGATGCTCGTTTGTACATGATGGTCCTTGAGTTGAAATAGTTATCACTTCACTCCAGTAATTGCAGATTTTAACGGTGTTTTCATATATACTAGCGCTAAATTACAACAAGGCTTGATATGCAACTTTAATCTTATTTTGTTGGTGTGAAGTTGGCATAACAGCCATGTTATCTTTCTATGCGATTGGGTCATGTGGCAGTTTCTAATCTAAAGGTCAAGAGGCTTTAGCCGATACAGTTATTAGAGGAGATGCATAGTCAACATGAGATAAGGGGGGGATATGGACTTTGATTTTTATCTACCATGCCAGCCTGAGTGGCTTTGTAAGCCTTTTATGTCTGTGTTTAGTTTATTAGTGTTGGTTGGATTAGTTCTGTTTATTCGGATTGCCTACCGAGAGTATATGAGAATCCAACGTTCCAAAAACATTAAACGTCGCCGTCGTACTCATTACCGTGATCGTAAAGGCGGTAAAGATGGCCGGCCCACCAATATCAAAAAATAACCTCAAGAGAAATTGTCTAATAACGACTGATATTTTTTCTCTAAGGCACGATTGCCTGCACGTTGTTCTAATTCCATTAAGAGCTGCAATGAAGCTCTTTGATATCCATATTGCTGATGCAGTTTCATTAAATGAATACGTGCTTGTGTGAGCTCATTATCATCCATTTGCAGCTTGGCAAGTTGAAGAAGTGAGTTAACTCGAGTGGGATCATGATCCAGTACCCGTTTAAAATAATCTTTAGCTTTTGTGTGATCATTTGCTTTTAAAGCACAAAATGCAGCATTTTCGTAGCTAGCGGGGATCAAGTAATAATAAGGCTGCTTTACTGCACGCATAAAAAATTGGTCGGCCTTTGCGTACTCTCCTTGTTTACATAAAAAAGTCCCATAATTATTAAGTACATTTCCATTCCGTGGATTATCACGTAGAGCGTTTTGATAGAATTCGTTTGCTGCTTTATGTTCACCCACCGTTTCTAGGTAATGGGCCATGGACAGTTGAGCTCGATAGTAGCGCGGCGCATGTTGTATAGCGATTTGTAAATTCTGACGGGCTTTTACTCTATTTCCATTTTCTAAGTAACCCAGCCCAAGCTCAATTCGTGACTCTGCTATCTCTATAGGGTTGCTTATCGATTCCGCTTGCTCATTTTCAGTGATGGTAATGCAGCCTGTTAAGCCTAATGATAGACCCAGTGCCAACACATATTTCATTATGTTCCTCCCGAACGGTACTCAAGCCGAATCTTGGTATAGGCAGCATGATAGATAAATCAGGCCAGCCGAGAATGATGGGGGAAAAACAATGCGAGTGAGTTGGCAATCTTAGTGTATCCAAAGGGGATATTGCCCCTTTGGATACGAGAGACAGGGCTAATCGTCTTTAGTGAATCTATCTTCACTAAAGTGTTCAAGATCATAAGGGGTTTGCTGGTAAACGCAGTAGTTGAGCCAGTTAGAGAACAGCAAATGCCCATGGCTACGCCAACTTGCTCTTGGTTTATTATCTGGATTATCGTTAGGATAATAATTAACAGGAATGGGAGGTTGTTGCCCTTCGGCTAAATCTCGAATGTATTCTTGATGAAGTGTGTGAGCATCGTATTCTGGGTGCCCTGTCACAAAGACATGGCGCTTATCTTTGGTTGAGGCGAGGTAGACACCCGCAACTTCAGAGGTTGCAAGAAGATCTAAATTAGTATGTTGCGCTAAGTAGTCTGCCTCAAAATCCGCATAGCGAGAATGTGGAGCAAGAAATGTATCATCAAACCCACGTAGTAGTGGATGAAACGGTTGATGGATATCGTGATGATAAACACCAGACAGTTTTTCATCCCGTGTCTGTTTTGGCAGGTTATAAAGCAATTTCAGGGCAGCTTGAGCGGCCCAACAGACATAGAGGGTAGAGGTGACATGATCTTTTGCCCACGTCATGATGTGTTGTAAATGCTCCCAATAAGCAACATCTTTAAACTGTACAAGCCCCAAAGGAGCCCCTGTAATGATCAATCCATCAAAGTTACGGTGCTGAACCATATCAAATTGGCGATAGAAGGCATTGAGGTGCTCCTCGGGCGTATTTTTACTTGGGCGATCATCAATACGAAGCAGTTCAATATCCACTTGGAGTGGAGAGTTAGACAATAGGCGCAAAAATTGTGTTTCCGTCTCGATCTTCTTGGGCATAAGATTCAAGAGCAGGACTTTTAATGGTCGAATTTCTTGTGTTGAAGCGCGAGACTCAGCCATGATAAAGATATTCTCTTTACGCAATACATCGGTGGCTGGTAATTGATCGGGAATCTTAATTGGCACAGCTTTCTCCCTAAGCTTTATACTTGGACGTCTATACTTCTAGACTTATAGCCTAACTGTTTAAGAAAGTCGACAACAAAATATCTTCATCGTTTAAATTAGTCTCGGTGGGCGAGTGCTCCTTTGCCTGTTCGTTTAAACTGCCACCAAGCTAACAATCCCCATCCCAAGCTTTGAAGCCAGAGTAGTGTCCATTGAGGCGTAATTTGTTGCCATTCTGCTCCCATTTGGTTAAGAGCGAGAAAACCTTGAATGCCGGGAGTGCTTGGAAATAGGTTGGCAAACCAAGCGATGGGGGTAGGAAGTGCTTCAAGTGGCCAGATAAAACCAGCAGAAAACGCAAGGGGTAAAGAACTTAGCAGCACAAGCATTGTAACCAATTCTCGCCTTGGGGTTAACGCCCCAAGCCAAATGCCCACAAAACAGGCACTGAGTAAAAAAGGCAGCAGTAACAAAAGAAGATCAATTGGGTTGGCTAATGTATTGATCCCCAAGCGGCTAAAGCTAGCGCCAAAGTAATACATACTTAACAAATAGTAACAAGCCGTAAAGATAAAGCTTCGAATTAAAATTAAACGCAGAGGAGAGACTCGGCTCCAGTAACCATTTCCTTGCTTTTGTGTTCCCACCATCAAGCCAGAAGCCATTGCCAGTGTTTGTTGTAAGATAAGAACAAATACGGCTGGGACAACATAGTCTATATAGCCCATGCGTGGATTAAAGGTGGGCTTTTGGTTAGACTGTAGCGAAGAAGAGTGCTCAAGAGCAATATTCAGTGGTTCTCCTTCTACAATTAAGCGAGAGATTTTTGCTTTGGCGGCCAGAGTCCCTCCCGCTTGAGCCAATCCTTCTACAATTGTGCCATAAACCAGAAAATAAGCGGCGTAACCAGCATAAGCGAGTGTCGGACTTTTCCCGAGTAGCAAATCTTTGTAGAAGTGTTCAGGAATGACTAAAATTCCGCTGACTTTACCTTGAAGAAAGGCTTGTTTAGCTTCTTCAATCGAGTGATCACGTTGAACTACCTGAACTTGTGGTGTCGCATCCACCATACGTTCTAATTGATAACTGGTTTGGCTTTTATCCAGGTTCACAACGGTAATGGGTAACTCTCGTGGAGTTTGCTGGCTATACGGTAGCGGATAAAGAAAAGAGTAGAAGACCACCCCACCGACCATGGTAAGCATGACTACAGGGTTTGTCAGTAAAGCTTTCAGCTCAGTTTTAAATAATTCAAACAAGGTCATGATTCCCCCTTGATTGTACTTCTTTAGTTTGATGTTTACGGATCAAGGCAAGGGTGAGTAATAGCGGAATACTGTAGCCCATCATGGGAATTAAGTGCTGCAAAGATTCACTGGCGTACAGCCCATAGTTAACCTGGGTCAGTTGCACTTCGATATAGTGGCTAATTGGCAGTAGACTGCGCCAGATCAACGCGAGATTATTCATATCTGAGGCCGGAAAGGTAACGCCCATAAAGGCAAAACTGGGAGCGGTAAAGGCCCCAGCAAAACTCATTGCTCGAGCCGGATCTAGGGTAAGAAAATAGAATAGGGCACCCATAATGATACATGCCACTACAGTGATAATTTGAGCAAAAATGATCACGAATAGACTGCCATGCATAGGCCATTGCATGAGTCGATAAAAACAGACAAGAAAAATGACCCCTTGGAGTAGGAAAATAACCGAATATGGAGTAAGGGTTGAGGCTAAATGTCGAAGTGGTCGTTCACCAAGCCAATGGGTTAATCCATATTCTCGATAATTTGCACTTAAAATCATAATGGTCGTCACCACGATTAAAATTTGCCAAACTGCAGGTACCGCGGCGGAAACTAAAAACTGAGTGTAGTGATTATTTTTATTAAATAGCGGTGTCATCTGAGTTCGAACGGGAACCGCTTGCCCCATGGCACTGAGTGACGTTTGATTTCCATGAGCTAAAGTCTTTATCCCTTCTAGCTGGGCATTCAGTGTCCCTTGTGCTTGCAAAATTGCGGAATTAATCAAACGGCCAACCAAAATGTACTGGCTGTTATAAAAAGTGGTCACTTTGGGCTTCTCTCCCCGATATATCTCCTTATCGAATTGAGAGGGAATAATCACGTAGGCATAAATCTGACTAGTCACTAAATCTTTTTTTGCTTCTTCAATACTTTGGTATTGACGAGTGACAGAAAGAGTCGAGGTTGCCTCTAAATCACGGGTTAATTGCCGAGAGAGTTGACTGTGTGATAGGTCAACAACTCCGATGGGTAAATTTTGTAATACACCTTGAGAGAAAATCCACCATAACAAGGCTCCGAGTAGGATAGGAACCCAAGTTAAGCAAGATAATAACCAGTGGTCATGGCGTAATAGTTGCCATTGTGATGGTAAGGAATTACGCATAGTTATAGCTCAACGGCAACAGTCATTCCCATTCTCAGCCCTTCTACTGGTTGTGTTGGGCGAGCCTCGACTTCAAAGGTTCTCAAGTCAAACCCTTGTGATGCATCGGTTGAGCGCCAAGTTGCAAAATCTCCCATTGCAGCAATGTGGGTGACTGTGAACTCAATAGACTGATTTAATGCCGGAAGAAAAGCGTTAAATGTCCGTCCTTTTTCAAAATGTTGTAATAGATCTTCTCGAACATTGAAGACCGCCCAAGAGTCGTTGCGATCAATTACGGTGACAACGGGGAAACCTTGTGGTGCTAATTCCCCTCCATGCATGAGCACTTGTGAAACTTCGCCATTAAACCAGCTTTCGATACGCGTATCAGCGGCATAAGCTTCCACTTCCGCAACTGCCCCAGCCGCCATTCTTTCTTTTTCTAAAGCCGCCAGAATGGTTTCTTCTCGAGCGCCTTCTTTCGCCATCTCATACATTTGAAAAGCCGCACTCTCACTATGTTTTGCGGCTTGCCATTGGGTGCTTGCTTCATCACGTTTTTGCTCAGAAACCACCCCTTCTTTATATAAGTTATTCACCCGTAAGTAGGTTTTTTGTGCAAGGTCGGCAGCCGCTTTCGCCGTCAGCCATTGATCTCGGGCGGCATGAATTTGTTGATTACGAGACCCCTTTTCTGCTTCTTGCGCTAAAGCGCCAGCCGCTTTTTGGCTTGCTAAAGCTTGATCAAGTTTAGCTTCAATTTCTGGGCTATGTAGAGTAAAGATAAGTTGTCCTTTTGCTATCTCGTCACCTTTACGTACAAATACCTGATCAATACGTCCCGGTACTTTTGATGAAATACTGTATTGCTGAGACTCTATTTGCCCTTGAAGACGAACAGGTTTTGGTTGATAAGCCTGATAAAAGCTGTAGCCGACCCAAGTGACGGCCGCAATGGCAGTGACAGTAAGAAGAGACGATTTTACCGCTTTCATGATGGTTCCTTTTGTGAAGTAAGGTCTTGAGTAAAGTGCATAGTCAGAGGGATAGCCATCTGTTTATATTGGGAGAATGTGTTCATCTCGCTAGAGAGCGCTAAAAGTTTACTCAGAGAAATAAGGTAGTTAAACCCAGCGACCGCTTGTTGAGTGCGAATACTGGCTAAATAGAGTTCCGCGTCAACCACATCTAAAGAGGTGGCTAGGCCCTGGTTAAACGCTTTTTGGCGCAGAAGAAGGTTTTCTTGTGCCAGTGTTAAGCTGGAATCTAAGCCTTGAACTTCTTCGAGAGCTTGTTCAGCTTCTTTATAGGTTTTTTCAACTAAAACGGTGAGATCTTGCTTTGCTTGAGCGCGTAAAAAACGCACTTGTGAAACCGTACTGTTTGCCGCTTTTACTTGATGACTTCGCCCTGTATTTTCGATTAGGGGAATGCTGACGCCAACACCGACCATCCAATCTGGTTTCATTTGACTAACCAGAGAATCATCATCGTATAGGCTGTAGTTACCAAATGCATAGACTTCTGGGTAATATTTCCCTTTTTCTGCTTTGATTAAACTATTGGCTTGCTTCTCTTTAGCCGAGAGTAAATCTAAGCCTGGATAGGTGGATAATGTCTGTTCAACAAAGGCAGACAGTGGCGGTAAGCTTTGGTTGATAAAAAGCTGACCACTGGGTTCAACGGATTGATCTTGGCTGAGTATCTGAGTTAATGCACTTTGGGCAATATCGAGATCTTTTTCTGCTTTTTTGCGCTCTATCGTGGCTTTGTCTAGTGATGCTTCGGCCTGTAAGCGCTCGACGAGAGCAATTTGACCTTGCTGCTCAAGTTTTAGCGCATTATTTCGGTGCTGGGTTAGGCCTTGTTCAACCGCAATTCGGGTATTAAGAACCTCTTTCGCTAATACCACACTGTAGTAATACTTAGCCAAATCTTCATACCGAGCTTGAGTTACCATTGCAAGTTGGCTCTGTGCTTCTTCTTTTTTTCCTTCAGCAGCGGTTTGCGCAGCGGTAATACGGCCACCCGTAAAAATGGGCCAGACGGCTCGAATGGAAGAACTAAAGATATCGCGCTCGGTCATGGTGGACGTTAGAGAACCGAGTGGTGTTTGTGTCAGAGCGGCTAGATTGGTACCACTACTCTCAGCAATTTGTTTTAAGGACAGTGTGACATCTTGATCTAAGCGCATGTAGTTTGCACTGATCGTAACGGAAGGTAAATTCAAGTTAAAGGTTGAATCTTGCATGTATTGATAGTGTTCAACATTAGCGCGTTCAGCCGCTAATGAATGGTTACTGTGCTGCAAAATATCCCAAGCTTGCTGGAACGAAATGGGCGCAGCGGATACCGATGAAGTACCCAGCAATGAGCACATCAAAAGAGTCAGTGATTTTGGCTTCATGTTTCCGTTCAGAATCTGGTTTAGAGTTAATGCTCTATATTATAGAGTTTTGATTGAACTGAGTAGTTTTTTGTTGTAACAAAAGCACAATTGCTGATTCGACAATACGAATCAGCAATTGTTTATATATGGATATTATGAGAATAGTGGGGGCATAAAAAATCTGCACGCCATATGAGTTTTTTTGTTCCTTGCATCGTAGTTAATACATCTTTACCTGACATTTGTGGGAATGCCAGTAAGACCCGCAAGTGTTCGTCATCTTCAGTTTCTATTTCATAGGCCCGGACATGAGTAAACGTTGAAAGGAGATGCTCGTTTAGCATGTCTCGTGAAAGGCATATACCTAAAGCATCTTTTTCCATTGCTACTTTCCTCCTGACGATGTAGAGAGTGGATGCCCTACCAAGTTAGTTATTGTAGTCGATGGTAGAATGGCAATAACGGTTTACTCCTCACTGCTCCATACAGTATATAGGCAACTGCATGATTGAGCAAAAAATAAGCGGATCTTAATGTGATCAAGTTCAAGGTTTTAAGTGTAAGAATGTGAGAGTCTTAGTTGATAAATTTATCATTATATTTTTCTTGTTTTTATCCATTTTATCTTTTTAAATCATTGCGTTAAAAATGATGATTTATAATGGTTTTTCACTTTTTCACCCGTGAAAAGTTAGGAGGAGTTGAGTGTTGATGCGAATGTTAACCTTGCTTTTTTCTTTTTTGTATGAATAAGCCTGCTTGGTCATTTGAATGCTGAAATATCAGTGATGCCTAACAAAATCGAGAGTATGTCTTGCTGAGTTGATTATCTTTACCGGAACTTAGGTGTATACTAGGAAAATTGAACAATATCGTCGACTTGCCTTAAAGATGTGAGCATTATGAGTAACCCAAGCAGTACTATTTTATTAGAAAGCGGCACTAACGAACTCGAAATTATTGAGTTTCATTTGGAGAAATTATTGCCAAATGGTGAGACTAAAACTTGCTACTACGGTATTAATGTGGCCAAAGTTCGAGAAGTGATCCGGGTTCCAGATACTACCGATTACCCCAATGCGCAGCCTCATATGATCGGTGTTTTCTCTTCACGCGACATTTTGACTCCTTTGGTGGATCTTGCCGGATGGCTAGGTGTGCCGACTCGTAACGGTGTTGATAATAAATATGTGATTGTGACGGACTTTAACCGTATGACGAATGGTTTCTTGATTGATAGCATCAGTCGTATTCACCGTATTTCATGGAATGATGTTGAGTCACCGAGTCAGTTTCTTGAGTCTGGGGAGCAGGACTGCGTTGTTGCTGTGGTGAGAAAAGAAAAAAAATTGATCATGATTTTGGATTTTGAAAAGATCATTGCAGACATTAATCCTGAATTAAGTATGGAAAAGTATGATGTTAAAGTCGATCGCTCGATTGACTTGAATCAGAAAATGCTTGCCAAGCGGAACGCGAAAACGGTGATGGTTGTGGATGACTCCGCTTTTATACGAAGCCTTATTCAAGATACCTTGAGTTCTGCTGGGTATAATGTCATTGCTTGTAAAGACGGTGGTGAAGCCTATGAAAAATTAATGGACATTCAACGTATAGCCAATGAAGAGAAGTTGCCTGTCAGTGAGTTAGTCAATGCTCTCGTTACGGATGTTGAAATGCCTCGAATGGATGGGATGCATTTGGTTAAACGTCTTCGTGAAAACGAAGCATACAATGAAACGCCTATTGTAATGTTTTCTTCTTTGATGAGTGATGACAACCGTGCTAAAGCATTATCACTCGGTGCTAATGATACGATTACAAAACCTGAAATTGGCAAGTTAGTCAGTATGATGGATAGCTATATTTTTTAATCAAATTTAGCCTCAAGCCTCAAATAGGTACTATGACAAACATATTTATTATTGTTGCACTATTGGTTATTTTCTTTGTTGTTATTCAGAAATACGTTATCCGTCAAGAGAGTAGCAAAGAGTATTCTTATAAAAAAAAAGGGGCATTATTGAGTGCCTCTGAAAGCACATTTTATCATGCGTTAAAATCGGCAGTGGGTGAGCATGGTGTCGTGTTAGCCAAGGTCAATATGTCGAATGTTATTGCTCCAGGAAGGCTAAAAAAGAAAAACCAGTTTGCCGCTTATCAGCGAATTGCCAAAAATTATTTTAACTTTATCGTTTGTGATGCTCGAACTTTGGAGCCTAGAGTCATTATCGAACTTGATGATGGGAAGCCACTAGCAAAAAATAAAGTGGAGAGACAGAAGCTCTTACTGCATGTTTGCCAATCTGCCAACATCCCCTTAATTGGGGCAAATATGAAATACAGCTATCAAGTTGGGAAATTGCGTCGGCTACTTGCTGCCCATATTGATTTGATTGAAACGGATAAGGAAATTCGTTTTTGCAAACGCTGTGGTAGCCCAATGGTGATAAAAGTAGCAAGCCAAGGTGAATTTAAAGGACGACGTTTTTTTACCTGTAGTCGCCAACCTCACTGTACTTATACTGAGAATTACAATGTCGTGTATGAGGCTGAAGAGCCACCTCAGGATATGACGAATTAAAAGGTGTCTACCTGAGAGGAGCGATATTCGGTCGTTTCTGATGTTTGGCAAATTCGAACTTGGTTTCGACCATTCTTCTTCGCTCGATAGAGTTCTAAATCGGCGAGTTTTATTAATTCATTCAGCTTATCACCATCTCGATATTCACAGATCCCAACGCTCAGGGTGAGTTGTATTCGTTTGTTATGATGTGAAAATAGGTGGTTAGCCATAATATTACGTAATCGTTCACCAATATGTTCTGCTTGACTCAATGAGTGATCGAACAAAGTGATACAGAATTCTTCTCCACCAATACGGTAGACATTGTTGTCACCTACGATATTGGCCAATAAGTGACTGGTCTCCATTAATACCTTATCACCAGCATCATGACCGAATTCATCGTTAATTTGTTTAAAATAGTCTAAATCCAAAATTAATAGGCACAGTGAAGAACTGGCATCCTTGTTATGTGTAAAGTGCTGGAAAGCCGAGTTCAGAGATAAGCGATTATGAGCACCAGTGAGTGAGTCTCTTGATGCCAAATACGTTAGGGCATTCTCAATTTTGTTGCGATTAAACTCATAGGTATGAGCAATAATCCATATCCCGCTGTAGCAGGCAATGAGATTCGTCAATGTTGTCCAAACATTATAACCTGCCTGAGGCGATGATTGATGAAAAATGCTGATAACTTGGATAATGAGTACGACCCCCGTCATTAATTGGCCTTGTTTTAAGCCCAGTAAGACATATAGCAAGATAGGGCAAAATAAACACCATAAAAAAACGCCATTACCAATAGGCTGTAGATACGTGCTCACAATGATAATACCCACTAAAAAATAGACATAACCTTGAATATGGCGAAAAGAATGCCGGTCTTTTTTGGTGAGTCGATATATATAAGCAGAGTGGAAAGCAAAGATAAGCTCTAAAGCTGCGAGTAGGTAGGCCTGATGGTAGGTGATATTGAGTGTGGCAAAAAAAAGTGCAATAGCCGTCAAAAACAGGCTTAATCCTGTTAAAACTGACGTTCTTAACGTATGCGAATTGTCAAACAACTTTGCATCCATGTTCTAACGGCTCGATTGCATATTTCCTAATCCATATGCGCTATAGTACTTATTTGATTTCAGCAATCAATATTATTTTTGAATCTAAGTCACAAAAGGAGAGGTAGTTCTAATTAGTTATGTTGCACGTAGTGTGACAAGCCTCGATACCTCTCTTTTTCTGTATGTTTTATCAATGTTTCTATTTTGTTTTTTTTATGTAGTTTAACAAAGTGGGCGGGTAAAAAAACACCAATTTGCTGATGTAAAAGCCAATCAGTTCAAAAACATAGAAAATAGACTTGCACTGGGGAAAATCAATCGCTAATATCCTCCTCGTTCTCAAGTGATGCGTCCGTAGCTCAGCTGGTTAGAGTATCGCCTTGACATGGCGGGGGTCGGTGGTTCGAGTCCACTCGGACGCACCAATGAGAATCATAAAATTTGCGTCTGTAGCTCAGCTGGTTAGAGTATCGCCTTGACATGGCGGGGGTCGGTGGTTCGAGTCCACTCAGACGCACCAAATTTGTTCAAATTGAACCAATACAAAGCCCGCACAAGTGCGGGCTTTGTGCTTTCAGCCTTTATAGAGGCATGACCGATTCTTTGAGCTTGTTATCTTCAACGCTTGTTTTCTTTGATGTTCTTTGCAAAAAAACAGATGAACAAAAGTTACAAAAGATAAAGATAGTTACATTAAACAAGCACTCAACATTCCCCTTTTTGATAATTGATAGAGTGTAGGCATAATTTTAATAACCCTACAAAAAAGGTGGAATATGTTGACCAATAACGTGACTTCAGAAAAAGATCGACGCATGATAAACATCATATTTGCGTTGTCTGCCATTGTTATCATTTTTTCGACAATTCAAAATAAAATACCGACTGGTATTATCGGAGCTATTGGTGTGATGGTGGTCATCGGCTACATCCTCAATATCATCGGTGATAAAACGCCCATCATTAATCAGTTCTTTGGTGGTGGAGCTATTGTGATCATTTTTGGTTCTTCTTATCTTTTCCACAGTAGCCTCATCCCTCATGAAACAACCGACTCTATCATTACCTTTGTTAAAGGAGGGGGGTTTCTTTCCTTCTTCATTGCGAGCTTAGTGACAGGCTCCATACTAGGGATGGATACAGAGATACTGAAACGTGCAGCATTAAAATACATTCCCGTCATTTTAGGTGGTGTACTGTGTGCCTTTTTATTCGCCGGAATTATTGGATCTTTATTAGGTAGCGGTTTTGTCGAATCGGTGATGTTGATCGCATTGCC
Source organism: Vibrio cincinnatiensis DSM 19608 (assembly GCF_900167345.1). Taxonomy (GTDB): domain Bacteria; phylum Pseudomonadota; class Gammaproteobacteria; order Enterobacterales; family Vibrionaceae; genus Vibrio; species Vibrio cincinnatiensis. The sequence goes on along the minus strand of NZ_FUXB01000002.1, from coordinate 3,863 downwards.
CATTATGGGCGGTGGTATGGGGGCAGGGGCTGTTCCTCTAGTTGAAATTATGTCTGGAAACTCCGGCATGTCAGCAGAAACTTTACTCTCAAAAATGGTTCCCGCACTTGCGATTGGTAATGCGATAGCGATCGTGATGGCAGGGTTACTGAACAAACTCGGAAATCTCTATCCTTCTTTATCGGGCAATGGCCAACTGATGCGAGCGGGAAGAGCAAAAGCTAAACCAGAAGTGGCAGAGAAAGAGCAACCGATCTCAATTAATGTATTAGGTATTGGGGCTCTATTAGCGATCACCATGTATTTCGTGGGGAGTATGCTTAGCGACATTATCAACATGCATACCTACGCTCTTATGATCTTGTTTGTTGCCTTTGTCAAAGTGATGGGATTGATCCCTCGAGAGTTAGAGAAAGCGGCTCATGGCTGGTACAAATTTGTTGTCGATAATCTAACCCCTGCACTCCTTGTCGGGATCGGTGTTGCTTATACTGACCTTGATCAGATAATTGCCTCTTTAGATCTTATTTATTTCTTGATGGTTTTAGCCACGGTAGTGGGTGCGATTGTAGGGACGGCGATTGTTGGTCGATTGATGGGATTTTATCCGATTGAGGCTTCTATTACCGCTGGGTTGTGCATGGCAAATATGGGAGGAACGGGTGATGTGGCAGTATTGGCGGCCAGTAAACGTATGGAATTGATGCCTTTTGCTCAAATCTCCTCCCGTATTGGCGGTGCTTTTATGCTGATTCTTGCTACTTTCATTATTGAGTTATTGAAATAGAGGTTTGTTATGACACATGCACAGTTGCTCCAACCTCATTATGCTTCTATGGATTTACCGATGAATAAACTGGCGAATTTAACAACACAAATTCGTTTCTCCTTAGAGTTGGCGAGCAGTAATTTATCGAAGTATTTGATGTTGCGTCACGCTCAAGATCAAAATGAGAGTTTGTTCTATCATTATATTCGTCACAATATCAAAGATAGCCTACCTTATATTTACACCCCTTCGGTAGGGGACGCCTGTATGAAGTACAGCTACTTAAATTTTGCGCCGCGTGGTCTTTATTTCTCTTATCGATCTGGGGAGTCGGTCAGCGCAGTAGTGAATACCATGCCCGATGATATTGATGTCATAGTGGTGACGGATGGTTCTCGTGTGTTGGGATTGGGGGATTTGGGTATTGGCGGTATGGGGATTTCTATCGGTAAGCTTTCCCTTTATACCGCTGTTGGAGGCATTCCACCAGAACGAACTCTTCCTGTCTGCATTGACGTGGGCACGAATAACCCAGAGCTGAAACAAGATCCTCAATATTTAGGCGATAAACAAGATCGCGTTCATGATGAAGCCTTCTATGCTTATCTTGATGAGATTATGCAAGCATTATCGGCTCGTTGGCCACAAGCGATTATTCAATTTGAAGATTTCAGTAATAACCATGCATACCCATTATTGACAAAATATCGTCATACTTATCGCTGTTTTAATGATGATATTCAAGGCACTGCGACAGTGTGTGCCGCGACAATCAAACGAGCGTTATTGAAAGCGGGGAAAAATCCAGCGACTTCACGTGTTTTTATTGTCGGAGGGGGATCGGCTGGATGTGGAATCGCTAACTTGATCAATGGTTGCTTTGATTTTACGGATGGAAATGGCGTCTTTCTTGTTGATCGAGACGGTGTCATTTTTGATGATTTCCCTCATCTAAGTGACGTTCACCAAGGTTTAGCGCGTCCTGCGTCAGAGCGTCCAAATGAAGTGACATGCTTAACTCTTCAGGAGGCGATTGCTCATTATCAACCGGATGTATTGGTTGGGGTAACAGGGGTGGCTGGGTTGTTTAATGAGTTGATAATTAAGAGTATGGCCAAGTTTACGGCCACGCCTATCATTATGCCTTTATCTAACCCTGTAACTGCGTGTGAAGTAACACCACAACAGGTGGTTGATTGGATTGGTCATGACGCCATTGTTGCGACGGGTAGTCCATTTAGCCCTATTCAGACAGGAGAGCGGAGCAAGATTATTTCGCAATGCAACAATGTATACGTTTTCCCAGGTATTGGTTTAGGGGCAAAAGTGGTGAATGCTAAAGCGGTTTCTGACGCTATGCTATTAAAGGCCGTAGAGGCATTAACGAATTTTCATTGTGATCAATGTTCAGAAGATGAGGTATTACCTGCTATTGAGTCAACATTAGCGGTTTCTAAAGCGATTGCTATTGCTGTGGCAACACAGGCGATAGAAGAAGGATTGGCAGAAAGCTTTTTACCATTGAATCGTTCGGAGCTTGCGGCGGTGGTAGAACAGGCTTTTTGGAATCCGGATATTGAGTCTGTGATTGGCTTAAGTTTTCCGACCAACACTGGTGTTTCTACATTCTAAAAATAGTGTTCAATAATAAAATCTACTATTCGTGTGTGCTTCTTTTGTGGAGTACACCATTTTTATTTTTCATTACTACTGGAGGGTAATTGTGAAAGTTATTACCACAGATATCGCAGTCATCGGCGCTGGTGGCGCTGGTCTTCGTACTGCTATTGCAGCGGCTGAAGCAAACCCAAACTTGGAAGTCGCGCTTATTTCCAAAGTTTACCCAATGCGTTCTCATACGGTCGCTGCCGAAGGTGGCTCCGCAGCAGTTATCAAGGAAGAAGACAGCTTAGATAACCACTTCAACGATACCGTTGGTGGTGGTGACTGGTTGTGTGAACAGGATGTCGTAGAATATTTCGTTGCGAATTCAACACGTGAAATGATCCAAATGGAGCAATGGGGCTGCCCTTGGAGTCGTAAAGACAACGGGGAAGTCAACGTGCGCCGGTTTGGTGGCATGAAAGTCGAGCGGACTTGGTTTGCTGCCGATAAAACCGGCTTCCATATGCTGCATACTCTATTCCAAACTTCAATGAAGTACCCACAAATCAACCGTTTTGATGAGTACTTTGTGGTGGACTTATTGGTGGTAGAAGGTGAAGTTCAAGGCCTTATCGCTATTCATATGGCAGAAGGTGAACTGGTCACGATCAAAGCTAAATCAGTGGTGCTTGCAACTGGTGGTGCGGGGCGTGTTTATCACTGTAATACCAACGGTGGTATCGTAACAGGCGATGGTATGGCAATGGCTTATCGTCATGGTGTACCACTGCGTGATATGGAATTTGTCCAATATCACCCCACCGGTCTACCCGGTACTGGCATCTTGATGACTGAAGGTTGTCGGGGGGAAGGCGGCATCATCGTTAACAAAAACGGTTACCGCTACCTACAAGATTATGGCATGGGGCCAGAAACTCCGGTTGGCCAGCCCAAAAACAAATACATGGAACTTGGCCCACGAGACAAAGTGTCACAAGCTTTCTGGCATGAACAGCAAAAAGGCAACACCATCAAACACCCACTGGGTGATGTGGTACACCTTGATCTACGCCATCTCGGCGAAGAGTATCTGCAAGAGCGTCTGCCGTTCATCTGTGAACTGGCGAAAGCTTATGTCAACGTTGATCCTGCCAAAGAGCCGATCCCAATTCGCCCAACCGTGCATTACACCATGGGCGGTATTGAAACCAATGGTCAATGTGAAACTCGCATTCAGGGTCTTTTTGCTGTGGGTGAGTGTGCGTCTGTGGGCTTGCACGGAGCCAACCGTTTAGGGTCAAACTCATTGGCAGAATTTGTGGTCTTTGGCCGGGTGGCGGGTGAGCATGCCGTACAACGTGCTGAAGCGTTCAAAGGTTGGAATGACCAAGCTATCGCAGAACAAGTGAAAGCGGTAGAAGCCCGTCTTAACGCGCTGATGAACCAAGAAGGCGATGAAAACTGGGCCACCATCCGAACTGAAATGGGT
>NZ_FUXB01000006.1 GCF_900167345.1 Vibrio cincinnatiensis DSM 19608 | reverse complement strand
AAGGGCCTGCCTTCATCTCTTCTTAAGCTTACGCTCAAATGGTTAACCTTAAGTTAACCTCTGTGCTCCACGGCACACTCATGCGGTTTCCCTGATAAAAAGCTCGTGTAAGAATAGCATTCTAGCTAATAAATTCATTAAGTTACAAAAAACAATTGAGGAGTAGCTCTCATTAAGTAGCAAAATGCCATTTAATTATTGACGATACAGAAAACCAATACTACTGTATATAAAAACAGTTAAATGGAATTTGGAATGAAATCACAATTTCTTTTAAGCATAAAGGAATATATGCAAACGAGACATTACGCCAATAAAACCATTGAGGCTTATCTACACTGGATTACAAAGTACATTATTTTTCACAATAAGGTCCATCCTAATAAAATGGGGTCAAGTGAAGTTGAGATTTTCCTCACTCATTTAGCGGTAGATAAAAAAGTTGCAACCAAAACACAAGCTCTTGCCTTAAATGCGGTCAGCTTCTTATATCGGGAGATTATTAGAGAACCGCTCACTCTTGATATGAAATTTCAAAAATCTCAATTAGACCGAAAGCTTCCTGTCGTCATGACGAGAGAGGAAGTAAAACGTTTCTTCAATCATGTAGATCCCAAATACCAACTTCCAATAAAGCTATTATATGGCTCTGGGCTGAGATTAATGGAATGTATTCGCTTACGCATTCAAGATATTGATTTTGATTACGGTGCGCTAAGGGTTTGGCATGGTAAAGGTGGAAAAAATCGGACAGTTACTTTAGCCAAAGAGCTCTATCCTCTACTTAATGAACAAATCGCATTGGCTAAAAGATATTATGATAAAGATATGCAAACTAAAGGCTATGGAGGTGTCTGGTTACCGTACTCACTCGCAGAGAAGTATCCAACAGCACCATTTGAATTTCATTGGCACTACCTCTTTCCATCACATAACAGATCAATCGATGGAGAAAGCAATCTGTTGCGAAGACAGCATATCAATGTTTCTTCATTACAGAGAGCAGTAAAAAAAACGGCTCAAGAAGCTGAGATTGGAAAAACGGTATCCTGCCACACACTTAGGCATTCATTTGCAACTCATCTTCTCGAATCGGGTGCCGATATCCGGACGGTGCAAGAGCAATTAGGCCATTCTGACGTGACCACAACACAAATTTATACCCATGTCATTGATCGAGGAGCCAGTGGTGTATTAAGTCCCCTGTCCCGATTATAAAAAAGGAGAGCAAATGCTCTCCTTTCTAATACCTAAGCAACTTTAATTATAGAGCTGCTTTCGCTTTCTCAACAAGTACAGCAAATGCTGCTTTATCAAATACTGCGATGTCGGCTAAGATCTTACGGTCGATCTCGATAGAAGCTTTCTTCAGACCATTAATGAAACGGCTGTAAGATAAACCATTTTGGCGAGATGCCGCATTGATACGAGCAATCCATAGTTGACGGAATTGACGTTTCTTAGTACGACGGTCACGGTAAGCGTATTGACCGGCTTTAGTAACTGCTTGGAAAGCTACGCGGTAAACACGTGAACGTGCACCATAGTAACCTTTAGCTTGTTTTAGAACTTTCTTATGACGTGCACGAGCTTGTACACCACGTTTTACGCGAGGCATTATGTCTCTCCTAAACTAAACGAATTAAAACCAAAAACAAATTAAGCGTATGGAAGACAACGTACGATACCCGCAACTTCACATTTAGGAAGAATTGAGTTTGGACGTAGTTGACGCTTGTTCTTAGTTGTACGCTTAGTCAGAATATGACGTTTAGTAGCGTGCTTGAACTTAAAACCACCAGCAGTTTTCTTAAAACGCTTAGCAGCACCTTTGTTGTTTTTCATCTTAGGCATGATGAATAACTCCGCATTGTAGTAGTTTAATAAACAATGTAATTAGGGCGAACAAAACCTAACGATAAAGAAAGGTTTTGTTACTTGCAAAGCCGCTAATTACTTCTTCTTAGGGGCTAACACCATGATCATTTGACGACCTTCAATTCGCGTAGGAAAAGACTCTACAACAGCAAGTTCTGCTGTATCTTCTTTCAAACGATTAAGAACGTCGACACCGATATCTTGGTGTGCCATCTCTCGGCCACGAAAGCGAATAGTTACTTTCACTTTGTTGCCTTCTTCAAGGAAACGAGTCAGGTTGCGTAGTTTTACCTGATAGTCTCCAATATCAGTTCCAGGTCGGAATTTAACTTCCTTAATCTGAATCTGTTTTTGCTTTTTCTTCTGCTCTTTAGCAGCTTTACTCTTTTCAAAGAGGAACTTGCCATAGTCCATCACACGACAAACTGGTGGCTCGGCGTTAGGGCTGATCTCTACAAGATCCATACCAGCTTCTACGGCTACTTCTAGTGCTTCGCTGATCGATACTACACCAACGGATTCACCATCTGCGCCAGTTAAACGCACTTCACGAACGCCACGAATTTCACCGTTTAAACGGTGCTGGTTTTGTTTGGCCGGCTGTTGGCCACGTCTTCCGCCTTTAATAGTTTATTCCTCCAGATTGAGCTTACGGCTAGAAACTTCGGCTTGGATATGTGTAATAAAGTCATCCAATTTAAATTTACCTAAGTCCTTGCCCTTTCGAGTACGCACTGCGATTTCACCGGCTTCCATTTCTTGGTCGCCACAAACCAGCATATACGGTACACGTTTTAAAGTGTGTTCGCGGATTTTAAAGCCTATCTTCTCATTTCTCAAGTCCGCTTTCGCACGAATACCACATTTTTGTAGCTTTTGTACGACTTCTTGAGCGTATCCTGCTTGTTTATCAGTAATATTCACAACAACAGCTTGCTCTGGAGCCAACCATGTTGGGAAAAACCCTGCATACTCTTCAATGAGGATCCCAATAAACCGTTCAAGAGAACCTAAAATAGCACGGTGAATCATTACTGGTACTAAACGTTCGTTATTTTCACCAACGTAAGTGGCACCAAGACGAGAAGGTAAGTTGAAGTCAAGCTGAACTGTACCACATTGCCATGCTCGATCTAAGCAATCATACAAGGTAAATTCAATTTTTGGACCATAGAATGCACCTTCCCCTTCTTGAATTTCATAAGCGATACCCATGGCTTCAAGAGAATGTTTTAATGCTTCTTCTGATTTATCCCAAATTTCATCACTACCAACACGCTTTTCAGGCCGAGTCGACAATTTAACGGCAATGTTTTCAAAGCCAAAGGTATTATAAGTGTCATACACCATCTTGATACATGAAGTCACTTCTTGTTGTATTTGATCTTCCGTACAGAAAATATGCGCATCATCTTGGGTAAAACCACGAACACGCATAATACCATGTAAAGACCCTGATGGCTCATTACGATGGCATGAACCGAACTCAGCCATACGTAAAGGAAGATCACGATACGATTTCAATCCTTGATTAAAGATCTGCACATGACCTGGGCAGTTCATAGGTTTAATCGCATATTCACGGTTTTCAGATGAAGTGGTAAACATGGCATCTGCGTATTTATCCCAGTGACCAGAACGCTCCCATAGGACACGGTCCATCATCAATGGACCTTTCACTTCTTGGTAGCCATACTCATTCAATTTATGACGAATAAAGACTTCAAGATCACGGAAAATGGACCAGCCATTATGATGCCAGAAAACCATTCCCGGTGCTTCTTGCTGCATGTGGAATAAATCAAGCTGTTTGCCAATTTTACGATGGTCACGCTTAGCCGCTTCTTCTAAGCGAGTAAGATGTGCTTGTAACGCTTTTTTGTCGTGGAAAGCGGTGCCATAAACACGCTGTAGCATTTTGTTATCGCTGTTACCACGCCAATAAGCGCCCGCAACATTGAGCAATTTAAAGTGCTGGCAAAAACCCATATGTGGAACATGAGGCCCACGGCACATATCAATATATTCTTCATGATGGTAAAGACCTGGGCGATCATCTCGTGCCACGTTTTCGTCCAAGATCTCCATCTTATAAGGTTCACCTCGAGATTCAAACGTATCTCGAGCTTCCTGCCAACTGACTTTCTTTTTAACGACTTGATATTTTGTTTTCGCCAGCTCTTTCATTCGAGCTTCAATGGTGTCGAGATCTTCTTGTGAAAGAGAATGATCGAGGTCAATATCGTAATAGAAGCCGTTATCGATCGTTGGTCCAATTGCCATTTTTGCTTGTGGATACAATTGCTTAAGAGCATGACCGAGCAAGTGCGCACAAGAGTGACGGACAATTTCTAACCCATCAATGTCATCTTTTGTGGTGATGATTTCAAGGCTTGCATCATGTTCAATCAGATCGCATGCATCAACACGAACGCCATCAACACGGCCAGCAATGGTGGCTTTTGCAAGACCAGGGCCGATAGATAGAGCGACATCCATAGTAGAAATAGCGTGGTCAAACTGACGTTGACTGCCATCAGGAAGAGTAATAATAGGCATGATAAATCCTTACAGTGGTGTTGCATACCAAGCAACACGTGTTCAGTATGTGGAAAATAAACATCGATGGTCACTCGGTAACACGAATACCGGATCATCAATGGGCGTGAATTGTACCTAGGTCACATGAGTAATGTAAAGAAGGAATCATAAAGAAACGACAAAGCCCGTAGGTTAATCTACGGGCTTACTGGTGGTGCTAAAGATTATGCTTCACTACGGCGACGAGCACTCTGACCTCGTTCACCCGAGCGTTCACCACGAAAGTTTCCGCGATTATCACCACCACGGTTACGGTCAAAGCGACGTTCACCATCACGAGCAGGGCGAGAAGAATCACCTCGTCCACGACCGCCTTCACGACCGCCACGGTAACCACCACCATCTCGGTTACCTTCAGGGCGACGACCACGAGACTCGCGGAAGTCATCAAAATCACAAACCACCGCACCCACTTCTTTTTGGCGAATACGTAATTTACGAAGTTTACCTGTTACATCCGCTGACATGCTTTTTGGTAACTGAACAAATGTATGGCCTTGAGCCAGTTTGATCGCACCGATTGAACCCTTAGTCAAACCCAGTTCATTGGCTAAAGCACCCACGATATCTTTTACTTGAACGCCTTGTTCCCGGCCGACTTGTAACTGATAAGTATCCCAATCGACATTACGAGCACCCTCACGTGCACCAAATTCACGACGACTACCACCCTCACGGCGATCACCATCACGACGATCACGACGACGTAACTTATCACGTTCAATCGCTTCAATCATTGGGTCTTCACCCGTGTAGAATAATGGGCGTTTACCTTGTTGGCGTTTCAGTAAAATTGCGGCAAGCGTTGTGGCATCAATGTCTAAAGAAGACTGCAGTTTCTCCACTAATTCTACAAATTTTTCTAGTGCAACATGGCCTTTATCAGCTTCAAGTTCCACCGCAAGTTTTGTTAAGCGAGATTCCGCAACTTTATCACGATGAGGAAGCTGAATTTCTTCCATTGAAGAACGTGTAACACGTTCAATCGTACGTAGCATACGGATCTGGTTAGTACGAACTAATAGAATCGCTTTACCTTTACGTCCAGCACGGCCTGTACGGCCAATACGGTGGATGTAAGATTCGACATCAAATGGAATATCGTAGTTAAATACGTGAGTAATGCGCGGTACATCAAGGCCTCGAGCAACAACATCCGTTGCTACTAATATATCAATGACACCTTGTTTGATGTGATCAACGGTACGTTCACGTAAAGATTGAGGAATATCACCATGTAATGCCGCCGCTTTAAAGCCTCGGGCACATAACCAATCGGCTAAACGTTCAGTATCTTGACGAGTACGAACGAAAACAATAGAAGCGTCGGTTTCTTCTGTTTCAAGCAGACGCGCCATCGCTTCGTCTTTTTCAACACCTTTTACCACCCAGTATTGTTGTTCAACTTTCGCAACCGTCTGGTTTGAACCCGCAACATCAACACGCGCAGGGTTACGTAAGAAGCGGTCAACAATGTCTTTCACCATCGGTGGCATTGTTGCAGAGAAAAGAACGCGTTGAGCCGTATCTGGCGATTGTTCCATAATCCAAGTAACGTCGTCGACAAAACCCATTTTGAGCATTTCATCGGCTTCATCCAAAACGAAAGTATGACATTCATCAAGATGTAAACGTTCACGAGTGATTAAGTCTTTCACACGACCAGGAGTACCGACAACAATATGAGCTCCAGCTTTTAAAGCTCGCATTTGATCAACGATGGAAGCACCACCGTAAATTTCTAATACTTTTAGGCCTTTGATATTTTGGCCAAGAGTCTTCACTTCGGCAGCCACTTGAATGGCTAACTCACGAGTTGGGGCCATAACAATCGCCTGAGGCTTATATTGGTTAAGATCCAACTTGTTCAAAAGTGGTAAAGAGAAAGCGGCAGTTTTACCTGTACCCGTTTGAGCTTTACCTAACGCATCACGGCCTTCAAGTAGAAAAGGAATGGCAGCAGCTTGGATTGGAGTTGGTGAAACAAAGCCCATTTCGTTTAGGGCGGAAAGGATGGCACTGTTTAGTGCTAAGTCACTAAATTGAATGACGGTTTCTTGCATGGGGTTCCCACTAAAATAAAAAATAACTAAGGTCCCACGTGCTATACCATTTTCCAACCAATCCTAAAGAAGAGCTGATTCCGTTCAGATGCGGATGAGTATTAAAAAGCATCAAGCCACTAGGGACATCTAAGGGACGCGGATTATTCCTTAAAAGCATAAAAAAAGCCAGAAAAAATTGAAATTCATCACATAATTTTTCTTAATGATGGGAAAATACCCAACTTATATCACTCAAGCCATTGGATCTATTCATATACATTCACCATCTCATTCATAAATTTCTCCCTTTATGCCCAATTCACCTTGGCAATAGACTCTTCTACTCCCACTTTACCTCTCTAACCATGACTTTGGTTGACATTTATAACCCCCGTTCTTTGCCCAATCTTCCTTCACTTTCCAAGTGAGATAATACGTAGACGCTTCATAAGATAACTATACTTTTCTAGCTTAGCCCAGTACCATAACCCCGCAGACGCGAGTCGCCTTTCCCCAAAAAAAATCAAGCAGCATAAGCTGTGGGAAATGCCTATCGGAGAGGCTGAGGAAACCGAATCTCCTAACGACAAATCATAGGTTTATAAATAAGCATGTTCCAAAATAACCCGCTACTTGCCCAGCTCAAACAACAAATTCAAGAAAATCTCCCTAAGAAAGAAGGCCAGATCAAAGCGACTGATAAAGGCTATGGTTTTCTTGAAGTGGATAATAAAACCAGCTTTTTTATACCACCACCTTATATGAAAAAGTGCCTACATGGCGATAAAGTCGTCGCCATTATTCGTACCGAAAACGAGCGTGAAGTAGCGGAGCCACAAGAACTGCTAGAGCCAGCTCTGACTCGATTTATTGGCCGGGTTAAGCTCCATAAAGGGAAACTTAATGTAACGCCAGACCATCCTCAGTTGAAGAAAAACACCTTCAAAGCCAAAACACAAAAAGGCCTAAACCCGGAAGAAGTCAACGAAGGTGATTGGGTCGTAGCAACACTCACTCGCCATCCGCTCAAGGGAGATAGTGGTTTCTTTGTCGAAATTACAGAAAAAATTACTGACGCTGACGATAAAATTGCCCCTTGGTGGGTCACATTAGCAGAAAACGATTTGCCAAATTCAGAACCCGCTGGGTGCGATCACTGGCAGTTACAGGATGACGACGACTTACAACGTGTCGACTTAACTCATCTACCTTTTGTGACGATTGATGGTGAATCCACCAAAGACATGGATGATGCACTGTATGCTAAGAAGCGGGAAGAAGGCGGTTTTGAAGTCACGATCGCTATCGCCGATCCTACCGCTTATATTACCGCAAATGATCCAATGGACAACGTTGCCCGTGAACGAGGATTTACTATTTATCTACCGGGGAGAAATATTCCGATGCTCCCCCGTGATTTAGCCGATAACCTATGCTCTCTGATCGAAAATGAAATTCGCCCAGTGCTTTGTTGTACATTAACCGTCAATGAAGATGGCACTATCAATGATGATATGCATTTTTTTGCTGCCAATATTCGCTCACATGCTCGCCTCGTTTACGAGCAAGTCTCTGATTGGTTAGAAACAGGTCACTCAACTTGGCAACCCATTGAGACCATTGCCCAAGTCGTCCGAGACCTTTATGAATTTTCTCAGCTACGATCCGCTTGGCGTGAAACCCAAGCCGTTGTCTTCCCTGATCGCCCAGACTACCGCTTTGAATTAAACGAAGACAATGACGTAATTGCTATTCACGCCGATCTCAGACGTAGTGCTAATCGCCTAGTAGAAGAAGCGATGATCACAGCGAATATCTGTGCGGGTAAAGTATTACAGTCAACGTTTGGTTGCGGCGTATTTAATACTCACGCAGGTTTTAAAACCGACAAAATCGCCGATGTGGTAACTCTGGTGAAAAACCATGGGGCGGAGTTTGATGAAGCCACTCTGGCAACCCTTGACGGTTTTGCTGCTTTACGTCGCTGGCTTGCGAAACAACCTACATCATACCTTGATAACCGAATGCGAAAATTCCAAAGTTACAGTGAAATTGGCAACCAGCCATTACCTCACTTCGCTATGGGGTTAGACATTTATGCGACGTGGACTTCACCTATCCGTAAATATGGCGATATGGTGAATCACCGTATGCTTAAAGCACACATAATGGGAAAACAACCTGAACAAATTCCTGATGAAAACCTAGGAGAAGAGCTGGCCCTCCACCGTAAACATCACAAAATTGCAGAACGAAATGTGGCCGATTGGTTATATGCCCGAACACTGGCGGATGAGCCGAATAAGCAAACCCGCTTTATGGCTGAGATCTTTGATATCAACCGACCCGGGATGCGTGTCCGTTTATTAGACAATGGCGCAATGGCTTTTATTCCTGGAGCACTGATTTTAGACAATAAAGAACGTCTTGTCTGTAATGGTGAGGAGGGAACGGTAACCATTGATAATACTTTGGTTTATCAGTTAGGTGATACCTTAGAAGTCGTGTTAAGTGAAGTGAATCTAGATAACCGTAACATCGTCGCTAAACCCACTCAGGTCTTTGCAGATTCTCCTTCTGCTCAAACTGAATCAGCCAGCCCGGCAGCATAAATAACATCACCAATGTTCGCTTACCACCTAAACAGGCACTATATGTGCCTGTTTTTTTATTCAACAATTAATAAAAAGTTAGTAAAACAACATTCCTATGACCAAAAATAAGATTTGGGGTCTTTTTCAATTTCTCGGATCAGTGCGGTTAAATCGATGCTTTTTGATAAATAAGGGTAAGGAATCCATTGATACTCAGCCCCTGTTGGTTCAGCCGGTACATACAAAGCCCACAGGCTATCTTCTTCTTCCCAAATCACTCTGGCAACAATACTGGTATAATCACACTGGTTTGAATCAAGCTTGTAGTGATGCAAAATAAACTGCACCCCATTATCAATGGGCTCGTAACTTGATTTCCCCAACTCTACTGGCAAACTTTGGTTTCGGCTTTGGCAAACCCATTCCGCCCTTTTCTCTATCTGACGTTGCAGCAAATTAATGACCGCCATAACTCCCTCTGATGCCATTGTGTTTCGTTGAGTATCACCCGAATAAACAAAAGAGTCTATGATCCTTATGCGATTCTCTCATTCATACAACAAAGGGGAGCCAAAGCTCCCCTTCTAATACCCGATTCAGATTAAAAATGTAGTTGGATCACAGAAACCACAATACAAGCTGGCCGCCGAACCCCTTCAATCTCCACTTTAATCTCACGCTCAATCTCTAACCCTTTTCTCACGGGGGTCACTTTTGACAACGTGCTCACAGCCCGAAGACGATTACCCGCCTTAACAGGATAAGGAAAACGAACGGAATTCAACCCGATATTGACCACCAGCTTAGCAGAAGGAAATAAAGGTTTATCCGCATCCACACTGTCCGTTAATTTGGGTAACAACGCTAGTGTCAAAAAACCATGAGCGATGGTTGTTTTAAATGGAGACTCTACCGCTGCACGCTCAGGATCCGTATGAATCCACTGTAAATCTTCAGTGACATCACCAAACTGATTGATACGCTGTTGATCGACCATAAGCCAATCGCCAGTATGAATCACTTCACCCAGCTTACTCGTCAATTCTTCATAAAGTGCTTGGGCTTCTGGTTTTAATTCAATGTCAGGAACCAGATTGACTTCTTCATTGGCGGGCTGGTGAAACTCTTTTACCCATGAAAAAAGCTGACGACTGTTCGCTCTATCTAAAAAGCCATCCCAATACTCACGTACGGTTGGCGACATCCATTGCTTAAATTCCGTGTTCTTGACCAAATTTTCAGCTCGATGCTTTAAAAGATCGGTAACTTTCATCAAAACCTCATTCTTAACAAAGAAGCACTGCCAATGGACTAATTTTGAAGTACTTCACAGTAATTCGCAAATACTTTATTGCGTACATGTGTATACCAAACCACCATTTCCTTTTAATAAACAAACAGTTATTAATAAAACATTATTTTATTAGAAACTCCCCCCTTAGAGTGATCACTTAACCGATTTATGCAAAAATCACAAAATTGAATGAAAACACCAACAATGTATTTTTATTATGAATACACATGTTTGATATAAACCGTAATGGAAACCCGATGAAAGACTTTACAAACCTTATTTCAATCAATATGATAGCGCCCGTAATGGAGAGATGGCTGAGTGGTTGAAAGCACCGGTCTTGAAAACCGGCGTACGTTAATAGCGTATCTAGGGTTCAAATCCCTATCTCTCCGCCACGTTCAAGCCCTTGATTTATCAAGGGCTTTTCTCGTTTTAAGACAATGCTATCTCAGAGGTATTGGCCAGATTAGGAATGATTCATGGGCTGATTTTCTTCAATAAATCAGACCAAAAATGAATATTGCGGTGGACTGGTCGCAAATTGCCCTGCATTAATGTCCACCACAACTTCAGGTTCTGTTGCATACTCATCGGAAAAATCATAGTACGTCACTTGTCCTTCCTTCACACACAACTGACCAAATACTCCTTCCGCTGTATTGTGGTAAGAAAGCAAAGCTGAGGCACATTCTCTTTGGTGAAAAAAAGGGGGGAGCGTTGAACGGTCCAATTTTTCGGAATACGTAGATGCGACATAGTCATCTCTCCTCTCATTTTATGATGAATTCGACTTAAGAATGAACAGCGGCTTGTGATAGCTCACGAAGTAATGGAAATGCCTGTTTGATTTGTTCACCGGTAACAATGAAACCAACGAATTGCTCCATTTCATCTTTCGCTTTCGCCACAACACCAGACATTGAAATGCTTACCTCCCAATGCACAACATCGTTTATCTTTCCTGCGAGTTGAATTGGGTAGTGAGGCGTTTTTACCTTGATCATCATTGGTGGCAATACCAGTTGTGCCTCTTGGCCAAGTAACTGCTTACCTAACACATTGGCGCTTAACACAATAGGCTGAAGGTATGGCATCATTCGTCCTTGAATTTCAGCGCAATCCCCCAATGCAAACACATTCTGAATGGAAGTTTGTAAATGATGATCAACAATGATGCCTTTGTTTACTGCGATAGTAGAATCTTGGGCTAATTGCGTATTAGCACATAAACCAGCAGCCGAAATCACAGCATCGGTTTCAACGATTTGTCCACAACTCAATGATACTGCTAATGCGTTCTCTGAATGATTGACTGCAACGACACTATTTTCTAACGCAAGTTGAACGCCTTGCTGTTTAAGCTGCTTCTCAAGCGGTAGAGCAATAAATTCAGGGATCAAGTTCATGAGTAAGCGCTCATTGGGTTCGACAATGGTGACGTCTTTCCCACTATTGGCTAGGTCCATAGCGATTTCAACACCGATTAACCCGCCACCAATCACCAACACCTGCTTTGCTCGGCTAATGTACGCCTCAGCAGCTTGATACTCTTGCAATGAGTTCAACGTCAACACCTCTTCCACAGCATCACCACTCATTGGTGGCACAAACGCTTTTGCACCGGTAGCAAACACCAATTTGGCATAAGGGTAAATCCCCCCATTTGCTGTCACTTGTTGAGACTGAACATCCACCTTTTCAACCATGGTGTTGGCAAACAATTCGATTTTGTATTCTTGGGCAAACGCCTCGCCCGTTTTGACGACCAAATCCAATGCTGTTTGTTTTTTACTAAAGACATGGCTCAAGTCTGGTTTGTTATATTCCGCCCCCTCTTCAGCGGTAAAGAGTTGAATTGGAATATGTGCGTCCATACGACGCACAGTTTTAACTAATTGGTAAGCAGCAAAACCACTACCAATAATTACGATGGGTGCCTGCATGCTGCCTCCTTATGATTTATGCTCAATAAAAACGTCTTTGCCTAAGTGACATTCTGGGCATAAGAAGTCATCGGGTACGTCAGACCAGACAGTTCCAGGCTCAATACCTTGGTTAGGCTCACCTAACGCAGGGTCATACACCCAATGGCATACCGTACAAATCATACATTGACAGCCTTCAGGATGCGGCGGTTCATGTTGAACAACAGGCAGAGCCTCTTTCGCCTTTTGTGGAATCACTTGAAGAGCCGGAGATACGTGGTCAGGCTTTGGAGAAAAAACCTCGGTAAGTTTTGATAAATCGTTATTGGCCCACAACTTAGCAATGCTCTGACCGTGTTCACGGCATTCGCGCATCGCTTTTCCATCTGGTCGCCATTTGGTTTTCAAGCTGATCGCCGTTTCAAACCCAGCATCGGTCAAACGCGCATGTATACGATCAACCGCACCACCATTCCAACCATAGCTACCAAAAGCCGCCGCTTTTTTTGCTTTAAAACGAAGCCCTGTAATTTCTTCTAGCATGCCTGCAATTTTTGGCATCATGACATTATTCATGGTTGAAGATCCCACCAGAATGCCTTTAGAGCGGAAGACATTCGCTAGAATTTCGTTCTTATCATGCTTAGAGACGTTAAAGACCTTAACGGCAACAGTAGGGTCAACATCATGAATGCCTTGAGCTATAGCGTCTGCCATCATACGTGTGTTATTCGACATCGAATCATAAAAAATGGTAATTCGATCTTCTTGATAGTTATCTGCCCACGCTAAATATTGCTCAATAATTTGAGCCGGGTTGTCTCTCCACACAATGCCATGGGAGGTTGCAATCATATCGACAGGGAGATTAAAGCTTAATACCTCTTTAATTTTTGCCGTCACGAAGCGGCTAAATGGCGTTAAGATGTTGGAGTAATAACGCAAACATTGTTCCATCAGTTCATTCTGATCGACTTCATCGTTAAACAATCGTTCATCACAATAGTGCTGACCGAAAGCATCGTTACTAAATAGCACCGCATCACCCGTTAAGTAAGTCATCATACTATCGGGCCAGTGAAGCATTGGTGCTTCAACAAAAACTAATTGTTTACCGTTACCAATATCAATACTGTCACCTGTTTTTACCGTTTTAAAATTCCATTCAGGATGATGGTGATGCCCAACAATCGAATCTATTGCCGCTTCGGTACAATAAATCGGCGTGTTTGGGATTTTCTCCATTAATGCGGATAAAGCGCCTGAGTGATCTTCTTCAGCGTGATTAACAACGATAAAATCAATAGACTTAAGATCAATTTCCATCTCAAGGTTTTGTAAAAACTGATGACTGAATCTATGGTCAACCGTGTCAATCAGTACCGTTTTTTCTTCACGAATGAGATAACTGTTATAGCTGGTACCTTTGGTCATTTTGTATTCTGTACCATGGAAGTTCTGTACTTCCCAATCGCGTTGACCGACCCAATGAATATTGTTTTTTACGTGAATTGTCATAGTGACTACCTTAGATGACGATTTAAGTTAATTGAATTCTTGAACACCTCCAATACTGCACACGCCGTGCCAGAATTTTTAATTATTAAAAATCAACTAGTTAAAACAAAACACCCAATGAAATTGTCAATATGACAATAATTGACTTCTGTCAATATAACAGTAACATTGTCATATTGACATGATTGGTATCAGCTATGACCTCATTAATCGCCCAATGGTTACATATTACTCAAGATCTGAACTCCGCACTCACTCGACAAGCACGTTTCGACACCTTGTTAACCACCATCCGAGAGGTTTTAAAATGCGACGCATCTGCTCTACTTCTTTATGAAAATCAGTTATTTAAACCACTAGCCATCAATGGTTTGGCAAAGGAAGTGTTAGGTCGCCGATTTTCAATTGATCAACATCCTCGGCTAGAAGCCATCGCCCGAGCTGGCGATATTGTCCGTTTTCCATCCGACAGTCACTTACCGGATCCCTACGATGGCTTGATCCCCAATCATGATGATAAATTGCATGTTCATTCATGCATTGGATTGCCGTTATTAATTGATGACCATCTGATTGGTGCAATCACCATTGATGCTTTTGACCCAAATCAATTTGATGGGCTTTCAAACCATGAATTACGTTTTATCAGTGCGTTAGCTGCAGGTGGACTTCATACCGCATTACTTCTTGAACAATTAGAAACACAAACCAGTTTGCCAAGAGAATCGTATACCGAAAAGCGGGCATTGAATGATGACATCATTGGTGAATCAAATGGAATCAAGTCACTACAGCAGCAAATTGATGCCGTTGCTGATACTGAACTGTCCGTATTAGTCATGGGTGAGACTGGGGTCGGAAAAGAATTGGTCGCCAATGCGATTCATCACCGGTCTCACCGAGCAGATAAAACATTGGTCTATCTAAATTGTGCGGCTTTACCTGAATCCGTGGCAGAAAGTGAGCTGTTTGGACACATAAAGGGGGCATTCACAGGCGCAATCAGTAACCGAAAAGGCAAATTCGAGCTGGCTGATGGGGGCACTCTCTTTTTAGATGAAGTGGGTGAACTCTCGCTTGAATTGCAAGCAAAGCTGCTGCGAGCTTTGCAGTATGGGGACATTCAACGTGTCGGAGACGATCG
The DNA here is from genome assembly GCF_900167345.1 of Vibrio cincinnatiensis DSM 19608. Lineage (GTDB taxonomy): Bacteria > Pseudomonadota > Gammaproteobacteria > Enterobacterales > Vibrionaceae > Vibrio > Vibrio cincinnatiensis. The sequence goes on along the minus strand of NZ_FUXB01000006.1, from coordinate 240,485 downwards.
GCATATCCGTGTAAATACTCGTATTGTGGCCGCGACCAACCGAGTTTTACATGAAGAAGTGACCGCCGGGCGATTTCGAGCCGATTTATATCACCGCTTGAGTGTCTTCCCACTTCACGTCCCTCCACTACGTGAACGTGAAGAAGACGTGATATTGCTAGCAGGCTTCTTCGCAGAGCAGTTACGAAGCAAATTAGGGCTAAATAGCATTCGTTTCTCACCTACTCTGATTCAAGCATTCAAACAGTACTCATGGCCAGGAAATGTGCGAGAGTTGGAGCATATGATCAAACGCGCAGCGGTATTGTCCAGAGCTCGCACGCAGTCTACAGACATTGAATTGTTAGCGTCAGACTTTGATATCGATACCTCATGGCATTCAAATTCAGGTGGATTGAATACGCCAGAAATTCCGATGATGACCCAATCCAATTTGAGCCTTAAAGACGCAACCGATCGGTTTCAAAAAAACGCAATTATTGAAGCTCTCAACCATAATCAAGGAAATTGGGCAGCAACCGCTCGTCAATTAGTATTAGATAGTGGAAACCTACACCGTTTAGCTAAACGTTTGGGTATTAAGTCATGATTATGGGAAGCAGTTTTTGTGAAGCGATGGGAATGGTGACAAATACTCTAGAGCTAGAAACCCCTCAACTAACAACTCAAGCCCTTGATTTATCAAGGGCTTTTTATTCAAGTCCATTCACCCAATACATCTCGGTGATATACCCGTTTCCAATAACATACCTCACTTTTAGATAAAAAATAGAGTATGACGACCAAGTACAAACCTGCTTTTCAGGTTATAGGCTTAAAAATCTATCTGGAATTCAGCTTGTGTAGTATTTTCCCCATGAGAAGTTAGTACATGTCCAACCCACAGACGAACTTGTGGTTCAAACCAATACTGAATTTGAGGAACAAATTTATCTGTGAATTCATCATGAGAGACAGTCACAACGGGCCCCCACCCCTTGAGCCCCTCAGGAAAATATTGATAAGTGGCCGAAGCAGAAAATCCCAAACCACCCGTGGTATAGCCCCTTTCTCTTACCTCTGCTTTCGTTTCTCCATGTTCTCGTTCCGAGTAGGAGATCACCGTACCAAAGCGACCATTAAAGCCAAATTGTTTGTAACCACTCAAAGAATAGGTCAATAAGTCATCACTATGTCTATTGAATGCAGTATCTGATTTAATGTCACTATTGATATCAACATTACCAATAATTGAACTACTATATCCAGTATTTAAAAATGGCTGTCCATTATGAATAGAAAAATAAATTCCGTAAGCATCTGCAACGAAAGGATAAATATTTTCTGTTTGATATCCAATATCTAAACCAGAAATCTTTGAATTATAGTCGTAACTCGCATGAATAAATAGGTTATTATCAAAATGATTCTTATATATAATTTTCCCTGCATTTTTGCCACCGGCATCCGCTTGTATATTATTTTGACCAAGCATACCCATATCGGTAGAAAATACAGCCCATGTCGCCGTATGCTTAGCATAGACCAACGCACCATATTGATTAGATTCAATACCAATGATTAAATTTTCCCATGTCGCACTTTCGTCAAGATCATCGTAACTATTGGTTCTTTCTCCATCAAAAGTACTATAAATCTCCTTCGCTTTTAACCAAAAATCACCAGTAAAACCTAAGTCATCAGTAAACATCGTTTTTCCTCTGAGCCTTAGGCTTGCTTCTAACGAACTGGATCGATTATCACTACTATTCCCCATATTCGTTGTACCTTGAAGCCTTAAATTATAATACCATCGAGTATTATTTTCATAATCTGTAAATCGTGATAGCTCACTGCCATTATTTGGGTCTAAATAATTTTCAATCCAGTTACCATCATTATTTTTAGCAAAACAAGGAATACTAAACAATGAAGATAAAATGAGACATGCAGAAGGTAGTGTCTTTTTCATATTAATTCTCTTATTTTTCTGAAAGAAAAACCCATAGACAGCTATTTAAAATAGCCATCTATAAAATGGTTAATATTTTAATTTAATAATTTATTTAAGCAGTGCGCCTTTTGATTCGATAATATTTTTATACCACCAAAAGCTCTTCTTCCGCTTACGCTCTAAAGTACCGCGACCTTCATCATCACGATCAACATAAATAAAGCCATAACGTTTTGACATCTGTGCGGTTGAAGCACTCACTAAATCAATCGGGCCCCAAGAGGTATACCCCATCACTTCAACGCCATCTTGAATCGCCTCTCCCACTTGATACAGATGATCATTCAAGTATTGAATACGGTAGTCATCTTGGATTTCTCCGTTATCATCCAGTTGGTCCTTAGCGCCCAAACCATTTTCTACAATGAACAACGGTAACTGATAGCGGTCGTATAAGACGTTCAGCAAGTAACGCAAGCCCACGGGGTCGATTTGCCACCCCCACTCCGAAGCTTTTAGGTGTGGGTTGGGGATCATATTAACCATATTGCCACAAGCCTTCTCATTCTCTACCGGATCCGCACTGGCACAGCCCGTCATGTAGTAACTGAATGAAATGAAGTCAATGGTTTCTTTTAAAGACGCTTTATCATCTTCCGTAATATTGAGCTCAACCCCCAATTCTTTGAATTTACGAGTCATGTAGCTGGGGTAGTAACCTCGCGCCTGAATATCCCCAAACATGAGCCATTCACGGTTCAGCATCAATGTTTTCATGACATCATCGGGTTTACAAGTCAGAGGATATTGCATTGCGCCCAGAATCATGTTCCCAATTTTCGCATCTGGAATGAGGTTATGACACGCTTTCACCGCTTTTGCACTACCCACGAGTTGGTGATGAATGGCTTGAAAACGGGTTTGTTCACTACAATTACGCGGCAAACCAGATCCGGTGAATGGTTCGTGCAACGTGACATTGATTTCGTTAAAGGTCAGCCATAATTTGACTTTATCTTTATAACGGTTAAATACCACTTTAGCGTAATCTTCAAAAAAACCGATCACTTCGCGGCTAGCCCAACCCTGATATTTATTGGCTAAATTGAGCGGCATCTCGTAATGAGAAAGGGTTACCAGTGGGGTAATATTATGCTTAGCCATTTCATCAAACACACAGTCGTAGTATGCAAGGCCCGCTTCATTTGGCTCGGCATCATCACCATTTGGGAAAATGCGACTCCAAGCAATCGATACACGCAAGCAGGTAAATCCCATTTCTGCGAATAATGCAATGTCTTCGGCGTAACGATGATAGAAATCAATCGCCACATCTTTGATATTGAAGTCACCGGGTTCTCGGTAAACTAACTCTCCGAAAGCACCCAATGGTTGAACATCAGACGTTGACAGACCTTTACCATCGGTAACATGTGAACCTTCAATCTGGTTAGCAGCAGTTGCGCCTCCCCAGAGAAATGAATCGGGAAAACAAAAACTCATTGAATTAATCTCCTTTGTTAACTTACTTTGGTTTTAACAGTATCGTGAGCAGCGGATCTAACATCACCATTCACTTGACCAAACATGACGGTTAAAACTGTGGCCAATACAATCGATAAAATTGAGGCAAAAACAGTTGCCCATAGCGTAATATCAACGCCTGTCGGTGGAATCACTTGTGGGAAAATCAAAAGACTTGGCATAGCAAACGAGTAAACGCGTGCATTGAAGTAGCCGATAATAGCGGCACCGATGGCACCGGAAATACATCCAATAATGAAAGGACGTTTTTTCGGTAAATTAACACCGTATATAGCAGGTTCAGTAATTCCGAAAAGACCCGCCGTAGAAGCCGAGCCAGCAATAGCTTTCAGCTTGACGTCTTTCGTCATTAAGAACACACCAAATGCAGCCCCCGCTTGTGCAAGAACAGCAGGAACCAGTAGCGGCATCATACTATCTGAGCCCATCACAGCCATGTTGTTGAGTAGAATCGGTACAAAGCCCCAATGTAAGCCGAAAATAACCAAGATCTGCCAGCAAGCGCCCATGATAAGCCCTGCAACAACGGGGCTGGCGGCATAAATGAGTTCATAACCGTGCGCCAGAAACTGGCTGGCATGAGTCGCGGCTGGGCCAATGACCAAAAAAGTCAGAGGAACTGTGACAACAATACACAGCAGAGGTGTGAAGAAGTTTTTGATTGCACTTGGCAATATTCGATTAAACATAGGCTCAAGCCGGCATGAGACCCAAGCCGCAAAAATAATCGGCATAACCGAAGAGGCATAGTTCATAAAGGTAATAGGCATACCCAAAAAGGTCAGAGCCTCATAGCCCGGAACTTGAGATGCATCAAACGCTGCTATCATAGTGGGGTGCACCAAAGCGCCCCCTATCGCCATCGTGACAAATGGACTGCCACCAAATTTCATCCCTGCGGTATATCCCAGTGCCAGTGGGAAGAAAAAGAACAACGCATCACTTCCCGCAAATAGCAGTTGATAGATGCCACTGTCCGTTGTTGTCCAACCTGCCGCTATCGCCAACGCCAGACCGCCTTTCAAAATTCCGGACGCGGCCATAATCCCAAGTAAGGGGGTGAAGATGCCAGAAATGAGATCAATGAATACACTCAATACTCCATCCTTCGTTTTCTTCTCTATTGGTTTTACCACCTCTTCATTACCCATCGTCACCATTACCGCACGAAAAACTTGATTCACATGGTTACCGATCACCACCTGAAATTGCCCACCGCTTTCTACCGCAGCAATAACCCCTTCCAAGGCGTTGACTTGCTCTTTATCAGCCTGAGTGTTGTCATTAAGTTTAAATCTAAGACGGGTTGCACAATGTACAACACTCGCTATGTTATCGGCGCCACCAACACTGTGTATGATCTCTGCCGCAAGTTGCTCGTATTCCATAAAATGCCCTATTCAATCAATCAAGTTACTCACTGGCGAAAAGGCATAAAAAAACCCGAGAATATCCATAGATAAAATTGGATATTCTCGGGTTTTGCCCAGCCAAAGGTAACAATCCCAAATGCTAAAATTTATGTATAAAAAAACCTGACTTCTTACTCCATCACCGATGTGAAAGATAAGTAAAGTCAGGTTTTGCTCGCTATTGCGATAACAATCCGTTTCGATGTCGGTGACGTTATTCCCACCGCTTTATTAGGTCAACGCCATCAAGTATCAATCGTGATTAAGATCTCTGAAAAAGAGCATATCAGCAACAGAAAGTGAGAAATAAATCACACACTGTTTAAGCCTCATAATCGAATCATGATACTTTGCATCGAAAGACCTCCTCATTAAAAATAGACACATCAAGCTCAATGATAAATGTGTACTCATTCACACATTATCTTCTACCAATTTGAGAACACCCAACAATCTCTATACACTAAATTCAAATAAGGATTGTTACTGATAAAGCAGGCAAAACCTAAGCTGGGTAAGGTGTGAGTATACCTTACCCAGCTTAGGTTTTTTTATATACAAAAAGCAGCCAAGTAGTTTATAAATTATGCGTGTATCAAAAGTATTAAATAATAATGTACTCATTTCTACCGATGCCAATCAACGGGAAGTCGTTGTTATGGGGAGAGGAATCGGGTTTCAAATGAAAATTGGAATGGAAATTGATGCAAAAAAAATAGAAAAAGTGTTTACTCTCACTTCTAGCGATGCCGCCATTGATGCTCGTTATCACGAACTGCTAGAAGGAATACCGCTTGAACTGCTTGCTACGATAGAACAAATCTTGGAACTGGCAGATTCTTCACTCACGGGAAACCTGCATCCTAGCATCCGAGTCGCCTTAGCGGATCACCTGCATTTTGCCATTCAAAGGCTACAAACCGGCCAGAAAGTGAAAAATGGCATGTTATGGGAGATTAAGCAATTGTATCCTGCAGAATATGACGTCGGGTTACAAGCACTCCAATTAATCAAGAAAGCATCTGGTGTTCAATTTGATGAAGATGAAGCGGGCTTTATTACTCTACATTTGGTGAATGCACAACTGCATGAAGATATGAATAACACGATCAGTGTAACCAATCTAATCCGCGATATTATTCATATGATTAAATACAATCTCGGTTTGGATCTCAATGAGGACAGTGTCGAATTTAGGCGATTAGTGACCCATCTAAAATTTTTCGTTCATCGACTACTCCATCAGACAACAATCTCCGATGAAGATGACTCCCTATTCCTTTCGGTTAGAGAGAAATATCCCACCGCTTTTTTCTGTGTTGAGAAAATCAGCCAATATGTAAATAAAAAATTCCAACATAGTATGACTTCAGAAGAAATGATGTTTTTGACTATCCATGTAGAAAGAGTCAGACGAGCCACATCTTCTAAGCAAAGAGAGAGATAGTTTAATGACAACCTACCATGACCATCTTGCACATCAAGTGGTGAAACAGCTTGGTGGCTCAAATAATATTATCCGAGTCTCTCACTGTACAACTCGATTACGATTTCAGCTAAAACGAGTTCCAATCGAAGCAATTAAAGAAATAAAAAATCTGCCCGATGTCATTTCCGTCATTCATACTGGAGGGCTGTTTCAGATAGTTATTGGTACACACGTAGAAAAACTCTATCAATCCATTCTGCCACTACTCAAACCACAAAAGCACACTCACTTTTCTCATTGGATGGGAGCCATCATCAATACCATCACAGGGATTTTTCATCCTCTGCTGTGGTTATTAAGTGCAGGTGGGATTTTAAAAGGTTTTGTTCTTTTATCATCTAACCTTGGCTGGATAACCATCAACAGTGGCACATACCGAATTCTCTTCTCTGCTGCAGATACGATTTTTTTCTTTCTTCCTATTTTTCTCGGTTATACAGCAGCCAAATATTTTAATAGTAACCCTTTGTTTGGTATCGCTATTGCAGGTGCTCTGGTACATCCAGAAATTACCACCCATGTTAATTGGTTGTTTTTTCAACAAATTTCCGGTCAAGAAGTTCCGTCAGAAAATTTTATGGGATTACCTATCCTCTATTTAAATTATTCCACCTCCGTGATACCCATTTTATTTGCGACTTGGTTTAATGTTCGTCTAGAACAAGCTCTACCCAAAAACTTATCGACCTTCTTGTATAATTGGTTAACGCCTTTTTTATGTTTAACCATAACAATACCCATCACATTTTTAGTGATTGGTCCACTCAGTACTTTTATTGCAAATATGATTTCGAGTGGGATAGTTTACCTCTACCATACTAGCCCAGAACTGGCAGGCGGAGTGATTGGTGCGATCTGGCAGATGTTGGTTGTATTGGGGATTCATTGGTGTTTAGTCCCCATCATGATGAATAATATTGCTATTGATGGCTACAGCTTAATTATACCACTTCTTATCCCTGCCATTTTTGGACAAGTAGGGGCTTGTTTGGGCATTTTCCTAAAAACACATAATAACAAGACTCGTGGCTATGCAGGTTCTGCTGCTATTACAGCATTATTTGGAGTAACAGAACCGGCAATTTATGGTATTACCCTCCCTAGAAAATGGCCATTTATTTTCGGTTGCTTCTCTGCCGCCATAGGGTCCAGTATTATTGCCTCATTCCATGTAAAGTCTTATTCAATGGGTCTATTAAGTCTTTTCTCTTTTATTCAGATCATTTCACCACAAGGAATAGATAACACGGTTGTGGTCTGTATTTTAGCAACATTATTAACGCTGGCTCTATCGGTCACCTTAACTTACTTTTTTACTCCTCATACTCATGAAGATGCCAAACAAATAGAATCGAATGCATCTCCTACATTAACGCCGCCCTCCTCTTTACAAAAACAACATCTACAGATAGCTAGCCCATTGAGTGGCGAGGTGGTCCCCTTATCTATGGTTAATGACCCAACATTTGCCAGTGAAATCATGGGGCAAGGTGTCGCTATTCGCCCAGACAGTGGCACCTTATTTGCCCCTTTTGATGGCTATGTCGCTTCCATCTTTAAATCTCATCACGCAATAGGTTTAAAAAGTGAACAAGGCGTGGAGCTTCTCATACATATCGGCCTAGATACGGTTAAATTACAAGGTGATGGCTTTTCTTTACTGGTTCAGACAGGAGAAAAAATTACCGAAGGGATGCCCCTTATCCAGTTTGATTTAGACAAAATCACCCATTTAGGCTTTGATACTACGACACCTATTTTTATTACCAATAGCCATGATTATTTAGAGATACTTAGTACGCATGAGGCTTATGTAAAGGTCGGAGATCGGTTACTTACCACCTTATAACTCGGTAACCATAGCGCCCAACAAAGAAAGGATAACTTGATCTTAATCAATCATCAGACATTGCGATTGAACGTGACATGATTTTGTAAGAAATCATTCATCTTTGTCGCTTAGCGTGTTGAACAGAAACCACACTAACAACATGGAAATAAACGCAATGTCAAAGTTTAACTATGCCACTCTCACGGCACTGACCTTATTAAGTACCTCTGTATTAGCCGATGCACCCAAACATGTCATTTATCTGATTGGAGATGGCATGGCAACAGCCCAACGCCAAGTCGCAGAGTATTATCTGCAAGAGAAAACCGGCGATAAAAACGCACGTTTAGCCATGAACAGCCTGCCAATTACCGGAATAAACACAACCCACTCAGCCGATTCCCTAGTCACAGACTCAGCGGCATCGGCAACGGCTTTAGCCACGGGTATGAAAACCGATAATGGTATGGTTGGCATGTTACCCAATGGCACTAAAGTTGCCTCTCTGCTCGAAGGCGCTCAGAAAAAAGGCATGACCACGGGCCTTATTACCACCACTCGTCTTACGCATGCCACTCCTGCCGCGTTTATTGCTAAAAACATCAGCCGAGATAATGAAAATGAGATTGCTCAAGACTATACCAATTCCGGCATTACTTATTTCGCTGGCGGCGGTTATCGACACTTTGTAGCAGGTAAAAATTCCAAACGTACAGATGGTAAAGATCTGGTTGCGACGATGAAGAAAAATGATTACCGAACTTTTGTCGGTAGTGAATCGGTCGCCAGTTTCCGCGGCTATCACCCTAAAGCTGGCGATAAAGTATTTGCCGCGTTTAGCGCTTCACATGAACCTTATGAAATTGATCGAATTAAAACGAATCACCTTCCATCGCTCGCGGAGATGACAGAGAAAGGGATTGATCTCCTCGCAAAGAATAAAGACGGTTTTTTCCTTATGATCGAGGGAGGGCGTATTGACCATGCTTCACACGCCAATGATATTGCAGGCACGATTTTCGATACCCTTGCCTTTGATCAAGCAGTACAAAAAGCACTCGATTTTTATCACAAAAATCCAGATGACACATTAGTGATTGTGACCGGCGATCACGAAACGGGGGGTATGGGTATGGGGTTTGGCAAAAATTATTTCATGACTCTCGATAATGTTACCCACGCTAAAGAGTCTATCGAAGACAAACTACAAGGCGTCTATCAGGGTAATCGCTCCGCTTTCTACCAACATATTGCCGCGCAATTTGACTTGAGCACACTCAGCGATGAAGAAAAGTCATTGATTGAAACCGCAATGAACGCCGTTGATAAAAAAGCGCCTAACCTCAAAAATCTTTATGGCGGTTATGATCCCGTGGCTATTGCGGTGGCTCATATTACCTCAAAACGCGCTGGGGTTTATTGGACATCTTATGCCCATACCGCAACACAACTGCCTCTCTCTGCTATCGGGGTTCAGGCCGATAAACTAGGGGGCTTTAAAGACAACACCCAAGTGGCACAAACCATCGCGGAGATCATGCAAGTCAATATTGGCCGTCAAGGCTAATCAGCAAAACCAAATTGAATGCGGAAGCCAACTGCGCTTCCGTTTTCTTATAAGGAGAAATTCATGCGAGGCATCTACCTAGCCGTCATCGTGTTACTCTGTTTTACTGTATACGGGGCGATGGGATCCGGGAAAGGTCAACAACCCGAACACGTTGCCACCGTGCTTGCTTGTGATGACAGCCAACTCACGGTCATTGGCAGTAACCGCATTGGTATGCAAACCCTGACCATTGAGTTAAAAAACTACCCCGATAAGCCTTACTCTGCTTTCAATTTACTCACTGGAACACTGGAATATGATGAATTTTATCAACCGGGGGATACGATTTTAGTCGCCATACAGTTCAATCAAAATGGGCAAGTTCACCATATCAAAGCGCTCTCTCATTATCGGCTACCTTATTTAATGATGTTATTTGCACTTTTTGCGATTGCGCTGCTCGCTTATGCTCGTCATATTGGTTTGAGAGCGCTGATCTCTTTTGTTGGTTCCGTGCTGATTATTTGGCAGTTATTAATTCCAGGGCTTGTCGCCGGTTATCCCCCGATGTTCATCACGACCGCAACGCTTATTACACTCAGTGCACTTATCATTTTTTCCATCGCAGGTTGGACCAATAAAGGAAAAGCCGCATTTATAGGAACACTCATTGGTTTGATGATCACCGCGTTACTTTGTCTCATGTGTGGGAAAGTACTCAAACTTGATGGTATGACACAACCCATGGCCCAGCTCCTACTTTTTGAAACTGGGATGCATCTCAATATGCTTGATGTGCTTTATGCGGCTGTTCTCATTGGAGCCAGTGGCGCGGCCATGGATGTAGCGATGGAAATGGCCGCAACGATGGAAGAGCTCAAACTCACCAATCCAGAAATGAATAAAAAACAGCTCCTTCGCTCAGGCTTTAGAGTTGGAAATGCAGTAATTGGTACCATGACAACCACCCTATTACTGGCATACTCAGGTGGTTTTCTGACACTATTAATGCTGTTTATTAGCCGAGATACCAGCTTAATGCAGATTTTCAATATGAAATTAGTCGCCAGTGAAGTAGCAAGAACATTAATGGGAAGTTTATCCCTCGTGATTGTCGCGCCCTTAACGGCTTGGATCGCTAACAGTATGTTATTTCGTACTCAATTACACGACCACCATGTTACCTCTTCGGTACTCACCGAAAAGCTCACGGCCTCATGTAATGGTAAGTAGGCAATAAAATGTTGGCGATGGCTCAGTAAATGGCATCGCCTGCGGTTTTTTCACACTCTACGCAACCTTTTCCCTTGAACTTCTAGTCGTAGCCCTCATTTATCATAATAAGCACAAGCGATGAAAAACATCCATGATGTACCAGCCTTGCTTAGCTTTGATGATAGATAGAGAAGAACCCGTGTTCTCCTCAATCAGGAGAGGTGAAAATGAATCAATACCCCACAATCCATTTGCAAATCGTTGAATCAACATCAAAAGCCGTGAACACTCAATGGCCCGCAGTCATGACATTTCCACAGCGTTGCCAAGATACTATTTTTTCTTTGCCTCAGCAGCCCATAACGCTGGCTCACCCCGTACGTTGGATCATCCATGTGGATTTGAGAAAATTAGCACAATGGTTAGCACCAACCATTCACTAATATTGCTCATTCAAACAGCACGGGTGGAAAGAGAAAAAACAAAACCCCCACTGATTAAGATCAATGGGGGTCGACGACTCAAGCAAGTTTAAGCGGCTTTCACTTTATTACTTTGTTTACTGCCACTTTTGGCAACGATCAACGCTTGGTGTAACGCACAAATCGCATTGTTATAATCACTGTCTTCAACCACAAACTGAACGTTAACATTTCGCATTGAAGAATGGGCTGCCATGGGGTTCACATTGGCTTCAATCAATGCTTGCATTCCTTTACCTAATGCAAAGTTGGTATTGATTGATGAACCAATCGCAGAGATTAGCGCCACCATTTTTCCAGAAATGGAAGCATTAGGGTAACGTTTTTCCGCTTTATAAAGCACATGGTTAAGGTTATCACTCGTGCCGCTTAGGTAGTAAGTCATTGAATTTGCATTCATTTCTTTACCGACCAAATGCACTTTCGCTTCAGCAATAATTTCCATCAATTCATAGCTGGCATTATCAACACTCCCCACCATGCTTTGGTCAAACATGTGCAGTGCGAATACTTTATTACGTCCAGCGATGATCTCAACGTTGTTCGCTTCTGGCTGATAATGATTAGAAATCAGAGTTCCAGCATGCTCAGGCTCAAAGGTATTTTTAACGCGAAGCTCAATCCCTTTATTTCTCAGCCCAGCGGCAGCATTGGGGTGAATCGCTTCCATTCCTAAGTTAGCCAGTTGATCGGCAACATCAAAGTTAGTTAGCCCCATCGGGCGTACTTTTTCCGGCCCAACGACACGAGGGTCAGCAGAACTTAAGTGATACTCTTTGTGAATAATCGCTTGATCGGCTTCGGTTAATACCGCAATCCGGCTAAAGGTCATTTCACTATAACCACGATCATAGGTTTTCATCAGTCCTTCGTCACAATAGGCATAGCCAGTCACAATCGGTAATTCTGTCGTAACATCAATATCGGCAAAGGCACGCTCAATCACTTCATCTAGCTTACCGCGAGTTTCTTCATTCCATCCTGATAGATCGACAAATCGAGCATTAATACCCAGCGCTTTCAATTTCAGAGCCGTATTATAGGCACTGTGCGCTTCCCCAATCGAAGAGAGAAACTCTCTAATCTGCGGTAAATAATGGCGTAGAGAAAACTGCCCATACTGACAGGTTTCCAAAATATTATTAACGCAATTTACCGCTTCTGAGATACGTGAACGGATAAATTTATCGGCCCGCATTCGACTCATTGGGTCGGCAAATAAATTTTCGTTGATCATCAGCATGCGCTGTTCAAGCTCATACATCGTTTCTTGCCAGCCTTCATCACGCTTAGCAATCATCTGATAAATGCCTGGTTTACCCGTACGTTTACATTCGAGTAAGGCATCAGTCATCCCTGAATAAGCTGAAACCACAAATACTCGACCATAAGGATGATTCGGCTTCAGTAAAATATTATCGAGGACTGCATCAAATGCAGACATCGAAGTACCACCGATTTTTTCTACGGTGTAAGACATGGAGTCTCCTTGTATTAAATACGGATTGATGTTATTCGACGATGGGATAGACACCATCTTCATCATGGACTTCAGCACCGGTCAACGGTGGGTTAAAGACACACGCCATCACCATATCCGCCTCTTTATAAGCACGTAGGTAATGTTCATCATGCTTATCAAGAATATATAAAGTGCCCGGTTTGATCGGATACGTTTCTCCGCCAACCACTTCTATTTCCCCTTCCCCGGATACGCAATACACGGATTCTAAGTGGTTTTTATAGTGAATATGCGTCTCGGTTCCTTGGTAAATATTCGTAATATGGAATGAAAAACCCATATTATCGTCTTTGAGTAACATGCGAACACTTTCCCATGTTTTTGCCACAACACGACGTTCGCTTTGACGACACTCTTCTAATGTTCTAACAATCATGATTTTTCCTTAAGACGCTTTTTGAATAAAATTGGGGGCAACATTTTCAACCGCTTGTTGGAAAATGCTCAGACCTTGTTCTAGCTCATCTTCACTGATCGTCAGTGGGCAGAAAAATTTCACCACTTCATCATCAGGGCCAGCCGTCTCAATCACCATACCGAGACGAAAACACTCACGAGCGACCTTGCCGGAGATCTCCCCATTTTGACATTCGATGCCTTGCATCAAGCCTCGTCCTTTCAAACGAGTAAACAAGCTTGGGAAACGGCGAAGTGCTTGCTGGATCGTATTCGTCACTTGCTCAGCACGCGCTTTGATATGTTGCTCAAATTCATCATTCGCCCAATACGTTTCCAACGCTTTGGTTGCTGTCACAAACGCATGGTTATTACCACGGAAGGTGCCGTTATGCTCACCCGGTTTCCACGCATCCAGCTCGGGTTTAAATAGAACAACCGCCATCGGTAATCCATACCCACCAATTGACTTGGATAAGGTCACAATGTCAGGCTGAATGCCTGCCGGTTCGAAACTAAAAAAGGTTCCTGTACGGCCACACCCAGCTTGAATGTCATCAACAATCATTAAAATGCCATGTGCCTTACATATTTTGGCTAATTTTTGTAACCAGCGATTGGAGGCAGCATTCAGCCCACCTTCACCTTGTACGGTTTCTAATAGCACTGCTGCGGGTTTATCTAATCCCGAAGAATGATCACTCAACATCGTTTCAAACAAAGCTAAACCGTCAATATCGGCATAACCATCATAAGGTAAGCGCGTCACGCCCGATAAGCCTAAGCCAGCACCGCCACGGTGATGCTGGTTACCCGTCGCGGCTAATGCGCCATAAGTACAACCATGGAAACCATTGGTGAATGCCACAATGTTAGTACGCCCTGTTACTTTACGAGCCAGTTTCATCGCCGCTTCAACCGCATTGGTTCCAGTGGGACCAGTAAACTGAACTTTATAGTCCAATCCTCGTGGTGCAAAAATCAGATTTTGCAGCGCTTGTAGAAAGCCAGCTTTCGCTTCTGAGTGCATATCTAAGCCATGCGTAATGCCGTCTTTATCAATATAATCAAGCAATGCCTGTTTAAAAATAGCGTTGTTATGGCCATAGTTCAGCGAGCCTGCGCCCGCGAGAAAATCTAAATAGGCATCACCATCTTTGGTATACAGCCAGCTTCCTTTTGCCGTAGAAAATACGACAGGAAAATGATTGGCATAAGATTGAACGTTTGATTCTTTCTTTTTAAAGATATCCATAACGATGGGATTTATCCTTTTTGGTTAGTTCGTGAATGTAGCGGAATGCGATATAAATATTCGGTATCATGCTCACCATGAAAATGGCGGGTTTCATCAAGAAACGTTGATACTTCACCGCGTTCGCCATGGGCTCGGTCAAGTTTCTTAAATAGGCTCCAAGAGCCTTGATTGTCACGAGTAATGGTCGTTTCTAACACGGTAATGTCACGTAAATCATCACGAGTTAGCAGTTCGTTCAGCATATGGAAAGCCAGACCCATACCACGGGCGTTTTTACTCACGGCAACTTGCCAAATGAAGAGCTCATTAGGCTTATCCGGCTTGCGATAGGCTGAGACAAAACCCACCATTTCTTCGTTACGTTCAGCAACCACACACGTATTGTGAAAGTGCGTCGATTGCAAAAAGTTGCAATAAGCGGAGTTCTCATCCAGCGGTGAACATTGCGCGATAAGCTCATGCACGCGCTTTCCATCGGTTCGATTAGGAGTACGAAACGTCCACTCATCCTGAGTGTTTTGCATAATGTCTGGGTATGCAACCCAAGGTGATGCTGTCATCATTGTCTGCCACATATTCAATTAGAACTCTAAACAAATTCCTTTTATAAACTAACAGCTAAAATGAGAAATTCAACCCTTAACTGATCATGCAAATAGAAAAATAAAACATAACAGTTTGTTTTTTATAAATAAAAAAATTAGAAAAATATTTATCAAAACAATAAAATATTTAGATGTGTAAGTATAATGACAATAATATGAATGAGAGATAACATTTATGAGATAGCCAGTATCTGCGACCAATCAGAGGCGAACATAGCAATGAATGAAGAAATAAAAAGAGAGGAGAAGTGGGTCACCATACCCAGCCGAAACGATGGCATCGACTGGGTATCATGAAAGAAATATCGTTACTTTTGGCCAAGCCCCACTAACACGCTTTTTATACCTTGGGGAGTCTGAATATCAAAAGCATGAGCAACATCGATGCGAGCAAAACCGGAGCGAGTTAATACATTAACGATCTCGGTATCACTGAGTCCATATTCTAATGAGACATTGTCTTTAGACCAATCCCATAAGATAAACTGCCCGCCCTCGTCTAATAGGGTATAGGCAATATCCGCCACTTCTTGGAAATTAGAAAGGTATCCGCAAACAGAGACGGCAAGAACAAAGTCAAATTGTTTACGAAAAGCAGGGTGCTGTGCAACAAGTCCACGGGTTAAATGATCGACCACCGGCTCAACATTAGCGAGTTCTTTTTTGTCCAGTTCTTCGATCATGGCTTCAGACTTATCCAACGCCACAATATCTTTACACAAAGGGGAGAGATGCTGACTCAGTAGCCCCGTACCACAACCGAAATCGAGTATATGTTTTCCATCCAATGGTGCCATTGTCTTTAACTGCTGAAAAACTTGGCGAGAAAACTCGAGGTTTGCTTGATCTTTTTCCCAATGTGCAGCGTAGTTGTCCCAGTCGTGTACCATCATGGTCTCCGTATTACTTCTTGTAGTCGGGCAATGTGACAAGATTAAACTAAAATAGAGTAGACTTCATAGAGTTAGAGTGCAATCTTCATCAAGAAATTAGGATTTTAATGAAGATAATGTCAAAATCTTCGGCCTAACTCTGCTACCCGTTTTTCTTTTACTGAGAATGTTATGAACCTGTCACAAATAGAAGCATTTTGTACTATCGCGGATACAGGCTCGGTCTCCGAAGCTGCCCGTCAACTGGAATGCAACCGAACGAAGCTCAGCATGGCAGTTAAAGCGTTGGAAAATGAACTGAAGGTAGAGTTATTTATACGCAGCGGTAATCAAGTGTCTCTATCTGAAGCAGGAAAAGCCATTTATAAAGACTGCCAAAGTTTATTGATTACCGCCACCCGCATTAAACATACCTGTTCTCAGGTTTCCGATGAGTTTGCTGCAGAGATGTGGATTGCTCGTGATGATTCATTACCCGATGTACTGTGGCAAGATCTTGCTCATTCGTTGAATAAATTATTTCCTAACACCTCATTCAACTTAGTGCTCGCCTCAAGTGGAGACTTAGCCAATTTAGTAGCGACTCAACAAGTCGATTTCGCCTTTGGTGTGGATTATGAACGCTTGGACGATCCTCGTATCAGCTATCACCCTTTGGGCAAAATCCGCATGATGTCGGTATGCAGCCCCCACCATCCACTGACAAAATTAAAACCCGTCACAGATGAAGATTTAAGAAAGTCCATGCAAGCCGTTATGGTCTACCTCAATGAGCAAGATAACTCCAACTTAGAGCCGTTTTCTCGTCGTTATATCGGTTTCTCAAGCTTTGAATATATGCTTGGAACCATTTTGACAGAAAGTGCATGGGGCGTACTCCCTGAACCTCTGATTCGTCATCATCTCCGTGAACAAAGGCTCACCGTCATTCGCCATACTTATGGACTCACACAGGAAGATTATTGCATGTTTACCATCGCGGGTGGCGCTGAAAACCCAGCCATGCTTTGGCTCGCTGATAAGATCAGTGACTACTTATTTGATTTTTAAACCACCCAAATTGACGTTTAAATAAGCAAGGTCACTCAGCGACAATAAAAATGACACCAAAAATTACACCTAATTCATTGTTATATAAGAATATTTAACAAAATCTCCATCCCACAAGCCCTGAAAGTTATAAATAACCGTTGTATTAACCTTAGTTTGAGCCACAATAACCGTAGTTTTTTATTGGTAAGTTTTTTATGTGTGCCCGAACAAGTTTAAATGAAAATCGTGTATTGACGCTCTCAGCCCTTATTGCTTCTATATTTGCGGGGGGTGGCCTGATTGTTGGTTTACTTGTAGGTTCACTGGTTATCGTCTTTGACGGCGTCTATTCCTTAATCAGTTTACTGTTAACATTATTGTCGCTCGTCGCTTCTCGCTATATCCGTAAACCCTCAGACCAACAATTTCCATTTGGACGAGCGTTATTTGAACCCGCCGTTATTGCGATCAAAGGTATCGTCATTTTGCTAGTTGTCTCCTATTCCTTGTATTCCGCCGTCAGTTCGCTGCTTACCGGTGGACGGGAAGTTGATGTCTCCATTGCGACCTTATTTGGCGCCATTAATGTGGTGGGATGTGGCTTTGCTTGGTGGTATATGGCAAAACTCAGCCAGCGTTACGCATCCGGTTTAATTAGTGCGGAAGTGAAACAGTGGCAAATGGATACCATGTTAAGTGTCGTGGTTACCGCAGGATTTATTATTGCTTTGGCGATCAGTTTTTCTCCTCTGGCTCCATATGCCGTTTATGCAGACCCATTGATGATGCTTGCGATGTCATTTTATTTCTTAAAAGTGCCGTACGGAATGGTCAAGTCTGCCTTGAGAGAGATTTTCCTCATGGCGCCAAGCAAAGAGATTTGTAAAAAGGTGGATCAAGGCGTGATTGCTGCGGGTAAAGAATCGGAACAAGACATTGAATTAACCGGAGTCACCAAAGTGGGACCTGAGCTTTGGGTCGATATTGATCTTTACCCAGAAGACAACAGTAATGTCATTCTTGTTGAAGACATTGAGCATACTCGTCGTACGATTGAAAAGCGTTTGTCGAATCTACCACTGAAATTACAAATTACCGTCAACGTGACTCGTTAATAAAATAAACCCGCTTCGGCGGGTTTATTTTATGCTTAGTCTTTATTTTATGCTTAGTATTCAGCGGTGATTTCCGCTCCCACCGGTTTTTCTCTAGTGACCCACCAACACATTAATGACCCCATAGTGACCATCACCACACCTTGCCAAAAACTTATCCCTAATACCACACCAAGAATAATGGAAGAAAGCAGCGTTGATATCACCGGAGTAAAATAAGATAAGGTCGCCAGTAGCAGCATATTTCCACGTAGAATTGCCAAGTTCCACAATGCATAGCCACTGCCCATCACTATTCCTGTCAGGAATAAATAAAGCGTCGCAATTGGTGTAAATACCAATGGTGCTTCTTGGCTTAATGCATACTTTATCCAGAGCACAATCGCCGTCGCAATAAAGAACACACTAATGGCGTTTTCTCCTTTCGCTATCACTTTGGTTACATGGCAGTATATGGCCCAAATGATTGCGCCAACAAAAGCCAAAGTATAGGTCGTGGGGTTTGTTTTTATATTTTCCGCGATGGCTGATATCGAAAAACCCATCTCACCAGTGATTGTCCAAGCCACACCAATAAATGCCAGCAGAATACTAGGATATACCCAAAAACTCGTTGATTTCTTACTGGTTAACACCGCCAATAACACGGTGAACGCTGGCCACAAATAATTGATAACAGCCATTTCGAGTGCTTGATAGCGGTTATTAGCCATGCCTAACGCTAAAGCCAAGCAAATTTCATAGCTAACAAAAAGAAAACCACCAATCACCAAATATCGAAAAGAAAAGTGGCGTAGTTTTGGCCTCCCCATTACACAGATCAAAAAAATGGATGCCACGGTATAAATAAGCGCCGCACCACCCAATGGGCCAAAGCTCTCTGTAACAGTGCGAACGAGCCCCATCAGGCCACCCCAAAGTAAAATGGCGCTAATACCAAAAAAAGTATATTTGTGCTGATTCACCCCATCACCCTAACGCCTTACTCTTCCGTAATTTCCCAACTGTGCGTCAGTTTTACACTTTCTCCAAGCATAAGGCAGACTGAGCAATATTTTTCTAATGAGTCTGCGACCACTCGCTCGACCTCTTTTGGCTCAATATTGATTCCACTGACCACAAAGTGCAGGTTTATTTGAGTAAAAAGTCGAGGAGCATTGGCGCGTCTTTCGGTGGATAGGGTGACATGACAGCCGTACACTTCTTGCTGGGCCTGCTTTAACCCATTAATCACGTCAACAGAGCTGCACCCTCCCGCAGCCATTAACACCATTTCCATGGGACTCGGTGCTGTTGCCCCTCCGTTTCCATCCATAACAATCGAATGACCTGATGGTGATTGGCCAATAAAAGTTAAACCATCCACCCATTTCACTTGTGCTTCCATCTTACTTCCTCATTTACTGCTGTTTTTCTTTTAAACAGATTTTCATTATCAAGAGTTGCCAAGAAAATCACAATAGAGGGTGAAAAAGAGGGATAAAAAAATAATAACCATTCAGCAAAGAATGAAATAAAGAAAACCCCACCAAGCTTACGCTTAGTGGGGTTCTGTTCTTGCTCGCAGCAATCCGGCTACTAATAGGTGCTCCCTGCATCTATTCCTTGATAGTCTGCTATATCCTTTAGCACAATCCGTTTCATCGCCTTCCTAGCGGTGTCCCTACTTCCGTCTTCCTGACAGATGTGCCTTATTCCATTAAGGTGTCCATTAATTTTCCGTAGTTAACCATCCTAGTTAATCGCGTCCAGCTAATGTCCTTCGCTTTCCGTGCCGATTCTTCATCCTGAATCATCGAATCTTCTTCCTGAAGATGACCTATCCCTGGGTCTTTCCTGTTCCGTGTCTGCTTCCTGCTGACAACTAGAGATTACGACATCCAAATTTTTCAGCAAGTTATAGGAAAAATATAATTACAGAACGGCGAAAAAACATTGAAAGAAAATTAAATAAAAACAATAAGATAAAAATAAAAATGCTTATTTTACCTTTATGGTAAACGTAGAATTCGCACACTATGTGTAAGAGATCTCGCACAATACTCATCCTAAAACAGCCTTGTCTCATCGTTATGCTCAAACATAAACCTTGATAGAGATCTCATTTTTCTCGTTATCCTACTCATGCAGTAATAAAAATACATTCGTGCTAAGTTGAACTACATGAAATTTCCCTAGACTCTCTTGGTGAAAATCAGGATCATGATCACTTCAATTAACCATCACATTGCGATTGAGTATTTGTTAAGGAAACCAAACCATGATTTCGAAATGGGCACAACGCTTTTACCAAATGGCTGAATTAGTAGGTTCGTGGAGTAAAGACCCATCGACGCAAGTTGGGGCCGTCATTACTAAAAAGAATCGTATCGTGTCTGTTGGCTTTAATGGCTATCCACACGGCATTTCAGACAGTGCTAACACCGATGATCGTGATATGAAATATTTAAAAACCTTGCATGCCGAAGAAAATGCCATTCTATTTGCTAAGCGTGATTTAGATGGCTGCGAAATTTATGTCACTCACTTTCCATGTCCAAACTGCGCGGCCAAAATTATCCAAACAGGTATCTCTGCCGTACATTGTCCAGAGCAATCTGAGGACTTTCTCTCTCGCTGGGGAGATAAAATTAAAGTCAGCCAAGATATGTTTTTACAAGCCGGTGTCAAAGTCAATTGGTTGCCCGTTAAAGAACTTAAACCCATCAGTGAAATTCACCCTGCTCAAATTTAACCGCTTATTATCGCCACATTGAAAGTGTCGGATGACATGTTCAATGTGGCTAACCACTTTCCCTACTACATCATTCAAAAATCTACATAGCTGAAAAAATCTCTGTTATCCCAAATTTTTTGGTTCCATCACTCTTATTTTTTATTCTCTTTTTTCTCTCTTGACTTCATTTTAGACAATGTTCTCTATATTTTAAATTTAGTGATCTTTTCTCATTGATTTGTTTACCTTTTAATATTAAAAGAAAACAAACATCACACTTTTCTTGAAAATTTTCATTCAACTTTCATTCACTCGCTTGATATGAAACGTTATTAACACGAAATAAGTCACTTTTATTACACTTGTCAATCCCCATCATGTTACATTTATTCTCTAATTCTCACCGCTTATAAGGGAAAATGAAGCGGAATATATGGTCATTAATTTTCCTAGCAGAATAACCAGTTAGCCATTACAATCCTGCCACATAAAGATAACAAGCTTATTCAGTACCAAACACAATAGAAATTGTGGGTATTAACCGCCTAAAATGGTTTGAAGTGATAAGTAGATAAAAATTGGTTCATCACCATGTGTATGAAGAAACGTTTAAAATCACGATGAATCAACGAAATCCTCACCATAATGACTTCAACCCAGAAAGGCAGTGCTTCATGTTCATGCTGTATGGATGAACGTCTTGCTCAACAAAACGTGAAAGGTCCCCCAAGTGAAAATGAGTCCAGAGAAACATCTTTTAGACTGGCAAGTGAGCCAAACCATTGCTGAATCTATGTCTCCCCTCATTGGTCAGCTTTATCGCCAACAAGGAGTGGAAACACTCCTGTTTGGCAAAACACTCATTAATGCCACAACGATTGATATCATAAAAAACCACCGTGTGGCACGGCACTATACTGGGGAGCCTCTAGCGCTGGAACAAACCATGCCACTATTGGAGTCTCTCTCTAAAATGACATGTTCCCCTTGCCGGATTGATATTGGTCAACTCGCCTACCAGTACTGGCAGCAACATGACAACCAGACTGCCTTACAAGACTATTTACAAACCGCCCTGCATGATGTGTTAGATGGTAAAGCGATAACTCAACCAAAAACCGTTGTTTTGTACGGTTTTGGACGTATTGGACGTTTACTTGCACGTTTGTTGATTGAAAAGAGTGGGCCAGGTTATCCACTTCGCTTAGGGGCGATTGTCGTTCGAGGAGGCAAAGCCGGTGATCTTGAAAAGCGGGCTAGTTTATTGCGGCGCGACTCGGTACATGGTCAGTTCAATGGCAGTATTGTGGTAGATAATGAACGAAGTGCTATCATCGCCAATGGTAATTTTATTCAAGTAATTTACGCCAACTCTCCTCAAGAGGTCGATTACACTCAATTTGGTATTCAAGATGCCCTCGTGGTTGATAACACGGGAGTTTGGCGTGATAGTGAAGGGCTAAGTCGACACCTCGCTTCGCCGGGCGCGAGCAAAGTCTTACTCACCGCCCCTGGTAAAGGGGATATTAAGAACGTCGTCTTTGGGGTCAATGAATCGGTCATTCAACCGAGTGATACGATTATTTCTGCGGCCAGTTGCACCACCAATGCCATTACACCGATTTTGAAAGCCATGAATGATCGATATGGTGTGCTATCTGGACACATTGAAACGGTTCATTCCTATACTAACGATCAAAATCTCATTGATAATTTCCACAAAGGTGAACGCCGTGGCCGTTCTGCCTCCCTCAATATGGTACTCACTTCAACGGGAGCAGCAAAAGCAGTAGCTAAAGCCCTTCCTGAACTTTCTGGTAAGTTAACGGGAAATTCGATTCGAGTACCAACGCCGAATGTTTCTATGGTGGTTGCAAACCTCAACCTCCAAAAAGAAACGACGAAAGAGGAATTAAACGAATACCTACGCGGTATTGCCATTCACTCCCCATTATCAGCACAAGTTGACTACACCGATTCGACCGAAATTGTTTCAACCGATTTAGTAGGCTCTCGTCATGCTGGTGTGGTTGATGGGGCCGCCACCATTGCCCAAGGCAACCGCTGCGTGCTTTATGTGTGGTACGACAACGAATTTGGTTATAGCTGTCAAGTGGTCCATTGTATGGAGCAAATGATGGGGGTTCGTTACAATACTTACCCAAAGCAGTAAAAATTTAAACTCCACAACATAATAAAAATAAACCCTAACGAGCTGAGTCTCTCACATTAATTGAGCACTCAGCTCTGATGGGATTCACCCCCGTACTTGCCGCCGGTCCCTGATGTTGGCGGCTTTTTTATACCAGACCATCACACATTTCTAAAGTAATGCGATGTCAACATCTGACTCAACGATGGCTGAACACGCGAGCACATAACCTTGTGCTATCTCTTCATTCGTCAACGTTTCTTGACTGGTTGAACGGACAGAACCTTGCTTGACCTGACATTTACATGAGCCACAAATTCCACTGCGACACGCTGCAATGATAGGCAGCTTCCCCGTTTCTAATGCCTCTAATAATATACTGTCACTGGGTGCATCCACCTCAACACCAAAAGCCGGAACCTTAACGATAACCTGAGACTTTGTTTGAGACGTGATCGGTTGCTCTTGGGTACTCGGGGTAAAACTTTCTTGATAAAAGTTCTGCATATTAAATTGGAGTGCTTGTAAATAGTGCTGAACATCTTGCATAAAGCTCACTGGACCACAAAGGAAAACCGTACGCTGATG
Source organism: Vibrio cincinnatiensis DSM 19608 (assembly GCF_900167345.1). Lineage (GTDB taxonomy): Bacteria > Pseudomonadota > Gammaproteobacteria > Enterobacterales > Vibrionaceae > Vibrio > Vibrio cincinnatiensis. Next base: position 216,752 of record NZ_FUXB01000006.1, on the reverse strand, counting down.
AAGATCAGGAATCAATTGCTCTAACCATGCTTGATTTAACCGACCTTGCGGATATTCCGTTCCCACTGCGTCTTTAAGTAGTAAGTGAAGATGAAATTGCGAGTACTGCTCATTGAGGCTTTCTAATTCACTAAAATAAATAGTATGCGCTTTGTCACGGGCAACGTGTAGAAACGTGATATCTATATCCCCTTGCTCAAGCCAGCTTTTTGCCATTGACATCACAGGAGTGATACCACAACCAGCGCTGATCAATAGCACTTTTTTTTGCTCAACGGCGCAATCGATACTATTAAATTGCCCTTGTGGTTTCATCGCTTGAATCGTATCGCCGACTTTCAGCCTTTCAACCACATGTTGCGATACTTTTCCCCCAGCCACTTTCTTCACCGTAAAACACAACTTATTCTGGCTTGGCGTTGAGCTGATAGAATAAGAGCGATATTGTGTTTTCCCATCCATTTCAAACCCTAAATTTGCAAATTGGCCCGGTTTAAAGTCAAAGGAAAGCGGTGAGTCACTGACCAGCTCAAAGCTGACAACATCAGGGGTTTCTTGCCATTTTTCTTGACACACAAGATCCAATATTTCTTGATCTGCCCATGCAGACATAGTCATCCTCCTCAGATTAAATAGGCTCTGTCACAGCAGAGCCTAAAGACATAGTGAATGTGTCTCTCACTAAGCAGCCAGAATAGTCTTCAAATCGTTTTCAACGGTAGAAATACTGCGCAAATCAAACTGATCTTGCAAAATGGCCATTAAGTTGGGAGTTAAAAATGCAGGCGCGCTAGGGCCGGTATAAATGCCTTTTACCCCTAAAGCCAGTAAGGTCAGCAACACCACAATCGCTTTTTGTTCAAACCAAGAAAGAACTAGGGTCAAAGGAAGATCGTTCACCCCACATTCAAACTCTTTTGCTAATGCCAAAGCCAGTTGAATCGCGGAATAAGAGTCATTACATTGTCCAACATCCAGTAGACGAGGAATGCCATTGATGTCGCCAAACTGGTTTTTATTAAAACGGAACTTGCCGCAAGCCAGTGTTAAAATCACACTATCTTGAGGTACTTGAGCGGTAAAATCGGTGTAGTAATTACGCTCTGCTTTATCTCCATCACACCCGCCAACTAAGAAGAAATGTTTAATATTTCCTTCTTTTACTTGCTCGACCACGGCTGGAGCCGCGGCCATTAAAGCGTTGCGTCCAAATCCCACGGTAATGTAATGTTCAATCTCATCATGTTTAAAGCCTTCTTGGGCCAATGCACAATCAATAACGGCGCTAAAACCATCCCCTTCAAGGTGCGCGACCCCTGGCCAACCAACAATACTACGAGTAAATAAACGATCCGCATATTGGCCCACATCTGGGTTAAGTAAGCAGTTGGAAGTCATCACTATCGCGCCAGGGAAATTAGCAAATTCTTTTTGTTGGTTTTGCCAAGCACTACCATAGTTACCCACCAGGTGAGGATATTTATTGAGCTCAGGATAACCATGGGCCGGCAACATTTCCCCATTGGTGTAAACATTGATACCTTTACCTTCGGTCTGTTGCAGAATTTTTTCGAGATCATGTAAATCATGGCCGGAAACTAAAATGCATTGACCTTTAACAGGCTTAACATTCACTGGTGTCGGTGCAGGATGACCAAAGGTATCAGTTTCTCCTTTATCCAACATTTCCATAATGCGATAGTTCATTAAACCAATTTGCATTGAGGTATCAAGCAGTGCACTTAAATCGGTTGGATCACTACCTAGCCACGCCATAATTTGATGGTATTCACCATAAACCGCTTCATCCGTTTGGCTCAGTACTCGTGCATGCTCTAGATAAGCGGCCGCGCCTTTTAACCCATAGAGGCACAATAAGCGCAGGCCAATCACATCTTCATTCAGGCTTTCTTTACCGCGGTTAACCGCAGCAGTAGGGGCAAAAGCAAGTAGCTCTGCTTTCTCTTGGGGTAAATCAAACTGTGCAGCGGGCGTTAATTCTGGAATCACAAAGCCGGTCAACGTCGCGGCGGCTCTCACTTGCTGCTCTAATTGCTGTTTATACTGATAAGAAAGCTTCGCTAATTCAATAATGCGCTCTGGGTCAAAGTTCACATTGGTCAATGTTGAGAAGAAGGCTTTGGGGGCCCATTGGTCAATTTCAGGAATGATCACTCCGCAGGTTCGGCCGAGATTCGCCCAAAAGGAAACGCCTTGCAAAGAATAAACCAGTACATCTTGTAGGTCAGAAACTTCTGCGGTTTTTCCGCACATCCCTTGAGAATAGGCGCAGCCTTTCGCTACTGGGGTTTGAATGGTTTGTTCACATTGAATACAGAACATAATGTCGCTCCAGTTATATTTGCGAGTCCATCTCGCTCATTATCTGTAGCGATAGAGGCATAATATATGCCATAAATTATCATATTGATTTATAAGAACTTTATAAAGAAACACTTTACCATAGAGTCAATTAAACACATAAAAATAACACTCAGTTGTACAACAAAGAGTCTTTATGACCTATTAAAGTTTAATAACGTTCACTAACGTCAACCCATGTTTTATTCACCTCCAGTGCGTTATGATGGTCGTCCATAACGTATCGGAGTCATGATGATGTATCGTATTTTAGTCACCGCATTGACACTAATGTGTGGTTTTTTCGCACTGATTTTTAGTTTATTGCTGGCCATTCCTTTAACCATTGCCGCACTGATTACAGGCAAACGCTTAGAAACGCAACTCAAACGACGCCCATTCCATCAAGCACAAAACAATGAAAACAGTGAAATTATCGAAGGGGAATTCGAAGAAGTCTCATGCCGTGAAGAACACTCTGATCGCCAAAGCGACGAGGACCACCCCCGATAAACGATCAATAATCACCGCTCTTGCCCGTAAAGTATCCAACAATTTAGGGCTTGAGAGTAATAGTGTAATCAAACTATACCAAAGTCCATCAATCACAAAGGGGGTCACGACGATGATAATTTTACTGGTTAACTCACTACCTTGTGAAACAAACTGACTAAAAAGTGCGATAAAAAAGAGTGCTATTTTGGGGTTTAACAGTGAAATCAGTAGCCCTTCTTTAGCTGACTGAACGACACTCACCGACTCACCAGATTCCAACTTTGCCGCCACTCCACCTTTAGAGCGTAACGCATTCAGGCCCAAATAAGCTAAATAAGCTGCACCGGCGTAACTAATTGAGCTAAAAAGTAAAGGGGAGCGGTGAAGTAATACAGCAAGGCCGATAAGGGTAATAAACGCATAAAAACCAATTCCCAACGCATGTGCCCAAGCCGTCGCTAATCCATTTTTACGTCCGCCTGCTAAGCTGTGTTTTGCCACCATTGCCAAACTCGGCCCAGGAGACATCGCCCCTAAAACAGAAATGCTCAACAGCGAAAACCATACTGTTAACGTCATATCGATAACCTTTACTTGAATAGAGAATATTATCCGTCACACCGTGAAGTTAGGCCTTGGTTGAATTAAAAAAGGCTTTCAGTACCGTATGTGTCCTTAAACTGCGTAGCTGTGGATTACGTTGTAGCTCATCTCGAATCGCATTTAATCTCGCCATACTTTCGACTTCGACATACAGCATCAGATCCGTTTCCCCACTGATCGCATCGCACCACTTAATACCCGGTATTTGGTAGAGCTGCTCCGCATACCGTTCACATGAAGGTAAGCTAGCTGAAGAGTCAAACTGAAGCGCAAAATAGGCGCACACTTTGTCTGCGGTTTCTGAAGCCGCAAGATTGGCATGATAACCCAATATCACTTTATCTTGTTCCAGTTTTCTGATCCGAGCCGTAACCGCCGAGCGAGAAAGGTTAACCTCACGAGCAATATCACTGATTGATATGCGAGCGTTATATTTCAACAGTTCAATAATCCGTTCATCAAATTTATCCATCACTTCCACTCTCTTCCCTGCTCTTCTTATCACATTAATCAGAAAAGCCACCAACTTATCTCGTTGATTATTCGCTAATTTGACACAAATTAAACGATGAAACCACTGCTTATCACCCCAACAGACCGCTTTATCTAGCAAAGTGCTGGTTAAATAGTAAAAAAGTGTCATTTTGGCGGTAAAAGCCGACACTTTGCCTGATGCATATCTCTGAGCTTGAGAGTATCCTTGCAGAAACACCACTCTTTTTAAGGGGAAGGTGAGAATTTCACTATAAGGGAACAGCAAGGTGCAACAACTGAGAAAGGATATCACTTTATTGTCTGGTATCGGACAGCTTTCTACAACACTGATGGGAACCGGGTTATTTATGATCCCCGCTATCGCAGCCGGGATTGCGGGTAAATATTCGCTATGGGCATGGCTTATCTTATTTATCGCTATCTGCCCGATCGCTCTTACCTTCGCTGCGTTAGGCAAACGCTATCCCAGTGCGGGAGGCACTGCTTATTTTGTTCGTAAAGCCTTTAATGCTCGTTTAGAGCGTGCCGTTGCATGGCTGTTTGTCAGTGTCATTCCTGTCGGCGTTCCAGCCGCCGTTGCTCTTGCCGCTGGTTTTTTGCAAGCATTATTACCCGCACCGTTAGCCAACCCCGTTTTTTGTCAAGCGCTGACCATCACACTGTTAATCGGGGTTAACCTCGCAGGCACAAAATCATCAGGACGCCTGCAAACGGGAATCGCATTAAGTATTTTCGCTCTCGTAGCCAGTTTTTTCTGGGTAGGAGAGGTCACGACACAAGACTTAATCATGCCAGCATTAACTCACGATTCTCTTTGGTCAATCGGGGCGGCTTTAGGTGTCATGTTTTGGTGTTTTGTGGGCATAGAAGCTTTTGCTCATATGGGCGAAGAATTTAAAAACCCACAGCGTGATTTCCCCATTGCCATTTTGGTAGGCTGTTTTGTTGCAGGAGCCACCTATTGGGTTTGCTCAGCCGTTATTTTAAAATTTGGAGCCTACGGAAGCCCTGAGTTTGACAGTGCTTCCATTCCATGGTTAAGCGATCAACTATTTGGTCCCCGATTAGCTGCCGTCATTAGCCTAATTGGATTCTTAGCCTGCTTTGCCAGTATTAACCTCTACACCCAGAGTTTATCACGCATGGTATGGGCACAAGCCCGAGAATACCGTCCGAAAAGCGCCATTGCTCGGCTATCCATTCGTGGCGTTCCAGCGAATGCGACTTGGGTTGTGGGCTTTATTTTGCTTATCTCGTGTATTTTAGGAGAGCTATCAGGTATTGATCTTGAGTTTTTCCTGAAATTGGCCAACGGCATTTTTATTTTGGTTTACCTACTGGCAATGTTTGCTGCCTATAAGCTTTTAAATGGGTTTGCCAAAGTGCTGGCAACGATCGCCTTATTCTTATGCAGCGCGGTATTTCTCTGTTTAGGCTGGTCGATGCTCTATGCGTTAAGCATTTTTCTCCTTCTCGTGTTTCCTTGGAAAAAGGCTGAGGAAACCCCCTCTCCGGTTGCCTAAACCAATAGGAAAGGCTCTCAAATACCCTTGAGAGCCTTGATTACTCTGTTAAACATCGCTTGGTTTCTGGGCCAATACCCTATCAATATCAGCTGCACAATGCCGCTCTGGCAGTTGTTCCCAACACTCCCCCCATGCACGATTCACAATTCTGCCTCGTTGCACTGCCTCACGCCCAGCAATCATGTTTGCCCAACGTTGTACATATAAATAGCTTTTTACATCCAAGAATTCAGCGGCATTGTAAGTATGGCCCAGTACCAAATTCCCATACCAAGGCCAGATGGCGATATCGGCAATGGTATATTCATCACCAGCAATGTAGCGATGTTTCGCCAGTTGCTTATCCAATACATCTAACTGACGTTTTGCTTCCATTGCAAAGCGGTTAATCGGATATTCAAATTTTTCCGGCGCATACGCATAAAAGTGACCAAACCCACCACCAAGGTAAGGCGCACTGCCTTGTAACCAGAATAGCCAGTTCATTACTTCCGTTCTCGCCCCCCAAGCTTTCGGAAGAAAACGACCAAATTTTTCAGAAAGATAGAGCAAAATATTCCCTGATTCAAACACACGTATCGGGTCTGGCATAGATTGATCGACCATAGCAGGAATTTTGGAATTGGGGTTCACCTCAACAAACCCTAAGCCAAATTGATCTCCCTCCCCTATTTTGATCAAAAAGGCATCATATTCAGCATCGGTTACGCCTAAGGCAAGTAACTCCTCCAGCATGATCGTTACTTTTTGTCCATTCGGCGTTCCCATCGAATACAATTGAATGGGGTGTTCGCCTTTAGGTAACGCTTTATCAAACCGAGCCCCTGAATCTGGGCGATTAATACTGGCCCATTGGCCACCATTATCATTCTCCATTGTCCACACTTTAGGTGGTACATACTCATTCGTCATATTGATTTCCTTTTGATTAAGAGCCTTTTTGAATATGAGAGCATTGTTGCTAAAAACCTTATCACCTAGAAATAAGTGTAGCTATTTGTTCCACACCGTGTATAGTGAATCTCGGCTCTAAAGAAGAGCTGTTAATGCGATATTAAGTGTAAGTTTTTTCTCAGAAAACCATCGAACCCTTTCGTTTAGTGCCTGTGCAAGTTTACCCTCATCTACCGTTTAATAGCTTATCTACCAGCCAATTATCGTTTAGTGTCATTAAAATATAGAGGTAACTATGTCAGCTAAAGTGACAGGTTCAGTAAAATGGTTCAACGAAACTAAAGGTTTCGGCTTTCTAACTCCAGACAACGGCGGAAGCGATGTGTTTGTACACTTCAACTCTATCGTTTCAGATGGTTTCAAAACTCTTGCTGAAGGCCAAAAAGTAAGCTTCAGTGTAGAGCAGGGCAAAAAAGGCCCTCAAGCAGAACAAGTTGTGGTTCTGTAAATAGAATCATGAATGGCGCGATAAACTCGCGCCATTTCTTTTTATACGCTCCCTCACCACGCGTTTTTTAGTTAGATTTCCTCTTCTATCGCTCCTATCTATTCTTCATCCAGTGGCAACTCTCCTAATGAGAAAGAGATACGACATTCTGTTCTACACATAGTGTGGGATGCTGCGAATAAAGAAGATATTTGACTAGTATTTAAACCCCATTAGTGTACTAATGGATTCCACTTAATTTTAATTGATGATGAGTTATGGCTAAGAATCCCAAAAAAGTGAAAAACCCACCACCGCAAAATACGAGTAGTGAAAAAATACCCTTAACGCAGCACCAGACCCGCAAGAGAATTGAAGATATCTTAGAGCAGCGAGAATTTGATAAGCAGTACGGTGCGTAGCTAACATCACGTATGGTTTACTGCCTTTTAGTCTGTTTGCTCTTTATTCAGCATACTGAAAGGCTCCCATCGTTGCCGTCCTGAGTTTATACCTTTCTCTTGCTACACTAGCCAAATTTTTAGTTGTTTTTTAGTCTCTTCATTTTATTCCCCTCTCTTTTGCCGATTTATTCCTGTAAAATTTTGTGCCCTGCTGCACATTTGTATACCATACCTCCCCTTAAAAATATCTAGACTGGGAGAGATTGATGACTCCACAAGCTCGTATCACGCAACAAGCTCACCGAGAGGCGCTGGCCGCCATTGCCTTAGCACTTGGTTACTTTCTCTGGTGGTATGCTTCTGCCTATGGATTTTCTGCCCCTCAACAAGACATGAGCATGCCGGAACTGTACTTCGGCTTGCCACTTTGGTTTGTGCTCGCTTGTGTTATCGGCCCTATTCTCTTTACTGTTTTGTGTGCGGTTATGGTGAAAATGTTTTACCGTGATATTCCACTTGACCCCGTTACTCGTGATAGCCATGAATAACCTATTGATTATCCCTCTAGTGATTTACCTCATTGGGGTATTTGCTATTGCTTTTTTCACTCGCCGTCATCAAGTAAGCGGCAATTTTCTTAGCGAATATTTTCTGGGTAGTCGCAGCATGGGTGGCTTTGTTTTAGCCATGACATTGGCGGCTACCTATGCCAGCGCCAGCAGCTTTATTGGTGGGCCGGGTGCAGCTTACAAAATGGGATTAGGTTGGGTGTTATTGGCAATGATTCAACTGCCTGCAACATGGTTAACACTCGGAGTATTGGGGAAAAAATTCGCCATAGAAGCTCGTAAACATAATGCCGTCACACTCAATGACATGCTTTATGCGCGCTTTAAAAGCCGCTCAGTCGTTATTCTTGCTTCACTGGCCTTACTTTTGGCTTTCTTTGGTACCATGGTTGTCCAATTTGTTGGTGGTGCGCGTTTATTGCAAACGGTAACGGGACTATCGTACCAACATGGGCTGCTAATTTTTGCTGGTACCGTTGGGCTTTATACCACCATTGGCGGCTTTAGGGCAGTGGTATTAACCGATACCATACAAGGTATTATGATGCTGATCGGAACGGCAATTTTACTGATTGGTGTCATTCATGCTGGCGGAAGTTTAGGTGCGTTAGTCACCGAATTGCATCATATCGACCCGGCATTGGTCACCCCCTATGGCCCAGACCAGTTTCTTAGCCAACCGTTTATGCTCAGCTTTTGGGTGTTGGTCTGTTTTGGCGTTATTGGTCTTCCTCATGCAGCTGTTCGTTGTATGTCGTACAAAGACAGCTCTTCTTTACATAAGGGAATGGTAATTAGCACCATTATGATTGCTCTGCTGATGTTTGGGACTCATATCACCGGAGCGCTGGGACGCGCACTCATCCCTGAATTAGCAAGCCCAGACCAAATCATGCCAACACTCATGATGACGGTGCTTCCTCCATTTGTTGCTGGCATCTTCTTGGCAGGCCCCATGGCGGCCATTATGTCGACCATTGATTCTCAATTAATTCAATCTTCTGCAACCCTGCTGAAAGACTTGTACATCAACTACATCAATCCACAGTTGGTGAATGAGCATAATGCTGAACGAAAACTCAATCGTTTATCGTTATGGATCACGGCTATCTTTGCACTGCTGGTCTTTTTTGCCGCCACCAATCCCCCCGAGATGATTGTCTGGCTAAACTTGATTGCCTTAGGCGGGTTACAAGCCGTCTTTTTATGGCCATTGGTTTTGGGCCTGTATTGGAAAAAAGCCTCACCAATTGGTGCATTAAGCTCTATGGTTGTGGGGTTAACCACTTACCTAAGCCTCATGTGGTTTAAGCCAAACCTCGCGGGCATTCATCCGATAGTGCCCACATTACTGCTTGGTCTACTGAGCTTTATTATCATGAGCCTTGTCAAACCTCAGCCAGTTGAGTCTAAAGTGTGATCTGAAAACACGTCAGAGCTGAGTTGGTTTAAGTAAAAAGCATCCCTCACTGTATGCTTTTTACTTTACTCAGGTTATATTTTATCCGTTATCAGTTATGCCGACAAACATATCTATAGAGCTCACCATACCGATCCAATATCTAGGCTTCATGAATGCCTCCAGCGTTCACCCAAACACGAAACAGCATTGATATCAGTACTGAAGGGCTGTCTTATCTTGGTATACCGAGCAGAACATGGTAGCCCTACATTGGATTCTGCCGCAATGGATGATAACAACTCAAGATCTTCGTTTTCATGCTGTGTTTTCCTGTTGCTTCTGTTTTTAAATTAACAATTTTGTTAATTTCACAATAAATTAGATATTTATTCCAGAATGAAAAATCTTTCTTATATTACAAATAAATATCCAATATATTAGATATCATTTGTAATCGGAATGAAAATGAACTTCACCAATCTGGTAGTAGCATTATTCTTAGTTTTTTCATCAGTAAGCCAAGGTACTATGTTAAACATCTTTGATTTATTTAAAAAAAATGAGTATGTCTTAAGCCCAGAGATCTCTGGTCACCTTACTCTTGACGGAAAAATTTTAGCAGATAGAGACATTTATCTTGAAGGCGGTTTTCTAGAACACAGATATAATAACAAAACTAAGACAGATTCATCTGGGAATTTCTATTTCAAACCTATGATTCACTCTCAGTGGTTAAAAAAATCCCCATTAAACCAAGCTTACTCTTATTTTAGTATTTACTTACTAACAGAGGAAGAAAAAACATATCTTTGGCACTCAATACTTGATTATGATCAGCCCTTTGCCCTCATTGTGAACAACCTTAAAAGCTTAAAATGTGAAATAAATTCTACTGGGTACCAGTACTATTTTAACAATCCTGTCGTTCCTCACGGCGTCGATTTGATGCTGATAAGCAGATGTGAGGTTAAGGGATATAAACGTAGAGAAAAATCACACATTGAAAATAAATACAATGAAGTACTCATCTAAGCTAATACATAAATTAACCTTACTACTATCTTTAACTTTTTCATGTCAGGCCTACGCTATGGATATATTAAACAAAAACTTATACAAATTAACTCCAAAAATTCAAGGAAACATTTTAGAAAATAACCTTCCTATTGAAAACTTAGAGTTAACTTTGGAGGTTAACGCTCTTAATGAAACAATAGAGTTTAAAGCACGCACTAACAAAAATGGAGTTTTTCATTTTGATCCAATAAGTATTTCAAGCATAAAAAAGCCTAGTATGTTTGATCAAAAAATGGTGAGCACATCTTTGACAATAAAAAATGAAATTAATTACAAATACTTGTGGAGATCATATTTACCTGGCTATGAAATACTTGACTTTATGTCAGAAAATCTAGCCGATCTTCGCTGTGATATAAACTCAAAAGAAAAATATTTCATATTCAACTCTAATAAGAAAAATCATGATGGATATGAAGTGCATACAATATGCTACCTTCATGGTGCTGTTGAATCAGGATATATAGAGGAATAAATATGAATTCACTATCACCAAAGTTGGCTTCACGTATAGCCGACCTTACTTATGATCTTGTATCAGATAAAAAGCCAGTAATATCTCGTTATATCAATAACTATTTTTCATTCTCATTTGAGGAAATGGCCTACAAAGGTAACACTGGAGGATTCTTAGGTATTATTGGAAGATCAAGTACAGGTTTCGCTCTAATTGGAGAAGGCAAGAACCAATACAAAGATGACTTATTAATTGCGCTGCGCGGCACTCATAGTCGTGGCGATATGATAGCAGATGCAAATATCGGGCTAAAAGGCGCACCAAACGGTGCTGTTGCACATGCTGGTTTTGTTAATCTGTTCAACTCAATAAAGCCTCAAATAAGATCCTACTTGTTGCAAAGGAATAAGATGCCAAAAACAGTTCACTGCGTTGGGCATAGTTTAGGAGGGGCGCTTGCATCATTGTTTTCCTCTTGGCTAAAAGCAGAGTTCTCACTAAGAACATATTTATATACATTTGGAGCACCTAGAGTTGGATTACAAGGCTATGCTGACAAGCACATAGATAAATCATATCGCTGCACTCACGGTGCAGATCCAGTACCTATGTTTCCTTTATGGCCATTCGTTCATTCAGGTTCTGAATATCGGCTTGATGCAAGTACAGGAGTTGTTTTTTCTACACACACCATGTCGGAAAATGGGAATCCAGGCTACGTCAATACTGCTAACTATGAGAATTGGAATTCTCTAGAGAAAATATCTAATCATTTCTTCAATAAAAGAGTCATTCTTGACTACAATCGTAGAAAGGAAGCTGCTTTTAACGAGACTTGGAAAGATAAAATATATGGAGCGATTGTTACCCTACTTAGAGATTCAGGTGTGGCCTCTCATCTACAATTTTCATTGATGCCAACGCTTACTGTCTATGACCTACTTGCTCGGTACGTTGCACAAATTGCTAAATCTTCAAAACAAAAATATGAACAAGCCAAAGGTATTATGGGTCATATTCTCGTTTTTTCAGGTAGAGCTGCCATTGAAGTAACAGAACTTTCCTACCATTTCATTAAGTGGTGTTTTTCTCTCATGAAGAAAAAACTAATGCTCGCCGTTCAAGCTGCATTGAACACCCTCTACTGAAGAGAACAGCCATTTCAAGACTAGAAATGGCTACCCTTCACAATGAATCGTCCCCTTACACAACACGATTCAACACCACTCTCAGCTTGAGGGACTCGTAACTCTGCGCTTGCTTAATTATCAATGGCTACTAAGACAGCTTTATAGTTTTCTAAATAGATGCTATTACCCAACCAGCTACATGGATATCATGCTCCTTAACGTCAAGGCCCGTTCTCTCCTTCAGCGATGCTTGAAAACTATACTGCTCAGAAAACCCCACCTCTACTGCTTCTATAACTTTTCAAAAAAACTCTGTCATTGTTTCTTCAGGAACCTTTAATGACACAAGAGGTGTTATTTTCCCATCCCCAACCATCTCCATCAGGATCAACGGTGGAAGATGAACAGTATGGGTAACCATTTGGTGCTATTGAACCACTTCCTTGTACGATACAACTTTGGTTATTTTCCCACCCCCAGCCATCGCCATCAGGGTCAACAGCGGCTGAACTACAGATAGGATATTCGCCTGAATACTCCCCACACTGAGCCCCACAGGTATAAACTGAAGCGATAACCGAAGTTGTTCTGATACCATGATCACCATTGATTAATCGCTCCCCCCAATGAGTCAGTGACTGGCTATTCCAATTATTGACAATATCAAGATCTGCAGTTGATGCATCATTTCCCGACCAAGACCATCCTAAATAACCAATACCTAGGCTTTCTGAACGCTCTAAAATTGAGTCTTCATCTACATTCGCCCCTTTATGGGTAGCTGCAAATTCCCCTACCACTAGCACTAACCCTTGGTTAATAAAAGCCGAAAGGTAATGGCTTACTCGATTGTAGCTACCAAAAACCTCATACATATGCACACTAAAAATGGTATTTTTCTGAGGGTCAGCATCAAAGACCGTTTGAGCGTTATTCAACATAATATCTTGCCAATCTTGCCCCCAATTGGGCGCATCAACCATTAAAGTGTGCGTCAGCCCAGCATGACGTAAACGATGAATAGCAGCATGATGTTCATTAACCCAAGTGCTAGCTTGAGTACCATTTCCAAAGGGTTCATTACCAATATTAATGATGACGTAATCTTCTTGACCAATAAGTTGATCCTTCATTTCAATCCAGTAATCCACCGCAGATGACAAGGTTGCCGCAGATCCCTCTTCACCATAACCCGTTGTATCATGTACCTCTAAAACGACAATAAGCTGGTGGTATTTCGCCTGTTGGATAATAGCCGCAATATCGCTAGCACTATTTTTTGTCCAGCGATACCCATTACTTAAAACAACTCGGACAGTATTCGATCCCGTTGCAGCAATCCCCGATAATGCATTATTCAACTGCTGTGGGTACCAAGTATGAGCATGGTTAATACCTCGCATCACAAAACGTTGACCATTGGCATCATATAAATGGTTACCTGAAACATAGAAACCAGCAAAAGCAGAAGAGGTCAAAATCCCTCCGAACAGGAGGATAAGTGTCTTAATAAATTTCATTTCTATACCTTTAGAAGTCAATATAAATTGCCTATGTGAGCATTTTTCTAACCGCTATATAGAAAAAATGGATGTATTATCTAAACGATATTAAAAAAAAGGCCGTCCCCCCGAACGGCCCTTGGCAGCTTGCCAATATTATTTCATAACGCGTTTTTTTGCTCTATCCCAGCGAGAATCCAATCTCTCAAGAGCTTCATTAAAATCTTTTGCCGTAATCACATCTTGAATATAACCACCTGAATAAAAGTCGATTTTTGAACGATTGGTTACTTCAATGAAAGTGGAGGAGTTAACAGGAGTTTGAATCACCTTCGGATCATAGCTCATAAATTCATTAAGCTGTTCAAGCGATGGCTTTTTTGTTTTCAGAGTAGGAATGAAGCCGGCAATGTGTTCAAAGTCTGAATTTTCAATCAGAAATTTTAAATAAGCTTTTGCCGTTTCTTTATTACTAGAGAATTTACTTACGGCATAACCCCAGTCATGGTTCATCTGAGCTTTAAGAACACCCGTTTCATCAGATGGAATCGGCATAAAACCAATATTGTCAGGTTCAGCACCACGTTCAATCACTTGAGGAATCACCCAGTTGCCAAGGTAATACATAGCAGCATCCCCTTTAGCGATAGCATTCTTTGAGTCTTCCCATGAATTCGTCATCAAATCACGTTCTGTTAAGCCTTTATCTATTAGCTTTTTCAATACACTCAATGACTTGTTATATGCTGTTTCACCAGAGAAAGGCTTATCCTGAGTTAGCATTTTTTCATACACGTCATCACTGCCTTCAACAACCAGAGGGAATTTATCCCACTGTTGTAATGGCCACTGTGCACCGAAGTTAATATAAAGTGGGATTTGCCCATTCGCTTTAATTTTTTCAGCTGCTGAAAAGAATCCAGAGAGCGTTTTGATCGGAACTTCTACTCCTGCTTTTTTTAAAACATCTTTGTTATAGACCAGCCCTTCAACAGAGTTCCCCATCGAGATGCCATATACTTTACCGTCGTTTTGCCAGGCATCATAAAAATAAACCTCATCTTCTGTATAGAGATCGTTCAGTGGCTCATAAAAGTTTCCATATTGCTCTGAAGGAACCGATGGCAAAATTAACACTAAATCACCATAATCTCCCGTGTTCATCCGAGGTCGTAATCCACCTTGATAATCTGCAAAGCCAACGACTTTCACTTCCTTAACGTTAGGATAGCGCTGTTTAAACTCTTGCTCATAACGGCGATAAACCCCTGCTTCGACTAAATCAGTACGGTTGGTATAAAAAGTAATAGAACCTTTCACTAACTCTTGATTCACACCATCCGTGACTTCAGCTGTCGCAATGCCTGGTAATCCAAAGGCAATTGCGCCAGCAATCATCGTTTTTGTAATTGTAGGTACAAGTAATTTCATTCTCGCTCTCCATTGCCATCTTAATCCAAGATGTGCGGTTACTATACTCACCAAAATATTAACGTTACGATTTTAGTTTGCCAACTTGATTATTTAGTTCCGTGACAAACATCACCAAGATAATTATCTCCACACAAGAAAAATAATAATAAATACAATAAAAACATATAATTAAGATAGAAATGGCGTTCATAATGGAGAATGGAACCAGTTCACATTTTCTTTATTAACTTGAACTAAGGCACAAAATCGAAACGTTACCATTAATATATGGTGAGATTTTAGAGACAATACTTAAGCATTAATAATTATACCCAAACAACTTAAAGTTGCAGGTAGGCGGCAAGTGAGTGAATCCCCATGAGCATAGACAGGCTTATGTGATTGGGGTGAACGAACGTAGCAACACCCCTGCAGCTTCAAGTAGGAAGGGTATATGGACGTTTAAGGACAAGAGATGAAACACATCCACTATTCACTACCCTTGATAACCTTACTCACTGCTTGTAGCGGAGTAGGAAATACGACTGATACCGCCATTCCATTGGACGGTATGCAAAGCTTTGTGGTTCAGCAAGGCAGCTCTTTATTACTGGAAGGACAACCGTTCCGTTTTGCTGGAACTAATAACTACTACATGCATTATCGCTCACATAGCATGATTGATGCCGTATTAGACGATGCCAAAGCAATGGGCCTTAATGCTATTCGTGTGTGGGGTTTTATGGAGGGCATCAGCCATGAGCATACTATGCAAGCTGAGCCTGGCGTATTTACTCCACCAGCCGGGATCCACAGCGCACTAGAAAAATTAGACTATACCGTCGCTCAAGCCAAGGCTCGTGGTATTCGAGTTGTGATAGCCTTAACCAATAACTGGGGCGACTTTGGTGGGATGCAGCAATATGTTGACTGGTTTAATGGCTCACACCATGACGATTTCTATACTCAGCCAAAAATCAAACAAGCCTATAAAGCGTATATAAAACATTTAGTTGAGCATAAAAACCGTTATACCGGCATAGCCAACAAAGATGAACCAGCGATCATGACCTGGGAACTCGCCAACGAGCCTCGCGCACAATCCGATCCTAGTGGTGAGCTTCTCTATAATTGGGCAAAAGAGATGAGTGATTATGTTCGAGAGCTGGCTCCCAATCAGTTGATCGCTTTAGGAGATGAAGGATTCTTCAAACATAAAGGAGAGACTGACTGGACCTATAATGGTAATGAAGGAGTTGATTGGGATCGTATCATCAGCTTACCTAACATCAGCTATGGCACCTTCCACCTCTACCCAGAGCATTGGGGCAAACACAACTCTGAACAATGGGGTACCCAGTGGATTATTGATCATGCTAAAGCGGCCCAAAAAGCTAACAAACCCGTCGTACTAGAAGAGTACGGTATTGGCCGTAATGAACCACAAAATCGAGATTTCATCTATCATAAATGGACTCAAACCGCTTATGAGCAAGGACTGGCTGGTAGTATGTTCTGGATTTTAACCAGTTTTGATCCTGATCAGCCAGATAAATTATATCCTGACTATGATGGCTTTCGCATACTCAATGATGGGGGAAGTACCGCAACTCTGTTAACTAATCATTCTAAGCAGATGCGTGGCCTTCCCTATGAACAAAAAGATACCGTCTATCTCACTTACCCCGTTGATGGTATGAAAGTCTCAGACTCGACATTTACCGTACGCAGCTATCCGATGTCAACCTCAGGTAATAAAGTGGAGAAAGTCCAGTTACGACTACCTGACAGTAACACACTGCTAGATATGACAGATGACGATGGCGACGGCTATTACGAAGTTGATTTGCATGCGGCCGACATTGGTTATGGGGATAAAACATTAATCACCATCGCCAGCTTTAGCCAAGGAGAACGGCAAACTGATCGAGCTAAAATCGAAATTGACCGTCCGATTAAAGGTTATGAAGTTGGTACTCGCTATGATTTTAGCGATGGCACTCTACAAGGTTGGCATAAAGAAGGAACATGGCAAGCAAGCTGGAAAAACCCTGCACTACAAGTCTCAACCGATCTAGGTAACCCTATGCTACAGCTAAACCTAGAATGGTCAGGCAAACATGACTGGGAAGAGCTAAAACTGCGTAATTATGGAGTCGAGAACTTTGGTCAACATACTAAAATGCGCTACACCTTGTATGTTCCAGTCAATGCGGGAGATAAAGGCGGTATTCGCCCTTATGCCGCATTAGGGGATGGCTGGGTAAAACTGGATGCCGATAAACATCGTGCCGCTGTTAACCAGTTAGAAAAAGTACAGCTTAACGGCAAAACATACTACAAGCAGGTTGTCGAAATTAATCTTGGCGATATTTCTAAAAAGCTGCCGGATATGTTCTTGTGCATTGTCGGCGACAAACTCCCACTAGATGGCTCCGTCTTTATTGACGATATTGAGTTCTTAAAACCCATCTACGAATAGAAATAGCATCGCTTTCTTAGTACCGTGCCATAACACTGGCACGGTACTTTCGTATAACGCGCTTATCATGATGAAAAATAAATTTACTTCAAACCACTTATTGCTAGCATCTAACGGACAAATCGCATGTCCAAGAGACAGGGATTATGATTGGATGAGTGTTGCTGAGTGGTATAGACAGCATGAAGAAGATAAACGCATTGCCAAGGCTGGGAATATTGATATTCTCTTCATTGGTGATTCCATTACCGCTGGCTGGGAAAGTATAGGAACCCATCTATGGCAAGAAAATTATCAACCACTCAACTCGGCAAACTTTGGTATTGGCGGTGATCATACCGGAAATATGCTTTGGCGAATTCAAGATATATCGACAGATTTACTTTCTCCCCAACTCATCGTACTCCTCGCTGGTGTGAATAATTTAGAGATACTACATGAATCTCCCGAATCCGTTTTCTTTGCTATCAAAAATTTAATATTAGAGATCAATAAAAAGATGCCTAACTCAAAAATATTAATTTTAGGCATCCTCCCCTATGGAAAATATCTAAAACATACCGGACGGGAAAAGATCAAGAAAGTCAATGTGATGCTTAAAACACTTGGAAATAAAACTTGTATTTATTTTGAGGATATCGGCGATATTTTGCTTAAACCAGATAAGTCAATTAGCCCTAGTATCATGTCTGATTTCTTACATCCGACTTACCTTGGCTATTGTAAATTACATGAACGACTCTTCCCTATAATCAATAAGTTATTAAATTAACCATAAGATAAGAGCAATTACCATAGGATATTAATGAATAATTGCTCCCTTCTCTCTACTTAAAATTTTTCCCTATTGATTATTGGGGTATTGAGGATCGATATAAAATTGCATTCGATTTTTTATCAATAATTTACTTCTCTTGGATGCTGATAAAATTTACTACCCGAACGCAAATAATATTGTGCGTTTCCATTATAGATAAAAAGCCCTAACATTGCTTTAGCTTAAACTGTTTTATTTCTTCTCTTAAATCACCACTTTGCAATGCTAGTTCATCCAATGTATCGCTAGTCTGCTTGGCTTGCTCTAATAGCTGTGAAGAGTCATCTTTAACCGCTACTATACGTTCACTAATATCACCAGAAACTGCCGCCTGCTCTTCAGATGCCGTTGCAATCATAGTGGCCATTTCTAATATACTATCGAGTTCCTTACGTAACACTGTAAAAGATTCTGCCGTTTCCATAACTAACTCAACACTCGTAGCTCCTTCTTCTTGTAGCCTATTCATCGTATGGCTTGCTGTATTAGCCCCCTCAATAAGCTGAGATATTTGGCTTCGGATTTGTAACGTTGACTCATGCGTCCGTTTAGCAAGGTTACGAACTTCATCCGCAACAACCGCAAAACCCCGACCTGACTCTCCAGCCCTAGCTGCTTCTATTGCGGCATTAAGTGCCAGAAGGTTAGTTTGTTCTGCAATGCTCTGAATGACATCTAAAATAGAGCTAATTTGCTCGGCTTCCCGATTTAGTTCTAATACGACTTGCCCCGCATCACCAAGCTCAGTCAATAGGCGTTCAAGTAAGGAGCGACTTGTCTGCCAGTTTTCCTCTGAATCTAATGAAACTTTATGAGCACTTTGAACACCTTGTGCTGTTCGTTGTGCAATCCCTGAAACTTCCTCAATAGTGGTACTCATTTCATGGATTGCAACTGAAATACTATCCGTAGATTGAAGTTGATTCTGCGTTAACTCATTCGCTTTATTCATTCTTTCAACACAACTATCAGCCATTTCATCGGTTTTATAAACCTGATTCTGAACTGAAACTAATGTTTGATTAAAGTTAGAAACTAAGCGATTAAAAGATTGGCTTAACAAGCTTAATTCATTGTTTCCTTTTTCATCTAAAGATAACTGCATGTTTTTATTTTGGGCAAATTCATTCATAACCTGAACACAATCACCCAATGGTTTAGTAATACTTTTCAGTACCAACCATGAAAATAGGATAATAAATCCTAATAAACAAAGACTAAGTAGACTCACCTGTAATACTTCACTCTGAGCCTGGTTAAGTTTACTATCACGTGTATCTTGTAATTGTTCTAAAATATATTCACTAATCAATGTATAAGCCTTAGCCACTCGATTCTTTGAATTAGGCCAGTCTGAATGAGTCGACAGTGAATGTTTATCAATCGACGAATATAAATTAAACACATCCCAATAAGCCGCAACAACTCGTTCTAATACGCTCGTTCTGATCATCTGCTGCTGAAAAACATCTCGAATATTATCATTAGCATACTCCCAAAATAGATTTCGGTACGTTTCTTCTATCGCTCGATAATGCATCAACTGCCCAAATTGATACCCACCTACCGTTTGTGAAAGAGCCTCATCAATTTGCTCATTAAGCTGTCCACTTGCATTACTTGCCTCTAAGAGAAAGTAATAAGCATTCGCTAAGTTTGCTAACTCCTTATCCTGACTTGCATATACTGCAATATTGGCAATAGACTTTAAGAGATGCCCTTCTAATCGAGCAATATCAACACCAGTCCAGATAGTATTACCATCAAATGCAGCTCGATATTCATCAGAACTCACTAATTTTTGATCTGCAACCTTACGAATTAAGGTCAATTGAAACAACTTATTACTGACTTGCTCTAATACATTATTGCTAAAAATTACGTTCAATGCTGTTTGCTGATGATCCATAAATGTGGTTAAGTCACGAATTGATCGATCACTTTCTTTACGCGTTTCCATCATGCTTGTATAAGCAATATTCTCCTGCTTGCTATCAGAAGAATAAATATACTGCTTAGTTATATTTTGTTCTTTTGTTAATGCTGGTAAGACAGGAGCTATTACTTGTATATATTCAATTGCTATGG
The DNA here is from genome assembly GCF_900167345.1 of Vibrio cincinnatiensis DSM 19608. Taxonomy (GTDB): domain Bacteria; phylum Pseudomonadota; class Gammaproteobacteria; order Enterobacterales; family Vibrionaceae; genus Vibrio; species Vibrio cincinnatiensis. The sequence goes on along the minus strand of NZ_FUXB01000006.1, from coordinate 196,550 downwards.
CTAAATCATTCATTGTACTTTTAGTATGAATCGCTTGGTTAAGACGGTGAGTAGAAAAAATAATAACCGCAAGACAAGGAATAATAATTAATAATAAAATTCGATGCTTAATTGATATAAATGATAAGAATTTCATGATAATAATTTCTCATATATTAATGTCATATATATTTGACATAAAAAAGATCGGATTCATCCGGTCTAGTTGTTGACTTTATTCTATAACTGCAGAGGCTCTATAAAGCCATGTGTCTGATTGAGCATAAATAATATTAACCTCTTCAGGTCGCTGATAAAAAGCGCTACCAGCTCTAGAATAGTGTTGTTGATTTGACAACCTCACCTCTCCTGATAATACAAACCAAACACACGCTCCCTCTTCATCTGGCGTAGTCAATGCTTGACCTTGGTGTAAATGATACTCACGTAACTGAAAATCTTTCGCTGGAACGCGATATTCAATACCGCCATCATCGGTCGGTTCCCCTGACACCACTTCTGGAGTTATTGTTTCAAAACGGGTGATCGCTAATAGCTCTTGGACGTCCACATGCTTTGCGGTTAATCCGGCTCGAATAACATTATCTGAGTTTGCCATCAACTCTATGTTTTGCCCTTCAAGGTACGCATGAGGGATACCGGCATCTTGATAAACTACCGACCCTTTCGGTACATACATAAGGTTCATGATAAAAATCATAATTAACCCTGCATCAAACGGAAGTGCTTCACGCTCTGCCCGTAATGCGGCGCGCATAAACCAAAATAAAGATTGAGACTTTGCTAGCTCATTTTGCTGATAGGCTAAACGGTAATGCTTAATAATGGGCAAAACTAAGCCACTCAATTCATTTTCTGGCAATGAAAAAATTGTCGAAACAAACGCTTTTAGCCCCAGTTCTTGATACAAAGAGGCTAATGAATCCGTCGATTTATATTTCTTTAACTCTGCAACACTTTCCGTAACGTTACGGAAACCGTGTAATAAATAAAAATCGGAGAGTGCCAACATTAACTCCGGCTTGTGATTGTTATCTTTATAGTTACGGCGGCTGCTTTCTATCGCGAGGGCATTTTCACGGGCAAAGCCTTGTTTGGCCTGTTCTAGTGTAGGGTGAACTTGAATTGAAAGCGGCTCTCGCACATCTAACACTTTAAATAAATAGGGTAAACGCTGCCCAAACTGTTCAACTACTTTTTTACCTAAACGATATTCTGGTGCCGCTTCTATCCATGCTGATAGGGGCGAACCATCCACTAATGTCGATGACCCGGCTAAATGATCACCCAGCCATAGCTCTGCAAACGGCTGACGCGCATCATGGTTATCGAGTAGCATAGGCAAATAATAGTAACCACCCCAGTCATAATGTTTTATTGCCCCTTTTATCTCAATCATCTTACTCTCCTCTAAATATAGAAATAATTATTAAAAATCATCACAATACCAAATCCTAGGTTAAGAATTTTTCGAGTTCTTGGTGTTGAACTTGTGATAACTCCATCAAATGATGGCTGCGTTGATTTACTTGTTGCAACGCATGAATATTACTCTCTAGGCCTGCGACAACCATCGCAACAGAATTTGCTATGTGAGCACAAGCTTGATGTTGTTCAGAGGCTGAACGGGTAACGGTATCCGTTTCTTCCACTAGACTAAAAATGTGGCTATCGATTTTAGCTATCGCGGTTTTGGTTTCTGCTAAATATTGAGTATTGCTGTCCATCTGATCCGAGCATAAAGACATACTTTGTACGGCTTGATCACTAGCTTGATGTAGGTTTTCAATTAAAGTTTGGATCTTATGGGTGGAATATGTCGTTTGTTTAGCAAGATTACTGACTTCATCAGAAACGACAGCAAACCCCCGGCCATGTTCGCCCGCACGTGCAGCTTCAATCGCTGCATTCAAAGCAAGTAAATTGGTTTGATGAGCGATATCGTCAATCACGCCGATAATTTGGCTAATATCTTCGGTACGTTTTGCCACATTAGATATAGTCTGAGAACTTTGTTCGATTAACTGTTCCAGTTGCTCATTGCCAAATACGTTATGGCTTACAGTGTTCAGTGTTTGGGCAACAATACTTTTGATATCTTGTGTATGGACCGTTGATTTTTCAATCGCTTGCTGAGTTTCATCACTAATTTTTTCTAACTCTTCTGTCGCTGTAGAAATGCTATGCATCGCTAATGTTTGCTCTTGACCAGATGAACATACTTGATGAATAGCAAGAGAATTTTGTTCACTTTGAAGTTTAAGATCATGATTATTCGTTTTAACTTGACAAATAAGATTTCGATTCACGTTCATGACTTTATCTAACTTCTCAGCTAACAGAGTAAATTCACTACTCCAACCTGTCGTTTTTACCTTCTGAGCATAATTACCATCTACAAGTTGCTGAAGAATATTGAGTAAATAACCAATCGGGCGTTGAATTTGATGCGCTAATATCGCTCCAGCTACAAGAAGAACACAGACTGAACCCGCTAAAGTCATCCACTGGACAGTCACAATCGTATCTAATACCGACGTAACATCTGCTTGAACTGTTTGATTATTCGCCAATACGTAGCTGGCAACTTGGGTAATTTCTTGAGCAAATTGTTGAGCTGAGTCTTGATAGCGTATTTGTAGATCATTCAACTGCTCATAGTATGTCAGTACTGCTACCTTTTGTGATGCAAGACTATGCTCTGAGAAAAGAAACTGATTCAATTTGCTATTGGCACTTTGATAATCCAATTCCTTACTGAGCGCAGGAATTTCATCGTATAAGTACTCTTCTTCCTCTTCTAAATTTATTTGCAACAAATGCAGTTGCTGTTGAATTATTTCGGCATCTTTCAAATTGTTAAGAAAGAGAATTCGATTTGCCATTGCAATGGCCGCATTACGCTTTTCTAAATAGGCTTCGATATCTTTTTGTAAAAATTCATCTGCGCCAACATTACCCAGTACCCGTTTTAAAGTAATATCGGCCGAAACAACTAAGTTGTCCATTTCCTGCCTATCAGCAAGAATTTTTTGTTCTCGCTGTAAAATGATTTTTTTATGTTCCTGTAACTGTACAAGAGTAGCGGAAATAGACGCTAACAAACGTTGCCATTGCTTAGGTTCAATAATTGACAAGTGCATCGCCTGTTCCGCCTCTTTTTTCAACAATTGGAACGTATTATTTAACGATAGAGCCGTATCGTTATAGGCAAGAAAATCTTGTAACGAGAGTAATCCAGCCAGTTCCAGATCTAAGGCTTGATTACGATGTTGTAATTGACGAGATATTTCATTTAAAGTCTGTGAATGTTGGATAACCAACGCTAGGCTATCTTTTGCTGAAGTCGCACGATAAAGCGTTAACGCATTGGTCACTGAGAAAATGAACAATACGCTAACAAAAGCAACTATGATTTGAGTAACCACTTTCATAAGATTCCCTACAAGTTGGGAAAGGGAGAGAGCAATATGCTCTCTCCAAAGTAAGGACAGTAAATTGGAATAAATGAGGATTAGAACCAAACCTCAGCTTGAACTCCAAAGTTCAACGTATCTGTGTCACCATTACGTGTGTATCCACTATCGATCTTCTGTGATGCTTCATCGTCCCATTTGGCATAAGTCACAAAAGCACGAAGTTGTGGACGAGCCCAAAAGCCGGTTTCTAGCATTAAAGTTGGTGCGATGGTCATTTTATAAAGCCCCCCATCCGCACCGCCCGTTTTGTCTTCTTTGATATGCTCGTAACCTAGTTCATACTGCATAGCGAAGTTTTTGGTGATTTGATTATGAGGGCGAACGCCAATCGCATAGATATCACGATCAGCTCCTGTTTTGGTTCCTGCCCATGGAGCGTAATCTGAATCATTCTGATAGAAAGCGAAAGTCGAGACTTCCCATGACTCGCTTAAGTTAGCCAGACCATCAAACACAATACGTGTAGACTTGGCATCTTTTGCGTTACCAAATCCCCAGCCATTTTTCCCCAAAGAGTCACCCGCAGCTAACCCTTCTCCGTATTGTGCCGTAATGCGCGAATAACCATTGGTTAAGCCATAAAAACCATCAAAATTATAAACTGCCGTTAACCCAAAACCATCAGTCGGTCCATTCTGACGCCAAGAGCTTTTCTCCATAGTATGCCCAACTATTTGGAAATCTAGCCCTGTACCTGCTATTTGTTTCAACCAAACATTGAGAGAAAGATCTTCTGGATAACCTTGGGTAGAATTATCATCCGGATCCGCCTTATTTTCACCGCTTGGAGTAAAGGCATAAACGCCAATATCCATCTTGGCAAATCCAATATCGATTTTGTCAATACCGCCACCAGTACCGTTATATTGAATATACTCCCAGTCAAACTGATGACTAGAGGTGTTGGAAGAGCTATAACGTTTACCTGCCCAAAAAACCGTTTCTGGAGAAAAAGCAAAACCGCCCATTTCAACAAAACCTTCACGGAACTGAATATCGTGATCATCACCATCCACACAGTTCCAGTCGGCGGTACAGTTGGTTTCATGGGTCAAGTTTGCACGAAACTTCGCCCATGTGCCTTCGTCAGTGGTAAATTTAAGCGTTGGTAAAAGTTCAATTTTAGTGTTTTGCTCATTACCTAAACGGAATTTACCATAGCTGGTAAATAAACCGATGGAGTTAGATCGTGTACCATCGGAGTTAAGTAGCAATCCAGATTTTAAGTAACCATGCAGTTCAGCAGAAGTCTCTAACGCCATTGCAGGAGCAGAGGCTACCACTAAGCCAAGAATGATACCTTTCGTTAATTTATTAAGTTCCATAATGCTTCTTCTTATCGTTACTGTAAAAAAATTCAAATGCCCGATTAGTAAAATCCCTTTAGCTACGGCACTTCACCAAGGACAAAACAACTATATCAAACTACCAAATGGTAACGTTACGATTTTGATCACTAAATTCAGTATAAAATAAAAAAATACTTCATATTTGAGATCTATGATCCTTTTTCAATGAAAAAGTCATGTTTACTTATCTATCCTCTTCTTAATTTTAATTAATATCTTATTTAGGTCACACTTTTATTGTATTCAAAAAAAGAGCATCCAAGGATACTCTTTTTCTTAACATTTTTATTAGAGAGTCATTTAACACTATCTCTCTAATTATTTTTTTCAATTAAAGCGATTCTCTGTGCCACACATTGAGCTGAAGTTAATGGGTCTTCCGGGGTATTAATAACATAATCGACCAATTGCTCCACCGTAGTGGTTAATACATGACAACGTGTATCCGATGAAGCGTAATAGATAAAGACTTCTCCGTTATCACGAGCAATTAATCCATTAGAAAAAACCACATTCGACACATCCCCGACTCTCTCTTCACCTTCAGGAGCAAGAAAATAACCGCCCGGACGGTGGATCACTTGTTTCGGATCCTCAAGCGAAGTCATAAAACTGTATAGTACGTAGCGAAGCCCCGCTGCGGTATTACGAACACCATGAGCAATGTGTAGCCAACCTTTATCGGTTTTGATCGGAGCGGGTCCTTGACCATTTTTTGACTCTTTAATGGTGTGGTAGGTTTTAGGATCAATCACATACTCAATATCCACTACCGCATTATCCATCGTCTCACTCAGCCCCATACCAATACCACCACCGCTTCCTGCTTCAATAAAGCTGTCTTGTGGTCTTGTATACAGCGCATATTTCCCATCAATAAATTCTGGATGCAATACCACATTGCGCTGTTGTGCTGAACGAGTTTTTAAATCGGGTAAACGCTGCCAGGTTTTTAGATCAGTAGTACGAACAATACCGCACTGTGCAACGGCAGCCGACTCATCTCCCGGAGCTGCATTAGGATCTTTACGCTCGGTACAGAATAACCCGTAAATATACCCATCTTCATGTTTCACTAAACGCATATCATACACGTTGGTATCTGGCTCATCGGTTTCAGGAATCACGCATGGTTTATCCCAGAATGTAAACCCATCAATTCCATTTTCTGATTCGGCAACCGCAAAAAATGATTTACGATCATAACCTTCAACCCGTGCAACTAAATAAAACTTTCCATTTAGCTCTATCGCTCCGGGGTTCAATACCGCATTAATTCCTAAACGTTCCATTAAAAATGGGTTACTTTCAGGATTGAGATCATAGCGCCAAGCCAGTGGAGCATGTTGAGCAGTTAATACCGGTTTTTCATAACGAAAAAATATTCCATTACCCGGAGTGACTGGACAATTTTTATATTCTGTATTTCTTGCAAATTCCGCTTCTAATTCAGCAATTCTTTGATTAAACATTGACATAATTCGCCTTAATAATGCATTTAATCTCTATTTCTTTCATATAAAAAAGCATAAAGAGTGAAGTAAAAACAAATAATAACGATACGAAAATTGTTATATTCACTCTTATGCCTATCCTAATTTAGAACACTTCAGACTTCGTTTTTAACTCCGTCATAAGATCATCAATCGTTGTATAAGCAACGGCGGAATAGGTATCTGCTGCGCCATAGTAAACAGCAATTCGCCCGGTTTCGGAATCCGCTAATGCTGCACATGGGAACGCCACATTCGGAACAAAACCAGCGGTTTCATAAGGTTTTTCAGGAGTAAGAATGTAATCACGAGTACGATATTTCACTTTCCAAGGTTCATCGAGATCCAATAAAGCCGCACCAAAGCTATAGACAAAACCATTACAGGTGCCAGATACACCGTGATAAATCATCAGCCAGCCCTCTGAGGTTTCAATAGGGATTGGACCTGCACCAATTTTCGTGCCTTGCCACCAACCATCTCCCCCTTTGCCCATCACATGGCGATGTTTCCCCCAATACTCCATATCATTTGAGTGGCTAAGAAAAATATCACCAAAAGGAGTATGACCAGAATCTGAAGGTCGGTTAAGTAACAAGAATTGACCGTTCACCTTACGTGGGAATAAAACGCCATTGCGGTTAAATGGAACACAAGCGTTTTCTAACCGAGTAAAGGTTTTAAAATCTTTCGTCATGCCTACGCCTAAGGTCGCACCATGATCGTCTGTACACCAAGTGATGTAGTAAATACCTTCAATTTTAACCACTCGAGGATCATAGGCATAAGTAGGTTGAAATGTGTTCCCCTCTTTGTCTTTCCACTGAATAGGAGAATGGTCAAATTCCCAGTTTAGGGCGTCTTGCGAACGTCCGACATGGAGATGTGGACGCCCATTTTTGTAATCACAACGAAAGACCCCAATAAAAGCGCCCTCAAAAGGAACCACCGCAGAGTTATAAACTCGTGCTGCTGCTGGGAAAGGGTTCCAATCAATAATCGGGTTAGAACTGTGTCGCCACATTACGCCTTCTTCACCAGCGGGGCGATCTTGCCAAGGCATATTCGGAATTGCTTCACCAATAATTTTTACAGACATGTTTTACTCCAAGTTTTTTGCCTAATGCGGCGTTTCATTCTTTACGGTTCGAGTGAACAATATGTGATCGTTCTTAATCTTCTAGTAGCGCTAAAATTTGGGCGGTTTTCTCTTCAACCAACGCTGGGTTAGCTCGAGATTCTACGTTCAGACGAACAACGGGCTCGGTATTTGATGAACGTAAATTAAAGCGCCATTGTGCAAATTCCATACTGATCCCATCAGTAATATCCGTCACGAGTGCATGATCAATAAAAGCCTCCCATACTCGCTGTACTGCTGCTTGAGCATCATCAACCTGACGGTTAATCTCACCTGAAATGGGATAATGGCTTTGCGCTTTTGTGACAAACTGAGATAGGCTCAACCCTTGCTCTGAAATCAATTCAGCAATCAGTAACCACGGCAACATTCCAGAGTCACAATAAGCGAAATCACGGAAATAGTGGTGAGCCGACATTTCACCGCCATACACCGCATCTTCCTGACGCATCCGCTCTTTAATAAAGGCATGCCCAGTTTTTGACTGTATAGCGATTCCCCCTGCTTGTTGAACAAGATCGATGGTGTTCCATGTTAAACGAGGGTCATGAATGATCTTGGCATTGGGTTCTTTTGCTAAAAATGCTTGAGCTAACATCCCCACAATATAATAACCTTCGATAAAATCTCCGTTTTCATCAAATAAGAAACAGCGGTCAACATCCCCATCCCAAGCAACACCAAAATCGGCTTGATATTTGATTACCGCATCAATCGTGGACTGACGGTTATCTGGTAATAATGGATTAGGAATTCCATTGGGGAAATTGCCATCAGGAGTATGATTGATTTTGATAAACTCAAAAGGTAGATGAGCTTCTAAGTTATCAATCATATGCCCAGCCGCCCCATTTCCCGCATTGACGACAATACGTAAAGGTCGCAGTGAGTCACGGTTGATGTAGCTGAGCAAATGTTGTGTATACTCACGAGAAATATCGTAACGTTGCGATTTTTGCTCAGGTAAAGCTTGAACATTGGAGGGAACATAAGGTTCAGAAGCGACTAATGCCTTAATGTCGTTGAGCCCAGAGTCTCCACTAATTGGCTTAGATTGCTCACGAACCAACTTCATCCCGTTATATTCTTTTGGGTTATGGCTGGCAGTGACCATGATGCCCCCGCCCAGTTTTAAATGGCTGGTCGCAAAATAGACCTCTTCTGTCCCCACTAAACCAAGATCAACCACTGCAACACCACCATCCATTAAACCGTGGCGTAGCGCACCTGCTAATGATTCACTGCTCAACCGAATATCATAGCCCACTGCAACTTTTTTCGGCTGTAGATAGTCGGCATAGGCCCGACCAATCCGATAGGCAATATCTTCATTTAATTCATCCGGCAGCCGACCGCGAATGTCATAAGCCTTGAATGCTTTAATTAAATTCCCCATGATTCTCTCCCAAAATCGTAACGTTATCATTTTTAATTTTTTACTTGGACATTTCAAGGATAAGTTGAGATTTTGCTCGATAAATGTGATACCGATTGAGTTTTAACTGTCTCTTTCGCTAAAAACAAAAACGCCAGAGTGCAATCTCTGACGTTAAAAATGATAAGGTTACGATCAATACTACGTTTAGTATTACATTAGCGTGGATAAAGTGTGGTTTTTTCAACATAGCGCAAAGCTTTGGGATCGGCACCTTCAACATATTTGACCATATAACGAGAGAGCATCTTTCCCACACTATGAAAGTCTTGTCGTAAACCAGGAATAGGAGGAGTAAAGAAACTCGGCAAATCACAAGTCTCTACCGCTATCATTTCAATATCTTTTCCTATCTTTTTCCCTGCATCCTGAATGCCGGCGATCATGCCACAAGCGCTGATTTCCGACCCACAAATAATACCATCAGGCGGATTATCTCCTGCCATTAAGCGACAAGCATAATCGCGGTAATTATCAACATCGGTATCGAAAATAATGTCGGTTTCCTTTGAAAAGGATAAACCGTATTCCATCGAGGCACGCTTAACTCCATAATATTTATGCCATGCATAGGTATAAATTTGAGAAGAACTAAGCAAACGAATACGCTGACAACCTTTGTCATAAAGATAGCTAGCAGCTCGATAACCAATATCATAATTATCGATATCTACATAAGCGTGTTCTATCGTCATCTCCGTCTGGCCAAAAGTGACAAATGGAATGCCCTGCTCGTGTAGGTAAGTGACCCGCTCATCTTGAGTTTGAGTTAAGTTGAAAATGATTCCGCCAGCTAAGTTATTTTCAACCGCATACTTAACCGGAATTAATGGATCCTGCCCGGGCTCTAGGGGTAGCACCGTAAGATGAAACGGGGTACCTTCAAGCCCCGCCGTTAACCCAGCAATCAAAGCTAACGTCCCGACATCCCCGACAATATCACCGGGTTTTGTCACTGGTAATATTGCACAAATATTGTAATTAATGCCGGTTCGCAAGCCTAAACCAGAGAGATTAGGGCGATACCCCAGCTTTTCAGCCGCAGCTTTCACTTTATCTTTGGTTGGCTGTTTAACATCATCACCATCTTTAAGAGCACGAGAAACGGTCGTCACCGACAGTCCAGTATATTCAGCAATGGTTTTAAGAGTCGCTTTCGACATAATTATTCTACTTAATTGTTATATCCAAACCCGTAACGTTAAGAAAGTTTCTCATTGATACATGTGAGACTCAAGAGAAAGGTCAAGTTTTTTTAACCACATCAAAAAAACAGGTGCTTACCACCTGTTTTTTTCTTAAGTAGAACATAATCTTAAACTAAATTCGTTCTTCTGTTGCAGCACAGAAAATAGAGATATTTTGCAGATTCATATGTAAGTTTAAAGCATCTCCATTACGGATCTGTAAGTTGGCATCTAATTTAGATCGCAGAGGCTGACCATGCATATCAAACTCGGCAAGGGTTTCTGAGCCCGTCATTTCAAATGCGCTGACCGGAAGTGTTAGCTCAAAATGGCTATTAAGCGGAGATTGAGTGATATGTTCAGGACGAATACCAAACAAAACTTTACGATCATGGACAGGTTTATTGATAAATTGATAGTCCTTAACGGGGATCCAAATATTATCTACGAGCACTCCCCATTCATCTCCCTCTTGATATAACACACCTTTCAATAAGTTAATTTGTGGAGAACCGACAAATTTTGCGACAAAAACATTAGCTGGCTGGTTATAGATTTCATAGGGCGTGCCAATTTGTTGTGGAATACCTTTATTCAGCAGCACAATTTTTGTGGCCAAGGTCATGGCTTCAATTTGATCGTGAGTAACATAAATAATGGTAGAGTCTAACGTTGCATGCAGCTTTTTCAATTCTAAGCGCATTTCTCCCCGTAATTTAGCATCTAAGTTAGATAACGGCTCATCAAACAGGAAGACTTTTGGTTGTCTCATCAAAGCTCGACCAATAGCAACACGTTGACGCTGACCACCAGAAAGCTGAGCCGGTGTTCTATCAAGTAAATGACCAATTTGTAGCATATCAGCGACTTCTTTCACGCGTTTGGCTATCTGTTCAGCTGGCTTTTTATTAATTTTCATTCCAAAACCAATATTTTCACCCACTGTCATATGGGGAAATAAAGCATAGGATTGGAAAACCATCGCAATATCACGATCTTTGGGATCAGCTAAAGTAACATCTTTACCACCAATTACGACTTGGCCTGAAGTGACATCTTCTAAACCTGCAATAAGACGCAGTAAGGTTGACTTACCACAACCAGAAGGGCCAAGTAATACCGTAAAGCCACCCGCTTCCATTTCTAAGTCAATGTCATTTAGGATGACCGTTTTACCAAAAGTTTTATTGAGTTGTTTTACTTCTACAGCGTGCATAATGTCATCCTCGTATTATAAAGCCATCGCTTGAACGACTTGGTCAGTCTGCTCTACATTAGTGATACGTTTAATCATTTCTAAACAAGCCCGTCCATTATGATAAGGGCATTTCCACGGTTCGACTTTTGCCGTGTTTTTATAAGGCTCTCCTAAGCGGTTGACTTTCCAATACCATTCCCCATTTACATTATCTTTTAACTGGCTTTGAATAATATTCCAACATCCAAGGGTATAAGCCAAAAACTCTGGACGAGCCTCCTTTTGGTAAGCATTAAAAAAGCCCACCATCGCTTCTGCCTGCACCCACCAAATTCGGTCTGAATCCAGTAGATGCCCTTCTCTCAACTCATTAAACACCGCTCCATCACGATCAACTCCTTGTTCTCCGATGACTTTCGCCATCGCACTACTTTGATCGATAATGCGGGTTGCGAGTTGAGAATTGACCATTTGCTTTGCCGCTTCGTCCATCAACCATGTCCCTTCAATATCATGTCCATAAGAGACATCCCGAGAAACACAGTGCCAATCACGAGTGAAAAATAAGCCGTAGTGTAGTGTGCCATCAACCACTTTTTCAGCCATAATTTGGCAAAGTGCTGCCAGTTGTGACTCAACCCGAGGATCTTGCGTGGCTTGGTGTAACACGGTATAAGCTTCCAAAACATGCAGGTGGGTATTCATGGATTTTTCTGCCAACACACCTTCTGCAGTATCGCAAACCAGTTGATTTTCAATCGGGTTCCATGAGCGATCAAAGGCTTCACGATAACCACCAAAGGCCACATCGTAGGCATGAGACTCGATCAGCTCAAATAGCGACATTGCTACAGAAAGAGCTTCTTCATTCCCCGTTGCTAAATAAAACTCACTAAGTGCATAAATGGCAAACCCTTGATTATAAACATGCTTTTGCGAATCCGTAACGTTACCATTTTTATCTAAAAGCCAAAAAACACCACCATGCTGCTTATCCAGCGCTTTGTCGATGATAAATTGGTAGCAATGCTGCGCTGCATTCAAGTAACGTTTATCACCTAAAAGTCGATAAGCTGCTGAAAATGTCCATAAAATTCTGGAATGCAATAACACTGCTTTATCATGTTCTGGGTCAATGTTGCCGACAAAATCGGCATAACAATAAAACCCACCCAGTTGATTATCTTGAAATTGCAGCCAGAAATCTAAAATATTATGTGCTTCATTTTTGAGCTGCATTTTCAGTTGGGTTAGTTCTAACATAGTTTCTTCTCTTAAAAATTGAGGCTTTAAATTACACGTCATGCCAATGCTGTTTTAATTCATCCCGCTTTAACCACAGCAAACCAATAGCCGTAAACAAAGCGGGTGATAAACTGTAGAACACACTCACCACTGGCATGAGTATGGCTAACAGTAAACCTATCCCCATTACCGTTAATGACCCTAATACCACCATTTTTTCTTCTTTCAGTAATTGCAACGCTTGGTATAAGCGGGCTTGTATTGTCGCAGTGTGATAGCAGCTCATCATGATTAAAGCGCAATAAGTCGTGATTAAAGCCAATAAAGCTACGGGCACTAAACTCAACGCTAACACAGCAACCACTCGGTCAGAATCAACCACTGCCCACTGGACATACCACAGCACGGAAAAAGTTGGAAATACAAGGAGCCATCCTGTCTGGTTACTGGCTATGAATTCTTGCCGGTATTGCTCCCACATATCCTTAATGGTCACTTTGCTTGCCCCATTGAGATAACGACGTAACATAACGCAGACCATAACCGTGGCAGGAAAAATGCCAAACACTCCCCCGCCCAACAAACTAAACCCTATCCACGCCAAATTAAGCCACGCTAATCGAGTCAGCCAATGACAAGCCATAATAAGCGGAGAAAAAGAATTCATAGCCACACCTTAACCTTTCACGGCTCCGTTCGTTACCCCTGCATAAATCTGTTTTTGCAAGGCTAGGAAAATGACGATTGAGGGGACTAAAATAATGACAATCCCGGCTGAAATCGTGGTCCACTCCGTACCAAATACGGAGGTAAACTTGTACAAAGCCGTAGAAACGGTCACCTGAGAGGCTTCGGGTAAATACAACAGCGGGAAATAGAAATCGTTATAAATAAAGATGGTGCGGAGGATGATGATTGTCGCTATCGCAGGCTTGAGCAGTGGAAGAATAATTTTCCGATAGATAAGAAAATAAGAGGCACCTTCCATTTTAGCCGCTTCATCCAGTTCAACCGGAATACCTTTCATAAATTGTAAAAAGACATAGATCATCACCACATCTGCCCCAATATACAGCAGAACCACAGAGGCTTTATGGTTAATTAAACCTAGGCTTTTAATCACTTCAAAGGTTGCCACTTGGGTCGTAACCGCAGGGATCACCATTGCTACCACATAGGCTAATAAAACCAGTTTTTTACCTCGGAAATCAAAACGGGATAACACATAGGCTACCTGTGTTCCAAACACGATAGTAAAGAATAAAGAGATGAGTAAAATTGTTCCCGTGTTGAGAAAAGCCAGCCCTAAGTCTCCATCAGTAAAGACTTTTATGTAGTTGCTAATATTCGCAAACGTCTCAGGAAAGCCCACTTTACTGGTATTGTAATACTCATCCAGCGTTTTAAATGAAGCCATAAGCACCGAGTAAGGAGGCACCAGTACCGCTAGCGAGGCTAAGGCTAACGTGAGGTATTTAAACGCATTCCAAAATACCCAAGAGGGTTTCGACAGATTCTTTTTCAAACGAGCCTTTTTCATTGCCCGCTCAGAGCGCTCTACCTTTTCTAATATCTGCTGCTCTTCGTAACTCATGGCGGTTGATGGTTCCGACATATTATTTCCCCTCTTTAAACAGCACTTTTTGTAAAATCATAAATAGAACAACAATCATCAATAGCAAGATTGCCATCGCCGATGCAAGACCAAAATCATTAAAGTTAAAGGCCGTTTCTAGCGTTGCCATCACGAAAGTTTTCGTACCATTAGCTCCTTTAGTAATGATCATGGGAATTTCAAATACAGAGAGCGAGCCAACAAAAGCCAATAGAACCTGTAAGCCAATCACTAACTTAATTGAAGGTAAGGTAATAAAACGAAACTGTTGCCATTCGCTGGCCCCTTCAATTCGAGCGGCTTCGTATTGATCTTGAGGAATCGATTGCAATACACCAAAGAATAAAATGAGGTTAAAACCCAGATAGCGCCATATTGAAGCGGCCACTAATGCCCAGTTCACGACCTTGCGATCCATGAGCCAAGGTTTAATCCACTCATCTAATCCAATCAAGATTAAAAAACTATCGAGCGCCCCATCAACTTGATAAAAAATTTGGAACACCATTGACGCCGCAACCGCATTTAAAACAAAAGGAATAAATAACAATGTCTTAAATAGGTTTCTTCCCGCGAGTTTCGAGTTGACGAGAACCGCAAACCAAAGTGAGAGAGTCAGTTGAATAACTGCTCCAGCAAAGTAATACAAGGTAACCAAAAGAGGTTGAAGTTGATCGGGTTCTTGCCAAAGGTAAGTATAATTTTCTAACCCAATAAAGTTTTTTACGGGTGCATAACCATCCCAATCAGTCACGCTCATGTAAAATAGCTGGCTAGCGGGGTAATAAGAAAAAGTAAACAGCAAGGTTAAGGGGATCGCTAAAAATGCCACGATAATTAACCTTTGCTGCTGTTTTAACGTTAAGTCAAACATATAAGCTCCCAAAAAGTATCCAACCTCTAATTCCTAAAATCCGACCTCGGTTGAATAAAGTCATCTCATTTCAAATAAATCTTAACGTTACGATTTAAGTGTAGCAATGCTTAAGAACAGTCATATAAATTTAATGTGAAACCGATCAATAAACACGATAAGCAGAAGCTTACCTTTGTGATCTAGACACACATATGTCCTAGATGTTAAATGAGACCAAACGCTCATTTCTCTCTAAAAACCACAAATCGAAACGTTACGAATTTCATAACAAAGTCTAATTCAAAGATGACGCTGACGATACTCACGAGGCGACATTCCGTAATACTTTCGGAAACGATGGGTAAAATTATTGGGGTCTTGGTAACCCAAACGTAAGGCGATCATTTTGATTGACCAGTCTTTGTGTTGCAGTAAATCCAATGCTTTGCGCATTCTCAATGTGATCACATAATCACGAGTAGGCATCCCGACAATCTGCTTGACGACCCGATTAAGCTGCTCTTCACTTAAATAGCTCTGCGCTGCAATTCTTGATACGGTCCAATCCTGATGTAATTGAGATTGGACCATATTCAGTACACTCATTACTCGAAGTTGTGTATCAGAGAGTTGATTATCAAGATTAGACAAAATTTTCACCACTTCACTGATCATCAACTGGCGAAAGGCCGCCCGGCCACCAATATCACGATGAATCAAGCTGGCTAATGACCAAATGGCTTCGCAGTTATCAAAACGCATCACCGGACGAGCAAAGTGATGAATATCCTGCCAACGTTCATTGTCGTACAACAACAGCCAAACCATTGTCCATATGGGGGCATCACAGGCTAACTCAAAGCGAAAAGGCTGATGGGCAGGTAACACCGTAATCGTATTCGGAGGTATCATCCAGCCACCATTTTCGGTGCAGACCTTCCCTTCTCCCTCTAAAGTAATTAATACGGTATGAACCTCTGGCATCGACCTTTCCACCCAATATTGATCAGCAAGATGAGCGAGACCAGCCATAAAAATTCCCTGCGGTTTCATCTCTGGTACATCCGATTGAACAAGAAAGCGTTCCTGACAGGCCGGAGCAAGAAAAACCTCATCACGCCATTTTTTCTCACTAAGCAAAGTGGTCTCCATGACGGGTTTGCACAGATTTTTGTCATTTGGGAACATTTCACATCCTCTTCTTTCCCTTTACAGTACGCCTAAATCTCATTGCCTTTTAAGATGTTCATTTAGCATGAAAATAATGCGCATAACACCCAGTACCTCATACATTTTGACCCATACATTAAAAATTGGTGTGCCAGTTGCCATTCAGAGTGCGCTGGTCGCCATTTTATCGTTGGCAGATGTGTTAATGGTCAGTAGTTTCGGAAAAGAAGCAACGGCAGCGGTCGGTCTAGCCTCTAAATGGCACTTTGTCGCTATTATGATTATGGCGGGTCTTGCCACGGCTAGTGGAATTCTTGTGGCCCAATTTTGGGGGAAATCCGATACCATAGCCTGTAAAGTCATTACTCTACACGCAGCAAAAGTGGGCGTTGCAATTTTACTCCCAATCAGCATAGCGTTTGTTTGGTTAGCACCTTGGATTTTACAAATACAAACCAGTGACTTGGTGGTGATTGCCCTTGGCAGTGAATATTTATTGTATGCTTCACCTGTACTCATTTTAACGCATTTAGTGATCATCACAGAGTCAACAATGCGTTCAACCGGCGATAGCCTAACACCGCTGGCTATCGCCGCCTTAACCATTGTGGGCAATATCGCTTTAAACTACCTCTTAATCACAGGGCAGTGGGGGCTTTCCCCTATGGGTGTCGCTGGAGCGGCGTTGGCAACAACTATCGCTCGTTTACTACAAATGCTGACCTATGTGTTTTTCTTCTCTTATAAACAGCACTGGCTCACCACGACATCATTGCCGCTCAAAAAGCCACTCTGTCATTTATCACAAACCTATAACCAATTAGCTCTTCCCGCGGTTGCCAGCGCACTGTTATGGGCGATCGGTACGATGATTTATCAAGTCATTTTTGGGCATATGGGAACATTAGAGCTGGCGGTCTATAGCACTCTGGGGCCATTTGAATCACTTTGTTATGCGTTGTTTTTTGGCTTATCCGTCGCATGCTCCGTCATTATAGGTCAAAACCTCGGACGCAGAGAGTTTGCCACAGCAATGGAAACATCCCAGCTATTTACGAAGATGTTCACCTTACTCGGGCTGGTAACCACTCTACTGTTACTGCTCGTTCAGCCATGGCTATTACGGGGATTAAACCTAGACTCTGAGTTATTTCTCCCATTATCCCAACCCGCGATGACAATTTTAAGCATTGCGATCAGTTTGAAGATGCTCAATATGGTCATCATCAATGGGATACTGAGAGCTGGGGGCGAAAATACGTTTTGCTTGAAGATGGATTTCATCGCTATGTGGCTCTTTGGTTTACCTCTCACCGCCATTGCCGCATTTGCCATGCATTACTCTTTTGAACAAGTGTATATGATGATGCTGGTAGAAGAGATCATCAAATTAACGCTCTGTTGGCGGCGCTATCGTACTCGGCTCTGGTTACGGGATTTAACCACCCCCCATAACTTAGCAGATAACCATAGCGAACCGGCTTGTTAATATCCAATGAAGCGGTAAGAGGAGACACCGTCTCCTCTTATGTTTCCGACACTTGCTCTTTGTTCACTTCAGCTTCTAATTCTGCGAGGGTTTTAGGCTTAGAAAAATAAAAGCCTTGGATAATGTCGATATCCAATTCGCTTAACACTTCCATTTGAGACAGGGTTTCAACCCCTTCAGCCACCACTCGAAAACCAAGGCTTTGCACCATGCTCACCAGCCCTTTGATAAAAGCTAAATTTGACGGTTTTTCACTAATATCATTAATGAACGATCGATCAATTTTTACCTCTTTAATAGGCAACCCTTTCAAAAGAGATAAAGAAGAAAACCCTGTACCAAAATCATCCAATGACAAACTAAAGCCAGCACTTTGCAACTCTCTTAATGTTCGATAACTCATTTCTTTATCCGAAATCGCAGCTGTTTCAGTGATTTCTAAGCAGAAGAGAGAAGGAGGCAATCGATAAGCATTAATTTTATCCAAAAGATGCCGAGTAAAGTGGCTATGTACCAACTGACGAGCACTAATATTGACTGAAATATGGTGCAAACTACGCAACCATGGGGATGAAACGACATCTTGGCATACCCGATCAATGATGCAATCACCCAGTTTCATCATTAAAAAACTGTTCTCTGCCACCGCAATAAATTGGTTCGGCGGAACCACACCTAAAGTTGGTGACGACCATCTTGCCAGTGCTTCGACAGAACAGATCTGTTTACTGCGGTTATCATACAGCGGCTGGTAGTGGACTTGTATTTCACCTTGTTCAATGGCTTGGCTTAATAGATGTTCGGTTTGTAAATGGCTTTCGAAGGGTTGATGCATTTTTTCCTCATAATGCATCACCTTACCACCGCCCATTTGCTTTGCGCGGTACATCGCAATATCAGCATGTTTAATCAGCTCATCGGCATTAAGGCCTTGGCTTGGATAAAACGCGACCCCAATACTGGCTTGGCTAACCAATTCAATATTTTGATAACACATCGGTTTTTCCACTGCACGCAATAACCGCAAAGCCAACTCAGAAGCTTGGTGTGCATTAACAACATCACAGAAAAAGACAAACTCATCACCACCAAAGCGCCCGATCAGATCTTGAGAACGCAATGACTTGGTCAAGGCTTCTGCCACATGACGCAGTAAAGCATCCCCCACTTGATGGCCAAACGTATCGTTAATCATCTTAAAGCGGTTGAGATCCATCATCATTACCGCTCTTGGCTGCTCAGGCTGCTCCTTAATGTGCTTTTCGATCACTTCCATAACTTTACGCCGGTTGGCGATGCCCGTCAGTCCATCAAAATAGGCCATTTGGTGGATTTTATCGGCTGACTCCTGCTGTTCGGTAATATCAATCATCGAACCAACAATACGTACGGGCTGACCATGATGATTGCGGATCGCAGAGCCATTCATCTGAACCCAAATATAATGCCCATCATCACGTGATAACCGTAGCGTCATTTTGAATGGGCTCATCGTGGTTAAATGCGATTGGATCATATCTTCAAATGCCAGCATATCTTCGGGATGAATACGATTAAGAAAGAGCTGCGGATCAATCACACCGGACTGATTAGACTGAGTAAAACGCAACATGACACTTAACCGGCCATTCCAGTAAAGCCGCTGCTGTTGCAAATCCCACTCCCAAATACCATCATTCGAGCTACTGGAAACCACTTTAAGTTGTTGCAGCAATTGCTGTGATTTTTTATGCCGCTGCTGGCTGGTTTCAATCAAGGCGTCTCGCTCAATAAATAGCGATAAAATATCTAAATAGTTATAGAACATCGCCGATTGAGCGATACTCCGCTCGCCACTCTGCTTTTCAACCACGGTAACGACATCCCAATTCCCTTGCTCCCCTCGGTTCACCGGTAAAAGGGTGATCACACTGGCTTCTTTTACCTCCAAATACGGTAGGTTTCGCACATCTTGCGGATCGCGCTTTTGTCGCTTCAACTCATCACTGCTGATTAAACTGCGTTGGGAAATCAACCGATACTGCTCATAGCGGTGCAGCTCTGCTCTTTTCAGTTGGCACTGATACAGAGTTTGTGCATCAAGAATAGACTGAAAGCCTCCTTTGGCTAAAGAATAAAGGTTATCAAACAGCTCAGAAGGAGAATGTAACGCTTCATACAGTAAAGCGTGGCGAACAGATTGCTGGTCAAGTTCTAATGGTTTATCTAACGGTGAAGACCCACACGACTGGCGAACCACTAAGCTTTGCTCAATATGCAATACTTCTCGGCTAAGCCCCACTCCGGCAATACGCTCTAATGCTCGTTGAAAAACAGCACGAGTTAGCTGTTCTAACTGCTGATCCACCGTGGTTAATGGCGGAGAAATTCGACAACCAGAGAAAATATTATCAATTCCAACAACAGCAAGATCATTAGGAATATCAATATGATGTAACTTAAGTTGTTCTATCATGCCCAGCGCATTTTGATCCGTCGCACAGATGACCGCCGTACAAGGGTTAGACGATAGTGTTAACCACTCTTCCGCCGCTTGCCGGCCCCCTGCCAACTGGCAATTGTCTACACTAAATAGCTGAGAGGTATCAAAGGTTCGATGATGATAACGCTCAACACACTGTTTAAAGGCATTGAATCGAGAACGAATATCTGTAACCGAAAGATCGCCACAAAAACCAATGCGTTGATGGCCTAATGAAACCAGCCACTGATATAACTGCTCAACACCACTACTTTGTAAACTGGAAAACTGTTCAACGGGCAACGGAGAATAGCTTGCCCCCATCGAGATAACAGGAATATCCAACCGAGTCGCGGCTTCCACATAGGTGTTTGCTGCCGCATGCAGCACTACGACCAAAGCATCCATCTGGTGCAATGCAATCGGCAATGAAAAATCCCGACTATCGCCAGAACGAATAATAATAAGATTGACGCCTTTTTGTTCCGCCAATAGGCGAAACGTGGCACTAATTTCTCCCATATAGAAGCCACTAAGCATGGGCATAACAACGCCGATTGTGACTCTACGCGAACTCAAACAGGTAGGCATACAGCAACTCATCCTTGAAAAGAAAAGTTCATAATGCCTAACTGCTTGGTTTTTATAAATGCAATACTGTTAAAAATGACTTCGATCGCACATTTAGTGCTTAAATTACTGAATTATGACCAAATTTTATGCATAAATTTTCAAGCGGATTGACGAATTTCAAAGCGACCGACCAATTGATTTAACCGATGTAATGAATTTTGCATCAAAGTAGTGCGCCGTGATAGCTGGGCTGATGCTTCCTGTAATTCAACCACCGTTGACTGCGCAGCATCTGCGGTTTGCCTATGCTCCTCACTATTACGAGCCAGTTCCTGAATTAAGGAAAATAACCCAGTGACGGAGGCTTGTAGATGCTCACTACGGTTAGAATCGTCCATCATTTGGGCGTTATTTTCTACATTGGTGATTCCCTCTTGCATATAGCTCACTGCTCGTGCCGATTGTTGATGCAATGCTTCCATTAACTCGCCAATATTATTGGCCGCTTGAGAGGTTTTATTGGCCAATACCCGAACTTCATCCGCGACCACAGAAAAACCACGCCCATGTTCACCCGCTCGCGCCGCCTCAATGGCAGCATTCAACGCCAGCAAATTCGTTTGTGCGGTAATTTCGGTAATTAGCCCAACAATGCCACCGATTTTTTGCATTTCACTGTTTACTTCATTGACCGTTTGCGCTGAAGACTGAACAATATTTTTAATGTCTTGCGCACTCTCTGCGGCTTTTTGATATTCCTGCTGTGCCACTTCTACCGCTTGTTGCATGAGTTGATCCATATCGGTTGCGGTATCGTGTGCATGGACGATTTCTTGGCTTTGGATTTGTGCTAAAGAGAGCATCTCGGTGATTGAATTGGCCGTGGTGTCACTCGTAGAAAGAAGTATCTGACTACGTTTTAACATCGATTCAGATACATTTTGCACTTCCTTACTCGCAAAAACCAAATCGTTCACTATCTCTTCTAAACTATCAATAAAGCTGTTTGTCCATCGCCCTAAATCTCCCGTTTCATCGGCTTTAAAATGTTCAGTACTAAGGCGTCGAGTCAAGTTTCCATCCCCTTCTGCCAGTACTTGCATGACCTGGGTCATACTGGATAAATGTTGGGCGATCGGTTTCGCAGTTAATCCATGAAACAGAGCCACCGCGATCGATCCCATTAACATAGACAGTAATAACAATTGCCACTCGGCTAAGGGGTAAACATAACTAATTAAAAAAGGCAGTAATAACGGTGCAAAAATACTTAAGGTGAATTGTTGATCTAATTTGAGTGATAAAGAGCGGTGTCGATAAACTTCTTCCAAATCTGACTCACACATCATCCCCCAACGGTCAAGTGAACCGGGCATGACAAAGGTCACCCCTTTGCCAATTACGGGAATGTGCCGATAATCAGAATAACCCGGATACTCAACGAATAAATTCGAACCTCGCTTAATGGTTTCTCGCACACCCGGATGAAGCTGCTGCGTCGCAGGATCCGTAAACATAATCTCAAATTCCGTATGACGCTGAATTTTTACCGTCCCCCACTGGGTATGAATCCCCTCCTTGAGGTTCTCTCCATGGGAAAAGCGGTTATCTTCAAAGCGCGAGCGAGACAGCGCCGTTCCAGCTCGAATCGAGCGATCAAACTTCGGTTCCACCATAAACAGATAGTTGTCCCCCGATTCGCTGTAAATATGCCCAGCTTCTCGTTGGATTAAATCCCCCACCACGTCATTGGGAACTCGCCCACAAAGACACCCAATAACTTCTCCATGGTGAATCAAGGGCTGGTAAAACATCAGTGTCACTTCATCATGAAACGAGGAGCTAGAAGGGCCAATCGATAGCGTTAATTTATCAATATAAGGGCCATGTAAAAACGGCTTCTTCAACCCCATCTGTAACGCTTCTAGCGAAGGAACTGAACGTCCATTTTGTTGTATGTAAGTCGAGTTCACCACAACACCTTGTGGAGACACCACAAATAACTCCGAAAAATCGCTCGAACGTTTCAGCAAACGTTGCAAAGTCTCGTGATATTCCAGCTCACCTTTAGCCGATAGATATAAGGCGGCATCTTGTAAAAAAGACCATTGATTATTCGCCCAGGTGGTTAATATATTCACACGAGTATTCGCTATGTTCTCAAACGTTTGTTCAAGGGTTGAGATTCGGCTGCGATTCAAGAAGCAAGCTTTACGCATGGCCAATTTACCTGTTTTACCTAACCAAGGAAGCCAATGTTGTTCTTCTATTGTGAGTTGCATAATAATTACTATCCATGTATTTGATTATTCAGGATTAATAATGCAAACCTTATTCCATGGTAGGAAAAAAAGATGGCTATGCTACACATTGCCCCCAAGAGTAAACAGCTTCACTGGTTTCTGAATATTTTACTAGTCAATCCGACTATTGAAGGGATATGCACCATGCCCAGGACGCACCAAGTTGGGGCAATAAAAATTCAACTCAGCGAGAAACTGCACCATATTGGTGAAATAGGAAAATCAAGGTGAAGGGGGAAAGCCAACATAACAGGTTGGCTTTGTCTCTTGCTTACGGTTATTGACTCATAGCAACTAAAGATTTACCAATTAGCCATTCCACTTGCTTATCGCTATCTGCGCCCAACTTCTCTTGCGCTAGCTTATAAAGGCGTTCAATCGCTAATTGAGAAAAGGTTTCCGCTCGCTCTGTCGAGACGACATGGTGGAAAACCAAACGAAGAATGGAAAGAAATTGTTCATTTTCTTGCAAAGCATGTAACCAGCTATGAGTAAAGGCTTCTATTCCTTTTTCAAATTCTAAATGCGTGACGAATAAATTAAAAATTTTCCCATCGAGAGCTAACGCAAAATCCGTTTTCTTCGGAAAATGATGGCTGATCCCAGTTCTGGAGACTCCGGTTTGCTGACTTAACGTCGTATAAGACATTTTGTCGTAGCCCAACCTTAATAGTTGATCGATCACCGCATCCATGATCCTTTGGATAGTGATCTCTGTTTCTTCTTTACTACGTTTTGGCATGGTTTAGACTCTTCTATAAATTATTCGTGTATCTTTAAACCTACAATTTGATCTTATTCGCATCAGTGACGTGGAGCCGAATGACGATCGACACTCCAACAAGATAAATTGAACAAATACAAAGCCGCTCTACATACAAAGTGTTTATTGTTGATAACCTAAGTCAGCCAAGCGGTGAAACCATCATGAGCAATAATTTTATACATCAAAAGAATCATCTTATAATCCATTCGTTAAGACAATGAAACAAATGCTATTCTGACAAAATACTGGCACATTGTGTGATAAATATTAGATATGAGTCACATCAAACATCTTTTCATTCGCCAAAATTCCGTTGCGCATCGAAAAAACTCACATGATCACCTCCCTTGATCTCGTGAATACCCCAAGTTATTTGATTGGCATCACAGGTGGGTGAGAGGTAAAATAGCCTTAAATTTTGTAAGAGGATAATGAGATGAGTGATCAAAGCTACGTAGAAAATGAAGTCTGTGAAGCATGCGGTGTGGCGGGTGAAATGGGCTTTATCATCAAAGAAGGAGATGAAGTGGCTGAAGTAACCGTTATCGCAGATAGCCAAGCGCTTCTTCAGCAAGAATTGGATAAATATATTCAATTAGCCAAAGAGGTGTGCACCAATGTTGAGCACGAAGTATTACCCATGACCGACAATGAACAAGAGTTACATGCACGGTTTAAATTTGAAGTCAGTGCAGAAAAACTGATCTTTGAACTTAAGTCACGCTCTCTAGCACGCTAAATCTTCAAAAGTGAGCGAATAATCGCTCACTTTTCACTCAAAGGAAGGTGTTGAAATCAGAGCGATTGCCATTGATACTATCGCACTCCCTACCCATATTCATAGGATATGATGATGTTACGCTGGTTGATTTACACGTTAATCCTACAGTGCTCCTTCCCTTTACTGGCCAGCGCTCTTGATCAATATAAGATATTGAACCATTTAGATAACTATGGAAATCTAAATTTACGCAATAAACCTTATACGCAACTTCCCACAGGCTTAGAACTTAAAGGTAATCTGAATATTGCCAAAACAGCGATCCGAGCACTTCCTCAAGGATTACGCATTGAAGGAAGCTTAGAGGCATCAAATAGTCAACTCTCACGTATTCCTAGGGGTATATTTATCCGAGGGTATGCTAATTTACTCGGTTCTCAAATCACACAATGGCCAGCCGGCGTGAATGTTGGAGGGTATTTAAACTTCACCGATACCCCTTTGGTTCGTTTACCGCCAAGGCTGACCGTAAAAGGTGATTTAAGTGTGGTGCGCACCCCATTAGAAACTTTACCAGAAGGGTTAGTGGTTCAAGGTGACCTTTATATTGGCGGATCTCAGATTACTCACTTTCCAGACACTCTGACCGTTAATGGCAATATCTTCTTAGGGGGCAATCAAATCCAGCAATGGCCTACAAATTTAACGCTCGGCGGAGTGGTCGTTAGATAGCTTATTTAAAGAGGTTTCCCCAAAACAAGCTGGCATAACTGATGATATTGTTCGCATTGACCACTGAATAACTCATCAATGATACCTTGCTCTTTACCCCCAGAAAGGCGACGTTTCATGGCTTCTCGAACCAACAAAACAACATGCCATTCTTTACTGACATGACCAGGTTGCATTGGATGCCACACATTCAATGCTTGACTTAAAGCCGTCATTTTTAGTTTGGGTTCAAAGTTCTGCACTTCATATTTTAGAACTTGCTGTAAATGAGGATACACTGCATCGCTGGCAACACTTTCACGTAATCGATTAATGATTGCAGAGCTTAGCTCACTGTGTTTAATCACCCCAGCTTGGCGAGGGAATGTGTCTCGTAGTCGTACAGAGAAGTCGACTTTAGTGATCTGAGTATTGGGAAAGAAAGTAAGTGCGGACAAACAATCTAAAGGAATCCAGAGTGCTTGGCTGGTTTCAATCGCGTATTCTTGTTTACCCAGCTTAAAGAGCACTAAACCTTGATCGACTTGTATCAAGCTATGTTTAATCGCACGTTTTCGCGCCGTCACTTGCAAATAGGGGAAAGTGCAAGTTTCTGACTGAATAGCGTAGTTCATGATTCGCCTCATCTCATTGGAGGGCGCTAAGAGTAACGCTTCTCGATAAAAAAGCCAACTGAACTGAACCTTATCAGCCCGATTCTGGTCTGACCTTATAAATTATGTGCTAACGGTAGCTGCGAGTACTGGCTAGTACGCGTAGAATGAGCCAGCTTTTTATTTGATGTACAAAACTATGACTTCAACAAACGATCCCTATATTGATATTCGTCCTTACAATGACGAGGAAATTCCCGCAGCCATTGAGCGTTTAATCAATGATGAAGAATTTATTTCCGCGATTTTACAGCATCGCTTTGCTCGTCAGCCTGCGTGGCTAAAACCACTGATGGGACCCATCGTTAAAATTTATCTTAAATTCAAATGGGCAAAACTGACTTCTGTTGAAGCGATTCAACTGGAAGTAAAAAAGTATCTTGACCAGACCTTAGCGCACACCACCCAAGGAGTGACCTATAGTGGATTAGATAAACTAGATAAAAATACCTCATATCTGTTTATCTCTAATCACCGAGATATTGCGATGGACCCCGCGCTGGTTAACTACGGCCTACACACCCATGGTCATCGCACGGTACGCATTGCCATTGGTGATAATTTACTCAAAAAACCCTGTGCGACGGAATTAATGCGCTTGAATAAAAGCTTTATTGTCAAACGCTCCGCGAAAGGCCCACGCGAAATGATGAAAGCGCTCAGCACGCTCTCAGCCTATATCAAGCACTCATTGGATACGGGTAATTCTATCTGGATTGCACAAAAAGAAGGGCGCGCCAAAGATGGGAATGATTTTACGGATGCCGCTATTTTAAAAATGTTTCATGTCGAAGGCCGTAAACAAAAAATTGAGTTTGCCGATTATATTCAATCGTTAAAGATTGTTCCTGTCTCTATCTCTTATGAAAATGACCCTTGCGATGTGGCGAAAGCTCGTGAACTGTATGAGAAAGCCACGCATGGCCAATATCAGAAAGGCGAATTTGAAGATATAGAAAGTATTATTCAAGGCATCGTCGGCGAAAAAGGCCGTGTTCATGTCGCTTTCGGTGATGTGATTAATGACCCCTTTAGCACACCGGAATCGTTAGCTGAAGAAATTGATCGACAGATTCACCACCATTACCGTCTCTATCCGATCAACTACTTAGCAGCACAAAAAGAAAACGAGGGCATCACCGCACAACACCAAGCACAACTTGCTGAGAAATTACACCTCTTACCTGAAGGTGCGCATTGCTATTTACTTGATAGTTATGCAAATCCTGTCCGCAATAAATCTTAATCTATTTTCACCTGAAGAAGCCGTTAACGCTGGCTCTTCAGGTGAATATCACATCAACCATCGTACCTAGTCACTGACCACTTCGATATCCGTTTCTGGTATACAACTACATGCCAAAACTTTCCCTAGATGCCGTTCCTCTTCCAGTAATGCTGGAAGTTCGGGTTGAGACACCTTGCCTGACGCCACGGTGACTTTACAAGCGCCACAAAATCCAGCTCGGCAGCTACTCGCTATGGGAACACCCGCGGCTTCCGCTTGTTCAAGTAAGCTGGATTGGTTATTTCCGCGAAATACCTTCCCATCAAGACTGATTTGCACGGTTTTATAAGCCTTACTGACCGATAGTGCCACTCCAAATGCCTCCTGATGATAGGCACCTTCTGGTAGCCCTTGTTTTAACAATAAATTTTTAGCTTTTTGCATAAAACCTTCTGGACCACACACAAAGACCTGACGTTGGGACAGATTAGATATCTGTTTAAGATGAGATAAGGATAGTCGCCCTTTTAAACCAAACCAATCTATCGGTGGCTGGGTTAAACAAATCATCATTTTGAAGCCTGGGTAAGTTCGCTTTAATTCGTCCAACTCTTCCCGTACAGGAATATCGTTCACTGTCCGACATTGATGATAAAACACCACATCGTGTAATTGGTCTTGATCGGCCAGATAACGAATCATCGACAACATGGGGGTAACCCCACTGCCAGCCGAAAGTAATAACAGAGGCTGATACGACGGCTGGGGCTGTAAATGAAAACGCCCATTCGGTGATTGTGTTTCTAGCGTGTCTCCAATGTGTAAATTATCCAATAACCAGTTGGAGACGAGCCCACCTTCAATGCCTTTAACTGAAATGGCCAAACGGCCGGGGCGAGAAGGACTAGAAGAAAGCGTATAACAGCGAGAAATCGTTTCCCCATCTAACGTGATGTCAATCGGCAAATGCTGACCGGGTAAATAATCGGGCATGGCCTGATCCGGTTCTAACCAGAAGGTAACAAAATTATTGGCTATTGTTTCACGCTCTACACAAGTCATTTGATAACGAGCGAATCCATGATCGATGTAGATCTCTTTCTCTTTATATTCCAGCACTTCTATTTCATCACCAACATGAATCATACCTTCATTTTTGGCAATCAAGTTTTGACCGAAAAACACCCCACCCTGTTCATTGGCACGAAACTGAGACAATGTCCGCAAAGGCTCTTTCGATGCCCGAAATTCGCCTTTCTCCACATCCACCGTCGTCAGAATGCAGCGTTCACAGGGTTTTATCGCTTCAAACTCCACTTCTCCAATTCGAATTCGCTTCCAACCATCTTCAGCAAAAGGTTCCGTTCCGGAAACGACCAAATTGGTTCGAAACTGATCCATACTGTGCGTTTCTACGCTTCGGCGATTAAGTTCATCTAATGAACCTTGGCTAATCACCAGCACAGGATAACCATCAGCAAAACTGACATTACTACCCACTTTTTCACGTATGCGATGAGATTGCTCTCCAGTGAACAACAACTCAACGCGCCGGCCCAATACATCACTAAACCAATCATTGGCTTCATCAGTGGTGGTATAAGCAGTAAAACAGTCTTTCCATACTTGAGCTTGAGCGGGTTGCATTTTAAATGTCTGGTAACAAACCTTTAATGATGGCCTATTGGGGGCTGAAAATATCAGACCATCCGGTGTCAACACCGAGCGGATGTTAACCATGGTGGGGTACTTTCTCGCCGTCACCATTCCACCATCAGCAAAAGCCAGCATAAAGCGACGATCAAACAACAAACCTTGTTTTTCAACCCAAGCACTGGAAAGAGACAATCCACCAATGGACTTTACGGGATAGACCGAAATTTTTGAAAGTAGAGCGGACGACATGACGATTCCTTATTCATTATTATTCTCTGCACTGGCTATACTAAAACAAATAAAGCAAGATTCAATCGCCCTCAAACGCTTATTAAGCCCCTTTCAGCCCCCTCTTCTTCCAAGAAAAAGGTGATATTGTGCCGTTTTTCCTCTATCATCCTGTCGCCTAAACGGAACCGTTTGCGTCATATGGAATGGTCAGGTTTAGGCTCCAATCATTCAACTTATCCATGGTGGGAGCAATTCATGACAACACTTACGATCACTCGTCCTGACGATTGGCATGTTCATCTGCGTGATGGCGAGGTTCTAGCCGATACGGTACGCGATATTAGCCGTTATAACGGACGCGCCTTGATAATGCCGAATACCGTCCCCCCCGTCACCACCACAGAAATGGCGCTGGCTTATCGTGAACGGATCATGGCGGCAAAACCTCACGCTCATTTTGAACCCTTGATGACGCTCTATTTAACGGATAACACCTCCGTTGAAGAAATTCGTAACGCCAAAGCTTCAGGAGCGATTGTGGCGGCAAAATTGTACCCAGCAGGTGCGACCACCAATTCAGACTCCGGCGTCACTGACCCCAAAAATATTTACCCGGTTTTGCAAGCCATGCAAGAAGAGGGGCTGCTACTCTTGATTCATGGGGAAGTAACCACGCACGATGTCGATATCTTTGACCGAGAAAAAACCTTTTTAGAAACGGTGTTAGCCCCTATCGTGCAAGATTTTCCACAATTAAAGATTGTGTTAGAACACATTACCACCGCCGAAGCCGTTAACTTTGTAAAAAATGCAGGTGAAAATCTCGCGGCAACCATCACCGCACATCACCTACTCTTTAATCGTAACCATATGTTAGTTGGCGGTATTCGCCCGCATTTTTATTGCTTACCGATCCTCAAACGTGCCACTCACCAAGATGCGTTGATTGCCGCCGCTACCTCCGGCAATAAAAAATTTTTCTTAGGGACCGACTCTGCCCCCCACGCAAAAGGCAATAAAGAAGCTGCTTGTGGTTGTGCAGGCTCTTACACCGCACATGCCGCCTTAGAACTTTATGCAGAAGTATTTGAAAAGGTAGGAAAACTAGACAATTTGGCCGCATTTGCTTGTCATAATGGGCCTGATTTTTATGGGCTACCACGTAATAGTGATACCGTCACACTCACTAAACAAGCATGGGACGTGCCGACCTCTTTGCCATTTGGGAAAGAGAGAGTAACACCTATTCGTGCGGGTGAAACGGTGCAGTGGACTGTGAAGTAACCCCCTTTATTTAACGAACGATATGCCCTACCCACAAGTCATAACAAACGGTTTTTATACTGCTCCGGCGTTTGGCCGGAGTATTTTTTAAACATGGTAATGAACGGACTTGCTTGGTTATAGCCCAGTGTTAATGCCACTTCTTTCACCGAATGCCCATGCCGTAGCAATTCCATCGAATAAAGATAACGCACACGTAACCGCCACTCAGTGAAGCTCATTCCCAGTTCGGTTTGACAATAACGAGCAAGGGTTCTTTCTGTGGTATGAATCCTTTGTGCCCATTCCGATAAACTGGTTTCATCCGTTGGCGTTTCTTCTATCGCCTTCAATATGGGGGATAAATATTTATGGGTGCTGGTCGGTAAGAAATGATGCTGAGTCTCTTGGGTGGCTAATTGATCTAATAACACTTGCACCAAACGCTTATCCTCCACACTCTGAGCAATGCTCACTTCACGTTGACGAAAGTCATCAATAATCGCCGACACAATCGGTGTTACTTTAATAAGGCTGGTTTTATTCGGAAACGCTTGAGTCATCTCCGTCGCAATATTGAGAGAGCAATACTCCAGCGGCCGGCGGTTATAACTTTTATGACGAATGCCCGCAGGGACCCAAATCGCTAAATGAGGCGGCGCTAAAAATCGTGTATCTTCGGCTTCCATTTCTAAAATCCCCCCCGAAATTAATTGTACTTGCCCCCAATGATGGCTGTGCTCTCGAGTTTCGGTATTAGAAAGAAAGGCTTCAAAATTCATAAACACATCGGATGGTGCGTGTTCGATTGATAATGAGGGGTGAAGGTTTCTTGCTGGCTTCATCAAACTTGTCTTCCTATCGCTCAAAGTGTCTTTTTAAAGATATATATTATTATATAGACCTGTCACACTAGTACCAACACTTAACTGGCAATGAGGCACCGATGATTTATTTACTTCCTTTATTTACTGTGCTGATTTGGGGAGGCAACTCCATTGTTAATAAACTGGCAGCCAGTGTCATTGAGCCCAGCGCAATGAGTTTTTACCGCTGGTTCATTGCGATGCTGATTTTAAGCCCATTTTGTTTGCCTAGCGTGCTCAAACAGCGCCACCTGATCAAACCCTATTTACCCAAACTGGCCTGCTTAGCTCTGCTGGGAATGGTGCTTAACCAATCATTAGGTTACTACGCGGGGTTAACCACCACTGCCTCCAATATGTCGTTAATCACCTCTCTTGTCCCCCTTTTGAGTGTGTTTATGAGCGTGCCCTTATTACGAAAATCTATCTCTGGTTTAAGCATTGCTGGCGGTATCATTTCATTGCTGGGATTAGCGTTGATGCTTGGGCAAGGCGATATGCTTTTTTTCTTTCATCAACCCATTACTGAAGGCTATGGCTTGATGGTACTTGCCGCGCTCGTTTACGCGCTTTATTGCGTGCTACTCAAACGCTGGAAAATGCCTTTTAGCAGTTGGACGCTTATCTACTTACAAGGGGTATGTGCGGTGATTATGCTCACCCCGCTCTGGTTTACTAGTGAGCATTTGCTTCCAACGGAAGGCTCCTGGGTTCTCATTATGTATGCGGGCATGGCGGCCTCGTTACTGGCGCCTTGGATGTGGATCAAAGCCATTGACGCCATTGGCGCAGACTCTTCTGCCATGTTTATGAATTTATTACCTGTCATCGCCCTCACTTTAGCGGCAACCTTGTTGGGTGAACAAATACATGCCTACCATGTGTTCGGAGGTTTGATGGTAATTAGTGGGGTGATTTTATCGCAAATTAAGATTCGCCGACGTGTAGTCTTAAAATCGATAGAAAAAGTATCACCACTTTAATATCCCTTATTGGTTTCATGCTCGTTTTGTCTGAAACGAAGCTTAAAACGAAGGTATTCATTGAATTTTATTGAGTAAATCGTACACTTGTATGCTCAAGTGACCTCAAGATGCCTCTTTAACGAAAAGTTGAAATTTCTTAGGTATTCGCACTTCAACGTATAAGGATATGCCAGTGAAAGCGGTTAAACGCCACCAAGAAATTATTGAACTTGTTCAAACTCAAGGCTTTGTCAGCACGGAAGAGTTAGTTGAACGGTTTAACGTGAGCCCACAAACCATCCGCCGAGATCTTAACGAATTGGCCGATGCCAATAAATTACGACGCAATCATGGCGGGGCGACTATTGCTACCAGCTCTGAAAATTCGTCGTATCACACGCGTCAAGTCACTTTACAGTTGGAAAAAGAGACCATTGCGGCCGCTTTAGTCAAACATATTCCAGATGGTGCCACTCTCTTTATTGATATTGGCACAACCCCAGAGGCGATCGCCCGAGCATTAATGGCGGATCACCACCACCTACGGATCGTCACCAACAACATTAATGTTGCCACCATCCTGATGGGTAAACCTGATTTTAGTATTATTCTGGCAGGTGGTGAGGTTCGCAATAAAGATGGAGGGGTGACTGGTGAAGCAACGTTAGATTTTATTTCTCAGTTTCGCCTCGATTTTGGAATTTTAGGGATCAGTGGTATTGATTACGATGGTTCACTGCTTGATTTTGATTACCACGAAGTCCGTGTGAAACGTGCCATTATTGAGAATAGCCGCTGCGTTTATTTAGGTGTCGACCACAGTAAATTTGGTCGTAATGCCATGGTTAAGCTGGGCACTCTTGCTGATATTGATTTGGTGATCACCGATCAACCACCTCCGAAAGAGATTGAATCTTTCGCTCAAGAACACGAAGTCACCATTCAGGTTGCCCTCTAAACGCCATCAACGCGTATAACATTGATCAAATTACGAACGAAGTAGTTATTAAATGTGCAACTAAACTGAGATTTACTCACTATTTCGTTCTATGGGGAATTATTTCGGTATATTATCAATATAAATAAACCGACAGACTGCTCTCAATGCAAAAGATTCTTCGACTTATCCAAGAAAATCAGAGCATCACCACCCACCAGCATCTTGAGCAAACGCTACTCAAGCTGAATAACTTAATTGATCATGAGTATTTCTTGTTTGGCCTTTCTCTACAAACCAGCTTAACAAAGAGTGAAACGCTCATTACCGATAATTACCCTTTGTCTTGGCGTCAACAATATGATGAGTCAGAATTCATGTTAATTGACCCTATCGTCGCCTATAGCATGAACAATTTTCTTCCCATCCAATGGTCACAGATGCGAGCCCAGAATCCACACAGCCGTGTAATTTTTGAAGAAGCAAGAATCAACGGGCTCAAAGAAGGCTTTTCTATCCCCGTTCATGGGCTAAGAGGAGAATTTGGTATGCTGAGTTTCGCCACTTCAGATGCCCATCATTACACACTCAATGCTCAAGCCATTCAAACGTCACAACTGATCATTCCACTACTCTCACAAAATATTAATAACATTGCCCATTGCCACAAAGAGGCTCAACCCAAAGCCAGCCTTACTGCACGAGAGCGCCAATGTTTAAGCTGGGCAGCAGAAGGGAAAAGTGCTTGGGAAATTGCTCAAATTATTAATACCTCGGAACGTACAGTAAAATTTCACCTTGCTAATGCCTGTAAAAAGCTTGGTGCGACGAATCGCTACCAAGCTATTACTAAAGCTATTTTAGGTCACTACATTCACCCTTATCTATAACCATTAAGCGCCCACACTTTCACGGTATTGGGAATTCATCGGAATTGAAAGAGCAACCGAGCGTGTCGTTCCTAATAAATGTACTTGTTTATCTCCCAGCCTTTCGCAAGGAATACCTAAACGCTGAATCAGTTTTTCCACCCCCGTCGATGTCACGGTCACATAATGGGCAATGTCATGTTGTTGAGCGTGGTAATACAAGGATTGAAACATTTTCAGAGTTACATCACTAACCCCCCCTGCGAGTGCAGAATACTCCTTATCAACCGCGAACCGGCTTAATTCATAGATTTTGTGATGCTTTGGCGCAGCAATCGTTCCTAATAACTCAGGAAAAGTACTTTCCAACATATAGTGAGACGTGGTCGGTAAAATACGCCAACACCCCACTAAATGACCACTTGCCTCTTTGGCATACAGATAATGAGCTTGAGGGATATCATACTCATCACTTTCTAACTCTGCCTCCGAGTTAAGATCCCAGTGTAAACGTTGGCAGAAAACCTTATAACGCAGTTTGAGTAATGCAACATAGTCTGACTTAGGTAACTGAGTGAATGAATGACTGTAAATATCAATATGCATGGTATTTCTCCTTTGGGTTAATGGAGAAATCACGCTATACAATCTAACCTCAGCAAAAAGCTGTCCGATCGAACAGTTACATCATCAATATGGATGAATTATGATGGATTCAAGCTGAATTACTAACAATCAGTTGGCAATAGTATTAGGTACACACTTCCAATAATTAATTTGTACCAAGCATCTAAACCCCTCTCCCCAGAGGGGTTTTTCATTGACGCTATCCCTCTTTTGCTTTATCACTTGCATATACCGCATAGTGCGGTATATCTACATTCTCCCCATGATAAAGGAAGTATCAATGAGTTTTGGAAAACGAGACGTCACACTGCGCTTTTTAGCCGAGCCTGGTGATGTTAATTTTGGTGGTAAAGTTCATGGCGGTGCCGTGATGAAATGGATTGACTTAGCAGCCTACGCCTGTGCTGCAGGGTGGAGTGGCAAGTACTGCATTACAGCCTATGCGGGCGGCATTCGCTTTGTGGCTCCAATTCATGTGGGGAATTTAGTTGAAGTCAATGCAAAAGTGATCTGTACCGGAAAAACGTCAATGCATGTTGCCATTGATGTACAGGCCAGTGACCCCACCGCACTGAAAAATCGTTTAACGACTCACTGTATTGTGATCATGGTCGCCGTCGATGAGCAAGGTAAGCCCACAGCCGTGCCCGAATGGATTCCAACCTCACCAGAAGATATAGAATTACGTGATTCCGCCATACGGCTAATGAACATGCGCACGCAAATTGGCGAGGAGATGGAAGCACATGTGAAATATCTCAAGACTCCGGCTTCATGACTAATCGATAAGCACTATCCTATTAAAAACTCAATGACGGTAACCCCCTCTTTCATTTATCGTCATTTTTTGTGTTCATAGAAGCTTGTCATAGTAGATTCATTTTTCTTTGCTGTAATACCTCAACAATAATACAGAGAAAAATAGGTATGCCCTTGACACTCAAGCAAATCACGTTAGGAGAATCCACACTCACCAATGCTAAAGCCGTGGAATACCAGTGGGTACGTTCTCTTTATGTAGAAGGCTATCAGCCTCATGATATCAATCACTACATCAAAACGTGTTTTGGGGGGGATGACACGTTTGCTGATCTCTTTCGCCGGGTGGCACTCCAACAAGAAAGTGTCTATGTACTGCTGCAATACGTAGGATGTGCCCCATCCAGCCGTGAATTCTAACCTCTTCGATTTAGCGACCCATCTTTTGGATCCATTCGATCTGACTCGCATTCTACTCCGCTTTTGCTTCCCTCTTTGTGAGTAACCGCTATGCTACTCTCTGCTTTTCTATCCTATCCCTCATTTTCACTCAGGGTAAACAAAACGACAAAAGTATCATTTTCTATAGAGATAAAAAAACCTGAGTAAAACTCAGGTTTCGGTTACAAAAACTGTTAGTCATGTAGCTAGTAAGGAATAGAGCTAACAGCCAGCTATGCGTAACGCCAGAAGCTTGTACGCTCTTAACTGATCGGCGGCCAAACCAAAGGTGTTAAGAGAGGACAAAATGGGCGACCTAATGGCCGCCCTTATCATTATTATCCTTTCACACCGCCGGCGGTAAGTCCTCCGACAAGCCAACGTTGCGCAAGTAAAAATACGATGGTAATGGGTAATGCCGACAACACTGCTGCTGCTGCAAAGTCTCCCCACAGATAGTTTTGCGGGTAAAGATACTGCTGCATACCAACGGCAAGTGTGTACGATTCTACATCAGAAAGTAGTAATGACGCCACCGGAACTTCACCTACCACCATGATAAATGACAAGATGAAGACCACCGCTAAAATCGGCACAGACAGTGGCAACAGAACTAATCTAAAGGCTTGCCAAGGGGTTGCCCCATCCAGTGCTGCGGCTTCTTCTAACGAATTATCAATCGTTTCGAAATAACCTTTGATTGTCCATACGTGCAGAGCAATCCCACCAAGATAAGCGAAGATCAACCCACCGTGGGTATTTAGCCCTAAGAATGGAATATATTGTCCAAGTTTATCAAACAGTGCATAGATGGCGACAAGTGCTAGCACTGCTGGGAACATTTGGAAAATCATCATCGCTTTTAAGATAGTGTCTTTACCTTTAAAACGCATACGGGCAAACGCATACGCGGATGTCGTGGATAAGCACACAATAAAAATGGATGAAATCGAAGCCACTTTCACTGAGTTCCATAACCAAGTCAGTACTGGGAATGGAGGCGGAGTCACCGTCCCATCCGCATTCGTGACCGCGATTCCCAACGCCAGTTTCCAGTGTTCCAACGATGGTCTCTCAGGAATCAGGCTGCCTGTCGCAAAGTTACCTTCACGGAAAGAGATAGCAATGACCATTAGCAATGGAAAAATGATCAATGCTAAAAAAGCCCATAACGCGAGATGTGAAGCCCAAACACGATATTTGAGCGATTTTCCTTGAACCATAGCCATATTCGTCGCTCCTATTTAGTTCTGAGATACTTTGGTAAAACGTAGGTTGAGTAACGCTAATGCACCCACCAGTAAGAAGATTAAGGTTGCAATCGCACTGGCTAGACCAAAGTCTTGACCACCTGCACCTTCAAACGCAATACGGTATGTATAGCTAACTAACAAGTCGGTATAACCAGCAGGCTCTGAGGTACCAATCATATTTGGACCACCACCCGTTAATAGCTGAATCATGACAAAGTTGTTGAAGTTAAAAGCAAAACTAGCAATCAATAATGGAGTCAGTGGCTTAATCATTAACGGCAGGGTAATGCGCGTAAAGTTATGTACAAAGTTGGCACCATCAATGGCAGAAGCTTCATACAGATCATCTGGAATCGCTTTAAGTAGCCCCATACATAAAATCATCATATAAGGGAAGCCTAGCCAAGTATTAACAATGAGCACCATGCATTTCGCCAAAAATGGATCAGAGAACCAAGCTGGGCTTAAGCCAAAGAGACCTTGCAGCACCATGTTGATTTCACCAAAGCTTTGGTTAAACAAGCCCTTAAAGATCAATATCGAAATAAAGGCGGGAACAGCATAAGGTAGAATCAGTAGTACACGATAAATAGCGCGACCTTTTAAGGCTTCCCACTGAACGACACTTGCCAAGATTAAACCAATAATCAAGGTAAAAACGACCGATAATACAGAAAACACCACGGTCCAGATGAAAATACTAATGAACGGTTCTTTAATACCATCATCTTTCCACACACGTTCAAAATTGTGTGAGCCAATAGAGACGATAAAACCAGGAGAAACATTGCCACCCACAAACTGACCTTGCTCATCAATCACTTGGTAAAAGCCCACATCCATATTGGGTTTAAGTGTTTCACCCGTTCTATTATTAAATAGTGTTAACCCATCTTCTTGTAAAGTGTACAGCGGGACGACGGCGGCGAACTGGCGTAAACCACTCATACGAATATCCGCACCAGATGGGAAGTGGAGATCAATACCAGATAACACACTACGATACCCAACAATGGTTTTAATGGGCTCAGGTTCACCAGCCATCTGATCGACCATAGTGAGATAAAGATCAGATGGAATAGCATGAGATAAAGAGAAACTTTCCGTTGTGTATAACGTCTCACCATCTTTTACTGCAATACGATACCCATCCTCAACACGATGTAAGGTAAAAGGGTAACTTTCGCCACTTTGATAAGTTTGGTTAACCAGTACTGTCTGGGCTCTTTCAAAAGAAAGCTGATTTTTTGCACTGTAGTTGGTAAACGCTAAGTTAACGGTATAAGCAAGAGGAAATAGGATGAACAGGATCATCCCGGCTACCCCTGGATAAATATAACGGTGAGCATACGTTTTCTTACTGCCAAAAATATATAAGGCTAATACCGTAAGAATCATCGTAAGCAATGCAAACGCAAGCTCGCCGCGAGAATACATTAGAATTGTTGCGTAGCCATTCACGATACCTACTGCGCCTAAAATGGCCCACTTTATAAAGGCACCCTTGCTGACTGGTCGTGTCTTGGCTGAAACTGGCATCGCCTTTGTATCTTGAATTGACTGCATATTACAACCTGCTAGCGAATTGAAAACTGGGAAAGTAAGGAGAGGTTACCCTCTCCTCAAAAAGTAACACAATATAAGTGACTCGTAATAATTAGCGAGTCATTTGTCTTTCAGCGTCTGCTAAAGCAGCATCCACGGTTTGACGACCATCCACTACATTAATGATCGCACTCTTCGCCGCCCCCCAGAAGGCATTCATTTGTGGGATATTGGGCATGATTTCACCGTTCATTGCGTTGTCCATGGTCGCCGCAATACGAGCATCAGAATCGAGTTCACGCTGGAAAGAGTTCAACGCAACAGCACCCAGTGGTTTATCGTTATCCACCATGCGTAGTCCATCATTGGTCAGTAAGTAGTTCTCTAGGAACTCAACCGCTAAGTCACGGTTTGGTGAAGCCGTACTAATACCCGCCGTTAATACGCCAACAAACGGTTTCGATGCTTTACCATTAAAACGGGGCAATGTGGTAACGCCATAATTGATACCAGAGCGTTCAATGTTGTTCCAAGACCAAGGACCATTAATGGTCATCGCCGTGTTGCCTTTGTTGAATTCTGCTTCAGAAACAGAATAGTCCATATCAGCGGAAATCACGCCTTTATCCACTAAACCTTTCACAAAGTTCATGGCATCTTTTACACCTTGTTTAGCAATACCGGCATCTTTAATGTCGTAACCGCCACCGGTATATTTAAAGGCGTAACCACCATCAGCGGCCATGAGCGGCCAAGTAAAGTAAGGTTCTTTTAGGTTCCACATGATGGCGGATTTACCTTGCTTCTTCAGTTTTGCATTAAGCTCAGCCACTTCTTCCCAGCTTTTTGGCGGATTCGGAACCAAATCTTTGTTATAAATCAGCGATAGTGATTCAACGGCAATCGGGTAACCAATCAGTTTGCCATCATAACGAACAGCATCCCATGCAAAATCGACAATCCCTTCTTGAATGCGTTGTGAAGGTTTAATTTCAGCCAACAAACCCGCTTCTGCGTAACCACCAAAACGGTCATGAGCCCAAAACACGATGTCTGGACCATCACCCGTTGCTGCCGTTTGTGGGAAACGGTCTTGCAGACCATCAGGATGAGCAACCGTCACCTTAATGCCAGTATCCGCTTCAAATTTTTTACCCACTTCAGCAAGACCATTGTAACCTTTGTCACCATTGATCCAGATAGTCAGTTGTCCTTCTTGAATAGCAGCATTTGCACCAAATGAGCCAAGCGCAACTAGAGTACTTAGCGCGACGGTGCTTAGGGCATTTTTCATATTCATATCCTTTTATTTGTGTTGTAGGGCTCACCGAATCGAGGTTATGCCATATTTCCCACTCATCATCGGTAAAAAAAGGGGATAACTCATCCTCCTCCCCCCTACGCCCTTGGTATTATGACTTATTTTCGTGATCTACATCCTCTACAGTTGGCGATGTAGATCACAAAAAAAATACTGACTGTGATCCAGTTCAACTTCATCTCAGTCAATAATTTGAACTGGATCTAACTTGGTGTTTTTTAAGCCTCTCCTCCTCCTCCTTCACTACTCCCCCTGTAAAAAAAAGGATTAGGAGGATGTGGTTCCTCTCGCCTTTAGCGAAACTAAGTACATCCAAGAGTGGATGGTAAGAACCCTTTCCAGTATTCAAATAGTACTGGCTTGCATTGCTAAATTGGTTTGCTGTCATAAATTGAGCGTTCGTGGTAATTATTGTACGGGGGAGACGCTCATTCATGCCGGGGGAAGCAAATTGATTCTTGGCTTTGGTGGGTGATGCTTTCTACAAACCTTTTGTTTGTGGACATCACCCTTTCTTTTCTTACTCACACGTTAAAGGTAACTGGGCGTAGCCATTGAATCACTATGAAATGGGATTCACCTTAACACAAATTCCTACTGTTATTGTCTACTACATAATTCATATAATGATGGGCAGTAATCATTAAAAAATCTTGATCGAGGGCAAGCTAGATGGCGAATGTCACGTTAAAAAATGTATGTAAAGCGTATGGCGATGTATTAATTTCTAAAAATGTCGATTTGGAAATTAAAGAAGGCGAATTTGTCGTGTTCGTCGGTCCATCAGGCTGTGGTAAGTCAACGTTGCTACGTTGTATTGCTGGCCTTGAAGACATCACCTCCGGTGATCTGTATATCGGCGATAAGCGGATGAACGATGTTGAACCGTCTAAACGTGGCGTAGGTATGGTGTTCCAATCTTACGCGCTTTACCCACACCTAAACTTACATGACAATATGTCTTTTGGCTTAAAGTTAGCCAAAGCAAAAAAAGAAGAGATCAGTAAGCGTGTTGAACATGCTGCGGATATTTTACAACTTAGCCACCTGCTGGATCGTCAACCCAAAGCATTATCTGGTGGTCAACGTCAACGTGTTGCCATTGGTCGTACCCTAGTATCACAACCGAATGTTTTCCTGCTTGATGAACCATTATCTAACCTTGATGCAGCCCTTCGTGTACAAATGCGTTCAGAGATCACCAAACTACAACGTAAGCTTGGCTGTACAATGATCTACGTTACACACGACCAAGTCGAAGCCATGACTATG
This sequence comes from Vibrio cincinnatiensis DSM 19608, assembly GCF_900167345.1. Lineage (GTDB taxonomy): Bacteria > Pseudomonadota > Gammaproteobacteria > Enterobacterales > Vibrionaceae > Vibrio > Vibrio cincinnatiensis. Next base: position 155,451 of record NZ_FUXB01000006.1, on the reverse strand, counting down.
GCTGATAAAATCGTGGTTCTCGATGCCGGATTTGTCTCACAAATTGGTAAACCCCTTGAACTGTATCACTACCCACAAAACCGTTTTGTGGCCGGGTTTATCGGTTCTCCAAAAATGAACTTCATGAGTGTCACCATTGAAGAGACCGAAAAAGAACAAGTCAAAGTCAAACTGTCTAATGGCTTTACGTTCTGGATCCCTGTCGACGGTACTACCGTAGAAAAAGGTTCACGGATGTCATTGGGTGTTCGACCAGAACATTTACTGAAAGCCGAAGAAGGTGATGCGCAGATAGAAGGTAAGGTGATGATTGTCGAAAAACTCGGCAATGAAACCCAAGTTTATATGAATGTAAAAGGTTCAGATTCAGACATTATCTATCGCCAACCCGACACGCTAGATATTGAAGTGGGTGATACCTTAACCATTGGTCTACCCGCTCATCGCTGCCACCTATTCCACAGTGATGGTCGAGCTTGCCAACGTCTTCATCAAGAAAAAGGCGTCGTAATTTCTCGCTAAGCAGCCATGAACGACAACCCTCATCCCCCTCATGCAGATAGTATTAGGGGGATATTTTATTTTAGCTGACGATAAAAATACTCAATAAAATCTTAAGCCCCTCTCGCCAAACCCGCCTATCCGCAGTAAAGTAATCTCTCCTAAAAAGGGAAATATGAGGCTTTATGAAACACCAATTAGCGCTTAGGGCTTTAGAGCGCGGCGATTTACGCTTTATCCATAACCTTAACAATAATCGCAATATTATGTCGTACTGGTTTGAAGAACCCTATGAATCATTCGATGAACTGGAAGAACTGTATAATAAACATATTCATGATAATGCTGAACGCCGTTTTGTCGTTGAAAATGCACAGAAAGAGCTGATCGGATTAGTCGAATTAATTGAAATTAACTACATCCACCGGAGTGCTGAATTTCAGATTATTATCACGCCAGAACACCAAGGTAAAGGCTATGCTCGTACACTCATTCACCGAGCTCTCGACTACTCTTTCACGATTCTTAACCTACACAAAATTTATCTGCATGTCGCCATTGAAAATGATAAAGCCATCCATCTTTATGAAATGTGCGGATTTATTGAAGAAGGCCATTTAGTACAAGAGTTTTTCATTAATGGCGGTTACCGAGATGTCAAACGTATGTACATTCTACAAAGTGATTATTTAAAAAAATCCAATCAAGAATAGACACTTAAATAGCTTGATGTGGTCAGTAAGTGGCAAATAAGAATTTCTCCATCAATATAAATAATAAAGGTGATTGAAGCAAAGACATGCCGGTCACACCATGGATGCTTCAAGTAATAAAGATATAAGCACGAGACGAATCACCAATGACTCGCTTCGTGATTATCTCTAGCGAGCAATATCCAACCTGTTTTCTGTCACCCCATTGGTTCGAAACCAACCCGCAATACTGATCCGCTCCGCTTGAGTCGGTAAGACTTCATGAGGAAATCTCTCCGATAAGAACACCACTAAACGGCCTGAGGTGGGAGCAATGGTTTCAATCCATTGATCGTTCAAATCATAAAGCTTCAATTCTCCGCCATCGGCAGCGCACCAATGGGGGTTCATGTAAAACACCGTGGTTAACTTACGGTTTTCATTGCCTCGAAACGCATCCAGATGTTTTTTATAGAAATCCCCCACCTCGTATTTTGCGAAATGCGCCTCGTATTCAAATAACCCTAAAAAGAAGTGTTGATTGACCTGCTGGCGAATCTGCTCCATCTGATCCAAATAATCTTGTATTGGCTGGCCCATAGACTCTTTCAGCCATTGAATCTTATCACTGCGGATCTGGCTAATGTGCTGGGCTTCATCTTGACGACCAACACGGGCTCGCTGCCAACTTTTAGGGGCGCAAAATCGTAAACGGCTGACTTGATCGGGAGTCAAAAAATCATCCCACACATACCAGCCTTGTTCTGCTATCGCGTCCAGCAACTTCTCTAATCCCATGATGTTCACTACTTGGTTAACGAATCATGGGTTATAACCAGACTCTGTTCTCTGCACAAATCACGATGTTAATCCATAAGAACAATCATCGTTATCAATCATGCTGACACAACGAAGATAAGAAGACTTTTCAATGGTTAGTAAATAAAAAAACCACCGGAAACCAGTGGTTTACATTAAGAGCATTAATAATCTAAAGGATTAACGATTCCGTTTGGCCAGCTCGGCAAAGACGCTTTCGACCGCAACGGCACCGGGGTCTTTAACACCGCTTAAACTGTCACTGGCTAAATAAGACGAGCGTCCAGCATTGGCTTTATTCATTAACGCGGTGGAAGCACTGCCTTGCTCAGCAGCGCTTGCCGCTTCGGTTAAGTTTTGCCCAGCCACTAACGCTTCTAGTGCTGGCTGCAGCGCATCAATCATGGTTCTATCACCCAACTCAGCGCCGCCGTACTGTTTCATTTTATTTAATCCCGCCACTAATGCCCTCGCCAGCGATTGACCTTCACTCATCTGCTGACCCGCAGCGGTAAAGAAAATCGACAATAACACCCCACTTGAGCCGCCCATCACGGTTGCAAGACGCTCTCCCACCACGCCTAATAACTTATCGACTTGCGCGAATGGCAATTGATTAGCTTGGCTCTCACGATAGACTTGTCGTGCACCAGCAGCAAAGGTAGAGCCGGTATCGCCATCACCAACTAGGCTATCGAGACGATTAAGCTCACTTTCATTAGCAATCAAGGTCTGGCAAATACAGTTAACGATCATTTGATGCTCAGCATGTTCGGAGGCTTGATATTGCAGTTGATCGGCTTGCTTTTCGACTACGCGGCGTGCAACCTCATTAACCGCTAAAGGCGTTGGCCAGCTGCTGACCTCGGTTGGAGCCAGTAATGCCGTTTCCAGTTGCGCATCTAAATGCAGTAACGAGATGGAAAAACCTTTCATATCCAACGCCGTCATCAAGGGCGCTGGACCCACTAAATATTGGATTGAGGGCGCAAGAGAAGAATGACACAGATCGCGCGTTAACAAGCTCATTTCAAGATTGGATACGCCACCCAAGTTATTGAGTAGCACTGCCACTTTATCATCACCCGTTAACGGATAAGCGCTCAGCAGCTTTTCAATCATGATGGCTAAAATCTCACGGCTATTTTGCGTCGCTAAAACCGAAACGCCAGGCTCGCCGTGAATACCTAAGCCTAACTCAGCATGACCGGGGGCGACTCGCTCACTGTGCGTTTCACCCGGTAAATGACAACTGGAGAGTGCCACGCCAATACTGGCGGTGCGTTGAATCGCCACTTGCGCCGCTTGTGCCACCATAGCAAGCGATTGACCTTGCTCCGCCACATAGCCAGCGACTTTATGTACAAATAAGGTGCCAGCCACACCACGTGGCTGCTTATTGTCTGGCAAGGCAATGTCGTCACTGACCATCACCATCTCAACTTGATAACCGAGACGTTTGGCTTTTTCTGCTGCTAAACCAAAGTTTAATCGATCGCCGGTGTAGTTTTTTACAATCAATAAACAGCCTGCTTCACCGGTCACTTGAACAATGGCATTGAACACCGCATCAACACTGGGCGAAGCAAACACATCACCACACACCGCGGCGGTCAGCATATTTTTACCGACAAAGCCAACGTGAGCGGGTTCATGGCCCGAACCACCGCCAGAAATAATCGCTACTTTGCTTTTATCCCAATCACGGCGAACCACGATCCGAATATGCGGGTCGATGTCCAATTGTTCTAAGTTTTGCCAAGGGCTGGTTAATACCGCCCCTTCAATCGCTTCGTTTACTAATTGCTCTTTATTATTAATAAAAAATTGAGTCATCTCGTTATTCCTTGGATTGAAAGTAAATCAACAGCTTTGATTGTGCGTATGACGACTACGAACAGCAAAAAAATTCTGACGTTGCAAAATGAAACATCATTAATTTCAAGATGGGTTCATAATGAAACACCATCAGCGCTCACTCTCCTTAGAGTGTGAACTTAGGCGATATGACGTGAAAGCCGTTGACTCCCTAGCCTCAAAAGTTGATGAAGCCCCAAAACGACTGAACATTACTGATAGAGAGCAGCAGAAAATACCAAGCAGCCCATACGAGCGCTGCTTGATTCAGATAAGAAATGGAAAAAACGGACTTAAGAGAGAAGTTTCTAAGAAGCGCAGAGATGCTCAAACGCTTGCTGTAAACTGGCAATCATCACTCGGCTTGACTCAATACCGGGATCCAAATAACCGCAGCTTTGCTCGCCTAAGTAGGCCGCTCTACCGCGCTTAGCGGGCAGGGCAATCGAATCACGAGCCGCTTGCTGACAGGCCTCATTCAATGCCGTGAGGCTTTGCGCCATAGTGTATTGACTAGCCACGCAGCGCTGTAGCGTTTCTGTCGCCACATACCAAATGTCGTATAAGGTTTTATCTTGATACTGCACATAACCGCGAGTTTTCACTCCTTGCTGGCCATTCAATAACGCTCGATAAAGATCATCGACACTGAGCGCGGTTTTGCCTTCCACGCTGTGCGCCGCTCTCTGAAATAAGGTGTAGTACAAAGGTCCGCTGGCCCCGCCAACGCCAGAAAGAAACACAAAGCCTAAATTTTGCAGTAAATGGGCAATACTCATATCCGCTAGGCTCGGCAATTTGCTGACCAATAAAGTACAACCGCGCTGAATATTCACGCCATGATCGGCATCGCCAATTTCGGCATCCAACTGATTAAGGTATTCACTGTGTTGGAGTAAATTCTGGCTGAGTAACTGCAACCAGTGATACACCATCGCTTGGCTAAGCATGGTTTATTTCCCCCATTGCCAATAGGCGGTGTCGACCGGAGCTTGCCAGCACGATAAAGCCCGATCATCAAGGGTGAATAAGGTCACAGAAAAAGCATTCGGATGCGCCCCACGGCATACCGCTTGCACAATAGCGTCGACGATGGTCATCTCACTCTGGGCTAATTGCTGGCTGACTGATTGACAGAGGTGGTCTAACTGCTGCTGATCTTGCCCACTTAAGCCATTGAGTAATAATAAATAACGCGGATCTGTCACCACTGGCGCAGTGATAAATTGCTGCTGCCAATCATGGGTTGCACTCGACCACTGGATTTGCAATCGAGATCGCTGTGGCGCAATCAATAACTGCTGATGCAGATGCTGCAACACCTCGGCAAACGTCCCCGACGTTAACTGCATAATCCCTTGTTCATTGTGCAACCCCACCCCGACTTTGATCTGCTCAAGCAGTTGATCTGGCTCGGGAGCTTGATCGCCTACAAAACCCACGCTGATGGTATGGCATTGCGCCGTCCATTGCCGCGCTTGCTCAGTCAAAACACTGAGTTGCTGTTGACCCGATAAACCCGAATGAGCCAATTGTAAGCTGTAAGCACCCAGCAGTTTTTGTAGTAAGACAATCCCCGCTAACCCTTTGCCTCCCATTATGCAGTGCGCGGGTAAAGGAGCACAATCATCATCAACCAAACAAAAATCCACCTGATAGCCTTGCTCGGTTAGCCACTCGGTAGCCAGTTGAAAATTCAGCACGTCACCAGTGTGATTTTTCACTAAAAACAAGATAGGAGTCGAGGATGGTAAGTGCTTATTAACGTGCTCAGTAATTTGCAGCGCTGATGGCGCGGTGAAATGCTCACCGATACACGCAGCGGCCAGCATCCCTCGACCAACAAATTCACTGTGCAAAGGTTCGTGGCCCTGTCCACCGCCGCTAATCACCGCGACCGGGGAAGGAGAATCGTTCAAAAAGCAGGGGTCAAACACATTATACACAGACAACACTCCAAGCAATGTTTAGTCAAAAAACTCTATCATTAGCGCTAAATTAAGCAATTTATCCGACAAAGGTTTCATTATGAAACCACCAAAGCTCTTAAGCTGTTTCATAATGAACCAATTGGCTGAGATTTGTGATCTATCTCTTTTCTTGGTTGGTGAGCAGCATAAAAAACTAACGAAATGTGAAACAAGGATTTGATTGGTCATCAGATTGGCAAAACTGATTGTCAAACCGAGCTTAACCACTTACTACTAGAGCCAACAGAGCGAGGCATCTCTTCTCACCGTCAAGCTCGCTATAAAAATGGTTCATGTAAATCAAATAATAAGGATCAATAACGTGGAAAAAATCTTAATCTCGCCCAGTAAATACATTCAAGGTAAAGGCGCTATCCATCAAGTGGCTCGCCATGTCACAGGTTTTGGTCAACGGGCTTTCGCCATCACTGACCCTATGGTTCTCCCACTGGTTGAAGATAGCCTAGCGACTCAGTTCGCTGGCCTCGACATGCATCTCACTCTATCGCCTTTTCACGGTCAATGTAGCCGTAATGAAATTGAACGCTTAGTGCAAGTCGCTAAAGAAGATCAGGCTCAAGTGATCATAGGCATTGGTGGTGGTAAGGCGCTCGATACGGCAAAAAGCGTCGCTTATTACTTAGGTTTACCAGTGGTGATCATCCCTACCATCGCCTCCACCGATGCCCCCACCAGCTCTCTGGCGGTGATCTACACCGAGCAGGGCGAGTTCAGCGAGTATCTATTCTTCCCTGCTAACCCTAATATGGTATTGGTCGATAGCGAAATCGTTGCCAAAGCTCCAGTGCGTTTATTGGTTGCTGGGATGGGCGATGCCCTTGCCACATACTTTGAAGCGCGGGCGACCATTGCTTCTGGTAAAGCCACCATGGCAGGGGGCCTCGCCACCAAAGCGGCTTTTGCGATTGCTCAAACCTGTTATCAAACGCTATTAGAAGATGGATATAGCGCGATGATGGCGGGCAAACAAGGTCTTGTTACTCAAGCGATGGAAAATATCATCGAAGCCAATACGTATTTAAGCGGTATTGGCTTTGAAAGCTGCGGACTGGCGGCAGCCCATGCGATTCATAACGGTTTAACGGTATTAGAAGAGTGTCACCACCTTTATCATGGTGAAAAAGTCGCGTTCAGTACCTTAGTACAATTGGTATTAGAGAATGCCCCTAAAGAAGAATTTGCCCAAGTGCTGGCTTTCTGCCGTCAGGTGGGGCTACCAACCAATTTACACGAAATGGGCGTCACCACTATCGATTTACCACAAATCATGGCGGTTTCAGAAATGGCCTGCGCCGAAGGCGAGACCATTCATAACATGCCATTTCCCGTGAGTGCCGACCAAGTCTATGCGGCGATCCTCACCACCCATGCCTTAACGACCGCCTAACGGTACTGCTTGTCCCCCAATCTTATTGGGGGATTCGTTTTTTGGCGAGCTTCTTGTTACCATATCCCCAGCCTCCCTAGCCGCAGATGTATTTATGGTTGCCGATACCTATAAACAATGGAAAATTTTTGTCGATACTGGCTGGTTACCGGTTAAAGGCCAGCATGCTGAGCTCTATCAACAATGGCAGCAAGCAAGCCAATGTTGCCAAGCTAAAGCTTGGCAACCGCCAAGAATCTTAAGAGGCTCAACGCTTAACGAGGCTCTGCAATCCCAGCAAAACCTGCTCTGTTTTAGCGAACGAGTCTTAGACGCTATCACCGAAAAATTGCGCGATCCCGATTGGTTATTTTGCATAACCAATGCACAAGGAGTCACCTTACACCTGCAAGGTACGGTAAAAATTAGCCAAGCGTTATCGAACCTCGGCTTAGGCATCGGAGCGGATTGGACAGATAAACGGATCGGTAATCACGCCATCGAGCGCTGCTTACTCACACATCAAGCACAGTTATCAAGTGGAGCTGAGCACCTGAGTAAAGCACTGCATCCTTGGTTTTTCTCGGCAGTACCGATTTTCGATCCCATGGGCGAGTTACTAGCAAGCTTGACTCTGATAGGTGAAACTCAACAACACACCATGATGATTGATGCATTAATGGAAAGTGCCGCCCGGGAAATTGAAACTCTACTCAATTCAGAGCAACGCCTTACCCAAGCCAATACGCTACTCACCCAGCGTGATGTATTATTAGAAGGAATAGAACAAGGCGTCGTCACATGGCAAGCGTCTGGCTATGTGCAGTACATCAATCACTGTGCTCGGCAATGGTTAGGCTTAGATGAGAGTCATATTGGCCTGCACATTGAAGCGTTATTCCATTTTCCCCCCGTGGTTGAACAAGCTTTAGCTGATAGAACTAAACTGGAAAAAGTCGAAGTCATGGTGGATTGTCAGCAACAATTGCTGAAAGTGATTCTCTCGCTTAAACCACTCAGTAGTGGTGAAGTGATGGCGCTATTTCATCCCTGTGAACCACTGTCTCAACATCATGAACGGCATCTTATTGGCGGCGACTATTGGCAACCGGGCGAAAACTTGTGGTTATTGGAAGGCCACCCTTGCCAGCAGCGAATTGAAAAAGCGGCCAAAGTCTCGGTGCCAGTACTATTACAAGGAGAAGATGGCGTCGGTAAACTCTCGCTCGCATTAGCCATTCATCATAAAAGCCAGCAACGCCTCGCACCACTGATGATTATTGATTGTGCCGCTTTACAACCCGAACAATTAGCGCAAGCGCTACTCGGGGATGATCAGCAGAGCCAACCATCAAAATTTGAATTGGCTTACAATGGCACGCTGATTTTAGAACACATCGAGTATCTGCCACCTTACTTACAAGCCAGCTTATTGGCGATTTTAAAAACCGGATTTCTCACCCGCTTACATAGTCAGCAAGTGATTCCAGTCAATGTGCGCGTGATCAGCACCAGTAGTGCTGATTTGGATAAATTAGTCGAATCAGGGGTATTTAGCCGTCAATTGTATTACGCGATGCAAGGCATTGAGGTGTGTATTCCTCCACAGCGAGAGACCATTGATTATACCCGTACCCTGATCTCACATATTGTTCACCGAGCCAACTGCACGCTTACCGCAGAGGCTTTGCAAACTCTCTTGGACTATAGCTGGCCCGGTAATCGCAGCGAGTTACTGAGTGTGATGGATAAAGTGTTACTCAGCTCGGCTCATCGTGTTATCCGTCTTTGCGACCTGCCTGATAGGATCCGCCAACGCACTGACCAAGCGCAGCCCATTCAACGCCTTGAGTTAATGGAAAAAAATGCCATTATTCAAGCGTTAAAACATCATCAGGGACATTTACAACAAACCGCCAAAGCATTGGGCGTTGGCCGCACAACCTTATGGCGCAAGATTCGTAAATACGATATTGATGAAACCGCAATTGTTGAATCTTCTTAGTCGACTGCCAGACATACCTTACATCTATTCTATTCAATTAATATAAACTGGCACCATATATGCTTAATAAAAATAACTCAGTGCTCACTCGTCACCATGCTGAATAACCAATGAGAGGAAAGTATCATGGGCCATCTCTATAAAATTGAATCCTACAGCGAAGAAGCCGTCCACTCTCTTGCCCAGTTTATTCAGGCCAAAGGGGGGAAATACTGCATTGCAGGGTTTGCCGTGATCACTAATCATCCTTTTAAAGAAAGAGATGCAGGACGTTTACTGCCACTGATTGGTAAAGTCACCGATAACTTAACCGAATGGGATAAAACTCAGTTTGAAGTGAGTAACCAGATCGCTTGTTAGCGTATTCGTCACCCTTTAGACTAAACAAATGTGGCTCATATACCCTGAATCGAGCAACAGCCGTTAAAAACAGACACAACAGCATCATAAAAAACAGAACCGCTTATTCATCAGGCGATATGCAACCATTTCATTTTGCAACGCAAATTGCATAGCGGTGGGTAGGCTGGGTATATGCCAATAAGATTATTTTTCAATACCATAACTTAAAAGGAGCTCATTGAGCTCCTTACTATTTCTTGTGGGTTACACGCTTACCAATCAAGGATAACTTTGCCGGAAGCCCCGCTACGCATAGCATCAAAGCCTTTTTGAAAATCATCGACCTTGAAGTGGTGGGTGATGATTGGGGTTAAATCTAAGCCCGATTGAATGAGGCTTGCCATCTTGTACCAAGTTTCGAACATTTCACGACCATAAATGCCTTTTATCACCAACCCTTTAAAGATCACTTGGTTCCAGTCTATCGCCATATCAGAAGGTGGAATACCTAATAGTGCAATACGTCCACCATGGTTCATGGTTTTCAGCATCGAGCTAAACGCACTGGGGACTCCCGACATTTCTAGGCCTACATCAAAACCTTCTGCCATGTCTAATTCATCCATCACCGACTCTAAACTCTGCTCCGCCACATTCACCGCACGGGTCACTCCCATTTTACGAGCTAAGTCTAAGCGGTATTCATTCACATCAGAGATGACAACATGACGAGCACCGACATGTTTTGCCACGGCGGCAGCCATTATTCCTATCGGGCCAGCACCGGTGATCAAAACATCCTCCCCAACTAAGTCAAATGATAATGCCGTATGTACCGCATTACCAAACGGATCAAAAATCGCTGCTAAATCATCAGAAATATCCGCGGGAATTTTAAAAGCATTAAAAGCGGGAATGACTAAATATTCTGAAAATGCCCCAGTACGATTAACACCAACACCAATCGTATTGCGGCATAGATGTGTTCGCCCACCACGACAGTTACGACAATGACCACAGGTAATATGACCTTCACCAGAAACGCGATCACCAATAGAAAAACCGCGAACTTCTTGACCAATCCCAACCACTTCACCCACATACTCATGGCCAACGACCATAGGCACAGGGATGGTTTTCTGTGACCATTCATCCCAATTGTAAATATGCACATCGGTGCCGCAAATGGCGGTTTTTTTAATCTTAATCAGTAAGTCATTATGACCAAGCTCTGGCATATCGACTTCGGTCATCCAGATCCCTTGTTCTGGTTTTAGCTTTGATAATGCTTTAATTTTCATTTAATTAGTCCCATCTCTTGGCCGACTTCAATAAAGACGTCAATGGCTCTGTCCAGTTGCTCCCGACTGTGGGCTGCTGACATTTGCGTACGGATCCGCGCCTGACCTTTCGGTACGACCGGGAAAGAAAAGCCAACCACATAAATGCCCTTCACCAATGCGCGTTCAGCAAACTCAGCTGCGACTTTTGCATCACCAAGCATAATCGGAATGATCGCGTGATCAGCTCCGCCCATGATGAAACCCGCCGCCTCCATGCGTGTACGGAAATGCGCAGCATTGAGCCATAATTTATCGCGCAGCTCTCCACTTTCGGCTAACAGATCCAATACGCGTAAAGAAGCCGCAACAATCGCGGGGGCAACGGAGTTCGAAAAGAGATAAGGACGTGAACGTTGACGAAGCCAGTCAATCACTTCTTTTTTACCTGAGGTATAGCCACCAGAAGCGCCGCCCATGGCTTTGCCTAACGTTCCGGTAATAATATCGATTCTGTCGATAACATTATGATATTCATGAGTACCACGCCCATTGGCGCCCATAAAGCCGACCGCATGAGAATCATCCACCATCACCAGAGCATTGTACTGATCCGCTAAATCACAAATCGCCGGTAGATTAGCCACCACGCCGTCCATTGAAAAAACGCCATCCGTGACAATCAATTTATGACGCGCCCCTGCGTTGTCGGCGGCAATCAACTGCTCTTCTAACTCTTGCATGTTGTTATTGCTGTAACGAAAACGCATGGCTTTACATAAACGAACACCATCGATGATCGAAGCATGATTTAGAGCATCAGAAATGATGGCATCTTCTTTCTCTAATAGGGTTTCAAATAGCCCTGTATTAGCATCAAAACACGAGGTGTAGAGAATGGTATCTTCTTTACCAAGGAAAATAGAGAGCTTCTCTTCAAGCTGTTTATGGATATCTTGCGTACCACAGATAAAACGCACCGAGGCCATACCAAATCCATGCTCATCCATCCCGCTTTTAGCCGCTTCAATCAATTGAGGATGATTGGCAAGCCCTAAATAATTGTTTGCACAAAAATTAAGAACCTCTTCACCAGTAGAAATACGAACTGCCGCTTGCTGTTGTGACGTAATGATACGCTCAGACTTATAGAGACCTTCTGTTTTAACATCGTCAAGCTGTTGGCGTATCTGCTGATAAAAATCACAAGACATTGCATGATCCTTCTTTATATTCTTGTTCATTGGTTAAGAAAACGGGTCAGAGCCCTTCTCATTTACACTGTAAAACCAAACCTATTATCTATCGATGATGACTTTAATATTGAGAATTTTCATCAGTGTAATAGAAGTGTAGTCTGAGAATTATCTCGAGTTATGGAAAACCATTTGTGAATTTAAATCATAAATAAAGATATTTATCTGGAAGAAAGAAAAAATACAGAGAGAAGAATAAATTAATCAGAATAGGAATAATGCCTATCCATTGGTTTCACGGCCTTTAATAGATAAAGTGTTTCCCTAATCACAGAATATTTTTAATTTATTAATAGCCCAGTTAGCCATAGTAGAATCGAGTGAATAATCTTTGCTTAAGATCACAAAAACGAGTATCAAAAATGATACACAAAGGCTGATTGGTTATTAATCTGCCAAAATAACACGTTTCTGTCAAAGTAACCGCATGACTCACGATAAAATGCACAATGAAGAGCGCCACACATTCTATTTTGATTATAAAGAGCATTTGGCGACAATATAAAATAAAGCAAACCAACACACTATTGGTGAGAAGGTGGTCACGACACAATCCTACTTTCCTGCCGATGGATTTTTATTCACTCCTATTGGCAATTAATAAGAATAAGCACAACGATTATGCTTAATACAAAACTCATCAGCCTACTCCCTGACTTAGCCACTTTTATTTTAGTGGTCAATGAAGGCAGTTTTACTGCCGCGGCGCATAAACTTGGAGTCACACCATCGGCTTTAAGCAAATTAATTACTCGCCTTGAGCTAGCACTTTCTGTGAAATTGTTTGAAAGAACCACTCGAAAGCTCGTGATTACTCAAGCGGGACAAAGGGTTTACGATCAATGCTTAGTCATGGTCAACGCAGCCCAACAAGCCTTTGAACTCTCGAACGCCGATCACACCGAGCCTTCCGGCTCACTAACCGTGGCCGCACCTGAAGCATTTCTTAACTCCGTATTGCAACCGTTCGTCATTCCCTTTCTGAAACAATACCCCCATATTCAGCTCAAATTACGGGTTGCCGACGGAGAAATTGATCTTTTTCGTCACAATATTGATGTGGCGTTCAAACTCACCGATAGGCCCGATGAGAATTTAGTCTTACGAGAGTTGTGTAAAACAAATCTCGTACTATGCGCAAGCCCAGATTATGTAAAAGAACGAGGTCGCCCTCAGCATCCAACAGAATTAGTCCATCATGATTGCCTATATCTCGCGGAGACAGAACGAGATCATATTTGGGATTTTCTGAAAGAAGATGAATTTCATACCATTCCAGTAACGGGTCGGTATGCCGTCAATCATTCTCAAATGCGTCTAAATGCGGTGAAAAATGGCTTAGGTATCGGTATTTTTCATGACTTTGTTGTACAAGACGCATTAGCAGAGGGAAACGTTGTTCAGTTATTACAAAATTGGACGATAAAAAGTAATTATCATGGCGCCATTGCGATGCAATATGCTCAAACCAAATATATGCCCGCTCGATTACGCGTCTTTATTGACTTTATTTTACGACACCTTAAACCCAAATTAGAGACGCTACCGACATAAACAACAATGCTCAAGCACGAGGGGCTTGAGCATCTATGGTTTTCACTGAGTGATGAACTAACCAAACAACCGTTTAAAAATACTGGGCTTTTTCTTCTCATGGTATTCGATACGGAGATCATCCACCTCTTTGAGAGTCAGTTTGGCGGCATCAAACTCGCCACTTGCCAACTCATTCGTGGCTTTATTTAATGCAACCGCCAGCTTATTAAATCCTTCTTGGTAAATGCCCGCTCTTTCTGGCGGGTATGGTGTCTGCTTGGCTTGAACAACCAATAGACTCAACTGCGTGATGGGCTCTTGCATCTCCTCAACACTCTGAGCTTCTGCTGCGCCTTTAAACTCTAGTTTCATCTGCTGCATGATCTGCTTCATATCCATATCCGCCGCAAATCCCTGTCCGGCAGCAAATAATAATCCGGCACTCAGCAATAAACATTTTTTCATTGTATGGCTTCCTTTTGTGGTGTTGTTATTATCCTAATAGTTTCATTAATCATGAGAGAGAAAATACAGTGATGGATCCTCAACCCTGTAGTAGTAGGGATTGATATTCAGAAATCGGCTGACGCCCTCGTAGTGTCAGAAATGCCAAAAATTGCTGCGGGCTATGGGTAATCACGCGGGATGGTTCAACGCCAACCTTATCTAATAACTCACTTGCCAAGGTTAAATTCCCAACATCTTGGCAAAAATGAGCATCACTTCCTGTGGTTATCCAGGCTCCGGCCGCTTTCGCAACTTCAGCAATATGATAACAGCGTTCGACGCTGCCAACTCGGCTGTGCCCTTTTAAAGTGCTGTTATTAATTTCGATAGCAACATTATACTCCGCCGCGCAACCAACCACTGCTTCAAAATCAAAATCAAAATTGGGATTTCCTAAGTGCCCTAATGCATCCACTCGGCCACTTTTTATCGTATTGATAAGCGCTTGTGTATGAGCCGCTTTCGTGCTAGGTGGAAAAACAGGCTCATGAAAACTGGCAATAATCCAATCTAAATGTTGATCAACCGAAGGGTGAAGATCAACCTCGCCTTGAGTATTAAGGATATTGGATTCAACCCCTCGAATGATAGCAACATGGTGCAAAAAGCGAGGTAAAATTCGCTGATTCGCAAAGAACCAATAATGCGGAGCACCCGGCATAGACTCAGCGTGATCGGTCGTACAAAACATGGTTAGCCCATTATCACTGGCCGCCTTAGCATTTTCAATTAACGTACTATAAGCATGACCACTCGCATACGTATGTGTATGAGTATCCACAGCAAGTCTCATTCTACCCCTCCTCATGTTTAAGCGGAGATCAGTTTACCAGCCACATAAAAAGGTTACCAATAGAGTCTGGTCTTCAAGCGAACCAAACCCATTGATTAAACAAATATTCCCCATAATTTCATAGCAAAAACCTAAACGATTAAAGAGAGAACTCTTTGCTAACTCACACAATTTACTAATTTTTTTGCAAGTTACTCAGGTTGAACAATACTTAGTTTACCGAATGGATAAGGATAACTTGATGATTAGACGCCACTACCCTTTAAGCATTCAGATTAGTACCTTATTTTTGGTGCTGGTGACCTTTATTGGCGTTGCCCTTATCACCATTAGTTACCAACATTCACAACGTCTGCTCACTACCAGCGCCAAATCCATCAGTCATGAAAATAGCAAAAAATTAGAAAATGCCTTTCAACAAAAAAGTGCTCCGCTTCTGACGGCTTTAGATTTTCTCGCCTATAGTCGTTTTATTGAGAGTCCAAATTCCGTGAGCGAAGATGTTCGCTGGCTAGCCTCATTACAATTGGTATTTCAACGTAACCAAGACTTAGTTGCCCTTTACTACGGCAGTGACAATGGCGACTTCACACAGATTCGCCCCCTTTTTACAAGAGAGACCCAACACCACTTTCAAGCACCTGAACACGCCGTCTTATTGGTGAACGAGACTAAGGTTGATGGGTGGAATAAAGTGACCTTTCTTGATGAACAATTACAAATCATTGATTTTCAAGAAACACAAGATAATGCTTTTGACCCTCGAATCCGGCCTTGGTATGAAAGCGCTCAGCCAGATGGCGAGGTTCGTTTAACTGACCCTTATTTTTTCTACTTTTTACAAACACCAGGGATTACCTTTTCTCGTCGCTCCGCCGACGGCAGCAAAGTGGTTGGCGCTGACTTTACCTTAGATTCTCTCTCTCAGCAGTTATCTCGAATTGGTTTTTCAGCTAACACCCGATTGGCTCTCTTTGATCGACAATTTAACCTATTGGCACAGCACAATACCATCTTGCAACTCGACGATGATCAAGCCACCATCAACGAAAAATTGAAAACTGGCATATTTGCCTCCGTTGCTCACCGGATCAGCCATCAAACACTGTATGAAACCCTTCAATTAGCAAATGAAGATTGGTCCATCACCCTCACGCCAGTAAGCCTTAATCCACACACACACCTTTTTTTAGCAGAAGCCACCCCACAAAAAGATATTCTTGCTACCCTGCTTTCCATGCGAGACAGGCAAGTATCGGTCGCTTTATTACTGCTAGGCGTATGCTTTATCATCGTTTGGCTAGTGGCTGAACGACTTGCAAGACCCCTGACCAATTTGGTGGTACAAACAGACAATATCTCCCGCTTTGATTTTCAAAAAACACGCTACCCCAAAAGCGCAATCAAAGAAGTGGCCGATTTAACGAAGTCTATCGAATTGATGGAGCATACGCTGCATGATCTACTCCGTTTACTACGAGATACTGCCTCAAACCAAGACTTTGATGTGTTAGCCAAAATTATTACCCACCAAAGTTATCTCGTGACTCGAGCAGAAACCATCTTGCTTTATACCTATTCAAGTGAAACTCAGCGCTTCACCACCGCCGCAAATCACGCCATCATTCCATTCAAAATTGACATCAACACCTTGGTGCAAGAAACCCCTTGGTTGCTTGCTCAGCTACGTCAAGGTGAAACGGTACATCTCACTCGCCAAGATAACCTTCTGCACGCTTATCGAGAACAGCTCTACAATAGCGACATTTATCTATTCCCCCTCCTAAACCAAGCTCGCCAGCTTGTTGGGGTACTCAATTTAGGTTATGAACGTGCCATCACCAAAGCTCAAGCGGACAAGCACGCATTTTTACGCGAAGTGCTCAGCTTTGCAGAAATTGCTAAAGATAATATTGATAAAATGCAGCAACAAAAAGAAATGTTGAATGCCTTTATCACTCTTATCGCTTCCGCTATTGATACTAAATCCCCCTATACAGGTGGGCATTGCCAGCGAGTACCAGAGTTAACTCGCCTGCTGGCTGAGGCCGCCAGCCAAGACAACCAGTATTTCCCAAGTTTTTCTTTATCTTCTGAGCAGTGGGAAGAGCTGATGCTCGCCGCTTGGATGCACGATTGCGGTAAAGTCACGACCCCCGAATACGTGGTCGATAAAGCCACCAAACTTGAAACCATTTATGATCGAATCCACGAAATACGGATGCGGTTTGAACTATTAAAATGCCAAGCCGAGGTTGATTACTGGCAAGGCATTGCTCAAGGAGGAGACCCTATCGCCTTAGAAGCACAGCGAATTCATGAGCAACAGAGTCTCGATGATGATTTTGCTTTTGTCGCACAATGTAACCTGGGCTCTGAATGTATGAGTGATGAAGCGATCATTCGCTTAAAACAGATCGCTCAGCGCCAGTGGAAACGAACGCTGGATGATCAACTCGGGATTTCATGGTTAGAAGCCAAACGTCATACAGAAACCCCATCCCTCCCCGTGATGGAAAATGTACTGGCCGACAAAGCGGTCCATCAAATTCAATGGGAAACAGGCCAAGCACCTCAAGATATTTGGCCAGAAAAATTTGTACTACAACCGGGTGCGCTACGATATAACCGAGGGGAACTGTACAATCTATGCATCCGTCGAGGCACGCTCAACGATGAAGAACGCTTTATGATTAATGACCATATTGTCCAAACTATCCTCATGCTCAAACGCCTCCCCTATCCCGAACATCTCAAACATGTGCCCGATATTGCAGGTGGGCATCATGAACGCATGGATGGAAAAGGCTACCCTCGAGGCTTAAATGAGCAACAATTGTCCATCCCCGCCCGTATCATGGCTATCGCTGATGTTTTTGAAGCACTGACATCCAGCGATAGGCCGTACAAGAAAGCCAAAACTCTCGCCGAATCCATCGATATTATGACAGACATGGCGACCAGCGGTCATATTGATCCAAAACTCTATTTGATCTTTTTAGAACAAAAAATCTATCAGCGTTATGCTTCTCAATTCCTCGACACAACACAGCAAAGTCAGGTAGACCTTGATCAGCATATTCAACGTGTCAAAACTTATTTACGCGATCTGTTTTAATAAGCCTTTCCATGGTTGCCTTTAGAGAGAGATAAAAAAACAAGGAGTAACAATACGTTGAAAAGATGTTTGAGATATGAAGAGACAGGGAAAATTCACTGCCCATACCGAGTTTTGCTCCTCCTGCGATAACTCAAGATTTAATCGATTGCGTTATCAATAGTTGATGTATATCAAATTGTCGTAGACAATACTCTTCAGAGAACGATAGCCATTTCACTCACAGTGTGATCGGGTTATCGGTTTTGACTATGAACCTAATAGTCAAAAGCTACTTTTTATTTGTGTATGGCGCTGCTAGGGTTGGCGCATACTGAATACCTCGTTTTTAAGGGAAAGATGATGGTAATACCTGAAAACAGTTGCATTGTTATTTTCGGTGCATCGGGAGATCTCACCTATCGCAAGTTAATACCTGCTTTGTATCATTTATATGCAAGCAAACAACTACCTGAATCCTTTAGTATTCTGGGTGTGAGCCGAACGGAATACAGCGATCAAACTTACCGAGAGAAACTTAAACGCTCACTGCAAGAGTTAGAAAAAACCGAGCCCGCGATTCTTGATGCTTTCAGTGAACACCTTCACTACCAAGCCATTGACACATCCAATGTTGATGACTATGCCAAGTTACCAACTCGCCTTGATCAACTTGCAGAGCAATACCAACAAACTCAGCGCAATACGCTGTTTTATCTTGCAACGCCACCCAGCCTTTATGGTGTTATTCCCGCCTGCTTGGCCGCTCACGGATTAAACAATGAGCAAGAAGGCTGGAAACGATTAGTCATTGAAAAACCGTTTGGCTATGACTTAACCTCCGCACAGGCTCTGGATATCGAAATCCATCGTCATTTTTCTGAGCACCAGATCTACCGAATTGATCACTACTTAGGAAAAGAAACCGTTCAAAATTTACTGGTTTTCCGCTTTGCCAACGGGATGTTTGAGCCGCTATGGAATCGTAACTTTATTGACTATGTCGAAATTACGGGCGCAGAGTTTCTGGGTGTAGAAGAGCGTGGTGGTTATTACGATGGCTCCGGCGCCGTCCGCGACATGTTCCAAAACCATCTGCTCCAAGTACTAGCGATGATGAGTATGGAACCGCCTGCTGAGATTAACGCCAACTCCATTCGTAATGAAGTCAATAAAGTCTTACAAAGCTTACAACCCCTTTCTGAAGATGATCTCCGCAACAACCTCGTCCTCGGTCAATACACCGAGTCTGAAGTTCGTGGACAATTTCTCCCCAGCTACCGTAATGAGCCGGGAGTGGCCGATGATTCACGCACCGAAACATATGTTGCGTTGAAGATGTTTATTAATAACTGGCGTTGGAATGGTGTTCCTTTCTATGTCCGTTCAGGTAAACGCCTGCCTACCCGCGTCACCGAAGTGGTCATTCATTTCAAACGCACACCTCATCCAGTCTTTGGACAAAACGCACCAGAGAATAAACTGATCATCCGGATTCAGCCTGATGAAGGTATTCAGATGAGTTTTGGTTTGAAAGAACCCGGGGCAGGCTTTAAAGCGAAAGAGGTGTCGATGGACTTCCACTACACCTCGCTGGCGGAAAAGAAAATGCTCACCGCTTATGAACGCTTGCTACTTGATGCTCTCAATGGTGATGCCACACTATTTGCACGAACCGATGCAGTGGAAGCCTGTTGGAAATTTGTACAACCTATCTTGGACTTTAAACAAGATCCACAATCACTGTATGGTTATGCCTGCGGAACGTGGGGGCCTAAAGAAGCTTACGAACTTTTACATCGAGATCGCCGAGAATGGCGTTTCCCCTGTAAGAATTTAACCGATACGGATTACTGCGAATTATGATAAAAAATAAAATTTTCCCAACAGCGCAAGCGGTTGTGGAATCCTTAGCGAAGGACTTACAAACGTATAGCGAGCAAGGCAAGCCCGTGCATATTTCCCTTTCTGGTGGTAGCACGCCTAAAATGCTGTTTCAATTACTGGCTTCTCCGCCTTATGCCACTGCCATTCAGTGGCAAAATTTGCATTTTTGGTGGGGGGATGAACGCTGTGTCGCTCCCGATGATGCGGAAAGTAACTATGGCGAAGCCAACACGCTCTTATTTAGCCAAATCGACATTCCCTCTGACAACATCCACCGTATTTTAGGCGAAAATGAACCACAAGCCGAAGCGAAGCGTTTTGCTGAAGAAATGGCTCAAGTGATTCCGATGGAAAAGGGAGTCCCTGTTTTTGACTGGATCCTGCTAGGTGTCGGTGCCGATGGGCATACGGCTTCCCTCTTCCCTCATGTTACGAATTATCAAGATGAGCACCTATCCCTCGTAGCGACTCATCCAGAATCGGGCCAGCTTCGTGTTTCTAAAACGGCGAAAGTCTTAGAAGCGGCCAAACGTATTAGTTACCTTGTTCTTGGCTCAGGTAAAGCCGAGATCGTCCATGAAATTCACACCACTCCAGCCGAAGATCTTCCTTATCCAGCGGCTAAAATTCAGTCATCTCACGGTGATACGGAGTGGTATTTAGATTTAGACGCAGCAGCAAAGATTGCGTGAAGGAGAGTAAGAAATGAAAGGTGATATCGGAGTTATCGGCCTCGCAGTTATGGGCCAAAACCTCATTCTCAATATGAATGATCACGGCTTTAACGTTGTCGCACACAACCGTACAGCAGCAAAAGTAGATGAATTCCTTCAAGGGCCAGCCAAAGGGACCAATATTGTCGGAGCCTATTCACTACAAGAATTAGTCGACAAACTGGCAACCCCACGTAAAGTGATGTTGATGGTGCGTGCCGGAGAAGTGGTCGACACATTTATTGAACAATTGGTCCCTTTACTCGATAAAGGCGACATCATTATCGATGGTGGCAACACTAACTACCCAGACACAAACCGCCGAGTCGCTGCGTTACGTGAGAAAGGGATTCACTTTATTGGTACTGGTGTTTCTGGTGGTGAAGAAGGCGCACGTTTCGGGCCTTCAATTATGCCAGGTGGCGCTGTTGAAGCTTGGCCCGCAGTAAAACCGATTTTCCAAGCCATTTCGGCCAAAACCGACTCTGGTGAACCTTGTTGTGACTGGGTTGGTAATGACGGTGCAGGTCACTTTGTCAAAATGGTTCACAACGGTATTGAATACGGTGACATGCAGCTTATTACCGAAGCCTATCAATTTATGAAAGATGGCCTAGGTATGTCAGCCGATGAGATGCAAGCGGTATTTGCTGATTGGAACAAGACCGAACTTGATAGCTATCTGGTTGAGATCACCGCCGATATTCTTGGTTATAAAGATGAAGATGGCGAAGCATTAGTTGAGAAAATTCTCGATACTGCGGGCCAAAAAGGAACCGGTAAATGGACGGGCATCAATGCGCTGGATATGGGTATTCCTCTGACCTTGATTACGGAATCGGTGTTCTCTCGTTGTCTCTCTGCACTTAAAGATCAACGCGTTGCGGCTGAACAATTGTTTGCGAAAACCATTGCTCCTGTTGAAGGCGATAAAAAAGCATGGGTTGACGCCTTACGCCAAGCGCTATTGGCATCAAAAATCATCTCTTACGCACAAGGTTTTATGTTGATGCGTGAAGCCTCTAATGAAAATGGTTGGGATCTGAACTATGGTAACGTCGCGTTAATGTGGCGCGGCGGTTGTATCATTCGTTCGGCTTTCTTGGGTAACATCCGTGACGCATTTGCCACAAACCCAGACATTGCCTTCTTAGGCTCTGATGTTTATTTCAAAGGCATTTTGGATAACTGCCTTGCGGCATGGCGTAAAGTTGCAGCGAAATCGCTCGAAGTTGGCATTCCAATGCCCTGCACCACTTCTGCACTGACATTCTTAGACGGCTATACAACCGCTCGCCTACCCGCGAATTTATTGCAAGCACAACGTGACTATTTTGGTGCTCACACTTATGAACGTATTGACCGCCCTCGTGGTGAATTTTACCATACGAACTGGACAGGCACTGGCGGTGATACCGCTTCCACAACGTATGACGTATAAAAAAACGTTATACATATCTTGAGACTCATCCTAGTCTCTACGCCTAAAAAATAAGCATCAAGGAGGATGTTAACTTAGTTAACATCCTCTATTTTTTGCTTTAATTTCACAACTGAGAGAATTAACAATGACCTTCAATAAATATTTTGTTTTTGTTCCTAAAGCGTTAGAACAAGATGGACAACAAATGAATGAATGGACATCTGACAAGGAAACTCAGCGCCAAGCCATGGTAGAACAGGCGCAGCAACAAGGCGGTTGCTAATGATTATCCCGTCATGATTGATACCTTCTTATCCGTCATGACGGGGATCTACCTAACCCGAGGCTGTTCTCCTATTTAGACACGGCCCCTTCTTCACTTTTTATACACTTAGTCGCCTACAATACTTCATACCGTGCAACCTCATTTGTTTCCGATAGGATACTTAATCCATTGCATCGATCCTTATTCGTTCATTTTAAGACACAATGATGTCTACTCTCTGCTCTATATCCGTACAAACGTACGCTCTATACTCGACTTCAGCACTCACAAAACAGAGAACTGAAGAATCAAGCATGAAAACGGTACACTATATTTTTGACCCGATGTGTGGTTGGTGCTATGGCGCCAGCCCTTTAATTGAATCGCTCAATGCGATGCCAGAACTACATTTATCGTTACATCCAGGTGGTATGTTAACTCGCCAAACAATCGCAGAACCTTTTCGTCAGCATATTTTAAACGCCGATGAACGGATTGCTCAAATCACAGGGCAACACTTTGGACAAGCGTATCGTGAAAGGTTACATCATCATGAGCCATTCACTCTGGACTCTTATGTCACCGCGCAAGCGATATTGGCTGCCGATTCCCATCAACATTTGGGTTTTGACATGCTGAAAAAGATTCAAGAAGCACACTACCAAGACGGAAAAATGGTGACTGAATCAGCCACATTAGCTCAACTCGCACAAAAGTTAGGCATAAACGCTGATGATTGGTCTCTGGCAATGAATCATGCCGCCACACAGTTAGAGGCCACCATTCAACATACGCGAACTTTAATGGAAGCATGGCAGCTATCTGGCTTTCCTTCGATGATGATTGAGTATACAGATGGCAAACTTCAGTTTGTGCCGCTCAACCATTATTACGGAGACACACCGTCGTGGATTCATTTCTGGGAAACCATCATCAATGAAACATAATATCTTGATAGAAGGCGACGAAAATAGTGTCTGAGGTATTTCTAGAAAAACAATAGCCCCCAATTGGGGGCTATATCATCATTCAATCGACTTCTGAATTATTGCAGATCAAAGCGATCCGCATTCATCACTTTGCACCAAGCCGTCACAAAGTCTTTAACAAATTTCTCTTTGTTATCGTCTTGCGCGTACACTTCCGCGTATGAGCGAAGAATAGAATTCGAGCCAAACACTAAATCGACTCGTGTCGCTGTCCACTTCACTGCGCCAGATTGTCGTTCGCAAATTTCATACAAGTTACGACCTTTAGGTTTCCAAGTGTAACGCATATCCGTTAAGTTCACGAAAAAGTCGTTACTCAGCACACCGACATTTTCGGTAAAGACACCATGGGATGATCCCCCATAGTTCGTACCTAAAACTCGCATCCCCCCCATCAATACCGTCATCTCAGGCGCAGTCAGACGCATCAATTGAGCGCGATCCAGCAACAGCTCTTCAGGGTTAACAACATAGTCTTTCTTCAACCAATTCCGGAAACCATCAGATAGAGGTTCAAGAACATCAAACGACTCTACATCCGTCTGTTCTAATGTGGCATCGCCCCTCCCTGCGGCAAACGGCACCTTAACCTCAACGCCAGCCGCTTTGGCCGCCAGTTCAACCCCTAAATTACCCGCAAGTACAATGGTATCGGCCACGCTAATGCTAAACGTACTCGCAATATTTTCAAGCACAGTCAGTACTTTAGATAAACGCTCTGGCTCATTACCTTGCCAATCTTTCTGTGGGGCTAACCGAATACGCGCACCATTCGCGCCGCCTCGTTTATCCGATCCACGGAAGGTTCGAGCACTGTCCCATGCCGTAGACACCATTTCACTAATGCTAAGGCCACTTGCTGCAATTTTTGCTTTCACCGCCTCGGCGTCATAATCCGTTCGACCCGCAGGAATAGGATCTTGCCAGATCAGGTCTTCTTTCGGCACATCAGGGCCAATATAACGCGCTTTAGGTCCCATATCTCGGTGAGTTAATTTAAACCAAGCACGAGCAAAGACTTCAGAGAAGTATGCGGGATCTTGATAATAACGCTCAGCAATTTTACGGTATTCTGGATCCATTTTTAATGCCATATCGGCATCAGTCATAATCGGGTTATAGCGAATGCTTGGGTCTTCGACATCAACGGGTTTATCTTCTTCTTTAATATCAATGGGTTCCCACTGCCAAGCGCCAGCTGGGCTTTTTTTCAATTCCCAATCATAAGTAAATAACAAGTAGAAGAAACCGTTATCCCACTGTGTTGGATTGGTTGTCCACGCCCCTTCAATACCACTGGTCACCGTATTACGGCCAACACCACGGGTTGTGTGATTGATCCAACCTAAACCTTGTTCTTCTAATTCCGCACCTTCAGGATCTGGACCTAGATTAGCCGCATCGCCATTCCCATGACACTTCCCAACGGTGTGACCACCCGCCGTTAACGCAACGGTTTCCTCATCATTCATCGCCATACGCTCAAAGGTGACACGCATATCTTGGGCGGTCTTTAGAGGGTCTGGGTTACCATCCACCCCTTCAGGATTCACATAGATCAACCCCATCATTACAGCCGCGAGAGGATTTTCTAAATCACGAACACCGGAGTAACGGCTATTTTTCGCCCCACTTGGCGCAAGCCATTCTTTTTCTGAGCCCCAATACGTATCTTTTTCTGGATGCCAAATGTCTTCCCGACCAAAGCCAAATCCAAAGGTTTTCAGCCCCATCGATTCATACGCCATATTTCCCGCGAGGATGATCAAATCCGCCCAGCTAATTTTATTGCCATACTTTTGTTTAATCGGCCATAGCAAACGGCGGGCTTTATCTAAGTTGGCATTATCAGGCCAAGAGTTAATCGGTGCAAAACGCTGATTTCCCGTTCCAGCCCCACCGCGGCCATCGGCAATACGGTATGTCCCAGCAGAGTGCCATGCCATACGAATCATCAAACCACCATAATGACCCCAATCCGCAGGCCACCATTCTTGGCTGGTTGTCATCAACGCTTTGAGATCATTTTTTAATGCCTCGACATCCAGTTTTTTTAACTGTTCTCGATAGTTAAAATCAGGCCCCATTGGATTTGTTTTCGCATCATGCTGGTGCAAAATATCGAGATTCAGAGCTTTTGGCCACCAGTCCATATTGGACATATCAGCAGACGTTACCCCCCCATGCATGACAGGACATTTACCGCCTGAATTCATACCATTCTTTTCCATTGTTTTCTCCTTGCTACGCATTGCTACGATTGACAACCGTGTTAGGTCACAAATCAATGTATCCTATATACCCAAACCATTAATAAGAGCCAGTGAGATGAGGAAACCTTCATCCCAATACATCAGTAATGGGAGAAACGTCCTCCCCACATGATTTGAAAGAGTATTGGAGATAGCACTTATTGGTTCTTCACTAAGTTAGACCATTTATAAATCAAACACTAATACGCTATCACTATCAGTTTAATAGGTAATGCCTACTACCTACTATTTAGAGAACATCGACATTAAGAATAGATGATGGTGAAAAGTTTTCAGACTTTGGTCCGAATCAATGGACATAGCTTGATATTTATCAAGGTATGGGTGGCTTCTTACCCTCATCTTTGACTCAAGAAAGGCAAGCAAATACATTCATAACATAAATAGTTGATGAAATTTTATTCTCTCTGCTGTTTTTTTTCGACGTTTAATACATTTATACACATTTTTGATGCATTTTCTTTCACTATTCAATAGCATATATAAGCCGTTATGAGATGATGAATCATCAGTACGAGCCCACGAATAAGAAGTCTGGAATCCATCTACCGCAAGGGAAAGCCCATATCTCATCAACATTAACCTTAAGTCATCGAACAAGGGGTTGGGTTGAAAGAATGTCTCCACTCCTAGCGTTTGAACTTCCATTCATGCTCGTGATGGCAAGATAAAAAGGGAAAGAGCACAAGGGCATCGCTTTCCCCTAACAAGGACATCAACAATTTAATCTCACAAGGAAATTATCGTGACTTACATTCATGACACCATCGTCAAATTACAAAAAACGAGCCCAGCGCAAGCCGAGTTTTATCAAGCAGTAGAAGAGATCTTAGACTCACTACAGCCAATTTTAGAAACCAATGAAAAATACAAAAAACACGCCATCATCGAGCGAATGGTCGAACCTGAACGACAAATTATGTTCCGTGTGCCTTGGGTTGACGATCAAGGGAATGTTCAAGTCAACAAAGGGTATCGGATTGAATTTAACTCTGCCTTGGGGCCGTACAAAGGTGGGTTACGTTTCCACCCAAGTGTTAATGCAAGTATCATCAAGTTCTTAGGCTTTGAGCAAATTTTTAAAAATGCTTTAACGGGTCTTCCCATTGGGGGAGGCAAAGGCGGCGCAAACTTCGATCCCAAAGGAAAATCAGATGGCGAAATCATGCGTTTTTGCCAATCGTTTATTAATGAGTTATACCGCCACATAGGCCCAACTTGTGATGTCCCAGCAGGAGACATCGGCGTTGGGGCCCGTGAAATTGGCTATATGTTTGGTCAATATAAACGCTTAACTGGCAACTATGACGGCGTATTTACCGGGAAAAGCCTGCTCTGGGGCGGTTCTTTGGTTCGTAAAGAAGCGACTGGCTACGGATGTGTTTATTTCGCGCAATACATGCTGGAAGATCAGAATCAATCATTAGCCGGAAAAACCTGTCTAGTTTCAGGGGCTGGCAATGTGGCTATCTACACCATTGAAAAGCTTTATGAACTCGGGGCTCTCCCTATTACCTGTTCAGATTCCAGCGGCACTCTCTATCATGAAACAGGCATCAACTTAGCCACGTTAAAAGAACTTAAAGAAGTACGTAAAGTTCGCCTAGAAGAGTATCTACAGCATCACCCAGATGCTCGTTATATTCCGGTCAGTGACTACCCAACTGATGGTCATGCGGTATGGCGCTTCCCTGCTGAGCTCGCTTTCCCATGTGCGACACAAAATGAACTTACTGAGCAAGATGCGCAAACTTTGGTTGCT
This sequence comes from Vibrio cincinnatiensis DSM 19608, assembly GCF_900167345.1. Lineage (GTDB taxonomy): Bacteria > Pseudomonadota > Gammaproteobacteria > Enterobacterales > Vibrionaceae > Vibrio > Vibrio cincinnatiensis. Next base: position 128,097 of record NZ_FUXB01000006.1, on the reverse strand, counting down.
AATGGGGTTATCGCCGTCTCGGAAGGCGCGAATATGCCTTCCACCCAAGATGCAGTTGAAGTTTTTCTTAATGCAAAAATTTGCTACGGCCCGGGTAAAGCCGCCAATGCCGGAGGCGTAGCCACCAGCCAGCTAGAAATGGCACAAAACGCCAGTATGCAAACTTGGAGTTTTGCCGAAGTGGATGAAAAACTGAAAGTGATCATGAAAAACATCTACCGTAATGCACGCGATACGGCGTCAGAATTTGGCGAACCCCACAACTTAGTTCTTGGTGCAAACATAGCAGGCTTTAGAAAAGTAGCGGATGCGATGATTGAGCAAGGTGTGGTTTAATCTCAACCGCTCAACGAGAGAGTAAGGGGAACTCCCCTTACTCTTACTGGCTACCGACTCTTCTCAAGATAGAGCTGAATTTCTTCTTCTAAGCGCTGTACTTGTTTTTTCACTTCAGCAAAATATTCAGGAAGCGCCTCTACGTTTTCAAAGCGCTCAAGCCGCTCACACGCTTCCATCAAATCAGACGCTTCGATCATCCGACATACCCCTTTAATCTTATGGGCAATATTTCGAATTTCATTGCTCTCTTCAAGTTCCACCGCTGCGGTTAGCTCAGCAATATCAGCATGATTCACCGTTACAAGTTCATGTAATATCTGTTTCGCAACCAACGTATCACCACCTAATAAGCGTTCTAAACTTTCTGGTTTAAAACAGGGAGTTAAATGATTGGCAGAAATCAATGGTTTTCCCTCGTCCACTTTCACTTCTTCTGAAAAATAGGTTTTCAACACGCTATCTAGATCATCTAAATTGAGTGGTTTAAATAAACAATCATCCATACCGGCCTCTATACAAGCTTCTCTTACTTCTAACTGCGCATTAGCGGTATAGCCAAGAATAATTGCCGGATGCCTGTGCTCTATTTTCTCAACATTTCTCAAATGCCGAGCTAATTCATAACCATCCATTTCAGGCATGGTGCAATCCGTAATCACAGCGTGATAGCTATTTTCTTCATATCGCTCTAACGCTAATTTACCACTCGCCGCTTCATCAACAACATGGCCAAGATAAGCAAGTTGTTGGGATAAGAGCAAGCGATTGACCTTATTATCATCAACAATAAGGATATATTTAGACGTCAGTATTGTTTCTGAGACTTCCATTCGGTGAATCTCTGAGTCTTGATCACCTTCCTGAGTAGAAATAATAAGCGGTAAGATAACATCCACCGTAGTTCCCTTATCCATTTCACTCTCGATAAAAATATCACCTCCCATTAATTTACATAGCGAATAACAAATATTAAGCCCTAACCCCGTTCCACCTTTGTCATTATTATGCGATTGGATAAAGGGTGAAAAAATATTTTCTTTTATCTCATTCGGAATTCCAACACCTGAATCAGATATTTTTATATTTAAGCATTCTTTTCCATCATCATTTATTAGTATCGAAACAGACAGTTTAATAAAACCTTGGTCAGTGAATTTTATTGCATTACCCAAAATATTAGAGATAATTTGTTTTATTCGCAATGAATCTAATATAACAAAAGAAGGAACCTGAGAATCAAAAGATAGAGTCAGCTCTAATCCTTTTTGCTTCGCTATCCCTTCAAAAACCTGAACAACATAAGTGATTTTTTGCCTAATATTAATATCTTTAGGCACTAAATCTAACCGCCCTGACTCTATTTTAACTACATCTAAAATATCGCCAATGAGTGCCAAAAGCCCTTTTGCTGAAGTATGGGCGATTTTCACTGATTCAACATCCGTTTCTCCCCTATCTGAATGTTTAATCGCCAACTCTAACAAACCAATAATGGCATTCATCGGGGTACGGATCTCATGAATCATGGTCGCTAAAAAATTGGTTTTTGCTTGGCTTGCATTATCCGCTTTTTCTTTTGCCAGCATGAGTTCTTCTAATAAACGAATACGCTCAGAAACATCAATCCAACCCCCAACAACACCGGCTATATTTCCTTCATGATCACAGTATGGTTGAAACCAATGATAAATATGAACAATTTGACCATTGATGATCAGTTGTTTATCTTTATAAATAGCTTTTCTATCTCTAATCGCTTCATAATAATCTTTATGAATATTCACCATAGTACAACAGGTCATTTTTGCTAATTTATAAAATTTATCATCCGTAGGTAAAGGAAGATTAAATATTTTACGATAGCTTTCATTACAGAGCACAATCTCACGCTTTGAATTTCGAACATAAATAGGATGAGGGATACTGTCTATGACCTCTTGCATAAATTTTAAATGATATTTAAGTGCTTGCGTAATATCGAGCCTTTTTAGGTAGTGGTTACGAGTAAATCGAGCCCAGACTAATGAGGCTAAAATTAATATGACTGATGAAATAAAAATAGTAAATATGGTGTTTTTATAATCACGCCAGTTCTCTTGTCCAGGAACCGCATTACGTCGCCAACGATTATCTACCGTTTGTAGAGCATCGGGAGAGATAACTAAAATTGCCTTATCTAAAATAGAAATTAATTCTGAGTTTTTCTTTTTTGCTGCAAAAGAAATCATTACTGGGGGAAGATCATAGAAAATCTCTCTCACACCTAAACGGTCATGAAAATATCGTTGGATATAATAGTCAGCAACACCTAAAGTTACCATCGTTGCATCTACTTTACCTGCAACAATCAAATCCATGGCCTCTAAATAGTTGGGGACTAATTTCACTTCAGCGTAAGGAAACACCTTGTATTTAATATCATTCGCAACATTCGATTCAGCTAAAGCTAATTTTTCTATCTTAAAATCAGAACTAACTGCATTTGATGAAAGAGTAATTAAAGATAAGTATGCATGTGAAATACTTTTTGAAAATAAAAAGTTCTCACTTCGACGCTCTGAGGGAGAAAGCAACGCAATATCAGCCTTATCATTTTTTAAATATAATTCAACTTCTGTTAGATTCTTCACGGGTATAATAATAATATCAATACCCAATTTAACTTTAATCACATCCAGAATATCGGCAGCAAAACCACTAAAAATATCATTTTTATCATAATAACTGACAGGAGCATTAAATTCGTTAACAACCACCCTTAAAGTATTATTCGCCTTTAACCATTCTTTCTCTGATTCTGAAAGGCTGAGCCCATCATTAATCTCTGATATGGCTTGAAAACTATTGCCCCATCGATTTTTTATTGAGAGATGCTCACTGTCAGAAATGGAAGATAAAACAAGATCGAAGGTTTCTTTTAATAAAAAATTATCTTTACTAAAAATAAACTTAGCCTGATAGGGTTTAATATCAACAAAATAATTTAATTTCAATGACTTATATAAATCTTTTAATAGGTAATTAGCAGAAAACACATCTAAAATAACACCATCCGATCTCCCCAACACGGTAGACTGTATTGCTTCATAATAAGAGTCATATTTATAAACATGACTCTTATTAAATAAATGTTCAATATCATCAAGTTGAATATATCCATTTTGAATAGCAATATTATTAACATTCGTGTTATAATCATTTGCATAAACAAAAAAAACACTTTCAATATAAGGAATACTGGATAAGTGTTCAAAATCTGAATCATAGACATGTCCAGAAGTTACTATATCAATGATTCCTTCTTGTAATGCCTTGATCAGTTCATCTTTATCATCAAATAAAATAATATCAAAGCTTACATCTAACGCTGTAAAGATATAATTTAAATAATCGGCAGCAATTCCTTCAAAGTAATAACCAGAACCATTCATTGACATATTATATGGGGGATCATCCTCATTAAGTACCCCAACGATAACTTTCTTGTACTTATCTTTGAAGGAAAGGATTATCTCCTCATCTACTTTTTGTATTGAAAATCCAAGATAACTAAAAATATTTAAGCGCTTATATGAATTTTGTTCAGCATTTAGCGTGTAGGAAACAGTGAGTAATAATAAAAAAATGATACTACCAATACTCTTAGTCATATAATCCCATTCTGTTTTGCTATTTCAATCAGATCTACCAGTGTTTTAACATTTAACTTTTCAAATATCTTACTTTTATATGTACTGATCGTTTTGTTACTTAGTAACATTCTTTCTGATATTTCTTTATTGGTTAAGCCACTTACCAATAATTGAAAAACAGCCATTTCCCTCCCTGACAATTTTTTCAAACCTAGTTTTTCATTACTTTTATCCCCCTGATAACTATTAAATTTCGATTGATTAGGAAAGAAAGCATAACCACAAGTAATGGCTTTAAGCGCAGCAATTACCGCTGTCAATTCCTCATTTTTAGAAACGAAACCTGCGGCCCCAGCTTGAACGCAACGGCTTACATAATAATCAGAAGGTTGAGCTGTCAGCACTAGCACTTTAGGAGGATCGGGTAAATGTGCAAGACGGTTAATCACTTCTAAGCCATCGAGTTTAGGGATACCAATATCTAAAATAATCGCATCAGGGTGCTTTTCTTTGATCAATTTTAATGCATCTACACCATTGTCTGTGGTAGCGATGACCTGATAATCATTCTGCTCTAACATCGCTTTTAGCGCCATCACAACAACAGGGTGATCATCAATAATAATGATTTTCTTTTTTCTATTCTTATCCATAGCTTTCTCCTTTTTTAAGAGAAATCCTACATCTTACATTTAAGAAAAAATGTAGGATAAACCCTATTCGATGCTAGGAATAATCCTATTCACAATATGTCGACTTAACCATACTAAATTTTATCCTGTTGGTATAAGCTCTTATTAACAATAATGCGACTATCAACATATTAGGTATAGCCAGTGAACACTGTAAGAATATTGGTGCTTGAAGATCATGAGCTCTATCGCTCAGTTCTTGAGCATAATTTAAAATCATTACATTGTAATAACATAACCAGCTTCAGTAACACGCCAGACGCGCTTGATTGGCTAGCAAACAATCACTCTATTGATATTGTCATCTGTGATTTGATGATGCCAGGACAAGATGGTCTTTCCTTTCTCAACGAATCCAAAAAAAGGGGTTATCAAATTCATAGCGTGGCTCTTTTCAGTACGATTGAGAAAGAATTAAGGGATTCTGTTTATAAAATGATTAAATCTCTTGGTTATCAATATCTAGGCGATCTCGATAAAACCCCCTCCCGCTATAAGCTGCAATCCATTATTCAACGTTATAAAGCATTAAAAAGTCAAAACATCAAAAAAAATAAGGAAAATTTATCCTTCACACCTCTTAAGTTACAATGTCAAGATTTTTATAATGCTTTATTAAATCAAGAGTTTGTTGCTTATTTTCAACCAAAATATGATATCTGTAACAATGAAATGATTGGCGTCGAAGCATTAGCTAGGTGGAACCATCCTCACTTAGGAACCCTCAACCCAAGTTACTTTATTCATGAGCTAATTCACCACCAATTGATTGATGATATGTTTTTACAGATTTTTCAACAAGGAATACAATTACAGAAAAAGCTATATAGTAAAGGGGAAAAATTAAGTATTTCCTACAATCTAGATATCTCTCAACTCAATGATAGTCATGTGGTTTATAAAATATCAGAGATAATCGCAGAGTACCAAGTCCCCGCCAATTTAATTACTATTGAGATTACCGAATCGTCTCTAATATCAGCACTTTCAACGAATCTAGAAAACCTTATTCGATTACGAATACTAGGCTGCCAACTCGCCATTGATGATTTTGGTGTTGCCTATTCCTCTTTAGCCAGACTGTCTAGCTTACCATTTTCACAAGTCAAGCTTGATGCAAGTTTCATTAGCAATTTAGCCACCGATCCAAAGCTAGAATCGATAGTATCAAGCGTTATCTCTCTTACGAAAGATTTAGATATGGATCTCGTTATTGAAGGTATTGAAACAGAACAACAGTTAAAGTTAGTGAAACAGCTAGGATGTTGTTATGTACAAGGATTTTATTTTTCCAAACCATTGGTTCAAGAAAATTTAATGACGACGTATTTTAATGTGTGATGAATCTGTGTTTTTAATGATAAATAGAAAATCTATGGGGTAGTGAAAAAATAATATTATTATTCTGAAAATTTCAGTTCAACTCGTCTATTTTTCGCTCGCCCTTCTAACAATCTATTATTCGCTATTGGGTGTAAAGATCCAAAACCTCTCGTTGTGATTCTTGAATGAGAAACGCCTTGTTCAATCAAGTAATAGGCAATTCTTACCGCACGCTGCTCTGAAAGTTTTTTATTATATGATTCATTACCATCACTATCGGTATGTCCATCAATCATAATATGAATTTTTTTGTTCTCTAGCATATATTGTGCGACTTGGTACAAATACTCTTCGCTTGCTTGTATCGGTGAGTCATATGCAAAAAACAGGGTTGATTTTTCTTCTAACGGGTTTTTAACCGGTATTATTTTCTCTATTTCGATTTCAGGTTTCATTTCTGGGTAATCATCTAGGCTTTTTTTGAAACTCGGTGTCACTATCGTTTCTGTTATCACTTCATTCTTCGTTGAGAAAAGCCAGCTAACCCCCAATGTCACCATACTAAGATCGAGTTCTTCTATTGCAGATTTGCTCCCTATAGAGTCAATAAACTGATACTGCATTCGAATTGCAATATTGTTATGAATAGTATAGGAAAAACCCGCACCAAAAACAGGAGCTAACCCTTCAAAATAATGGTCATTTTCGCTACCAAACCAACCAGAAAACCCTATTTTTAAATAAGGATAAAACTTATCTGTTATTGGATAAGAGATATTTGATGAAAACGATAATTGCTGATAACGAGCCTTCCAATATTCCTGATTATCAGGAATAAGTCCATTCACATCACCAAGATAATGATAGCCTAACTCCCCCGATAAATAGGGTGAGAATTGGTAACCCACATAGGCACCAATCACATTATTATCAGAGTAAACATGGCCATGGCTATTGATATAATGGCTACGTCCTATTTCTCCACCAATATACCAAAAATCATCAGTAAAATCAGAAGCATAAATCGTATTAGAAAAAATTGTTATAGATAGAATAAATATATGTTTATTTTTTTTCATGGTAGTCTCTAATATACGGTTATTTATATCTGACGGTAAACCTTCTCATTTCATTAGCAGGTCCAGGAGAACAGTTTCCACTAGATACCCACTGTACACCTAGGGGGTGATTTAATAGAGCAAGGTCATAATAAGTATTAAACGCTAACTCACTAGACATTCCTGAATCGAATTTAATTTTAGGACCTCCGCAATTAGCCGTAAACTCACTTTCCATAATAAACTCTGCGAGACCCGTATGAACATGGCTCTCTTGATTACCCAATACAGGTTTAATATGTAACAATTTAATTTCTGTTTCTTTTGCAACACCATCTTGGATAATATTTCCAAAATCAACTTTAGTCTCTGTTTTTAAATGCAATGTTTTATGCGTTTTGGTTACATAAATACGGAAATAAGGTCTGTATCCCGTCACGCCTCCTACGGTTTGATTATTAGCATCAGTAAGAATACCTTCTGTATGAAATTCATAAAGCTGAAAACCATCAAGAGCAGAAACATGATAATAATACCAAGTATTTTTCATACCTAAAGCACCTCCTTTCATATAATAAACCATATATTGACCAGTTCCACGGGTATCTTCTCTAAGATAATAATCTTGAGGCAATTCTATAAAAAGATTAACTTCAGAACCATTCACAAATTTTATATACTGTTGGACTCCATCAGGAGAAGGATATAACGGGCTATCCATAATCGCTCCAGATATACTCGAAGAGAGTAATTGATTATTTAAACTAATTCCGAAACCATCAGAACGATGCGCATTTTCTTCAATAACATAAGATAATGTGAAACTGTCCCCATTTGATATATACTCCCAATACTCTTTATTAGGGATACCAATAAATGACAAATCCAACAACACTATTTTTAAGGTAAACGTTTCATAATCTTGGATCTCTAATACTTTAGAAGAAGGACTCGAACCAGCATAAAAACGTTCTCCATAACTGTAACTCATTAATGGAAAGAGAGCGGTGATAATAAACATAATCACTATAATTATTCTATTCATTAATCATACCCCATTGTAATGATAATAGAAGATGAAAAAAAACCAGACCCTGCATTGTTGGGAATATCAATCTTGGGAGAAACCGAACATTTCATATTCTCTTGTGTAGGATGATTATTGATGCAAAACTTTGTTGTGCCATCAAATATAATGGGATTTTTTCCTCCATTAGGTTCGGTTAGAAACAATGAGAGTGTACTGCCTGACGTTAATGGAATTTGAGTACTATCAACCGAAGATGCTATAGAACTTGCCACAAGCCAAGTTCTATAGCTGCCAAAATTTCCACTGTTCTGGCAATCGATTTCGATATCAAAAAGGTTAGGGATATCTTCCGTTATTCCTTTAGGGAAAATACCCAAATCTACCGTGTGGGGCATAATCAATGTACATGAGGGGGATATATACATTGCTTCAAATGCTACTGAAACTGAAGTACCACTTATTTCTGCGGCTTCAGCATAGCCCATGATAAAAAATGATATCAATGCTCGACATATAGATTTCATGGCCTATCCTTTTTTACTTGTCGACATTGATTCTGTGTTCTAGATAAATCACATCGATAAGCATAAACTTCTCCCCAATCATCAATGGCACTGAATTCTATTATTTTTCTATTCTTATCCATACTAGGTAATGCATAACGAGCCTGGCTATATGGAGAAAAAGAAGTGAGTGATAGATCATTCACTGATTGTTGATTAACTTTTACTATAGCAAAGTAATAAGGGGTATTATTATTAAAAACTAGAATTTCTTCAGATTTTTCTATAGTAATCCCCTCCTCTGCCTGCTCTCGATTATTTTGAATTTCTTTTGGCCTATAAATAAACTTCACCTTGGTTCTTGCGGCCATCCTTAATATATTACTTTCTCCTTCCTCTTCTGTAGATTTGAGAGGGATTTCCTGTACATTAAGCCAAAATAACATTTCTTTATTCTTACTTAAGTCGTCACTTTCTAACACTGAGACCTGTATCTTCTGTTTTTTCTTACTATCCAAAGTAAATATATTAGGAATAACAGAGAAAGGAATATCTTCCGTGTCATGGGTGTTTTCAATCCAAACCTGTCCACCAAAAAGTTTATCGGAATAGTTAGAAAGAGAGAGTGACATGGAAGGTTGCCCTTCCTTATAAATATAACGAGTACTATCTAATACAAAGGCTGCATAAATAGACGATGATATAGGTAAAAATAAAAAAAACGTTACTATTTTAGTGACAAACCACTTCATAAACCTTCCTCTCATTAGATTTAATTTTACTTAGATCAATATTACACTTATTATTATCTTTATCTATGATCAAGTAGGCATTTTTTATCTGTTCTGAATTTGACAGTACAGCCATACCATTGGGGGATAAACTTCCAATGACCATACCATTAGACTCTACATCACCAGAAGTAATGATATCACCATATTTATCTTTTATTTTTATAATATATCGAAATACTTTTCTTGTTTTTATTTTATTCAAAACAATCGCATGTTCAACAGGTACAACTGTATGCTGTCGATGATCTATCTCTATATCAATAGGAAGAGTATCAAGATCAATATTAATATTATTATTTCGATATGGACTCACACTCACTAAAGCAAACCCTTGATCATTCGTTACGGAACCTTTGATAGATAGCCCATCCACCCCGCTGCTATCAATAAGTGCAACGGTATCTGCTCGGTGTCGATACGCAATGATCCCACTTGGATTTGTCCACGCTACCCCTCCTGATATTCCAGCGGAGAATAATGAATTTCCATCATGATAGCTGATCCCTGTACTCATATTCACGGTATCGAAAAGGTAACTTGAATTGAGATTAATACCACTATCATTGAGATTCATTGAATAACTTAATCGGTCGGATAATTGCCCACTTGCATTTGTGCTATAAACCGTATCCGAATGTTTACTGCTTGAAACCGATGCCATCAGGTAGTGATTATTTTCATTATAAGATAAAGGGATTGAAACACTGAGCCCTGCTGAATAATCTTCTCTTCCTCTATTTTCACTATAACTTGCATTCAACCCAATGGTTACTTTATCAAAGAAATAACTATTAATAGATGAATTAATACCTATATCGTTGTCATTACTTCCCCAGTAAGTTTGCTGCCAGAACATTAGATTGGCATTAATTTTTCTATAACTATGGCTCATTAAAAGTTCAAACCTTCCTTTTTGTTTATTATTTTCTTTTTTATTATCTTCAGGATTAAAATTGTTATAAATAGTATACTCTTTATCTTGGTATTTATAAGCAGCTAATTGGAGTGTTGTATTAGAGGTCAAATGATACGCATACTTAAGCCCAATACTACTTCCGGTTAATGTCGGAGAATTATTATAATTGGCATGATAGTACCCTCCTTCAATAGCAAGGCTACCTAAACGTCCGAGGTAAAAAGTGGCACCCGCACCAATCCCTTTGAACTTCTCATCAACAATTACACTACCTTCCAATGTGTAGTCATCGAATCCGTATTTACCTTCGGTAAAAATAAAATTACGGTCAGAATCAAACAACCCATCAACACCACTACCGTCAAATCGCTTACCAGCGGCTATACTGTAGTCAAATGATGTACTTCTTAATAACGATGGCAGAGTAATAATCGGATACTTTCTTGTTTCTGAATAGCCATTATCACCTTTAATTTCAACAACTAAATCACCGAAACCGTGAATGGAAAAATCATTAATCAAATATGGTCCTGATGGAATCGTTTCAGCGTAAATAATACGATCATTTTGTTTTACCGTTACACGAGCACTGCTATTGACCACCCCAGAAATATGAGGGATATAATTCGATTTCATTCTATTGATATAATTATTCGTTTTCAAGCCAATACCACCATAAGAAAACGAACCAAGAATATTATTCCCTGAATGCTTTTTACCTATTGAAAGATCAGCTTCTAAAGAAGGCAGTACTCTTTGAGCGTATAAATTAGCTATGTTTGTCTCTGTTCCATTATTTACCCAACTTCCAGTAAAATCCGTATTAACTACCCATTTATTTATATTTAATTTACTATTAAATTGGCCAAAAATACTTTCATCGCCAGAATTATTAGTCGTAGCTCTAAAACTATAGCCTACCCTGATACCGTTAATCCCATAATCATAAGTTTCTTCTTTGGCGGTTGATAAATAACGTTGTGGTATGGATATGTTCAAGGTTTGATCGGATAAATTAAATTTTACTGAAGCATACTCCATATCGTCAAAATCAATACAAGAGTGTGTATTATATAAATTTTCTATTTGTGGTATAAATTTAATATCGAGGTCTGAAATAAACGACTTACTTAAACAAAGCTTATCTTCCACTTCTTCTTTTTTAGTTATTGTGAAATTTCGTTTTCCAACACTCTTACTGTTAATAATAACATTTGAAAAATAATGGCCTTCTACAATACCACTGGTTGATCTGAATACTTTAGGTGTCTCTTTACCCCCTTGAAGAAAATCGAGATCAAAAGACAATGTATTGTTTACATTCGCACAGACATTAAAGCCTATAAATAATAAACCTATACTTGTATATTTTGATTTATTCTTCATACAACAACCCTAAAGCATAATATCAGAACAATAAGGGCTAATATATTTTAGCCCTTACTTTAATCGTCTAACCAAAAATAAATACTGAAGAGTTAATTATAAACAATAGCGTATGTGGTAGTGGCACTATAAGTACCCGCCACAGCCCCTGCTTTTAGTTGAGCCGTATATTTGATTTCATCTGTCGCCAAATCAAAATCATGGCTTGTGTTTGTGCTTGTTACCGCTGCACCACCATCAACTTTTAGTTCAACCGTTGTTCCTGTTGCCGAACCATTCGCATTCTCAATACCCGTTGCTCCTAGTGGGCCTTGCCATGTCATCGTTAATTCACCAACGCCAGTACACTGAGTTGTCGTACCAGGATCTACCGGGCTTAAGGTAATGGTTGTTAGCGTACCGACACCACTGACTTCCGCTGTGCCTAAGTCAATCATTCCTGAACCATTGGTTAGGCCATCAACATCTAAAACTATCTCACAAGTGGTTGAAGTAACAGCACCGGTGAAGGTGATCGTTCCGGTACTGGCGTAAACTGAAGCCGCAGAAAATAAAGAAGTAACAGCGATAAATTGAGCAATTTTAGTGAGTTTCATAAACACCTTCCTATCTGTGTAGTTAAAAAGCCGACTTGCTTTTGTATCTACGATAGTAGAGTTTTTACTCCCCTTCTGTAATTGCTTATCTTCCGAGCGTCGTGTAGGAACCATCCTACATTTTCTTGGCTATATTTTTTCCTCAGCTTTAAAAATGTTACAATAAAAATCCACCGCCTAAAAAGACCGTGGATTTCTCATATTATCTAAATGTAATTTTAATGGTTCTAGGAAGCTATTCAGCATGGCGCTATTTATCATGTTTAATGATAAACGATGCTGACCGTAGCGATGGTATTAAAAGATCCCACCCCCTCTCCTCGGTGTATAGTGGCATAAAAATCAATGCCTTTACTTATCAGTTCTGGCTTGGGGTAAGTGATTTTATAGTTTTCTTTATCAATACTCTTTTCTTTTCCTTGATAGGCGGCCATGAGCTGTAAATATGTTCCCTCTGCCGTTCCGGAAAGATTTTCTAGCCCTCGATAACTCATGGCCGGTGAGCTCCAAGATACTTCTGCTATTTCTGGTGCCATACATTTCCCTCCTCCAATGCCTTTAGATGTGACAGTGAAATGGATCGGTGTTTCAGGCTGCTTGTTATTCAACGCCCCAAACTCTATTTGGTTGGTTGGGTTTGCTGAGTCATTAACCGCGATTTTTTTTTCGCACGTAGCAACCGCAACGCTCCCCATAAAAGTGATCAACCCAGACTGTGCGGCATAAGAAATTGGACTAAAAGTGAGTTGAGCCGCAATAACGCCTTTGGCAATACCCGATAGCTTCATACACATCACCCCTCAATATTAATTAACAAAAATCACACAATATTAACACAAAGGAATAAAGCAAATTTCATGCCGCCATAAATTTGACCACCGAGCGCCGCACTATTCTCCCGTTGAAAAGCCATCTACAGTGCTGTTGGCTTGAGTTATACTGTCTTACATTGACTCATGAATAAGGCTGTAGAAACCTATGAATAATCAACCATTAAGTGAACTTATCGGGCATCGAGTACTCGCCGTACTCGGCACTTACCCACAGAGTGACTCGGCAATGGATGTCTACATTTGTGGTGTAGAAATTCTTTCTGATATTCGGTTAAAAGTGTTGCTGCCTAATGGCCATGCACTCAGTGACGCTCAATGGGTAACGCTACATTTGGATAATCGGACGGGGGTTTCTGAGTATGACGCTGAGTTGCAGGTCAATCGTCTGTCATTTAAGGGGAGAGTGAGTCGAATTTCTGACAATGAAGTGATTGTTGAAGCCATTGAGTACCAAGTCTATTACGGTATTTCTGTCGTAAAAGAGTATCAAAGAGCAGATTATCAGTTTCCGGTTGATCTTCGCTCAGCCAATGCACTGCCACTCTCTCCGCTTTCTCAGGCACCTTGTATTGATGACACAGAGCATGAGAACAAAATCGGGGTATTACTCACCTTTGCAGAGCAGCAACCACATACCACCGTCATGGCATTTCTTTCTTCGGTTGAGGACGACATTTTTTTCATTACCTTCCCAAGCACCTTCAAAGGGCAAGTTCTTAGCCGTGACAATCGGTGTTACTTTGCTATTGATAGCCGAGCAACCTTTACCTTTGAGCAGGCAATTGAATGGAACTACAGTATTATTCGTGGCAATGTTTACAGCGTGCCCAAAGGCAGCCCACTCTTTTTGCAGATTCAGGCGTTATTTATCGCCAAAAACCCTTGGGAAGTCGGTTTTTTTAGTCATCCTGACATTCAGATGTATCACCTGAAAGCCGAACATGTCGTTTGTCCTAAAAGAGGAATACGTTAATTGATGTGATGCGATCTTATATCATTAGGCGGCTGAGTGTCACTGCCGACTAATGATAATAAGAATAATTTATTACTTTAGTGACTCCACCTTAAATACACTATTAAAAATTTTTATCTCGTGATAAATGCCAAATCATTTCACCTATTCTCTTATCAGTTATTTATTATAATTCTCAGTAGTTCTCACATTCTTCACCATTAAAATAATGGTATAACCCCACTCGAGAAATGATAAATACAACCAATAGATAATTATTATAACTGATCAATTAAATATTTATTGTGGCAATGAATATTGATTTTATCTTCAACGGAGTGTCTCTATTTTTAATAGAAAACTAAAAAAGGATTTTTTATTTTTACAGAATACCCATGCTCAACATAAAGCAATGCACGAAACAGAAATTCAGGATTTACTCGATGAGCTCTCTTGTAAAAATGATGAAATTGCTCAGCTTAAACAACAGCAAGAAACCACGGCATCACTCTTACGCAGCCAACTTCGTGGCGGAATCATGCTTGAGGCAATTCGAACCAGTTTAGCCAGTAGCGCCGAGGATTTACTCCATGAACGTGATGCTTTAAAGCAATTTGATGATATGTTTGCACAAACCAATGCCGCATTGTCTCGATTAGAGGAACGAGCCCAACGCATTAATGAGCAAACCAGCACGAATATGCAAGCGGCTGAAGTATTAGATAAAACATCCTATTCTATTGGTCAATTAGTCAATACCATTCAGGAAATTTCTGCGCAAACAAACTTACTGGCTTTGAATGCGGCCATTGAGGCGGCTCGGGCTGGGGATGCGGGCCGAGGATTTGCCGTCGTCGCTGATGAAGTTCGGGCATTAGCCAGTAAGGCTCATAATGCCAGTGATCAAATTGAAGGGTTAATTAATCAAGTCATCTCACAAGCGTCGAATATTAAGCAGTCTATTAGTAAAAACCAGACCTATTCTTTGGAAGTTGCCAGTTCTTCTGAACAAATCGCTACGGTAGTTAATGCGGTATTAGACACTTCTCAGCATATGCAAGAAGTGATTCGAGTCGCCACCGCAAGAGCTTTCCTTGATACCGTGAAAATTGATCATGCGGTCTGGAAAAATAACATTTACCATCATGTAGAACATGGCGAATATACCAGTGAGGTGAACAGCCATAAAGATTGTCGATTAGGGAAATGGTATTTTGAAGGAAATGGGGCGAATTACTACAGCCATCTCCAACACTTTGGACAACTCGATGAGCCTCACCGATTAGTGCATGACTCCGGTAAAGAAGCGCTTAATGCAGGGCATCATGGTGATTTTACGCAGTTAATTTCTAAATTAGAAACCATGGAAAGTGCGAGTGAGCATGTGGTTTCTGCTATTGATAGGCTGCTACAGGATATTATTGACGATAAGTAATGCATTGATACAGGCTCAACACTGAGCCTGTTTTTATCAAACCTGAACTCTTCTCACACTAAATCATGTTCGACGTTCAACGTTTTACCCGTTTGGCTACTCTCTAAGGCCAGCTCAATCAAAGCAATATTTTGCAATGCTTGCTCAGCAGGAACTGGGTTTTCACTACCCAACCGAATCGCATCCGCAACGCCTTTAAAGTAGTGCTGATACCCACCACACTCAGTGGCTATCGTCTGAGCCCCTGACTCACTATACTGTTGACCATAAAGAGTTGGGTCTTCACTTGCCCACTGGTCACCGATAGGCTCTACCCCTTTTTTAAGCTGTGCTTCTTGTGGGTCAAGCCCCATCTTTTCGTATTTGGCAAGCGTTCCTAAGATCTTATAACGTAGATTGGGCTCGGGGCTGTATAAGTTGGAATGCAAATGCACTAAATGATTAGGGTAGTGCAAAATAAGATTATAGTAATCAATGGTTGTCGCCCCCGGACGCATCATTCGACATTGAGCATGGATGGCTTGTGGAAGACCAAACAACACCAGCGCTTGATCTAATAAATGAGGGGCTAAATCAAATAGAATCCCGCCCCCCTCTTGTGCCTGCTCACGCCAACGCTGACGAATTTCTGGCCGGTAACGATCAAAATGCGATTCAAATAAGCGAACCTCGCCTAAACTTCCTGCTTCAATTAATTTTTTAACAGTAAGGAAATCGCCGTCCCAACGCCGATTATGGAACACACTTAACACCAGTCCTTTTTCTTGCGCTAAAGTGATTAAGGCTTTGCCTTCCTCCATTCGGGTAACAAAGGGTTTTTCAACGATCACATGCTTACCCTTTTCTAATGCACGTTTTGCCAAAGGGAAATGAACATCATTCGGGGCGGTGATAATGACAAGCTCAGCCTGACTTTCATCCAACAAGGTCTCCGCATTGTCATACCACTGAGCCTGTGCCCAATCTGTTTCGACCGCCGCTCTCTGGCTGGAGCTTATCGCGCACAGTTCCAGTTCTGGTAAGGCTTGAATAAATGGCAGATGAAAAGTTTTAGCAGAATAGCCGTAACCAATGACGGCGGTTTTTATCGGGGTATAGGTCATTATCCACTCATCTCTTTACACATATCGACCCTTATCATCATGCCGAATGGCGATGCTCGGGTAAAGTTTTGTTTTGTTGGCGCGCTCAAAAAAGAAAACCACCATAGGTTATGGTGGTTTTCAGTCACTCTATTATGCGGCGGCAATGTATTGTCGTTGCCGACGCTTTTTTTGCTGCAATTCAACCAGTAAGGCATCCATATCGACTTCAATATTAAAGCGCCGTTTTAAATTAGCGAGGAAGATCGGGTCTTCACACATAGCTTTCTCTGGTTCATCGCTCACTTTTGCTACCGGACGTCCATGACACTCGGTTAATTTAATGACCATCGATAGGGGTTGATAAGCGTTACCCGCTTCATTTTTCCAGCCCGCTAAATCGTTGGTGAGAAAGGTTCCGATTCCAAATGAAATACGAACACGATCCGCAAAATATTCACACAGTGATAGTGCCTGTTCAAAGTTCAGACCATCCGAGAAAATAAAGAGCTTGTTTTTAGGATCAATGCCTAACTTTTTGTAGTGAGCGATCATTTTATCGCCCCAAGTAAACGGACAACCGGAGTCGTGCCGAACCCCATCATATGCTTTGGCAAGATGCACATTAAAGTCATGAATAAAGGCATCGATGGTTAACGTATCGGTTGGGGCAATGGAAAGTTGCCCATCAAACGCTCGGAGCCACTGTTCTAACGCGACTCGTTGTGAATCGCCGACATTAACTAAAGCTTGATGCCCCATAAACCATTCATGAGCAATCGTACCGATAGGAGGAAGGTTAAATTCACGCGCAAAATGGTAATTACTCGTGCCGAGTAACTGTTCAGGTATTTCTTGTTGAAGATAAGCAATCACATCACGCTGAACTTGGCTGGAAAAACGGCGGCGAGTCCCCATTTCTGTCAATGAAAAATTCTCTATGCCACGTTTTTTAAGCTCGACTTTTAAAGCCTGAACTTTTTCTGCCAGTACTTGCAAAGGGAGCTCGGCAGGCACTTGTGCCCATCGGCGGCGGCTACGAACTTCAGAGACGATCGCCATCACCAAGGTTTCATACAAAATGGTATCTCGCCATGCTCCCTGAATCGCAATACGTAACTGGTGCTTTCCCTCTTGTTGGATAATCCCCATCTCAACCTGACGCTCCGGTTGAAAATGAAAATACCGCAACGACTGTAAAAAAGAGGCTTTAAGATGAGGTGCGCTTTGCTCTAGGTAAGCAATATCCACATCAGAGAAACGTAAAGAGGCCAAATGCGCGATCTCCTCACGCACCTCTTCCAAAAGATCACTGACATCTTCATCACTCCGTACAATCAGTTCATAACGCACTTGGACGTCAGGATAAAAGGAGTGAATGGCCTGCATCATATTGATTTTATAAGCATCAAGATCCAACAAGCTGCGGATAAGGTGAGGAGAAAACAGGCAAGCGTTCATTATGCCATCCTTCCGTTCAATGTTAACAGAGCTTCACGTTAGTAACATTATGTTGCTAACTTTTCCAGCACAATAAATTAGCCTTACAGGTTTGTCAACTATTGTGACAAACTAACACCAGCCTTATATCCATAGGGTGAATGTGCTTATTTGGCGCTATGCGATAAAAACCATAGTTCAATGAAGACGTTACTAAACTCATCTCTTTCCTGAACCACATGTTTGTCACAAATAGTTATTTACATTTGACCCCACCCTAGCTCTTGCCTAGAATGAGGTCACTGTTTTTCAGGGATCTCAGCATGATTGTCACCATTGATATGGTTTGTCTGCGCCTCGCGTCGACAGGCATTCAAACATTGTTGGTTAAACGCAGTAACCCGAATCGGCCAGATTGTGGTCAATGGGCCTTACCGGGAGGGCTTGTGTATGATGAAGATATGACAGCCAGTGGTGGAGAGCCCGCCGATGAAGATTTCGATTCTGCTCGGCGGCGTATTTGCCGACAAAAAATTCATACCTACCCCAACTTTATTAGCGACCCACTGGTCGATGGTAACCCTAAGCGCGATCCCGATGGCTGGAGCGTTAGCATCTCTCATTATGCGCTGCTTAATCCCTCTAACGTTGAGCAAATTGAGGATTTTGGTATCGATCGGGATCGTGTTAATTGGTTTAGCCTGACGATGTTACTGAATAATGAAATGGAACTGGCTTTTGACCATGTTGCTCAAATTCAGCACGCTTGGAAAAAACTGCGCGCTGCAGTCGAATATACCTCCGTGGTCTTATTTTCTCTGGAAAAAGAATTTCTGGTGGCGGATATCATCGAGGCTTACGCAAAATTTGGGGTAGAAATGAATCGTATGACCGTCAAACGGCGGCTCATTAATACGGGTGTCATTGTCAGCGCCAATAAAATCGCTGCTTCATGCAAAGGAAAAGGCGGAAAACCCGCCACCGTGTACCGCCTCGCCAACCATGAAGTCACTTATTTTCAAACCTGCTTACGCGGATAAAATCAACGGACGATACACATCGGCGTGCCCGCAATGGGGTCTTGATGAATTTCGGCATCCAATTCAAAGACCTCTGCTAACAATTTTGGTGTCATCACAATTTGGGGCGAACCTTCACTGATCACTCGACCAGCTTGCATCACAATCAAATGGTCGCAGTAACGACAAGCTTGATTAATATCATGCAGTACCGTCACAATGGTTTTGCCTTGTTGATTGAGCATACGCAATAGCTTCATGAGTTCTACTTGATGGTTCATATCTAAATACGTGGTCGGTTCATCAAGCAGAATAAAGTCCGTATCCTGAGCCAGCGTTAACGCAAGCCATACACGCTGACGTTGCCCACCCGATAAATCCATAACTGGCTTATCAGCGAAGGTTTCTACCCCCGTAGCTTTCATGGCTTGCTCGACAATACGCTTATCTTGTACTGAGAGCTGCCCCCAAAACCCTGTATATGGACTACGGCCATAAGAAACGACTTCTTGTACACTCACCCCTTCAGGAGGTTGCTGAGACTGAGGTAATAATGCCAGTTGCTGAGCGAAAACTCGGGATGGCACCTTTTGAACCGCTTTGCCTTCCCAGAAAACTTGCCCACTTTGGGGCTTTAAAATTCGAGACAATGTTTTTAATAACGTGGATTTCCCACACCCATTTGGCCCCAGTAAAGCCGTGATCTTTCCCTCAGGGATCGTCACATCGACGTCGTTAACAATCGGTCCTTTACCGTATCCAACAACCAGATTCTCGGTGGTTAAACGCATGGGTTATTTCATTCTCATTAGTAAATACAAAAAATACGGAGCACCAATGATGGCGGTCATGATACCGGCAGGCAGCTCTAATGGCGGTGCAACTGTTCGGGCTACAAGATCAGCCACAAGCAGCAATAACGCCCCCACTAGCATGGCGGTAGGTAATAAATATTGATGCTGCCCACCCACAAGCTGACGAGCAAGATGCGGAGCCACTAAACCAAGAAAACTGATGGGCCCGCAAACCGCCACCGCTGCCGAGGTCCAGATCACCGCAACGAATAAAGCGCCCGCTCGCACCCAAGTGACAGAGATTCCAAGATTGCTCGCTCGTTCATCACCCAAGGTTAATACATTTAACGCATGACTGAGCCATAACAAAATCGGCAGTAAGATCCACCACGGCCACAACATCATCCACTGCGCCCATCCTCGCCCCCATAAACTGCCGGTTAACCATAAAAGGGCCTGATTAATTTCCAAAGGCTGGGTGAGGATAAGAAAATCGATTGCACTACCATACAACGCAGCTAAGGCAACCCCGGTTATGGCAACTCGGATCGGAGCCGTACGACCACCACACGCCAGTGCAAGTAGCAATGCCGAAGCAATGCCTCCGACTAATGACACGGCAGGTAACCAGTATATGGACACACTGGGCCAGAGGGTCATTAACGCCACCGCCGCTAAACTGGCACCATGGCTCACGCCCAGAATATCGGGTGACGCTAATGGATTGCGGATCACCCCCTGAATTAACACCCCCGCACTGGCTAACATCGCTCCAACAAGTATGGCGATAAATAGGCGAGGTAAACGGTACTCATGAATCGTGAAATAGTGTTCACTCCCCATAAATAAACCATCCCAAACTTGGTTAATCGTTAGGCTCACAGCGCCAAAGCATAAACTCAAGGCGGCACCAACCAACAACAGTCCTGTGATGAACGCTAGCGTTGGGTAAGCACGGTTCATCGCTGTTTCCTCACTAAATACAGAAAATAGGGCGCACCAATCAGTGCAAGTACTGCGCCCGCTGGAGTTTCTGTGGGAAAAACAACCATGCGGCTGAGAATATCCGCCGCCAAGGCGAGTATTGCCCCCAGTAGCATCACCGTAGGTAATAGAATACGGTGATCATAACCCACTAAAAATCGCGCCATATGGGGTACGATTAATCCAATAAAGGCAATGGCGCCTACCATACTCACGCTTATCCCAACCAAGGTGAGAACAATCAGGCCAACCAGTATTCTCAATAAGGTCAAATTAACGCCTAAACTTTTAACCCGCTCATCGCCCATCACCAAGATATTGAGTTTAGGGGCAAGGAGCATACTGAGCACCAGCGCAACACTTAGCCCCGGCCAACTCATTTGCCATGTTTCCCAACCAACATGAGCAAACGAACCAGCCAACCACGTCATGACACTGGCCGCTTGCTCTTCAACTAAAATTACACACGCTTTGGTCAAAGCCGAACATAAGGCTGAAATGGCAATCCCCGCCAGCACCAATTGCCCACGCTCAGACCCCATTTTCCATGCTCCCCCTAGCACCATCACTAAGGTCCAAGCACTAAGCCCTCCTAACATCGCGGCAACTTGGCTTGTCAGTATAAAAGTGCTGGTAAAAACCGTACTGACCAGCGCCATACCCAATGCTGCCCCTGCATTTACGCCAAACAAGCTAGGGGAAGCCAGTGGGTTACGGGTTAGCCCCTGCATGAGAGCTCCCGCACAACTTAAACTTGCGCCGATCAAGATCGCTTCAAGGGTGCGTGGCAACCGAATATCTCGTACAATCAGGTGGGCCACCTGCTGTTCATCCATGTGCCATAACGTACTCAGTGCATCCGTAGCAGAAATCGGCAACGAGGAAAAAGCAAACAAAGCAAGCCAACTGATAAGTATTAACACCATCAGCAGCAAAATAAATAAACGGGGAATCCTTCTTGGCGTAGATAATGGCATTAAGGGTGCACTCGCATCACCAAATCCTCGGCCATATATTCGGCCGCTAAAATCCCCCGACACCGAGCCCACAAATTCCCATCGACGTGAAGAATCTGTTGCTTGCGAGCTGACGTTAACACTCGCCACAATGGCTGAGCTTGCCACTTATTGATAATGCTGCTGTCGGTGTAGTCTCCCACCACTAAATAATCTGGGTTAAGTGCCAGCAGTTGCTCTAAGCTAATTTGTCGTGAGGTATTTTCATTTTTCAACCCTTCTGGCGCACGAAGCCCTAACGCGTGGATCACGCCCCCCGCATACGATTCCACCGAATGAGCATAAAAACCATTCTCTCGGGCTACACCAAATTGCACCGTCTGCTTTTTTAAATCAGACAGTTTTGCCGCAT
The DNA here is from genome assembly GCF_900167345.1 of Vibrio cincinnatiensis DSM 19608. GTDB lineage: Bacteria > Pseudomonadota > Gammaproteobacteria > Enterobacterales > Vibrionaceae > Vibrio > Vibrio cincinnatiensis. The sequence goes on along the minus strand of NZ_FUXB01000006.1, from coordinate 105,921 downwards.
AGTGCTGCATTCGCTGTCGATGCAGCATGAGCCTTTGCTGCATCGGTAATGAACGGCCAATCACCTGGCCGATAATTTGAGCAGAGTTTAGGTTATCTTCATACGTTTCTCGCCGTGAGGGCAGCAACAACGTGGGCGCTATTTTGACTAAATCGGCGTATACCGCTGCGTGGCGATCCACATCGGCAATAATTAAATCCGGTTTGAGTGAAGCAATCACTTCTAAACTTGGCTGCGAACGTGTGCCCACCGAAGTCCATTGGCCCAATTGAGAGGATACTGCGGGCAATAAACGCTTAGGATCGTTATCATCAGCAATGCCAATCGGGCTGACCTCAACCGCCACCAGAGCATCAACAAAAGAAAACTCCAATGCCACAATTCGCTGTGGAACATAATCTAAAGAAAATGAGCCTTGGCTGTCAGTTACGGTCACCGCCAAAACCATAAAACTCAGCCCCCAGCCAACCACAATCAGGCTTAGTCGTTTCCATAACAATGCATTCATTATTATTTACCTATTTCTGATGTTCAGACCTTAGAAGTCATAACTTGCGGTAAGATAAATGCGACGCTGCTCGCCAGGAAAATGGCCAGTACGGTCAATGAAACCACTCACCGCGTATTTTTTATCAAATAGGTTTTTTACATTAACTTGGAATAACCACTGCTGCCAGCGTGTCTGCCATGAAGCATCAAAGACCGTATAGGCTTTGACGATTTGACCACTCTGGTTGTATTGCTCACTCACATGATCAGCACCAAAACCTATCGAAGAATCTATCGCCGTCACATCATATCGAGTCCACAGCCCTAATTGATGATGGGGAGCATTGGCAAAACGGGTTCCGACCGTACCACTGATTCCATCATAGGCTTCCTTCACTCGGGTATCGTTATAGGCATAACTTAAGTTAGCCGCCCAATTTTCCGTTAGATCAGCCAAAATATCGACTTCCACCCCTTGGCTACGTACTTTCCCGTAAGCCACTGAACGGGAATCATCATTCGGGTCGGTTTGTAGGATGTTTTCTTTGTTGATGTGGTAGAGCGCGAGGTTAACGTTCAGTGCATTGTCTAGCCAATAGCTACGGACGCCCGCCTCGTACATCAAACTTTCTTCAGGATCAAACGGCCCACCATTCGAGCTGGCTTGGTTTGTCGCATCTTGTGGAACAAACCCCGTTGCAACCACCGCATAAGGGTGCCACTGGGCATTAATTTGGTAAGTCGACCCTAAGCGATACGACAGACCAGAGCCAGTATAATCATCACGATCCCCCGCTTTAAGATCGTCAACTTTGTCTTTATAGCCATCCAAACGTAGCCCCGCTAATAGATTCCAACGTTCCGTAATTTTCCATTGATCTTGAACATAAGCGCCATAGCGCTGTGAGCGTGCTTCCGTTTGTTTAGCCAGAGTCAGATTATAGGCTGAAGTATCCGCACCATAGATGGGATTGGTTAAACTGATGCTATCTACATTTGCCCGATAATAGATATAGTCTTCATCAATACGGTAGTAGTCCCCCCCGAGTAGTAATGTATGAGCACCGAGCTCAGCCATCACATTGGCGCTCACCGAACTGGCTTTATTATGGCGAACTTGATCTCGAAACTGACGCTTACTGGTATCTAGCACACCATCGCCATTGGAATCTAATAATCCATTGGGCTCATGATATTTCTGGTTCTCAGTATTCTCATAATATCGCAGAGTGAGATCACCGCTTAACCAAGCATTAAAGCGTTGCTCGAGACGAAGTTGATAAACCTGCGCCTCTAAATCTTGGAAATCGGATGCTTCGTTAGCATTCCAATCAATATCGGCCAGGAAATTACCCTTGTCATCCGTTGGAATCCCCCGTAAACGCGCCCCTCCATAATGCTGGATGATATCAGTAAACTGTGCTGTGACGGTGGTACTGTCGGTTATATCCCAAGCATAACCAAGGTCGATAATTCGATTACGAACATCCGTGTTATCACGAGAAGGGTTTTCATGATCTTGGTAAATGGCGATTCGATAACGCTGGCTCTGATCCTCTGTCGCTGGGCCAGAAAGTTCAAGGCTTCCACTCACAAAATCTTGATTTCCCGCGGTGATGGAAACCTTATTCTGAGTGTGAGCGGTCGGCTTTTTCGTCACATAGTTAATCACACCGCCCGGTTCACCACTTCCCATCACCGCTGATGAAGGCCCTTTTAGCACTTCAACCTGCTCTATATTGAACAGTTGTGGAATAGCAAAACCATTAAAGGGATCACCGCGAAGCCCATCATATAAAATGTGATCTTGACGAAAACCACGGAAGGTCACACCAGAATACGAATACTGGCTGACGCCACTGATAGAACGATACAAATCGGTTATCTGCCGAGCCCCTTGATCTTGAATAAGCGGCTGAGTCAGAACTTGGATAGATTGAGGTGTTTCATCAATCGCTGTCGGTATTTTGGTCGCTAAGCTGCTCTCTTGCGCTCGATAAAGGGATAACGCTCGGCCATAAACGACAAGGCTTTCGGTTTCGTCAAAACTCTGTGCTTGTGAAGTTTCATCAGCCGCAACCGTTGATGAGATTAACCCAAACACGACGGCGCAAAAAAGGGGCGAATAATTGGAGTGGAAAGTCATTATTTTTCTAATATCGATGGTGTTTGCAATGAATTCGAGAATCTAACTGAGTTTAATTATCATTACAAATTATTTATTGATCTTTTCTCTCTTTCAAGAGCCCGTTGGCTAAACAGACAAAACACGCCCCCCTTTTACTTGTCATAAAAGCATGGTTAGATAACCACTTCGAGCCATTTGTAGGACACATCATGCCAGTTATCATTCTTCATGGACTCTACATGCACAGTATTGTTATGCATCCCTTGCGCCAGCAACTGACTAAGTTGGGCTATCAGGCAACCGCGCTTAGCTATAATACGGTGTCGATTAATGAGGAAAAACTGTTTCTCCAAATTGATGCTGCGCTAGCTCCCAAACAAACCAACGTACTGGTCGGGCATAGCTTAGGTGGTTTGATGATCAAGCGCTATTTAGCTTCTCGCCGCCCAAATACTCAGCTTATCTCTCACGTGATCACCATTGGTTCCCCTTTGCAGGGAGCCTCGATTGTAAGCAGAATTGAGCAATTAGGGCTGGGAGTCATTCTTGGAAACGCCACTCAGTATGGCTTGAAAAAACATCACGATACATGGGATTTTCCACAAAAACTCGGCAGTATCGCGGGGACACTTCCCATCGGGATGCGCACGTTATTAATGGGGAATCAAAAGGAGTCCGATGGCACGGTGACGGTGGAAGAAACCAAAATTGCAGGCATGACGGATCATCTGGAAACACGAACCACACACACCAGTATGTTATACAACCATTATATCGCCAAACAAATCGACCACTTCATTCGCTATGACCAATTTGAACATTAGGAAGACCTGAATCAGCATCAAGAGAACAACCCCGATTCAGGTCAAGAAAACCATGAAAAATTGAAACCATTAAACGGTAAATGCACCAATATACTGCTTTAAGTGTTCAGTTTGTTGCTGAACAAGGTGATAAGTCTGTGTGGTTTCACTAGCAATATGTTCAATATTAAGAGAAGACCCTTCAATCGTGTTGACGCTCTCACTCACATGCATGGATAATTGTTGTTGCGTTTGGGCCAATTGAGCAATTTGTCCATCAAGTTTTGCAATGGCCTGTGCGGCCCCCACGATTTGGTGATAAGCGGCTCCCGCCTCTTTGACTTGCTGTAAACTCTCCCCGATTTCAATTTGACACTGTTTCATAAAACCTTGGGCATCCGAAGCTTGAGCTTGCAGGTTTTCAATCACTCCGCCAATTTCTTCAATCGACTGTTGAGTCTGCTGAGCTAATTCACGAACATGATCGGCTACGACAGCAAACCCTCGCCCAGCCTCACCGGCTCGCGCAGCTTCAATTGCCGCGTTTAATGCCAGTAAGTTGGTCTGCTTGGTGATATTACCAATCACCTCAGAAATAAGGCTAATATCTGAGCTGCGTTGATACAACCCATTAATCACTTGTCCGGTTTGATCCAATAATTGTGATAAGTGTTCTGTCCGCTCAATGGAATGCACAATACTTTGCTCACCCAACTGCGCTTGTTGTTGAGTTTCCTCACTCTTGTACGATGCCTTATGCGTCACTTGATCAATATGCTGAGTGTTGCCTGATAAATCTGCCACAGATGAGACAATTTTCTGGATCTCATATTTCTGCTCATCCACACTTTGTTGAGTGTGCGCGACCTTAGCGGCCAGCTCTTCAGAAACCAAGTCTAACGAATGGACACTCTCTTTTACGGAAAGGATCAATGTGGTTAAGTTCTCTTGCATATGAATAAATGCTTGCGCCGCTTCACCAAATTCATCGTGCTTAAACTGTGTCAGTGATAAACGCGATTCCAACTGCCCCTGTCCAACAATCGACATGTGTGCTTTTAATCGAGCCAGTGGCCGCAATACTCGTTTGGCTGTCAAATATCCGCTGGCCAGTAGCGCAAGTACCACTAAAGCAGCGACCCCAACAGAACCACGGATCACTCGCTCAATCTGTGCTTGTTTCTCATTTTTCATGCGAGTCGCATCTTGCTCTAGTTGATGCTGAAATTGTGTCAATCCTTCCACAATTTTGTTAAAAGGTGCCAACATTGGACCCAACATTTGACGGCGAGCTTCTTCAATCCGGTTTTGATCAATAAGATCCGTATAATGCTGCTGCATTACTTGATAGGTCTCTATCTGACGTTCAAAATCGGATACCGATGCTTGAATATCGGGCAAATCCGCTAACTGCTCCATACGTTGTAATGCCTGCTTGACCGCTTGATCATTAAATTCGATGGTTTGCATAATCGTGCGATATTCATCAACATCATCAGTTAAGCCATAGTCGAGAGCAAAACGGCGGTAAGTCACTGTGTAATAACGCAGATCAGAAATAGCGGTGAGCAGTTGAACATTACGATCAACCACCGTACCAAACTGCTGCTGGACACGGGTTAAATTGAGAATAAGGAAAAAGCTTAAGCCAACAATCGCAAAAACCGCCAACGCGGCATTGGCTCGTACTAATCGAGTAATGGAAAGTGAACGCATAACACGGTGCCCTGTCTATCAATGTCATCAGGAGCACAGTATAAAAGAGGGGGTGATATTCGAGCGCTCGATTGTACCTATTTCTTTGATAGATAAAACCGTCAAAACTTGGTGGTGGCCGTTATTGTGGTCGTTCTTCCATCAATAGTGCTTTGCCATGAAGCAAGCAGTCTGAGACTTTACGCCTCGCCGATTTCACTAAATTCGCTAAGGTTTGACGAGAGATACCCATCACTATGGCGGCTTCTTGCTGCTGCATTCCTTGATAATCAACCAAACGCAGCGCTTCAAACTCATCCGCTTGAATGGACACGGCTTCTAACTGAGCCATCGGAATTCCATTGGGTTTAAAACAACTTTGGGCTGGAAAGCCACAAATTTGTCTTGGAATTTTTGGACGAGCCATAACCTTCTCTTCTTATCGGGAACATGGGAATACGCGCTATTGTGGCATCTTGGCCTGAAAAGGCAACTCGGTGTCTATGCATGACTTTACTTGCACAACAAAATAAAGTGACACACATCACAACTATTTACTTAGCGTGCTAACTATATTATATTACTTAGCACGCTAAGTAATGATGGAAAGCCTCATGATGCCCCAAAATCTGAATCGTTTAAGAGACCTCTCTTTGGCAGAGAAACTGTCCCGAGTTTCTCGTTTATGGAAGATGGTTGCGGATCGTGAATTAGAGCCATTAGGCTTAACTCATCCTCGCTGGACCGCTCTTTGGAAGTTGCAACGTTTAGGCGATAACGTCAGCCAAAAACAGCTGGCTGACGCATTAGAAATTGAATTGGCTTCGCTCATGCGCACACTCAATCAATTGGAAGAGCAAGCACTCATCACTCGCCACTGTTGCGCCAGTGATAAACGAGCCCGCATTGTCACGCTCACGGATAATGGCCGAGCACTCTTAACTCAGATGGAACATCGCATAATGCAGATCCGTCATCAACTACTGAGCCAAATCGATGATGAGGAACTCAGAAAAATGAATCAGTTACTGGATCAAATCGCTCATAATGCGCTCAATACCCTTCATTCTCATTAATGTATCTTCCCGTTTGCTAAGGACGTGATTATCTATGACACCCGATCAGAAATTTGCTCGCTGGATAAAATATTCCTGCACTGCATTTATTGGCCTTTTTGCTTATTTTCTCATTGCAGACCTCGCCATGCCTTTAACACCACAGGCCATGGTAACGCGAGTGGTCACCAAAGTGGCACCTCAAGTCAGTGGGCAAATCAGCCAGCTCTATGTCACCAATAATCAAGTTGTACATAAAGGCGACTTACTCTTTGAACTCGATGCCGCTCCTTATCAGTTAGCCGTGGAACAAGCCCAGCTCAATTTACAGCAAGCGATACAAAATAATGCTCAACTGGATGCGGCTATTTTAGCTGCACAAGCCGATTTGCAAGCCAGCCAAATTATTGCCGAGCAAAAAAAACGGGAATTTACTCGTTTACATACCCTTTTCTTGCGTAATGGAACCTCACAACAATTGCGTGATGATGCACAAAGTAATGCTATTGCAGCCAAAGCCAACCTCGCTGCCGCACAAGCCCACCTAAAAGAGTTACAAGTTAGCCGTGGGGAAGCCGATGATACCAACGTCAGTATTCGAACCGCTCAAAATCAACTTAACAAAGCACAATTGAATTTATCTTATACACGAGTGGTCGCTGAACACGACGGAGTGATTACTAACTTACAAATCGAAACCGGAACGTACGCAAATGCCGGAAATCCACTGGTCGCCTTGGTAGGAAACCGTATGGATGTCATCGCGGATTTTCGTGAAAAAAGCTTGCGTAACCGTACGCCGAATCATCCCGCTTTGATTGCTTTTGATAGCCAACCCGGTCAGGTATTTACGGCCAATATTCGTAGCATTGATGCGGGCGTCAGTGCTGGACAATTTGATGCCAATGGGCAACTCGCCAACCCAACCGAATCGAACCGCTGGGTGCGAGATGCGCAGCGATTACGTCTGCACCTCTCACTGGATCAGAATACTCTTCCAACACTACCGGCGGGTGCAAAAGCAACCGTGCAACTGCTCCCCGACAACGCTTTCTTTGCTTGGTTAGCCCGAGTTCAGATCCATCTCCTTAGCGTCCTACATTATATTTATTAGTGAGTATCACGAATGAAGCTTTGGCACCATCCACTCTCCGGTAATGACATTCGACAGTGCTTACGTATTGCAACGGGCGCAACCATAGGTTTTACACTCAATAAATGGTTTGGCTGGAATTATGGTGTATTTTTCACCGTAACACCGATGCTACTGCTGGGAATGGTTCCGGTGATGAATGGACATGCGGCTCGTCAATTACTCGCTTCCGCTGTCGTCTGTGGGTTAGAAGTCGGTATTTTAGGTGGGCTGTTTGCCCATCACTTTGTCCTGATGACATTGATTGCGTTTGGTCTATTCCTCTATAAATTTGCCTGTATGTCAAAAGGATACCTATTTTTATTTGGAGCCAACAGTGTACTTAGCTTAAGCATTATGTTGCATTTTGCCAGCTACCCGACAACCGACTTAAATGACCTGATTTTTAGTAACTTACATGCCAACATATTGTCTGTCATTATTGCCTATTTAATGACCTATTTTATTCCTAACACCGAACCTCGCCAAACGGTAGCCGCTCCTAGCATAGATAAGCCGTCACATCGCACTCGCCACGAGGCGTTATTGGGTGCAAGTATTGCGACTCTGTCATTCATCGTGTTCCAAGTATTTGACTTAAGTGATTCCATGTCGGCTCAATCGACAACCTTGCTGCTGCTGTTCCCCATGCATTGGAATGGCGCTCTTGGTTATGCTCGTAAACGAGCGATGGGAACTTTACTGGGGGTCAGTTTTGGTTTATTTGGGCAGGTGATGTTATATGATTGGTCAGATCTATTAATCCTCGTTATTCCCATGTTATGGATTGGCTGCCTCTGGTTTAGCCATCTGCACGTGAAAGAGTCGAGTGGTTCAGGCGTAGGATTCGGCGGCTTAACCACTCTCGGCATTTTATTTGGTCAATATTTGGCTCCCAATGGTGACTTTGTTTTCAGTGCGTTATATCGAGTCAGTAGCATTTTGTTTGCTATCGTGATCACGCTAATGATGACCTACCTCATTCACCGCATACTTAATACTTTTTCTGCGACGCGGTTTGGGTAAATTTTCTTAACAAAACAACACAAAACTAAAACAAATCAGACATTTCCAACTTGCCTCACAGTCGTATGCGGGAATAATCATTACACTCTGGGCAATTTTTTGACTATCGGAGTACCAATAATGAATCGAATGTGGGTAGGCTTTGCTCTACTATTGATTCCTCAACTCGCGTTTGCTACAAACATCACAACGGATTCCCCGTTACCCCTGACTTCATCGACCATTGGCTATGCCTCACTGATCTTATTTTGTTTCGCTTATGTGCTGGTAATGCTGGAAGAATATTTACATCTTCGTAAATCAAAACCCGTGCTGCTTGCCGCTGGTTTAATTTGGGCGATGATCGGTTATGTTTATCAACAACACGGCAACATGGACATTGCACGTGCCGCACTGGAACATAATTTACTCGAATACGCAGAGCTGTTACTTTTCTTGCTGGTTGCGATGACGTATATCAGCGCCATGGAAGAACGGCGTCTCTTCGATGCACTCCAAGCATGGATGGTGGGTAAAGGGTTTAATTTTAAAACATTATTTTGGCTTACCGGTATCCTCGCTTTTTTCATCTCCCCTATCGCCGATAACCTGACAACCGCTTTATTGATGTGTGCTGTGGTACTCAAAGTTGGCGGTAATAATGTTAAATTTGTCAATTTAGCCTGTATTAACATTGTTCTTGCTGCTAACGCAGGCGGAGCCTTTAGCCCATTTGGGGATATTACCACTCTAATGGTATGGCAAGCGGGCCATGTGACCTTCATGCAGTTTATGGATCTTTTCATCCCTTCGGTGGTGAATTACCTTCTTCCAGCTGTCATCATGTCTCTGTTTTTGCCTACAGACAAACCCGATGCACTTTATGAACAAGTGGAACTTAAACGTGGTGCCCGCCGCATTGTGGCCCTGTTTATTTTCACTGTCGCAACAGCCGTCTCCTTTCACGCCTTATTCCACTTCCCACCCGTTATCGGCATGATGATGGGGCTCGGTTACTTGCAGTTCTTTGGCTATTTCTTAAGAAAAACCTTGGCAGGTTCATTGGCGAAAAAAGCCGCGATTGCTATGGCTAAAAAAGATGAAGCCGCTTTAAAACGCCTAGGTTCTGTCGTTCCTTTTGACGTTTTTCGCCGAATTTCTCACGCCGAATGGGACACCTTACTGTTCTTCTATGGTGTGGTCATGTGTGTGGGAGGCTTAAGCTTGCTTGGCTACCTAGGGCTGGTGTCGGACGTAATGTACACACAATGGGATCCTGTTTGGGCGAACATTGCTTTAGGTGGTATCTCTGCCATTGTGGATAACATTCCGGTTATGTTTGCGGTATTGAGTATGGATCCCACTATGTCGCTAGGTAACTGGTTACTGATCACATTAACCGCCGGAGTGGGGGGCAGTTTATTATCGATTGGTTCTGCTTCGGGTGTAGCCTTAATGGGAGCGGCGCATGGTAAATATACTTTTATCGGTCATTTGAAGTGGGCTCCTGTGATTATGCTTGGTTATGCAGCCAGCATTGCAACGCATCTGTTGCTTAATCAATCCTTATTTACCCACTAAGACTCTCCCCATATAAAGGCTCTCTATGCTTATCTGCGAGAGGGCCTTTATTTCAAAGCCGCATTTTGGGGCAAAGCATCTAACCGAACCCAGATATTACTCAATTGATACTGCGCACATGCTGTACATGTCAGCACTTCGCCCCCCCCATGAATCCTCATAACCAAATCATCCCGTTTCTCTAGCGAACTATTTCGAATTTGAATATAGAGAAGATTGTCTTTAACGGTGTAGTTTCGCTCCCACTCGAAATGAGTCGCTTCGGCTTGAAACGAGACTTTTCCTTCTTTAAAGACCAAAATATACGGGGTGTATTGGTTGTCATACGTTCCTTCAAAAGAAAACGTTTCTTTATTTGCCATGCGCACCAAATCATCCTGAGTACAACCAAACAGAACAGAGAACAACGAAATAACTGCAGTTTGTAGTGACTTATTACGCATCGACATCCTCCTTATTCCGTATGTTTATTTTCCAACTCAAGCAGATAATTTTTCCGTTCGATACCACCAGAGTAACCCGTTAACGCCCCATTCTTACCGACCACTCGATGGCAGGGCACAATAATGGAAATAGGATTCTTACTATTTGCACTCCCTACGGCTCTGGCCGCTTTCGGATTGCCCATCACTTGAGCTAATTGTGCATAACTCCAAGTTTCACCATAAGGAATAGAACGCAACGTTCGCCATGTCTTTTGCTGAAACTCCGATCCCTTCGCCGAGAGCGGTAAGTTAAAATCCCGACGTTCCCCAGAAAAATATTCATTTAACTGATTGATTGTCTGTACAAGTATAGAACATGACTCCGTATATTCGCCAAGTTCTGAAGGCATTGTCGTTTCTGTTGTAAACCAAACTCCGGTTAAACCTTCAAGATCCGATTGCAATATCATCTTTCCTAGCGGACTATAGTAATGTGTATATTGATGCATAATGTCACGCCTTTATCTCTATGAGTCACTTAAAGTATGAAATAAGAGTACGACACCCTATGTATCGAGGCCAATACATAACGTATTTTTTTATGTTAGAAGCATTAAAAGACATTCAAATTTTTCGAATAGGAATATCAATTCTCCATACTTATCGTCTTATAAAAGGTGCTCTATACTGGCTACATAAATTAAGAGCACAATGAAATCTTATTCTATATTCTCGAACATTAAGGAACGGTTATGAAAACGCTAATCAATAAACTTATCCAAACAGGAACCAGCTATGCACCATTAGCATTACGGATTCCTATCGGCATTATTTTAATGGCCCATGGCGCACAAAAATTATTTGGTTGGTTTGGTGGCTACGGCCTGCAAGGAACAGGACAGTGGATGGCCTCCATCGGCCTCGAACCAGGGGTATTGATGGCCTTCCTTGCGGGAAGCGGTGAGTTTTTTGGTGGCCTATTCTTACTGATCGGTCTATTGACTCGACCCGCCGCACTGGTCACCGCTTTCACGATGATCGTCGCTATTTTTACGGTTCATATTGATAACGGTTTATTTATGGCAAATAACGGCTATGAGTTTGGTTTAGCCTTATTGGCAGCCACCGTTTCTTTGCTGATCTCTGGTGCAGGAAACCTAAGTATTGACCGTCTCCTCAGCAGTCAATAAACCGCTAACCTCTCTATTGAGATAAAGCCCGTGGGTGTAAACCCATGGGCTTTATCTATTCCCGTCGGTAAGGCCTCTTAACCAAGGCATTCATTAGTGCGTTAAGAAAGAGAGGCTTCCTTGCAAAATCAGCAAATTGACGATATCGATGAAAAAAGCCCCCACGATTGGCACGACCATAAAGGCTTGAGGCGAAGGACCAAATCGATTGACCACCGACCCCATGTTCATTACCGCCGTTGGGGTTGCACCCAGTCCAAACCCACAATGACCACTGGTGATCACCGCAGCATCATAACTACTTCCCATCACTCGAAATGTCACATAGTAAGAAAAAAGTGCTAACACGAGAGACTGAATCGTTAAGATCACTAAAAAGGGAATTGCTAAATCAAAAATATTCCACAGTTTTAAGCTCATTAATGCCATAGCAAGAAATAGAGCTAAAGACACCGTTCCTAGAATATCGACCGTCTCCATATCGATTTTTCGAACTTTGGTGACTTCCATCACATTCGTGATAGCCACACCAATAAATAGAGCATAAACAAAGTCAGGAATCATCAACCAACTGATGTCAAAATGACGAACCCATTGCCCTAAGTAGTGAGCGCCAGTCACACAAAGAAGAATTATCGATAAACTTTCAATCACTTTTTTTGACGTGACTCTGTCTTCCTCATGTTCGTTATAGGTGACCAACTCAGGAAAACGCTGATGTGTTTGATGGCTTCGACCATATTCAGATTCTAAATGGCGTTTCTCAATCAAATGCTTTGCAATCGGGCTACCGATAATCCCGCCAATAATTAAGCCAAATGTCGCCGAAGCCATCGCCACTTCTAAGACATTATTCAGTCCATAAGTATTCTGAAACGTCTGTGCCCACGCCGCGCCTGTACCATGCCCACCAGAAAGCGTGATAGAACCAGCAATTAATCCCATTAAAGGATCCAGATCCAGAATGGTGGCAAGAGAGACCCCCACAACATTTTGGATCACAATATAAACGGAGGCGACAATCAGAAAGAGAAAGACCTTTACTCCGCCCTTAACCAATTGTGTGTAATTGGCTGCTAAACCTACCGTTGAAAAAAACATCAACATGAATGTGTTTTGCAACGGGAGATCAAAAACCCAATCGATCCCGTTTAAATGCATGATGGTAATAAAACACGCAACGATTAGCCCACCAACAATGGGTTCGGGAATATTAAATCGTTTTAATATGGGTAATTTATTATTGATAAACTGACCTAAAAAAAGCACGCCAATAGCGACTAAAAATGACTCCTGTGGGCCAATAGAAATAACCTGATTCATAACACCTCTGTCCTACTTTTTCTCATGATTTGAGAACACCATTCAAAACATGATTGGGTATAGAAGCAGGTTGCCTAGAGAAGGCTGACATTTCTAGGAGGGTGAAAAGCCATTTTCTCACTAAATAAGAATAAAGGAAAAATGAATTGCAGGTAATTCTCACATGTTGATAAAAAGAGAAAAGGAGCTTATGCGCTCCTTTTGATCATAATCCGCTCACTTACCGTTTCAGATAAGCAACATGTAAACTATGTTTATAACACGACGCGTGGTTAACCGATGATCGTGATGTATCCTTGTAGAATAATCAGATTCACAATATCAATAAAGAAAGCGCCAACAATCGGCACCACCATAAACGCTTGCGGTGATGGGCCAAAGCGGTTAACGATTGATCCCATGTTCATCACTGCCGTCGGGGTTGCCCCTAAACCAAAACCACAATGTCCCCCTGCAATCACCGCCGCATCGTAATTACGCCCCATCACTTTAAAAGTGACATAGTAGGTAAAAAAGGCCAGCATCACGGACTGCACCGCTAAAATGAGTAAAAAAGGAATCGCTAAATCAAAAATATTCCACAGTTTTAAACTCATTAATGCCATCGCAAGAAAGAGTGCTAAAGAAACCGTACCCAACATGTCTACGGTTTCTGCATCAACTTTACGCACTTTTGTCACTTCTAACAGGTTGGTGATCAGCACGCCAATAAACAGAGCATACACAAAATCAGGAATCATCAGCCACGGAATATGAAAAGTACTCACCCATTGCTCGGTATACTTTGCTCCCGTCACACAGATCAACAAGAAGAACAGATTCTCAATCACGGTCTTTGCCGTCACGCTGTCTTCTTCATTCTCGTTATAGGTCACCACTTCAGGAAAGCGTTCATGCGTTCTTGATCCTCGGCCATATTCTGACTCAAAGTTATGTTTATCAACCAAACGCTGAGCAACAGGGCTACCAATGATTCCACCAATAATAAGCCCAAAGGTCGCCGAAGCCATGGCGATTTCTAATACATTGTCTAACCCATACACCTCTTGAAAAGTTTGTGACCATGCCGCCCCCGTTCCATGACCACCGGAGAGCGTGACAGAGCCAGCAATGAGCCCCATCAATGGATCTAACCCTAATGCGCTGGCTAAAGAGATACCGATGGCATTCTGAATAATGATGTAAAAAGAGGCGACCGCTAAAAAGATAAAGACTTTCGCTCCCCCTTTAATCAATTGCGTATAGTTAGCGGCTAACCCCACGGTCGCAAAAAACATCAACATAAAAATGCTCTGCAGCGGCAGTTCAAAGGCCAAGTCAATCCCATTGAAATGCAACACCATGATGAAACACGCGATGATCAAACCACCGACAATCGGTTCAGGGATATTAAATTTATTTAAAATTGGCAGACGAGCATTCACGAAGTGCCCAAGAAAAAGCACACTAATAGCCACCAAAAAGGACTCCAGCGCCCCGATAGAAATCAAATGATTCATATAACCTCATCATCTTGTTCTCTTCATCCTCCATGATGAATGAGGGTTTATTGGGTTGTCTGTTCAAAGCCATCGCTTCCTAAAATAACCATACTCTTCTGTTGTTGATGCGCCTGAGGCTAAATTAAAGGAGCAGCTAATAAGCGGTGTTTTAGTACGCTGTCAGCCCCGATGAAATGTAAAAAGAACACCGTCAAACCGGATGGGATCTTTTCCTAGAGTATGTACGATATGATGATGCCTGTGCCTATTAATCAGGCTCCTTTTTTTACAACACACACCTTCTTTACCTTTGAACAACGTTTACCGTTACCACAAAAAAATAGAGCGCTATTTTAAGCGCTCTACCCCAAAGATTTACTTGTCCCCATTGTAGTGAAATCACTCTGACTCATGGAAAATTAACGAGTCGAACCTCGGGAAACACTCAAGTTCTCAATAGAGGTTATTGTCATAACGAAATCCGATTGTAGCATATTCAATGACATTTACGTTAATTATGTCATTTTCGGCTAATTAACAACCAATAACTGGTACTTTTAGCTAAGCCCATGCTGTTCAATCACTGGAGACTCTGAGGCGCAACCACCTCAATAGGAATACCGTTTTGAGCCAGAATTGCAGCTCGCGCCCGTGCTTCGGATTGATTAAACTCACTCAACCACCATGTTAACTCAATGGGTAAACTCAAGATTTTTTTACTGCCATCACTGCGTGTTAAGGGTTCATGCGCTTCAATAAATACACTACGATCCGGCTCTAATGAAACTTTGATGGGCTCATTAATCACCCGAACCGTTATCCCTCGTTCCACTTGCTGAAATAGCCATTCAATATCTTCAGGTTCCATACGAATACACCCAGCACTCACTCGCAGACCGATACCAAAATCCTTGTTGGTTCCATGAATCAAATACTCGCCAGAACCATATGCCAAACGCATTGCGTATTCTCCCAGTGGGTTATTCGGCCCCGCAGGGACCACCGCAGGCAACTCGATACCACGTTGCAAATATTCTTGGCGAATGGATTGCGTTGGCGTCCAAGTTGGATTCGCTCGCTTTTGGCTGATGTGGGTTTCCATTTCGGGTGTATCTCGGCCAATCCGGCCAATGCCCACCGGGAAAATATAGACCTGACGTTGATCAGGCTGAAAATAATACAATCGTAATTCAGCTAAATTAATCACAATACCTTCATACGGTACGTCCGGTAGAATCACTTGTGAGGGAATGGTGAGGACAGTTCCTTCAGGAGGAAGAAAAGGATCGACACCTTGATTGGCCGCCATCAACGCTAGAAAGCCAATTTTATATTGAGTGCCGATGTCAGCTAGCGTTTCTCCTTTTTGCACTACATGGTACTGCAGGTGCCCAACTAATCGGCTTCCCTCTTTAGGAAAATCATACACCGCCGCTTGCACAAAGGTGATACCACTTATCCATATCAATCCCAATATCCACCAGTTACGCAATACGATTCTCCCACTCTTTAGCTTCTTGGTATAAACGCAAGGTTACTTCTCTTTGGACTTTATGATCAACCATTGGGGTGGGATATAACAAAGTGTTAACTTGAATCCACTTCCAAGGCCTATGTATATGCGTGGGTGGCACCTTAGCCAACTCCGGCACCCATTGACGAATAAACGCCCCAGTTGGATCGAACTTTTCACCTTGAGTTATCGGGTTAAAGATTCGAAAATAAGGTTGCCCGTCACATCCGGTTGATGCACACCATTGCCAGCCACCATTATTGGCCGCGTAATCCCCATCAATCAAATGGCGCATAAAATGCCTTTCTCCCCAACGCCAATCAATATGCAAATCTTTTGTGAGAAAACTGGCCACTATCATTCTCAAACGATTATGCATCCACCCTGTCTGTTTAAGCTGACGCATGGCCGCATCAACAATGGGAAAACCCGTTTGCCCTTCACACCAACGTTCAAATGCCACCAAGTCATTCTGCCAGGCCAGTTTTGCCCCCCAAGGATGAAAATCTTTTCCTTTGGAAAGCCTAACTTCAAAAGCCACTAAATGTTGATAAAACTCTCGCCACATAAATTCGCTTAACCACACCTCAGCCCCTGAAGACAATCCCTCTCCCTGAGAGAGAGCATAAAGCCGAGCAAGGCATTGGCGAGCAGAAAGGGCACCAATGGCAAGGTAAGCAGAAAGACGGCTCGTGCTGTCTTGCGCAGGATAATCACGCCATTGATGATAACTCTCAACCTTATACTGACAAAATTGGCGAAGTTGCTGACGGATGGAATCAAAATCGGCTGCCCATGCCTTACTCGTCAAACGCGGGTAAGTAAAAGGCTGCGCTTCGCTCCACAAATAATGACGGAAGGGCTCTGGCACGGTGATTTTTTGCGCTACAGGCGTGGTTAAAATAATGGGTGGGGTAAACTGAGTGAGCCATGCACGTTTAAACGGCGAAAAAACTTTAAAGTACCCACCTTGCTTGGTCAGCACTTGGCCCGGTGGGATCACACATTTATCATCCAGTGCGAGCCAATCTACTGCTTGCTCCTTCAGCTGTTGTTGCGCCAAACTATCTCTCTGCTGCTCATTATATTCATACTCACGATTGACTAAAACTTGATCAACACCTAGCCCTTGAGACAAGGTTGCCACGGCATGAGCCGCTTGGCTAAAATCCCCACACTCCATATACAGCAGTGGTACATTTAACTCTGCCAATTCTTGTTGTAGTGCACATAAGCGCCGATAAATCAAATCGGCCTGAATAGGAGCCAGATTTTGTTGCTGCCACTGGTTTGGCGTTGCAACATACAGTGCATACACGGGCTGAGTGCTGGTAATGGCATGGCGCAAAGCCGTATTATCCACCGCCCGTAAATCCCGTCGCAACCAGACCAGTTTCATTCGCACCCTTCCTGCTTGATGAGTGTAGCTAAAACCCCAGAGAAAGAGATAGGCTTAGAAAATTCAGATTCCAGCGCTGCCAGCGCCTTACGTTGGTTATCGGGTAAATTACGATAAGAAAATAGCGCCAATATCGAGTAACGGGTATTTCCCTCATGACCAACAAGCCCGCTAATATCTTCCACGTTTTCAAGAAAAGTCACATTATATCCTTTTTCAGCCCAACCGACCGCCCATAACCAAGCCAGCACATGGCCACAAGGTTCAAAGCTAACACATAAACATTTCCCTTTATGGGCGGCTTTATTTTCTGCCTCAAGAATGCTCGATAACTTATTTAACATCACACCGTTAAATAATCCTTTTTGCAAAGAACGGAGCGGTCCTTTGACTTTTTCAAGTGCATCGATAACGGGAAGAATCAATTGTGTTTCTACAATATCTAAGGGGTACTCTTTCATTACGGTCGCAAGTACATTAACCACTTTCCCTTGGTTTAATTGAGCTAAAGCCACCAGCAGGGGCTGACATTCTGGTAGCTCGGTTGCCTGCTCGATAAACAGCCCTGTTCCTGCTTGTTCACTGCTTTGTAATAACAAGCTGACTTTGCCAATGGAAACCCCTTTTAATAACCAGCTTTGTATTTGACGAATCGTATGAATGTCTTGTTCGCTGTATAAACGGTGCCCTTTTTCGGTACGCTGAGGCTGTATCAAGTTATAACGACGCTGCCAAGCACGTAACGTAACTGGTTTTACCCCAGTCAGTTCCGATACTTCACGAATCGCATACCGGCTTTCTTTACAATCCATAACGTAATTTCAACTCCTGAGGATGAGGATTCAGATAACGTTGCTGACCAAGGTACGCATCTGGATACATAGAAAGATAATGTTTGATGAGCGTTAAAGGGGCGAGAAGAGGTAATACTCCTTGGCGATATTCATTAATCACTTGAGCCAGCTCGGCTTTCTGTGACGAAGTGAGAGAGCGTTTAAAGTAACCCTGTATATGCATTAGGACATTGGTTTGATTTTTTCGACTGGCCCGAAAAGTCAACGCCTGCATCAACCCTAAACGATACTCTTGAATAAAGGTTTCCACCTCATATTGGGCCACTTTCGCCACCAGTTGGCCAAGACGCTGATAAGAGAGAGGATGATGCGCCATTAACGTTAGCTTATAGCGTGAGTGAAATTCCACCACTTTACCTGCTGTTGGACCGTTCTCTAAGCAGTGGTAAAAATCATGCAAACAGAATACGCGAGTAATGAAATTCTCCCGCAGAATCGGATCATGCAGTCGGCCATCTTCTTCTACGGGGAGCCACGGCATACGTTGCATTAATTGCTCAGTATATAAGCCCACCCCATTTTTCTCAGCACCATGCTCACGGTACACCTTGACTCGTTCCATACCACATGTCGGTGACTTCGCGCATACAATGTAACCACACAAAGATTGAGACTGAAAATGGTCAATTTTTTGGTGGGTATATTGTAACAAGGCTTCGGTATGATCGCGGCTCACATCTTTCGTTTCGACTAAAGCAATGCGCTGATCATCCTCCACTAAACGAATCGTGGGGCGAGGAACTGGTAACCCCATTCCCACTTCGGGACAAACCGGTACAAAATCAAAAAATGGGGTTAATTCTTGGGTAACAAAATGGCTGACTTTGTGCCCTGCATCAAAACGAACCCGCTCCCCGAGCACACAGGCACTAATACCGACACGAATGTTAGATTCCATACTCACCTCCTAAAGAGCCCAAGGCGATCCTGTCGCTCTTTTGGATAAGTTATACAAAAAATATTCTTGTATATGGTATAGCACAGGATTATTTAATTATACAAATATATTTTTTGTACATGGACTCTCGTCGTCAGCCTCAAAATAACGCTCAACGATAAAGTACAGAAAGCAAATCGGTTGCGTTACCAGTTCCAACATATTTCGTTATCAATAGAGTAAAACCATTGCCACTAGCTATGTTTTGTGACCAATATCTCACGACCCCTTGGTATTGCTCGCTACTATTGCTTCAACCTATTTTCATTCGTCAACATAATTGGTAATAATATCGACGATGTTGACCTTTCACCTTTGGAGAACAACGCATGCCAACCCCACATATCAATGCACAACCCGGTGCTTTTGCTGAAACGGTACTCATGCCTGGCGATCCTTTACGAGCTAAATTTATTGCAGAAACTTACTTAGAAGAGGTCACTCAAGTTTGTGATGTGCGCAATATGTTCGGATACACAGGGCTATATAAAGGCAAGAAAGTTTCCGTCATGGGGCATGGGATGGGTATTCCCTCATGCAGCATTTATGTCCATGAATTAATTGCCGAGTATGGCGTCAAAAACATCATCCGAATTGGCAGTTGTGGAGCGATTCGTGATGATGTGAAATTAATGGATGTGGTCATAGGAATGGGAGCGTCTACCGATTCGAAAGTAAACCGTATTCGCTTCAAGGGGCACGATTTTGCTGCGATTGCCGATTACGATCTTCTTGAAACGGCGGTAAAGCAAGCCCGAGCGCACAAAGTCGCGGTTAAAGTCGGTAATGTTTTTTCTGCTGATTTATTCTATACCCCAGAGCCTGAAATTTTTGAAACCATGAAAAAACTAGGCATATTAGGCGTTGATATGGAAGCCGCAGGTATCTACGGTGTAGCCGCAGACCTCGGCGCTCGTGCACTGACCATCCTGACCGTTTCTGATCATATTTTACGTGGTGAGAAACTCAGCTCAGAAGACCGTCAGAAATCGTTCCATGAAATGATGCAAATCGCACTGGATACCGCCATCAACATCGATTTTTAATTTTATACCCCGAGGGGGCGATCGTGCCGAATGACCAACTACCGCTGGCGGCTGAAGGTTTACAACTCAACTTTTGTAAAACATTGGCGTGTAACAACTTTGGCTTGAGCGATGCAAAACATTATGTTTTGCAGCATGCGAACCCGAAACGCCCAACGATGGTTTGTCGTGAATGTGGTGCTTTCCCCCCCTTACTTAATAACCATGATGTGTTAAATGAGCTTCGCCGTCTTCGCCAATTACATAGCGATGGGTTACCTGCATGCCGTAATGTTGAGTGCGCTCATTTTGGCTTATCCGTTCACACACATAAACAGCGTTATCATGCCTTCGGTTACAGTGGCGATCGTCAGCGTTACCGTTGTAAAGCTTGTCAATCGACGTTTGTTGATAAATGGTCGGGAGCAAACCATAAACTCTCTTTACAAGAAAGCCTGCTAGGGCTACTGTTTATGGGGTATTCCGTACGTGAAATTTGCCGAAAACTCAAAATCAATCCCAAAACGTTTTATGACCATGTTGAGCATATTGCGAGTCGTTGCCGTCGAAAATTAGCGATGATTGATGCACGTTGGGTCAATCATGCACACACCTATCAGTTGGCTTCTCACTATATGCCTTTGCAGCCGCTCAGTCATAATGGGGCACTGTGGATAGCCACAGGAGATGCCAAAACTGGCTATATTTTATGTCAACATGTTAACTATTCTGCCCATGAGGAAGCACAACCCTCAGGGGATCATAACCCTTATCAACTTCCCGCTCGCTTTGTGCCTCAAGATTATTCTTCTGAATCGAATCTTCCGATGCCCGTTCCTTCATCGATACTGCGAGAACGGATTGATCAAAAGTATCAAACCATCTTAGCGAGAGGGAATGTTGA
This sequence comes from Vibrio cincinnatiensis DSM 19608, assembly GCF_900167345.1. GTDB lineage: Bacteria > Pseudomonadota > Gammaproteobacteria > Enterobacterales > Vibrionaceae > Vibrio > Vibrio cincinnatiensis. The sequence goes on along the minus strand of NZ_FUXB01000006.1, from coordinate 84,982 downwards.
AGATCCAATGGGGAACCTCTCCGCTTTTCATTACCCCTCAAAAGGGGCATTAATTCGTCCCCCCTATACCGCTTATGCCCATTATATGCATGTGTTAGAGATGTGTTCCCCTGATAAACCTGTCTCTTTATTTATGCCACAAGATCCCTTGCTCCGTTCAGCAGCACTGAGTGTGGGTTTACCTCGTATTCGTCAGAAAACCATTGATTTGATGTACATAGAAGAAGATCATGATTGGAAGACCTGCGAACCTTTTACTCGCATTGATATTGTTTTGATGGGGTGGTGGCGTGATCGCTGGGCTATTGTTAACCAGAATCAAACGGCAAAAGGTATCTGCTATCTCGCAGGAAATGAACCCTCGCCTCAATATTGGCTACCTATTGCTACTACCCGCCAGATCGCATTTTATCAGCAACGGTTCCAACTGTTGTTTGAATCTCTCATCAACGAACCAAGGAGGAAGTTACGCCCCGGAGGTATTTTACCCTTATTGGACATCTTCCGAGCTTGGCATAATTTGTGTTACCAAGATAAATATGGATTCACGGCTGCCCAGAATTTAGGTGTCACTCAGCACCCTCTTACCTTAAAAGAGCTGCTTTCTTAGAAAAACGGGCCAGATAGTAAGGTTAAATACCCCATTCCTTTGCTCGTGCCGTACATGTTCTCGTTTAAAAATGTGAACTAAGGTCAATAACTGTCGTCACCAATGGTAAATAGGCGTAAATTATTGTCTTATAACCGTAAGCTTTGATTTGTATTTGAGTTCCCTCACCATGCTTATTAGAGCATTGAGCGAATGTTGCCTCTTGATTACACTTCTCAGTTTGGTATTGGCAAGGACACCCCATTGGATAAACATCAACACCTTCTTGAACTTGAGCTTGAACAACTAAGAAACCGTATTGAAGCTGACCCTAAACAAGTTATGCAAGCGGCAGAACAATGTTTGTCTCAAGCGAAACAACTCAATTTTGTTGATGGCATTCTCCAATCACACATTATTATTTCGCGCTGTGCTTGGTGCATAATGGATTATCGACAAGGGCTGAAACGCATTAAACAGGCACACCAATATCAACACAGCCTTGAAAGTAATGACTATCTTCCAGAAATATTACATATTCATGCCCTCCATTTCTGGGGGCAGGCTAAGTACTATACCGCCCAACAATATTGGATTAATGCCTTAGAGCAGGCCTCCTTAACGGATGAGATTGAAATCATCATTGAAAGCTTAGTGGGGTTGGGTAATGTCTGGCGCATGACCCATGAGTATTCGTTAGCCTGTTCCACTCACGAATTAGCGGTTAATGTCGCCAATAAAACTCGAATTTCTTGGCTGGAAGGAAAAGCACGCATTTTATGGGCTTGGGATCTCTACTTACTCAATCAATATTTAGATATGCTTTCTGTACTGGATGGGGCTGAAGAAGCGCTGCGCGATCATAGCGATAATACTTGGCAGGCTGAAGTGTGGGACTTCCGAGGCTTGGCATTACTTGGTCTAGAGCGGCTAGAAGATGCAGAGCAAGCCACCCAACAGGCTCATGAGCTTGCAGAACAACATAACTTAGTCTGGATGAAAGCGCACTCTTATATCAGTCGAGCCCGGCTAGAACTGCTTCGGAAAAATCATCACAAGGCGACTCAGCTATTACTCCGTGCCGAACAATCCGCACAAACCTTTGATAACGGAGAATTGTTATCACAAATCTGCTTCCAACAGTCTCGGGTTGCTGAAGAGCAAGGAGATGCTCAAAGAGCCCTGATCGCATTTAAAAAATATCGTCGTTTCTCTCTGAATATGTTACGCGAGCAGACTTCTCGGCTAGGCCTTGACCGAGCTCATATTTCCAAGCGTCAGCTTGAACAACGAGCACACAAACTGATTCATCGTATACGAAGCCAATACGAATATAATCCTGAAAAACACTTATCTCATGTTGTAGCGGAAAGTTATTGGTGGGAACAATTAATGATGTTCAAAGCGGAATTACACAATAGTCGACACTCTGTCATGCTTTTTTACCATGAAGATCCACGCTATCTGGATATTTGTACCGAGCTTATCCATACACTGTGTGTACCGCATGACTTACTCTCTCGCCTCAGCCCAACTCGGCTCGGTCTATTGCTATCAGAAACCGGGCTATCTGCCCAAAAACTCAAACAAATCGTGGAAGGTATGATTGAAATTTATCCGTGGCAGCGCAAAGGTTTTCATGCTTCTCTACCCGTGATTACATTGAAAGATATTTTAAGTTTTCCTTTTACTTTAGAACAGTTAGAACAAGATCAACGACAGGAAGAGCATCATGGAAGCGCTACTGAATAAAATCCAGGACGCGGGGTTGGATGCCACATCAGTCAATGGCGAAGAAGCGATTATTTTTTGGCATCATGTTAAACAACATATTGCCAGTAATGCAGAAGAGCAGGCATTGTGCCTCACATTGAGTGCTGAATATCGCACTGAGATAAAACAAATATCGAAAAGTATCCAAGAACTTCGCAGCGCACTTGCTCTACTTTCAACCAGTAAAGATATTGAACTGGTGCTCACCATAAAACAAAGCCTGAGTGAACGGTTGGTGGAGTATGGTGAATATACGGCGGCGCTAAATGAGTATATTTCAACCTCAAGCTTAGCCGTAGAGCACGGCTGTATTGATGAATATGCTCAAGCCGTGCTTGGAATGGGAAATTTATGTGATGCCTACGGCGATCACCACCGAGCTTTGCGTTATTATCAAAAAGTGGATGCACTGAGCCATGCGTTCAGCAGCCGATCGTTACGTTTGCGTTATAAACTTTACATGCTGGCGTGCCATTTACACCTTAACCAGTTTTCAGCCGCACAGACCATTCTCACAGAATGTGAAACCTTGCGTATACTCGTCAATGATAAGATCTTGAATGGGCAAATTTTACTCTATCAAGCCAAATTGTATCGCCAACAAGGTCAACGAGAAAAAGCCATCAGCACTCTTACTCGTGTTCAGTATATCAATGGGAATATTCACTCTATTTGGCTATTTAACATGGTACGTATTGAACAAGCTTATTGCTTGCTTGATCTGAACAAAACGCATATTGCAAATATGCTGCTCAGTACGATGGAAAAACGAATCTCTCGATTAAAAAAGGTGTCCATTCTGGAGCAAAGCCTATATACCGCCTTTAGTGAAGTCTGTGCTCGCCAAGGGAACTATCACCTTGCCCTTCACTATGAGAAAAAAGGGTTTCAAATTGAATCTGAACTCGTCAAATCGATCCCTATCAGCGAGTTAGGTGCAACACAATTACGACGACTTTCTCGTTTCGAGCCTCAGTTGAAACTCATTTTGTCCGAACAAGAGAATCGAGAGCTCAAAGAAGCGACTGAGCATCAACGAAATACCGTTGCCCAGCTTCAGCAGGATGTCTTGACCGATCCCCTTACTCAATTGCATAACCGACGTTGGCTCGACATTAAATTGAAAGATCTTCTCCATAATGAAACCGTGTTTGCTTTTCTGGTCGTCGATATTGACCACTTTAAGTCCATCAATGATGATCTTGGTCATTTAGTGGGAGACAAAGCGATCATGCAAGTTTCATCAACATTAATCGATCATTTCCAATGCTACCCCACTTCATGCGTGCGCTTTGGTGGCGAAGAATTTTTGGTCATACTAGAGAAGTGTACGTTAGAAGAAGCCTCTCGGTATGCCAATGCCTTTCGTGAAACGATAGCTAGGTTTAACTGGCAACCCATGTTAGGAGATCGACGGCTTACCGTCAGTGTCGGTATTACTCTGCACCGTCCAGGAGAAAACACCCAACGGACTTTCTATCGAGCGGATAAAGCTCTCTATCGAGCAAAAGCCAATGGTCGAAACCAAATTTGTACCGAATAAGCGACTTATCACGGTACGTACTCGAAAAAGCCCAACGTACTCGACAAAACCCAACCGATAACGGATAAAAAAAGAGCCAATCGCAAATAAGGCGATTGGCTTATATTATGTGTGAACAAACTTCTATTCACTAACAACGTCAGTTGGCTAGGTGACCCTTGGCTTTAGTAAGGGTCAATGAGTAGAGAGCACTTAACGTGCCAACTTTTGTTAAGTTTCAGAAAATTGCATTAATTTTGGAATAAATATCTTAAAACTAATACTACCTAACAATATATAGATAAAAAAAACACAAAAATAAGCAAAGCATTAGTTCATTATGCTGCCTTACCCTTTCTTCTGCACACGATGATAAGCATATGAAGATCCTCGATAACGCGGCAAGTTTCCCACTTCAGTTATGCTGTTGCAAAATAAAATTGCAAAATGCAAAAAATCACACAGCGTCTGTAAAGAATACCTCAACAGACGCGGCCACAATGATCTGACAAACACTTTTTTATTGATGTCTGCTATACTGCGCGGCTTCTTCTTTAATATGATATTGGGTGTGTAATGAATTATGTAAGTACCTTTTTCAAAGGAATCGCTATGGGTGCGGCCGATGTCGTTCCTGGCGTGTCTGGTGGCACCATTGCCTTTATTACTGGTATTTATGACACCTTGCTGGAAAGTATTAGATGCATCAACCCCAGCCTGATTCTTTATTGGAAAAAACAAGGTTCCCGAGCAACCTTTCAGCATATCAATGGTGCTTTTCTGCTCGCATTATTCGGAGGCATTTTCACCAGTATCATTAGCTTAGCTAAGCTGATTTCTTGGCTATTGGTCGCTCACCCCATCCCAACATGGTCTTTTTTCTTTGGCTTAATTCTCATTTCCGTTTGGCATATGTGCCAACAAATAGAACAAAGATCGCTTTCCCGCTGGCTGGCTATTGGGATCGGAGTACTCGTTGCTTATACCATTACGGTTCTTAAGCCTATTGATATGGAAGTTACCCACCTGAACATGGTACTCGCTGGCAGTATTGCTATTTGCGCCATGATTTTACCGGGCATTTCAGGGAGTTTTATTTTACTACTGCTGGGGATGTATACCCCCATTCTTGATGCAGTAAAGACATTACAAATCGATATTCTTGCTTTGTTTCTTGCCGGATGTGTTATTGGGATCACCAGCTTTTCTCATCTTCTCTCTTGGTTGCTAAAACGTTACCGAGACATCACTCTCGCCTTTCTTACCGGACTTATGCTAGGAACATTACCTAAGATTTGGCCGTGGAAACAGACCACCCAGTGGAGTACTCATTCCCATGGTGAACCGATTGCACTGACCCAACAAAACGTATCACCGTTTAGTTATGAGCAGCTCACCACTCAACCAGCACAATTCGGCCTTGCGATTCTTTGCATGCTGTGTGCGGTGTTTCTTGTCCTTGGACTTGAAAAATTTGCCTCTCGCACTCGCTAAATCATCAGCAATCCCCTCCCTTCCCTAATAGCCACACTGTTGGGGAAGGAAACCGCCTCAGAATTTGACTCATCACACATTTCTCTCTTATTTCCGGCCTTCGTCTATTTTCATTATGTTAACATTCTGTGTTTGTTGTCACGGATTGCCATACCATGCATACGGTTATTAAGCTGATACTCGCCGCGCTTGCCTTACTCGCAGGATGGTATGCCAGCGATCTCATTAAGCATTGGCAAACTCATACTCCACCACAGGAAGTTCATCACTATTGTCCGCTCTCGACTCAAACCTGCCAACAGCAAGGCGTGAGTATGACATTAACTCAAGATATCGTTCAGCCTTTAGTCGCAACCACACTCATGGTTGAATGGCCGAATGCCCAAAGTCAACAATTAACGCTCACTTTGCAAGGATTAGAAATGGAGATGGGAACCGTAAAATTTCTGCTGACAAAAAAAGCTGAAGGCTCGTTTAGCGGTGAGTTAATGCTCCCCGTTTGTACTCTGCAAGGCATGACTTGGATAGGGATGTTAACGGATGGACATGCCAGCGTTTATCTTTCAGTAAGGATGGAAAAATGAGTAAAAATTGGTCGCTCTTTTGCGTGGTTATTTTCGCTTTGGGCTTTGGGTTAAAAAGCTATTGGGACACCCAACCCACTCAACAGCACAGTACCTCAGAGACTTTGGTGTCAACTGAACACCCACTGATCAAGCACTTATTTGATACTCATGACCCACGGATTCGTGTTGTCTATTTCGGTTTTACCCGCTGCCCCGATGTCTGCCCGACTTCGCTGGCCATGCTCTCGGGGGCTCTTCATCACTTCAATGAACCAACGTTGCAGCAACTGCGTCCTATTTTTATCTCATTGGATCCCGAGCGAGATACACCACAAGACACCAAAACTTATGCTGCCTACTTTCACCCTCAAATAGAAGGTATGGCTCTCCCTTTCGATCTCACTCGGTTATTGGCTGAGCGTTATGGGGTTATTTTTCAAAAAACGAACCTACCCAATTCCGAATTGAAATACACCCTCGATCATAGCTCCTACTTTTATTTTCTAAAGCCTGATGGCACGTTAATCACCCAAGTTCCACATACCAATACCCCAGCCCCCATTGTGGCGGCGATAAAAGAAGTCATAACCACTGAAGGAAAATAAAGATGAAATATCGCCTATTCATTTTAATCACCAGCTTGTTCGCCACTTATACTTATGCTCATGATAGCTTGGTCATCAAAGAACCTTATGCGCGAGCCACCCCCCCTAACGCGCCAACCAGCGCCGTCTTTGGCACACTCATCAATCATAGCCAAACGGATGAATATATTGTGGCGGCGTCCAGTCCTTCTGCGGGGAAAATCGAATTGCACGATATGATTCAAGAAGGAGCGGTCATGAAAATGCGTCAAGTCGATCAATTCACGGTGCCTGCGCAAGGGACATTAGAGTTAAAACCGGGCAGCTTCCATATTATGCTCTTTGATCTTCAACACCCTTTTGATGAAGGCGAGGAGATCACTCTGCAACTGATGACACAAACCGGTCAGTCACTCCTATTTATCGCCCCCGTTAAGAAAATTATCACCAGCATGCCCCATCATCATCATTAAATAGCAGGGGGGAGCGCCCCCCCATCATAGCCAATCATTCACAACAATAATCAAATAAATAAAACACATTGAAAAAACCAAACAAAACACTCTTCTGGCGCAAAAACAACCACAAATAGTTAACATTTATTTAAATTTGAGCTTTATTTCACCCTTCTTAGTAATTTTTTATGCTTGTTATCAATAAAACCTAGACACATTGTTTGGTGACGTTAATATTGGCTACGCTCTGCCATATTTCCACCGATTGGTGGACAATCACTGGCTGGGCTCACCCAAGGCGCTTGATGGTACAGGGGTTAATGACCACGTTGCTGACGTTTCTTGGGGATAACTATAAAATAAATTCATTTTCATCGCAGGGATAACTATGCAAAGCAACTCTCTTTTTGCCCGTTTTGCTCGTGGAAACCTAGTGTTACAGATCTTAGCTGGTATCGTTTTAGGTATCGGATTAGCGACCGTTTCACCAGATAAAGCGCAAAGCGTTGGCTTAATCGGTAACCTTTTCGTCGGAGCACTTAAAGCGGTTGCCCCCATTCTCGTCTTTATTTTGGTCGCAGCATCCATTGCTAATCAAAAGAAAAACCAACACACCTATATGCGACCCATCGTCGTTCTTTATCTGTTTGGTACATTTGCTGCAGCGCTCACAGCCGTTGTACTTAGCTTTATGTTTCCAACCACTTTGGTACTGGTTTCGGGCGTAGAAGGTTCAACCCCCCCGCAAGGGATTACCGAAGTTCTACAAACCTTACTCTATAAATTGGTCGATAACCCAGTGAATGCGCTGATGTCAGCCAACTACATTGGTATTCTTGCTTGGGCTGTTGGTTTAGGACTCGCACTTCACCACGCTTCGGCAACAACCAAATCGGTATTTGAAGATCTCAGCCATGGCGTTTCACAAATTGTGCGTTTTATTATCCGTTTGGCTCCATTTGGTATCTTTGGCTTAGTTTCATCGACGTTAGCAACGACCGGTTTTGATGCCTTAGCAGGTTATGCTCAACTGCTTGTTGTTCTCCTCAGTGCCATGTTGTTTATTGCTTTAGTCGTCAATCCATTAATTGTCTTTACGAAAATAAAGCAGAATCCATACCCCCTCGTATTCCAGTGCTTACGTGAAAGTGGCGTCACCGCCTTTTTCACTCGCTCCAGTGCGGCAAACATTCCAGTGAACATGGCTCTGTGTGAAAAGCTCAAACTCGATGAAGATACGTATTCCGTCTCTATTCCGTTGGGTGCCACCATTAATATGGCAGGTGCAGCGATAACGATTACCGTATTAACGCTGGCCGCTGTTCATACCGTCGGTATTGAAATCGACTTAATGACCGCTTTATTACTGAGTGTGGTTGCCGCTATTTCAGCGTGTGGAGCCTCGGGGGTTGCAGGGGGGTCGCTACTATTAATTCCTCTTGCTTGTAGCCTATTTGGTATCTCTAACGATATCGCCATGCAGGTCGTTGCTGTCGGCTTTATCATCGGTGTAATCCAAGACTCCGCAGAAACAGCGCTCAACAGCTCAACGGACGTTGTCTTTACCGCAGCGGTTTGCCAAGCGAAACAAACTCAAGCGTGATTTATCTTTTTCATAAACAAAACGGCCCGATTCATATCGGGCCGTTTTTTATTACAAACACTTATAATGGCTTATGCTTATCCATTGCTGTTTGAGAAAAGTCTAAGACTGCCGGTTTAGGGGCTTCTTGCTGGGTTTCAGCAAGGCTTTCTGGTTCATCAGTAAACCAATCCTCTTCCTGCCCATGTTCATCTGATGGAGCTAAAATATCCTCATCCTCTAACTCTTCCCCTTTATTCGGCACTGGCACTGCGCGTTTATACAACTTATTGAGCGCTCGAATAATCGAGTGTTTATTCACCGTCGATGCGGTAATTTTTTTCTGTAATGGTTTTGCTAACGACTGTAACCCCACCACGGAGTCCACCCCAATTTCACTACCAATTTGATCACGTAGCCCTTTTGCAGGTCCGTAACCAAAAAAAGCCGCAAGAAATAACCAAATATACGCAATCGCATTACCGCTTGGCCCACGAGCAACCCAAGCTTCTCCGGCATGATACATCGCCTCCGCATGGCCTTTCTCTGCGGCGCGCTCTAACCAGTAACAGCCTTTACCGTGATCGGCGGGAACGCCGACTCCTTGCAGGTAGTTCAGCCCTAGTTTCATCATTCCTTCAAGGCTATTTAATTTTGCCGCCTTAGCAAACCAAAAGGTTGAATCACTGGGAGCAGGTGCAATGTTATCTTTAGAGACACACCAATCCCCCATAAAGATGATAGATGGGATGTGTTGATCTTCCGCGGCCTCTTGAATCAAAGAGAGCCCTTTAGAAACATTGGTTTCCGTTCCTCTCCCGTAAATCATTGCCAGTCCGGTTTCAAACTTCGCATTGACATCCCCTTCAATAGCACGAATGAATTGCTGCCAAAACTTTGCTTTCTCTCTGAGAATCATATCATCACGCGCTTTTTCACAAATGCGCACAATGCCATACATCCCATTAATATTGTCAAATTGCGCGGCTTTCTCATACCAAAACAGCGCTTCTTTCAAATTTGTACGTTCTGCTTCTTTGGCTAAATATAAGATTGTGGGTACGTGCCCCGACTCCGCTTTAAACAAACGTTCTTTACGCTCTTGTTCTCGCATCCGTTCAAGCGCTTTACGGTATGCTTCTTCTCTGGCTTTCTTCTCCGCTTCTAAACGCTTTTTCCGGATCGACAAGGAAATCATCCAGACAAAAATCAGGATAAGCGAAAGCCCAGTCGCCCCAATTGCCATACCAATGGTATTCATATCATCTCTTTTTATCTATGGCTCAAGTGCACTCAAAATGGTCTATTTTTATACAGACAATCCCCAAGTAACTGACCGTTACAGCCTCAAATCAATGGGGGCAGAGCACTGAATACAGTTGCGCCTTAACTCACTATCCGTAAGCTTACTGTATATCAACGTATTCCCCAATCGATTCCCCTTTTTCCTCATAAAGAATTTGCACTGCATTCAATAAGAAAGGGCGAACACAATGGCATGAGTATACCACAACCATAATGATAGAAAGAGATTGTCAGCCACAGAGTAGGGATCATAAAAAGAAACAGGGGGTTAAAAACAAGGGAGGACATCGATACTCCACAGAAGACAAACAGTGGAGCATCGAAAAGGTGTGTCCGATTAATCTGATATTTTCACTTGTAAAAATCGAGCTTGTAAAGGATCCATCGGTATCGTGTAAACACCCTTGATGGGCGTGAGCCTTGTATGATTATCAAGCAAGTCGACCAACTCAATCGCAGACCCCAGTTCTGCGGCTGAAAAAGAAAATTGTTCGGTCATTTGAGAGGTATTTAATAAAAATAACACACGATCCTCGCCCGACTGTTTTAGATCCGCATAACGAGTTGCATCCGCAAGTAAATTAGTTCTAGAACCTTGATAGAGCGCCGGATGGTTAGCCCGTAGAGCCAATAATGATGTCACATAGTTTTTTAAATCAGCTTGGTTTGCATCAAGCGTTGCATTGACGCCGTCAATTTTTGCACTGCTGCGAGCGACATGATCGTCACAGACACCACGTATTGCGCACGTTTGGTTATCTTCTTTCGCATCAAAATTATCCACTTGATCGCCAATTTCTTCACCATAATAGAGTGTAATTGGCCCGGTATAAGCGGCTTGGAAAGCAAAGGCGGCTTTGTGGCGCAACCAATAATCCTCCTCATTGGGCTGAGCAAGTCCACCGCGTTGCAATAAATCCCCAAAGCGCACTAAATCATGGTTCCCAAGCATTAGGTTAGGCTGAGCATGTGCGGGGTATGAGTTGTGTGTCATAAACCCATTATTTAACCATTGCGCCCCCTTTCCACCGTCACCACTTTCATTGACCGCGAGCGTTTCGACGATTCGATAACGCATCGGAAAGTCGAAAGCAGAACACAAAGCAGGTGCTTGTGTTTCACCATAAGCTTCATGAGCAATATCAGATTCACCTTTCCAGACTTCCGCCACCATATAACCCAATGGATTCACTGCTACTCCATCAGCATTGATATAAGTAACACTTTGAGAGGTTTGCTCAACCGCTTTACGAATTTGGATCCAATCAGCCAACGGCACTTGATAAGCCTGATCTAACCGCCAGCCATCAATATTAAGCTCTTTGATCCAATAGGTTGCCACTTCTTTATAAAACGCCAAACTGTCTGGGTAATCAACAGGGTCATTGCTCCCTGAAGGAAGTAAGCCAGAAGGTGAAGGTTTAATTAAGCCTTGTTTATGATGGCCAAAGACCCCATCAAAGAAAACGTATAACCCTCTTTTATGCGCTTCATCCACCAAGGTTTTAGCCGTGGCTAAGTCTCCGAAACGGGGATCTATTTTAAAATAATCGGTTGCAAAATATCCCGTTGCATCAAGACGATCAGCCCAGTGATCTTGCCCTGCTATTGGCTGAGATTCAAAAATCGGAGTCAGCCAAATCGCATTCACACCCAAGGCTTTAATATAATCCAAAGAATCAATAATTCCTTGTAAATCTCCTTTATGGTGGCTAGTACCATACCCAGTCCCGTGCCCAATGCTTGAATCACCATCAACAAAGCTTTCGACCATGATTTGATAAGTCATCAATGTATTACTTTTTTCAGCTATTTGAGTAGAGCAAGCATAATTTTCAAAAGAAGTACGCTGATTAAACTCCTCCTGTTCATCATCAGAAGAAGAGCAACCTATTAATAATAAGCTAATAATGGAGATTAAACTAAGAATTTTATAGACATGAAATTTCATTATTTAATACATCATATTAAACACAGTAAAAAAAAATAGATATTTCTTACTGTGTTGATTGAATTTATGAACGATTATTTACAAGGGTTCACCATGATATTAAGAGGCTTACCTTTTTCATCAAACTGTAAGCTCCAAACATATTTACCCGATTGCTGAATATCGACCGTTGTATCTGTACCATATCCACCAAAAGTTAATTCCGTCAGTTCACCCACATTGAGTCGACGGCCTTTGGCGGTAAATTGTGGAGACCAAAGCTCTGTCGCATATTGCATTTTATAGCTGCCGTCTTTTTCTACCGTCACTGCCTGATAGAAATTATTACCTTTATATTGGTATTGCCGAGCAGGAACGTGTTTCCAATTCGCATCAGGGAAGCTACCAACCACATACAGAGGCTGTTTGATAGGGCCAGGAGCCGTACTATCCGCGTTATCACAGCGAGACATGAAATCAATCACCGCTTGTGGAGACAAATTCGTTACTGTTTCTTCCACAGTACTAGACTCAGATGTTGACTGGCATCCCATCAAACCAATAACAACCGAAAATAAAAATGAGGATTTTCTTAATTTCATATTCATTTAATTCCTTTTACTATACACATTAAACCACCTTTTAAATAAAGGATTTAAAAAGAAAAACATATCTGTTAAACAAATAGTTGTAAGTTTTTATAATAGAGAAGAAATGTCATAATTTCTGTGAAGTAAATTACCATATCAAAATATATTTCACTTAGGTAATAAAAAGCCAGAAACTCTGGCTTTTTATTATTTTGAATTTATGGCTTTAACAAATATTTCCTGGGCATCTTTAATTCCTAAATCTTTTGCTTCATCTAATAACCCAAGCGCTTTCGGAATATTATTTTCAACCACTGCTTTTTTTATTTCACTATGGTAGTAAGCGGTTAACTCCGTTCCCTGAGGACGAGCATTTGTGTTTGTAACAATATGTCTAGAAACAATATCATTCGCAGTAATGGTTAAGCGTAAATGTCCTGATAATGAATGGTTTGCATAAGGGTCAGCAATATCAGGTGGTTGGGTATGTCGAGCTAAAGCATGAGCTTTAGCAGGATGCAAAATTTGACTCGTTCCGGCTAAATCTTCCGCAGTTGTATAAATAAGAACTTTTAATTCTTGACCAGTCATATCAGGAATAACATTAAACGTTGTAACGAACTGATCATTATCTAGCATTTTGGCTGGATAATATTGAAAATCAGAAAACGTTTTCTTATAGATCTCTTTTCCTTGACCATCAAGAATCACCACGGTGGGTGCATAAACTTTTAAATCATTAGAGACAAAACTCGCCAGAGAAATGTCTAAACTTCCTCTATTTCCTGGAATAATAAATCCGGCAACAGGCCCTGCACTCTTTCCATCTAACAAGAGCTGACTTGACTGATTAAACGTGAATTCAACTTCTGTAGGTATATCAAGGACATTCCAAGAGACGTTTTCAAGGTGAGTAATAAACTTCTCAGCACTTTGGTTTTGCTGTAAGTCCAGTTGTTCCGTTGAAGTACATCCGGTCACTAACACCCCAACTAATAATGGTGCTAACCATTTTTTTATCATTTTCTCACCTCGGAATCTAATAAGGGCTGAAAGAATACAGCCAGAGAAACTCTGGCTGTATTGATTAGGACAGTAAATTAATCTCTATTGCTCATTACCACCATGCTTCAGCTTGAACACCAAACTGGAATGAGTCATCTGACTTACCATTATCAAAGGTGTTGCTGTTATCAGCTTTATCACTGTTTAAATATGAAGCATAAAGACGAATTTCAGGACGAGCCCAGAAACTTGAGCCAGCAGACCAAGCTTGAGCAACGGTCAACTTACCATATTTATCTTTAGCACCATCGTTATCATCTACAGCATAGCCAGCTTCAAAAATGGTTTTGTGATTGTCGTCCCATTTGTAAACCGGACGGATAACGGCAGACATGGCTTTCCATTTATCTTGGCCGTCCCACATCTCTTCGCCTACACCATAAACTAATTGATGGCCCAGTTCCCAACTATCGCCAAGGCCAACCACACCCCAGTTGATTAACCGATAACCACTAGCGCCTTTTTTCGCTTCAGCACCATACCAGCTACCGTCACCGTAGAAAGCAAACGCTTTAGAATAGCCTTCTGTACCATATTGCAATACTGTTTTGTTAAAGCCACTCGCAAGACCTTGAGTTAATTCAGCCGTTAACATTACGCCATTTTTAGCATCTTTAGCCGCTTGTGACGCCGCATCAGTATCATGAACTAGCGCATAGTTAATACCAACTTCTAAGGAGCCATTTTCCCATACAGGAATACCCGCATAACGTGCATCAAGTGTATTAACGTTAACCGCACCACCGTTGTTACCAGTATCAGCGAGATCACCACGGTCATTACGAACCCAAGCTAGAGATAGGCGGCCTGGGCCTGCTTCAATACCTTCGATACCAGCGCCTGAACCAGAAATATTCCAGTAATAGAAGTCTGAAATATGAATATCATGACGTTGATAGAAACGTTTACCCGCCCATAGTGTGGCTTCTGGAGCAAAGTCTAAAACACCTTGAGCACGAACATTGAATTGACGAAGTGCAAATTCAACATCATCAGTACATTTTAGGTCGCTTCCGCTCAAACCACAGTTAGTACCCGTTCCTTCCCAGTCATTAGAACCGTTGGAGCTCATTGCAAACATAGAATCAACGTAGAACGTTTTTCCATTGTTGTTATAAACTTCTTTACCTAACTGAACTTCACCATAAGTGTCACCTTCGTTACCTAGGCGTCCAATTTTATTTTTTTCATACGTAACTTGTTGACCACCATCAGCGCTAACCCCTACGCCAGCACGCATGTAGCCGTGAAAATCGACAGCAAAAGCAGACCCCGCTGCTAAAGAAGCAGCCACTGCAGCAGCAATTACACTTATCTTTTTCATCGTTGTTAACTCCATTTAGTTTTTTCTTATGTCACTCTATTTGCACACTCTCTTTATCGAACTCATAAAGGCAGAAATGAATCAACGATAAAAAGAGGTAAGATGGGACGAGTCCCCAGTTGTTTCAACTGTGGAAGAGGTTACTAAAGGCGCAGGGGCATGGCTTCCTCCGCCCTAACGATATTTAGGGGGGATGAGAAAGGAGGAGAAATTTAACCGTATGGTGTTTTTAAACCATTGATCACGGAATTGGGGGGAGTAGTCTCACTGAGTTCCAGCTTCTTACGCTACAAAGTGCCTCTTTGATCACTCTTTTGCCCTCAATGAGCGACTTCGATGAAAGAAAATTACATGAGAATATTTGTGACAAGGCGCTTGACCTTACGCTGACAAAACCTTTTACTTAAAGAGGCAGTGACTGAAAAAAGAAGAACAACGGTAACTTACCATGACATTGATGCTCTCTAAGCCGTATCCGCTCGGCGCGACACTTGATGATGACGGATGTAATTTTGCAATCTACGCTCCAGCAGATACCGACTTGCTGCTGGCTCTTTTTCATTCGGATGGGAGTTATCAAACTCTCCCATTAGATAATGAATATGCAGGAATTCAATACACTCATGTAAAAGGAGTGAAAGCTGGGCAACGCTATGGTTTTATTACTCAGTTAGAGGGCGAGCTTTTTTACCTGTCCGACCCCTATGCAAAAGCATTGGACCATGAGCTGAGTTATCAAGTTCCTCTGACGCCAGCGGAAAGTTTTGATCTCCCTAAATGTGTGGTTATCGATCCCAGCTTTGATTGGCAAGGAACCACAAAGCCAAGACGCCCACGCGATGAAATGGTGTTATTTGAAACGCACGTAAAAGGCTTAACGAAACTGCATACGGAGGTAAATAAGAACCAACGAGGTACTTACCTTGGGCTGATCAGCGAACCCATGCTGACCTTTTACCGTGAGCAAAATATTAATACGCTACAATTGCTACCCATTGCCGCCTGTATGCATGAGCCCCACCTATTAGAAATGGGGAAAGTGAATTACTGGGGCTATAACCCTTATGTTTTTATGGCCCCCGATCCTCGCTATGCTGCCAAGGATGCCGTCAATGAGCTAAAAACCGCCATTCGTGAACTCCATAAACAAGGCATTGAAGTCATTCTTGATGTGGTTTACAACCACACGGCAGAAGGTGGAGAAGGGGGGCCCATCTTTAACCTTAAAGCCCTTGACTCACATTACTACCTAAAACATGGCCAGCAGTTTGCCAATTTCACTGGCTGTGGTAATACCTTAGATCTCGCCTATCAACCAACGCTGAACCTTGTAATGGATACTCTGCGCTACTGGGTTAGTGAATATCATGTCGATGGGTTCCGTTTCGATTTAGCGGCAACTCTGGGTCGTCATGGTGATAATTTCAGCCAAGAAGCCGCTTTCTTTAAAGCTGTAGCTCAAGATCCTCTCTTGCGAGAAGTCAAGTTGATCGCCGAGCCTTGGGATATTGGCCCTAATGGTTATCAAGTCGGTCATTTCCCTTTTGGCTGGAATGAAACCAACGATAAATTACGAGATATTACTCGCAGTTTTTGGCGTGGCGATCAAGGCTATCTCAAAGAATTTGCCACTCGTATTATGGGCTCTCGTGATCTCTACAGTGCATCATTATGGCCTTATAAATTAACGGTAAACTATATTACCTATCATGATGGCTTCACATTACAAGATCTCGTTTCATACAAACATAAGCATAATGAGGCCAACGGCGAACAAAACAGAGATGGTCACGGAGACAATCGCTCTGATAACTATGGAGTGGAAGGTGATACCGATAATATGGTGATCCGCACCATCCGTGAAAAACAAAAGCGTAACTTTATGGCAAGTTTGCTCTTTGCCTTTGGTATTCCTCATATTCTTACTGCTGATGTGGTTTCACACACTCAGTTAGGAAATAATAATGCCTATTGTCAAGACAATGAAATCAGTTGGCTTAACTGGCATTTGACTGAACGTAAGCACTACTTTAGGCAATGGTTATCAGAGATGATCACCGCCCGTCAGCGTTATATGGTGCCTTTTATTCGTGCTTTTAGTGGTGAAACCCGCAACTCTAACCGCGTGTTTTGGCGTCGTAATGATGGAACCTTAATGGAGCAAGATGATTGGAATCAAGTCAGTTCCGTCGCATTGCATATCGGTATTGGTGAAGATGGCCAAGAGTTACTTTATTTGATCAACCAAACCAATGCCACCGCTCGGTTCACTTTACCAAGCGATCATAATCAAGAATGGTGTGTTATTTGCGATACCAATATGCGTACCGTTCATAAAGACACGGCTAAAGGTGAAGTCTTGCAACTTCCCGTCTCTATGGCGATTTTACACTGTCAACCGAAAAAGAAATGCGCTAAGCATTAAACTCTCGCCCTCTCAGAGAACCTAACTCATGGGTTTTCTGAGAGCCGCACTGTGCTCACACTCAAAACGCTTTCGCACTGAGTTTCAGGCTTTCTTTTCTCTGTATGTTACCATTTTGATATCAACCGATACTTCTGTTATAACAACTCTTCCTCTGCTTTTATTATTCCTATTAATGACTCTTTCGCAGAGTTCAATAAGGGTTTCCCATGTATAAACGATTTGAAAGCTTTACCGAAGCTTTCCCCAAAGCAACCCCACAACGTCCTCCGAATACCTTGTGGGCATTTTGCCGCCACTACACGAAAGGGTATGAAAAGCCTTTAATGATCATGGCATTACTAAGCACCTTAATCGCCATTATTGAAGTGTCTCTTTTTGGTTTTATGGGCCAATTAGTAGATTGGCTCTCTAGCAGTCATCCTGATCATTTTTTCACGGATAACCGCAATACTTTAATGGGGCTCGCTCTGCTCCTTTTGGTCGGGATGCCCCTGCTCATTTCAGTTTATTCGTTGCTCATTCACCAAACACTACTGGGCAACTACCCGATGTCGATTCGCTGGTTGGCTCACCGCTATTTGTTAAAACAAAGCCTCTCTTTTTATCAAGATGAATTCTCAGGCCGAATTGCCACGAAAGTGATGCAAACCGCACTGTCGGTTCGTGAAACAGTGATGAAAACCCTAGATGTTTTTGTTTATGTGATCGTCTATTTTTCAGCCATGTTGGTAATGCTCGCTCAAGCAGATTGGCGCTTAATGCTTCCCATGCTGCTTTGGTTATCGGCTTATATCACGATTCAGCTCTACTACATCCCCAAATTAAAACAAGTATCAAGCGAACAAGCCGATGCTCGTTCCATGATGACAGGGCGAATTGTGGACAGTTATACCAATATCATGACTGTCAAACTGTTTTCACACAGCCGACGTGAAACCGATTATGCAGAAGAAGGAATGAACGGCTTTTTAGACACCGTTTACCGCCAGATGCGTTTGGTCTCTGGGTTTAATATCTGGGTAGAAATCGCTAATTACTTTTTAGTTTTTATCATTGCTGCGATATCTATCTATTTATGGTCAATCAGCGCCATCAGTGTGGGAGCCATTGCGATTGCTATCAGCCTTGCACTGCGAATTAACGGGATGTCGAAATGGATTATGTGGGAAGTGGGGGCACTATTTGAAAACATGGGCACCGTGGTCGATGGCATGACAATGCTCTCAAAGCCGATCACCATTGAAGATGCCCCTCATGCGTCCGATCTCAACGTAACAGAGGGTCGTATTGAATTTTCAGATGTCAGCTTCCATTACGGAGAAAGTAAAGAGGTGATTAATCACCTTAACTTGACCATTAAGCCGGGGGAGAAAGTCGGGTTAGTTGGCCGTTCTGGGGCAGGGAAGTCAACCTTAGTTAACTTATTACTACGTTTTCATGATGTTGAAGGTGGAACCATTAAAATTGATGGGCAAAATATTGCTGAGGTTACCCAAGACTCCTTGCGCGGTGCCATCGGGATGGTGACACAAGACACGTCATTACTGCATCGTTCTATTCGAGACAATATTCTCTACAGTAACCCCACTGCCAATGATGAAGCGATGCGCAGCGCAGCGATGCAAGCTCATGCACACGAGTTTATTGAAACATTAACCGATGCGTATGGTAACACGGGTTATGACGCGCAAGTGGGAGAGAGAGGCGTCAAACTGTCTGGTGGACAACGCCAGCGAATAGCTATCTCCCGAGTTTTACTCAAAGATGCGCCATTACTTGTGTTAGATGAAGCAACCTCCGCATTGGATTCTGAAGTAGAAGCGGCTATCCAAGAAAGCCTCAATGAACTGATGCAAGGAAAAACCGTCATTGCTATTGCTCATCGGCTTTCAACGATTGCAGCGATGGATCGACTCATCGTATTAGATAAAGGCAAAATCGTAGAGCAAGGCACCCACCAAGCATTAATCAATCAAAATGGTATCTACGCTCAACTATGGGCCCACCAGACAGGAGGCTTTATTGGGAGAGATTCGAAAGAGAACCTCACCTAATCGGTACTCATTCAAACCAAATCATACGGCCAGCACGCTGGTGCTGGCTCTTCCCTGCTTTGGCATTTTCTCTTACTATTACTCTCTTCTATTTACCTTACTGTTTGATATCCCATTGAAGTCATCATGAACAAAAGTATTATCACAAACCTCATTGCTTTACTGTTACTGACTATCGGCTACTACTTAAGCCTACCTATCCTGTTTAATGCGGGCTTATTTGCTTTTTCCGGTGCAATCACGAACTGGTTAGCCATTCATATGCTGTTTGAAAAAGTGCCCGGTTTATATGGATCGGGGGTTATTCCCGCTCGTTTTGAAGATTTCAAAGCCGCAATTAAACGATTAATGATGGAAGAGTTCTTTACCGACGCCAATATTGACCGTTTTTTAAATCAAGAAATGAGCAGCAATCAAGCGCTTGACCTTGAACCCGTCATCGCTCAGGTTGATTTCAACCCAACCTTTGACTCACTGGTTGACGTCATCCAACACTCTTCCTTTGGTGGTATGCTAGCTATGTTTGGCGGATCAGAGGTATTACAACCCCTTAAGCAACCCTTCGTAGAAAAGATGCAAGCCTCTATGGTTCAGATAAGCCAAAGTGATTCCGTCAAACAAGCATTAAAAACTCAACTGGAATCACCAGCGATGCTTGATGAAATCAAAATCAATATTGAAAACATCATCAACCAACGCTTGAACGAATTAACCCCACAGTTAGTTAAAGAGATGGTTCAAGCGATGATTAAACAGCATCTTGGCTGGTTAGTTGTTTGGGGGGGAGTCTTTGGGGGCATGATTGGGATTCTTGCCACCTTAATTCCATAACACCTCAGACGTCATTCTCATAAAAAGAAAATGGGCTTCAGCCCATTTTCTTTTTCATTCGTAATATCAAAGAGATCGCTCGCTCTAACCCTGGGTATCGCCTTGGGATACACACATAGAAAACACCCACCAAGATAGCCGCCCCCCATAAATCCTCAGGGCGGTGCATTCCAAGCCATAAACGAGAAAGGCCAACCATCACACTCCAGCTAAAAAGGGCGGCGACACTCACCCAGCGCTTTTGTTCCAGTAATAAACCGCCAAAAAAGAGCAAACAAGCAACCGCAAACGCCGTATGTCCAGATGGAAAAGAAAAATCTCTTTCTTGCTGCCAAGCCAAAAGACGATAAGGTGAAACTTTTTCAGCCATTAATGTAACAGCCGCCTCTTGCTGTTGGTGATCCAAGCGATAAAAATGTTCTTCCGAAGGAATGATTAACCGCTGTACCATCACTTCAGTATAAGGCCGTGGGCTATGCGTCACCTGTTTTAGGCCAACCTTAGCTACCATGGTGAATGATAATAACAGCGCTAGCTGAATACCATGATTCAGCCATTGGTGGCGAAAGTTAGGTGCTCGCCAGTACGTCCAAAAGATAAGGAGCATTAATGTAATGACAAATCCTTCTTTCCCTGCCGTTTGTGTCAATACCGAAAAAAATCGAGTCAGCCCTGCTGGATCGAGATCTAACCAATTTACCGATGACGATACCGCCGTGATCGGAATAAGCACCAATAGGAATCCAATAAGTAGCCATAAGCCCACTTGACGACTCAATAATGGCGGCATCAGAACCATTGTCTTCTCCTTTTTCATTTTTTAGCCCAGTGTAGTCAGGTTAAATAAGAAAACTATCAACCACCTGTCAATTTATCTATAACCCCTTAAAACCCTTACATACACAAAATGGATGTTGCACATAAATTGCGAGCTAAGTCGTAGGAATCATCGCTAACATTCCCTATACTGTTCGATAACCACAGAGTTTTTATGGCTTTATTGAGGAGTGAAAATACCCGATTTTTCATCATCTCCCCTAACAACTCAGCCAACCAACCTGCGCTTATTCGCGCTGATGAGGTGTTTATGCACGTGGTCGTTAATGGTCAACCTTTCCCTTACCAAGCGGGGCTTTCTCTTCTTCAATTTTTACAGTCTCTAGAAATAGAGGTGCCACAACTCTGTGCAGCCAGCCATCAAATGGGCAAAAAGCACTGCAATTTATGCGTTGTGGAAGAACAGAAACTTGGCATTATTCGAGCCTGTGAAACCCTACTACGGCCACAAATGCAGATTGAAACGCATACTCCAGCCCTCTATCAACTTCGCCAAACAGCCTTGCAAGCGATTCTGACAGAGCACACCGCCGATTGTGAAGCCCCTTGTCAACAGGCTTGCCCAGCTCATGTTGATATTCAGGCATATTTACATCACATTGCACAAGGTGAACCTCAGCAAGCCGTCGCTATCATTAAACGTCATTTACCCCTACCCGCTTCGATTGGTCGGGTTTGCCCCGCTTTTTGCGAAACCGAATGTCGGCGTAGTTTAGTCGATGAACCCATCGCTATACGTCAATTAAAACGCCATGCTGCCGATCTCGATTTAACTACACCCTCTCAGGCCCCCTCAATGATGCCAGATAATGGTAAGCACATTGCTATTGTGGGTGCTGGGCCTGCAGGGCTCGCCTGCGGTTACTACTTACGTTTAATGGGATTTTCCGTCACCTTATTTGAAAGCATGCCACAAGCGGGAGGGTGGCTGCGCTATGGCATTCCTGAGTATCGATTACCCAAACAAGTACTCGACCAAGAGATAGCCATACTACTGCAAACTGGCATGACACTGTTATGCAACCAAACCATTGGGAAAGATTTTTCTCTTGCTCAATTAGAACAAGAATATGATGCTGTTTGCCTAGCAATAGGCGCAACCAAAGCGGTAACTGCTCACTACCCGGGAAGTCAATTATCTGGGTGCTATCTGGGCGCAGACTACCTAAAAGATGCAGCAACATTCCAGCGCTTAAAAACGGGAAAAAACGTCGCCATTATCGGTGGGGGCAATACAGCGATTGACTGCGCCCGAACCGCGGTTCGGCTTGGGGCGAAAGTCACGCTATTTTATCGACGAACTCTGGATGAAATGCCAGCAGAAGCGTATGAAATTCAAGAGGCTGACCATGAGGGTGTCACCTTCTGCTTTCTTACCCGTCCATTAGAAAACCTCGCGGATGAACAAGGCCATGTCCGAGCAATCCGGCTGCAAAGGATGACATTAGGAGAAGCGGATAGCTCTGGGCGACGTAAACCCATCCCGACGGAAGAAGTCTACGAACAAGCCTTTGATACTGTGATTGCCGCTTTGTCCCAACAGCCAGATCTTCAACTTTTTAACGGGCAAAAAGCACACGTTCCACTCACCCAGTCACACACCGCTTGTGTCGATCCTGAAACACTGCATCACTATCACAATGTGTTCTCCATTGGCGATTTCCGTCGCGGCCCTGCCACGGCAATTGAAGCGATTGCTGATGGAAAACAAGCCGCAGAAGCCATTGCCCATCGCTTAATCTTAGGTCTCAATCCTCAGCAAAAAATATTTGCCAGCCGTAAAGCTCCTTCACTCAACCTTGTTAAACGCAATGAATATCGCTTTGAAGCCATTCAGAGAAGAGTGCAATTTCCACATCTTCCAAGCTTATACCGCCGTAAAAATTTTGCCGAAGTGGAGCTTGACCCAGGAAGAAATGCGGCGCAATTAGAAGCCAGTCGCTGCCTAGAATGCGGTTGCCAAGTAAATACCGACTGTCGTTTGCGCGACTATGCCAGTGAGCACCATATTGATGCGACACAGCTCACCTTGGTGGAACGCAGCGGTTATCCGGTTGATAAAAGCAGCCCTTTTATTGTCTTTGATGCTAACCGCTGTATCAGCTGCGGACTTTGTATCCAAGCCTGTCAGGAAGAAAACGTACATGGTGTGTTAAGTTTTTCGGACACCGATAATAAACCGATATTTAACCATAACCAACGCATCAAAGATTCTCAGTGCAGTCAATGCGGCGCCTGCATACAAGCCTGTCCAACAGGGGCGTTGGTGGATAAACGCGACAAATCTCATGCACGAATAGACATACTAAAACCCTACACCACAATTTGTACCTATTGTGGTGTAGGGTGTAGTTTGACCTTGTATGTCGATGAAAAAGCCAACCGCATTCGACACATTGAAGGAAATAAACGCTCGCCCGTAAACCAAGGTATGCTTTGTGTTAAAGGACGATTCGGTTTTGATTTTCTTCACAGCCCTGAGCGGCTAACCACCCCACTGATTCGCCGAAATGGCCAATTACAGCCAACGAGTTGGCAAGAAGCCTTAACCGAAATTGCTCAGCGTTTTCTGCACATTAAACAGCACTATGGCAGCCAAGCACTGGGTGGTTTTTCTTCAGCCAAAGCCACCAACCAAGATAACTATCTCTTTCAAAAACTCATCCGGCGAGAGTTTGGCACCAATAACGTCGATCACTGTGCTCGCCTATGTCATGCCTCAACGGTAACAGGCCTTGAGGCATCCTTAGGCAGTGGAGCCATGACAAACGATATCGCCAGCATTGCCCATTCTGATGTGATCTTAATCATAGGTTCGGATACCACCGCCGCTCACCCAGTGATCGCCTCACATATAAAACGAGCCGTTAAACAAGGGGCAAAATTAATTGTTATTGACCCTAAACGGATCAAAATGGCGGATTACGCTACCTTATATGTGGCTCAACGGCCAGGTACCGATGTGATGTTACTCAACGGTATCATGCAGCAGATCATCACTCATGCTTGGTATGATAACGATTACCTAAAACAACGTGTAGATGGGTTTGAAGCACTGTTGATGGAAGTGATGTCTGACCACTATTTACCAGAAAAAGTGGAGCTTATCACCGGAGTGAGTGCACAAGATATTTACCGTATCGCCCAAATGATCGGCACCGCTCGTGTGACCTCGGTTTTTTATGCCATGGGCATAACCCAACATACCACTGGTCATGATAACGTCCGCTCCATTGCAAACTTGCAGCTATTGTGTGGCAACATCGGCATCGAAGGTGGGGGGATTAACCCACTGCGCGGACAATCAAATGTGCAAGGTGCCTGTGATATGGGCGCACTCCCAACCGATTACCCCGGTTATCAAAAAGTAACGCATCCACTAGTACATACTAAGTTTAGTCAAGCTTGGCAATGCAATACACTTTCCCAGCAACCCGGATTAACGCTAACGGAAATGATTGATGCCGCAGCGACACAGGAATTGCGTGGCCTATATGTGATGGGAGAAAACCCCGTACTGAGCGATCCCAACCAGAGTCATGTTATCGAAGCACTAAAACAACTCGATTTTTTACTGGTACAGGACATTTTTCTATCGGAAACCGCACAATTAGCCGACATTGTTCTGCCCGCATGTGCGTTTGCAGAAAAAAGTGGTCACTTCACCAATACTGAGCGAAGAGTTCAATCATTAAGTCCAGCCCTCACACCACCGGGGGAAGCCAAAGAGGATTGGTGGATCATCACGCAGATAGCCAATGCGATGGGCGCGAATTGGTCCTATCACAGCGTAGAGCAAATTCATCAGGAAATATGTCAAGTCACCCCTCAATATGCCGGAATGACTTGGCAAAAGCTCGCACAAGGTGGACTGCAATGGCCTTGTCATGCAGAAGCACCACAGGGTACCCGCTTACTTCATCAGCAAGAATTCCCTCGAGGCAAAGCACAAATGGTTCCGGTTCCATTCCGATATGCCGCAGAACTGCCGGATGAAGATTACCCGCTTATATTGACCACAGGGCGAGTGTTAGAACAGTTCCATACAGGAACCATGACGCGTAAAACCTCAGGGTTAAATGAAAAAGCCAGCGCGCAGATCATGATCAGTGTCCAAGAGGCTGAACGATTAGGGATAGCGAATAGTGAAAAAGTGCGCCTCACCTCACGTAGGGGCTATATTGAGGCTCCGGCCTTTATTACCAAACGCATGCAATCAGGGGTGGTGTTTGTTCCCTTCCATTTTGCAGAAGCTCCCGCCAACCGACTGACGGTTAATGCTTGCGATCCCTATGCAAAAATTCCAGAGTTTAAAGTGTCAGCCGTGCGGCTAGAAAAAATCATTCAGCCTATCATGGAATCGGAGTAACCCATTGAGCGGCTTCTTATTGAATTAGTAAAAAGATTCTCGGGATAAAAGACCAAGCTCATCAATGATTTCTTTGGTTTGTTTAGAATAAATGAGCTTATCTTTCGCACCAATCAACTGGATCAGTTTTACTTTACCAGACATCACCGCTTGGCGTAGCACCCGTAACACCATTTGGCTATCTAAAATCTTATGATCATCCAAGCCATTACTGGGTACGAGAGAAGCAAGATCAATAGAAATGACTAATTGATCGCAATGTTCAATATAGTGATCCAGTTGGTTTTTCACTTGAGTTCGATGACGAAAGCTGCACTCATCTTCGGTTAACCAGTCACAACCCAAATCTTCTGCGTACTCCCATGTTTGGCTCGCCACACGATCAGCATCAATACCAAAATAAAATAACCGAGTCTGTTGATAACGAGACAGCGCAAAGTGATACACCGATCCAACTTGTCGGTCTAATGTTTGTTTGAGTTCAAACTGGTGACCAATATGAATAATACCCAACTCTTCATTATCGACGGCAAGCAATGGCAGAGCATTGAGCAGTAACTCGTGGCAGTTCCCCAATATGACAGGGACCGAATGGATGCTTAAATGGTGATGTAATAGCTCTCGGAACCGACCATCTGCCGGATCGCGTAAGACAAGATGTCCGGCATCCGCATAATTTGCATTCACTTGTTGTTGATAAAGCCAGTCAGAGGCAAATTCTAAACTTTGCTGAGCAAATTCAAACTCGACTTGCGAAGTCGGCTTTACCTGTTCACACACGGTACAGAAAGTAAATGCCGACATAGCGGGTGCCGAAGAACGGCCAAGACGATAACGTTTGAATAAACTAAGCATGATGAATTACCTTTCTGGTGGCAACGCACGAGCGGCCTGTAACACATGTAAAATGATTCGTTGCCGATGAGTTTCCACCCGATGAGCAGGTGCCATCACCGAAATTGCCCCTATCAATTTACTTCCTTTCATTACCGGGGCACTAATGCCTGAAACACCGGGATCGATTTCAGACGTGCTCACGGCATACCCATGGCGACGAATTTTTTCCAATTCTGCCTGCCATTTTTCCATGTGGTTTTCTTCCCCAAAATAGCGCAGGATTTTTTCACAGCGCTGGGCTGGCATATACGCCAATAACACTTTAGATGAGGCACCACGAAGTAGTGGTTGACTTTGACCCTGGACGAAGCTACATCGAAGTGCCTGCATACTTTCTTTTTGGCTTACACACAATGCGCGGTATCCCACCGGCACCATGTACGCCGC
The DNA here is from genome assembly GCF_900167345.1 of Vibrio cincinnatiensis DSM 19608. Classification (GTDB taxonomy): domain Bacteria; phylum Pseudomonadota; class Gammaproteobacteria; order Enterobacterales; family Vibrionaceae; genus Vibrio; species Vibrio cincinnatiensis. The sequence goes on along the minus strand of NZ_FUXB01000006.1, from coordinate 58,400 downwards.
CATCTCCCCCGTTTGTTTTTGCAAGCGGCTTAGTACCGCTTCCACTGCATCTAGGTTGTGTTGGCTTGTTTCATAGCTCCGCATGAGCAGTAACGCCGCGGGGCCAATAATCAGTGTTTTGTCGTGAGGGCTCTCTTCAATTAAGTTCCACTCTTTAAGGAGTTTTAAATGTCGATACAAACTACTGAGTGGAACTTGTAATTGCTCACTTAACACTTTTGCCGATACAGGTTCCTCATTCACCGCTACTTGCATTAACAACTGAAGCGATTTTTCATTAACCTGGCTGGCAGAAGATTTGCTCTCATTCATGGGTTCTTTTTAGCCTTTATTGTCTTTTCACTCAAACTTTTATTCTTATATAGCGAGAATCTTACTTCATTGAAAGCATTGCTTTCTTATATACCGAGAAAAGAACAAAAATAAATCAATTGAAACAATAAAAAGGAGATGGGCTTCACTGGGTTAGTCGAGGTATACAAAGACATATAAGAATCCGGATGTTTAGACGGCTATAAATTGACAAGAGGCGAGGGAGCGATTAGTCTGCACCTCTTCGTTCTTCCAGAAAATCAAAGTTGTCATTTGCATGTCCCCAAATTCCTCTACCCATAAAATCATCGCGCCTTCAGCCACCGCTCTGATTCCACTGTTGGTTTTTTTAATGCTTTTCATTGGCGTAGGCACCTATTTAACGGTTCAAGGGGTTGAATTTGCCTTTTATCAATTGCCCGCACCGATTGCGATTTTACCAGCGGTGATCATCGGGTTATTACTCAGCAAAGACTCGCTGAACCGAGCAATTGAACAATTTATCCGTGGTGTCGGCCACCCAGACATTATTGCCATGTGTTTGATTTATTTGTTAGCGGGAGCCTTTGCTGCGGTAGCAAAAGCTTCTGGAGGTGTTGATGCAACGGTGAATCTTGGGTTGTCAGCCATTCCAACGGAACTGATTCTTCCCGGAATTTTCATCATCTCCGCTTTCATTGCGACCGCAATGGGAACCTCTATGGGAACCATTGCTGCGGTTGCTCCAGTGGCCTTTGGGATCGCTGAGTCATCCGGTATGAGCCTGCCTTTGACCGCTGGTGTTGTCTTAAGCGGCGCAATGTTTGGAGATAACTTATCCATTATTTCCGATACCACCATTGCCGCCACTCGCTCTCAGGGCTGTGAAATGAAAGATAAATTCAGGGAAAACATTCGCATAGCTCTGCCTGCGGCACTCTTTTCACTTATTTTATTTGCTTTTAGTAGCGCAGCTACACAAACACCGGAAACGGGCGATATCGAGTGGTTAAAAGTCATGCCTTATATGATGATCTTAGCGCTCGCCATATCTGGGGTTAATGTATTTGTGGTTTTGACGGTGGGAATACTGCTCGCTGGCGGAGTCAGCTTAGCCGACAATGACCAGTACGTATTGACCAATCTAGGGCAAGATATTTATGCCGGATTTGGCAACATGCAGGAAATTTTCTTACTCTCAATGCTGATTGGTGGCCTCAGTGAACTGATGCGCTGCCAAGGAGGACTCGCGTTTTTAACCCAATTTATTAGCCGAGTGATCCACCTGTTTGGTCAAAAACACTCTCACATAGCCAATAGTCGGGCGAGTGAATTGGGAATCGCGGGATTGGTTGCTTTAGTCAATACCTGTACCGCCAACAACACCGTGGCGATCATTGTTTCTGGTGGCATCGCACGTGAGCTGGCACAAGAAAATGCGGTAACGCCTCGCCGCGCTGCCAGCTTATTAGATATTTTTTCTTGCGTCATGCAAGGCATTCTGCCTTATGGTGCTCAAGTCTTACTGCTGGGTTCTATCTTTAAATTATCACCATTGGCCATTATTGCTCATTCCTACTACTGTTTTGCTTTAGCTCTCGCGGCCATGATAGCAATTTTCTTAACGCATCCGACACGACGACAATAGAGAATAACCATCAAGCGATGCCGATACAGCATCGCTTGAATCGTAAAGGTTACAACTTAAAGGTCGCCACTTTTGCACTCAGCTCAGCGGCTTGCTGTTTCAAGGTATTGGATTGGCTCAAACTGTCCTCTGCGCCATCAGCCAATTGTTCCGTCACATCTTTAATCGCCGTGACATTTTGTGTTATTTCGCTCGTAACATGAGTTTGCTCTTCCGCAGCGGTCGCTATCTGTGTCGCCATATCACTAATTAATGCCACCGCTGCATTAATTTCTTCCAAGGCATGAGTGGCTTTATCGGCATCCTCAACCGAATTAGCCGCAAGCCCAGAACTGCTTTCCATTAATGTGACGGCGCGTTTGGTTGTTTCTTGCAACGTTTCAATGGTTGATTTGATCTCTTCAGTCGACGTGTGCGTTCGTTGCGAGAGCACTCGAACTTCATCCGCGACCACCGCAAAACCTCGCCCTTGTTCGCCTGCCCGTGCCGCTTCAATCGCTGCATTTAACGCCAACAAATTGGTTTGCTCAGCAATGCCTTGAATGGTCGCTAATACCGTAGAGATTTCTTGCGCATGCTGATTTAACGCAGAAATAACGCTACTGGCTTGAGAAACTTCTTGCGCCAAATTATTGATCGAGGCTTTGGTATTCAACACCAGTGTGCGTCCGTTATTAGTACTGGTTGCTGAATCTTGTGCAGCTTGGGCCGTTTGTTCCGCATGAGAAGCAATCTCTTGAGTTGCCGATGCCATTTCGGTCACAGCGGTTGCTACCATCGCCACTTCCTGCTGCTGTAAACCCAACTCTGAAGCGGATTGATTAGCCCGATGCGCACTGCGTTCAGATTGAGCCGTCAACTGTTCAGACTGATGACGAATATGGCCAATGAGTTGCTGCAAGCTTGCCACAAACGTATTGAAACTATTGGCTAACTTACCTACTTCATCATTATTTTCGACGGTAATGCGTTGAGTTAAATCCCCGCTACCATTAGCAATTTGTTCCAATGCCTGAGAAACATTATTAAGAGGGCGGAATAAGATATTACACAGCAGGTTAAACAATATGGTACACACCACCACAACCAACAAGGTTACCAGTAGCTGTCCCCATAGCGCATCAAACAGCGGAGCGATGAGTGATGAATAGTTAATCACGACGACTGAGCTTAATGCAGTTCCTTCAATGGCTCGTGCAAAAAGAACATTGTTCTCACCATGAATAGAAACCTTGGTATATTTACCCGAACGCTGAGCCGCTTGGATCTCATTAAAGTTTAGCCCCAATTCAGAAACACTTTTATTCAGTAATTGGGTATTTGAATGAGTAAAGATATTGCCTTGCTGGTTGACGATAAACATATAACCGGAGCCAGGCAAAATGACTTGTTTCATGCTGTTGAGGATATCGGTGATCTCTACATCAGCCCCCAACACCAACGCCTGCCCATGCAGGTTAACCGCTTTACCTAAGGAAACCACATTTGCCCCTGTAGCAGCGGCAACGGTTGGATTATCCATAAAGACCGCATTCGGATTCGCTTTGGCATTGATATACCACCCCCATTGGCGAGGATCATTATTGCCTGGAGGTAAAACAACCCCATTCGCATTATGTTGCGAGCCGTCTGGGTAAGCGAGAAAAACATTATCAAATGAAGCTGAATGTTTAACTTGTTTTAGGTGAGTCACTATAGCATCCGCTTTAACTTCTTGAGATAAAGAAGTTAAAGCTCGCTCTTTTGATATCAGCCAATCCGTCACATATTGGTTATAAGAAGCCGTTGCACTTTGTAAGCGCTGCTCAACCTCGACATCCAAACGCCCTAATGCCGCCTTGAATGAAACAGCTTCAACTAATACTCCCCCAATGATAATGGCGATACTGGCAGAAATGGCCAGTTTATTTTTTAATGATAGATTTTTGAACATACTCAGTCCCGGTCGTTAACGCTATGTACCTCTGTTTATGAAGTACTTTTTTATTTGGTGGACATTATAATTTTTAGCCTCAAAATTAATGCGAACTGCTCGGCGAATTTGTTTATTTTTTGCTAAAAATAATAGACGGTAAAATTATAAACAAAGATAACATTGACGAAACAAAATAAAGCGTGCATCAGTCAAGAGACATTTGATGAATAATATGACTTAAAAAAGCCCCCCCTTTTGTCTATACATTCTTTTTATCATCATGCTTGCTATGCTCTATCGTCATTATTATGACTATAGTTGATAGCGATGAAAAAGCGGCATCCGCTTAATAAAGTGTGAACTGTTTACAAAAATTCTGTGCGTTTATGCAACACACTAAAAAGCCCTACTCATTGAGTAGGGCTGAATAAAGCGAAGATATTATTGGGTTGAACAGTCAGCAATACCCACCGCTTTCCAAACACCCCAAGCGCCAGATTGGGTCGGATCATCACCTTGTGTCCACCACTTGGCTTCCCACACAGTTCCAGACCAAGTCACTTGGTTACCCCCCACATAGACAGCCGAAGCATCCCAAAGATTTTCACATTGGTCACCTGAGCTGACCGCCGATACGACAACCGATGTCGTAGCAGAAACACTGGCTTGCCCATCACTTACCGTGACTGTAAAGCTAAGGATCGTGTCTTGTGTATATTCCGCCGCCGTAAAGATCACTTGATCATTCTGAATGTGAGCATTGATACCGGCGGGCAACGCCCAACTAAAGGTCAACGTATCTTGGTCTGCATCGCTTGACGCGGAAGCATCAACAACAACAACATCCCCCGCATTTACTTGGCTTGGTGCTGAAATGCTGGCAACCGGTGGTGTGTTTTCCACTTCTCCATCTGTCGCTTTTACGGTGATTTGTACCGTAGCAGACCCCATAGCCCCTTCGTCATCGGTCACGGTCAATTTAAAGGTTAATACTTCCGTTTCTGTCACTTCACCAATAGTAAAGCTCGCTTGTGCCGAATTAGCATTCGTGAGCGTTACCGTAGGTCCAGATAACTGCTGCCACTGATAGCCAACAATGGTGCCATCGCTGTCTTTGGATGCACTCCCATCGAGTGTCACCGTAGCCGGTCCAATAACGATTTGTGCCACACCCGCATTCGCAATGGGATCACGATTAACCGGAGGCGTTACGCCGCCCACTAAACCTTCATGCATGGCATTAAGAATATCACCATTGTCCGCATCAATTTCCCACGAAAATAACCCAGCTAAACCAAGGCTACGCACATACGCCCCTTTGGCTTTAACTGAACGTTCATCGTCAAAAGTAATCAGCTCACCCGTGGTACGATTCCATACCCAAGGTGCTTCGGCTTGAGCGTCATAACCATATTCAAACCCATTAATACCGCTATTATTCGCTCCTAACATATAAGACTTGATGCCTTTATAATCGATAACGCCATCCTCCCAAACGCCTTGGGTCGTAGAGCCTTTTAGCTTACCATTCCCAACTCCCGTCATCGGGTCAGAAGGATCGGTTAACGACGATGGCATGACCCCTTCCCAACCACGGCCATACATCGCCGTACCTAGAACCAGTTTATTGGCTGGAACGCCTTGAGCGAGCAATAGCTGAATGCCATTATCCGCAGTATAAGCAGGGCCACTATACGGTTTACCATTCTCATCCAAGCCCGTTCCATCACACTGACCAGGGCGCATAAAGTTGCCACAATAAAGTGCAGTTTGGTGGCCAACAACGTTATTCCAACCACCATAAAAGTCGTAGGTCATGGCAAAAATATAATCCATGTACTGAACCGCTTGACCATAGTCGACATCTTCTATTTTATCGTGACCAACACCAATTGCCGAAGTCAGTTCATAGTAACGCCCCGTCTCTGCTTCTAATTCGTCAAGCATTAAGCGTAGTTCTTGCATGAGAGCAATATAAGCGGGGCCGTCATTGATAGGATCACCGAGATCGGGAGCCGCACCATCACCACCGGGGAACTCCCAGTCAATATCCACACCATCAAAGAATTTCCATGTTTGTAAGAAACGTTTTACAGAAGCTACAAAGGTGTCGCGGTTGGCTTTCGTGGTAAAGTCATAGAAAGGATCAGATAAGGTCCATCCCCCCACTGAAGGTAAAATTTTCAGATCAGGGTAGCGCTGCTTCAGTGCCATTAACATGGCATAGTTGCCTTTAATCGGCGAACTGTACTGATGCCCCGCTTGTGGAAAACTTTTTTGATACGCCGCCCACGGGTCATGAATAACCACTTCATAATCGGGTACGCCTTGACAAGCCGTCATGAGTGCATTGTAGCTATTCCCTCCCACCGATTTTACTGATTCATTGGGTCCACAAATGGGAATAAAACCATATAAAATATGAGTCAAATTCTGTGCAGGAATATTATCGACCGTATAGTTGCGCCCATAGATACCCCATTCAACAAAATAGGTTCCAACAACGGTATTAGGATCAAGTGGATAAGTTTTATTATTGGGGTCCACATTCATGGTCAGAGGTGCAAGGTGTGAACCATCCGTATCGGCAATGATCAACTCTGTAGGTGCACTCGTACTGCATGAATGATTATCACAAGCGGCAATTTCTAGCTGATAACGTCCGCCTTTATCATAAGTAAAACTGGCTGTAGTTTGACTTCCTTTGATTGGGCCTGAAGCTACTTCTGTACCATCGAACAACACTTTATAAGTATGCCCAGTCTCCCCACTCCATTGGTTAAAGGTGAGAGTAATTGGCGCTTGATCATGGTATTTGACCATCTGCTTGTAACCCGCTGTGGTTTCCATAGCGAGTTTAATTTTAGAAAATTGTAGGTTGTTCGACCCATAAATATCAATGCTCGGGGCCGCAGGGGCTGCCATTACTGCTCCGGAAAGCACGAAAGTAATAGTCGCAGCACACAGAGTCATACGGTTCATAGTAATCTCTCTTATATCTTGTCGATTACACTCAACATGAGTGATGGCTGCTCTTCCACGGCTAAAGAAAGAACATCAACGAGGAGTATTTGATAACCAAGACAATTTTGAAAATCTCGTGGTAGGCTTTACGAGTCATCACGATCATTTCATGGAACGGATTCATTGCCTTACACGGCAAATTTAATCTTGAGCCAAGAAACCGTAATTTTTTCCACGTAAAGTAGAAGAGTCGAGATTTTCAGCTACTCACTCACCCAATGATGTTCACCAAGATGAAGTTTTGATGACAAGGTAAAACTTCATACCGTGAATGCTTGATTTTCTGGCAGACAATCGGCAACCTCACCGTTGAAAACGCGTACGCGACCAAAAGGATAGATCCAATGAATAAAATCAAAACGTTATCATGCATTATGGGAATAATGTTAAGCGCTTCAGCTATGGCAAAAGTTACTATTGAAATTCCAGATACGATCGAACTACTGGTTGTGAATGGTGAAAAACCACAAACATCTGGCCGCATTTTCTCTGCCAATAAAACGGTTGACTTAGAAGATGGGGAACAACAAATTGTTTTTCGTTATCAACCCTATTTTACTCAAGGAAGTGATCGCGTTCGGGTTGAAAGTGATGTCATCGTGGCAACCTTTCAAGCACAAGATCAAGTACTGACTTTTGATATGCCGCAATATCGCAATGCCCTTGAAGCAGAAAAAAATATCAAAATGATGGAATGGTCATTGCAGGATAAAAACAATACCACCATTACCATGCGTCAAGATCGTTTGATCAAACCCGGCATGCAAATTGGTCGAGACTATCCGCAAGAGATATTTAAATATAATTTGGAAGGAGGCCCAGCCGCCATCTCTACGACATTGGGATCCTCAGTATCAACGATGACCGTCAGTGGTCATACCACAGATACCACAGCGGAAGAAATGTTGCACTTTTGGTATAACAAAGCAGATGCTGACACAAAAGCACGCTTTAAAACCTTCGTTAATCAATAATGAAATGAATAGCAAATGAAAAATAAGGGCCTCACAGATATTGCAGAAGCCCTTATTTCATCACTATTGCTCAATTCAAGAAGAAACTAGTTCCAGAACAACATCGCTATTGCAGACAAAATCACAATACACGCGATATTAAGAACCATCCCCACTCTCATCATTTCATGTTGTTTAATGTGGCCTGTAGCAAACACAATGGCATTAGGAGGGGTCGCCACAGGGAGCATAAAGGCACAAGAAGCCGCAATGGCAATCAATACCGAAAGAATGATGGGTGAAACACCAAGCACCTCGGCAATCCCAGCAAAAACAGGGATAAGCAAAGCGGCACTGGCGGTATTACTCGCAAACTCGGTTAAAAACACCACAAAAGCGGCAATAGCGATAATAATAAAAAGAATATTCAAATCTGAAATTAATGCGCTCAATTCATTAGCAAGGAATAGGCTGGTTCCTGTTTGTCTCAGAATATTACTCAAACAAATACCACCACCAAATAGTAGCAATACCCCCCAGTCCGCCGTTTTTTCAATATCTTTCCAGTGCACGACTCGAGCAACACTCACTAAAATAATGGCACCAAGCGCAATGATAGTATCAAAGCTTTTGAAACCACCTAGCATAGCATTCACAGGTTTACTAAAAATCCACAAAGCAACCGTGAGGGCAAAAATCGCCAAGGTCACGACTTTACCTTTATCCCAATCCACAACCTCATGATTGAGTTCAAATTGACCACTTAGGTTGGGTTTAAGTAGTAGATAAAGCAGGATAACAGCAATCGGAAGCATAATGATCGTCGTTGGAATCCCAAACTTCATCCATTCAGAGAAAGAGAGACCAACCTGAGCCGCCGCAATCGCATTCGGAGGGCTGCCCACCATCGTCGCAATCCCCCCAATACTGGCACTATAAGCGATACCAAGTAGGACAAAAACATAAGTATTATGCCCTTTATCTTGATCCACTTTGCTCAAGATCCCCAAAACAAGCGGTAGCATCATGGCTGCGGTCGCGGTATTACTGATCCACATCGAAAGCGCTGCCGTAACCCCAAACAGCATAAAAACCGCCACACTAAAACGGCCACGCGCCATCAGTAATACTTTATCAGCAATCACCTTATCCAAACCTTGTCTATGCATGGCTGCCGCCAAAGCAAAGCCCCCCAAGAAAAGGAAAATAACAGAGTTGGCAAAATTATTCAGCGCGGCTTGAGTTTCAAAAACGCCAAAAATGACCGCCATAATCGGCACTAAAATTGCCGTCACTGTCACGTGTAAGGCTTCGGTTAACCATAAAATGGCGATGAAAACCAAAATACTAAGACCCAAGACAACATTAGGATCAAAGGGAAGTACATTGAGAAGTATAAAAAACAGAGCGATGTCGGCAAGGACAATCAGACTGTTTCGGTTAAGCAACCACTCTCGGGTATTGTTGGGCAAAGGGACACTATCATTTCTGTTCATTATTATTCTTCCTTATCGGGCCAATCGGCAATCAGTATGATCCCATAGATTCAAACAAGAGGATAATTATTATTGCCAAAATGTTAACCTTATCAAAACTATGGCTAATAATTTAACACCTTGAAATAATAAACCTTCTAAGCAATGAAACCATTAACATAACAAAAAAAATCGCCGTCCAATTAAACAATTCATAATCTCAATAGCTCAAGTGGAAAAGATTTTCATGACACCCATTCCCGCTCGGTTCTATCTATGAAACAATAAAAATAACAATCATATCGATTATCTAGCTATGTACGGAATCTTTGAACAACTGCAGTTCTCTTTATCCATTACCGGCCCTATCTGTTTAATGCTGATACTGGGTATTTTTCTCAAACGTATCCAATTAATTAATGAGAACTTTATTGATGTCGCCTCTCGTCTTGTCTTTCAAGTAACTTTACCCGCAATGCTGTTTTTAAGTATTGTTGGTGAAAAACATGATTTTTCCTCTGGTATCTCATTGATTCTTTTTGGCTTAATCGCTAATTTTTCTTTTTTCTTATTCACCTGTTGGATGAGTAAGAGAAAAAGATTCTGCTCACTGGATAAAGGCGTGGTAATACAAGGGGGATTTCGCGCCAACACCGCCATTATTGCTCTTGCTTATGTTGCTAACCTCTACGGAACATCCGGTGTTGCTCTTGCTGCCCTTTATGTGGCCTCCAGTACCGTGCTTTATAATATTCAAGCCGTTATTATTTTATCCCCGACAGGAGAGGCTCACGGCACTAAAGCCCCGAACATCATGTTCAAAACATTAACCAAAAACCCGCTGATTATCTCTATTGCACTGGGGATGTTCTGTTATTGGGCCTCTGTGCCAATCCCATCTATCGTTACTGATGCAGGCCGATACTTTGCCAATATGACACTTCCACTAGCCCTTCTCTGCACTGGAGGGTCACTGGATATGCAATCATTAAGAAAAGATACCGCTTCCACTTGGTTCGCCACACGGTATAAATTGATTTGGTCTCCACTGCTTATTACAGGAACGGCTCTCTTGTATGGGTTTCGAGGAAGTGATTTAGGGATTATTTTTCTGATGAGTGGCGCCCCAACAGCCGCGGCGAGTTATGTTATGGCAAGAGCCATGGGAGGGAATGCCACGCTGGCGGCCAATATTATTGCCCTCACCACCGTTCTTTCTCTCTTTACCTGTACACTGGGCATTTTCCTGCTCACGAATTGGCAGTTGATTTAATAGAATGACGAGAGGTAAAAAAGGCCCTAATGGGCCTTTAAGTCGATGAGCTCATGCATCATCACGAACGCTTATAAAATACCGTGGCTAAAGGTGGAATACGCAAGAATAATGACTGTGCTAAGCCTTGGCTCACTACCTCTTCGGTAGACACCGATTCCAACACCGCAAAATCACTTCCCCCATAAACCGCACTGTCAGTATTGAGTAACAATTGGTAGTCAGCTGCCTGTGTCACTCCTAAACGGAAAGCGTCATGAGGTACTGGGGTAAAGTTGGTGATCACTAGAATACGCTCCCCTTTTGCATTCAGACGCTCATGAGCAATGATGCTCGCCTCTGCTTCATCTTGCAAACGCCACTCAAACCCTTGCGGATCACAATCTAATTCATGCAGTGCACTTTCCGCACGATACAAGTGGTTCAAATCTCGCACTAAATTTTGAACACCTTTATGACGTTCAAATTCAAGTAAAAACCACTGCAACTGATCATCATGGTTCCATTCGGCGGTTTGAGCAAATTCCGCTCCCATAAAGTTGAGTTTCTTGCCTGGCTGACCATACATATAGCCTAAGTAGGCTCGCATATTGGCCGTTTGTTGCCATTCATCACCCGGCATTTTATAAATGAGGGACTGCTTACCGTACACCACTTCATCATGAGAAAGTGACAAAACATAATTCTCACTAAACGCATAAATCAGTGGAAAAGTCAGCGTATTGTGGTGGTATTTACGATGAATAGGATCTTCTTTGATGTAAGACAAGCTGTCATGCATCCATCCCATATTCCATTTAAATCCAAACCCTAACCCCCCCATAAAAGTCGGGGCTGAAACGCCAGGAAATGCCGTTGATTCTTCCGCTATCGTCATCGCATTCGGGAAATGCTTATACACTTCCTCATTCATCCACTTCAAAGTAGCGATGGCATCGTAGTTTTCACGGCCGCCATCCACATTGGGAATCCATTGATCATGACTGCGGGAGTAATCGAGATAAAGCATCGATGCAACCGCATCAACCCGAATGCCATCGATGTGGAACATGTCGAACCAATACAAGGCATTAGAGACTAAAAAGCGTCTGACATGCTCACGACCTAAATCATAAATGTACGAGTTCCAATCTTGATGCCAACCACGACGAGGGTCGGGATCATGGTAAAGCGGTGTACCATCAAAATGCGCTAACCCGTGAGAATCCGATGGGAAATGAGCAGGAACCCAATCTAATACCACCCCAATGTCGGCTTGGTGGCACTTATCGACAAAATACTTAAAATCGTCTGGAGAACCATAACGGCTGGTCGGTGCAAACAGTCCAACAGGCTGATATCCCCATGAACCGTAGAAAGGATGTTCTGAAAGTGGCATTAACTCAACATGGGTGTACCCCATATCTTGTAAATAGGGCACTAATTCATCGGCTAATTCACGGTAAGTTAAAAAGCGACCATCAGCAGCACGTTTCCATGATCCGGGGTGCAATTCGTAAAATGATAACGCTTGCTTGCGTTTTTCTGTAACAGCCCGCTGCTGCCAGCTTGAATCTTGCCAATCATAACGCTGATGATTATAGGTAACAGAAGCAAAAGAGGGATGCTGCTCAGCATAAAAGCCCCATGGATCGGCTTTATGTGGCAGGCTCTCACCATGTGGCCCTTTAAGTTCAAATTTATACTGCGTTCCTTCCGGTAAATCAGGAACAAAGAGGCCCCAAATACCGTAATCAAGCCGTTGCATTGGATGACGACGACCATCCCAATGGTTAAACGCACCAATTAAACTACAAGCCGAAGCGTGAGGCGCATAAACCAAAAAACGAATACCGCTGACTGACTGCCCGTCGCGCTCTAATGTGACAAACTGTGCCCCCATTTGATGATACATCTGCTTGGGGGTATGAAGATCGTCATACTCAGCATATAAGGCATGATACTGGTAAGGATCATCAATGATTTGCTCAACCCCCGACCAGTTAATGGCTAATTGGTAATGGGTAAAACGTAAATTTTGGTCAGATTTTAGGATAAACCCGCCATTCTCTTCTGGCGATAACTCAATTCTTGGCTGCCCTTCTACTAATAATTCAACGTTATCCGCCCCTGGCATCCAGACCCGTAGTGCACCTTGTTCTGTTGGAAGATAAGGACCTAGAAATGAAAAAGGATCAGAAAAAGCAGCATGAGATAACTGATGGTAGGCTTGCTGTTTCTTGGATGGTTTCTTTATAGGTTTCAATATTCCTTCTCCTAACTGACTCTCTCAAAATGGAAAAAGGCCCGCACAAAGCGGGCTTGCTAGCGTGAAAAAATAACCAGAGAGCTCTTATCAAAAAAAAGTAATCTATAAGAAAACTCAATAATTATCTGGTTATCTCGTTAAAGACATCTTAGCGAACTCCAACCAAACGTGGAGTGACCTAGCCTTAATTTATGAAACTCATAGCAATAAAAATGAGATCATTTATCTGTCGACTAATGAGCTTTCGCTCGTGTTTCGGTCAGTTTTGCTGCAATACGATTAACATCTTCACGAGCGAACAATTCATCTAAATTCATTGAGAGTTTGCGACGCCAGTTAGGGTATTCGTTGACCGTACCAGGAATATTCACGGGTTTATCCATCTCTAACCAATCTTCCAACTGTACACTGAGCAAAGCAGAAGATCCCGCCGCGACATGCAGTTGTAACGCTTCACTTAAATAAGAGTCCATCGGAACCAACTGTGCATCTCGCCCAACGCCTTCTGGCAAATAGCCATGCCACGCAACGGAATCAAGAATACCTTGCTTACATTTCAAACGATCAGCAAACAGCCCTTCGAGTTGTTCTTCATCTGGATAAAGACCAATTTCTCTCCCCATTTTCAAATCATCACAATGCCAGAAACCACGCAAGGTCGGCATATCATGGGTACAAAGTGCCGCCATAGATTGTTCTGCATAATGTTTAGGAGAAATAAAACCGCCGTCATCTTTGGATGTTTCAAAGAAAAAGACTTTATAAGAATGCACCCCGGCATCTCGTAGGAGTTCTACAATTTCATCCGGAACCGTACCCAGATCTTCGCCTATCACACTACAATGGTGACGATGGGATTCTAAAGCGAGAATCGCCAGCATATCTTTAACAGGGTAATATACGTATGCACCTTGTGTTGCATTTTCACCTTTCGGGATCCACCATAAGCGCAATAATCCCAACACATGATCAATACGTAGTGCGCCACAATGTTTCATGTTTGCACGTAGTAGTTTGATATAAGCATCATAGGCTGTTGCTTGTAAAACCTGTGGGTTCAGTGGTGGCAATCCCCAGTTTTGACCAAGAGGGCCAAGCACATCTGGCGGAGCACCAATACAGGCGTCTTGTACTAAGTTACCCTTATCCGCCCATGTTTCTGCACCTGCATCAGACACTCCCACCGCAAGATCACGGTAAAGTCCTACCGTCATCCCTTTCTCATCAGCCAGTGATTGAACTTCACTGATTTGGGTATCGGCAATCCACTGTAGATACATATACAAATGTACCTGATCTTGGTGTTCCTCAATATATTTCTGTACGGCGACATTATCAAAGTGGCGATATTTTTCAGGGAACACCGGCCACCCCCACACGGTATCGTCTTGGGAATGCAAATCGACATGCAAAGCATCAAATGCGGCTTGGTGTAATAAACTTTCTCCACCCTGTTCGACAAAATTTAAGAATGCTTGCGCCCGATCTGTATTTTTATCTAAATGGCGAGTTTTAAACTCCGCAAAAAGCAGCGGTAACACACTCATTTTGAGGTTGGTAACTTCGCTGTAGTTAACCCAGTGTGTTTCACGAACTTTTTGTAACCGTTGCTGGAACTCTTGGCTTCCGACTTGTTGCTGGGCTTGTGCACTTAAAGCAAATTCAGGAACAGAGCTCACATCAATGTATAAAATATTCAACCAACGACGAGAAGATGGGCTATATGGGCTCGCCCCTTCTGGGTTAGCAGGAAATAATGAGTGAATCGGGTTAAGGCCAACAAAGTCCCCCCCACGCGATGCAATATCCGCCACTAATTGTTTTAGATCGCCAAAATCACCCATTCCCCAGTTATGCTGGGTACGCAAGGTGTAAAGCTGAATACTGGGTCCCCACAGCTTCTTGCCTTTCTCTAACTCTGGTTGCTTATAACAGGCTTTCGGTGTAATGATCAGCGTCATGCTGTAAGGCGTCTTACGACGTTTACGCGTGATCAATAGGGTATGATAGCCCCATGGTAAGTCGCTCGGTAAAGCAAACACTAAAGGGCCACCTTCTGCCCTTTCGTCACGAACGATTTGCGACTGAAGATAACCTTCAAAAATGTCGCCTTGCTCAGTTTCTAGTCGCCAGTTAAATTCACTCTCACGAGCACTCACCCCTAAATAGAGAGGGACCTCAATAGCCTCACCATCTGAAACGACCAGCACAGAATCGAGAACCTCTTTCTTATGCTTTTTCTCTGCCGATTTCAATAGTGCCTCATCACGGCTTACTTCATAGCCCATAGACGCCAAAAGACGACGTATTGTGTCGTCTGAAACGCTCGCTTCCTCGCCCCATGCGCTTATATAGCTGTCGGCAATGTTTGCCATCTCAGCGACTTGTTTTAATGCATTATGTTCTTTCATCGCTCTCTCCGAAGGGACAACATCCCCTCAAATCATGTAGGGTGTATAAGAAAAAGGAATGAACCAGCCAAAGAAAAACCTTGGCTGGGAATTTGGGGTGACTAGCGTTTAACCGCTTTCAATTTCCAAATATTATTTACGTAGTCACGAATACTACGGTCAGAGCTGAATTTGCCGACTAAAGCAGTATTAAGAATGGCTTTTTTCGCCCAACCCGCTTGATCTCGGTATTGCTTATCTATCGCTTCATGCGCTTGTACATAAGAAGCAAAATCAGCCAGTACTAGATAAGGGTCGCCACCATCGAGCAAACTGTCATAAGTCGCACGCAGCTTGCCTGGTGCGCCAGGGGTAAACTCTTCACCCAACAATAGATCTAGCGACGCTTTCAGCAAAGGGTCAGCTTGATAGTAATCATAAGGGTTATAGCCTTGTGCTTTTAATGCTTCCACACCATCCACTTCAAGGCCAAAGATATAGATGTTGTCATCCCCGACTTCTTCACGGATCTCAACGTTCGCCCCATCCATCGTACCGATGGTTAATGCACCGTTGAGCGCCATTTTCATATTCCCCGTCCCCGACGCTTCTTTACCAGCCGTAGAGATTTGCTCAGACACATCTGCCGCAGGAATAATGATTTCAGCCATGCTGACTCGATAATCTGGAATAAAGACCACTTTGAGTTTGTTGTTCACTCGTGGATCGTTATTCACTTTTTCAGCAATCTTGTTCAGTGCATAAATGATTTCTTTTGCTAGGTGATAACCTGGCGCCGCTTTGGCAGCAAAGAACACCACGCGAGGATGCATATCAAAGTTTGGATCATTTAATAAACGATGGTAGAGAGACAAAATATGCAACATATTTAAGTGCTGACGTTTGTACTCATGCAAACGTTTGATTTGAACGTCAAAGATCGCATTAGTATCAAGTTCAATACCCATGTTCTCTTTCACCCAGTGAGCCAAACGTACTTTGTTCTCTTTTTTCACCGCCATAAACTGTTTTTGGAACGTTTTATCGTCCGCGTATTCAGCAATCGCTTCTAATTGCTCAAGATGAGCAGGCCATTGATCGCCAACTTTTTCAGTAATCAGGGCTGATAAACCTGGGTTACAGAATTTAAGCCAACGACGAGGGGTAATTCCGTTAGTCACGTTTTGAATTCGGCCTGGATAAAGCTCAACGAACTCAGGGAAGAGATCGCGCTTCACCAATTCAGAGTGCAACGCCGCCACACCATTAACCGCATAAGAGCCCACAACACACAAGTTTGCCATGCGAACCATGCGATGGAAGCCTTCTTCAATAATGGACAGTTTTTGCTGCTTAGCCACATCACCGGGCCATTTAGCACGAACCTCTTGTAAGAATCGGTGGTTGATTTCGTAAATGATTTCCATATGACGAGGCAGTAAACGTTGGATCAAGGATTCACTCCACGTTTCCAATGCTTCTGGTAGCAAGGTATGGTTGGTATAAGCGAACGTTTTCGAACTGATTTCCCACGCCGCTTCCCATGTTAGGCCACGATCATCAATTAAGATGCGCATCAGCTCAGGAATCGCAATCGTTGGGTGGGTATCATTTAATTGAATCGTTTCATACTTAGGCAAGTCTTGTAGCGTAAAACCTGCGGCTTCATGGCGACGTAAAATGTCACGAATCGATGCCGCACTGTGGAAATACTGCTGCATTAAACGCAGTGTTTTGCCTTTTTCATGGTTATCGTTCGGGTAAAGCACTTTCGTGATGTTACCCGCATCAATTAACGCGTGTTGGGCTTCAAAATAGTTACCATTGTTAAAACTTTCTAAAGAGAAAGGAGCAATGGCGCGACATTCCCAAAGACGTAGCGGATACACGGTTTCACTTTGATAACCAACAATCGGTAAATCCCAAGGCATTGCTTGAACCAGCATTCCAGGAACCCAACGTCGTTTCTCTTTACCGTTGTCGTTATACACTTCAACATGGCCGTAGAAGCCTATTTCTTGTTTCAGTTCAGGACGAGCCACTTCCCAAGGGTAACCTTCAACACCACACCAAGCATCCGGCGCTTCTTTTTGATGGCCTTCTTCAAAAGACTGCTTAAATAAGCCGTATTCATAGTGCAAACCATACCCAACGGTTGGGTACTCTTGTGCCGCACATGAATCCATAAAACACGCAGCTAAACGGCCTAAACCGCCATTACCTAATGATGGGTCGCGCTCTTCCTCTAAGATATCAGTCAGGCTTTGACCAAGCTCAGCCATCGCTTCTGAAATTTGATCATACAACCCCATGCTGATCAGGTTATTGCCCGTTAAACGACCAATCAAAAACTCCAGCGATAAGTAGTTAAGGCTTTTTGCATTAACAATGCGCTCATCTTGTTCCGTTTCCAGTAGGTCAAAGGTCGTTAACTCAGCCAGTGCACGACCCATTGCTAAATACCAAGCTCGACCACAAGCCTGCTCTACCGTTGTTGCATAAGTCGCAGTGAGGTGGCGTTTTACGTTAGCTTGGAATAATGCTTTATCAAACGTTTTCTGTTGCGTAGGTTTCATTGAGAAATCTCACTTCTAGGTTCTAATCCATCTACGCCATATCCTGCCTCTGCCTATTCAACAAAGCATCCTCCTGCTTATGTAGGAAAGCGGGAGGAGGAGCAAGGGCGTAGAAGACAGACTGAGTTCATTGAAGTGATCTAGCTCTCATTGATATCGATTAAAGCGCTTTTATGAGTGATATTGATCACGCCAACATCGCAAATCACCCAATTTTTCCTTACTCATAGAATCTTTTACCCATTAAAACTATTTACTCAAAACACTATTTAGATCACAAATTATTTTTTAATTTTGCTTAATTTTCACAATATTTCGTATGGGGGGTGATAACTTTCTTGAAGTCAAAAAGATTTAAACGTGACCAACCTCTCAAATACGGGGCGTAGTTGGTCAAAAACAACCGCTCATGCCAAAAAGCCGCGGAGGATCAATAACCGTGCATCCGAAGTTCTAGTAACATCCTTATCACTAAATAGATGAGAAAAGCTTCAGCACGCTCAATAACGGAACAAAACGATGTGGATACCCTCTAAATTAACACGCCCAGGACGGCTACATAATGCCATTGTCCGACCCCGTGTATTAGAACTCTTGCAACATGCACCTTGCTATAAATTGGTCCTTTTTCGCTCGCCCGCAGGCTATGGAAAAACCACCATGGCGGCACAGTGGCTCGCCGATAAACCCAATGTAGGCTGGTACAGTATTGATGAAAGCGACAATGACTCCTTTCGCTTTATCAACTATTTACTGCAAGCGATTAATAAAGCAACTCAGCAAAGTTGCCCTAATGCCCAAAAACTGGCTGAACGTCGTCAGTTTTCGTCATTGCATTCTTTATTTAGTGAAGTCTTTGCTGAAATGTCTGAGTTTCATCAGGAATGCTTTGTCGTTCTCGATGATTATCACGTCATTAATGATGATGATATTCATGAGGCGATGCGTTTTTTCCTTAAGCATATGCCTGACAACCTCACTTTAGTGGTCACAAGCCGGATGACTCCCCCACTGGGCACCGCAAACTTACGAGTTCGAGATTTAATGATCGAAATCGGCAATGAACTATTAGCCTTTGATACGGAAGAAACCACTCGGTTCTTTAATCAACGCGTTGCCGATGGTATTGATAATACAACCGCAGTCAATCTACGTAACTATGTGGAAGGGTGGCCTTCTGCGCTGCAACTGATCGCGCTGCAAGCTCAGCATCAAAAACGCACATTAGCCCAAACAGCCGAGTCGGTTTCCCACTTTAACCATGCCCACCTTTGGGATTACTTGGTTGAAGAGGTTTTCGATTTACTCGATGATGATACTCGTTATTTCTTGATGCAATGCTCCGTTTTGGATCACTTTAATGACAGTTTAGTGGCGACATTAACCGAACGAGACGATGCTTTAAGTATGATTGAGTCTCTCAATCGTTATGGGCTTTTTATTTACCCTCTTGAAGGGGAACACAATTGGTATCGCTTCCATAATTTGTTTGCAGAATTTCTCGCTCATCAACGTTTAGCTCGAATCCCTCAGCAAGAACAAGAATTACACCGATCTGCTGCCCGAGCTTGGCTTGAAGCCTCCACGCCTCACCAAGCTTTGCGCCACGCAAACCTAGCGCAAGATACAGAACTGCTGGCCAATATATTAACGCAATATGGCTGGAAGATGTTCAACCAAGGTGAGCTTAACATCTTGGAATCTGCCATTAACTTGCTCTCTCCCGCGCAGCTTTACCGAGAACCTAAACTGTGTCTGTTACAAGCCTGGCTTGCCCAAAGCCAACACCGTTATGATGTGGTCGGCGATATGTTAGCCAAAGCGGAAAAAGAGATGAAAGCGTTAAATGTTGAACCCACGCATAAAGAGCAAGGAGAGCATAATGCGCTACTGGCACAAGTAGCGATCAATAAAAACGAACCAGAAAAAGCGTTGAAACTGGCTGAGTTAGCACTGAGCCAATTGGACAGTAGTGTTTATTTAAGCCGAATTGTGGCCACATCGGTGGTCGGCGAGGTCAACCACGTCCTTGGACATTTGAGCCGTGCGCTTTCAATGATGCAACAAACCGAAAAGCTGGCTCGCCAGTATCAGGTTTATCACCAAGCCTTATGGGCACTTTTACAACAAAGTGAAATTCTGATTGCTCAAGGTTATGTGCAAGCGGCGTTTGAAGTTCAAGACAATGCTTTTAAATTAGTTGAAGAGCAGCACCTACATCAGGTTCCTCTTCATGAATTCCTATTACGCATTCGAGCGCAAATATTCTGGTGTTGGAACCGGTTAGATGAAGCAGAAGAGTGTACATATAAAGGGCTAGACATTCTTGGCTCTCACTCCCCAAGCCAGCACTTACACAGCTATTCCATGCTAGCACGCATTGCGATTGGCCGAGGAGAACTCGATAAAGCAGGGCGATTTATCGAACAAGTACAACATTTAATGAAACAGTCTCACTACCACGTAGACTGGACGGCTAATGCGTCGTTGTCACTGTTGTTATACTGGCAAGCTCGTGGTGATCTGGAGGCTATCCAGAATTGGTTAAATACCACCATTCGCCCAGATAAAGCCTGCAACCACTTTTTCCAACTTCAATGGCGCAATATTGCACGGGCACAAATTAGCTTAGAACAGTATGATAAAGCCAAACAAACACTAACCGTTATTCAAGATCAAGCAAGAGAGTACCACTTGCTCACCGATCTCAACCGAAACCTGATTGTTGAAGCCTCTTTAGCCGTGGCTTGCCATGACGAAGAATTGGCTCGAGAAAAGCTCAAAGAAGCCCTTCGCCTGACAAATCAAACGGGAATGGTGGGTAACTTCCTCATTGATGGTCATCGAATCGGCCATTTGCTCGAAAAATTGATTCACCGAGTGGAATTAGGAGACTTAGAACGCCACCGAGCACAGCTGTTGATCAAAGAAATCTCCACAACTCAGCGTAGCCGCTCCATTCACTTTGATGAAGAGTTTGTTGAGAAGTTGATTAACCATCCAAATATTCCGGAACTGGTCCGCACCAGCCCACTGACCCAGCGAGAGTGGCAAGTTCTAGGGCTTATTTACTCAGGCTTTAGTAATGAGCAAATTGCTCAAGAATTGGATGTGGCAGGCACAACGATTAAAACGCATATTCGTAACCTATACCAAAAACTCAATATTGCTAATCGTAAAGAAGCCATCAGCACCGCTGAAAACTTATTACAACTCATGGGCTACTAACTGTTTTCCGTCCACAAAAAAGAGCCAGCAAATGCTAGGCTCTTTTTTATTAACGAAGACAAATGGATTAAAACGGTTTTGGTGCAAACCCTGTCATCGCTTCCAAGCGAAGTGCTTTACCAATTTTAGTGGTGGGATGCACAATGACTAACCCTTTGACGGATTTTTTCAGTTTACCGAGATCGGCCTGCTCAGCTTTGGTGAGCTCCCGATAAAAAGGCATATCTGAAAGGATCTTGCGTTCTTTATTCAGCTCATATTCCGCTTTATTTTTTAAACTATTCACCTGTTTGGTGAGCTGTTCCACTTCATCGGTAAATTTACTGATCATGGCACTATCACCACGAGTCTTGGCTGCATCCAACTTGTGACGGCAAGAATCAAGGCGATTGTTCAGTTGTTGAATGTCATTTTTTAGGCTCATGGTATAACGCTCTTACTGATAATATGGCCGCGGAGTATAACATAGCCAACAGTCTCTATTGAAATACAAAAAAACGGCGGCTTATCTTTTTCAATCAGCAGCAAACCCCATCACTCAAAAGTGGATCATCTCGTCGCTCAACTCGGAGAAGAAATTCTCTCGCCTCACCCAAGCATAAAAGAAGAACTGAACTATGATTATAAATAGACCCAATCGATGAAAAGAAAGGAATCAGCAGCTTGGTGAGTTCATCCTCATGAAGGTAGGAATACAACCGCATGGGAATACACATCATCAGTACCGATGAAGCC
The DNA here is from genome assembly GCF_900167345.1 of Vibrio cincinnatiensis DSM 19608. Taxonomy (GTDB): domain Bacteria; phylum Pseudomonadota; class Gammaproteobacteria; order Enterobacterales; family Vibrionaceae; genus Vibrio; species Vibrio cincinnatiensis. The sequence goes on along the minus strand of NZ_FUXB01000006.1, from coordinate 36,644 downwards.
TGCCGTCGAAAGGGAATAAATAATAATACTTAAAAACAACCTTCAGTTGGTCACTATTCGGCATTACTCAATATGGAAGAGCATATGAATCTGACTATACGCCACCGACTTTATATCTTATCGATCGCTCCTTTACTACTCATTACCCTGAGTATGATTTATTCCACATTTTCAGAAACGCAGACCCTAAGCCATGAGCAAATGGTTGCCACCCGTTCAGCCATGATGGAAATGAAAAAAGCCGAACTGAAATCCTATCTAGAGATTGCAGAATCAGCGATCGAGCCACTGCGGAAACAGCAAGCATCACTGGAAGAGGTGATGACAATTTTACGTGAAATTCGATTTGGTTCCGATGGTTATATTTTTGGTTATGACAGCAAAGGAACTCGCCTCCTCCTTGGTCAAAGTCGTGCTGGGCTTGGGGAAAACTTTATCAACATGACCGATACCCAAGGTAACTACCTTATCCGAGACCTCATTAATAATGCGAAAAAGAACCAATTCTCCATTTACTACTTTCCCAAGCCTGGCGAATCCCAGCCTCTGCCTAAGTTGAGCTATTCTGTCTACCTCCCTCAATGGGATCTCACCATTGGAACGGGTTTTTATACGGATGATGTCGATGCTGAAATTGCAGCGATGGAACAACGGGCAGAAGAACAACTGACCAGCAGTTTATGGACATTAGCCTCTATTGCCAGTGTCATTGTTATTATCGTCGGAATCATGGTGGTCCTGCTTAACCGAAGCATTATGCACCCTTTGGATATCCTTGATAAATCGATTCGCTCTTTTGCCAGTGGTGATGCCGACCTAACAGCACGAATGGAAAGCTTTAATATTCCTGAATTTGCCCGCTTAAGTCACAATTTCAATACGTTCGTTGCCAGTTTACAAGAGATCATTCAGCGCGTTCATCAAGTCGGCCAACAAGTAGTCAGTGAAACCGATGCTATGACGCAACGAGCCGCTCAAGTCGATGATTTAGCGTCAAATCAACGGGAAGAGACCGAACAGGTTGCAACCGCGATGACAGAAATGACCACGACCGCCCATGAAATATCCAATAATGCCAGCCAAGCGGCTCAATCAGCAAAAGAGGCCGAAGATAATGCCTTGGATGCACACACGATTGTTGAATCAGCCGCACAATCTGTACAGGCCTTAGCCGTCGAAGTCGCAGAAGCCAGCCATGTCATTTCGAAACTGGAGGACGATGTACAGAATATTTCCCGCTCACTGGAAGTCATTCAAGATATTGCTGAGCAAACAAACCTGCTGGCACTCAATGCGGCAATAGAAGCCGCACGAGCAGGCGATCAAGGACGAGGTTTTGCAGTTGTGGCAGATGAAGTCCGTAAACTCGCCAGCCGAACTCAAGACAGCACTGAAGAAATTCATACGATGATTCAACAGTTAAAAACAGCCTCAGACAATGCGGTCAGAGCAATGGATTCCAGCCAAAACCGCAGCTCATCGACGGTAAAAGAAGCCAGCGATGCCGCGAAAGCATTGGAAAAAATCCAGCAATCGATAGGCACCATAATGGATATGAATTCGCTGATCGCTACCGCAACAGAAGAGCAAAGCCTCGTAGGGCAAGAGATCTCTCAACGCATTGTGGTTATCTCTGATCAAAGTAGCCAATCGGCCGATCTGGCGAATGAGAACAGAAGCGGTAGCCAAACATTAAATGGTCGAGCCAATGAACTCTATCAGTTAGTCGGGCGATTTAAAGTATAAACGGTTGAAGAGTTTACACTGTAAATAGGCACAAAAAGTGCCTATTTACCCCCTCACTTTGTTTCTTATTCAATTAACCAACCGGTATTCCGGCTTGATACTGCACCTGATATTGTTTGGGTGTCAGGCCAAACTTATTTTTAAATAAACGAATAAAGTAAGAAATGTTTTCATAGCCAAGCTCCAATGCCGCTTCTGTTACAGACACTTGTCGAAGCAAAGGTTTGGCCTGTTGCAATTTTATTTCTGTTAAATAGGCGGTGGGTGTTTGTCCGGTAATCTGCTTAAATTTTTGGCTAAAACGAGACAGAGATATGTTCACTTCTTCGGCAAAATGAGACACCGACATTGCCCTCCCCTTCTCAGACTGCATTAAGCGAACGATTCGGCTAATCGGGTGATGTTGATGCAAAGAGAGGATGTCATTACACCCTTGACGCTTCAGTAGTTCATACACGAGCTCTTGGCTAACCAAGTCCAGTAAAAAGGAAAGGTTTGCATCACCGCTACGAAGGATTTCTTGAGTTCGAACATGCAGTGAAAAGAGGCGTTCATCAAGTTTATCTAACTGAAAAGACCCCATTTTTGGGTCAAGAGTGGGCTTTACCTCTAACGTGTCTTCCACTTGGTCAATCACACTGTCCACCAAACTATCACTAAATTCATACACGAGGGCGCGGGTTGGTTCCGACATCGACATGTGGACATCCGTATAAGGTGAAAGCAACACACACTGCTGTTTCGAATAGCGAAATGGCTGATACTGATTAATGCGCACCTCTTTGCTACCTTGTAAGATGGTGCATAACCGAGGCCTATCATAGCAATGGTATTCACCACTAAAGTGCTTGGGTAATTGATAATAAAGTAAATTAACTTTGTCGGTAGCAAGTGCATACTGTGTTTCATCAACACGGCAAAAACTATGGATTGTTTTCATTCGTCAATCGGTGTTTCGTTACTTCCAGCCTCTTATCATAATCGGGTATTGAGATGATCGAAATAAAAAACGGGAAATTAACGTGGAACAAAGATGAGAAAGAGAAAAGGAAACAAAAAATAAAAGGACTAAACAAGGTATTCACACGAGGGTGAATACCTTGCTTACCATTACATCGCCGCTTTTAGAATCGCAATGATCTCCGCCTGTGATGCGGCTTTAGGGTTGGTAAACCCACAAGCATCTTTGAGGGCATTATCAGCAAGAACCGTAAAATCTTGCTCTTTTACTCCAAGCTGAGCAAGCCCTGATGGAATACCAACGTCCTCTGACAATTGACAAATGGCCTTGATTGCCGCATTCGCTCCTTGCTCTGCCGTCATATCAGCGGTATTTACCCCCATAGCATGAGCAACATCACATAAGCGCTCTGCCGCCACTTGGCTGTTAAACCGTTGAACATGGGGAAGCAATACCGCGTTACACACACCATGAGGTAGGTCATAAAACCCACCAAGTTGGTGCGCAATGGCATGTACATACCCTAAAGAGGCATTATTAAATGCCATTCCCGCCATAAATTGTGCATAAGCCATATTGTCACGAGCGGAAATATCATCACCCTGCTTAACGGCTTGGCGTAAATTTGCTTCGATCATTTCAATCGCTTTGAGTGCAACCGCATCGGTAATAGGGGTCGCCGCCGTAGATACATACGCCTCAATCGCATGAGTCAATGCATCCATCCCCGTTGCTGCCGTCAGTGAAGCCGGTTTTGCCAACATCAATTCCGGATCATTGACCGACATCATAGGTGTCACATGCTTGTCAACAATCGCCATTTTTATATGACGCTCATCATCGGTAATAATACAGAAACGGGTCATTTCTGATGCCGTCCCTGCCGTTGTATTAACGGAAAATAAAGGCAATTGGGGCTTTGCCGAGCGGTCAACGCCTTCGTAATCTTTAATTTCACCCCCATTAGCGGCTAATAGTGCAATACCTTTGGCACAGTCATGCGGTGAACCACCCCCTAGAGAAAGTACGCTATCACATTGCTCTTGCTGTAATTTTGCTAAGCCATTTTGTACATTTTCAACGGTTGGGTTCGGTTTGGTTTCATCAAAAATAACGGAAGAGACCCCCACTTGGTTAAGCAAAGTCATCACCTTCTCTGCCACCCCCATTTGGTTAAGGAACCGGTCCGTTACAATTAAAACTCGCTTAAAACCATGAGAGGCAATAACTTGAGTCGCTTCAGCTAGGCAACCTGGGCCCATTAAATTGGTGGAAGGAATATAAAATACGCTAGACATCTTTTGCTCCTGAGGGTAACCCATGCTGATATCAATTTCTCACCGAGAGAAATTCTGTGGGCCGTAGGCTAGCAGGAGCCAAGCAGCAGAACTAACCCATTTTTTATGAAAATAGTCGAGATTATTTCCAAGGACAAAAAAGTTTTTCAACCGCTTGCAATAGGAAAAACTGATATCAATCACCGAAATTCACCAATAAGGAATCGACGTTAATACCATATAAGATCTAAGGGTTAAGTGATTTTCGCTCTTGTAAACACTCATAATCCCCCATTTCGAAGGCGCGACAAACCCAAGGCCGCTGTTCATAAATAGTACACATAAAGGTTTCACGATCTAAAGCGGAGCACCATCCATCTTCCAAACGACGCATCGTTTCCCCACCCCATTGATCAACCGCAATGTGCTGTTTAGGCACCCCTGTATCACTAATAATCATCACTTCAAGCCGACAGCAGCAAGCCCGACACTGAGAACAGCTAACTGAAGATGAGGAAAGGGTGTCACTCGAAAAGGAAATGGGAATTTGAGTTATCATGAACATCGACAATGGGAACGCGTATCTCATGATACGGCAAACTGAATAAGAGATCTAAGAAAAGAGACACTCATTCAGCCTACCATGAATGATCGAATAGATTAAACCGAGATTAGATCCAACCTAATAGTAACCACCAAAAATAGTCGAGTGGCATTAACAGGGCCACCGTTATCCCAGCCAAAGGCAACGTAACTTTGACTAACTTAGCTAATGATTCGTTGGACAGTTGCATCGCTACAATCAGTGGTCCCACTTGGTAGGGAAAAATTACAGTAGAAAAACCGATGACCTGAGTCATTAAAACGGCAGATAAAGAAAAACCACTTGCCTGAGCAAAATCTGCCGCCATCGGAGACAGCACCGTAGGTACACCCGGAATGGTCGCCACCAAGCCGGTCAAGGTTGAAATGAGCGATAGTGCCATGAAACTTAAAAAACTATGATCACTGGAAGTCGGTAATAAATGGCTAAATAACTCCCCCATCGCAGCGCCAAGGCCCGATACATTCACTAAAGCTCCCAACCCTAATGCTGCTGCAACAAAAACGACCGTAGCAAAATCAATGGAACGATTAAAAGATTTGGGCTCAACTACACCCAGTTTTGGCATGAGTAAAATGACCGCCGTAGCTAATCCCACCCAAGCGGGATTAACGCCATGAATAGAATCCGTCACCCAGAAAAATAACGTCATACCAAGCAAAGCAATCACTTTTTTCTGCTGTTTTCGATCATAAGAGAGAGAAGTTGCTTCCGCCGCCTCCGTCCTCGTGATCTCGGCGGGAAAAAGACGCAATACCAACCAAACAAGAAACAAGGACTTAACAATGCCTAAAATGGGAAAGTGCAGTAACAAATATTCGGTATAGCCAAAATGTAAACCAAATAAAGTTTCACTGGATCCCGCCAAAATCATATTGGGAATATTAGAAGGCAACACCGCAAAGCTAGGCATATTGCATGCAATGGCAAGCGCAACGGCAATGCCAATTCGTCCATTACTGCCTTTGCTAAATCCAACGCGTTCAGCTAAAGCCATACCAATGGGAACTAACACAACGGCTCGTCCCACAGAGGAAGGCATCACAAACCCTAGCGCCATTGCCATCACCACTAAGCCCAAAATAAGCCGAGAATAGCTCTGCGTTAAAAATGGCGCTATCAAGGCGGCAACACGATCGCCTAAGCCGGATGATGAAATGGCCGCTCCGATGACAAAACCTGAGATGATCAGCCACACCGCCGTTGATGAAAAACCGGAAAATAATAAACTCGGTTCAGCCAATTGAAAAATGACAGCCAGAGAAAAAAAGATTAAACCCGTTAAAAATGGAGGTAACGCTCCCGTACTCCACAGCGCCAGTGTTAACAACACAACAGCAGCACTATAAGAGAAATTGAGCGGGTGACCCGAAAATGGAAACATCACCATCAGTGCCGATGAGAGCAGCACTCCGATGATCAAAACTTGTTTGGTACTGATGCGTGTGAACATGTTTTAAGCCCTAATACAGAGAACAGTTGTACAAAAAGTGTGTCGTCTTCTAAGATAGCCGACAAGAGGTGACGTTTTAAGGGTAAATTATGACAACATATATTCCCAAAGCGACAATGTTATCACCCAGTAATGTCGCTTATACGCTGGACGCCAACCGCCCAGTATTAACTCACGGGCGCAGTATGTTAGCGGAATCGGGTATCGCTCCTCATGCGCATCCTCGGGGGCAACTTCTGTGGGCCGCCTCTGGTGTATTAAGAGTCACGAGTGAACAAGCAATATGGGTTGTACCTTCAACTTATGCGATGTGGATCCCTGGCGGGGTTTATCATCAGGTGAACAGCGAAACCAGTGCAAAAATTCGCAATATCTATATTGATCCCTCTTATCCTGTTCGAGCCCATGAAAAAAGCGTCGTCATGCTCGCCATGAGTCCATTGATGCGTGAAATCATGTTAAGACTAACAGAAGAATGCACCACCTCCATTAACGAAGCGAAGCAACAACGTTTAGGGTTAGTTGCTATCGATGAGCTAGAGCTTCTTCGCCCATTAAAAGTCCGCTTGCCTTCCGGAACCGATCCCAGACTTCAAAAATTGATCAACCATATGGTGACTCATCCCGAAATAAGCTACAGCTTACCTCAGCTTGCACAGTGGGTGGGAGCAAGTGTTCGGACCATTGAACGATTATTCAAAGCAGAAACAGGGACAACATTTCGACAGTGGCGAAGCCGATTTCGGTTGCTGAACTCTCTCGATAAAATAAGCCAAGGAGAGAGCTCAACCGCTGTCGCACATGCACTAGGATATAAAAGCGTCAGCAGCTTTATTGCCGCTTTTAAACAGCAATTTGGCTGCTCCCCTCAAGAATATACCCACCAGCTTAACCACGAGTAGCTAACCAGCACTATGAATTAAATAGGGCTGTAACCATGGAGCATCATGTCATATACCGGCTTAATCATGGACTCTTCCATGACCCAAGCCAACTTACTTTTCTTTAAAGGATCAACAACATGAAAAGGTAATGCCGTGACTGGCTTCAATGAATAGTTAAACTCCCATAGCATGGCATGTCCAACATCTAAAATCATAGGACAAGAGGTATAACCATCCCACTTAGCTTGAGGTTCTCTACCTTCAATTAAAGCCGTCAGGTTTTGTGCAACCACAGGGAGCTGGGACTTAACGGAAGCCGCCGTTTTTCCAATCGGAGTCCCGACAGTATCTCCAATGCCAAAAACATTAGCATAACGGGAATGCTGCATCGTAAATTTATCCACTTCAAGATAGCCTTTAAAGAGGTTTTGATCCGCAAGCGGTGATTCTCGAACAGACTGGATAGCGGTCATCGGCGGTGCCACATGGATAAAATCCCAATCGACAACCCGCTGGCGACCATCTGGTTGAATAAAGGTAGCTTGTTTCTTCGCAGAATCTAACGCTGTTAAGGTATGTTCAAAATGTGGATGAATCTGCCGCTCCACCCATATCTCACGGATCCTTTGGTCAAATACTGGCACAGAGAATAAAAAGTCTTCTGCCGTAAAATAATCAAAGGTGAAGTGTTCCCGATTCCCCGCCTGAGCAACAAAATACTCCAGTAAGTTAGTCGCTTTCATCGGAGCGCCAGCGCACTTCATTGCCCCTTGAGGTCGAGTACAAACCACTTTACCTTCTCCACGCTGAGCAAAGTCTAACGCTTGCTGGTGGCTTTTCAGCCCCGTCTCGGGGCTATAGTAAATACTGGTAATACCATTATGACCAATTTCTTGTGTATCAAACCCCTCGATAAGATCGTATCTAAGCTCAACGCCCGTTGCGACAATAAGATAATCATAATCAAGTCGGTTTCCTTTCTGAGTCACCACCTGATTATGATCTGGACGGTATTCAATAACCGCGTCTTCAACCCAACGAACGTCACCACTAATATAACGCTCGTTAGCAGCCATTACATCACTGGTCTGTGTATAAGAGCCAGCCAGTAGCAAGGTTTGCCCCGGTTGATACCAGTGAAAATTTCTGGGTTCAACAACGGTAATCTCCGCTCCCGATAAATACTGGTTCAGTTTGTTGGCCATTCCTATCCCGGCAGCCCCACCGCCCACGATCAAAATTTTGGCATTGGTTTTTGTTTTTGAAAGTTCTCGATATCCGACACCTGCGCCGCTAAGCACCCCGATACCAACCCCAGCCTTTAAAAAAGTTCTGCGTGAAATCGACATATTCTCTCCTACATCGATGGTTATGCCGTACATAAAGGCTTACCACCGCTTTTCGCCTGTATTTTATAAACAACCTATCTTGCCATTCTGAATGCTTCTGCGATGCTATCCAGCCTGTGCAACATACACCTTTATCTTTATATTCTGGTACTCATCAACAAATACGAATATAAGCTTTTTCTTATAAACATAATCATTTTTATCAATAAGCGCCATCGATAAAGCAGTAACGTGTCGACTTGATCAACTTTATTAAGTAAATAAGCAAAATTTCTCGTCAGCAAATTTGCGATGGTTAACAATCGACCGATCAGAAAAACGGTTGAGGTAGAACAAAAGGAAAAAGCCTGTAATGGCAGGGCTAAACCGGAGAGGAAAGAGCCTGTGAGAAAATAGCTTGCAGCGGAGCAAGATCAGCATGAACGCCCACAATATTTGCCTCAATCCACTGCTGCTGCGTAATTGACGGCCATGCCAAGTCATAGCCAAGCATACACACCATTTCTTCAAAAAAGAAACGCTCAACGCGGCCATTCCCCTCACGAAAAGGATGCAGTAAATTAATATCACAAAAGAGATCAGCAATGGCTTCGATCAATGCTTCACGGTCTGATAACTGACCAAGAAGTGGTATTTTCAAAAAGATTTTTTCAGCTTCCGGTTCAATACGATTAACGGTACAAAAGCGAGTCGTCCCCTTAGCAATATCCACGTCACGGATCTGCCCCGCCCAAGCATAGAGGTCTTGAAACAAATAGTAATGCAGATATTTGAAGTGTTCGAAATGAAAGTCATCTAAATGACGGACCAAAGACTGATAATGGCGATAACGGTAGGCAGTAAATGCAGCTTCTGCCTCAGCAAGCAGCGCTGCATCTTGTATGTTCAGTAAATTTACCAGAATGTCAGTATTTGGGTAACAATACTTATCATGCTTGGTTCCATATTTATCGCGCATAGTCTCGTTTTAACTCTTCGATCGAGCGTTGCTCACAGCCTGGCTTTAATGACAATCCTTCATAAGATAAGCTAACTTTAAAGTTGTCCATCTTAGGCGTAAATGCGGGTCTATTCGGTATCGCCGAGGAAGTCGTGGTTTTAATCATTATATACCTAGTTATTGTTTGTTTATCATACATTGCTTGCTTGATGCTCATCTCTCTCACATCGCCTAAATTAACAGTGCTGATTTACAGTGTAAATAGCCTCAAACATCATCGCTTGGGTTTACACTGTAAATTTGCAATAAGTTCGGTTAACTCCCCTCGTAAATACTGCTCTATCTGCTTTCGCCCAGTATAACCGTAGCGTAGGGCACAAGACTGCCAGGAATGTTGTTGCAATACTTTGGCTATCAATACATCCGAAACCTGATCGATATTCATCATCTCTAATAGCCACTGCTCAATCCAAACAGCCACACTTTCATAGTTGGCACCGCCTAGAGCATAATGAGCAATAAGCGCCTCCGGATAGGTGTTACTTTCATGTCCAGCACTTTTTATCTCTTTCAGCAAAGCTCGAACCACCTTGGGCTCTAGCTCTTGCAAGCTATCTTTTAGTGCATATCTCAGATAAAGAGCAAGCTGTCTTCTCGCCTTATCTAACCACTCACTCCGTTGACTGTAAGCCATCAACACCGAATAACAACCACTAGCTTGATCTCGATGCGAACCCATTTTGATCGGATAGAAATCATTTTTCTGCCAAAAATGAATCAATTCAGCGGTGGCCCCAAAACTAGTTGCAAGATAGTCGCAGGGGTATTGTTCAATAAAATGGTGTAACAAAGCACTGCCTAGCCCCTGATTCTGTTTGACAGGATGAACCGCAATGCGCATCACCCGCCAACATGACTGATAAGCTGCCTGAGAAATTCCTAGCTGATTTGCAATGGTTATTGGGGCCAGATGTCCTTTGGGACGACGGTTACCCCATTGAACTTGTTTGATCAATTCCGCATCAAGTTGTCCTTCTCGTACCGCCAAAAGGCAAGCAACATAACGTTGTTGCTGGCGGGCAATAAACAGCTGGACGTTATCATCCGCTAAAAGATGAAATAAATCATTGGGAGACGTTTGATAATGGGCATTAACTAATAATGAAAATACCGCGCTCAACACTTCCGGTTGATCTAAGAGTTCCTGCTTGGTTACCGAATGATAGAGCACTTCCTCATCATTTTTATCCTCTATCTCTAATTCAAGTTCATCATTAAGCAGGAACGTTTGCCTATGCCATGCTTCTATAGGGTCGCCCTCCGCCCAGCGAATGGGTTGATCTAAATGCAAAGAGCGCATCTGTGGACGAACCTGTTTCAACCAGTGCTGAAATTTAAGGGTGAAACCACGTCCACATCCTTCATAACCATGAATGGTGGTCGAGAAAACCGATCGGTGATAGTGCTCAACAAAAAATTGAAGAAAAGAAAGGGGTAACGCTGCGGCTTCATCAACCAATAGCAGATCGCATGAAGGTCGATACCGCTGTATTTCATCCGGCGGTAAATAACGAAGTTCTGAACGTTGATAACCAAGAAATCCTTTTGAAGTTCGCACAAAGGGGAGTGCACGTTGAGCAAAATCAAATACAGGAGCGATAGCCGCAAGCGTTGGTGCGGTCACGATAATTGAAAGCGAACGAGATTGCATTAAACGAGCCGCCGCCATACCTAAAGCACTGCTTTTTCCTCGACCACGGTCTGCAGTTAAGATCAAAGGCCGCTTACGATGACCTTCCACCGTTCGAACCACTTGTTCAACCGCCAAATTCTGTTGGGCAAATTCATTTGGTTTATTAACCAATCCCACTTCAGGTATAGAGGGCCACTCTTGCTCATTAATCACCAGCAGCTGATGAAAAGCACGAGTCAGCCAACGTTTATCAGCCGTTTGTTCAAATTCATCATGACCGAGAATAAAAAGTAAGCCGCCGCCAATCAAAGTTCCAAGAGCGGCACTAAAGCTGTTCGCATCCCATCCATCGGAACAGTCACAAATAAGCACATCACATTCTTGTCCAAGTAACCGTTGCCCTTGATTATAAGCAACGGTTTGGCCTAAATCAGGAAAAAGAGTTGGCCCCCCCAGTTGAACAATCATTGGATTATCAAGCAGGCTGATCCCTTGTTTCAGCATTACCCGGCTCCATTCCGTTTCAGCTTGAAAATATAAACCAAAACGATGGTGGCTCGTACATGCAGAAGATTTCAGTTGTTTGATGTATTCACCAAAGTGTATCGTTAAATCAGCCATAGGAAATCAGATAGTAAAACAGAAGCCATAATGGTAGCACAAGCGTCATTGACTCACCCATATTCCCTCATCTCCCATTGAAAAATTGAGTAACGCCAAAACAGGGGGACAACTGACTAAAAAAATTATTCATTACGACAAATTATATTTGCTTTATTGAAACGATAATTTGACTAATTATGCAGCTGAACACCAGCATGGGGCTGGATTTTAAGGAATAAAAATGCAATGAAATCTTTCATCAAAGGACTGCTCTTTGCCGCTCTCGCTACCTCAATACAAATCAATGCACAAGAAAAAGTGCTCAACGTGTATGCTTGGGGAGGATACCTTCCAGAAAAATCACTGAAACAGTTTGAAGCTCAAGAAGGGGTCTCAATTCACTATTCGACTTTTGAAAATAATGAATCTATGTATACCCGGCTAAAACTACTCAAAGGAACGGGATATGATGTGGTGTTCGCCTCCGCATATTTTATTGAGAAAATGGGGCGAGAAGGGCTACTCAGCGAATTAGATCACGCTCAGATCCCAAACATGAAAGAAACCATGCCTTCCTTATTAGGCCAAGCACATGATCCTAAAAATACTTATTCCTTACCTTATATTTGGGGAATTACTGGCCTAAGCTACAACCAAGCTTTGTTACCACAAGGCATTTCTCGCTGGGCTGATTTATGGGATACAAAATACAGAAGACAAGTCATGCTGATTGATGACATGCGTGATGTCTTCGGGATGGCTTTAAAACTGAATGGATTTAGCATTAATACCCAAAATGAAGCTGAAATTGAAAAAGCGTATCAATCTCTCGTCGAACTAAAACGAAATGTATTACTCTATAACTCAGATGCGCCTCATGTTCCTTATGTTTCAGGAGAAGTCGCTCTGGGAATGCAGTGGAATGGTAATGCTTACCAAGGGCAAGAAGAGTTACCAGAACTCACTTTTGTGATGCCAGAAGAGGGAGCGGTATTATGGATGGATAACTATACCATCCCATCCGGTAGCAAGAATAAGGCCTTGGCACATAAATTTATTAATTTTATGTTTGAAGCAGAAAACCAAGCAGAAATCGTCAATAGCTTAGGCTATGCCTCTGCAACAGAAACAGGAAGAGCCTTACTCCCTGAAGAATTACGCAATAACCACACTATTTTCCCAAGTGATGAAGAAATGGCGAAAGGGGAATTTATTAATGATGTCGGGCCAGAAGCTCTGGCTATTTATGACCGATATTGGCAACGGTTACGTAACCAATAATGTCATGAGGATACTCATAAAATAGCCCGCTAACGCGGGCTATTTTATGTAGACTAACTTAACTTTTGCTGTACAAAATCAAGAATTTCTTGCATCAACCTATCATCTACTTTCTGTACGTTCACCGTTAATAAGTTCCCTTTACGCATATAGTGAGCTCGGCCTTTGACCAATTCCACTTTATGGCTGGCAACTTTTTTGGGGGGAACCAAAGACTGAATCCACTCTTCAATCGTTTCCGTCACCTCTTTAGTGATACGGGCAACCCCTTGGGACTGACAGTGTTGCCAAACGTATCCTTCATGCTGCTGACATTTGGCTAAGAGATCCGCTTGTTGCTCCTCAGTTAACTCATTAAACTGTTTGTGTAGTTTAACAATGGTCGGGCGCCCCAGTTCAACAACATTCGGGTAAGCCTGTAACAAAGTCAGTGGTAATGATGCCGCTTTCAATGCACCACTCACTAAAGCTTCACTACATTGAAACATTTTCGCTAATGCTTTTTGGTCTTCTGCAGCACCACTATCAAGCTGGGCTTGCATCTCTTTTCCCTTCTCATACAACGAAAGCGGTTTATGAGCATTGGCCACATCTGAAAGAAACTTGGCATGCTCGGTATTGATGTTATCAGCAACATAGACCAAAAAATCTTGCTGAGCTAAAAGGCATGATTTTCGACGGCGACTGCCATCTAAAACCTCAATTTTACCATCTTCTTTCCGACGACCTACGGCAGGAAATTGCTGCCCACGCTCTCGCAATGAATTTAAAATATCCGCCAGCGCATGTTCATTAAGAAAGGATTGCTCACGGGCGTTTTGGGAAAATATCAGGGTTTTTTCTTCTATCTCGCTAGCCGGAATTCGGACTAATTCAAAAGTCACAAGATCTTCACCTGCAACCGCCAACTCAATGACCTGTGCTTGTTCCTTTGCCGCAGCCTGCGCTTCTTGAGGGGTTGAAGCCCGTCGCTTATCTGCTTTACCAAATAACTTAGCATTCAGCTCAGACGTTTTTATTGCCATATTCTATTTACCCCTGATTCAATGAAGTCCAATGTGTATGCAACACACGCTCTAATTCTAAGGCACTTTTTTGTACAGCATCTTGTGCTGTCGCCAAGGTTTTCTTCCCGCCCTCAAAATCACTGGTCGTTAAATCAAACACCGTACTATAAGTGTCAGCACAGGTTTCAAAAGCTCGACTGCGGGGGATCGTCGCCATCATAACCTGATCACCTAATAAATAATTCATTTCCGTCAAAACAGAAACCTGCTTCTTATTATCATCTTCAAACATCGTTGGCATCAGACGGACAAATTCCAACCCTTTCCAATCTTCAGGAAACATTTCATAAACGGTTGGTAAATGTTGAAAAAAATTCACCGTAGACGCCCAATCCAAACGCTTAGCCGCACAAGGAATCAGCAGAGCATTGGAAGCATACATCGCGTTCCATACTAAAGGATCAACATGCGGGCCCGTATCAATCATGATGATATCGAACTCATCTGCAATTTTATCGATCAGCTTTTCTTTCAGAAGGCGAACAATATCCAATGATTGGTTTTGTGAAAGATATTGCCAAGCCTCCGCATTAAACATCGCATCTTCGGGAAAAGCAGAAATGGTTTTCAAGTTAGGGTACTGAGTCGGTAATAACACGTTTTTCTGTAAAAACGCGGTATCAATTTCCGTGCCTTCAGGAAAGTTATCCAACATAATATCAACCGCAGAATAGATATTACTGTGTTCCGCTAAGCTAATTTGTGGATTTAAAAACAGACGTAAAGAGCCTTGAGGATCTAAATCAATCAAACAAATACGGTAGCGTTTATCTAAATTAAGCGCTAGGCAAGCCGCCAAATGAACCGCTGTCATGGACTTTCCTGTCCCGCCTTTTTGGTTTTGTACGTTAATGATCCAAGGCTTATTTTCCGTATTCTTTTTGCGTTGATGAAATTTAAGTACCCCAGCCGCGTCCATCAGCATATGAGCTTCAGCAAGAGAAATAGAGTAGTGGTTAGCATTATTTTTCGTGAACTGATGACCCGCCGCCTCTAATTTGGCGATCGCTTCATCCAGTTTACGACGAGTCAAACCAGAGCGAGTTTCCATCAATGCCTTCGACATCGGGGGAAAATGCTCATCACGTCGTTCTTCTAATACGATCTCTATTCGATCAGCTTGCACCTGCTGAGTTTGTTCAGCAAGCTGGTAGAGATTCTCTATTGTTTGTTCTCTTTTCATGATCCTGTCCATAACTGATTTCCAGCCATCAATTGTACAGCAATATTGAACACGCGCAATAAAAAGGTGAACATTCACTTATGGATAGGAATCACAATAAATAGAAAAACATCCATCATTTGACGTATTATTAACATTAACCTGAATATTTCAATCATTAAAACCAGAGGGTTCTCCTACAAGGAAAACAGTACATTTAAAATGTCACAACGTCACATATTTACAATGTAAACTGAAAAAGAAGAAAAATAACTGAAAACATGATCAATACCTGAGTTTAAAACCTTAAGAATAGAAAAGAGGAGCAACACGGAAAAGATGCCCGCCATAAAATAGCGGTCAGACGTTTACCGGAACGATTACTTAATATCAATAAATTACGGAAGATGTATTTTCAATTTTCCTGTACTCTATTTCTATAAAAAATTGAAAACAATAAAGCGACGAAAGAAGAGAATTTAAATCGATAAGCATCCATAAGGGTTGAAAACCTCACTATTGACCGATAAAAAAGCCTCTTTCCCTAAATTTCCTCTCCGCATTTGATTTGAAGAGTCAGAGATATCGAACTGGAACGATGATCAAGGAAATCATCATGATCATGCTTCCATTAAAATGACTCAGGATGGAACAATGATCAAGGAAAGAATCCACACCATTGGATCCAATCATTGATGAAAAAAGGATCCTTATATGACGGAAAGATGATCAAGTATCATACAACAACCGGAAGCATGATAAAAAACCGCTAATTTACGGTTAGTGTCAATTATAATCAGGGTTAAACTCAAATAATGAAGCCAAGTTACCCATAGAGGGAAACATTAATAGGGGTAAGAAAAACATGAAAATGACCATGATCATGCTTTCGTTCACATCCTATAGAATCCGTAGAAAGGGGAGGATGCGACAAGGTGTTCATCCAACCACATTTCAGGTTCGGTTAGTAGAAAAATACACTCATGAAGTGTTCTCTTGATCATCGTTCCAAGACATAATTAAGTGTTACAACGAGAAAAAATCAAAATAAACCCAGGAGCTCTTCAGCGGTTGTGGATAAGTTGTGTGTCTAGCTTGATCATTGATCCTAGTGACTATTGATCATCGGTTCGAAGGCCTGATGATCATCGTTCAAGCTTTGTTTGATCATGCTTGCTAAGAGACATTGATCATCGTTGCGATATTGACATGATCATGCTTCTGAAAGGTAAAAATAAATATTATTTAAAATCAAATAGTTGCATTGGGTTTTTGCCTCAGATCATAGGATCATACTAATCAATACAGATCAGAATAATCAAAAAGATCAGTTAGTTAAAAACAGTAAATTTCTCTTTATTTATGATCACTTTTTCTTTATGCTCTTGGAACTATAGCGATATTACGGCTAGTGCAATACGGAATGAACATGATCTCTGAAGAAAAATTGCTGATAAACGCCCCCAGAAGCCACAAAGATGGCCATCTCTTTGAAGTTTCAGAAGCCGCCGTTGATTGGATTGAGCAATATCAGCATTTTAAAGGGGTTACAAAAAGTATTGTCGAACTGCTAAATTTGATTTCGTTACGTGGATTTCGTAGCAAAGATGGTTTGGTCTCCACCACCGAACTCATTGAAGCCACAGATGGTCAACTCACTCGAGCCGCCATTCAACAACGTTTAAGGGCAGCCGTCGCTATTGGTTTATTTAAACAAGTCCCTGTTCGTTTTGAAGAAGGGTTAGCAGGAAAAACCATGCTTCATCGGTTTGTCAATCCAAACCAACTCATTTCTGTACTCGGTTCGACCAGCTTAGTCACGGAATCAGTAAAACAAACAGAAAAGCGTAAACGTTCAAAAGCGTTGGCACAAACACAAGTCAACCAACGTTTATTGCATGAGCATGGCTTAAATACTCCCCCTGCGATGAAAGATGAAGCCGATCAATTTGTGGTTTCACCCACCAACTGGGCTGGAATTATCGACCAAGCATTAGCACCGCCACGAACTCGAAAAAGTTATCAAAAATCGATGGTATCGATTTCTGGAACGCGGGCCGTGATTGAGACGCGATCTTCTAAAAACATCATGACAGTTGATGATCTTATGACACTGTTTGCTCTGTTTACTCTCACCGTGCAGTATCATGATCATCATCAAGAAGAGTATCAACTCAACGCCAAATATGTACCGAATAAAACACCACTCTACATCACGGATATTTTGTCATTGAGAGGCAAAAAAGACAGTGGACCGGCTCGTGATTCCATCCGTGATAGCATAGATAGGATTGAATTTACGGATTTTCAATTGCATGAGTTAACAGGGCGCTGGCTCAGCGAAAATATGCCAGAAGGTTTTAAAAGTGATCGTTTCCGCTTTCTTGCTCGAACCATTACCGCCTCTGAAGAAGCGCCAACCGAAGGTAGCGATGGTGAGATCCGAATCAAACCCAATTTATATATCTTAGTGTGGGAACCTTCGTTTTTTGAAGAGTTGATGACCCGAGATTACTTTTTCTTATTTCCTCCTGAAATATTAAAACAACATACCCTTGTGTTTCAGCTCTACTCTTATTTCCGTAGCCGTATGTCTCGTCGTCATACCGATGTTATGCTGTTGAGCGAATTGAATCAAAAACTCGCTCGAAACATTGAGTGGCGGCGTTTTTCGATGGATCTGATCCGTGAACTAAGACGTTTGGCTGAAAAAGATAAAGCTGATGCTCCTTTCATGGTTAACCTATGGGGATACCATCTAACGGTAACTCCCTTGGTTGAAAAAGATAAAGTGGTTGATTATCAGGTCGACATTAAATGTGATGTCGAAGAAGTTTTACGGTACTCCCGTGCTAAAACCACCAATGCGGGTAAACGTAATATGGCTCCAACATTGCCCAACCCTCTGCGCAATGAAATGGTTTCAAAGCAAAGGTTAGATGAACTGTCAGAAATTATTGATGGTGAATTTGAACCAATCCAAAGGAAATCACCTTCTCCAAGAGGAAGGTTAGGCCGTCGGGTCAAGCAACGTAAGCATTTGGTTGAGATCAATGCAGATGAGATAACCATCACCTTATCGAAATATACTTCTCCAGAGGCGCTAGAGCGCAGTATTACCGCTCTTGCTGCCATGACTGGCCATGCACCATCATCGATTCGTGAAGAGTGCCAAGAGTTGATTGATAAGCTGGATTGGCTAAGATCGGATGATGAGGTCATTGCCTATGAAAAGTTAAGCCAACTCATCGATCTGTACAATAAACAGAATAGCGATAAGCATCTATCGATTGAGCGATTGATCTCTGGGTTAGCGGTTCGTCGAAAAGTGTGCAAGCTCGTTTATGAAGGGCATTTAGACGACACCGTATTTCGAGCATTGGATGATGTCGCTATCGGTATTTAGCCATCAATGAAAACCAACGAAACCTTGACTTGTTTTTGACAATGGTGAAGGCGAGAGGGCCGTATTATTCTTAGCGAATAGACAACCTTTTGTCCTATCTAAACATGGATAGATTGGCTCATATTATGACATTCTAATATGTATGTTGGCGAGTTCCCCCCAAGGGCTCGCTTTTTTTTATCTGAACCTTTACCTACCTATCTGTGATTTCCTTTCCGTTTATGTTCCCTTGATCATGCTTCCACTCTTCCTCACGAGTACCATCTTGATCACAAGTGCGATGGGATCATCTTGGGGCTGCAATCAGAAAGCTCAGTATTGATAAATAAAAATAGGGACTCAAGCCAGATCGGCCGGAGGGAGAAGCAATAAGAAATGAGAGATTGATCTGTTTTATTTTTTGAAGATAATTCCTCAAATGTACTTCTATAATTAAGGTTGAGCAAAAGATAATTGAGTGATTTGTCGATTAGATTCTCGAACTCTCGCTTTAGTCACACTCTGGCTTTAATCTGCTTAACAAGGTTTTCGCCTTTTGCTACAGATTACTTGTCCCTGGCATGGTTTGTTCGGAGGTTGCAATGTCTATAAATTCAATTGACCATGATGAAATTACAAATATCGCAAATAAGTGGGACTTCACGGATGAAGTAGAGACACAACGCCCAGTGAAAAATCTTAAGTCTGCCGAAGCTCGTCGTCGTATTGAAACACTACGAGAAATACGAGAAAGCGGCTTAACCATTGAGGAAGCAAAGGAATTGGGTCTACTTCACTAGAAGTGCCTAAATGGCGAATTGATAAGGGTGGCATTAGCCACCCTTTATTTTTTGCGGTTTTGTTGATTTTAGGGGGCTAAGGCAATATTTTGCTTCTGAATTTTGATCCTTTTTATGCTATATTCAGCCCCACGTTTGACTGATTGTAGATTTTCTCATGCCTTTTAACCTTGCATTACTAGACGCAGAGCAGAAAAATAAAATAGAGCTAGATAAACAGGCTTCTTTTTTAGTTTGGAAGATGAAGCAGGCAAAATGTGGACCTGATGTGGTTACCACACAGCTTTCCAAACTGGTTTCTGAGCAAGAAAAGGAATGGTTTCAACAGTCAGTGGATAAATATAAACGAATAATGGGTGTCGCGTAGCGTTCATTATTAAACAAAAGTGATCCATTTTTGTTTACCCGTCGCATTAAATTGAACTAGAGAGAACATCCCAATGGGAAGAAGTTTTGAAGTGCGCAAGGCCTCTATGGCCAAGACTCAAGGCGCAAAGATTAAAGTTTATTCCAAGTATGGTAAAGAAATTTACGTATGTGCAAAAAATGGTGGAACCGATCCAGACATGAACTTGTCCCTTCGTCATCTGATTGCAAAAGCGAAGAGAGATCAAGTTCCAGCACATGTTATCGAAAAAGCGCTTGATAAAGCGAGTGGTAGCGGCGGTGAAGATTATCAACCTGCACGCTATGAAGGCTTTGGCCCTGGTGGTGCAAGTGTGATTGTTGATTGCTTAACCGACAATGGTAATCGTACTTATCAAGATGTTCGCCAATGTTTTGTTAAAACGGGGGCAAAAATTGGTACACCAGGTGTTGTCGCGCATATGTTTGATCACCAAGCGGTGTTCCAATTTAAAGGCGATGATGAAGAATCTGTATTAGAAGCATTGATGATGGAAGATGTTGATGTGACTGATATTGAGTTAGAAGAGGGGGTGATCACCGTTTTTGCCCCAAACACAGAATTCTTTAAAGCAAAAACCGCGTTGGTGAATGCCTTTCCTGAATTAACTATTGATGTGGAAGAAATCACCTTTGTTCCACAAAACCAGACCGTCATTAGTGGCGAAGATGCAGAAAAATTCCAGAAGTTTCTAGACATGCTGGATGACTGTGATGACGTCCAACAGGTCTATCACAACGCTGATATCGCATAAGAAATGTAACGCCGAGTTTATCTCGGCTTTTTTGTCCCTGTTGATTGAAGCAAGTCGTACTTACCATCACTTATTTCAACCCATTTAATAAAAATAGACCTTCCCTTTCGCAGGAGGGATGGATTCGATGGCCTTCGTCTTCGATAATCTGGTTGAAGGCGGATAGAAAAATAAAAAGGAGTTTGTATGAAAGTCAGTTTCATTGGTTTAGGCGTTATGGGGTATCCGATGGCTGGGCATCTCGTTAATGCGGGATTTGAGGTCACCGTGTTTAATCGTACTAAAGAGAAAGCGTTAGCATGGGCAAAACAGTACGGTGGCAAAGCGGCCAATTCGGTGGCTGAATGTGTCGCACAAGCGGATGTGGTGCTTACCTGTGTCGGCAATGACGACGATGTCCGTAGTATGACCACTCATGAGCAAGGTGCTTTGGCTTACATGAAGCCGGGAGCCATCTTGGTTGATCATACCACCACCTCTGCTTTACTGGCCCAAGAAGTGGCAGAGGCCGCCGCTTTGGCTGGGATGGCATTTATGGATGCGCCCGTCTCTGGTGGACAAGCGGGTGCGGAAAATGGACAACTTACCATTATGTGTGGCGGTAATAGTGCGTTATTTGCTCATCTTCAACCACTCTTTAATGCCTATGGACGCTCATCGGTCTTAATGGGGGATGTCGGGCAAGGGCAAAGAGCAAAAATGGTGAACCAAATTTGTATTGCTGGCGTATTAAACGGCCTTTCAGAAGGTTTAGTATTGGCAAAACAAGCGGGGTTAGATATCCCCACTTTAGTTTCTTGCCTAAAAAATGGGGCTGCCGGATCATGGCAAATGGAAAACCGAGCCATCACCATGGCTGAAGAGCGTTTTGACTTTGGGTTTGCGATTGATTGGATGATTAAAGATCTCGGTTTTTGTTTAGACGAAGCAAAGCGGCAAGGAATCCAATTACCCATGACAGAAAAAACGGCTCAAAGGTATCAGGAGCTCTCTTCGCAAGGATTGGGGCGTATGGATACGTCGGTATTGATTAAAGCCTTCACTAAATGCTAATAGCAGGCTAAATGCGTGATTCGAAATGGAGGGGCGAACAGGTTCGCCCCCTTGAGTAAACTGAACTATATTTTGATAAGGAATTAGGCACATCGTTGAATAATAGCGAAAGCTGAGTAAGTGAGGCTGTATTATGCGAGTGATGATCATTGATGATCAGGCAACAAATCGAGAGTTATGTCGTATGATGCTCGCCTCGATTGCACAACACATCGAGCTCTTTGAAAACGGTCAACATGTGGTTCAGGCAATGGAACAAATGCCGATTTTACCCGACATTATACTATTGGACGTTATGATGCCGGTGAAAGATGGTTTTACTACCGCTCAGGAAATTCGCCATGCTTTTCCAAACCATCATATCCCCATTTTATTTCTCACCGTATTAGACGATCAAGAGTCATTCGCTCGCTGCCTTTCATTAGGGGATGATTTCATTCTTAAACCCGTTGAACAGTGTGTGTTGTTAGCTAAAGTACAAGCTCATTTTAGAATTGTGCAAATGCATCGGCAATTGAGGCAACAACATGATCAATTGCAAAGGTATCAAGACCGTGTGCAACAAGAATATGCGATTGCTGAGTCTATCTTTCAGCACCTTATGGATGAAATGAGTGTACAAATAGAACCGATTTACGGAATCAACTCCATTTCAAGCCCAACAACACTTTTTAATGGTGATTTAATCTTAGTGGCTCGGCGAAAGCATGGTGGTGCGTATGCCATGATCGCTGATTCGAGTGCCCATGGTCTTCCTGCGGCAATGGCGAATATCCCGGTGACCCGTGCTTTTTTTTCATTAGCTGAACAAGGGTGTGCGCTGAGCGACATGGTGACAGAATTAAACCAAAGATTGATTACTTTTTTACCGGATGAAATGAATCTTTCTGCACATTTATTTGAAATACACTCCAATGGGTTTGATGTGTCTTGGTGGGGAGGGGGAGGGCCGAGTGCTTATATCGTGTCACCTTCCGGTCAATTAGTTAAGCGACTAGTGTCGGTTCATCCTCCTTTGGGTGAACGTGTAGAGAATGCTTTTAATTGTGATATCAAGCATTTTAAATTAGAGCCGGGGCAGAAAATTTTTTGCTGTACGAGAAGTTTCATTGAGGTGACGGATGCGCAAGGAGAGCCATTTGGTGAATATCGTTTAGAGTGGTTATTGACTAAAAAAACAGGAACCCCAACACTAGATAGCTTGTATGAGGCGATTCATCATTTTTCTTCCACAGAACCAGAGGTTAATCTCTCTCTGTTAATGATGTCATTTCCGGTGATTAATGCCCAATCGGTTCCCTCATATCGTGAATCCTTCTTAAGTCCCATTCCATGTAAAAGTGAACTGAGTTTTCCTGCTGGTCTATTAAAGCAAGCGACGATCACAAATGAAGTTCGCTCTTTTCTCAAAGGCATCATTCATACTAGCCACCATTTAGACTTTCTTTGTGCCATTTTATCTGAACTCTTCTCCTATCTGATTGAGCAAGGGTTATTACATTTACCTATATCATTGAAGGAGGAACCTGAAGGCTTTGCTCGTTATCATCAATTGCGGGAATCGGCTCTTCAATCACTCAGTGATGAATGTTGCGCTACCTGTGAGGTGATTTATCACCCTCAAGATCAATCTATTCAATTTATTCTTTCTTGCCATCGTCAAGAGCAGGACTTCTTTGAAGAGGCACCAATGGCAAATAACGATTTCCTATTTGCTTCTCAATTATGTGAATCCCTGAATTATCGTCAGGAAGATAAAACGATCCACGCTATTTATCGATTTGATACCCCTGCTATTTTTCCTGATATTGCTCATTTTGTACGTTGATGAATGGCTATTTTTTATCACTTTGGCGATATTTCATCGTAAAAAATAGGCGAGTCTCTGTCTGGTTCAAGCGAAAAATACGCCCATCAAGTGATGTAACCCTTACTCTGAATATTGAATGATTTAGCTGAGTAACGATTTTTTATACACTGCGTAATAAATGGAAAGAGTGCCGTAAGGTGGAGCAAGATGTGGAAGGATTTCATTGCCCTCTCGGAAGATAAAAAATGTGTCATGGCATGTTTACCGAGTTATATAGCCGTAAATCAAGAACTGAGTAAAACGGGCCTGACGGAGTCATTAATTAGAATTGGAGCGGGTAAATTTTATGTGCTGGATGACGCCGTTAATCGGTTCATCAATAGTGTAAAAGAAGGGAAGAAAGCGGCTCGTGAAGGCATTGTTATCGCTGAGCAAAGAAATGCGACGGTTGAGGTGGTGGTGAGTGAGCAAGATATGCTCGCCACGATGGTGGTTACGGGGGCCTATGGTGGCAGAGGCTTATATGGTAGTGAGTTGGTACACGCTCTTGCTAAAACGTACGTGATTAAAGGGATTAATAAGCTGGCGTTAAAAAAAGTGCTCGTGATGAGCAACACCCTTAAACCCGGAGAAGTGTTTACTCAGCCAGTTGCTCAGGGGAAAGAGGCGGTTCAGGGGCAAGATGTGCAATTTATTCCATTAGTGGAAGATGTGACAACCCGTATTCTCGCTCCTCAAAAGAGCCAAGGGACACAAAAAGTGGATATGCGTAACTTGGGGGAAACGGTAACCATTGGTGAAAATGAGCCAGTGATGCGTCGTAAGCCTTCTACCAAAGGTGAACCCGGTTATACGGTATTAGGTAAAGTGATCCCAGCTAAGCCAGGTAACGATGCTGCATTAGTGGCAGGAAAAGGCACGCATATTTCGCCAACCGATCCCAATTTACTGCTGGCGAGCCTTTCGGGTATGCCCATTATTAAGAATAAAACCGTCGATGTGGAAAACGCTCTTTGCTTGAATAATGTCAGTGTAGCCACTGGTCATGTTAAGTTTAAAGGGAGTGTGGTGATTGCTGGTGATGTTGAACCCGGAATGATTGTACGAGCAACAGGGTCGATTACCATCGGTGGATTTGTTGAATCAGCAGATGTACAAGCTCAAGGCGATATAGAAATCGGGAAAGGCATTATCGGGCATACGGTGTTTGATGATGAGCCTAAAACCTGTATTGTCAAATCGGGGGGAAGCATTCGAGCCAATTATGCTCAATTTTCTGAACTGCAAGCATCGGAAAATATTCAACTTTCGGTACACAGCATGAGTAATTCTATTCGTTGTGGTAACGATCTTATTGTGCTCGATAAAAATGAAAAACAGGGCACATTGAGCGGTGGTTCAGCAAAGGTGGGGGGGAAGATCATCTGTTTAAATTTAGGCGTCGAAGGTGATGCGGCAACGACCGTTGAAGCTTTTGCTCGGTATGGATGGTACAAAGATAGAATCACTAAGCATAAAGAGCACTATAAGCAAGCCCAAGAAAGAACGATGGATGTGATCCGCCGTGAACTCGAGTTTAAGAAACGGCCGAAAGCGGAACGTACTGAAGAAGAATGGGGTGAGATTGACCAACAAAAGCTACAAGCCAGTGAACACATGGAAAGAGTGAAAGAAGCCGTTGAGCTATTGACTGACGAATTTGAGCAAATGCTGGAAATCAATACTATTGAAGCAAAAGGTAAAATTTTTACCCACGTGACGCTGCAGTTCGGAGATGAAAAGGTCATGACTAAACGGGTTCATGGGCCCTCGATCGTCTCTTTTAACCAATATGAAATCCAGCTTTCATCCAAATTGGGTGAAGAAGATATTGGTATATAGCGTTTTTATAACATTTCGTTAGCGTGACGTTTGTTCTCTACTTGAGATCTGCTCTTTATCAGCGCACAATCGGCAGAAAAATAAGGAGTAGAAATGGATCTTTCAGACATTCGCCGTGAATACACCCGAGGAGGGCTGCGGAGAAAAGACTTATTGGTTGACCCGATTGACCAATTTAACCTTTGGCTTGAGCAAGCGATTCAGGCGCAATTAACAGACCCAACGGCAATGACAGTGGCAACGGTTGATGAACAAGGTCAGCCATTTCAACGGATTGTGTTGCTAAAAAATGTAGATAAGCAAGGGTTTGTATTTTATACCAACTTGGCAAGCCGAAAAGCTCAGCATATTGAGCATAATCATCGAGTTAGTCTACACTTTCCTTGGCATCCGATTGAGCGACAAGTGCATATCACTGGCGTGGCGGAAAAGTTGACTGTGTTTGAAAATATGAAATATTTCACTTCTCGCCCTAAAGAGAGCCAGCTCGCGGCGCTTGCTAGTCGACAAAGTAGCCGGATTTCTGCTCGTGGTGTACTGGAAGGTAAATATCTTGAGTTAAAACAAAAATTTGCTAAAGGGGAAATCCCTGTCCCAAGTTTTTGGGGCGGATTTCGCATTCGTCCTCACAGTCTGGAATTTTGGCAAGGTGGAGAGCATAGGCTGCATGATCGCTTTCTTTACAGCCAAGCGGAAGGTGAATGGCAGATTGAGCGGCTAGCGCCATAGTCAGAGGCCAGCTAGGGTACTTTATTCATTACTTTGTCCCTAGCTGGGTTTGCGAGCGTTATAATTCGCGGAGTACACGAAAGCCGACATAGTTTGCGGATGTAGACGGAGCAACAAAGAGCTGGCTATAAGCTTTTGCCATCTCTGGTGAAAAACTCCATGCTCCACCTTTTACCACGCCGCGTGTATCATTCGTCCATTGCCACACATTACCTACCATATCGTAGAAGCCGAGTGGGTTAGTGGAAAAGGCACGAACGGGTGAAGTGCTTTTGTTTGACCATGGTGTCCCAGCCCAGCCCGTATTGGCTTGTCCCGCACTGAAATGATTCCCCCACCAGTAATCCATTTTACTTCCAGCTCGAGCCGCGATTTCCCATTCATCTTCACTTGGGAGGCGGTACTTAAAGCCCGTTTGTTGAGATAACCAACGCGCATAAGCGTTAGCATCATTTTGGCTAACACAAACGGCAGGGGATTGAGCGGTTTGGGTAAACCCTGGTTTTTTCCAATAGTGACCAGAAATGGGGACAATCGCGGTTTCTTTTACTGATAAACAAATATTTTTTAATTCAGCATCGGTTTTATAACCGGTTTGCTGAATAAAGGTGCTGAATTCTCCAACCGTAATTGGCGTTGCACTTAATGCGAAAGCATGATCAAGGCGCACTTGACGAGCAATATTTTCACCGAGTAAATATTGCCCCTTTAACAAGGTGATCATTTCTGGTGCGTGCTGATTATTTTTTAACGTATCAGCAAATTTATCACCGGCTTTTAACTCGTTTATTTTTTCATGTAAAACGGCACGTAGTGTTTGGTCGGAGGTTAGCGCTACTTCCTGACGAAAAGATTGATACCCTTCTTTTTCCACCACGACTAAGTGTTTACCTGCCGGTAGCATGACTTCTGTTGGTGAGCTGCCATAGCGGATACCATTAATGGTGACATGGTCATTATATTGATTGGAACGCACTACTAAATTGAGCCAAGCCACTTCTTGTTGTTTGGTTTGCTGGTTTTCACCGGGAGCAAAACAATATTGAGTTTCAATATTTAGTAAAGAGCAAGGGGCTATCGCCGCAGGCCTTGCTTCTAATTGGGTTTCGATAACTGTCTGAAATTTATTACCATTATAAAAGCCAGACTCGAGTATTTTATAATTCAACAAATGGATATTAAGTGAGATATTAGCAAGGTGCTGTTTTACTAAAGAGGATTCTGTCGTTTCATCAATTAGCCAGGCTTGGAACTGTTTTACGGCTTTTTGTTGCGCTAATTCGAGGGTTTGTTGATCACACTGTTGTAGCGTCATTGAAGCATGACAAACATTGGTAAAACTGACCTTTTGGGTTCCTACCTGTTTTAGTTCAGTACGCAGACGTTCACTACGAGCTCGTAGTTTATCTTGTTTTAATTGCGTTATCTTTTGTGCAATCACGTCTTGATTGGTTTGCAACTGTGACAGGCGAGTTTGTTGCTCTTGTAAGGCTTGCTCTGCAGCGAGCTTATCTTGTTGATTTTTCTTAACTTCGGCCCAAGCGGCTTGATAAGCATTTTGGGAAGCACCAATATTCAATTCTGGCTCATCGATCATTTTTAGATAATCATGTTCAAGATGCGTTTTGGCACTATTAAGCTGAGCCTCGAGTGTTTTGGCTAACTGTGCTAGGCGTTCCAGCTCTGCTTGCTGATTATCAACGATGGTATGCTGAGCTTGGGTCTCTTTTTGGGCCTCTTGCCATTGTGTCTGGTGACTAAATAGTGCGTCATCAATAGCCATGACTGAGGAAGGTGAGCTTTCAGCCATAGTAAGTGTGGACGTTGCCACTAAGCAAGGTGAGAGAGCGAATAACAGAGCGGGTAAACCTAATCGCATTGTTGCCTACTTCAGTTAAATTTTTGAAAATGGTTGGCACTATTCTAAACGAAAACGCCGTTCTATCAGAAGTCATCTTTCAATAACTTAAGATCCAAACGGCGTTTTAGCAACAGCTTTGTGAAATCAGGCGATAAAATCGCCTTGCTGTGAGAAATTATTCACCTTTATTGGGGCGAAGTTTTACCCAAATAGTGTCGTTTCCGTTAATGGTGACGACACGGTTATAAGTTTCGAACCCGTCTTTGGCTACGGTAATTTGGTGTCTTCCCGCAGGTAAAACGATTTCAACGGGAGTGCTACCGTACTGGATACCATTAATGGTCACTAGGTCATGGTATTGATCAGAACGTACGGTGACATTGGCCCACTGTTTGTTATCACTTTTGCTTGTCTTAGTCTCTGTTGAGTTTTTTAAACAGTACCGAGTCGAGACATTCAGCAATTTACAGGCCGCAATGGCTTCGGGTTTGGCTTGTAGCTGAGCTTGCATTTGAGTGAAGTATTCATTATTACCTTCAAAACCACTGCGAATGGTTTGGCTCTCTTGAACATGAATGTTCAGTTCCACACCCCGCAGATTTTGTTTCGCAATAACGGATTCAGTGAGTTGATCCAGTAATTGATCTCGGAAGGTATTGACTGCTCTTTGACGAGTAAGAAGTTGCCCTTGGTTAGCACATTCTCCTAGTGTCATGCTGGTTGAACAGGTCGTCCGAAAACTGGTTTCTAGCACCTTACTTTCACGTAATTCGGCGTCTAAGCGTTTCACTCGTGCTTCGATTTTGCTTTCTTGCAGGTTCGTAAATTCTGTTTTCAGCCGTGCATGTCTTTGTTTCATTTGTGACAGACGCATATCGCTTTCTGTTATGGTCTGTTGATTCAACAATTGTTCGGATTGATTTTGTTTTACATCCGTCCAAGCTTGTTGATAGCGCTGCTGAAAAGAGACTAAATCGGTATCTGGGTCTTCAAGAAGGCGATTATATTGTTTATCCAGCGCCGATTTTGCACGATTTTGTTTCGCTTGAAGCTCTTCGCTCTCGCGTTGTAGACGTGCCTGCTCATTTTTTAATTGTTGAAGCTTAATTCCTTCGGTTTCAAATTCTGAGGCAATATTTTCAATTTCATTTTGTTTGATGCTTATTTTTTCATCAATGGCCGCCACAGGATCTACCTGTGTCATTTCTTCAGCGGACACCGATGCAGATACCCAAAAAGGGCTTAGCGCAAGCAGTAGCGCTGGGAGGTGATATTTGATCATTAGGTCCCTGCAACAATTCATATAGCCACGATTTCGTGGCGAAAGACAAACTTTTGACAGCATAGTAGTACGCTGACTCATCGTAAAAATTTCCAACTTCAAAGCACAACAGTATACAAAATCATACAATTAGGTCACTGATTTTGTATATTTTATAATGGTACACACCTCATTTTGAGCAGATTCTTAAAATATGCAAGCTCCGATTTTCGATCTGCTTTAACGTTTTTTAATTGAACACTCATTGACCGTAATTTATGTGCACTTGATCATTGTTCCGCATCGTGATTGGTGAAGATTTCTTCTCGGTCGGACGAGATTTAAGCCATGAGATAAAAGATCAAGAGAGAATGTGTGTCGTTTTGGCTTCCGCTTAAACTGTTATATTATGCCAAGAGGTCCTCGCATGAGATAACGATCATGAACCTTTCTTCACTGAATTTCTCATTAGAATCACCGACAAGAGCCAAACTTTTGTCGCCTCGCCCTGCTGAGCTCATCACTTTACCTTCTTATATGGATTGTCATGAGCACAGTTACCCACAAATTGTCATTGGGTTGAAAGGGTTGGCTGAATTTGAGGTATCGGGCGTTGCGAATATCGTCGGTTCTGGTCAGGGGTGTGTGGTGACATCAAGTACCGATCACGCTTTTGGGAGTATGGGAAATCAATCGGATATTTTGGTGTTGAATCTGCCTCAGCCTAAAGAGGATGACCCATTAACACTACAAAAAATCAATGAATTGTCTCAGGTTGACATTTATTTCCAGCTAGATAGTTCGATTCAAAAACTGATTCAGATGTTAGTGTTGGAAATGCGAGCCAGCCCTGATGATTTACTCCTAAGCCGAGCTTGCAGTGATACCGTCTTAGCATTGTTGTTACGCCATATTTCGGCCTTTAACGTTCATCGTAAAGACTCTCGCTTTGATTTAGAGGCCATTGATCGTTATGTCGAACAGCATTTAAGCCGACGAATTTCTATTGCTCAACTTGCTGGAAGTGTCTATTTAGGTGAGAGCCAATTCCATCAACGATTTAAAGAGCAAGTCGGAATAACGCCGCACCAATATGTTTTAAACAAACGAATAGAGATGGCGAAAATTTTGATTGAAAAAGGGCAGTTCAATCTTGGGCAAATCGCTGAATTAACAGGGTTTTCTAATCAAAGTTCCTTTACTCATACTTTTTCACGCCTTCAAGGGATCTCTCCTTCTCAGTATAAAAAAAGCGGTTATCGGTAATGTCGTTCTTACTTTTTCCGGATTTTCTGATGACCGTTCTCTTTTTGTGGGTGGATACGGCGTCATTGATAATCAATTGCTGTTTTATATGAATAAAGATGATGTGATTGTGTTTCTATTTTGTTAAATTGCCGAGTTTTCAATAAAAATATCGGAGTTTTTGACAAGTATTCCTCATGCACTCAAAATACACTGCTAGCCATTGTAGGAAATTCGAGCCTATCTGCTCGGATGTGAGATTGAGGAAAACGCATGTTTACAGCAACGGATGTGTTGATTCCAGAATTTGTTGAGCAACCCCTTAGCAAACTCTGGATGCAGATCTCGCCACTTTATATGGTGGACGAATCTCAATGGCTAAAGCAGTTACTTCCCCTTGCGATGCCAAGTGAAGCGGAGCATTCCGCCATCACTCATCAAACGACTCATTTGATCGAAGCGATACGCCGAGATAAGAAAGCCATACAAATGATTGATGCACTTCTGCTTGAGTACAGTTTAGATACACAGGAAGGCATTTTACTTATGTGTTTGGCGGAAGCTTTGATGCGAATTCCGGATAAAGAGACTGCTGATGCCTTTATTAAAGATAGGCTGAGTGTCGCAGATTGGACATCGCATTTAAAAAATTCAGATTCCGTGTTTGTTAATGCATCCACTTGGGGGTTAATGCTAACGGGTAAAGTGATCGGGTTAGATCACAGTGATGCTCGTAGCCCACTTCAAGCGTTAAATCGGTTAATCAGTAAACTCTCTGAGCCAGTTATTCGTCAGGCTATGCATCAAGCAATGAAGATCATGGGTTACCAATTTGTGCTGGGTCGTACTATTGCGGAGGCGCAAAATAATGGTCGAACCATGCGTGAGCAAGGCTATTCCTATTCTTTTGATATGCTTGGCGAGGCAGCGCTGACCCAATGCGATGCTCAGAAATACGCTCAAGATTATCTACAAGCGATTGAGGCCGTTGGGCAAGATAAAGACTGTACCCATGGTCCCGCTCCCTCTATTTCAATCAAGCTCTCAGCATTGCACCCTCGCTATGAAGTGGCAAATTACTCTCGAGTGATGACCGAGCTTTACCAAACGTTACTACAGTTGCTGGGGCGAGCAAAAGCCTTGGATGTAGCGATCACCATTGATGCTGAAGAAGCCGATCGGCTTGAGCTTTCTTTACAACTCTTCGAAAAAGTGTATCGCTCTGAATCTGTTCGAGGTTGGGGAAAGTTTGGATTAGTGGTGCAAGCGTATTCTAAACGAGCCTTACCGACTTTAGTTTGGTTGGCTGGGCTTGCTAAGCAGCAAGGAGATTTGATCCCTGTACGTTTAGTGAAAGGCGCTTATTGGGATAGCGAGATAAAATGGTCACAACAAGGTGGCTATGAGAACTATCCTGTTTTTACCCGTAAAGAAGCAACGGATGTTTCCTATTTGGCTTGTGCCCGTTTTTTACTGAGTGATCCGGTTCGTGGGCATCTTTTTCCACAGTTTGCCAGTCATAATGCTCAAACCGTTTCCGCTATTGCTGTTATGGCTACCCATCAAGATTTTGAATTTCAACGCTTACATGGCATGGGAGAAGCGCTCTACAAACAGGTCATGGCGACCTATCAACAACCCGTACGCATTTATGCTCCGGTGGGTAGCCATAAAGATCTTCTGCCTTATTTGGTTCGCCGATTGCTCGAAAATGGTGCCAACAGCTCATTTGTCCATCGTTTAGTCGATGCTCGTTGTCCAGTTGAAACACTAACGGCTCATCCAGCTCAGCAGTTACTGACATTTGAGACGTTACATAATCGTCGGATCCCTCTGCCTCCTGATATTTTTCCTGAACGAAAGAATGCTTATGGCATTAACATCGATATTGAAAGTGAAGCCAATCCCTTTACACAACAAGTTGAGCGCTATTTAAATCAGCAATGGCAAGCGGCTCCTATTTTGAATGGAGAATCGCAACTCGAAAGCATGATCAAGGCTAACATCCTACCTAACGTGGTGACCGCACCGTATGATCGCCAAATTCAAGTTGGCCATGTTTTTCATGCTACCCATGATCATGTTTCCGTAGCAATAGAGAACGCTCAAGCTGCATTTGCTCATTGGAACCAAACACCGGTGCATCAACGGCGGGAAAAGCTGGAAAAATTGGCGGATTTATTAGAAGACAATTTGCCAGAACTTTGCGCCTTGTGTCACCAAGAAGCGGGGAAAACCATCCATGATGCGATTGATGAAGTGCGAGAAGCGGTTGATTTTTGTCGCTATTATGCCAAACAAATCGAGCGGTTATCACCCGTTGCCATCACTGGATTTGATGGGAAAAATCGGCAGGCTTCTCGCCAAGGGCGGGGGGTTTTTGTCTGTATCAGCCCTTGGAATTTTCCACTGGCCATTTTCCTTGGTCAGATTACCGCGGCTTTAGTGGCGGGGAATACGGTAGTGGCAAAACCCGCAGAGCAAACCAGCCTCATTGCTGCCCGTGCGATAGCTTTGATGTTACAAGCGGGTTTTCCTCATGATGTCATTCAATTTGTCCCTGGTCGAGGTTCA
This sequence comes from Vibrio cincinnatiensis DSM 19608, assembly GCF_900167345.1. GTDB lineage: Bacteria > Pseudomonadota > Gammaproteobacteria > Enterobacterales > Vibrionaceae > Vibrio > Vibrio cincinnatiensis. The sequence continues at coordinate 3,865 of NZ_FUXB01000006.1, read as the reverse complement.
TTAATCGGTCAAGCGTTAACCTCTCATCCCTCGATTGCTGGCGTGGCTTTTACTGGTTCGACCGCGACCGCACAGCGGATCAACCAAACCTTGGCCGAGCGGGAAGCCGACCCGGTTCCCTTTATTGCGGAAACAGGGGGACAAAACGCCATGATTGTAGACAGTACCGCCTTACCAGAACAAGTGGTTAGAGATGTGCTACGCTCGGCGTTTGCATCGGCGGGTCAGCGCTGTTCAGCGCTGCGAGTGCTTTTTGTTCAGCAAGATATCGCGGATCGCATTATCTCGTTAATTCAAGGGGCGATGCAGGAGTTATCCGTTGGCCTTCCTTACCTGCATACTACCGATATAGGTCCAGTGATTGATGAAAAAGCCAAACTGGGTTTGCTAAAGCATATTGACCATATGACGAAAACACAGAAAAAAGTCGCGCAACTCACTTTAAGTGAAGCGTGCCAGAAAGGCGATTTTGTTGCCCCAACGGCATTTGAAATTTCGGGTATTGATTGCTTAAGTGAAGAGCAGTTTGGCCCGATTTTACATATTGTTCGCTATCAAGCCAAAGAGCTGCCTCAAGTCGTGCAACGTATTAATGCTACCGGTTTTGGTTTGACGATGGGGATTCATAGCCGTAATGAAACAACTTATCGCTGGATAGAAAAACATGCTCGGGTTGGGAACTGTTACATTAACCGAGATCAAGTGGGGGCGGTCGTTGGGGTGCAACCTTTTGGTGGGCAAGGTTTGTCGGGTACCGGACCAAAAGCCGGAGGGCCTCATTATTTATACCGTTTTACTCAAGTGAAGTATCACTAACTGGCTGAGCGAGGATTTTACTTATGGTACATCAAGTCACCTGTTTTACTGATGCTTTATTGGCTTGGGAAAACTGGAACTTTACTTCTTTTGATACAAGATGTGAGCACTTACTTTCTCTTAAATATGAATTAGAACAAGAGAAGGAAAATTCATCTTGGTTCATAACCTATCACCTTGAACATGCTTCTGCTTTGCTTGCTCAGCCTTATGGCTTGGTTGGGCCAACGGGTGAGAGCAACGAACTTTATACTGCGGGGCGCGGTGTAGCGTTGATTATTCAAGAGGAGCAAAGCCAAGCTGGGCAGTCGGCAGCGGTTGCTCAGATCGTGTGTGCCCTCGTGGCTGGCAATAGTGTGATTGTATGCAGTGACGATCATGGAATGACAACCGCACTCCATTCTGCTGTGCAACAGGCTTCGCTACCGGTTCATCTGTTGCAGTTAACTTCATTAGATGCCTACCAAACCTTAATTGAATCAGAGGTTGGTTGTGTTGGTTATGTTGGACATCGAGAACGAGAGCGTCGGCTTAATCGACAATTAGCGAAACGTTCCGGTGCCGTTATTAATCTCATTTCTGAAACCGATTTTATCCAGCTACCTACCGCTCATGATCCACATTTATCGCTGCGTTTCATTACCGAGCGCACGCGAACGATAAATATTACTGCTGTCGGGGGAAATGCGACATTACTTGAGTTAGGCAGTGAAAGCCATTAATCCCTTGCTGCTTCTCCCTTGATGGTTGAGGGAGTGACAGAAAGCGATCTTATAAATAGAGGAAATATCAATGGAAAATAGCTTTGCTATTACGACAACCTTCATCATTTATTTAATGATGATGTTGGCTATCGGTGTGTTTGCTTATCAGCGAACCAAAAACTCAACGGATTACTTTTTAGGGGGGCGTTCTCTCGGTCCGTGGCCGGCAGCGTTGTCTGCTGGGGCTTCTGATATGAGTGGTTGGCTGTTGTTGGGATTACCCGGTTATGCTTATGCCGCTGGAATAGAAGCCTTCTGGCTTGCTGGTGGGTTATTGGTGGGAACTTGGGCAAACTGGTTGATCACTGCCAAACGTTTACGGACCTATAGCATTACTACAGACTCTCTCACCTTGCCTGAGTTTCTATCTCGTCGATTTAATGATAAATCGAAACTCATTCAAACGATTTCTGCTTTCTTCATTCTTTTATTTTTCCTTTTCTATACCAGTTCTGGTTTAGTTGCGGGCGGAAAATTGTTTGAAACCGTTTTTGGGCTCGACTACACCACCGCGGTGATAATTGGAACAATTTGCGTTGTGTCTTATACCTTATTTGGGGGGTTCCTTGCCGTGTCCTGGACCGATCTCGTTCAAGGATTACTAATGGCTGCCGCTTTGTTGATTGTCCCTATTGCGGCCATGAACGGAGGGTTTGAGCAGCTAGAAAGTGATTTAAATGCCATTAATCCACAACTGTTGACTTTATGGGATGATATGAAAGGTCAACCGTTGTCCAGTATTGCGATTTTGTCTTTAGTCGGTTGGGGTTTTGGTTACTTTGGTCAGCCACATATTTTGGCGCGTTTTAAAGCGGCTCGCTCAAACAAAGATCTTACCACCGCCCGTTGGATTGCGGTGAGCTGGACGGCATTGTCTATGTTTGGTGCGATGTTAGTGGGAATGGTGGGCTTAGTGTATGTCACCAATAGTGGTGCTATGCAGCTAGATGATGGTGAGAAAATTTTTATGCTACTGGTCAATGCGATTTTCCATCCGGTGATTGCTGGCATTTTGTTAGCGGCGATTTTAGCCGCGATCATGAGTACGGCTGACTCACAATTATTGGTTTCTTCATCGGCTCTCGCGGAAGATTTCTACAAACAGGTCTTTAAACAAGAAGCCAGCTCTGAAGAAGTGGTGCGCGTTGGACGTTTGGCTGTGGTTTTGATTTCGATTGTGGCCTTAATTTTAGCCATGACACCAGATAGCTCTGTACTGGGTTTGGTTTCTTATGCGTGGGCTGGGTTTGGTGCCGCTTTTGGCCCTGCACTGGTGTTAAGCCTTTACTGGTCTCGGATGAACCGTAATGGTGCTTTGGCTGGCATTATTGTTGGTGGGGTAACAATCGTGCTTTGGAAACAATTAACGGGGGGATGGTTTGATGTGTATGAAATTATACCCGGTATTGTTTTCTCGACAGTGGCTATTGTGTTGGTGAGCGGTTTATCTTCTGAGCCCGAAGAAACGGTTAAATCACAGCACCTTCGTTTTAAGAAGCAACTGGTTGAACTCGAATAAACGAGATTTTGCATGGTTTTCTTACTGCCCCGCATAATATTGCGGGGCTTTTTTGTATAGAGAAAACCCCCAGCTAGGCTGGGGGTTCCGTAAAGCTTTCAGCTATAAGTCAGTTATAAAACCCCTTTCAATTTGTTAAAACACTTTTGCGGTCTGGCAACTGCAAGAGTTAAACGAGAATTGAAAGGGGGTCCCAATGGGGGACGAAAAGAGCTTAGCGCATACGCGTTGGAACTGTAAATACCACATAGTCTTTGCACCGAAGTATCGGCGACAGGTGTTTTATGGAGAAAAACGTAGAGCCATCGGAGAGATATTAAGGAAGCTATGTGAATGGAAGAATGTGAACATTCTTGAAGCGGAGTGTTGTGCCGACCATATCCACATGCTTTTGGAAATTCCGCCCAAAATGAGTGTTTCCGCGTTTATGGGTTATTTGAAAGGTAAAAGTAGTTTGATGCTTTATGAGCGCTTTGGTGATTTGAAGTTCAAATATCGGAATCGAGAATTTTGGTGTCGAGGTTATTACGTAGATACGGTCGGTAAGAATACGAAGAAGATCCAAGATTACATAAAGCACCAGTTGGAGCAGGATAAAATGGGAGAACAATTGTCGATCTCCTATCCAGGAAGCCCGTTTACGGGCCGCAAGTAATCATCATATGCAAATGTCAGATCGATATGCGCCTGTTAGGGCGCTGCCAGTAGAAGAGCCTTATAGGCGCATATGAAAAACCACCGGCTATGCCGGTGGATACTTTTTTTT
>NZ_FUXB01000025.1 GCF_900167345.1 Vibrio cincinnatiensis DSM 19608 | reverse complement strand
AACGCAAACCCGCTTTACCATTAAGTACTGAATGAAGACTCGAAGAACAAGAAGCTGCAAGCCAAATCAATATGAATAAAACTGATTTTACAAACTGACAAATAACCAATTTAAACAATAAGTTAAAAGCACCTATCAAATAAATCAGAAACCAAAATCAAAATACGAAAAAGCATAGAAATAGCTTAATTATCAATAAATTGTGATCTTTTTCTCTACGGTTACTAGTGTACCCCACGAAAAGTGGACACAACATAACTACACACTTTCAAACACCACTGGACTCACATAGCCCAACGCTGAGTGCTTCCTATTTCGATTGTAATAGATCTCGATATATTCGAAGATCCCCATTCGAGCTTCTTCAATATTTTGGTAGTCTTCTGCATATATCAGCTCGACCTTTAGTCGGCTGTAGAATGACTCCATCACTGCGTTGTCCCAACAATTGCCTTTACGGCTCATGCTTGGCACTCCGCCATGCTTGCGCATGAAGTCCTGATAATCATGTGCCCTGTATTGTACACCACGATCTGAATGGATTATGACCCCCTTAGGCGGCTTACGTGATTTGAACGCCATTTTCAGTGCATTCGTAATGAGTTGAACCGTCATCGTCGTATCTAAAGACCAACCAACAATACGCCGTGAATGCAAGTCCAGAACCGTAGCTAGGTAGAGCCAACGGCTCTTCACCCAGATGTACGTAATGTCAGTCACCCACTTTTGATTAGGGCGCGCTGCTTCAAAGTCTCTACGTAATAAATTATCAGCTACATTTGTCATCACGGCAACATCCTTAGTGTATTTGAACCCTATACCGTTTCGCGCTTTGATACCCTTTTCTTTCATAATATCAGCAACATAGTTAACGCAACAGGCATAGCCTGCTTCGTTCAACTCATCGGTAATTCGCACAGAACCATAACGAGCACGATGCTTTGCAAAGGTGCACATGACTAACTGTTCAAAACGGCACCGCCGCTTTGAGCGTTCACTTGGCTCTCGATTCAACCACTTGTAATAACCACTAGGAGAAACATCCAAGGCGCGACACATATGGGTCACTTTATATTCCCCAACATAACTTTCGATATACTCGTACTTCACTCTTGCTGCTTCGCGAAGTACGCCGACACCTTTTTTAGGAATTCCATCTCATCACGTAGACGTTTATTCTCGCGCCGAAGGACGCGAAGCTCTTCGGACTCTTTCTGCGAATAATCAACACCATCTAAGGTGTTAAACTGTTTATCAGATAGGCGTGTGAACTGGCGCTTCCAGTTCCGGATTTGCTGGGCACTAATGCCCAGCTCCCTGGCAACGGAGACTGCTGTTCGGCCTGGAAGACTGGCCAGGCGAACCGCTTCTTTGCGGAACTCTTCGGTGTACGCTGGATTACGATGTTTAGCCATAAATCACCTCTCAATTAGACCCTAGATCTAACTTAGTAAAGTGTCTACTAAACGTGGGGTACTCGGGTTACATAACGCCGCATTAAGGGGCAAGCAACGTAAACAACTGCACTAAAACTAACCAGCCGTAACCTCAAATACCAACCCAAACCAAAAATGCCACGCGTTGATTGTCCCTCTTAAATGCTTTGTTATGTAACTTTATTAACCATTTCAAAGCATTACAAATAACAGCATTACCAAATATCGTTTAACTTACATGAAAAGTTAGCAGTAACCCAGTAGAATTCGCGTGACAACAACAAAACTGCGAGCCCTAGTTCAAAGAAAAAATGACTGCCACCAAGCTTATCGCAAACTCACTTAACCATTGAGAAAAGACTGAAAACTCGAAGAACAAGAAGACGGAAACTAAGCCAATATGAATAAGACTGACTTTACAAACTTTATAAATAACCGATTAAAACAATAAGTTAAATCCATAAACATGTAAAGTAGAAGCCAGTTTAAAAAAGCAAAAGCATAAAAATATTTTTAATTTTCAATACATTGCGGTCTTTTTCTTTACGGTTACATAACGCCGCATTAAGGTGTGAGCGGCGCTTGGCTATACTTGAGCGAAGCGAAACTGCCAAGCGTTGCGAATCACTCTTAAATGCTTTGTTAGCCCTTGTTGGCTATTTGATAATTTTGAACTTTGATCTTTTCTCTTCCTTATCAATGGCAATATCTTCTGAGATTGTTTTTTCTGGCATGATATCCTCTACCTTTTCAGGACCAGCTATCATTCCCCTTCCGACATCATGCAAATCTTCCGGAATCTCAGTATTAAAGAGATCTTCGGCGCGTTTTCTAGCCCTTTCTAGTACCCATTCATCAAATTCTTTTGTACCTTCAAGTGGTCTATCTTTGCCTGCCATAAATTAACCCCTTAAGTTACGCCATAAATACGTAGGAGTATTACTTGCTTTCCCCTGTTTAAGAGTAAAGCCGAATTTTTCATAATATCTTGTAACTCTTGCATTTACTGGCCTCATAATCCTGATTTGGTCCGCACCAATAAAGTCTGCATAGGCCTCTGCGGCAGAAACCGTAATTTCGACGATCTTACTTTTAAGTGGATGATCCCAAGGAGCACCTTCAATTACATCAAGTCGTAACCTACCGCCTGTATATGTAGGCTTTCCTAACGATAACCCACAAAGTTGAGCATTAGCATACCAAATTGCCAAATCAAACCTTTTAGGGTGCCTGTATGCATATTGCTTGAAACCCTCAGACCACGACCAGCTAGCACTATCACTACGCTCTAGGCTTTCTTCCCACCTCTTAGCATGGGTAAGTGATAGCCGATCAACTCCTTTTAGAGAAACTCTATCAGCATATTGTCTAGGTAATGTCTGTTCTGCAATAGCCCTACTATCTTCTCTAAATCTCTGATATTTAAGCTCCGTATCCTGATGTGTATTTTGCATGTAATCAAGTAATCAACTCCTGTAAATAAAAAGAGATTGATTAAAACATATGCAACCAAGATACTCAAGTTAGAGGGCTAACGCCGCATTAAGGGGCAAGCAACGCAAACAGCTGAACTCAAACTAGCCAGCCGTCACCTCAAATGCCAACCAAACCAAAACTGTCAAGCGTTGACTGTCCCTCTTGAATGCTTTGTTATGTAACTTTTCTAACCATTTCAAAGCATTACAAAGAACAACATTGCCAAATACCGTTTAACTTACATGAAAAGTTAGCAGTAACCCAGTAGAATTTGCGTGACAACGACGAAACTGCGAGCCCTAGTTCAAAGAAAAAAATGACTGCCACCAAACTTATCGCAAACTAGCTTTACCAATAAAGCTCAGAGCAAAGACTCGAAGAACAAGAAGACGAAAACTGAGCCAATATGAATAAAACCAGATTTATAAATTTGAAAATAACCATTTTAAACAATCACTTAAAAGTACCGAACATCCAAAGTAGAAGCTAAATTCAAAGTAAAGAAATTATAAAAACACTTTAATTTTCAATATATTGTGGTCTTTTTCTCTACGGTTACATAACGCCCGGTTAAGGGGCAACCAACGCCACTACCAAGCTTCAGCACAACACCGTAACCACAAAAACCAACGCATAATAAAAATGCCACGCGTTGGTTGTCCCTCTTGAACCGTTTGTTATAGCGCTTGACTTCAAACATTTACACCAATAGCGACCAATATCATGGCGACTACTAATGCTGATATGATCGCACCTAATGTATGATCTCTAAACCATATTAGAACGGGTTTAACTATTTTTAACTTTGCTGGCTTAATGTATCTCACTGGCCGATCATCTAATACGATAGCACTACGGTCAGGATAAATTTTTAACCCTAACTGAGAAATTCCGGGTAATTCTCTATTGGGCCCGATGATATAGCCACTATCAATAAGATACTCAATATGAAATATAAATCTCTCGGATAATCTATTTTTTGACTCTTTATAAACAACATCATTAGATGTCTAATTCTCTAAGGTATTCACTAATGGTAGGAGCAGCATTAGCTGTATAGACCCAAGATAATAGTAGTGTGGCGTCAAGATAATAGGGCGTTGGTTAGGGATTATATTGGATACTTAGGTGTTGAACGGTCACCTTTTTGAGATGGGAGTATCATAATTATAAGGCGTTAATTTGGCGATGGGTTCGATAGTAGATATTGACGTTCTAATCCCACATGCGGGCAATTTTGGCATCAACCGAGCGCCTCTACAACTGGGCAGTCTATTGAAAGTAGCGCTTTGCTCTCGGTGGTCGATAGCAGCTCCTCTTCTGAGATGATTCTAGAGCTTCTGCGAGAAGGTGCGGTTCGTGAATTGTCGAAACAATTCTTCAATGCATTCAACCTTATGTAGAGTTGATATTGATATGCTTCCCATTTACCAATGGATGTAGTGGCATTTTAAACCACATTCGCAAAACGTAAGTATAACTTGCCCCATAATCTATTGCCTTTTATTAAAGCTAACGGAGGTGGTTACTCACCTCCATGCATCTAGTGCCACTTAACGTTGGTGAGATGTAATGTTCATTATCAAGCCCCCAACGGCAGCAGATAGATGATTTGCATTTAGAAATAGCTATTTAGTTGTAAGCTAAACCATTTCAAATAGGGTTTAACTTACAACCGTCAAACAAGCTCATGGTAAGGATACAACTTTAATGTGATACCTTTAGCATTTTTTTTAGTTCTGCTATTTCACCCTTAAGTTGCTCAACCTTTTCAACTTCTTTCATGTATTTAGCCACCAATTTATCCTTCTTGGTATCTCCTTCAATGAAGGTTGGTATTAAACTTGCAGCTTGCTGAGCTATCGGAGTGGTCACTTTAAGGTAGCTCATCGAATTTATTTCATATACATCTTCTAAGAAAGGATCATCAGAAGGTTCAAAGCCATTGTTGACGTCTGCTAGTGCGTCCGCAGCCCCAAGTAAAGCTTCAGTAAGCGGAATATTCATTTCAGTAAAGACAGTCATTGACTCACAAAGCCTTGCTAAGTCTTTAAAGCCTATGGCTATTTCAAATGCACCGCCGTTTTGAAAGTTAAAACCAGTAGCCCATCCAATGTTTGCTACACAATGTGTAGGAATTGATGGTTTTGCATCAAGTAACAGCGCGTCAGCGGTTACTCCCTCCGATGAATAGCTTTCTATAATTCTTTTCAGCACATCAATTGATGGCGTCAGTTCTCCTCTTTCATATCGGCTCAAAGTATCTTTGCTTACCCCTATTTGACCTGCCATTTGAGACTGGTTAAGGCCAAGTTGTGCACGAACCGATTTAAGCCTCTCACCAAAAGTAGACGCATCCGCCTTTATTTTTATTGACATGTAGATTTATCCGACTATTATTTGTGATTAGTTAGTCGGATTAGTCTAATTCAAACCGAAGGAGGTTTAAAGTGAAAAAAGTCACATCACCATTGTCAGCTGAACAGTTTAATGCTCTAAAAAGCGGCTTTGTAAAACAAGGTACATCTTTCAGCCGTTGGTGTTTAGATCATGGTTTAAACCGTGCAAACACTAAATCAGCCATTTTGGGAAGTTGGAATGGGCCTAAAGCTTGTGAGCTAAGAACTGAAGCAGTCATTGCTTCTGGTATATACAACGAATTGATTTAGCTAGGGGAATTACCTTAATGAAAAGTTGCGAAGAAAAAATAGCTTACGAACAAATAGTTAAGACCTTGTCTTCATTGAACGTTTATCAGGCAAAAAATGTATTGGACTCAGTGTATCGATCAGTATCGTCTGGAAAGTTAGAGGTCACTCCTGTTCCAAGTTACTACAAAAGTAAAATAGATTCAGACAGAGAATTACATGATTTCATCTTGAGTCTGGATCTAGAGTTCCTTCCTCAAAAAGATGTACTTCTAGCTTGTATTGATAAGTTTGGAAAAGAAAGAGCGCCATCAAGAACGTCTTTGAATAGGGCATGGAAAAAACTTCTCCATAAGAAACAATGGGTGAACGCCAATGAACAAATATAAACACTCTATCTCAGGTTGTAATTTGAAACCGACTCGTTTGACTCTAAAGCTTCTTGAAACCCTAGTAGAAAATGGCGTTGAAGGTCTGAGTTTAAAGAGCCTCGGTGATCTTTCAGGTATCCCTAGAGCTAGCGTTCACCGCTATTTGCAAATTTTGGTTGATAGCGGTTGGGTAGAAACCATCGGTGAAAAAAACGCCATGCTATGGAAGCCATCAAAACACTTTATTCAATTAGCGTTCAATTATCGCAACGCAGTTCGTGCAGAGGTTGATCGTATTGGAGCTGAATTTAAAGAGTTAACAGGAGAGGATTTATAAGATGTCCGATGAAATGAAGCAATTAGTGACAGCTAAACAAGCATTGAGCGACGCACAAGAGATTGATGCCGCTGAAGCATTAACGATTTCTCAAAATGAAGGCACAAGACTCGGTGAGGCTGTAGATCTGGGTGCTATTTTGGGACGCGCTCAGATGGCAGAGAGACTATCAAAAATTACCGACGCCGTGAGTTTGAGTGCATTGAAAGAAATCAAGGAATCCAAGAAATACAAGGCGTTAAAAGGAATCACCTTTTCAAAAAGCTCGACTGTCGGCATTAATTTAGTTGTTCTCAAAGGCACTTGGGAAGAGTTTTGTGAAATCTATGGCAGTTCAAAATCAACCGTTGATGAACGACTAAGAAACTTAGACGTGTTTGGTGAGCAGGCGTTAGAGTCAATGAGTGCAATAGGCATGACAACACGCGATTTACGCCGCCTGCGTAAACTGCCTCAAGAAGATTTGACCGCCATTGTTGAAGGTGAAGTGGTTAAGGTTCAAGACCGTGATGAAGCCTTGGAAATCATTGAAGAGTTGTCGGCAAAACATCGTCAAGAGAAACAGGCACTGCAATCAGAGGTCACAAGGTTGGCCCAAGAAAAGCAATCCAGCGAAAGGCTTCTATCAGATAAAGATAAGAAGATTAATGACTTATCGAAAAAACTCGATACTCCACTTTCTCCTGCGCAAGCTCGTCAGAAAGAGGAAGAGCTTAATAGCAAGCTATTAGACCAACTGAATGTATCTGCGCTTGCGGTCGATAGTGGCTTTGCACGTCTGTTTGATGCCATTCAAACCATACAGGATAACCCTCATCCACTCGATATCGATCAAGCTTGTGAGGATACCTTATTTCGTATTCTAGAGCGTTTTCTAAATCTCTCTGCGGATATGGGAATGTTCGCGCATGTTACTCGTCACATCGAGCAGTGGCATGCTGAAAATAGCCTGTTATTAGGTAGCGAGGGTTAACCTGCGATGAATGCACTTGAATTAGAACGCGCACAATATCTTAAACGTTTGATGTCCGACCTTGACGGAGCTAAACGTGGAAAAAAAGGGCTGATTGTTCAAGCTGCGATGGATCATTTATGCGTTTCAAAAAGTAAGCTTTATCAAGAGCTAACCGATTTAGGGTGGGCATCAGGTCGTAAAAAACGAGCTGATAATGGTGAGCTGGCTTTGACTAAAGAAGAAACGGAATTGCTTTCAAACCTGATCCGTCAAAGCAAACGGGAAAGTGGTAAAGCGTTGATGACGATTCGTGATGCTATTGATATCGCGTTAGCCAACGACGAATTGGTTCAAGATGTGTCTGAATCGACCGTGTTACGGGCTTTTAAGCGCTTTCGTGTTCACCCTGAACAACTTGATGTTATGGAAACAACCACGAGCCAGCGCTCTTTGCACCCTAATCACGTTTGGCAGTTTGATGTGTCTATTTGCGTGTTGTACTACCTACGTGGCAGCAAGGGGCTACAGGTCATGTCTAAAGATGAGTTCTACAAGAACAAGCCCAAGAATCTTGATCGCATCGTGAATGAGCGGGTTCTTCGTTATTTAGCAACAGACCATTACAGCGGCGCTTTCTTTTTACGCTACTACCTCGCACCAGGAGAGAATACTGAAACGATTACTCAGTTCTTGTTTGAAGCCTTCTGTGAACGAGAGACAGGTGAATTAATGTACGGAGTTCCTCAAATACTGATTTGGGATGCAGGCTCTGCCAACATTGCGCACCAAACGCGCCATATGCTGGATATGTTGGAAGTCAGACATATTGCACATACACCTGGGCGTCCTTGGGCGAAGGGACAAGTAGAATCGACACATAACGTTGTCGAGAGACGATTTGAAGGGAGATTAGCCTTCATGACCGTTCAATCCATTGAAGAACTTAATCAACATGCCATTCAATGGTCTATTGGTTTCCAGTCTCTCAAAGAGCATAGCCGCCATAAAAATAGTCGTTTTGGGTTTTGGCAAACCATTCGAACTGAGCAATTGCGACTAATCAAAGATGTTGCGCTAGTGAAGAGCATGATGCAACAGACTAAGCCTGAAGTTCGCAAGGTGCGCCCTAACGAGTTAAGTATTAGTTTTGCTCCTAAAGGTTATGCCTCGATGGATTATTCATTAACGCATATCCCCCACATTATTGCGGGGGATGAAGTGAAGGTGTTTGTGAACCCCTATAAAGCTCCTGTGATACGAGTGATCAGCATCGATGACATGGGGCAAGAGCATACCCATGAAGCCATACCCATCGAACGTGATGCCGCTGGCTTTAACCTGCAAGCCCCAGTTATCGGTACAGAGCATAAGTCAGTGCGTGATACCGATGCTGATCACAATCGTAAGCGTTTAGATACGCAGGCGTGGGGAGCAGATAACCCAAGGGATATTAAGAAAATCCGCAAAGGGAGAGTGGCCGCCTTTGATGGGCGCATTAATCCGATGGCTGATATCGAGCAGCAAACCGTTCCGTCTTTTATGCCGCGTCGTGGAACCGTGATGAAGATTGAAGGCCAGCCATTAACTGAGCAAAAAATGACATTTATCGGCGCTTTAAATCGTCTTAAACGGCGTTTTAATCCAACCAAAGATGAATTGGTAGCCATGAGAGTCGAGCTTAAACATCAATACCCTAATGGGATGACTGAAAGTGAGCTACACACCTTTACTGAACTATGGGAGCAGCACGGCAATGAATACGCTCAGAGCGCGACTAGATAACGCAAACCTAACTATACAGGCATTAGCCGATCACTTAGCCATGAACTACAGCACCGTGCAGAGAGCGGTAAAAATGAATGAGCCACCGAAGCGATGTGCTGAAGAATTTAAAGAAAAAGTCGAGGCATTTTTTGCGTCGCACGGGCTGGAAGGAGTAAACGGTTGGTCAAAGGCGGCAACCAATGACCAACCTGAACCCCAGCAAGAAGAAATAAATCAGGACATCGAACTGGAGAACCCAATGTTAACACAAGAAGCCATGAAGCACTTCAAGCTATTTCGTAACCCATTCCTGAATGATATTCGCTGTGTGCGTGATATTTACTTGAATGAAGACAGCCGCTACGTGTTAGCGGCAATGAAAGATGTATCACGTAACCAAGGGATCTTAGCGGTTGTTGGGGATTCTGGAGCTGGTAAAAGTGTTCTGCGGAGATTGCTTTTAGATGATTTGCATAATGACGGTGATATCTCAGTGATCCAGCCCAAGATTATCGACAAGACTCGTGCTACTGCTGCGGGTATCTGTGACGCGATCATTAGCGATATCAGTAGTGAAACGCCAAAACGCAGTATGGAAGCGAAAGCAAGACAAGTGGAACGCTTACTTATGAACGCTTTTAAAGGCGGACAACGCCATGTACTCATTATTGAAGAGGCCCATGACTTAACGATACCTGTTATGAAGTACCTCAAACGCTTTTGGGAACTCGAAGATGGTTTCTCAAAACTCCTAGGTATCTTACTTGTTGGACAAACAGAGCTGTCTGGCCGCCTAAACGAACGTAACAACTACGTTCTACGCGAGTTTATTCGTCGTTGTATGGTTGTTGAAGTTCCACCGCTCGATCATGATATCGAAGCGTACCTCAAACATAAGTTTGAACGTTCGGGATGCGAGTATAGCAAGGTGATGGATGATAGTGCTGTCCCTGCGTTAAAGCAGCGCTTGCAAACACGCCGTAATCAGTCTGGTAGCTTGGTCTATCCACAGGTCATCAATAACTTAGTGGCAAAAGCCATGAATCTCTGCGCCTCTTTGGGCGAAGAGAAAGTAAATGAAGACATTATCAAGGAGCTGTAACCATGAAAAATCAAAACCTTGCCTTGTCACATTTCAAAGTTGGTGAGTTAATGGATGCTGTACCTGTCTATCGTTGTGGCTTTAAAACTGAAGATTATATTCTTAGCGTCCAATTCCAAGAAAAGCTCCACGATCGCTTAGGTGATGCTTTATCTAATTTCAACAGTGTTGTGGCTTTGTATAATCGTTGGAAACAGGGTGAAGCAACGTGCAGTTGGTCGGTTATTAATGAACTCACAATGGGGACTCGTTTAGTGTCGAATGAACTAAGCACCATTTCAGACATGTGTCGTCAAGATAGAGCAGGCATGATCTACAATCCGCTACCAGGGATTTATGGACGTAATTTGGCGACTGGGTTGACACCGCCTGAGACCGACGAGCTGAATGCCCTACTTGATGGCTCATCACCCAGTGAACTATTAATGATACTAAGAAATCATAGAGGAGTTTGGTCATGAAAGAGCGTCGTTTAACAGCGGCTGAAAGCCATGAGCTGGCGACTAGAGTCTCAGCATTAGGAGCGAAACAAGTTCTGTTGCTGCTTCGAGAGCTTCAGAATCGAGCTTTAAACCACGACTTAGGCATCAAGAAGACTCGCCGCTCCCCTATACACTAATTCTTTCGCATCAACACGCCCTTTATACAAAAGGGCGTTTCCTTTCTTAAACGCCCTCAAATCAATTTCTAGCCGTGATGCAAGCATTCGCTTATCTAAAAAAGTTTAAATCAATCTGGTGCAATTTAAACGGGTTTTAAACGGGGTTTTGATGCTCAACATGCATCGAGCTTACATTGTTCGGTTATTTTTTCGAAATTAAGTATAAATGGTTTCCGAATATCTCGACTAAACCGTTTATTAATTCGTCTTAACTCCATAATTCATCTTAATGTTGTTCAATATAAAGCAACGAGAATATCTGTTGGTGAAGGCATGAGTACAAAAGTCAATAAATTTGAACGGTTTTATACGCTCTGCCTTGCTTTGGGCTTGGAACTTAACGAAAAAGACATGAATCACCTTAGCAATATAGGTAGCAGATTAACTTATATCAGCAAGCAAAGGTGTTTGATGGCAAAAGTTAAATGCGCATGCGTCAATCAAGATATAGAAACTCATGGAAAGTTTTACGCTGCTCGTAGAAATAAAGTTTCAATTTTCTACGCTTATCAACTGTTAGCCAAAAGAGAAAGTAAATGAATGAAGTTTTAACTTGGCGAGAGCTCATTAAGAGAGATGGGGTGATACCCATGATAGAAAACGCTTTAAAAGCTGATCATCGTATTGCGGGGGAAATTTACCCAATATTAAAAACAGCGGCTGAGCGAGAAAATGTTAATGAGCATGATTTTATTATTATTTTCCTCGCTATCTGTGACTGTATGGGAGGGATGCAGGTGTACTTCCCGAAAGGTAGTGCGCTAAAGATATTATTAAAAAAACACATGATTTATAAAGATTTCACAGGCAACAATTTAACCGAACTTTCCATTAAATATAAGCTAAGCGAAGACACCATTTATAGATATGTCAATGAAATGCGTAATGAAATTGGGAAAATGAAATCAGAGGCTAAAGTCTTTATCGAGCAGTTAACTCATAAGTAGTAGGTTCCAAGTCTATCTCCCCAAGAAAAGTAAGCTCGAAAACACGAACAGAAAGCACCTACTTTACAGTGAGAATGACGTTGCACCACTTGTCTTTAAAAACAAATAGCGAGGGCGTTATGTCTATAAAACGGATGAAAGCTGAAACGAAGGCTCGATGTCGTATCGGTAAACAAAGATGGTATCGCGTCATAAGTCATTCATCTAGACGTACCAAATTCTTTTTCCAATGACAGGACATCACTATGTTAACCCCAATTGAATTAACGGCGCTTCGCCATTCTGGCGTGTCAGAACAAGAGTACATTGCAGCAAAACACGTACTGGTTGCCAAAGATTCTTATTTCTCAACACTGAATCAATTAACGCCTGATGAGGCCGATACGTTTGCTTCAATATCTTCTGATTTATTAGATGTGGATTTTTATCTTAAGGAAAAAAATCAAAACATAATCTCAAGAATTATCGAGCGTGCCAAAAGCCTTCAATTATCGGCGGACCCTTACCTCACGAAAGAAGAAGACCGAATGCTTACAAATACGGGCCTTTCCAAAGAAGCCTACCTTGCAGCCAAGAAACAATCTAACCAGTAATAAGGTGAGTACCATGAATAAACAAGAACTCGTTAACAAACTGAATGCCATTAGTGAACGATTTTCCGCAGAGATGCAAGACACTAGGCAGAAAAAAGAAAAGCTTGCCCGCTATACCGCGCAAGTACCTGACATAAACTTGAGCTTGTCTAAAACGAAAGGTGAGATCCGTGCGGAACTCGATCTTGAAAGACTAAAGGCGCTAAAACTCAAGCTGAACGAACAAGAGCAAGAACGCGACGAGCTAACAGCAATCATCGCCAACTTGACCAATTACACTTCCGATAAGAGCTATACCGAACGCTTGGACGTGATTCGTAAAGAGTATAATGAAACAGAGAAAGATCTTTACCAATACATCATGGAAGATTGTAGCCAGCAAATCGATGATCTAGTTAAAAAGCACCCTGAACTGTTACCTCTAATCCGTGATTTTGTCGTAGCTAGTGCTCTGGTTCGAAACGCGACACCTATTTATCACTATGGTGCACCGTTCCTTCATCTTTACGGCTACTTCATGGATAAAGATTGGGAAGAGCATAAAGGTATTATTCGTCAAAACTTAGGTGTTGCAGAACTTCAATCTTGGTAGCTCAGATTACCGATGATCATCATAAAGGGGATAAAAAAATGTTCGTATTAGAAAAAGAGCGGTTAGTAAAAGCGTGGCCTGCGGTTGTTCGGTTGCCTGTTGATGGTGGCGAAGTGATAGAAGAAAAAATCACTTTAGATTTCATTGTATTAAGTGGTAGTGATGCTTTAAATGTGGTTACTGGTGGTGCGGATGCATTAAAAAAGGTTGTAACTGGTTGGTCAAACATTGCTGATGAAAACAATAATCCCTTGACTGTTAATGACAACAATAAAGATGCACTGTTTGGAAACCAATTCTTCATTATCGCGGCGGTTAAAGCGTATCAGCAAGCAATTCATGGTTTGAGCGTGAAAAGTGGTGAAGAAAGTTAGATGGCCTTTCTTGAGAAAACTCTCTTTTTCTGTTTTAGAAAAGTTACTATCTAAAAATGCAATTAGGAGCTGAACTGCCGTGAGCAATAGTGAATTAAGGTTAAAACTCAGATTTGATGCTGATAACAAGGCGTTTATTGGCAGTGTTAAAGCGTCTGATGAAGCGGTTCGTCACTTCTCTGCTCGTACGGATCAGTCTAGTACGTCGGTTAATAAGCTCAGTAAAGAAACCACGGCTGCAACCAGCGAGTTTGCTGGGCTAAATAACACCCTGAAAGGATTGGCAGGTGGTTTTGCTGCATTGCTCGGTGCTGGAGCGATGAAGAGCATGTTTACTCAACAAGCTCTGCTTATCGACCAGACAGCAAAGCATGCAGATAAAATTGGCATTACCACTGAAGCATTAACACAGTTGCGTTATGCCTCTGAATTGACAGGGGTTGGTTCAAGTAACTTAGATACCGCGCTGCAACGTATGACGCGCAGATTAGCTGGCTCTGATGCGAATACAGGTCTGTCTTCTGAAGTAAAAGAGCTGGGACTAGACTTGAAAGCTCTTCAGGCGATGTCGCCTGATGAGCAGCTTGCTGCTATTGCCGATGGCTTTAAGAACGTCGAAAGTCAAGCGACAAGAGTTAAGTTGGCCTTCCGCTTCTTCGATACAGAGGGTGTCGGCATGGTTAACATGCTCGCCAATGGTTCAGCAGGCTTGCGTGAGATGCAAGCGGAGGCTGATCGTGTTGGCGTAACGCTAAACCGAATTGATGCAGCCAAGATAGAAGCCGCTAATGATGCGATTTTTCGGGCGTCTGAAGTCACTCGTGCGTTAAAGCAAAGCTTGGTTGTTGAGGCCGCTCCATCCGTCGAAAAACTAGCTGATTTGATGTTAGTTCTCAATGAAAACGGGCGGTTGGTCTCTGATGTACTTGGCGTAACCTTAGCAATGGCTGCGGGGCGTGCTTCTGCTTCTGTTTATAATCTGACAAAAACAAAAGTTGGAGACATTATAACGACTCGCCAAGGGATCCAAGCTACTGTTGCCAAAGCCCAAGCTGAACTTGCTGCGGTAGCGGCTGAAATGCGTCACCTTGAAGTAATGCGATCTTCTAATGCGCAAAAGTTTCAAGCAATTGGTGGTGAAACAACGCTAGCGACTCTCAAAGCTCGACGAAAAGTATTAACGGATGCCCTTACTGTCTCTCAAGCGCGTTTGAATGTTGTTATGCGTGTAGGTTCGACTTTAATGGCGACACTTGGTGGTCCAGCTGGAATTGTAATGATGGCAGCAGGGGCGCTTGGTTATTTTGCGTTAACTTCGAATAAAGCGGCAGAAGAAACATCGGGGATGACACAAAAAGTAAGAGAGCTTGTAGAAGAATACGGTGAACTCAACGAGGTTGGAAGGCATAACCTGCTTTTCAAGCTGGGTGAAGAAGCTACGCAAGCTCGATCTGAGCTGGCAAAAACTCAGGCGAGAATTCGTGATATAAAAGCTTCGCTAAATTACGCACCTCCCCGAGACGCTTTGTTAAAACAGCGCGAACTGGTTGCTTTAGAGAAGCAAGCTAAAGACTTGCAAGCATCGGTACAAGTAGCTAATGAAGCCTATAAAGAGTTACTGAATACATCCATAGGTAGTCAGTGGGTGCGCCCAAAAGATAATGATGCCCCTCAAGTCAATGAAGAGGCCGTTAAATCTGGCGAAAAAATGCTGGCAATGCTGTCTCGTCAAGTTGCTTTATATGGGCAGACTTCAGAAGTTGCTAAGGTTCGTTACGAACTTGAGCATGGCGAGCTAAAAGGCATTAATGATGAGCTAAAAACCCAATTGCTTTTGCAGGCTCAGTTGCTTGACTCAAAGCGTCCACAGGATTCGGCGGTCACCGACTTCTTTGCTGAAACTGACGAGATGGAGAGCGCTTGGTTTAAGCGTTTGGCTATTGAAGCTGCGATGGAAAATAAAGCCGTTGTGGAACAAAACTACGCACATAACGACCGATTAGAAAATCTTCGTGATATGTATGATCGTGCTGTAGAGGCCGCTCGCGGGAATAGAGAACAACTTGCTGCTATTGAGGCTGAATATCGCTATCAACAAGAAATTGCTGAGGCTGAGCATCAGCACCGTTTAAGTGAAATTGAAGTCCAAATTCGCAAACAACGTGAAGAGGCTAACAAAGGCTACTGGCAGCGATATTTAGAAAGTGCAAAAACCAATTTGGAAAATTTCGACGGTTTAGCTAAAACGACGATTGATTCATTTTCTTCGGGTATGGGTAATACGTTTGAGTCAATGATATTTGATGCTGATAAGCTTGGCGATGCTTTGTTTAATTTAACTGAAGGCATAAGTCGAGCTGTGATTAACGCGCTTGGCCGCATGACTGGAGAATGGTTGGCTTATCAAGCAGTTCAAATTCTCGTAGGCAAAACGATGGCTCAGCAACAAGCTCAGATGGCAGGGATAAACGCTTACACTTCTACCGCTGCTGTACCTGTTGTTGGTCCTGCGCTTGCTCCTGGTGCAATGGCATCAGCATTAGCAGTCACAATGCCAATGGCTTCTTCTATTGGGGCTATGAGTATTGCGGGGATGGCTCACGATGGCATCGGCCGAGTTCCTAAGGCTAATGAAGGAACTTGGTTATTGAAGCAAGATGAAATGGTTCTCAACACTGAGCAGGCTGATAACTTTCACTGGATGATTGACGCTATGCGAGAAATGAAGCGAGCCTTTAGCGTGATGAGAGAAAGCCCCCCTCCGAAGAGCACTAGTTACAGTGAGAAGCCAATCTATATTAATTATCATGGTGCCAATAGCGATACTATCGAAACTAAAGCAACGGAAACTAACGATGCAATAATTGTCGATGTAATTGTGAAGGAAGCGGTTAAGCAATCACTCAACGCCGTTTACTCTGATTTCGATAATGGTGGCCCGATTTCAAGAAGAGCAGGTGTTTCTTAGGCGGGTATATAGTGCATTTTAAGACGGCGATTTCATTATGTGGGATTGCTGTTTTTTTTATTATCTTGACTTCAATCGACAATTATCTTGGCGCGCTACAATTAGCATAAAATGGTCTAGTTAACTCAATTAAATAGTGTTTATCAATTTCCATACATTTACCTTCGACACTATCAGGCGCTTAGTGTACCCCACGAAAAGTGGACACAACATAACTACACACTTTCGAACTCGACGGGACTCACGTAGCCCAACGCTGAGTGCTTCCTATTTCGATTGTAATAGATCTCGATGTATTCGAAGATCCCCATTCGTGCTTCTTCGATAGTTTGGTAATCTTCTGCATAAATCAACTCAACTTTCAGTCGACTGTAGAAGGACTCCATCACCGCATTATCCCAACAATTGCCTTTGCGACTCATGCTTGGCACCCCTCCATGCTTACGCATGAAGTCCTGATAATCATGTGCCCTATATTGTACACCTCGGTCTGAGTGGATTATGAC
>NZ_FUXB01000016.1:64541-73583 GCF_900167345.1 Vibrio cincinnatiensis DSM 19608 | reverse complement strand
TAAAGCACAATCCTTATTTTGTTGATATGTTAAGTAAACTGGAGTGCAAATTAGAGAATAAAGAAGAAGAACTCATGATAGTAAACCCTAAATATCCAGAAGGTTACGTAACATATAATATTCATAGTATTTGCCGTTGGCCAGAAAGATCTGAAATAGAAAAGAGAAAACAAAAAGATCTTGAGTTATATGAAAAATTAAAATCAGCAGAATATTACGGTGATATAATAGACCTAAGATAGAAAGGAATAAAAATGGCAACATTAAACCCTAAACTTGCTTCTGAATTAGCTTTTGGTGTATATGCTATTAGGGAGAGCGGAAATATAAAAAGAGCCAGTATTGGTAGTATTTCTAAACATATATCGCTTCAAGAGCGATTAGTTGGTAAAACGGGAGGCTATATTTTTAATAAGCAAACAGGATTTGCTATATTAGGCCTTGGTAAGGGTGTTTACTCCGGAGACGCTGTGATTGCTATCCGCGGAACAAACACAACATCTGGGCATGATTGGTCTACTAATGCTCAAATCGGCCTTCGTGGAACGGTAAACGGTCAAACAGCCCATGCAGGGTTTATTCGTACTTTTCATTCCCTGCGCCCTCAGTTAGAGAAATTTCTTAACAATTGGCATAAAAGTGGAAAAGGACGCGGAACCGTTCATTGTGTTGGTCATAGTCTAGGTGGCGCATTAGCAACATTAACCGCCGATTGGATAGCAGGCAGCAAGCTTGCTAGTCAAGTTAACCTTTATACCTTCGGAGCCCCTCGAGTTGGGCTGCAGGGTTTTGCTTTAGCCAATACCCATAGAGTTAACCATATTTACCGCTGCACTCATGGCGCAGATCCGGTACCCAAAATTCCTTTATGGCCTTTTATGCACTCCCCTTATAAAGGGATTGAATATCGGTTAGACAGTAGTCAAGGAATGAATCGATACGCCCATGGCATGAATCCAGATGATGGGGCTATCCCCGGTTATTTAGCAAGCGCAAAAAAAGGCCAATGGGGCGATTTGCGCCAAGCCGCCAGCGAATACCTACACCCTGTTCGCCTAGATTACGATAAACGCAATCAAGCCAGCTACAGCGATTACTGGATGCAAAAATTAAGTGCGGCCTTGATTACCCTACTAAAAGATACGAAATATTACTCTGCCATTGCATTACAAGGGGCAATATGTGCGGGAGCAACCTTTTATGACCTTATCGCTCAAACCCTTGAAAAAATTGCAGCAGCGGGAGAGAAAGCAGCGGCGCAAGTCAAAGGATTATTAGGGCATATGCTGGTTTTTGCTGGTTCGGCCGTCACCACAGTGAAAGACCTCACTTATGCTACGATTCGAGCTATTTTCACCAAAATGCTTAACCGATTATACCGAGATGTAAGAGAAGCGCTTAAGTCGACGTTTCGTGACTAGTGGTATAGCAGAACGACTCGGCAATATCATGTATTTGTGGGGAATCCCGTAAGAGAGATTGTAAAAATTCCCTATAATTTACCACATAGATACGAGATATTACGGCAGCATAACGATATCAAGCGGTCAATGATGCACAAACCGAAAACAGTCAGCATTTTTTCGGCTTTTTTTATTAAACAAGGTTAATAGATCGGTAAAAATGCTTATACTTGGATAGACAGAACATCGCTATCAAGAAAATAAGGATCATTCTAATGAATAAAGTCGGCTTTCTTGCTTTATTAGCCGTAGCAGTGACTGCTGGATGTAGTTCGAATACCCAGCAAGATAATTTTCGTGAAGCCTCTTTTGAGCTATGCAATACCGAAGTCAACATCTATTCAGTCAGTGACGATGGTCGAGTACGCATTGTCTGCGCCGATGGCTCCAAGTTTGCTCTACAAAGTGAAAAAACATTAAACACCATGCGAGATATCAACATTGATTATTGTGATGGTGAAGGGTTGGGTAAATTTAGTGAAAGCAACAAATACTATCTTTTCCAATGTAAGTCAGGAACCTTGCTGAGCATTTCGAAATAACATCCGTAAGCTGTCAATCAGATAAGCAAATAAGGCCCGCAAAATGCGGGCCTTATCCTTATTATCCAATCAATGGTTATGCGTAAACAGGTAGGCGTTTACAAATTGCCAATACTTTCTGTTTCGTCGCTTCAATGACGGCTTGATCGTTGATGTTATCTAATACATCACACATCCAGTTAGCCAAATCTTTCGCATCTTGCTCCGTAAAGCCACGACGAGTAATCGCTGGGCTACCAACACGGATACCAGACGTAACAAATGGGCTACGAGGATCGTTAGGTACCGAGTTTTTATTGACGGTAATATTCGCGGCCCCTAGCGCAGCATCAGCATCTTTACCGGTAATATCTTTATCGATAAGATCGACCAAAAATAGGTGGTTTTCAGTACCATTGGATACAATTTTATAACCACGAGCTTGGAACTGGCTCACCATCGCTTTGGCATTCTGCACGACTCGTGCTTGATAAGCTTTAAATTCAGGTTCCATGGCTTCTTTGAATGCCACCGCTTTGCCCGCGATAACATGCATCAGAGGGCCACCTTGACCACCAGGGAACACGGCTGAATTCAGTTTTTTATACAACTCATCACCTGCGTTTGACAAAATCAAACCACCGCGAGGGCCGGCCAAAGTTTTGTGCGTCGTAGTTGTCACTACATGTGCATGGGGTACTGGAGTCGGATAAACACCAGCGGCAACTAAACCTGCAACGTGAGCCATATCAACAAATAGATACGCATCAACTTTATCTGCAATCTCACGCATTCGCTTCCAATCAACGATTTGTGAGTAAGCAGAGAAGCCACCAATGATCATTTTAGGCTTATGCTCAATCGCAAGGGCTTCCATTTCGTCATAGTTAATCTGACCGCTCTCATCAATACCATAAGGAATAATGTTGTAAAGCTTGCCAGAAAAGTTAACCGGAGAACCGTGAGTTAAATGACCACCGTGTGCTAGGCTCATCCCCAGAACCGTGTCGCCTGGGTTAAGCAGTGCCATATACACCGCACTGTTTGCCTGAGATCCAGAGTGTGGTTGTACGTTCGCATATTCACAGCCAAATAGCTGACAAGCGCGATCAATCGCTAATGCTTCTGCTTTATCAACGTATTCACAGCCACCATAATAGCGTTTACCAGGGTAACCTTCTGCGTATTTGTTGGTTAATTGAGAACCTTGCGCTTCCATAACCCGTGGGCTAGTGTAGTTTTCTGAAGCAATAAGCTCGATGTGTTCTTCTTGGCGAAGTGTTTCTTCTTGGATTGCTGCGAATAGCTCCGCATCGTAATCAGCGATATTCATATCACGCTTAAGCATCTGTATCTCCTGACTCAGATTTATCTGAAATTAGCAAAAAACCACACAATGACCCAACGCAAACGTTTTCGTCACCCTAATGGCGCGCATTCTACCTAATTTGTTCTTTAGCATAAAGCCCAAATTACACAAAATATCATGCAGTTTTTTCATAATGAACGACAAGTTTTTTCATCTTCACGACTTAAAAAAAGAAAAGCACTTATCGATGTGTCAATTTTACGCTTTACACTCTGTAAAGCGCCAGTGACATAGGTGTACCTTAATTTTGTGAAGCTTGCTACCGAAAATAATATGTTTTCATTAGTATACCCAATAAGTAGCCTGAATAGATTCGTTTTAACAAATCGACTCAAGCCCATTTTTTGACTTAACATAGCAAACGGCTAGCAAGTATATTCTCATCGCTCTAGCGACAAAGCGTAAGTGACCTCAATAGCCACTGATGCTGTCACAGCTGATTTCGTTATATGCGAGGAATAGAATTTATATTGGTGACTATGGAAAAACATACCTATAAAGAAGATATTATCGCCATGCTCACAGGCACCTTTTTGGTCGCTCAGGGTGTTTTTTTTCTGCAAGCCGGCCAACTGATTACTGGAGGAACCACAGGGCTTGCTTTACTCCTGACCCATTTTTTGCCTTGGTCATTCGGCTGGCTTTACTTTATTGCCAATAGCCCGTTTTATCTGTTGGCCTGGCAGCGCTTTGGCCGCCGCTTTGCTTTTAACAGTATGATATCGGGTGCATTAGTGTCTATTTTTACCGATCACTTGTCCCTGTTTATTTCACTTAATGCCGTCAATCCCTTCTACTGCGCTTTAGCGGGTGGGTTGTTAATGGGCTTAGGTATGCTGATTCTGTTCCGCCACCGTTCAAGCTTGGGCGGGTTTAATGTCCTTTGTCTGTATATTCAAGACCGATTTGCCATTTCGGTGGGTAAAACACAAATGGTGATTGATGGCATTATCTTAGTTGCCTCATTGTTACTGGTTTCTCCTGTCACAATCCTACTGTCCGTTTTTGGCGCATTTATCTTAAATATAGTATTAACGATGAACCATAAACCAACTCGCTATAAAGTGACCTATCAACCTTGAGCTTTACAATCCTTACAGTTAAAAAGAATGAAGCCCACAATAAATTATGGGCTTCATTCTTTTCGTCCATTTGTTAGTGGCTGACTCTTCCTTTTACATCATGGCTAAGCTCTTTATTGAGCTCCGCTTCAACATGGCCAGGAGAGCGGGTGGCTTGAGATAATAATCGATACATGGCGGGCACAACAAAAAGGGTAACAAACGAAGCAAACCCCATACCAAAGAAAATAACCGTCCCCACAGAGACTCGACTTTCATACCCCGCTCCCGTAGAAAGAATCAAGGGAATAGAGCCCGCTAATGTGGTGAATGCCGTCATCATAATCGGTCTTAAACGACGAGCAGAAGCATCAACGATGGCTTGTTCAAACTCATAGCCACGATCTCGAAGTTGGTTGGCAAATTCCACGATTAAAATACCATTTTTGGTCACCATACCAATCAGCATGATCATACCGATCTGGCTATAGATATTCATCCCCTGATCCATCACAAACAGTCCGATGAAACCACCAAAGACTCCCATAGGAACGGTAAACATAACCACTAATGGATTGATAAAGCTTTCAAACTGAGCGGCTAAAACCAGATAGGCCACCAAAAGAGCCAATGCAAAGACCACTGCAACACTCGATTGATTCTCTTTAAAGTCTTTCGATTCTCCCGAATAACTCACCGTAATATCGCTAGGTAACCTCTCTATCGCTTTTTGATCTAAGAAATCCAATGCTTGGCCCAACGTGTATCCTTCTACTAGGTTTGCAGTAATGGTGATCGATTTTTGCTTGTTGTAGTGAGAAAGACGGATGGGGGAAGCGATCTCTTCAATATGCGTGATCGTATCGAGTGTCACCAACTCCCCAGATGAGGTTCTCATGTAGATTTGGCTAAGATCAGCCACATTATTAAAGCTATTTTCATCACCACGTAAGTAAACATCGTACTCTTCGCCCCGCTCAACAAATGTGGTGACTTTTTTCCCTCCCAGCATGACTTCCAATGTTTCCGATAATTCTTGAACGCTGATCCCTAGCTCCGCCGCCCTCTGCCGGTCAACCGATACCACCAACTCAGGGGTTTTCTCCGAGTAGTTGGTATCCACTCCTGTCATCATCCCTGAATTCATCGCCTCTTCTTTCAAGATATCGGCCCATTGTTGCAACTCTGAATAATCCGCTCCTCCCAATACAAATTGAACCGGTTCACTAGAGCCGCCACCAAATCCTGGCATAAATGGAAATACGCGCACGTCAGGAATACCCGATAATGCTTCGCGGACTTTCCCAAGCGCTTGTTGCGCTGTCACCTCTCGCTCATTCCAATCATCTAAGATCATGATAACAAAACCGGTTTGATCCCCTGCATTACCGCCAAAAGCGGGTGACTGAATGCTAAATGACTTTAAGAATCCTTGGCCTAATAGTGGCAGTAAGCGCGACTCAACCAGATCCATATTCGCCGCCATTCGGTTATAACTGGTTGCATCAGCACCACGAACAAAAGCAAAAACGACGCCTCTATCTTCCGATGGTGTTAGCTGTGCCGGAACGGTATTATTTAAAAAATAACTACCACCAATACAAGCAAGAATCACAATAGGTGCTGCCCATTTCCAACGCAGAGCCCCTTTAAGGGCGAAACGATAACTGGATTCTAAACGGCTAAATAAACGATCCACCAATGAAGTAAACCGTGTTGGCTGAGCATTACTTTTTAAAATTTTACTGCCTAATACAGGGGTGAGAGTTAGTGCAATTAATGATGAAAAAATGACCGCCATCGAAAGTAGGACGGAAAATTCGGTAAACAGTAGCCCTACCATCCCATCCATAAATGAAATAGGTAAAAAGACCATCACCAGCACTAGCGTCGTGGCAACAACAGCAAAACCCACTTCTCGGGTGCCTTTATAAGCCGCCAATAATGGCTTTTCACCACGTTCAATGTGGTGATAGATATTCTCCATAACCACTATCGCATCATCGACCACTAAACCTATCGATAAAATCAGCGCCATTAATGTGATGAGATTGATGGAAAAGCCAAAATAGTATGCGGCAATAAATGAGGAAATCAGAGAGACGGGGACAGTAACCGCAGGTATCAAGGTTGCTCTGGCTTGTCCAATAAAAATGAACAAGACTAACACCACTAATCCACCAGTAATAAATAAAGTGTTGTAGACTTCTTTAATTGAGCGTTCAATAAAAACGGTGGAGTCGTAGTCAATCGCCAACCGAGTTCCATCAGGTAAAAATTGCTGTATGCGATCCACCTCTTGATGGACTCTCTGCGCCACTTCCAAAGGGTTAGCATCGGATTGCGGTACTACCCCCATGCTCACATTCACCACCCCGTCACTTTTAAAGGTGGAGTTTTCGTTTTCAGCACCAATGAACACATCAGCCACATCTTGTAAATAAATGGGTGAGCGATCGCTGGCTTGCTTTATCACTAAATATTGAAAGTCTTCCGGTGTTTGATAACTTCTCGCAGTACGAACCGACATCACAGTTGAATCATTCCGAACTTGCCCACCGGGGCTTTCTATATTTTCTCGCCGTAAGGCACTGGAAATATCGGTGGTTGTGACACCCCGCCCTGCCATTTGCTCAGGCTTAAGGCGTACATACATCACTTTATACAAACCACCGGACACATCCACTGAACTAACGCCACTGATCAAACTGAAACGGTCAACCAATACTCGCTCGATATAATCCGTAAGCTGAGTTCTATCCATCGTAGAAGAACTTAAATTGATATAGACAGAAGCCTGACCTGAGCCATTATTTTTAAATACCAGTGGGTCATCCGCTTCTTCCGGTAAAGAACGTTGAGCTCTCGCAACCGCGTCACGAATATCACTGACGCCTGTATTCAAGTCATAACCTAGATGAAAAGTTACCGTAATACGTGACATACCATTACGTGTTACGGAACTGATCTCATCAATACCACTAATTCCGGCCAGTTGATCTTCTAATATCGAAGTGATTTGGCTTTCAATGATCGTCGCTGAAGCCCCAGTATAACGAGTCGATATCGAAACAACAGGGTTTTCAATGTCTGGCATTTCTCGAACGGCCAGTTTAGAAAAAGAGACAAAACCAAATACACACAGCAGTAGGCTCAAAACGACGGCGGCAACTGGGCGTTTAACCGATAGATCTGACAACAACATTACTGCTCACCTCTATCGATAGGATAACCCTCTGGAGTGACTTCCATCACCGATAATCCATCACGCATATTGACAATGCCTTGCACCACAATACGCTCACCAATCGATAAGCCTTTTTCTATCACCACTTGATTTTCGATCCTAGCTCCTAAGAAAACTTCGGTTCGAGTGACTCGTTGATCATCACCAAGAACATAAACATAACGTTTCGTGCCAGAATACTCCAAAGCTTGTACTGGAATGATCGGAGCACGAATAGCCGGGAAATGGATCCGAGCAGATACCAGCATTCCAGGTTTTAATTTTCCATCTTTATTGTCAAAGTGAATTCTAACGGGCAAGTTCAGCGTTTCTGGGTTGATTCGTGAATTCATCGCAACCAGAGTGCCGTTAAAAGTTTGATCCGGCCAAGCGGATGTTTGACCTAAGACAGTCATACCTAGTGATAAGCTAGATAAATAACGCTCTGGAATCGAAAGATCCAAACGCATGAGCGATAAGTTATCTAACGTCATAAATTCACTTCCAACGCTGACTAACTGACCATGGCTGAAATCAATGAATCCAATGGTGCCATCAAAGGGGGCCATAATATGTAAATCAGCTAATTGTGCCTTAGCGGCATCCAGTCTAGCTTTAGCAATATCAACGCTGGCTTTTTGAGCGTCCAGTTCTGTTTGAGTAATTGCACTGCGTTTAACCAAACGCTCAAATTCTGTCAGCTTACGTTGTTCATCGGCCCAATAAGCCTGAGCTTCGGTCACCGCTGCTTGCGCTTTATCGTCATTTAACTTGACCAGTAACTGGCCTTTTTTAACTGTTTGGTTCGTTTTTACGGCAATAAGCGCCACTTTCCCTGAAACTTCAGAGGCAACATTAACGGATTGATCAGCCTGAAGCTTTCCAACTAAAGATAAGCTTTGTGAGACTTGGTGAGTTTGTACGGTTTCAATCACAACGGGCACACCTTTAACCTCATTTGAAGCCAAAGTAGGAAAAGTCCAAATAGCCGTCAAGAGACATAAGGAACGAACAAAAAATGATGTTTTTTTCATAGTTAAAGTCAAACGATAAGAAACTCGTTCTATTGTAACCTGTTATTTTCTAAATAAACGTCAAGTAACGTAAAGATCATAGAGAAAATCGAAATCATCATCGTAACTTAGCAACAGAATATGACAATACCTAACCACTTCTGCCCAAAAAGCCAGCATTCAGATCAAAATAGAGAAAAAAGGGTTTACAGTAAGAGCGAGTTTGATAATATGCGCTCCGCAGCTAATTGATGTGTTGGGAAAACATTGATTAACTTACGAGGTAGTGATTAACTATCCGTTAAAACCCCTTGGAGGGGTTCCCGAGTGGCTAAAGGGAGCAGACTGTAAATCTGCCGGCTCCGCCTTCGATGGTTCGAATCCGTCCC
>NZ_FUXB01000016.1:0-64111 GCF_900167345.1 Vibrio cincinnatiensis DSM 19608 | reverse complement strand
ACCCCTTGGAGGGGTTCCCGAGTGGCTAAAGGGAGCAGACTGTAAATCTGCCGGCTCCGCCTTCGATGGTTCGAATCCGTCCCCCTCCACCATCTATAAAGAAGCCTGCTCAATGAGCAGGCTTTTTTGTGTTCATCTATTTTTAGCTGTCTTCCCTACTCCACAGCGGCTTTACCTATAAATAAAAAAGGCTCCAAGTCAATTCCCCCTTGAAGCCAAGCCATTGAATCCACTTTTAGACTCAATCAGGATTTAATGATCAATCAAAATGATCCGAGTTTCATAAGGGCGAAGAATTTGATGCACATCGACTCTTTGCTCTGCTGGATGAGGATAATTTCCCAGCAAATAACGCGCTTTTTCTAACGCAATCCCTTCGGGTAAAACACACTCTTCTTCCTGCCCATAGAAATTATTAAGGCAGAATAACGTCTGTTTATCATCCTGTCTTTGATAAGCAAAGATAGCCGGATGATCAGGCAAGAGATCGAGGTAATCACCTTGTGTGATCACAGGAATCGTTTTGCGTAACGCAATTAAGCGTTGGTAAAAATAGAACACAGAGTTTTCATCCGCTAACGCTTGCTTAGCATTAATCTGAGGATAATTTTCTGCCACAGCCAACCAAGGTGCTGCTTGGCTAAATCCCGCATACAAAGAACCGTCCCATTGCATGGGTGTTCGTGAATTATCTCGGGATTTATCGGCTAAAATGGCCAACATGTCTGCTTTACTCACACCTTTTTGGTTCACCATGATCTGATACATATTGGTGCTTTCGACATCCCGATATTGCTCAATAGAGGTATAACCCGGATTAGTCATACCAAGCTCTTCTCCTTGATAAACATACGGAGTCCCTTGCATCATATGTATCGATGCTGCCAGCATTTTGGCCGATTCCACTCGATATTGCAGATCATCGCCAAATCGACTGACTACTCGAGGTTGATCATGGTTACACCAAAATAAAGCGCCCCACCCTTGACCATTAAGCCCAGTTTGCCAATGATTAAAAATCTGTTTAAGTTGCAAAAAATCAAACGGTGCTTGGGCCCATTTTTCACCATTGGGATAATCCACTTTCAAATGGTGAAAGTTAAATACCATCGACAGCTCTTTACCATCCAACGCTGAGTATTGCTGGCAATGTTCTAATGTGGTTGATGACATTTCCCCCACTGTCACACTGCCGTAGCGTTGAAAAACATCACGGCTGATTTCTTGTAAATATTCATGAACTCTTGGACCATCGGTATAAAAACGGCGACCATCTCCTTGTTCGTCATCAGGGAAATCTTGCTGTTTGGAAATAAGGTTAATGACATCTAACCGAAAACCATCCACCCCTTTTTGAGCCCAAAAATGAATGATCGCCTTCACTTCTTGACGAACTTGGGGGTTTTCCCAGTTTAAATCGGCCTGTTCTTTTGCAAAAAGGTGCAAGTAGTATTCATTAGTTTGTTCATCCAAAGCCCAAGCACTGCCACCAAACTTAGACTGCCAATTATTCGGAGCCTGACCATCAACAGGGGCTTTCCAGATATAATAATCTCGGTAAGGGCTCGCTTTATCGCCGATGGCAGACTGAAACCAAGCATGATCTGTTGAGGTGTGGTTAACCACAATATCCATGATGATACGAATATCTCGTTGATGGGCTTCATCAAGCAATTGTTCAAAATCGGCCATCGACCCAAAATCTGGATTAATGGCATAATAATCAGCGATATCATACCCATTATCGACCATCGGCGAAGGGTAAATGGGGGTTAACCAAATGGCCTCAATTCCCAATCGCTTCAAATAGTCTAATTTTCCAATAATGCCTTGTAGATCGCCGGTTCCTTTCGCCCCACTATCACAAAAGCTTTTCGGATAAATCTGGTAAATGGTGGCCGTTTTCCACCATTCATGTTTTTTATTTACTGTCGTCATCTGCTCTCTACTCACTTACCGAAAATGGAGAAAAAGAGTGGCAATCCACCACTCTAAAAATAGGTTTACTCAGCACTCATTGCCGCCAGTTCACCTTTTGTTTGGGCACGTTTGTACATTAGTAACGTCAATGCCGCAGGAACAGCAATCGCCACCACCATTGCTAACAAATAGGTCACCCAATACTGAGGTTGGATAGATAGAATGCCCGGCAAGCCCCCCACACCAATCCCATTTGCCATCACACCAGCACTGCCACAGATAGCCGCAGCCAATGCACTACCGATCATTGCACTCAGCATTGGAAACTTATACTTCAAGTTAATACCGTACATTGCAGGCTCTGTTACCCCAAGGTAAGCCGAAATAGCCGCTGGGATAGAAATGTCCCGCTCTCCCTGCTTTTTACTGATAATGATGATGCCCACCACCGCAGATGCCTGCGCAATATTCGATAAGGCAATGAGTGGCCAGATAGGCGTTCCTCCCAGCTCTTGCATCAATTGTAAATCGACCGCATTGGTTGTGTGGTGAATCCCAGTGATAACTAATGGCGCATATAAGAAACCAAATATCATAGAACCAAGTACTGCAAAATCCCCCGTCATCGCGGCTTTTGCCGCATAAGCAACCCCATCACCAATTACTCGTCCAAATGGGCCAATAAAGGCATGAGCGAGAATCACAGCCAGAATGATAGAAATAAAAGGAACCACCACAAGATAAAGGTAGGAAGGAATAATGCGTTTTAAGTTGGTTTCAATAAAGGCCAATACGACACCCGCTAAAATGGCTGGGATCACCTGAGCTTGATACCCAACTTTCTCAATCGCAAACCAACCAAAGTCCCAGACTTCAGGTACCTGCGTACCAATTAAGTAAGCATTCATCAGTTGAGGAGAAACTAAGGTCACCCCAAGCGTAATCCCAAGAATCGGTGTTCCTCCCAACTTTTTAACGGTAGACCAACACACACCGACAGGAAGAAAGAAGAAAATGGCTTCACCAATCAGCCATAAGAAGGCATGCACACTGGCCCAAAACTGGCTAGTTTCGGTCAAGGTTTGCCCATCGAACATATTGATATCACCAATCACATTCCGGAAGCCAAGAATAAGCCCCCCAGTGATGATGGCTGGTAACAAAGGGACAAAAATTTCAGCTAAATGGGAAATCCCGCGTTCCAGTACATTCATATTTTTCCGAGCTACGAGTTTTGCCTCATCTTTGGATGCTTCGGATTTTCCCGTTAACATCAATAAGACTTTATAAACCTCATCAACGTCAGTTCCAATCACAACCTGAAACTGTCCGGCATTGGTAAAACACCCTTTAACCATACTCAACGTTTCAATCTGTTTGACGTCTGCTTTCTCTGTATCATTCAGTACAAAACGTAAACGTGTTAAGCAGTGACTGACACTGGCAATATTTTCGTTACCACCAACCAGCTCAATCAGACGAAGAACGTCTTGTTTCGCTATCTTAGTCATATCCCATCCACCCTGTTTTATTTCCATTTATCATCGTTGATCTTCTTATGGGAACAGTCCCATTTAGATGGTGAAATATTGGCACATTCGATGTGAATACAAAATGGGAACAGTCCCATTAATTGAAAGCGATCACAAACTGTTTAATGTTTAGACGGAAAACGTGAGATCTCACGCTGATTTTACTCGGCAGAGAATCACAAGGTAGAGTGCTTAAATAGCGAAAGGTGATGAGAAAGAAGAATGTGAGTAATGGATAGATAAAAACGAACTCACTGATTATACGCTTGATGCGGGTTGTTGAGTGATATGGACACAGTCAACACTCTCACTTGTGAGCTGATGAATCAATAGGTTAGCAGCTTGTTCACCCGCTTGATGATAGCCAGGATCAACACTGTATACATTCGGAAATAGGAAAGACAGCAGCTCATTTCCCCCAACCCCCGTGACAGCAATATCCTCGCGCTGCCGTTCTTGCAAACGCTTGATCACGCCTAACGCCAAAGTATCACTAGCACAAACAATGGCTTGTGTCTCTTTCTGCAAGACATGATCAACCAGCTGATAAGCACTCTCATGATGAAGAGCGCCGGTTTGATAGTTCGGCACTTTCCCATTCGCTTCGCACCAATCCAAATATGCCTGTAAACGCATGAGCCCAGTTGTCTTGTCTTGCGGATTCACACCAATAAAGGCAATTTGTGATAGCTGTTTTTGCTGTAGATAATGCAAAGCTTGGTTGATAATGCCTCGGTTGTCGTAATTAATCGAGGAGACCTGCTCACAATCCATAGCAACCAGTACCGCTCGATTTTCCCAATCCACTAATGTGGATAAGTCCATATCGGTAAAACCAAACACAATCACTCCATCCACATTGCGTTTTGCCAACACCTGCAAATGAGCCTGTGTTTTTCCCCGATCAAACTGGCTTTCCATAATAACCACATCATACCCATGCTGATAAAGCACTTGCAGCATGCGGCTGACAGCCCGATTTTCCGATGGTGAATCCAGACGAGAAATAATAACGCCAACCACTTTTTGGCTCCCACCTCGCATAGACTGTGCCGATTTTGATGGCACATAACCCGATTCAGCAATCACTTGCTCAACCCGAGCTCGGGTTTCTGGCCTCACTTTGGGGTCATTAGTCAGCACACGCGATACTGTAGACTTTCCTACACCAGAGAGTTTTGCAATATCAAGGATGGTCAGCTTTTTACTCATCGTTGCTCAATAGCCTATGGTAAAGAACGAAGGTAAGCTGGCACATTGGCGATACTCTCAAGCACAACATTCGCTAAGGCTTCACCTTGATCGGTAATCGGTTTCCCGGTACGCACAAGAATCTTATGTCCAACACCCGCAGCGTCTGCGGCCATCATATCTTCCGCTTTATCCCCCACCATAACGGAGTTTGCCATGTCAATGTTCAAAAAATCACGAGCAGAAATAAACATGCCTGGTTTAGGTTTACGGCAATCGCAGTCCTGCTTATAGTCACCGATGCCATGTTCGGCATGATGTGGACAATAGTAGACGCCATCAAATTCCACGCCATTATCCACAAAGTTCCAATCCATCCATTGAGTCAGAGAAAGGAAGCGGTCTTCACTAAATAGGCCTCGCGCAATCCCAGACTGATTGGTCACTAACACCAATAAATAGCCCATGGCTTTTAATTGCTTGGTTGCTTCAAAAACACCATCAATGAAATGGAAGTCGTGCTCATCATGCACGTAACCCGTGTCGAGGTTAATCACCCCATCACGGTCTAAAAACACAGCGGGTTTGGCCAAAATATTGCTCTCTAATGACGTATTTTTCCAAGAATTATACTCAACTAACGCTAATATGCTAGGTTGGAAAGAACCATGGTGGCATGGTTTCACAACTTATTCCACTCGTCTAATCAAGACAAGGAATAAAAGTCATTTAGCCATCTAGACGTAAAAATATCTATTGACTTAAAACAGCATAACTCATAGCATCAATCGACAAGTGAGAAAGAACGCGACATGGTTTTATGATTCAAATTAATCAAGTAAATAAGGTGTTCTACCAAGGCACTAAAGAAATACACGCCTTGAAAGAGATTAACCTCAACATTGCACAAGGCACTATCTTTGGCGTTATCGGCTCATCAGGAGCAGGAAAAAGTACGCTCATACGCTGCGTAAATATGTTAGAAAAACCGACCAGCGGTCGCGTTATCGTCGATGGGGTCGATTTAACGACTCTAAACCACAAACAGCTCTGCCAAGCAAGACGCAATATTGGGATGATTTTCCAACATTTTAACCTGCTTTCTTCCCGAACGGTATTTGAGAATATCGCATTACCCCTTGAACTTGCGGGGCACACTTCTGCACATATCGCCCAAAAAGTAACCGAACTATTGGCATTAGTGGGTTTATCGGATAAACGCGATACTTACCCTGCCAATTTAAGTGGTGGTCAGAAGCAGCGTGTGGCGATTGCTCGCGCTTTAGCTTCTGATCCTAAAGTTCTACTCTGTGATGAGGCAACCAGTGCATTGGATCCTGCCACCACGCAATCTATCCTTGAATTACTTAAAGAAATTAACCGCCAATTACACATTACTATTTTACTGATCACCCATGAAATGGATGTAGTAAAAAGCATTTGCCATGAAGTGGCAATCATTGGTGATGGACAATTGGTGGAAAAAGGTAGCGTTGGAGATATTTTTGCCCATCCTAAAACCGAACTCGCTCACCAATTTATTCGTTCAACACTCGACTTATCGATCCCTGATGATTATCAAGCACGTCTACAATCAGAACGGGTAGCGGGTAGCTATCCACTGGTTCGCCTAGAATTTACGGGAGCCACCGTTGATGCGCCTTTAATGTCACAGATTGCCCGCAAGTTTAATATTGATGTCAGCATCCTTAGTTCCGATCTTGATTACGCGGGCGGGGTAAAATTTGGCATGATGGTGGCAGAAATTTTTGGTGATGAACAAGATGATATTGCCGCGATTCAATATCTAAGAGACAACCATGTAAAAGTCGAGGTACTCGGTTATGTTCTTTAATACCATTCTAGATTGGCTGAACTTTAACAGCAGTTTGCTGTTAACAGCGACTTGGCAAACCATCTATATGGTAGCCATCGCAGGCATTGTGGGTTTTGCCATTGGTATTCCACTTGGCGTTGTTCTACATATAACAAAAAAAGGGGGATTGCTAGAAAATCCCCGCTTCAATCAAATATTAGGCGCGGTAGTGAATATTGGCCGTTCTGTTCCATTCTTAGTTTTAATGGTTGCGATTATCCCGTTCACAAAAATGCTGGTAGGCACCTTTATTGGTACAACCGCGGCGATTGTTCCTTTAACCATTGGTGCCATTCCTTTTGTTGCTCGCCTGATAGAGGGCGCTCTCATTGAAGTCCCCAGTGGTCTGGTCGAAGCAGCGCAATCAATGGGAGCGACACCCATGCAGATCATCAGCAAAGTGTTATTACCTGAAGCGATGCCAACCATCTTAAACTCGGTGACGATTACTTTAGTGACACTGGTCAGTTATTCGGCCATGGCTGGCACCGTCGGTGGTGGTGGTTTAGGGGATGTGGCCATTCGTTACGGATTCCACCGCTATGATGCCACTATCATGACGGTAACGGTGATTATGCTGATCATCTTAGTACAAATTATTCAATCTATCGGTGATAGATTAGTTCGCCGAGTAGATCACAAATAAGTTAACTATCTATAACAAGGAAAATACATATGAAGTGGAATTTAAAAGGGTTACTAGCCATTACCGCTGCAGCTTCAGCTCTGGTTTTATCGGGCTGTGGGGAGAAAAGCGTTGATATGAATCGGATCAAAGTCGGTGTCATCGCTGGGGCAGAAGCACAAGTGGCAGAAGTGGCAGCAAAAATTGCCAAAGAAAAATACAACCTTAATGTGGAATTGGTGATCTTTACCGATTATGTGACACCCAATGCCGCATTAGATGATGGCTCTATTGATGCTAACGCATTTCAACACAAACCTTATCTAGAAAAACAGATCTCTGATCGCGGCTATAAATTAGCCATCGTCGGCAATACCTTTGTTTACCCTATTGCGGGCTATTCAAAGCAGATAAGCCACATTGATGAACTAGAACAAGGTGCACGTATTGCGGTACCCAATGATCCGACCAACCTAGGCCGTTCTTTGTTGTTACTTGAGCAACAAGGGTTGATTACACTACGTGACAATGTTGGCCTTTTAGCCACCGCTCGTGATGTTATCGATAATCCTAAAGGCATTCGTATTATGGAGCTGGACGCAGCTCAGCTACCTCGCTCACTGGATGATGTTGCATTGGCTATCATCAATACCACTTACGCCAGCTCTATCAACCTCACTCCAGAGAAAGATGGGATTTTTGTCGAAGATAAAGAGTCACCTTATGTGAATTTACTGGTGGCACGTCAAGACAACGTCAATGCTGAAAACGTGCAGAACTTCCTCAAAGCGTACCAGACCGATGAAGTAGCAGAAGCCGCTTCAACCATTTTCCATGGTGGTTCAGTCAAAGGCTGGTAAGACAAAAAACGACTGAGGTGAAAACAACAAAAAGATAAAACCCAAGCGGGTTTTATCTTTTTTTCAGCTATCTCCTGTCATTCAATGTGCAATGAATGCTCTGCCATCTTTTAGTTCTTCAGATGATCCCACGAAATATTTGACACGATACGACAATGATCGCACTTAAAATGAAAGATCTCATGCAATGGTTCACTGAGTAACCACGCTCCACCACACTTAGGACAAGGGCGCGCTTTTTCCGCCGCTAAACTCACGCCCCCCACTCGGTATTGGTAGTAGTAAGTCGGAATTTTCGTTAAGTACTCAATCCTCCCGCGTAAATCCCAACCTCGACGAAATAAATCACTGCTCATATCACACAACTCATGCAATGCAGCGTACTCGGCTTTACAGCCGCCTGCCATCTGAATTTCATCACATGCTTGCCATTCCGTTTGCCACTTAATTACCGCTTTATGATCGCCATTAAACGTGGCCGGATTACGATATAAAGGGATCGGTAATAACGTTTCACCACTACGCAAAGGTGAGCAGGTATGTACATAAGTGGTATAAAGTACTTGCCAAGCAGGTGCTGTTGCTTCGGCGGCTTGCTCAGAGTTAATATCTCGCCCTAATAAACGAACTTTCGGTGCTAATAAACTCGCTTCAGATAAACGAGCCAAACGGGTTTTAACAAAGTCAGAATGGTAGTTAGGGTGTAGGCTATCTTTTTCAGGACATACCGCACGCAGGAAAAACTCCCCCTCCCCTAGCACCAGAGGAAATTCACGCCCAAGTACTTGACCATTAAAACGCAGCGCCTCCATTAGCCCATTAACGGCTTTATCCACCGCACTGATGGTTGTGTTATCAAAGCACTCAAATTCCAGTTCCACCACATACATAAAAACTACACCACGGGTTTAAGTTGATCTAAAAAATCGGCCACATCTGCACACAGAACTTCTCGCTGTGAACGTCCTAACGTTTCCCGAATAACATTCCCCGTTAAGTTACAGATTGAAATGACCGTCATATCGTCATCCGTTGTCGCAATAAAAATGGTTGGTTTTTGCTTGAGGCGTCGCTGCATCACCAGATGACCAAGTATATTTTCTTGGAGCCTAACATAGTCATCTTCATTCCATACCTGTAACAACGTTAATGCGTTATCACGCCATAATGCGGGCATATCAGCACAATATTGCGAGCCATAAAAAGGGGCGATGTCAGAGTGAAGCGTTAGCTCAATCCCTTGTTCAACCGCTTGTAGAGAGGCAATGCCCTCCCGTTGATGGGCTTGCCAGTAAACATTATCCCCCTCTTGCTTTTGAATACACAACGAAGGTAAACCTGCAAGTTCCGTACTACAAGGGAAGGTTTGATACTTTTGTTGGTAAGCATCACGATAACGTTGCGTAAAAGATAATAAGGCTGAGGCGACGAAATGAGCCATGTCGTTCTCCATGGTAAACAAAGCATAGACGACCAGTGACACCAGCAGTCATATTGCGTAAAATTCTCGGTATTCTAATCGAATTGACAATAAATGATGAGCAAATATTCTGAAGCAAAAGAACTGGCAGAGCTAACGCTAGGAAAAAAAACGGACTATACCCACCAGTACGATCCCAAGCTATTGCAGCCTGTACCTCGCCGTTTAAATCGAGAGCAACTTAACCTTCATGAATCACTACCGTTTATTGGATGCGATCTTTGGACCTTATATGAAATCTCTTGGCTAAATGACAAAGGCCTTCCTCAAGTTGCGATTGGAGAAGTAAGCATTCCAGCAACCAGTACGAATTTAATTGAGTCAAAATCTTTTAAGCTCTACCTCAATAGCTTGAATCAAAC
The DNA here is from genome assembly GCF_900167345.1 of Vibrio cincinnatiensis DSM 19608. Taxonomy (GTDB): domain Bacteria; phylum Pseudomonadota; class Gammaproteobacteria; order Enterobacterales; family Vibrionaceae; genus Vibrio; species Vibrio cincinnatiensis. Next base: position 54,265 of record NZ_FUXB01000016.1, on the reverse strand, counting down.
CCAATTTTCGTCTTGGCAAGCCGTACATGAGTGCCTAACTCACGATCTCTCCCAGTGCGCAGGCGAAACCGTAAGTGTGCAACTCTTTCCTCTGTCTCATTACACTCATCAGCCCATCGTTAATATGCAAGGTGAGTGTATTGATGAACAAGAGATTGCCATCACCGACTATCAGTTCAATCCAGAAGTATTGTGTCAGGCCACCAGCGAAATCATCGTTGAAGAAACCCTACACAGCCATTTACTTAAATCGAACTGTTTAATCACCAATCAACCGGATTGGGGAAGCGTAGAAATCACGTATCAAGGGCCACAGATACACCGAGAAGCGTTATTACGGTATATTGTTTCGTTTCGTGAGCACAATGAATTTCATGAGCAGTGTGTTGAGCGCATCTTCACGGATATCCAGCGTTACTGCCACCCTGAACATTTGACGGTTATGGCTCGATATACTCGTCGCGGTGGCTTAGATATCAATCCATTTCGTTCTACTCATCAAGCGACTCCTACTCATCATTTTCGTATGGCCAGACAATAAAAGGAACCCGTTCAGCATGCACTTTTTCCGTTGGATATCACGCGGCTTCATTGCTCTACTTTTTCTATCCACTTGGGCTCAAGCAGGCGTCTACTCATCCCCAATGCTGAATGAAGCCTATAGTTTGATCGACATATCACCGATACAAGCAAAAGCACTAGCAGAAGAGTATTTGCAGCTACGAAAATTGGCCGATAAAACGGAAAAAAATCCATCGAGCATCAGCCGCGATGAAACCGATAGCCGAATTCGAACACCGGGCAGCAGTATTGATGCGTTGAAAATCTTAGCCAGTGCTGAATTTCGCCTTGGCCATGCCGAGACGGCCTTTCAACAATTAGATGAAGCCAAATTACTTGCCATTCAATATCAGTTGCCTTATCTCGAACTTGGGGTCGATATCTTAACGGTTCGCCTACATTGGCGTTTTGATGGTGATGCCAGTGTGGCGAGAAAGCAGTTACGTGACATCACCGCCCGCTATGAAGCGTTAAAAGAAAGCAGCCGGTTAACCAAAGATATCGATTATCAAACCACTATGTTAAGAGCTGAAATAGCCTCTCAAGCCAATGATATTCAATTGGCGAACCGGCTCTTTCTTGAAGTTAAACCTTATATCGAGTCTTTAACGGCACAAAAGCCGATGATTGACTACCATATTACTGTGGGTGAACACTATCTAAGACATGAGCTATACAATTTAGCACTCTCTGATCTGCTGATTGCTTATTGGAAAGCGATTGAAATCGATGCCAGCGCTCTGCTTGCGAAGACCAACACGTTACTTGCTCAACTTTTTTATGAACGACGTGTATTCGACAAAGCCTTAATTCATCTTTCTCAAGCTGCCGAGTTTTATGGCAATTACGAAAAATCGCCTATTTTGGCAGCCGTATTAAAACGAATGGGGGATGTCTATTTCCAACAGGGAAAATATAATTTAGCACTGGTTCATTATTTCAATGCCATTGACCATGAAAACGGTGATATCAATATCTCCAGCGTCATTGATGTGCGGTTAAATTTAGCCGCCACTTATTTACAACTCTATAATTACCCTCTGGCTGAGCAATATTTAGTACTGGCAGAAGAACGTTTACAATCTCACCCAATACCAAAACTACAAGGTCAAGCCGCGTTACTTAATGCCGGGCTTGCTTATTCGCAAAAAGAGAGTCAACGAGTGATTCAATTCGCTCAAGAAGCGCTTCAGATAGCTCAATCGTTAGGCGACTTAACGATTGAAGAACAAGCGTATCGACTACTCTCATTAGGTTATGAGCAAAAAGGCCGATACGCCAATGCACTAGAAAATATCAAGCAAAGCAATGCCATTACACAAATTCGTCAAAATAAACTTAATCAAATCAGTGAAGATGCGTTTCGTCGTCAGAAAGAATTTGCCGAGCAAGCACTACACTTAGTGGGGCAAGAAAAAGCGCTATTAGCCACTCAACAGGAATATAACAAATTTCAAAAAATTGCTTTTTCGTTGTTTGTCACCAGCGTCATTTTATTCCTATTTTTAATGCGCCGAGGTTACATCATCCAACGTCAGCAAGATGAAATTGATGAACTCAATAACAACTTATTCACTCACTCTCGTTCACGGCTTCCGAACTTGCGAATGCTCAACACCAAGTTACTCTCATCCTTACAACGCAGTAGCCATAATTATGAGCAATGGCACATTGGTGAATTAATTCATGAACCCCTCAATGATCGCTTACGCTTTGTGATGATCGATCTTCCCTTCCTGCGGAACATGTACCTACAACATGGGTATAGTGCTGGTGTTGAAATGGAGCATGCTTTTGGCGCTTTTTTAAAGGCGAATATCACCGATCCCTCTCGTCTCTATCATTTTTCCGATGCCAATTTACTGTACATCGAACCGAATACTGATAGAGAGCGGCCACCTGAAGTTTTGTTTAATAAAATTCAAACTTGGGTTGATCAATTCCAGCCTGAACGTCGGCTTAATCGAACCATTCGGGTGGGGATTGCCGATTACCCATTCTTACCCAGAGCTTATACTGCGATTAATGATAAAGAGCTGTTAGATATCTTGTTGATGGCAACCAGCGTCGCTCGTGAATTGAGTTTGAAAGATAAAACCAGCCATTGGATCTACTTCAAGGCCATCGATAATGCGCCAGCGGCTAGCTTTGCATCCAACAATATCCGTAAATGTTGCCAGCAAGCGATCAGTCAGGGATTAATTAAAGTTCACTCTTCTTGTAAGAATGAGGAGAACATCAAAAAACTCTTAAAAGATGGATAAATAGTATACGGTTAATGAGGGAAGCTAGGTGACGCTGGACAATTATTTGTTATTATCGACAAATAAGTAAATAAGTTCAGGGTTTACGACCGCATTCGAGTATCACTCAACCAAGCCACCTACGAATGCCGGTTTTCATTCTCCCTCGTTGAGCAGTACTGGAGCCTATGTTGAAATCAACCTCGTTAGCAACGGAAGAACAGCATCACCACCTCGATGCACAAATCAAACATAGCCGTGATATTTTGCTACGGATTCCTGGAATACCAGTAAAAATCAAGCGAGATCTTCGAGAACTATTTACTCAACCCAGCGCTCAATCACAGTCTAAAACCGCACAAGCGGTCCATCTACTCGGCCTCTATGAACGAGCTATCAAGATTCTTACCCATAACTCCCCCTCTTCCCATAATGAGCAGCCATCTTCGGCCGAGAATCTTTTGCTCACTCAACTTAGCAGTGAATTACAAAACCTGATAACAGAGCTGGATTTTGAAGGGGAATCCGGTGATTTATTGGCGGACATTCGAACCAAGCTACTGCTCGGAGTCAATACCCAAACTTTGTTGGAACTGGCGCTACAAGTGCTGAAACTTGTCATAGATGGAACTCAATATGAGCGAAAAAGCTCAGAAAAATTTTTAGAGCAAGTTAATGCCTCATTAATGAAAAACCTAAAAAGTACTGGGCAAAATCTACAACAAAGTATTCAGTACCAAACCCATCGCCAAGAGATGAATCAAGAGTTTCGCCAATTGGTCGCACGTGGACATCATGAATTAAAGAAAGGAGAAGTAGCAGCCGAAACACTGGATACCGTATTCAGTGACATGACATCCTTATCCGAACGTTTCGAGTTAGCTCAACAACGTGAGCAAGCACTCATTGAACGCATGCATTATACCAAAAATCAAGTGGAAGCCCTGTTTGAGCTGACGCAAGACTACCGGCGCCGTTTGGAAGACCAAGCGCAACGAATGTTGCAAGATCCATTAACAAAAGTGTATAACCGCACCGCTTTTAATGATCACTTAGAACTGGAGTATCGGCGCTGGATTCGCTCTCAACACCCCTTGCGCTTAGTCGTGCTCGATATCGATAAGTTTAAAGCGATCAATGAGAGTTTTGGTTACTTAGCGGGCGACAAAGCTTTAAAAATCATCGCCAGAACCATCCATAAAGAATTAAATAAAACGGACACCTTAGCCCGTTTTTCAGGTGAAGAATTCATTCTCCTGTTACCAGAGCGCAGTGACAGTGAATGTCATCAATTGGTCCAACAAATACAGCGTAATATTGCCCGTTTACCATTTAAATTCCGAGATAAGCACATTACCATCACGCTCAGTGGTTCAACCACGGCATTTAAAGAATCCGATACACCTGAAATTGTGCTTGATCGCCTTTATCGTTCTTTGCAAGAAGTGAAAAAATACGGCCCCAACCAATTAGCGTGGAAATAAGTTGTTCGGTCAAATTTCATACAAATACGTAATAAGACAAGAAAACTTAGTGACTAAACTCACATCTTACGTGGTAGACGATTCCCCAATGCAGAGGAAGCGCACAAGATTGGTAGACGTATTTCAATGAGTTACCCGCCGTTATAGTAGGCTCCCCCTCGATTCAATCCGTGAATCCATTCACCTTGTCACGTAGGTAACTCAATTAAGGAGGTCTCGATGATCACTCAAGTTAGCCCAGCGGGCAGTATGGACTTACTGTCTCAGCTTGAGGTAGAACGACTAAAAAAAACCGCGTCCAGTGATCTCTATCAACTGTATCGTAATTGCAGCCTTGCGGTACTAAATTCTGGTAGCCATACCGATAACTCAAAGGAGTTATTGGATCAGTACAAAAATTTTGACATTACCGTTTTGCGTCGTGAGCGCGGTATTAAACTTGAGCTCACCAATCCTCCCGAGCAAGCGTTTGTGGATGGGCAAATCATCAAAGGCATTCAAGAACACTTGTTTGCTGTGTTACGTGATATTGTCTACGTCAACATGCATTTGTCGGATCAACAGCGATTAAACCTCACCAACGCCAGCCATATTACAAACCTTGTCTTTGGTATTTTGCGCAATGCTGGAACATTAGTGACGGGCATCGATCCTAACTTAATTGTCTGTTGGGGTGGCCATTCTATCAATGAAACGGAATATCAGTATACGCGGGCCGTTGGTCATGAACTTGGGCTGCGTGAACTCAATATCTGTACCGGTTGTGGGCCTGGAGCCATGGAAGGGCCCATGAAAGGAGCCGCCATTGGTCACGCAAAACAGCATTATCGCCAACAGCGTTACCTTGGCCTCACCGAACCATCGATTATCGCTGCAGAGCCACCCAACCCGATTGTCAATGAACTGATCATTATGCCAGACATTGAAAAACGGCTAGAAGCATTCGCTCGTATGGCTCACGGTATTATTATTTTCCCTGGAGGCCCAGGCACCGCAGAAGAGCTGCTGTATATTTTAGGCATTATGATGCACCCAGATAATGCAGATCAACCTATGCCTATCGTCCTCACCGGTCCAAAGGAAAGTGAGGCCTACTTCCAATCCATCGACCAGTTTATTGCGGCAACCTTAGGGGAAGAAGCGAGAAAACACTACACCATTATTATCGACGATCCAGCTCAAGCGGCACGCATTATGAAAGATGCGATGCCTTTAGTTCGCCAACATCGTCGAGATCATGATGATGCTTATAGCTTTAACTGGTCGCTTAAAATTGAGCCTGAATTCCAGCTGCCTTTCGAACCCAGCCATGACAATATGGCCAGTTTAGATTTGCACCTCAACCAACGTCCTGAAGTGCTCGCAGCCAATCTACGCCAAGCGTTCTCCGGCATAGTGGCGGGTAACGTGAAAGCGGAAGGGATTCGTGAAATAGAGCGCAAAGGGCCATTTGAATTGCACGGCGACCCAATATTAATGAAAAAAATGGATAAGTTACTCAGTGACTTTGTACAACAACATCGGATGAAATTACCGGGTGGCACGGCTTATGTGCCTTGCTATCGTATCACCACGTAATCGCTTATCCCTGCGCTCTAAGAGAACAGGGATAGTCATCTGAATTTATTTCATTACAATAAGGGCTTATCGGCCCTTATTTTTTTGGTAGTTATGTCTCTTCATCTTGTAATTATTGATGCGTTAAACCTCATTCGCCGAGTGCATTCAGCTCAGCCCGATCCCGCCGATATTGCTCGGACCACCGCAACCACTTGCCGGACGCTGCAACGTATCATTGATGAATCAGCGCCAACCCATATCATTGCCGTGTTTGATCACTACCTACAAGACAGAGGCTGGCGAGCTCAGTTGCTACCCTCCTATAAGCAAGGGCGTAAACCCATGCCCACACCACTGCAAGAAGGATTAGAGTCCATTCAACAAGCTTGGTGGGAATTGGGTATCGACTCTTTACTTTCTGATGGCGATGAAGCCGATGATTTAGTTGCCACACTCGCCTGTAAAGTGGCGAATCATCAAGAAAAGGCCACCATCATTTCTACCGATAAAGGCTATTGCCAGCTTCTCTCGCCCACCTTGCAAATTCGAGACTACTTTCAACAGCGTTGGCTTGATTCCCCTTTTATTGAAAAAGAATTTGGTGTACAGCCAAGCCAACTGGCTGATTTCTGGGGGTTAACGGGAATCAGCTCCAGCCAAGTTCCCGGCGTTACAGGGATTGGCCCTAAGGCAGCGCAAGCTATTTTGCACCAGTTTACCAGCATTGAAGAAGCCTATGCCAGTGACCAGTTAGCCGATAAATATCGAAAAAAACTGGATGAGCAGATAGAAATGGCGAGGATCTGCAAGCAAGTTGCCCAACTCAAAACCGATATTGAGTTAGGCTTTAACTTACAAGACATTCGGTTTCAGCCGCTCAGTGCGCCCAAAGCGGAATAACACAAGACTAACAGGCCGAATTAGTAAGCCGAAATATGAGATAAGCTTTGTACGTGGACGGTGATTTCTTCACGATCATGATACAAATGCTTGGCTTGTAACTTAAACTTCACTTGATGCTCTTTAAGGAATCGTTTCAGATTTTCAATATCCTCTAACACTTCATCATAACGGCCTTTCATCGGCAATTTGAGATTAAATATAGCCTCTTTCGCCCAGCCACTGATCAGCCACTCACCCATGAGTTGAGCCACTCGTGAAGGCTTTTCGATCATATCACACACCAGCCAAGTCACATTTTTACGAGGCGGCTCAAATTTAAAGCCATCTTCCATGTGGTGTTTCACTTGGCCTGTTTCCATCAAACTCTCCGCCATCATGCCATTATCAACGGCATAAACAAACATCGAGCGCTTCACCAGTTGATAAGTCCACCCTCCTGGACAAGCTCCTAAATCGACCGCCCACATCCCCGACGCGAGACGTGTTTCCCACTCCTCTCGAGGTATAAAAACATGGAATGCTTCTTCTAATTTCAGAGTTGAACGGCTCGGCGCATCTGAAGGAAATTTCAAACGAGGAATGCCCATAAAAAAGGGAGAGTTATTCTGACTGTAAGAATAGCCCATATAGCAATGGCCGGGGGCGATAAAGCAGACATGAAAAACAGGCTTCTTAGCATTATCTTTAGCCAGTAATAGCCCTTTCCCCCGTAGTGCTTGACGCAAAGGAACGGTAAATTTACGGCAAAATTTCAGTAGTTCTTTCGCTTCATTAGTGTCTGGTGTTTCAATGCGAAGATCACCACAAAGCGGCAAATAATCAATCGCTGACAGCTGTGACAAAATGGGAGAGATGCGGTCATCTTTGGGTAAATCGATGAACTCCGCTTCAACAGCAAACATCTGGCGTGCAAAAATCAATGCCTGAAAGTCGATCTGTTTAATCAATTTATCGGCGTCTTCATCTTGGTAGCATTCAAATAGAACATACCCAGTATTATTTTTTAAACGAGGAAAACCATACACTTCCAGTTGGCTCGCTTTGTCTTGAATTTCGCCAGCGCACTCTTTTTCAAAGCCAGCGCGACAATAGAGCATCACTTGTTTCACTGTTTCACCTCTTTCATATTCATGGCAGCCAGGATAAAGATTCCCCAGCCAAATAAAAATAATACCCCACCTAATGGGGTAATCGGGCCAAACCACTTCACGCCAGTCAACGCCAACGCATAAAGGCTACCGCTAAAGCAAAAGATGCCGATGATAAAACAAATGGCTGCTTGGCTAAAATATTTTCGAGCTTTTTCACTCAGAGGAAATTGCAGTAACACACCACAAATTAATAAAGCGGCACCATGGATAAATTGATAATTCACCCCAGTTTGAAACACGGATAATAAATAGGTTGAAAGTTGAGACTTTAGCGCATGGGCCGCAAAAGCCCCCAGAGCAACCGCAACACCAGAAAAAAGACCGCCAAAGATGAGTAAGGACTTACTTTTCATCATAAACCTCCCAAATAAACTGAGCTAATTGATCCAACACTAAAATCATGTTGCTTTCAAAGCGATAACCTGAACGCTTTCTTGGAACAAAACTATGATCGCCATCGGGAATAAAATGCAGTTGAATAGCCTCACTCAGCGCAAAATGTTGGCACTCGTCTTCACTGCCAAACCGGTCTCTTTCCCCTTGTAAGATAAGACAAGGCTTCGTAATGGAAGCAAGGTGTGCCCCTTTATTCTTGTCTGGTTTTCCTGGGGGATGAAAAGGAAACCCTAAACAAGCGATGGCTCGAACATTAGGATGTTCTGCAAGCAAAGAGGCGATACGCCCCCCCATCGATTTACCACCAATGACCACGGGTTTATCTGCCCATTGCTCAATGATTTGAGTATAAGAGGCCAGTAATGTGGCCGCTTTGTCGGGGGGACGGCGCTTACCATCTTGGCTTCGCTTGATCATATAGGGAAAATTAAAACGCACAACACGAATGCCCCGCTCGGCTAGCCCTGTGGCGACTCGTGACATGAATTCATGATCTTTATCGGCCCCCGCGCCGTGAGCAAAAATCCATGTCGGGGTCGAAGCACTCTCACCGACATTTGGTGGCTCATTCACCGTCACCCACTCATTCATGAGACGTCGTCACCTCTTCTAAGATCACCTCTTGTTCACGACGCGCCTTATTAAGCATCCAGTCACGAAAAGTGGCAATACGCCCCATATCGGCCTGTTTCTCATGACAGACGACATAAAAAGCATTTTTGGTCATTAAAACTTGATCAAAAGGAGCAATCAATCGGCCTGATTCCAATTCAGGTTGGGCAAGCACATTGTTACCTAAAGCGACCCCTTGGCCATGAGCTGCGGCTTGTAGCACCATAGTAGAATGGCTAAAAATGGGCCCGTGGTTAACATTAACCGAATCCAGCCCATTCTCTTTAGCAAACTGCTTCCAATCCTTACGAGAGGTATCATGCAGTAAGGTGTGCTGCGCTAAATCACCCAAACAAGCTAATGGCTTACTCCCTAACAGCAAAGCAGGGGAACAGAGCGGTATTAAAAATTCTTGATAAAGCTTATCGGCACGCAAACCGGGCCAATTGCCTCGTCCGTAATAAATCGCAACATCAACATCATCAGTCAACGAGCCTTCTTCCATATCCACCGCTTTAATTCGAACATCAATATCTGGCTCTTGCTGGTTAAAATCAGCCAAACGAGGAACCAACCACTGAATAGCAAAACTCGGAGGCAAACTAATGGTTAGTGCCCCTTTTTCACTGCGTTCTAATAATTTATCGGTCGCTTCCGCCAGCGAGCCAAAAATATCTTTAATATCGAGAAAATAGCTTTGCCCCTCTTCAGTCAGTAATAAAGAGCGGTTACGACGTCGAAAAAGTTTTAAACCCAGAAACTCTTCCAATGCTTTAATTTGGTGGCTAACGGCAGCCTGAGTGACAAACAGTTCTTCTGCCGCACGGGTAAAACTCAAGTGACGAGCCGCGGCTTCAAACACTTTCAGTGAGTTTAGCGGGGGTAATCTTCTGGACATGGGTACACTCTATGGCAGATTAGTTTTTTTAATCTGAAACATTATAAATTGTCCATTGCTAACCAGCCAGAGAAAATCTATATTTCACCTCGTAACGCAAGCCTGAACGGCTTGATTCTTAAGAGAATCAATAGGCTTTGTTGTTGCGATGTTGTGTTTGCAAACTCGGAATTCGAGTTAGGTAGTTTCTACCATCCTATTTTGTGCAGTTATCCCCTGCTACAAAATATACTTCCTGTATTTATTTTTGACCTGTCTGTCAAATATTTAGCACCGCCTATAGGCGGTGTTTTTTTATGGATGAAAGAAAATTCGCTTAAAGGAACATGAGGAAAGGTTGAGCCTAACCCTTTAGCTAGGCTCAAGAGAGATGATCTTTTATGGGCGGTAAACTTTTATATTATTAAAGCCTTGTTCTTTTAAATACAAGGCTTGTAAACGGCTCATAACGCCTCGTTCACAATACAATAAATAAGTCTTAGCCTGATCAAGATCACCAAAGTGGGTCGCTAATTTATAGAAAGGTAAATGTTTGACTTCTACCCCATCAATCTGCAATGGCTTTTCATCTTCTTCATCTGGGCTGCGAATATCCAGCACGATAGCGTGTTCCTGAACGGCGTCCACTTGCTCAACTTCTGGTGCTTGCTGTTGGCTCTCTTTTTCTATATTGCGAATATCCATTTGTCGAGCGTTATAAACCACCTGCTCAAGGATAGAAAAGTCAAACTTCGCTTCTTCTTCTTCTAATTTCGCTTTTACCGCTTTAACGGTCGGACTCTTGGAGATCACCCCACAATATTCCGGCATGGTTTTCGCAAAATCTTCCGTACCGATTTCACGCGCCACATCAATAATGTCGCCTTTATCCCAGTTAATCAGCGGGCGAAGAATTAACGAATCGGTGACTCCATCAATATGGCGTAAATTGGTCAATGTTTGGCTAGAAACTTGCCCTAATGCTTCTCCGGTTACCAAGGCTTGAATCCCAAGCTTCTCAGCAATCATGCCAGCGGCACGCATAAACATACGCTTAAGGATAACCCCCATCTGGCCATCCTCAACTTTTTCTAAAATCTCCGCCACAACCGGTTCAAAATCAACAGAAATAAATCGGACCTTGGCAGAAGAACCATACTTATTCCATAGATAATACGCGACCTGTTTAACCCCAATTTCATGAGCAGGTCCGCCTAAGTTAAAAAAGCAGTAATGAACTTTAGAACCACGTTTGATGTGTAGATAGCTAGAAACGCCCGAATCAAACCCACCCGAAATTAAGCTTAATACGTCTTCTTGAGTGCCTAGAGGGAAACCACCCAACCCTTTATAACGGGTAATCACTTGGTTAAGCAGCTCATCTGCCACTTCGATTTGAATGGTTACCTCTGGTTTTGTCAGTTTAACTTTGGCCGATTCAACCGCTTGGTTCAAACCACCACCCACGTAGCGCTCAAGTTCAATGGAAGAGAAATCGTGTTTTCCTCGACGCTTAGCACGCACAACAAAGGTTTTATTTTCAATAAGGTGGCGGCTTTGCTCCAACACTTGTAGATAAATATCATGCATATCTTCAAAGTGTGACTGTTTCACCTCTAACACTTGTTGAATTCCTGGCGTTGTCGTCAACACTTCCAGCGTTTGTGCATAGTAATCATCGTTATTGGCGGTAACCTCAATATGATCACGGCGATTAAACACCACGACACCTTGCGTCCGCTTCTTAATTATGTTGCGAATATTGGATTCGAGAATCTTAGTGAAACGCTTACGAACCGATTCACTTTTAATAAAAATTTCTGGATGGGGCTTAACGATAAATTTCATAAGGCTATTCGCAATCAGGTTTGAACAACGTTAGCGCTCAGTTTTCGGACAGTTTGTCCACCGCTGGCGTTACTAAAGGGGCGAGATTATACACGATCTGTCACCGGAGAGAAAAGAATAGAAAAAGGCAAGCCCACAAGCTTGCCTTTATCCATCTCCAAGAATGTGCCTTTTAAAAACCTTATGGTTGAGGTAAAGACGGCACTTCTTCACTATACAAAGGCTTACCTTGCATAATGCTAATTTCTACCCGACGGTTACGTGAGCGTTGAAGTTCGGTGTCATTGGGTCCAATGGGAGCGGTATCGGCTAGCCCTTGAACTTTTAATCGCATATGATCAAACCCTTGAACATTTTCCATCTCTTGAGCCACAGAAACGGCTCGCTGAGCGGATAAATCCCAATTAGAGCGGTAAAGCTCAGACTCCAAACGCTGGTTATCGGTGTGACCTGAGACTTGCACAATCCCCGGTACCTCTTTCACTAATTCAGCAATTTGTCGTACTAAAGGGCGAAACTTAGGTTGTAAAAATGCCGAGCCTTCAGGAAAGGCACCACGTTCACGGATACGGATCACAATCTGCTGCCCAAGGTTCTCCACTTCAACCGCCCCTTGGTCTATCTCTCTTTGTAATGCTTTTTTGATGTTTTCAGAAATAATTTCCAGCTCTTCAGACATCGATTCCTGAGACTGTTGCGCCTGTTGCTGTACTTGATCATCATCTTGGTTATTTTGCGTGGAGGTTTCCGGTGACTCCCCTCCGGTTAATTGACCATAGTCACGCTGCGCTCCCCCCGCACGATCAGAATCCCCTTCATGAAACTCTAACGTTTGCTGAGTAATATCGATAGTTTGCTGCATAATCACATCGATGGGGGTGGGTTCTGGCCGACCGGGACGAAATTCCTGAGCAATGACGCTGGTCCCTTTCGGGATATCTTTCACTTCAAGGCGATTTTGTACCCCGAAAGCAAACTTCATTGAGCCCGCTATCTGCTTAAATTTCAGTACATCCATTTCAGAGAAAGAAAGTAACAGCACAAAAAAGCATAACAACAGTGACATGAGATCAGCAAACGTCCCTAACCATGCCGGGGCTCCGGGGGGTGGACATTTGCACGGTTGTTCATCCATCATTCACTCCGCTTATTCGTTATCAACATCAAGCGATCGTTTGCCTTCATTCAGGTAATTTTTTAAATAACCATCAATAACTCGTGGGTTTTGCCCATCTTGAATGGCAAGGACACCATCCATAATTAACCGACGATTCAGGGTTTCTTGCCCTCGACGTAGGGCTAATTTATCGGCGATAGGGAAAAAAATCATATTGGCCATAATGGCCCCATAAAGCGTCGTTAGCAATGCAACCGCCATCGCTGGACCAATGGCTTTAGGGTCATCCATGTTAGATAACATGGCAACCAAACCAATCAAAGTCCCAATCATTCCCATTGCGGGGGCAACATCACCAAAAGCACGGAAAACCCCCGTCCCCATTTCATGGCGTTCATCCGTCAACATAATGTCTTTTTGTAATGCCGCTCGAACCACATCGGCATCATGTCCATCGACCAGTAAATCAATGCCTTTTTGCATAAATGAGTTGGAAATTTCCATCTCCTCTAGCGCTAAAAATCCCCCTTTACGAGCCGCATCCGCCATTTCAACAATTTTTGCGATCAGTTCTTCTGGATCTTCGATCCTAAACATAAACGCTTTAGCGGCAATTTTGGCTGCACCGAAAAACTGTCCTGCTGTGAATTTGACTAACACAACGAACGTTGTTCCCCCAATTACGATCAAGATCGAGGTCACATCAACGAACATGATCAGACTTCCGCCTACGACCATTGCCATAACGACGAAAGCTAAGCCTCCTATCAGGCCTATCAGCGTTGCTAAATCCACGAAGCGCTCCTCATGCTTGTCATCCGCGTTTTCTCTGATTACTCTCGTTATCGGCAAGAGTGTCAAATCTTTAACTAAATTATGGGTAAGTTTATACTTAAAGTCTGCTATCCCCAAGCGAGCATAACGCTTCAAGTGTGTTATTACGTACTTTTCTTTTCTCGCTCACGATAACAATAGTTTGGAGAGAGTCAGCCTGTTTGATGGCTTATTTTTACATAAAACCCTCACAATCATAAAAAGCGTTCTATTTCTAACAAATTTCTTGGTTAAATTTGACCATCTCCACGCCCTAAGGTAACTTTCGTGCATCTTTTTCTAAGGCAAAATGATTATGGCGAGCAAAAAACCTGAAAACATGTCTTTCGAAGCCACCATTGAAGAGTTGGATCTCTTAGTTGAACAACTAGAAAGTGGCGACATTGCATTAGATGAAGCACTGAAAAAATTTGAGCGAGGCATCGCGCTGGCTCGCAGTGGGCAAACTAAGCTCGATGAAGCCGAGCAACGAGTCAGTATTTTACTTCGTAACAGTGACGATGCTCCACTGACCGAATTTACTGACTTACCTGAATAACTAAAGGTTAATGAGTGTTCTATGATTGAGGCGCTTTCTTCTCTTCAGCAGAGAAATAACCAACGGCTGGATGAATGGTTAAATCGTTTACCCTACCCGCATCTTCCTTTGATCGAAGCCATGCGCTACGGGCTATTGCTCGGGGGCAAACGAGCTCGCCCTTATCTTGTTTACATCACAGGGCAGATGCTCGGTTGTAAATTATCAGACCTTGATACACCCGCTTGTGCTGTGGAATGTATTCACGCTTATTCATTGATTCATGACGACTTGCCCGCCATGGATGATGATGAACTGCGCCGTGGTCAACCAACTTGCCATATTAAATTTGATGAATCGACCGCGATTTTGACAGGCGATGCCCTACAAACGTTGGCTTTTACTATTCTGTCGGAAGGACCGCTCTCGGCTCAAGGGGAAAGTAACCGTATTAAAATGATTCAAACCCTTGCTCAAGCCTCCGGTGCTCAAGGCATGTGCTTAGGCCAAGCGTTAGATTTAGCAGCAGAAAACCGCACGATTACGTTACAAGAGCTAGAAACGATTCATCACAACAAAACAGGGGCCTTAATGCGCTGCGCCATTCGAACAGGCGCAATGGCTGCGGGTCAAGCGGGATTAGACATCCTGCCCCAACTGGATCGCTACGCCGCTGCTATCGGTCTCGCTTTTCAAGTACAAGATGATATTTTAGATGTCATCAGTGATACTGAAACACTGGGAAAACCCCAAGGCTCCGATCAACAATTACATAAAAGCACTTACCCCGCTCTTCTTGGGTTAGAGGGAGCGATGAATAAAGCTCAATCACTGTTTGAAGAAGCGCTCGAAGCGTTGCGTACAATTCCCTATAATACAGAGCACCTAGAAGCATTCGCCCGATATGTCATCGAGCGCAAAAACTAACACTATAAGCGCGCATAACTATGACTCTTGATATTTCGAAATACCCAACACTGGCACTAGCAAATACTCCTGATGAATTGCGTAGTATGCCAAAAGAGGTTCTCCCTAAACTGTGTGAAGAACTGCGAACCTATTTACTCAATTCGGTCAGCCGTTCCAGTGGTCACCTCGCTTCTGGTCTAGGGACCGTTGAATTAACTGTCGCGCTGCATTATGTGTACCAAACCCCTTTTGATCAGCTGATTTGGGATGTGGGCCACCAAGCCTACCCACATAAAATTCTCACCGGACGCCGTGAACAAATGTCGACCATTCGTCAAAAAGAGGGGCTCCATCCTTTCCCTTGGCGAGAAGAGAGTGAGTATGACACGCTCTCCGTGGGTCACTCATCAACCTCGATCAGCGCGGCTCTTGGTATGGCTATTTGTGCCGAGAAAGAAGGACAAAACCGTAAAGTCGTCAGTGTAATTGGTGACGGCGCAATTACAGCAGGTATGGCCTTTGAAGCCATGAATCATGCTGGTGATGTCAATACCGATATGCTGGTTATTCTCAATGATAATGAGATGTCCATTTCTGAAAATGTTGGCGCACTCAATAATCACCTTGCTCAAGTGTTATCGGGTAGCCTTTATACCTCGATTCGTGAAGGTGGGAAAAAAGTTCTATCGGGTATTCCTCCTATTAAAGAACTTGTACGCCGAACAGAAGAACACTTAAAAGGGATGGTGGTTCCTGGCACTTTATTTGAAGAATTGGGCTTTAACTATATTGGTCCGGTCGATGGTCATGACGTACTTGAATTGATCAAAACCATCAAAAATATGCGAGATCTCAAAGGGCCACAGTTTTTGCATGTGATGACCAAAAAAGGCAAAGGCTATGAACCTGCAGAAAAAGACCCTATCGGTTACCATGGGGTGCCTAAGTTTGATTTAAGCCATACCAGCTTACCCAAAAGTACCAATAGCCAACCCACTTTTTCAAAAATTTTTGGTGACTTTCTGTGTGACATGGCCGCGCAAGATCCTAAGCTGATGGCGATAACCCCAGCCATGCGTGAAGGCTCTGGTATGGTTCGTTTTTCCAAAGAGTATCCCAAGCAATATTTTGATGTGGCCATTGCTGAACAACATGCAGTGACACTCGCAACGGGGATGGCGATCAGTGGTCACCACCCAATTGTTGCCATTTATTCCACCTTTTTACAACGCGCTTATGATCAACTGATCCACGATGTAGCGATTATGAACTTACCCATCATGTTCGCCATTGATCGCGCAGGCATTGTTGGCGCTGATGGACAAACCCATCAAGGGGCATTTGACCTTAGCTTTATGCGCTGCATCCCTAATATGTTGATCATGGCTCCTGCTGATGAGAATGAATGTCGGCAAATGCTCTATACTGGTCATTTGCATCAAGGCCCAAGCGCGGTACGCTACCCTAGAGGTAACGGTATGGGTGTTGCTATCGATAAAACGTTTTCCGCATTAGAAATCGGTAAAGGACGAATAATACGCCGTGGAGAAAAAGTCGCCATTCTCAACTTTGGTACTTTACTTCCTTATGCGTTAGAAGCCGCTGAAGCATTGAATGCAACGGTTGCTGACATGCGTTTTGTGAAACCGCTCGATGAAACGCTCATTAAAGAATTCGCTCATTCCCACGATATTCTGGTTACTCTAGAAGAGAATGTGCTTGCTGGGGGAGCTGGGGCGGGTGTGGTTGAATTTTTAATGCGCCATAAATTACTCAAGCCCGTCTTGAACCTCGGTTTGCCCGATCAATTTATCGCTCAAGGTACGCAAGAAGAGATGCACACTGAATTAGGTTTGGATGGCCCCGGTATTCAAAGGGCCATTGAAGCCTATTTAACGAAATAATACTCAGGCCTTCTTATTCGAGAAGGCCTTTTTGTAATGGATTTTGCCAAGCAAATAAACTAAATAGCCGTTGCCAATGCTCATCAAAAGGCGCCGTCAGTACTAACGGTTGCTTTGTATAAGGGTGAATAAAAGTGAGTTCGCTGGCATGTAGCATCAAACGCTGTACCTGATATTGCTCTCGATACAAACGGTTATGTTTTCCATCTCCATGCGTGGTATCCCCCACTATCGGATGACGTAAATGAGCCATATGACGACGCAACTGATGTTTACGCCCGGTTTGCGGTTTTAGCTCCATTAAGCAGTACCGCGTGGTTGGAAAAGTACCCGTTGAATATGGAACTTCTATTTTATCAATGGGTTGATAAGCTGTAATGGCTGACTGAGGCGCTTTATCCTGCCGAGCAAATTTATCGGCGATTTTATCAAGCTCTTCTTTCAGTGGATAATCTAATACTGCTCCTTGTTCTATCCAGCCCCGAACAATAGCATGGTAAGTTTTTTCCATTTGATGCTCAGCAAACATCGGCATTACCGTGGCCGCGATTTCACTCGATAAAGCGAAAACCAACACTCCCGATGTAGGCCTATCTAAACGATGCAGAGGATAAACATGCTGACCAATTTGATCACGCAATGTCTGCATCACAAATTGTGTTTCATGCTTATCTAACCAAGAACGGTGTACTAACATTCCAGCGGGTTTGTTCACCGCCACCAAGTAATCATCTTGATAAATGATCTCTAACATGATGCCACTGCCCCATCTATCTGGTGTAACACCGTCAATATTGCCTGATATTGTGGGTGTTCTTTCCACACTTCATCAAAATAAGGCGTAAGTAAAAAACCTTGCGGTAATGGGGCTTTATCTGCCAATAACTGCTGCATACGCGGTAAAAAAATCCATTGTAACCACTCATGGGGATGCAATGTATCCAATGAAAAGGGCTCTGTACTTTGCAGAGATTGATCTTCTGGCCGCTGGGTTTGCCATAAAGCTGCCGCTTTAAGCTCTCTTTCCAATGCGGGTAATAAAACGGTGAACTCCGTTGGATTTATCATGAAAGTTTACATCGCTAGCCTTGAATTAGCGGCAGATGATACCATCTATTCATGACAAAAAGTTAGGACCAAATTGATCGCTATGCAACCTATCCATACCCTTACGGCTCTGCTTCATCACAGTGGCTGCCAATACTTGGTGTTTGATCTTGGCCGGAGAATTCAGCCAATCGAAGCAAAACAATTTCAAAAAATTGAACAAGGCCAGCAGCCCTATCCTTACCCTTTACAACGCCAGGCTCACTTAGCCATTGTGTATTGGAATGAACATCAGCAGCCGTGGATCTGGTTCGAGAAATTTCCACTGGATGAGCGAGGCTTACTTATCCAAGCCGAGGTGAATCAGTTTATCAAGTATGTGATTGAAGCGATGGGCTCCCGCTTACAACAAACACTCACCGAAGCCCAGCAACAAAAATTAGCCAATAACCCCTACACTTTTAAACCAACCGAAGAGAAAATGGCCGTTTTCCATAGCCAAATTCGAGCCCAATTTCATTTGCCCACCAGCCAATATTATGAACATGCTCAACACTATTTTTCCGGAGGGCTTGGGTGGGAAAATTGGCAAACGGTCGGTCTACAAGGCATCAGTGATATTGGCGTTCGTTTAGATCAAAACAATCGTGTATTGATTCGTAAAGCACTTAACCACCTCCCCAGCTCACCACTGTATGCTCTGCTTGGAGTGCTTGAGCATGTCAGTATTCCCGATAACATTGCCAGTAAGCTGTACGAGATGGCGAAAGAGCAAATGACCCACTCACAAACGGATCTCTTTTTGCTCTCAGCCTTGGTGCGAGCCCTTTCAGGCGCAACACCAAACTATTTAGACAAATTGACGGATGCCATCCTCGCTACCCCTGACGATTGCCATCCAGAGGTATTAATTGGTCTTGCCGGACGAGCTTGGTCAACACTCAAAGAGGCTGGTCGCGCTCAACGTTTTTTACTTCGCTTAGCACAAACTGGTAATCAAGCCCTGTTTAACCAACTCTTTGCAGATTTAGTCATGTTACCGGAACTACGCATGGTGTTATTGCCTTTGCTACATACAAGTCCATCACCTGAATTAGCCCAAGCGCTGCTCCAGCTACAGCACTCAACGAAACAGTCATCATAAATCAAGGAAGAAGCATTCATGACGAGCAACCTCATTCATCTCCTTTTACTCAGCGTGCTCTGCTTTGCTTTTTGGCAGCAACGACGTCAATCTGAGATAGCGAAACGACACATTACTCGTCACTGTTCTAACCTAGAGTTGCAGCTTCTTAGCGTCTCTTTCGGTCACCATAAATGGAAAACGCCAGACAAAGGCTGGCGTTGGCATACGATCTACTATTTTGAGTTTTCAGCACTCGGTGATGATTGTTATCAAGGAGAGCTCATGATGGTCGGGTTTCACCCATTCAAGATTCAGCTCCCTCCCTACCGAATATAACGTAAGCGGTTATTCAAGCTCCGTTGACACCCATTGGTATTGGTGAAAATGACCAAACATCTCTTCTTGAGTATGTTGATGATGAAAACCCAACTTATGTAAGATGGCAATCGCCGAAGCATGTTCCACATTCACCATAGAAATCACTTGTTTTAGCTTCAAACGCTGGCAAATATTAGGGAAAAAAGCGCTCAAAGCTTCACTCGCCAAACCTTGTCCCCAATAGGCTTTATCAAACAAAAAACCGAGTTCGGCCTGTTCATCATCTACCTCAATATACATGTGCCCCATGTATTCTCGGTTATAGTTATCTAACACCGCCATGGCATATAAATGATCATCATGCAAGAGACGCTGAAAGAGCTGCCGAGCTGATGCGACGGTTTTTGGGCCATTCATTTGGGCCCGATTTTTCACACAACAATTGAGCATTAAAAAGTCAGATTCAAACGCATCGGTATAAGGAACAATTAATGTTCTACGTGTCACTATCGTCACTGACAATCCTTTGTTTGCAGATATTCTAGAACTCACCCGCTCTTAAAGACCAAGCTTTAAGAAACGTGCGAGAAAGTAAACCAATGCTGACGATGCTGTATTGATCTTGATAAGGTTTTTACCACATCAAATCATTATTCTATTTATTCACGCTATGAGCCGTTCAAACCGAGATGGCACTCTTGAAAATATCAAGAAAAGCCCCGACACTAGTGTATCGGGGCTTAAGTTTTACTTGTAGCTATCCGGCTACCAATGGTTGCTCCCTGCATCATCCTTAATAGCGGTTGAATCCTGCAACCCAATCCTCTGCATCGCCACCTTGACGGTGTCCTAACAATCCTTTTCGCTCACCTATCCCGGTCAGCTTTCATCACTTGTTCCCTGAGCGGTGTCCTTCCATCATCCTGATGGTATCCCTGCCTCATCCATAGGGTCCTTGCGATCCATGCCCATCAACATCTTGTTAATGGTCGTATCCTTATTGCTCCATCATTCCTACTCAGCGAATATCCTTACTCACCGTATTCATCCTGAAGTGTTCTTCCGTGAATCGTTCCAATTCCGTGTCACTTTCCCTCTCGACAAGGTTTAATCTACCTCTTCCCCTCCTTTTTACAACCCCTCTAAGTAAGTAACCCAAGCGTCCCCAACTCACCAATGAACAATAAAATCCTTTAAATTCATACAACTATATAAAAACACCCCATTAAAAATCATAATAAAACGCTCTTCTCTCACAGTTTTTGTGAGAGATCTCTTACATCAAGCTCCCTCTTTTGCTAACGGTGATTTATCAGTAAGATGAAACCAGACCAAATACAAGGATCCATTATGCTCACCAAAGACGTCACCCACGAGTTAGCCACTATCTTGGCTCAGCTACAACAACAAGGGAAAGAGCCCACCGTCGCCTTAGTGAAAGCCCGGTTATCCTCCAGCATTCCCATGCCAGCGATAATTTCAGCCATCAAAAGTTGGAAAAATAGCCAGCGAGTCCCCAAAGTGGAAATCGCCACATCAAAAAATGACGATCAACAACGAATTCAAGAGCTCGAACAAACCGTTCTCGCGCTCATTGCCCGAGTCGAACAGCTGGAAATAGCCTTACTGAATAAGGAAACCGTATGAAAATTTGGGTTGATGCCGATGCTTGCCCGAAAGTGATTCGGGAAACCTTAATTCGGGCAGCAGAGCGTACGGGGGTTGAATGCACTTTTGTGGCAAACCACCTGATACCTCTCCCTAAACGCGCCAATATTTTCGCAGTGCAAGTACCAGCAGGGTTTGACATTGCTGATAACGAAATCGTTAAACGTGTCGATGCCCATGATCTGGTGATCACCTCAGATATCCCTCTGGCAGATGAAGTAATCAGCAAAGGGGCTCTCGCATTAAGCCCAAGAGGTGAGCTTTTCACCACCGAAACCATTAAAGCACGTTTAAATATTCGAGACTTCCTCGATACCATGCGCTCAAGTGGCATTCAAACGGGTGGCCCCAGCGCCCTTTCACAAACAGAGCGACGCGAGTTTGCCAATCACCTCGACAAATGGCTAACCAAACGGCGCTAAATAACAATAAGGGAAGCGCGATATTCACTTCCCTTATTGTTCAAATCCTTATAAATCGCTTCGAGTTTACTCCCCCCGCTAACGCTGCACCGCTTTAAAACGTGGATTCGTTTTACAAATAACATATAAACGACCACGACGACGAACCACTTGACAATCAGGGTGGCGACTCTTGGCACTCTTTAACGAACTTAATACTTTCACTTACTCTTCCTTATTCACTAAAACGAGAAAATCGACGATTGAAGTTTGCAACACGTCCTTCTTTTTGAACGACTCTCTGTTTTCCGGTGTAGAACGGGTGTGACTGTGATGACACTTCAATCGTAAAATAAGGATAGATTTTTCCTTCAAATTCAATCGTCCTATCCGTTTTCAACGTCGAACCAATCACAAAGTAGTGATCAACGCTCGTATCATGGAATACCACTGGCCGATATTCCGGATGAATGCCCTCTTTCATGTCTACTCCTATAAAATTGTTATGTTATAACAATACAATTAAGAGTGATTATCAAAGATTTTGCAAGCGATTTATGATTAAGGCTGTGATATTTTGTTAGCTCTGTTTTTTGCCTAATATCACGATAATGTATAACCTTGATCCCATTGCGATAATAGAAAGCCCTTATCAAGAGAAATTTGCTGTACCCCGTCAGCCTCGCCTTGTTCCCAGTGCGACAGCCCGAGTCAAATTACTTGGAGAACTGAATTGCTTAGAAGCCGTACGAGGTATTGAACAATTTAGTCACCTCTGGCTGCTTTTTTTGTTTGATAAGAATTTATCCTCAGGCTGGAAACCCACCGTTCGCCCCCCTCGTTTGGGTGGAAATGAACGCATCGGCGTACTGGCTTCTCGATCCACCTTTCGCCCCAATGGAATTGGCATGTCAGCAGTAGAGCTCAAAGGTGTCGTGAAACAGGAAGAACAAATTTACTTAGAACTGGGGAGTGTCGATTTGGTTAACGGAACCCCCATTGTTGATATAAAACCCTATATCCCCTATTCCGATGCAATTCCAGAAGCAAAAGGCGGATATGCAGATAATGAACCCAGCCGCAGTGACGTGATATTTAGCCAATCAGCACTCAATACGCTCCAAAACTTACCCCAAGGCCAGACTCAACAAGCGGTGATTGCGGAAGTGTTAGCCCAAGACCCCCGCCCTGCTTATAAGAAAAATCGCCCAGATCCACGGGAATATGCGGTAAATTTGTACGACCTTAACGTAAAATTCACCGTCAATGAGCAGTTAGTGACGGTCACAACAATAGAACGCTTTTGACATGAGCGTTTGACTGATATTATTAGCAGCTCATGTATTTTTACCACCTACTCGGTGGTAATCCTTTAAACTTTTAATGAACGGATACCTAAATGCGTACCAGTAAATATCTTCTTTCTACTCTAAAGGAGACTCCAAACGACGCAGAAGTTGTGAGCCATCAGCTCATGCTACGTGCAGGTATGATCCGTAAGCTAGCTTCAGGTCTTTATACTTGGCTACCTACAGGTCTGCGCGTCTTGCGTAAAGTCGAAAATATTGTTCGTCAAGAGATCGACAATGCCGGTGCTATTGAAACCTTAATGCCCGTAGTTCAACCGTTTGAACTGTGGGAAGAAACAGGTCGCTCTGAAAAAATGGGCCCCGAGCTACTTCGCTTTACTGACCGCCATGTTCGTCCGTTTGTACTTAGCCCAACCGCTGAGGAAGTGATCACCAGCTTAGTGCGTAATGAGGTGAGCTCTTATAAACAATTGCCTCTGAATCTGTACCAAATCCAGACTAAATTCCGTGATGAACGCCGCCCTCGTTTTGGCGTTATGCGCGCCCGTGAATTCTGTATGATGGATGCTTATAGCTTCGACATCGACAAAGCTGGATTAGAAAAATCTTACCAAGCCATGCACCAAGCTTACTGTAAAGCTTTCGACCGCATGGGGCTTGATTACCGCCCAGTATTAGCCGATACCGGCGCTATCGGTGGTAATGGTTCACACGAATTCCACGTATTGGCAGAAAGCGGCGAAGATATTATTGCCTTCTCAACCGAATCGGATTATGCCGCTAACATTGAAAAAGCAGAGGCCGTTGCCCCTGCGATTGAACGTGCTGCGCCAACTCAAATGATGACACTGGTTGACACGCCGAATGCAAAAACCATTGCAGAATTGGTTGAGCAACATGGTTTGCCCATCGAAAAAACGGTTAAAACCCTATTTGTCAAAGCATCTGATGGCATTGAAGCGCCCATTATTGCCCTGATCATTCGTGGCGATCATGAATTAAACGAGATTAAAGCAGAGCATCTTTCTGAAGTAGCTTCCCCGCTTGAAATGGCAAGTGAAGAAGAAATCCGCGCTCTCATTGGTGCAGGCCCAGGTTCGCTTGGTCCTGTTGGCCTAAAATTACCCTTTATCGTCGATCGCAGTGTCGCGGTGATGAGCGATTTTGGCGCTGGCGCAAACATAGATGGCAAACACTACTTTGGTATCAACTGGGGTCGTGATGTTGAACTGGGCAAAGTAGAAGATTTGCGTAATGTCGTTGAAGGTGACCCAAGCCCATGCGGTAACGGTACCCTGCTACTTAAACGGGGTATCGAAGTCGGCCACATCTTCCAACTGGGTACCAACTATTCAGAGAAAATGAACTGTGGTGTATTGGACTCAAACGGTAAGAACACCATTCTAGAGATGGGTTGTTACGGTATTGGTGTCTCACGCGTGGTGGCCTCTGCTATCGAACAAAACAACGATAAATACGGCATCATATGGCCAGATGCCATTGCCCCTTTCCAAGTGGCTATCGTACCGATGAACATGCACAAATCTGAGCGCGTTCAAGAAGCGGCAGAGAAATTGTACGCAGAACTGACCGCAGCCGGTATCGATGTTCTCTTTGACGATCGTAAAGAACGCCCTGGCGTTATGTTCTCTGATATGGAATTGATTGGTATTCCTCATACAATCATCATTGGTGATCGCAGTATGGATGAAGGGAATTTCGAATATAAACATCGACGCAGCGGTGAAAAATCTGCCGTACCGATGGCCAACATGGTGAGCTTTATTCAAGCACAATTGGTTTAATTTTCTTGCTGTTATTCATAAAGGCTGCTAATCGCAGCCTTTTTATTTATCTTTAACCATTTCCCTCTTTTTCTCTCGATAAAAAACAGAGGCGATTTAGGGCACTCATCCTTATTGAGTCAAAACCTCAACGTCCAATAACCGCAACAATCATCAACGGTTGATTAATTCACCCATCCTTTCATCACGTTGCGCCTGCGCAAAATGAGAGTTTTGTGTTCTTCCGGCTCTCTGTAGTATTATTGAGAGCAGTTATCATTTATTAAGATAGGAATAAACCATGCAAGTTTACGGTTGTTGTGACTTAGTGCGTGAGCTCTACGCACAAATTGGCAGTGGCGATCAAGCTTATATCCCACAAGCCATTTCCTGCGCCATTCGAGCACTCAATGAAGTGGCTGCCGATACCTCTTTACCGAAAGAGACCCGCGAAAAAGCCGCATTCGCAGCGGCAAATCTACTGATTTCTGATTTTGAGGACTAAGAATGAATCTCAACAACTTTGCCAGTATGGATCCCATCATGCTGATGAGTATTGTCAATATGAAATTGCGTGATGAATTTGAGGGAGATTTGGATAAGCTTGTTGCTTATTTTGATATCGATCGCACAAAACTCGAAGCGCGTTTAGCCAGTGCTGGCTTTGAATTTTTACCTAACGTTGGACAATTTCGCTAACAAAAGAAAGGGCCTAGAAACCTAGGCCCTCATCCATTACCCTAAATATTTACGGGCATTTTGGAACATTCGCATCCAAGCACCATTTTCACCCCAATTGTCGGGGTGCCATGAGTTGGCAACCGTGCGGAACACTCGCTCTGGGTGTGGCATCATGATCGTGACGCGACCATCTTGAGTGGTTAAGCCAGTAATCGCATTCGGTGAACCGTTCGGGTTATTCGGATACTGCTGAGTCGGCTGACCGAAATTATCAACAAAACGTACCGCAATCGTACCAGACTGTTCAATAGCGGCTAAATGCGCATCATCACGAACTTCCACACGACCTTCGCCATGAGAAACCGCAATCGGCATGCGAGAGCCCGCCATATCCGCAAAGAATAATGAATCGGATTTTTGCACTTCCACTAAGCTAAAGCGAGCTTCAAACCGTTCTGATTCATTACGTACAAACCGTGGCCATAAATCCGCACCGGGAATTAACTCTTTTAAGTTAGAGAGCATCTGACAACCATTACACACACCGAGTGAGAAGGTATCTTGACGATTAAAAAACCCTTCAAACTGATCACGCGCTTGTGTATTGAACAACACCGATTTTGCCCAGCCTTCACCGGCCCCTAACACGTCGCCATAAGAGAAGCCACCACAAGCCACCAGACCTTGATACTCATCCAATACCGCTTGGCCTGTTAAAATATCACTCATATGTACATCGACGGCATGAAAGCCAGCGCGATCAAAAGCCGCCGCCATTTCAACATGAGAGTTAACCCCTTGCTCACGCAAAATGGCCATTTTAGGTTTTATCCCTTTCGCAATATAAGGTGCAGCAATGTCTTGGTTCACATCAAAAGAGAGCGAGACGTTCAAACCGGGGTCATTATTCTCTTGTTTAGCGACAAATTCTTGATCAGCACAAGCAGGGTTATCACGCAGCGCTTGCATCTTATGCGTCGTTTCTGCCCAGATAGTCCGTAATTCAGTTCGAGAACGATCAATCAAGATTTGAGCACCTTGGTTAATCACAAATTTATCTGAACATTCAACCGCACCAATCACGTGTGAGCAGTCGGCTAATCCATACTCAGCCAGAACAGAAAGCACATCATCCAGTTCATCATTTTTGACTTGGATAACCGCACCTAGCTCCTCATTGAATAACGCCGCAAGCGCATCGTCTCCCAAAGCTTCAATGTTAGCGGTGATTCCACAGTGCCCAGCAAAGGCCATTTCGGCTAGCGTCACCAATAAACCGCCATCCCCTTTATCATGATAAGCGAGTAGTTGCTGGGTACGAACGAGGGTTTGCATCGCATCAAAGAATCCTTTGAGCTGCTCTGCATTATCCACATCAGCAGGTTTATCACCCAACTGCTTATAGACTTGCGCTAATGCGGTAGCCCCAAGGCGATTTTTACCATTACCTAAATCAACCAGCAGCAAGCAACTATCACCTTGATCGGTTCTCAGTTGTGGCGTTACGGTATTACGCACATCGTCAACACGAGCAAAAGCGGTGATGATCAATGAAAGGGGTGAGGTCACCTCTTTTTGCTCACCATTTTCTTGCCACTTGGTCTTCATCGACATGGAGTCTTTACCAACCGGAATGGTTAACCCTAGCGCAGGACACAGCTCTTCGCCTACCGCTTTAACCGCTTCATAAAGACCGGCATCTTCACCGGGGTGACCGGCTGGCGACATCCAGTTAGCCGAGAGTTTAATGTGTTTAATATCCCCGATATCGGTCGCAGCAATGTTGGTGAGTGACTCACCGACCGCTAAGCGTGCTGAAGCGCCAAAATCAAGCAGAGCAACCGGTGTGCGTTCTCCCATCGACATGGCTTCGCCATGATAAGTATCGAAACTGGCCGCAGTTACCGCGCAGTTTGCCACAGGAATTTGCCATGGCCCCACCATTTGGTCACGAGCGACCAAACCAGTTACCGAACGGTCACCAATAGTAATCAAGAAGGTTTTTTCCGCCACGGCAGGTAAACGCAGTACGCGATCCAGCGCGTCGTTGATGTCAATACCGCACCGATCCAATGCTGGACTAACCACCTTTTGAGTCACCGCATCACGATGCATCTTAGGCGGCTTACCCAATAGAATGTCCATAGGCATATCAATCGGTGTATTGTCAAAGTGGCTGTCTTCTAGCGTCAGATGACGGGCTTCTGTCGCTTCCCCCACTACGGCATAAGGGGCACGTTCACGTCGACAGATCGCATCAAACACCGGCATATTTTCAGGCGCCACCGCCATCACATAGCGCTCTTGTGACTCATTACACCAGATTTCTAGCGGGCTCATGCCGGGTTCATCATTCGGTACATCACGCAATTGGAAGACACCACCACGATCGCCATCATTGACTAATTCAGGCAGCGCATTTGAAATACCACCAGCACCCACATCATGAATAAAGGCGATAGGGTTGGCATCCCCCATTTGCCAGCAGCGGTCGATGACTTCTTGACAACGACGCTCCATTTCTGGGTTTTCACGTTGAACAGAAGCAAAATCCAGATCTTCAGCTGATTGACCGGAAGCCATGGATGAGGCTGCACCACCACCAAGACCAATGTTCATCGCAGGGCCACCCAGTACAATCAGTTTCGCACCGACTGGGATCTCTTTTTTCTGTACATGCTCATCACGGATATTTCCCATCCCGCCAGCGATCATGATCGGCTTATGATAACCACGCACCTCTTCCCCTGCATGCGAGGTGACTTTCTCTTCATAAGTACGGAAATACCCTAATAAGTTCGGGCGACCAAACTCGTTGTTAAATGCGGCGCCGCCCAGTGGGCCTTCAATCATGATATCCAATGCGGTAACAATTCGGCTTGGCTTACCAAAATCGCTTTCCCATGGTTGAACAAACCCAGGAATACGTAAGTTAGAAACGGTAAAGCCCACCAACCCAGCTTTTGGCTTACCACCAATTCCGGTTGCGCCTTCGTCACGAATCTCCCCCCCAGAACCCGTTGCCGCTCCCGGCCAAGGTGAGATTGCCGTTGGGTGGTTATGGGTTTCAACCTTCATTAAGATATGCGCATCTTCATGGTGGTAACCATACTGACGAGAATTGGGATCAGGGAAGAAACGACCCACTTTCGAACCCGTCATTACCGCTGCGTTATCTTTATAAGCAGAAAGCACATGATCTGGCGTGACTTCGAAAGTATTTTTAATCATCTTGAACAGTGATTTGGGCTGTTCAACCCCATCAATAGTCCAATCTGCATTAAAAATTTTGTGGCGGCAGTGCTCTGAGTTTGCCTGTGCAAACATCATCAACTCAATATCATTCGGATTTCGCCCTAACTGAGTAAAGCTTTCTACCAAATAATCAATTTCATCTTCAGCTAATGCGAGGCCAAGGGAAATGTTTGCCTCTTCAAGCGCAACACGGCCACCGGTTAAGACATCGACTTGAGACATAGGAGCCGGTTCAGCCACACTAAATAAAGCCGCTGCAGAATCCAGTTCAGTAAACACCGTTTCCATCATTCGATCATGGAGAAGCGATTGCAGTACTGCCTGCTGTAATTCAGATAAAGTGCTTTCGCTTTCTACATAGTAAGCGGTTCCTCGCTCAAGACGCTTTACTTGGGCTAAGCCGCAGTTATGAGCAATATCGGTCGCTTTCGATGACCAAGGAGAAATGGTCCCCGGACGAGGAGTGACGAGAAGAAGCAAGCCTTGTGGTTGATGTTCTTGAATTGTGGGACCGTAAGTTAGGAGTTTCTCTAGCTTACTCAGGTCAGATGCCCCTAACTCTGCTTTTAGATCAGCAAAATGCATAAACTCAGCATAGATGCCAGTCACAGGTAGGTTTTGTTCACGACATGCTTCAAGCAGTTTTTGAACTCGAAACTCAGAAAGAGCTGGGGAGCCACGCAAAATTCTCATGTGCTTAGGTCTCTATATACAAGTGATTAAGATGGAATTGGCATAAGTTTAATAAATTACAATAAGTTAACGGTATTTTATAAAGCGTATGCCAATGTCACCTCGTCATTGCGTGGGCATTATAGAGGATTTCTTTTTGTGACGTAACACCAAAAGCAACCGTTTGCGTCATTTTTTACTTAAATTTGAGTTATTGCGCATTCCGCTCTCTTTAAATTACGGGTCCAGCAAAGAATAAAGTCTAAACTTTGCCTTGGCGCTGGGGTTTGATATAAAGGCAGTACTTGATGTAAGAGAACTCGAATTAATGACCGTATTTCCTTTCGCGTCTTTCAGTCGCACCTTATTTCTCATTTGTTTGGCACTATTGATGACGGGTTGTCAGATTGACTCAGACCCTCAAAGTGAGTTGGAACAAATTCGCGCTCGCGGCGTGCTCCGGGTAGGAACGCTCAATAATCAGTTGTCTTACTACATTGGTCCCGAAGGGCCATCAGGGCTTGATTATGAACTTGCCCGTGAATTTGCCCGTGAATTGGGTGTTCGGTTAGAAATGAAGCCCGCTTACCGCCTCTCTAGCCTTTTCCCAGCGCTAAAAAATGGTGAAATAGATATTATCGCGGCAGGGTTAAGCCAATCTGAATCTCGTTTAAAAGATTACCGAGCAGGGCCTGCTTACTACTATGTTTCTCAGCAAGTGGTGTACAAGCCCGGTCAATGGCGTCCTCGAAACATTGACCAGTTACTGGCAAAACAAGAAGAATTACTGGCACAAAATGATCAACACCCCATTTTTAAAATTGTCAACGACACCCATTTCACGAGCACTCTTGCAGCGATTAAAGCCTCAAATCCTGAGTTTCAATACCAGATTGACAATAATGCCGATGTCAGTGAACTGCTTAAACAGGTCTCTAAAGGGGAGTTGCTCTTTACTATGGCAGACTCTGTGGAAGTGTCTCTATCACAACGTATCTATCCAGACATCGCCACCGCTTTCGAAATGACGGAAGACCAACCCATATCTTGGTTTATGCGCCGTTCTGATGATGAAAGCCTTTATGCATTAATGATTGAATTTTTTGGTAATCTGAAACAATCCGGCATGCTGGCTTCACTCGAAGAAAAATACATCGGTCATGTCGGTAATTTTGACTACGTTGATACCCGAGCATTTATCCGCGCTTTGGAAGCCCGCTTACCCAAGTGGATCCCTCTATTTCAGAAATATTCAGAAGAATTTGATTGGCGACTGATTGCGGCCGTAGCCTATCAGGAGTCACATTGGAACCCCAATGCCAAATCACCAACGGGGGTGCGAGGGATGATGATGCTTACCTTACCGACCGCACGCAGCGTGGGAGTAACCGATCGATTAAATGCCGAGCAATCCATCCGTGGAGGGGTTGAATACCTTCGTCGTATGGTCGAACGCATACCAGACAGTGTGCCACAGCATGAAAAAATTTGGTTTGCCCTTGCCTCATATAATGTTGGCTATGGGCATATGATGGATGCTCGTCGGTTAACAAAACAGCAAGGTGGTTCACCTGACGCTTGGGCCGATGTGAAAGATCGTTTGCCATTATTGCGCCAAAAAAGATATTTTACTCAGACTCGTTATGGTTATGCTCGAGGTGATGAAGCACGAAATTATGTAGAGAATATTCGTCGTTATTACCAAAGTATTATTGGCCACATGGAGCAACACCCCAATACCAATAATCTCGACGCCGGAACGGATGATTTAATTGTGATTACCGTCTCCGAAGCGATAACAAGTAACGATAGTCGGCCTGATGAGGGAGAAACGATGCCTCCAGAAAGCGCCCCCCATAATAATGAGTAAAAAACGCATAGCATAGAGTAATGTTCATCTATCTTATGGATGACATTTACTCTATTCTCCCCCTTGATTTTCATTACTAAAAATCATACATATTCAGGTACAGTGTTTATTCGTAGTGTGAGCGCTGTCGCTTGTCAAAAATAAAAAACCAGTGAAAATCAACTGTCACAAAACATTGATAAGCTTTTATGCTTGGTTCCTTACATACACGACTTCAACCCCATTCACGATGACACAACATCATAAAGGCAGAGGTATCAGGGTAAGGTTGTTTTTATTTATCAGTAGTAGGAGGGGTTTTATGTTACGACGTAAACGTCAGTCAAAACTCTTTAATAAAGCCGTATCAGCCAACCGTCGCCGACGTATGCTGGCCAATACAAAGAAGAAAGTGTTGGCTCGTCATCGAGCATTTGTTCAGTTAACCGATTAACCTAAAAAAGCAAACATCGGTACCATTTAGGTGTTTGCTTACTACTTCACTGGCTTTTATTCGTTTCTTTGTTGCTCTTTTCTTGCTTTAATCTCTTTTCTTCGCCGTTTGAAAAAGGCCTGTAGCTGTTCTCGACATTCATCTTCCAACAATCCTTTTTCAATACAGGCATAATGATATGCCGCTTGGCTGGCAAAAAGGTCCAGCACCGTTCCGGCGGCTCCGGCTTTGAGATCCGGTGCAGCATAAACAATTCGCTTTACTCGGCTATGCAGTAAAGCTCCCGCACACATAGGGCAAGGCTCTAAGGTCACATACAAGGTGGTATCGAGGAGACGGTAATTTTGTAATACCTGCCCTGCTTGACGAATCACTTGGATTTCTGCATGGGCGGTTGCATCATGGTGGCCAATCGAACGGTTCCAACCTTCAGCGATCACTTCGCCATCTTTAACTAACACCGCCCCAACAGGGACTTCACCTTCCGCTTCCGCTTTCTTAGCCAGTTGCATAGCCCGGCGCATAAACGCATGATCTTGGGGAGAAAAGCTATAGGGGGAATTCGTCATAATCGCCTCTTAAATTCATTGAGCGAGAGTATACCGACAAGATTACTGCAGGTTAAGACGATAAATGCAGAGCTAGGTGATCCACCAACAATCGAACCTTAGTGGATAAATGCCGATTTTGCGGATACATTGCCCATACGCCTTCTCGATCATCTCGATAATCAGAGAGCACTTCAATCAAGCGTCCATCCGCTAAATAATCTTCCACATAGTAGTCCGGCAATTGTGCCAGCCCCATCCCTTTCAAAGCGGCATCCAGCAATACCACGCCACTACTACAACGTACTCGCCCCTTTACCCGCACTTCTCGAGACTGGCCCTTTTCTTTAAAACGCCAGTGATCGTAAGTCCCTATCAGACAATGATGCTCCGTTAACTCCGATAAGCGGATCGGGCGTTTGAATTGCGAAAAATAGCTCTCACTCGCACAAACATGCAACTGACGATGGTTCAGTTTACGTGCCATAAAACTAGAATCTTCTAGTTTGCCTAACCTCACCGCTAAATCGATGCCTTGTTCAATTAAGTCCAACTTTTGGTTGGTGAGAATCAGTTCTAACTCTAATTGAGGATAGTGCAATAAAAAATCATGCAATAACGGCGCAATTTTCTGCTCACCATACGTGACCGGAGCCGTCACTTTGATTTTTCCGCTTGGAGAGTGTTGCATCTGAGTCACGGCTTGCTCTGCTTGCTGTAGCCCGTCCACAAGCACTCTGCATTGCTGGTAATAAACCAGTCCCGCTTCGGTCAAAGAGACTTGACGTGTCGTTCTGACTAATAACTTGACGCCTAAGCGTTCTTCAAGCTGTAAAACTCGGCGACTGATATTGGCGACAGAGGTGGACAGACGCTGCGCGGCGTGTGTAAAACTCCTCGCCTCGGAAACCGCCACAAATTCATTCACACCTTCCCAACTCGCCATAACCCCTCATTATTACTTATTTGTAAAAGTTATTCTCATTTTGCCCCAATTATCTCGAATAAAGAAAGAACTATACTAAAAATCTAACCAATAAAACCCGACTTCTGATTCTTCGGTAAGGAATACACCATGCCACAAGATAAATTTATTAAATCTCGCGCCGCCATTGCTTGGGGCCCGAATCAACCACTCAGTATTGAAGAAGTGGATGTTATGCTTCCTCGTCAAGGTGAGGTTCTAGTCCGAATTATCGCCTCAGGGGTCTGTCATACCGATGCCTTTACACTCTCTGGTGAAGATCCTGAAGGCGTCTTTCCAACCATTCTCGGTCATGAAGGCGGTGGGGTGGTTGAAATGGTGGGCGAAGGTGTGACGAGCGTCGAAGTCGGGGATCATGTTATCCCCCTTTATACTGCGGAATGTGGACAATGTAAGTTTTGTTTATCCGGTAAAACCAATTTATGTCAGGCTGTTCGAGCAACACAAGGCAAAGGTCTCATGCCAGATGGCACTACTCGTTTTTATAAAGATGGCCAGCCAATTTATCACTATATGGGTTGTTCTACTTTTTCTGAATATACCGTTCTTCCTGAAATTTCATTGGCAAAAGTGAATAAAACCGCTCCGTTAGAAGAGGTGTGCTTACTTGGCTGTGGCGTGACTACGGGCATGGGCGCGGTAATGAATACGGCCAAGGTCAAAAAAGGCGATACGGTTGCCATTTTTGGCCTCGGCGGCATCGGACTCTCTGCCATTATTGGCGCTCGCATGGTTGGAGCCAGCCAAATTATTGGTATTGATATTAATGAGAAAAAGTTTGCTCTAGCCAAACAGTTAGGGGCTACCGATTGTCTCAATCCTCAACAGTTTGATAAGCCGATTCAGGATGTGATCATCGAGATGACCGATGGTGGCGTTGATTTTTCTTTTGAATGTATTGGAAATGTCAACGTAATGCGCCAAGCGCTCGAATGTTGCCATAAAGGATGGGGGGAATCGGTCATTATTGGTGTCGCAGGGTCTGGACAAGAAATTTCAACACGTCCCTTCCAGTTAGTAACTGGTCGAGTATGGCGAGGCAGCGCTTTTGGTGGTGTAAAAGGTCGCTCACAGCTTCCTGGCATTGTTGACCAATATTTAGCCGGTGAATTTGGCCTACAAGAGTTTATTACGCATACCATGTCACTGGATAAAATCAATGATGCGTTTGATCTCATGCATTCCGGTGACAGTATTCGTTCTGTCATTCATTTTAAATAACCGTCTCATCATTCATATTATCGTTAGCGGGCAATAAGTCCGCTATAGGAGTACAAAATGAGCCTTACCCTTCTTAGTCAGGCAAAAGTTTGTTCTGGTTGGCATCAACAGCATCAGCACTACTCACTTTCTCTCAACTGTGATATGCGTTTTGCTATTTTTCTCCCCCCGCAGGCTACCCCTCACCACCCTGTACCTGTTCTGTATTGGTTATCAGGTTTAACCTGTACCGATGAAAACTTTATGCAAAAAGCAGCCGCCTTTCGTAAAGCCGCTCAGCTTGGTATCGCTATTGTGGCACCAGACACCAGCCCAAGGGGAGAATCGGTCACGGATGCGCCTGATGGCGCTTATGATTTAGGGCTTGGTGCAGGCTTTTATCTCAATGCCACTCAAGAACCATGGAAAGCTCACTATCAAATGTATAGCTACATCGTTGATGAATTGCCGATACTGATAGAACAACACTTTCCGGTCACCCAAGAAAGAGCCATCAGTGGGCACAGTATGGGGGGGCATGGCGCACTCACCATTGGTATTAAAAATCCGCATCGTTATCGATCGATTTCCGCGTTTAGCCCGATCTGCCACCCGAGTGTGGTGCCTTGGGGCCAAAAAGCCTTCCGCCATTATTTAGGTGAAGACACCTCAAATTGGCTAACATATGATTCGGTGGAGCTATTAAAAGAACAACAAACAACACTTCCTACCTTGATTGACCAAGGTGAAGCCGATCCTTTTTTAAAGGAGCAGTTACAGC
Organism: Vibrio cincinnatiensis DSM 19608; assembly: GCF_900167345.1. Lineage (GTDB taxonomy): Bacteria > Pseudomonadota > Gammaproteobacteria > Enterobacterales > Vibrionaceae > Vibrio > Vibrio cincinnatiensis. Next base: position 19,270 of record NZ_FUXB01000016.1, on the reverse strand, counting down.
CCCATACTCTCCAGGATGTTGTACAGCAGCACGCATTACCAGTGACGCTACGAATGCACCCAGAGTATGATCACAGCTATTTCTTTATTCAAAGCTTTATTGATGAACATCTAGAGTTTCATGCTCAATATCTTTCGACTTAATTCGTCATTGATTGCAAAGGGTAACTATCCACTATGGTAGAATTAATATTTACCCTTTCATTTTTCAGTTAAAAAACCGATCAATAACAACATGTTCACTGAAAGTCGGAATCGGTCACTTTTAAATAAAAATATTTATTATATAAGTTAAAATCACTTAAGATCATGGGTAGATTCCCAAATAATTCGTGGCCTATCTACGTCTAATTCTGTCAATGGTTCAACCAATTTCAATTCTGTTTGGCAACGATGAGCTAATTGTTGATAAAGGTGAGTTCCATTCTCTTTCCAATGCAATTCTTCATCAGAAACATCTCTAATTTTTCTTGCGGGACTTCCTAATATTAAGCTTCTTTCCTGATAATAACTTTTAGCTTTAACAAAGCTATTGGCTCCAACAATGGATTCTTTCTCTATGATGACTAGATCCATGATCACAGAATTCATTCCTACCAATGTATTTTCGAAAATATGGCACCCATGGATAATAGCCCCATGCCCAACATGTACATTTTTCTCCAATACTGTATCTTTTCCAGGAAACCCATGCATCACACAATTATCTTGAATATTAGAACCACTCTTTACGATCAAACGTCCAAAATCGCCGCGAAGAACAGCCAATGGCCCAATATAAACATTCTCTTCAATAATAACATCACCAATAATCTCAGCACTTGGATGTACAAATGCCGAGCTATGGATAACAGGGGTTACATTGGCAAATTGATAGACGGGCATTGGTAATTTTCCTTATTTAATTAAACCTCCAAATCGAAGGTAGTAGTTTGGTGAAGGCAATGGTAATTTACCATTTATCGCTTCTCCATTATTCATTAAGTAATTTAATGCTTTTGAGTGAACCTGATTATAAATATCTATTGTTAATTTTTCAGTTTTCTTCCTTGGCCAATTACTCGGTAACAGTTCCAGAGGTAAATCAGGATCTTTAATGATAATCTTTCGATAAAAGTGAATGACCAGCAAACGAATTTTAAATGCATCCTCATCCGTTAATGATGATTCACCTAATGAATTTATCATGTTAAAAACAGGATAAAACCTAGAATAGAAATCATTATACTCACTTTCTATCTTACTTAGATCCCACGATTTATTTATCATATTCTCAACAATATCAAAATTATCGTAGAACAATTCTGCCTGTTGAAATATCTTGGCACTTGGTATTTTACCTATAATTTCTTCCTTTGTTTCCTGAGCCATTTCTTTTAGATAAGGCTGAATAAAAAAATCCTTATCAAAGCAACCAAAACCTTTATATCTTAAATACTGCAACTTATCTTTACAATGGTTAACTGGCCCGAGTGATGTATGAATAATATTCCATTTCCCATTCCAGACTGGGTTTTCAGAATGGTATATTTTCTTATTAGCACTTAGTACTTCATTATATTTTTCTTGAGCTAAATAATAGTAGCTCTTCCGTCCAACCTTACTAATGGTTAACCAGCCATCTTTATGTAATCGAAAGACAGAAGAGCGAACCACTCGCTGATTAATACCTAGTATTTCCAAGCTATTAATAAGAGAGCCAAGCCATATTCCACCACCACAAGTCCATAAATAATCCCCATAAAGAGAAATGATAAGAGATGTACCACTGATCGATTGGTGGTCGACAATTTCCTTAAAAAAAGTATCTAATGTTAAATTCAAAATAGCTCCATGTATAACATCTCATTAGCTGAAACTCAGCCATATACTCAAGCTATCTATTATTAACAATTATCTGAGCTTATACCACACCCAAGTAAGAGGTTTGTTGGATGTCGATTAGATTCATGACAACGATTTGGGACGTAAATCCCTTACTCGTTGTGCTTTTCCTTCTGAGCGAGGAATACTATCAACGGGGAGTAACTCAACCGTGGTTGAAATCCCGATCATTGACTTAATTTGGTGTTGTAGACGCTTAATAATCACCTCTCTTTGATCAAGGTAAATGTTATCTTTTGCTTCAAGCAGCACCACTAAATGGTCAAGATTACCTTTACGGATAAGCTCCAGTTGATAATGGGGACTTAACTGCTCTATTTTCAGAATCTGTTCTTCAATTTGTGAAGGGAACACATTCACACCACGAATGATCATCATATCATCACTGCGTCCGGTAATTCTGTCCATTCTACGCATCGTTCTCGTTGTCCCAGGTAATAGCCGGGTAAGATCACGAGTTCTGTAACGAATGACCGGCAGTGCTTCCTTAGTCAACGTGGTAAAGACGAGTTCTCCATATTCGCCGTCAGCCATAACTTGTCCCGTTTTAGGATCAATAATTTCTGGATAGAAATGGTCTTCCCAAATGGTGGGGCCGTCTTTGGTATCGGCACATTCCATCGCCACTCCCGGTCCCATAACTTCAGATAAGCCATAAATATCTAGAGCAACGATACCTAGCCGTTTTTCTATCTCTTGACGCATTTCATTCGACCAAGGTTCAGCACCGAAAATACCAATTTTCAGTGAACACTGAGAAGCATCACCACCATAATGCTCTTCCAGTTTATCCAGTAAGTTTAGGCAATAAGACGGGGTCACCATGATGATGGTTGGCTTAAAATGCTCGATTAATTGCACTTGTTTTTCCGTTTGACCACCGGACATAGGAATGACGGTTGCACCCAGTTTCTCTGCACCGTAATGTGCGCCTAAGCCACCCGTAAATAAACCATAGCCATAAGCAATATGAATAATATCTTTAGCATTGCCTCCTGCAGCACGAATCGAGCGAGCAACCACATTTGCCCAAGTTTCAATGTCATTTTGGGTATAGCCAACCACGGTCGGTTTACCGGTGGTTCCGGAAGAAGCATGTATACGAGCGACATCTTCAATTGGCACCGCAAACGCGCCAAAAGGATAATGCTCTCTTAGATCATCTTTGGTGGTGTAAGGAAATTTAGCGATGTCTTCAAGACATTTAAAGTCTGAAGGATGCACTCCGGCTTCGGTAAACTTCTTGTTGTACATAGGGGAATTCTTATACGCATGTTCAATCGTCCACTTCATGCGACGGAACTGTAACTCTCTCAGTTCTGCTATTGATGCGGTTTCAATCGCTTCTTGTGTATTTGAAAATTTTATCATGATCCTTTCTCCTCAAAATCCTTTTGTTTCTAGCACCTTACAACCATGCCTTGTTCTACTTGCTTTTATTTCAAACGCTTTCAATAACCATAGCGATACCTTGACCAACCCCAATGCACATACAGCACAAGGCGTATCTTCCACCACGGCGTTCTAGTTCATTACAGGCAGCAATAACCAGACGCGTACCGCTCATTCCCAATGGGTGACCTAGGGCAATAGCACCGCCATTGGGGTTCACATGCTCTGCATCATCAGGTAAACCCAACTCACGCAATACGGCTAATGCTTGTGAAGCAAAGGCCTCATTCAGTTCGATAACATCCATTTGCTCAATGGATAGCCCGGCTATTTCTAGCGCTTTTTTTGCAGCTGGCGCAGGTCCAATCCCCATAATTGAAGGTTCAACGCCAACAGTTGCGGTAGCGATCACCTTCGCTACTGGATTCAAACCAAGCTGTGAAACCATTTCAGCACTAGCCATTAATACCGCAGCTGCACCATCATTAACTCCTGACGCATTTCCTGCGGTTACCGACCCGTCTTTTGCAAACGGAGCTCTAAGAGACGATAGTTGAGCTAGCGTCGTTTCAGGACGAGGGTGCTCATCTTCAGAGATAAGCAAAGGCTCGCCTTTACGCTGGGGAATAGCGACCGGCGTAATTTCTTGTGCCAATACCCCTTTCTCTTTAGCATTTTGGGTACGTTGCTGACTACGCAGAGCAAACGCATCCTGATCTTCTCTACTGATATTGAAGCGACGAGCAACGTTTTCTGCCGTTTCAGGCATAGAGTCACTTCCGTACTGCTTTTGCATCAGTGGATTAATAAAACGCCATCCGATAGTGGTATCAAACATTTCACCGTTTCGATCAAACGCCACGGTCGGTTTGCTAAGCACATAAGGAGCGCGTGACATTGACTCAACTCCGCCAGCAATCATCAATGAAGCTTCACCTGCTTTAATGCTTCTGGCTGCGTAGCTAATCGCATCCATTCCCGATCCACACAGACGGTTAATGGTGGTTCCTGATACCTCCATCGGCATACCGGCTAAGAGGAGTGACATTCGTGCGACATCACGATTATCTTCCCCTGCTTGGTTAGCACAGCCTAAAATGACATCATCAAGTAATGTCCAATCGAGCGCAGGATAACGATCCTTCAACGCTTTGATTGGAATCGCTCCTAAGTCATCAGCCCGAACACCTGATAATACGCCGCCAAATCGGCCTATCGGGGTACGGATACCATCACAAATGTATGCGTTTGCCACTTAGCTATTCTCCTCTACCAATTTCTTACCTAATCGATGTGCCTTACCCCGAAACAGGGCGACTAACTTGTTATCCTGATTAACGATTTCTACGTCATAAGTACCGATGACTTTGCCTTGCGATTTAACGTTCGCTATAGCCGTTAAGCGCTCACCTTCAAAGACTGGGCGGGCGTAGTCAATACTGCACCCAGAAGCAACCGCAGCCTGATTTTCACTATTACAAGCAAAAGCAAATGCGGAGTCTGCCAGCACAAACAGCATGCCACCGTGACAACTTCCATGACCGTTTAACATGGCTTGAGTCACGGTCATTTCTACTGTGGCTTGCCCTTTAGCCACGCTGACAATGGTCATCCCCATTGCTTTAGTACAATAGTCATGCTCTAGCATGGCTGAGGCAGAACGTTGAGCAATCGTAAGCTCATTTGCATCTTGCGTTGATGATATAGATTTAGGCTGACTCATCATTTTCTCCCTATGATACGAGTGCGAGTTGGCGAAGTAGTGGCGAAGGACGGTATCTCTCTTCTCCATAAAAATGCTGAAGATGAGTGATGGTCTGCAACACTGACGACCAGCCGAGCTGTTCACCTTGTTCAATTGGACCAAGCGGATAATTGACTCCACTTTTCATTGCAACGTCGATATCAGACATGGAGGCTCCACCAAGATTAGCTAAATCCAACGCTTCATTGATCAGCATCATCCATGTACGCCAAATAAGTAATCCCGGGTAATCCTTGACCATTAAGACTTGCTTCCCTTTCGACTGAAAGTAAGCGACCACTTGCTGATTTTGCTGTTCGGTATTTTGCATGGCAGGTGCGATAACCATCACTGGGCTATTCAGGTAGTTCTGGCAGTAGTCAAAAACCACCACAGGGCATGCTAGGGATACTGAAAGTTGGGTCGCTGTGATGCCCTGTGTAGGGACAACATGGATACCGTTAATATTCAGATAAGGAGAAGAGGTTGAGTCAGCTAAAGGCAGTTCCGTCATCTCAACAAAGCTCGGAGCAAATGCCCAGTCACCATGCAGTGAGCAGGTAGCGTTATCCGGCAATGTGTGAAGAGAGGCAAAGTTAACCTCTGAGAGCGAAGCCGAATCATCATAACGGTAAAATCCCCGTCTACTTTTTCGCCCAAGAAAACCCGCATCGACCAACTCTTTTTGAGTTAAGGAGGGTAGAAAGCGTTTATCTTGATAATAAGCATCGTAAACACTTTTGGTCACGGCATAGTTAACGTCATGACCAATCAGATCCATTAACTCAAAAGGTCCCATATTAAATTGACCGGCTTGTTTAAAGCAGTAATCAATATCCTGTACCTGAGCCACCTCCATTTCTAACGCTCTCAGTGCTTCAGCATAAAATGGTCGAGCAACACGGTTAACAATAAAACCGGGCAGCGAACGGGTCACAACCGCATGTTTACCACAGGATTCCGCCCACACTTTTGCTGTATTGCAGGTCTCATCATTGGTCGCTATCCCCCGCACCACTTCCACTAACTTCATTAAAGGGGCGGGATTAAAAAAATGCAGCCCGACAAATCGCTCAGGTTGCGTTAAAGCGCTGGCAATGGAAGTAATAGAAATAGAAGAGGTGTTACTTGCCAATAGACAATGCTCTTTACATATGGCTTCTAAATCTCTAAACAGACTCTGTTTTGCAGCAAGATCTTCAACGATAGCTTCAATCACCAAATCGGCTTTTGCGACATCTTGTAAGATGGCAGAGCACTCAATAGCGTTAAGCAGCGTTTCTCGTTTGGCTTCTTCCATTTTGCCACGAGCAACCCGCTTCGCTAATTGAGCCGAAATATCAGCCTTGGCTTGCTGCGCTTTAGCCGGTTGTAAATCAAACAGCACCACTTGGTAACCCGATTGGGCAGCGACTTGCGCAATCCCTGCGCCCATCGTACCAGCACCAATCACCGCAACGGTTTGTATGCTCTTACTCATGGTTAATTTCCTTTAAACTCTGGAGCCCGTTTATCGAAGAAAGCGTTAATACCTTCACGATAATCGTTCGTCCGTCCGGCGAGCCGCTGGAGATCTTTTTCTAAATTGAGTTGTTCATCTAAACGGTTAGCACTGGAATAGAGTAACGCTTGCTTAATATAGCCCAGCCCTTTGGTTGGTTGAGTCGCTAAGTGGTGGGCAACGGTCAGCACTTCTTCCATCAAACGATCATCATCCACACATTGCCAAATCATTCCCCACTCTTGCGCCTGAGATGCCGAGAGTTTGTCACCAAGCATCATCAACCCTTTGGCTCTTGCGCTTCCCACTAAACGCGGTAAGAACCAAGTGCCCCCTGAATCAGGAACCAGACCGATCTTACAAAATGCCTGAATAAAGCTGGCAGATTGAGCAGCAAAAACAATGTCGCACGCTAACGCAATATTGGCTCCGGCTCCGGCTGCCACACCATTCACCGCAGCTATAATGGGTTTACTTATTGTAGAGATCTGTTTAATCAATGGGTTATAGTATTTCTCAATACTTTCACCCAGATCGGGCATCGTATTGCCGCTATTCACATTACGATCATTTAGATCCTGTCCGGCACAAAATCCCCGTCCGCTACCGGTGAGTACAATCGCCCGTATTGCTTCATCACTTTCTGCTTGCTGTAAAGCCGCTCTTAGTGCTTTATGCATCGGCGGATTAAAACTATTGAGCTGATTCGGTCGGTTGAGTGTGATCACCGCAACTCCGCCTTCAACCTGAAATAAAATTGCTTCTTCCATGTTACTTCCCTTCAAATACCGCTTTTCTTTTGTCTAAAAAAGCGAGAATGCCTTCTTCCCTGTCCTGAGTTTCTGCCAGTAAGCTAAACAATTGCCGCTCCATCATCAGACCTTGGCTCAATGAACCGTTAGGCACGGCTTTTAATGCCATTTTGGCGGCACGAAGTGCTAATGGCGCTCTCTGGGCAATTAAACTGGCTAATTCACACGCTTTATTTAAGGTGTTCTCTGGAATCGTAATTTCACTGATCAATCCTGCATCCAATGCTTTCTGGGCAGAGATAGCCTGCCCAGTAAACACCATTTGGTTAGCAAGAGATTTACCCACGGTGCGAGCAAGGCGCTGCGTACCACCAGCGCCAGGCATTAACCCTAAAGTAATTTCTGGTAGACCAAAAAGTGTTCCGTCACCGGCGACGGTAATGTCACAAAGTAAAGCCAGTTCCAGACCCGCCCCTAACGCATAACCATTGACCGCAGCGATCAGCGGCTTGTCAAACTGATCGATGTGTTGCCATAGCTTAGGACGCGAATTGAGCCAAGTGGCAATGGATTTTTGCTCTGCCAATTCATTGAGATCCGCTCCAGCAGCGAATAATCTCTTCCCGCCATAAATAACAACGGCTTTGACCGATTCATGCTCAGATGCGCCATTGAGTACTGTCACGATCTGCGCTAAGACGTCATTACTCAGTGTATTACGTTTCTGAGGTCGATCTAAGGTAATGATCAACACTCCCTCAGATCTCATATCACAGATGAGATCTGGATAGCCGGTTAACCATGTCATCCTGTCACCTATACATCAAAATCAATTTCTATTTCACTGGTCGTCGGAACTGCTTGGCAGCTTAAGACATAGCCCTTTTCCAGTTGATCCGCTTCCAGACTATAATTGGTGCTCATTTCTACCTGACCTGATTTCAGCTTGCAGACACAAGTAGCACAGACCCCACCCTTACACGCATAAGGCAAATCCACACCTTGGCGCAGTGCGGCATCCAGTAAGTTGTTATCCTGTGAGGTCATATTGATAGTCATTACCCGACCATCTCGCTTAAGCGTAACCACGGTATTGGCTGACTGATTCTCCGATTTTTTACGTGAGGTAGTTGCAGTATTGAAGCGCTCAACATGGTATCGATCTTCAGCTAAGCCCCCTTCAACTAAAGCGGTATAACAAGACTCCAGTATTTCTTCCGGTCCACAAACATAACAGGCATCAAACTCCCCCCAATTGAACAGGGACTGACCTAACTCACGGAGTTTGTTGCCATCTAAACGCCCATTCCAGAGTTCAATCTCGTTCGTTTCCCGCGAGAAGAAATAATTGACATGGAAACGGTCAGGATACTGGTTTTTAAGATCCAATAATTGATTGCGGAACATCATACTCGCTAGGCTTTGGTTGCCGTATAGCAGAGTAAAAGTGCTGCTTTTCTCTTGTTCCAGTGTGGCTTTTAACATTGATAAGATTGGCGTAATTCCCGAACCAACAGCGATGCCTAAATAATGTTTATTTTGTTCTTTCCTAGGAATAAAACCGAACTTCCCCTGGGGTGGCATCACGTTAAGTTCATCCCCCATTTTTAATTCATTCAGTGCAAAATTGGAAAAACGTCCTTCAGGGATAGCTTTAATACCAATTTGCAAGCTTGGCTCACTAGGCGCAGAGCAAATGGAGTAACAACGTCTTAATTCTTCACCATCAATATTGGCTTTAATGGTCAAATGCTGCCCAGGATGAAAATGGAACTCGTCTTGTAAGTCATCTGGAATATTCAATTGCACAACAAGAGAGTCGTCCGTTTCCTTATCTGCACGAGCAACCTTTAATGAGTAAAAGTCTGTCATAGTAAATCCCTTCTTTTATATACATTTGAAGTAATCAAATGGCTCTTTACACGCCCTACACTGGAAATGTGCCTTACATGCTGTTGAGCCAAATTCACTCACCATTTTCGTGTCATCACTCCCACAACGTGGGCAGTGTGGCTGACGATTAATCGTGCTGTGCATACAAGCTTTTCTATCTGGTGGTGCAATTCCATATTCACGTAGTTTCTTTTTGCTTGATTCTTCGATCCAGTCGGTTGTCCATGCTGGATTAAGTTGAATTTCAACGGCGATATCCGAATATCCCTCACTCTTTAGAGTTGTTTGAATATCACTCACTAACATATCGGTGGCAGGGCAGCCTGAATACGTGGGCGTAAACTTAACCACCCACTGCTCTCCCACTTTCATGACCTGACGAACCATTCCCAATTCACCGATAGAAAGAACCGGGATCTCAGGATCAGGGATTGAGCTCACTAGCTGCCATACGCGGTAGGTTTCTGGGTCAGCCAGTGAGTTAAGTGTTTGATTAACCATCTTTAGCCCCCTACCATTGTTGGTTTGGATATGTCCGCTGCATATATTGCAGTTCAGCTAAGATGAAACCCAAGTATTCGCTATGCTGACCACCTTTACCGCCATGTTGAGCGTAAGCACTCTCCGGAAGTGTCAAGGTGGCTTTATCTAAAACAGCCTGCACATTGCTGCGCCATTGCTCTTTTAAACTTGCTACATCAGCGATAACACCCAGTTCTGCTAATGCACGCTCCTCATCGCTGGGTTCAAACATTTCATCGGTGTAACGCCACAAATCATTGAGTGCCGCTTGCATTTTCGTGTGGCTGACTTGTGTTCCATCACCTAGGCGAATCACCCAGCCCGAGCTGTAACGCAAGTGGTAAGAGACCTCTTTAAGCGATTTTTGGGCAATCGCCGACAATTGCGCATCGTTACTGTTCACTAACTCTTGCAGCAATAAAGAGTGGAAACTGTCGTAAAGAAACTGGCGAGCAATTGACTGGTCGAACCCTTCATTGGGCCGTTCAACCAATAGCAGGTTTTTATACTCACGCTCTTCTCTGAGGTAGGCATAATCATCTTCTGATTTATTTTTTCCTTCTAACTCAGCAATATATTGATATAAGTTGCGAGCCTCTCCTAAAAGGTCTAAACCGATATTGGCAAGTGCCATATCAATTTCGAGTTCGGGAGCAATTCCGCACCATTGCGCGAGCCGGTGACTCAAAATTAAATTGGTGTCAGCTAGGTGCAATAGGTAATTAACTTTGACTTGTTGAGTATCCATTACCCTCTCCTTACATGTGTTTAATATCAGCAGGAATGGTGTAATGGCTGGCATGTCGATAAACTTTATCTTCTGACGGGTCGAAGAAAGGACCAGCATCACTCGGTTGAGTCGCCGTAATTTTGTCCGACTCGACAACCCAAATAGAACATCCTTCGTTACGTCGAGTGTACAGATCACGAGCCGCATCTAATGCCATCTCTCCATCAGCAGCACGAACGCTACCCACATGCTTATGATCTAAACCTTGTTTGCTGCGAACAAACACTTCATACAATGGCCAGTTTAATGAACTCATTTTGATTCTCCTTATCCTTGTCAATCGGTGCAGCGCACTCATGTTATGCCGCATTTTCCATCTGTTTTTGGGAATGAACGAGAGCCGCTTCTCTGACCCATGCACCATCATCCCAAGCCTGTTGTTTTGCTTTCAGACGCTCGTGATTGCAGATTCCATGACCATTAATCACTTGATAAAACTCTGACCAATTGATGGCACCAAACTCATAATGCCCAGTCTCTTCGTTCCACTTTAAGTCTGGATCGGGAATCGTCATGCCAAGTGCATGAACTTGATGAACGGTGTTATCTACAAATTTTTGGCGTAAATCGTCATTGCTGACCCGTTTAATTTTCCAACCCATGCTCTTAGCAGAGTTAGGAGAATCGTTATCATTAGGACCAAACATCATAAGAGCAGGCCACCACCAGCGATTGATCGAATCTTGCAACATAGCTTTTTGTTCTTCACTGCCATCAGCTAAGGCACGGCAAGCTTCATAACCTTGGCGTTGATGGAAACTCTCTTCTTTACAAATTCGTACCATTGCTCTGGCATAAGGACCATACGACGTTCGACATAACGCAACCTGATTCACAATTGCGGCACCATCGACCAACCAGCCGATAACACCAACATCTGCCCAGTTCAGCGTTGGATAGTTAAAAATGGACGAATATTTCATTTCCCCATTTAACATTTTTCCATACAGCTCATGTCTATCACCGCCTAGCGTTTCGGCTGCACTGTATAAATACATACCATGCCCTGCTTCATCTTGAATTTTGGCAAGTAACACAGCTTTACGACGTAGCGAGGGGGCGCGTGTCAGCCAATTGGCTTCAGGCAGCATTCCCACGACCTCTGAATGAGCGTGCTGACCTATCTGACGAACCAACGTTTTACGGTACCCCTCTGGCATCCAATCTTTTGGTTCAATCGCAACTTCTTGTTTGATCTTCTCTTCAAATACTGTGTTTTCCAAAGACATACCCGCCTCCATAGTGATACGAGATATTCATTATTGATGATCAAAATGTATCATAAGTAATCCTTAATGCAACAACAATTTTACAAAAACCAAACAAGTAACCTTTTTGTTAACAAAAAAACAGGACCCGAAGGTCCTGTTGAATATCAAATAAAGAGGTGTCAGCCTTACTGTGACTTAGTAATCACCCTGTTTTCTCGCCACTAAGGTCATGATGGTGTATAGCGCCACCGATTTTCCATGCTGGTTTTTCACATCCACATCCCAAGCAACCACACCTTGTGCTTGCTCTTCGGCTGAACGTTGATGCTTTTTAATCTTCTTCTTACAAGTAAGATGAACCTGAATGGTATCGCCAATTTTTACTGGCTCAATAAAGCGCAGATTTTCCATACCATAGTTGGCGATCACCGGACCTGGAGCGGCCTGAACAAATAGACCAGCCGCAGCAGAAATGACAAAGTATCCATGTGCAACACGCTCACCAAAGATGGATTCTGCAGCGGATATTTTGTCCATATGGGCATAGAAATGATCGCCACTTAAACAGCCAAAGTTAACAATATCCGCTTCAGTGACCGTCCGTCTGGCTGTCGTTAATCGCTCTCCTAACGAGAGATCTTCAAAATATTTTCTAAAGGGGTGAACAAGGTCACCGGTGGTTTCTGCACCACGCACCCATTCCCGACCAATACTCGCTAACATGCTAGGAGAACCTTGAATGGCGGTTCGTTGCATATAGTGTTTCACACTGCGTAGCCCTCCCATCTCTTCACCGCCACCCGCTCTACCTGGTCCGCCATGAACCAACATAGGTAATGGTGAACCATGCCCCGTAGACTCTTTCGCTGATTCCTCATTTAAAACATGCAAACGTCCATGAGAAGAACCTAAAGCTAAAGCAAGTTGAGCCGCAACTTGACCAGAAGCGGTAACAAGGCTGCCCACCAAGCTGCCCTGACCTTTCCTTGCGATCAAAATCGCCTCGTTCAAATCTCGATAGGGCATAAGTGTACAAACCGGTCCAAAGGCTTCGATTGAGTGCACGTCTTCTCTCTCTAAAGGATGGTCACAACGCAGCAGTGTGGGAGGATAATAAGCCCCTTCTGATGACCCCATAATGGTAAAGCTGGCCTCATTCCCCCCCGTCAACAACTGACATGAAGCGAGTAAACTGGCGACTTTCTCTCTCACATCTGTCACTTGGGATTGGCTAACCAGCGCTCCCATTGTGACCTCTTTATTGGCAGGATCGCCCACTTTGACTTGTGCCAGTTTGGCAACTAGGGCATCAGCGACATCATTCATTAAATGCTCAGGGACAATCGCTCTACGAATAGCGGTACATTTTTGCCCCGCTTTGATGGTGATCTCTCGTACCACTTCGCGGATGAAGAGCTTAAATTCCGGCATCTCTGGAGTGACATCAGAGCCAAGAATTGCACAGTTTAGGGAATCGGCTTCCATGGTGAAAGGAATGGATTTTTTCGTGATCTGGTGATGTAATTTTAACCTCTGCCCTGTTTCAGCCGAGCCAGTAAAGGTCACCACATCCTGATAATCCAAGTGTTCAAACATATCCCCAACCGAGCCACAAATAAGCTGGATAGCACCTTCAGGTAATAAGCCGCTTTCCGTCATTGCTTTGACCATCGCCTGAGTAAGATAAGCGGTATCCGTGGCGGGTTTAATAATCGCTGCAACCCCAGCCAACCAAGTGGGAGCAAGCTTCTCTAACATTCCCCAACAAGGGAAATTATAGGCATTGATATGGAGCGCAATACCCGTTTTACTTGTCAGAAAATGTCGTGCAGCAAATCCCCCTTCTTTAGAGAGAGGGATCAGCTCATCTTCCGGCCAAATCACATCATTCGGTAACTCTTTATTAGCCAAGCTTGAATAGTTAAATAACGTACTGATCCCCCCTTCGATATCGATCCATGAGTCAATACGAGTTGCACCTGAATGATGAGAAAGTTGATAAAACTCCTCTTTCCTCGTCAGCAGATATTTAGCAAGGTCTTTAAGCATCTTTGCTCGTTCAAGAAAGGTCATACTGGATAAGGCTTTAGTTCCTTTTTCTCGGCCGTATTCCAGAAGAGAAGCTGTGTCTATCCCGTCCGCATTCACTTGGTATAACGGTGTTCCTATCAATGCACTAGAGATAGTACGTGCAGCCCCTGTGCCGTAATACCAATTCCCTGCGATATAACTCGTGAGTTGTTCCATTTTTGTTTACTCCTTCTTCGTTCTTAGCATCACTACCGTCTCCCTTTCTCCACCAGATACGTTCCATTAAAGAAGAGGTTAACGAGTAAATCCAAGTAAATTGACCTAATTGACAAAATACTCAATTCACAAAACAAACACATTGTTAACAATTATGATACACAATGGGAGTTTTAAATGATACATTTAATTTAAATGACAAACAAAATACGTATCAATTGATTAGCTGTATATATCGTTAACGATAAAATAAAGGAAAAGCATTATGTTTAAATCGAACTTAGTAAAAGCCTCTTTAGGGCTTATCACTTCAACTTTATTTCTGACACAACCCGCTTTCTCCAGCCAGCATGAATTAAAAATCGCTACTTGGTTAAGCCCCATGCAGACCATGAATAGTGATGTATTACCAACTTGGGGAAAATGGATAGAAGCAGCAACCGAAGGTAGAGTCACCATCAAATTAGAATACGACCTCGCTCACCCCAAGAGCCTGATTGAACTAGTCGAAGATGGTGCCGTTGATGCAGCATGGACATTCCATGGCTACCTTCCCGGGCGGTTTCGTTTATCACAACTTGCAGAACTACCGGGCAATCAGGCAACGGGGGAAGCCGCATCCGTTGCTCATTGGCGAGTTCATAAACAGTACTTTACCAACTCTTTTGAGTATGAAGGCGTGGAAATTGTTGGGTTCTTTGTCCATGGTCCGGGGCAAGTGCACATGCGGGAACCGATCAACTCTTTAAAAGATTTAAAAGGGAAAAAAATACGAGTAGGTGGAGGGATCTCCACAGAAGTAGGTAAGTTACTAGAAGTGTCAGGGGTGAGCGCACCAGCAACGAAAGCCTATGAAATGCTCTCTCAAGGTGTCGCTGATGGACTCTTCATGCAGATGGATATGATGAAAGCGGCTCGCTTCAAAGATGTCGCGCCGTATAGCTATAAATTACCCACAGGATTGTATTTAGGATCTTTTGGTATTTTTATTAGCCCCCAATTTATGGACAAGCTATCGAAAGAGGACCAAGAAGCCATCAGAGCCGTTTCTGGAGATAAACTCTCCGCTCTCGCCGGACGATATTGGGCTAAAGCCGATGATATTGGAGAAGCTGATATCATTGCCTCAGGCAGTCAAGTTTCCAATTTTTCCAGTGAAGAAGTTACCTACTTCAACCAATTAATCCAAGGGCTAGATGAGCAATGGATTCAATCCGTGAAGTCCAGAAAAGTCGATGCGAAAGCCGCTCTAACCGAATTTCGTCACATAGTCAGCAACTATGAACCCATGGAACTTTAGGATACCGTGATGAAAAACTCATTCCTCTTATTTATTAAAAGTTGGGAAACCACCGCCCACTATTTAGATAACGCATTAAAACTGTGTGCTTGTCTTATCTTGTTGGCCATGATGTTTTTAACTTGTTTTGATGTGATGGGCAGGTACTTGTTTGAACGCCCAATTACCGGAAGCGTAGAATTAACAGAAATTCTTTTAGGAACCCTTGTTTTCTCAACCATGCCATTAGTCACTTGGCGAAAAGAGCACATCAGCGTCGATTTAGCCAGCCATATTATTCCAACAAAGCTAAAAAACCTCAGTGACATCGGCTTTGATATCGCCGTATCGATCAGCCTTTTCGTTATCGGGGTGAAAGTATGGGATCTAGCCAATCGTTCATTGAGATATAACGAAATGACCGAATATCTTGAAATTCCAACCTACTATTTTACCTACTTCTTAGCGGTATCCTGCTGGCTAACCGCCATCACTTCGCTGGTTTTAGCGATCACACGGATATTTAACAAAGAATATATAAATCAAAGGGATTGATATGACTATTGCCTTAATTGGATTTGCAGTATTAATGCTACTCATACTGCTGAGAATGCCGATTGCTTTTGCAATGGGTGTGGTGGGATTTATCGGCTATGCCGCTCTTGGTGATTGGAATTTTAATGGGGCTTTAACCGTCAGTGCCAAACGATTGATTGATACCGCACAGGATTACGGGTTATCAGTGATTCCTATGTTTATTTTAATGGGAAATCTCCTTACTCGTGCTGGTATGTCACAAGAACTCTACAGAGTCTGCCATGCTTTCCTCGGTCACTATCGCGGTGGGCTAGCCATGGCGACAGTAGCTGCTTGTGGTTGTTTCTCTGCGATTTCCGGTTCTAGCTTGGCAACATCGGCAACGATGGCTAAAGTAGCCATGCCCGCCATGCGAAGTTACGGTTATTCAGATGGACTTGCCTCTGCCTCAATTGCCGCAGGCGGTACATTGGGGATACTAATTCCACCCAGTGTCATTCTCATTATCTACGGAGTGTTAACCGAACAGAGTATTCGGGATTTATTTGCTGCTGGCTTTATTCCCGGTATCCTCGGCATTTTCTTTTACTTATTAGCCACTAAATATGTCGTTTGGCGAAAACCGAGTGAAGGCCCCAAAGGAGAAAAAGTCCCATTTAACGAGAAAATCACGGCTCTAAAATCAGTAACAGGCGTTGTTGGATTATTTCTGCTGGTAATCGGAGGTATTTACCTTGGTATTTTTACCCCAACAGAAGCCGCTGGAGTAGGAGCGGGAGGAGCATTTCTGATTGCCTTATATCGACGAAGCCTATCTATACCAGTATTAAAAGAAATTTTGATCGATACCGCTCGTACCTCAACCATGTTATTTGGCGTTATTATTGGGGCACTGATTTATTCCAATTTTGTCAACCGTGCAGGGCTACCTAATGAACTCGTTAACTGGTTAGGTGATTGGGATGTGGAACCCATTTTTATCATTCTAGCCATTATCGGTATTTATATTCTACTTGGTACGGTTTTTGAAAGCTTATCCATGCTGCTATTAACCGTTCCTATCTTTTATCCATTAGTGGCCAGTTTAGGGCTCGACCTTGTTTGGTTTGGTATTGTTGTCGTGGTCGTCACGGAGATTAGCTTAATTACCCCCCCCGTTGGCTTAAACGTTTTTGTATTAAGTAGTGTGGTAAAAGATATTAAAACTAGCACCATATTTAAAGGCGTCACCCCCTTCTGGTGCGCAGATATCCTACGTTTACTGTTGCTCATTTTTATCCCAGCACTATCACTTTGGCTACCAAGTATTCTTTAGCGGCGCTTTGCATACCTTGTCTTGTTCAAACCTACCCCCTCAAGCCCACAGCGTCTGGGCTTGAGGGAATCATAAAAAAGTAATCTACAAGGTATAGGTATAAGGGGCTTGAATACCTAGTGGGATCCCTAATGCCCAATAAGCCAGTAAGAAAATAGTCCAGCCAATCAACATCGCAATCGAATACGGCATCATCAATGAGGCTAACGTACCAATCCCCGTCCCTTTTACATAACGCTGGCAATAAACCACGACCAGAGGGAAGAACACCATAAGGGGAGAAATGATATTTGAGACAGAGTCTCCAACACGATAAGCCGCTTGAGACAGTTCAGGCGAAATGCCAACCGCCATCAGCATAGGAACCAAAATAGGGCCAATGAGTGCCCATTTTGCTGAAGCAGAGCCCACCAATAGGTTAACCATCGCCGTTAATAAGATCATGCCAACAATGGTCGCTTGCCCCGGTAAATTGAGTGCTTTCAACCCTTCTGCACCATACAAAGCCAGCATTGTGCCTATATTTGAATGACTAAATGCAGACAAAAACTGAGCACAGAAGAAAGACATTACAATATAGGCTCCCATGGTCGACATGGTCGAAGACATCGCTTTGATGACATCGTTACTATTACGGAAATTTCCCGTCACTCGGCCATAAACAATACCAGGGATAATAAAGAGTACAAAGATCAGTGGCACAATCGATTTCATAATCGGGGCTGAAAATGCCGTAAGTTCGCCTTCTGGTGAACGTAATGCCGATGTCTCTGGCCAGAGAGCCACAACCAATAGTGCAATACCCAGTAACATGGCTCCACCTGCGTAGCGAAACGCTTTCGATTCTATCGCAGAAAAAGAGCCGAGATCAGGAGCCGTTTCTGCATCTTCATCCACAGGAATCTGATTTAGGCGAGGTTCAATCACTTTTTCGGTAACATACCAACCGATAGCAACAATGATGATGGAAGATAGACCAGTAAAGAAAATATTGGCTAAAGGGTTAACTTGGTATGTTTGATCCAACACTTGAGCTGAGGTTTGAGTAAAGCCCGCTAAAAGAGGATCAATTCCCGAGGGGATAAAGTTAGCAGAAAAGCCCCCCGACACCCCAGCGAAAGCCGCAGCAATACCCGCAAGAGGATGACGCCCAGCAGCATGGAAAATTATTCCCCCAAGCGGAATAACCAATACATACCCAGCATCAGCGGCAGTATGAGAGACAATAGCTACGAGAATCAGCATCGGTGTTAAGAGCCGAGAAGGGGTAAAGTTAAGCATTTTCTTTAACCCAGTGGTAATGAAACCCGATGAATCAGCTACCCCAACCCCAAGCATTGCAACAAGAACAATCCCTAATGGAGCAAAACTGGTAAACGTTGTGACCATGTTAGCCAAAAAACTGGCCAATGCCGTTCCCGTCAATAAGTTGGTCACTTGCAACGCTTCTCCCGTTCTAGGGTTGATCAAATCAAAGGTGACATGAGAGAGAAGAACAGAAGAAATCCAGACAATGATCAGAGCCCAGAAAAATAAAATAGCAGGATCGGGAATCTTATTTCCGACCCGTTCAATTACGTTCAAAAAACCATCAATGCGGCTAGATTTACCTGATGGCGATAAATTTACGGCTTGGTTACTCATAAGTAACTCCTAATTAGATGTTGTTGCTGTAGGCCTTGTTATGGCTATCCTGACGGCCTTGAATTATAAATCTCTCTTCCTTGTCTATTACTGAGACTTTCTATAGCAGATTGTGTTATTCAGATATTCTATAAAATAACCTATAGACAAGCATAAAGTTTCAATTCGATAGAAACATCCAGAGACACATTTCAAAACAAGAACATAATATAGCAACATATATGGACGCACCTCAGGATGCAATGACTGATTCAATGATACGGTCGCTAACATATATCCGACGTCTTTCTAGGTCTACTATGTGACCTGCGCCATGATGTAATCCGCTCCTCACTGTCTTTTCAAAGCCTCGGTTTCAATAACCTCGTTGCGTTATCAGAGTGTAGTAAGGATGGTTCACCGTTTATTCATCAGCTATTGCAAACTCAGTTGCTTCTTGAGGATATCTCCTTAGAACTTAGTATTTTTAGTCAAACAGGCTTAAATGCCTGATTAATATCGTATTCACTATTTTTCGCCAAGATGTGCCATGCTACCCGACCGAGCTTGTTTGCAAGAGC